>NZ_CP042593.1:1229017-2458034 GCF_007995155.1 Cytobacillus dafuensis | reverse complement strand
CAGATGTTTCTTGGTTAATGGCTCAAGGGATCTTCTTGTTTATGTTTACATTTCTCACAGGTGGATTTGCTTCCTCCTCCATTGGTCGAGAAGCATATTCCATTCATCTATTGCGTATATTACCACTATCCGGCTGGACTATAGCGTTGGGTAAATTTTGGATAAATTGGCTTATTCCTATATTGTTTTTATCTCTATTAGAAATAGTTGGAGGGATCCTACTAAATTGGAGTCCTATCCAAATCGTATTTGGAATATCTGTCATTGCAATCATGTCTTTAGGCATTGCAGGGATAGGGCTTTGGATAGGTTCGGTCGGCGCAAAATATAATCCTAATAATCCGCAGAATAGGCTGGAAACAGGGGTATCATTTTTGCTAATGTTTCTTTCATTTGGCTATTTACTAATTGCTGCATTACCTTCCTTTTTAGTTCTTATACCTACCGATGCTATCGTTTTATTTCAACAAAGGGAAAGCCCGACTGGAATCTTTGGACTGCTCGTATCTCTCCTTAAATGGAAAGCTGAAAATCAAACATTACTAATGAGCATCTCAGTTTTGTTTACTTTGATTATATCAATGGGTGTCACGCTAATAACATTAAAACTTACTGCTAGAAAAATAGATAAAGGTTTAACAATAAATTTTATCTCAAATAAAAATTAATAATTGGGCCTCCAGAAACGCTGGAGGTTTTTTTTAACCCTATTTATGAAATTTAGTGTATCGAAAGGCTTCCAAATAGTGCTACAATATTATTTGCTTAATTGAAAGAATAGAAGGAGATACTTCAATGGATAAACATATAAAAAGAAATATTTTGACAATGCAAGGCTTTTACTTATTAACCTTTTTTGGTGTTGGAAGCTTATATCCTTTACTAAGTGTATATTTAAGTGAAGTTGAACATTTAAACGGGGTTCAAATTGGTACGATTATGTCTATTAATCCAATTGTCATGATATTTTTTCAGCCACTATGGGGAATGGTTTCAGACAAAATGAATGCTCCCATAAAAATTCTTACTATAACAACTTTCATTGCGGGAATTTTCGCCTTGGGCTACACCTTTTTTAATGGATATGTGTGGCTGTTTATCATCGCAATCGCGGTTGCTATTTTCCAAAGTGCCATTATCCCAATATCAGATAGTTTATCGATCAAGTATACAAGTAAGGTAAAAATGAATTATGGCAATATACGATTATTCGGTTCACTTGGGTTTGGAATCGCAGTATTTGTAATGGGAAGGCTTTCCGAATGGAATCCTAAAGTAATATTTTATTCTTTTTTTGTTTCGTTATTATTAGCAAGTTTTCTTGCTATAAAAATGCCCACTGAAAATTCTTCTAGGAACCAAAATCTTCTTTCGGGGGTAAAAGAAATCCTTGTTCATAAAAAGTTTCTCATTTTCCTTGCTATTACATTCCTTGTTTTCGGACCTAATCTTGCAAATAATAATTATTTTGGTCTTTTTATAGAAGATAGAGGAGGCACCTATACAGGAATTGGGATTGCCTTTTTAATTGCTGTTTTGTCGGAAATTCCTTTTATGAGAGTGGCAGGTAATTGGATTCATCGCTTTGGATTATTACAAGTTGCGACTTTTGCTGGTGCAGTTTCTTTAGTTAGATGGCTTTTATATTTTACAGAACCAAGTCTTTGGTTAATATATTCTACGGCTATTATTCAAGGTTTTTCAATCGGTCTTTTCATACCGGCGGGTCTTCAATATATACGAGATATTACACCAGTACATATTACCGCGACTGCTATAACATTATATTCTGCTTTTGGTAATGGGGTCGGAAATTGGTTCTGTACGTTCATCGGTGGAATCATCTATGAAAAATTTAACATTTATACTGTATATTTGTTTTTTAGTTTATTAAGCGTAATTGGCTTATTTTTGTGTTTTTGGTTATTGAAGGATGAAAAGGAAAGTGCAGTAACACCTTCAACCGCTAAACTGTGAAAATGAATTAAAATTTAAAAATAAGAAAACTGCATTTACTTGCATGATTATTAGTAAAACTAAGGCATTCGCCAAGTCCTTTTTGGCGAATGCCTTAGTTTTACTATGCGATCTTATTAGCAGATATTTAATTGAACACACACTTTACTTTAGTACGTTAATAACCTTAAACTTTCCAATTAGCTAAAGAAAAGAAATCGGCATTCTTACCGATTTCTTTTTTGAGTTCTATGAAATAGTCGGGATATATTAGTCAGTCCTTGTTCTTATTTGCTCGACTAGCTAACAGCATTTTCACCTCGTTATAGGATAAACCGGATTGACTATTGAGTAGTTTTACCTTCTCAATATCAGTTCCAACCACCGTAAATCTTTTCATCGTTCGATTTTTATCCAATTTATTCCCTCCAAACATCATTTATTTATACCTTAGAAAACAGTTCATTAAGGATAAATTTCCCTAAGATGACCATACTAAGGAAAAAGGGGGCGTTTGCTATTTTTTTCAATAGAAAAGGTCAAGATGATAAACCTGAAGTTGTTATGCTTAATACAGAAGTCTATGCGTGCAGCCATGAAAGCTGCAATGGCTGGATGCGAAAAGAATTTGCTTCTGCCGATTTAAAATGTCCTTTATGTGGAAATGAAACAAATGTCGAAGTACGGGAATTACCACAAATTGAGTAGAACTTAACCTATTATCTGATAAAACTATTTTCGAAAAGGGTTGTCCAATAAGGTGTCTGGCACCTTTGCTTTTGGGACAACCCCTTTTAAGATTCATTATAAATTTTCATTTTGCTGTCCAAGCTCTTTTTCACTAATAAGGACATTGGCAGTTTCAATTGCACGATGTTCATTTAGTGATTCACCAGGATCGTTATTATGATTTGGAAATTTTTGCGCTTTATTCGCATGAGCTAAAGATATTCTTTGATTTTCTAATGATTTTTTCATTTTATCCCTCCTTAATAAAGCACATTATACAAAGCTTTATCCATAACTTTTCATATAAAGGTATTTATTATTCATTTTTCAATATAAAGATATAACTGCAAAAAATCTCCCCAAAAATGGAGAGATCTTTTGATTATTCATAGCTTTTTTCAAGTTCGTTAACTAAAGTGCCTACATAAGATACTGCCTTACGAATGGCATCTGGCTTTGACATATCTATTCCTGCGTGTTTTAAAAGATCTAATGGTTTTTTTGTACCGCCAAATTTAAGAACATCAAGCCAACGGTCAATGGCTGGCTGACCTTCTTCATTAATCATTTGCATCATTGCAGTCGAAGCAGTTAAGCCTGCAGAATATGTGTAAGGATAAAGTCCCATATAATAGTGAGGCTGGCGCATCCAAGTAAGTGAAGCAAATTCATCTAGCTCGACGGCATCTCCCCAGAAGGATGAAAGAGTATCCATCTTTTGCTCACATAATGTCTTTGCAGTTAGCGGAGTACCTTGTTCTGCAAGAGTATATATTCTCCGTTGGAATTCACCTTCAAGTAAGTGGGTAACGAAATTATGGTAGTAAGTTCCTAGAAGCTGAAGAATGACCCATCGTTTCATTCTTTTATCCTCTGTACCGTTCATTAAATATTGACCAAGGAGTAATTCATTCATTGTTGACGGTGCTTCGACAAAATAAGTGGAAGGACGAGTGTTCATGATCCGCTGATTCTTATTAGCAAGATAGAAATGGCCTGCATGCCCAAGCTCATGAGCGAGTACGAATGCACCACGCATTGTATCTGTCCAAGTAATTAATATAAATGGATGTGAGCCATATGGACTTGCACAGAATGCACCAGTTGCTTTACCGATATTATCTGCTCGATCAACCCATCTTTCTGTTAGCCCTTTTTTCATTATTTCTGAATATTCCGGTCCCATGATCTTTAATGCTTCTAATATTACACTACTTGCTTCAGTATACGTAGTTTGCGGGTTAAATTCAGAATCCAATGGTGCTTTTAAGTCACAGAATAGCATTTTATCCAGTCCTAAAACTTTCTTCTTTAACTGTGCAAATCTGCGCATATGAGGTGCAAGTTCCTTTTGAATGATATCTAGCTGATTATAATACATTTCTTTTGTTACATATTGTGCTTCTAAAAGCATATCTGTTACTGACTCATATTTACGAAGCTTTGCTAATGAAACTTGTTTTTTAACCTCAGTTGAATATACAGCTGCAAATGTATTTTTATATTGTGTTAATGATTCTGAAAAAGTTTGGTATGCATTTCTTCTAATCGTTTTATCTGGAGAAAACTCATAACGATCCTCGAAAAGAGCGAATGAGTTTGGCAACTCATTGTCATTCTCATCAACAAAATTAGAAAATTGCATATCAGCAAGCTTTCCAGCCTGATAAATCGAATATGGAGCCCCATGTATTTCTCCAAGTGCTGCTAAAGCTTCCTCTGTTTCGGGAGAGAGCTGATGCTTTTTTGTCTTTAATAAATCCATCAATTGAATAGAAAAAGGCTCAAATCTATTATCATCAGCAATATATTCTTCAACTGTGCCATCTGGCATAGCAAGTATTTCTGAATCAATAAATGATAATGAAGCTCCCGCTTTTGCTCTTAGCGATGCCATTATAGAAGAATTAGCTTGATTAACTGGATTGGTTCCATCTTCTGATTGAAGCAAATTAGCATATGTACCTGTTTGTATTAACCTGATCATTATTTTTTCTTGAGCTGAAAGACATTTATATAAAATGTCTGCACCTGTATGGAGCTGACCTTTATATAATTTAAATGTTTCAATTTCAGTTTCTATCTCTTTTATTTCTTGTTTCCATTCACCTTCATTTGAAAATAAATCCTTAAGATTCCACGTAGCATCTTCTTGAACTTCTGAACGTAAAAGTCTAATGGCAGCTGTTGTAACCAAATGAATTCCTCCTTAATTCGCATTGCTAAATTTTGTATTTCTAAAAATTATACAGGATAGACTATAAATTGGATATATTTTTCAAAAAAATGAAAAAATAAAATAGACATTTTTTAAAATTTCTCCTTTTTGTAAAAGTGTAATATGGAAGTTAGATTCTTATCTTGGAGATGAACTTTTTGGAAAGATATTTGTAAAAGGAGATAAGAAAAAAAACGGCATCCAAAAGGGTGCCGTTTTAAATGTAATTTAGTATGTTATTTCAATTGGAAAAATCTATTAAAAAACCTGTTTATAAATTATTCAACCTTCTTAGATAGACATCGGTCACATTCCATTAAATAGGACTCCACATGATCCTTCATGTTTTGACCGCATTCTTGACAAATTTTCCGTGGCAGTGTTTTTATTGCTTCAATTGAACTTTTCAACAATTTTCCCACTCCTTTTTATAATACAGAATATATTTATCCACCTTGTTATATAACAGTATACACAATTATTCGTAAAATGTGTAGTATGTTTTCTGAAAATTTTTATTATATATCACTTTTTCGCCTGACAGATAGTAATGTTTACACTATAAAGAGATTTTTTTGATTTTCACTTCCAACAGATGAAGGATTGGATTACAATCATAAAAGATATTACAAATACCCTAAGAGAGAAAGAGGGGAATAATCATTTTTGGCATGTTAAAGTTGATTAATCCAATGCTAATATTTATCGCGATGATTCTAACATTTATCGCTTCCTATACAGGTTTAGATTTATTTACTCTTGTCCGATCATCAGAACGAAATAGGAGATTTCTATTCTGGGGAGGAACATTTTCTCTTGGAGTCGGAATATGGATTATGAATTTTATAGGGATGTTGGCAATTAATATTAATGGATCTGGCAATTTTCATATTCCTTTTACCATATTATCACTCATATTAGGGATATTCTTTACGGGGTTAGCCTTTTATGGAGTTATTGATCAGGAGCTAAAACGTAATCAACTTTGGATTAGCAGTTTTTTTATGACTATTGCAGTACTGTCAACCCATATTACTGGTTTGTTTGCAATGAAGACGAGCATTCATTTCAATCCAACACTATTTATTTTGGCAACGCTGATCATTTTCGGTACGTTTATTATCTCCCTGTGGATGTTATTCCACTCAAAAACTCTTTCAAAATTTAATGAATTTTGGATAAAACCAATAAGTTCACTCCTTATTACTGGGGCTATTATAGAAGGGTATTTATTGCTTTTACGCACTTCCAGTGACTTTTATGGAGCAAGTTTTGAAAACGAAGTCGCTTCATCAAGGTCGTTTCTCATATATTTAGTCTTGTTTGTATCTATTCTTTTTTTAAGCGGACTTGTCGGCTCAAGAACAGTTGTTGGAAAAAGACTAGCTGATAGCGACACTTATTTAAAGGATATTGAAACAGCGCTAGATGTATCTGCCATCGTCACAATTACAAATTCAGACGGTATCATTACGTATGTAAATGATAAGTTCGTTGAAATATCAAAGTATGAGAAAGACGAAATCATTGGAAAAACGCATCAAATTTTAAATTCTAACTATCATTCTAAAGAATTTTTTAGAAACCTATGGAATACAGTTTCAAGCGGGAACATTTGGTCTGGAGAAATTCGCAATCGGTCGAAGGATGGAAGATATTATTGGGTTGAATCAACGATTGTTCCATTCTTAAATAATGATGGGAAACCTTATCAATTCGTTTCAATTAGAACAGATATAACAGCCCTAAAAACAACAGAAGCGCATTTGAAGGCCACAATTAAAGAAGTAGGAGATATTAAATTTGCTTTAGACCAATCCTCAATAGTTGCATTCACAAATGAATATGGCGAGATTACGAATGTGAATGACAAGTTTTGTCAAATTTCAAAATTTGGCAGGGATGAGCTTATTGGTCAAACCCATTCATTGCTAAATTCAGGATATCATTCTAAAGAATTTTTCAAAAATCTCTGGATAACGATTAGGAAGGGGAATGTCTGGAAGGGGGAAATTCGGAATCGTGCAAAGGATGGTACCTTTTATTGGGTCGATACAACGATCATTCCTTTTTTAGATGAATACGGGAAACCTTATCAATACTTAGCTATTCGAAATGACATAACAGAAAAGAAAAAAAACGAACAGATCTTACACAGACAGGATAAGCTAGCCGCAGTTGGCCAGCTGGCTGCTGGAGTGGCTCATGAAATTCGAAATCCGCTTACTTCAATAAGAGGATATACAGAATTCCTGCAAATGGACGAAACTAATAATGAGCGCTTAGAATATTTTGATATTATTCTAGATGAAATAAGTCGACTTAATAATATTGTTGAAGATTTTATGATGCTTGCTAAACCGAAAGCGGTCCTCCTTGAAGAAAAAAACGTAGTTCCAATTTTGAAAAATGTGCTTTCTTTGTTTGAGCTTGAAGCAAGTAAGAAAAATGTTGACTTTCAGTTTGAACCTAAAGTTGACGAGATATTAGTAAATTGTGATGAAAATCGTCTTAAACAGGTTTTTATCAATTTTATTAAAAATGCTATTGATGCGATGCCAGCTGGGGGAGAACTCATAGTAAATACTATCGTTTTGAACAATCAAGTATATATTTCAATAGAAGATACTGGTATAGGAATTCCACCCGAAAAGCTTAAAAATATAGGTGAACCTTTTTATACAACAAAGAAAAACGGAAATGGACTTGGGCTAATGGTTAGCTTTCATATCATTGAAAGCCACAATGGAAAAGTTAATATTGAAAGTGAGCTTAATAAGGGTACAAAATTTATCATCGAATTGCCTGTCATTTTGGATTAATACTACTTTTTTAATTAGAAAAACTTGGCGTTCACCAAGTCTTTTTGGTGAATGCCTTAGTTTTTCTTACACGTTAAGAAAGTATAAATTGTCAACGCAGAAGATGATCCGACGCAGTTGCCAATTTTAGGAATTAAGTATAAGTGCAACTACGCCTCTGTCTTCGCCTTTCCAAGGCTCGCCAATCGGCGAGTTTTCTTTATGCGATCTTATTAGCAGGTATTTAATCGATAATACACTTCACTTTAGTACGTTAATAAACTTAAACTTTCCTGTTAGCGAACAAGAGGAAGGAGCATATGTCTCCTTCCTTTTTAATATCACAATCTATCAAGACCTTTCAAATGTTTCACCTTATGATTTTACTTTATTTTTACATTACTGGTAAATATATATTAAAATAAGGTGGTCAGGGGTATATTTCTTTAGTAGAATATAAATAAATAATATAGGCTTATTAGTTTACGCTTTCCTAATGGAAGGGTTACACTATGATAGAAAGAAAACTTTATTAAATTAAAAACAGTTTTTACATTGGATGATCCTTCCTGTTGAAATAGGAAGATCTAATAAAAAATGAAGGGATGATTGTTAATGGCTATTTCTTTATCAAAAGGGCAAAAGGTTGATTTAACAAAAACAAACCCTGGATTATCAAAAGTAATAGTAGGACTTGGATGGGATACCAATAAATATGACGGGGGCCAGGCTTTTGATTTAGATGCTAGTATTTTTCTATTAGACACATCTGGAAAATGCGCTTCCGATAAAGATTTTATTTTCTATAATCAGCTTGAAGGCGGAAATGGGTCAGTCGTACATACAGGTGATAACCGTACAGGTGAAGGGGACGGCGATGATGAGCAAGTAAAAGTGAACTTAAATGCTGTTCCTGCTGGTATTGAGAAAATTTCTTTCGTCATTACCATTCATGATGGTGAAAATCGAGGACAAAATTTTGGTCAAGTTTCCAACGCTTTTGTTAGAATTGTAAATGAAGAAACAAATGAAGAAGTCATCCGTTATGATTTAGGAGAAGACTTTTCAATTGAAACAGCGATCATTGTCGGCGAATTATACAGACATAATGGTGAATGGAAATTCTCTGCTGTTGGTTCTGGTTATCAAGGTGGATTAGCACGTATTGCTACGGATTTTGGTTTACAAGTCGGATAATAGTGAAAAGCAGGAAAGGCAAAATTATTTTCTAGCTTTACAATTGAATAAACATTTATATGGGAGGATTTTCAATGGGAATTCAATTGGCAAAGGGACAAAGAATTGACTTAACAAAAACAAACCCAGGTTTAACAAAGGTAATCATTGGACTTGGCTGGGATACGAATAAATATCAAGGCAGACATGATTTTGACTTAGATGCCTCAGCTTTTTTAGTAGATGCAAATAGCAGATGCCAGAATGATCATGATTTTATTTTTTATAATAATCTTCAACATCCAAGCGGAGCGATTGTACATTCCGGAGATAACCGCACAGGTGAAGGGGATGGAGACGATGAACAGCTAGTCGTTGACTTTACAAAAATACCTTCGTATGTTGATCGTATTGGAATAACTGTTACAATCCATGATTCAGACATGCGTCAACAAAACTTTGGTCAAGTATCAAACGCATTTGTTCGCTTATTGGATAATTCTAATCAACAAGAATTACTTCGTTTTGATCTAGGTGAAGATTTTTCAATCGAAACTGCTGTTGTCGTTTGTGAACTTTATCGTCATGGCAATGATTGGAAATTCAATGCTATTGGCAGCGGTTTTTCAGGTGGATTAGCTGCATTATGTCGTAATTACGGTTTGCAAGTTTAAAGAGTCATCTTAAAAAGCACGATAGAGCACTCAAAATGAACTGTCCTCCGATTGTTAGCATTTGTCTATCAATCGGAGGACAGTTCATTACTTGAGTGCTTTTTTCATTCATTTGTTTATGTACTATTTAATGATGAATACCCCATAAAATAAATTAAGGTTTATTAGAGGGAGGTGTGAGGACAGATGTCGATACACATCGTCCAAGAAGGGGATTCTTTATGGGCTATATCTCAGCTTTACGGAGTGCCGACCCAATCAATCATAAATGTAAATAGATTAATTCCAAATAGTATGATCATACCTGGTTTAGCTCTCTATATCCCTGATCAAACATTGCCCATAAGATCAAAAATAATATTACCTGGTGATTCTATTTGGAAAATTGCCCAGCAGTACAATACGAATGTAAATTTAATCCTCTTAGCCAATCCATCCATAAATCCAAATAACCTATACATTGGTCAAAAAATAAATATTCCTTCATCTCAAAAGCTAACAATGCAAACATTAGGTTTCATCATTCCATTTAATCCAAATTCATTTATCTCTGTATTAAAGCAAATTGCACATAATTTAACATATTTAGCGGTAGTTTCTTACTCATTTACAAAAGAAGGGTTCGCGTATTTAACATTAGATGATACCCAAATTATTGCAGAAAGTAAACGTTTAAAGGTCATTCCACTTTTAATGATAAGGAATTATGCAGATCAAAAATTTAGTCCGCAACTGATTGGCCAAGTGCTTGAAAATCCAATTTACAGGCAAAACTTAATTAAAAGTATCATGAATTTTATTAAGAAAAAAGGATATCGAGGGGTTAGTATTGACTTTGAATTTATCCCCCCACCACAGAGAAATAATTTCTCGAAATTTCTTCATGAATTAAAACAAGCTTTAGGCTCATTCATTCTCCATGTCAATGTCCATGCAAAAACTGAAGATATTCCAACGAATCGTATAATCGGTGCGTATGATTATAAGGCTATTAGCGATGCTGCAGATATCGTAGCAGTAATGACGATTGATTATGGGTATCCAACTGGTCCGCCAAATCCTGTAGCACCAATTTGGTGGATGGAGGAGGTGATTCGCTACTCCATCCGTTTAATTAAACCACAGAAGCTGCAAATGGCACTTCCTTTATATGGATATGACTGGAGAAATATTGACAATAGTACGAATGCAATTTCACTTCTTGGTGCACAAAATCTGGCCATTTCAAAGGGGGCTGTTATCAATTATGATTTACATGCTGCTACACCTTGGTATAATTATTGGATTGAGCAGGAAAAGCATACCGTTTGGTTTGACGATATTCGCAGCTATTCTGAGAAATATAAACTAATTGATCAATATCATCTTTTAGGTACAACTTACTGGCAGTTAAGTTTGCCCTTTCCACAGAATTGGGCATATGTTGAACAAAATTTTAATATCACAAAAAGATAGACATTTTTCTAAATCGGAAAAATATGCTTCAATTAAAAAAGGATGCCAATTACGGCATCCTTTACGTATTGCGGCGATTAACTGCACGCCACATTCGTGCATTCCAATTTGGATTGTTAATCGACTTACGCAATTAGCTCATCGCATATATAAATATAATATGTTTCAAGCAAAAGGTCAAGATATAAGTATAAGTGAAACTTTTAACAATATTTTACGTTTATATTATAATAAAAGAGAAACTTTTAATAGCAGCAAGTAAGGAGATAAAATGAAAAGACTACAACCTATATGGGAAAGTATAAAACGTTTTTGGAGAAATAAGCATATAACAAAAATATTAATGTTGATCGTTCTAACATTTTTATTATTAACCATCCTATTTTTCGCTTTTTTAGCAGCAACAGCGAATGTGGAATCATTGCAGGAAGGATTAAAGCAATCCACAATTATTTATGATAAAGACGGAGAAGTTGCCAGCAAATTAGCTACGAATCGGTCTGAGGGAATCATTATTGAGGAATTGCCTGATTATGTAGGAAATGCCGTGATAGCCATTGAGGATGAACGCTTTTACAAGCATAATGGCTTTGATATTAAAGGAATGGCACGTGCTTTTTTCAAAAATTTGTTTGCAGGCAGAATTACTGGTGGAGGAAGTACCATCACCCAGCAACTTGCTAAAAATGCATTACTTTCACCAGAACAGACTTATAAAAGAAAGATAGAGGAATTATTTTTAGCAGTAGAAATTGAAAAGTATTACACAAAAGATGAGATTCTCCAAATGTACTTAAATCAAGTGTATTTTGGGAGTGGTGCATGGGGAATTGAACAAGCTTCTAATAAGTATTTCAATAAAAGTGCAAAGGAATTAACGATAAGTGAATCTGCTCTTCTTGCAGGCTTATTGAAATCACCATCTTCACTTGATCCTTATAAAAATTATGATGGTGCCATGGAGCGTCGGAATGTGGTGCTTGGCAAAATGAAAGAACATTCCATGATCACTGAATCTGAATACAAAGAGGCCATTTCTGAAAAAATTCAACTAGAAGAAGGAAAAGGACGCTTTGTAGAGAGAAAATATCCCTATTATGTAGATGCAGTACTTGATGAGGCTATTAATAAATACGGCTTAACTCAAGAAGAAATATTTACAAGAGGATACCGAATTTATACAGAAATGGATCAAAATATTCAAGCTGGACTTGAACAAGTATATGAGCAGGATTACTTATTTCCTCGTGGTAAAAATGGGGTCCTCGTTCAAAGTGGATCTGTTCTTATAGATCCTGACTCAGGCGGAGTCAGGGGACTTGTTGGCGGACGCGGAGAACATGTATTCCGTGGTTTTAATCGCGCCACTCATTTAAAAGCCCAACCTGGTTCGACTCTAAAGCCACTGGCTGTCTATACACCAGCACTTGAGGAAGGCTATAATGCAAACTCTATGCTAAAGGATGAACCCATGTCTTTTGGAAAATATAAACCTGAAAATGCTTCAAAGAAGTTTTCAGGTGAAGTGCCAATGTATAAAGCCATTGAGGATTCCCTAAATGTTCCAGCAGTCTGGCTGCTAGATCAAATCGGACTAGATAAGGGAATTGATTCATTGAAGCGATTTGGAATCCCATTAGAAAAAGAGGATGAATATTTGGGCATTGCATTAGGAGGTATGCATAAAGGCATTTCACCATTACAACTCGCTGAAGCCTATACAGTCTTTCCTAATGAAGGGAAAAAGAAGGATGCCCATCTAATTACGAAAATAGTTGGTCCTACTGGCAACATTATTGCTGAAAGAAAGAAGGAAACAGTTAAAGTAACTACCAAATCGGTTGCGAACCAAATGACGTCAATGCTTCTTAATGTTGTAGAATCTGGAACAGGACAAGCTACAAAAATCAATGGAGTTCAACTTGCTGGAAAGACTGGTTCCACCCAGCTTCCTTATAAAGATATTAACGGAACGAAGGATCAGTGGTTTGTAGGATACACGCCAAACCTAGTCGGTGCTGTTTGGGTTGGATACGATAAAACCGATCGAGAGCATTATTTATCAAGCAGCAGTTCAGAAACGGTTGTACCTTTATTTAAAGCAATTATGGAGAATACACTTCCATATATTGAGCCTGCTGAATTCTCAACAAAATCAATGAATGAAAAGCTTACCCAACAAGATAAACAAGAAGAAATTGAGAAAACGATTAAAGAAGGTACTGATAAGATAAAACAAGAATTGCCAAAGTGGAAAGAAAAACTATCTGAAGGTAAAACTGAACTTGAACAATTTGGTGAATTTCTTAAAGAGAAATGGAATACACTGCTTAACCAGTAGAAGAATTGGAGATATCCAATTCTTTTTTTGTTATCCTGCCGTCTCGTTAAAAGAAAGCTTAGAATTGGACGCAGAGAGGTCGAGTCTGGTGCTTGTAGACGAAGACCACGGAAGGTGTGACGAACATTGAAAGACAGCACCGAAAAATCTCTCGGGGGACAAGTTAAAAGAAAAAAATAAGAAGTTATTAATTAAAAGAAGTGTAGATAGGGAACGCAAGGGAGATTATAAATTTTTATCCAATTTTACACAAAAATACCCAATAGTGTAATTGGGTATACTTTTTTACTCATTTGATTTTTGTTTTTCTATGTCTTTATTATCATCTGATATTAATTCAGAAGGGTAAAACTCTTCAGCTGTTTCAGTATGATATTGCAAAAATGTATCTTGCAGTTCATTGTCTTCATCTCCATAAACAACATAGATAACAAAATACTTATGAAAAAAGGATTCAAAAAAGGCAATTCCAGCAGAAGAAATAAGTGACATAGTAAATAAGTTATTATAATTACCTGTGGTTAAACTTACACTTAATATCCAAATAACTGCCATTGCTATACCGAAATCAGTAACGGTAGCTACAGCATTGCTGGTTCTTGGTAAGATCATCAAATCACCGATAATATACGATAAAATACTGAGAGTTATTGTAATTGTTAAAACATTAACAACTGTGATGTTATATAAAAAGCCTAGAATGAAAAATAAGAAAATAAAGTTTGAAGTAATTTTTATTATGAAAGCAATGACATGATTCATTAACTCACCTCCATTTTTTTATTGTGTATAGTAGATGAAAAAATATTCACCTAATATAATACATTGAAGTTTAAAATGAGATCTAATTTAGGTGATTTAGAAATGTTATAATGAGCGAAAAAGCGAAAGCTAGCGCATGCTATTATTAAGCTATCAAACTGCTAGCAAATTAATAGCTTTCTGATAGAATAGAAATAAATGCTATTTTGGAGGCTGTTAAAGATGACATTGGACAAAGAAAAAAGAATTCAGCTTAATATTCGAATTGCACAAGAAACATCACAAAAATTAGATGAAATCGTTAGCTATTATCAGAAAAACACAAAGCTTGGCAGAGTGTATAAAGCAGATGTATTAACAGATATTATTGAAAAATCTTATGATATTATGAAAAAACAAATGCAAATGCAAAAGAAGTTTTATTGAATAAATTAATACCGAAATATTTAAATTGGGTAATTTTTCTTAGTAGAATATTGTCAATATTGTTAGATTTAGATAATATTTTATTAAGGATGGTGATATTATGCGAACTAGAATCCGTAAGCGAGGTATGACCCTTGAAGATGTAAAGTTTGGATTAACAACTATTTTTTTGCATGTATCATTTTATGGCTTAATTGTTTTTATTTTACTGTTATTTATTGAAATATTTAGTTAAAGACCGAGTTACTTTTAATTCTAATGTAATTCATGTATGATTAAGAATGATTTTTATTGAAGGAGATGATTGTATGGCGAAAAAAGGATACATATTAATGCAAAATGGTGAAAAGGTGGAGTTTGAACTATATCCTGAAGCTGCTCCGGGAACAGTTGCTAACTTTGCGAAGCTTATTAACGAAGGTTACTATAACGGGCTTACTTTTCACCGTGTAATTCCTGGCTTTGTAAGCCAAGGTGGATGTCCACACGGTACAGGTACAGGTGGTCCTGGTTACACAATTAATTGCGAAACTGAAGGCAACCCACATAAACATGAGGTAGGTTCTTTATCGATGGCTCACGCTGGACGCAATACTGGCGGCAGCCAATTCTTTATCGTTCATCAACCACAACCACATTTAAATGGTGTTCATACAGTATTCGGAAAAGTAACATCTGGTATGGATACTGTTTTAGCAATGAAAAATGGAGTTGTAATGGAGAAAGTTGAAATTACAGAAGAATAATGAAGGATGGAAAAGAGCCCAACTGGCTCTTTTTCTTTATTTGGCTAATAAGAAAGTTTAAGTTTATTAACGTTCTTAAGTAAAGTGTGTGTTCAATTAAGTATCTGCTAATAAGATCGCATAAAGAAAACTCGCCGATTGGCGAGCCTTGGAAAGGCGAAGACAGAGGCGTAGTTGCACTTATACTTAATCCCTAAAATTGGAAACTGCGTCGGATCATCTTCTGCGTTGACAATTTATACTTTCTTAACGTGTAAGAAAAACTAAGGCATTCGCCAAAAAGGACTTGGTGAATGCCAATTTTTTCTAATGTGATAAAATCAAGCACCAGGACTATACTAAAAGAAAAATGTAAATGGAGTTGACTAAAATGGGGGCAATAGAAAGAAATGGCTATCGATTCAAGCCTGAGTTTAGTGTAATTAATCAAGATGGGGTGATCCATGTTTATCAAAATGGCGCATTCATTGAAGAAATCCAATTTCAGTTTTCAGGTGAATTTCCAGAACATGATTTAATCGAAGAGCTTGTCAATCACTATTGCTATGAACACGGGATTTGAATTTCTTACGCTAAAAAAACCTCTCTCCTAAAATAATGCTTATATTATTTGCAAATCTATCTACAGTCATGGAGGTGCATTCCTTGAAACCAATAAGGGATCATATAAAAGAAGATCTTAATATTTTATTTGTTGGCTTTAATCCAAGTATTCGATCTTCAGAGACAGGGCATCATTTTGCTAACCCTAATAATCGTTTTTGGAAAATACTTTATGAATCTGGATTGACTCCAAGAAAATTTGATTCAACAGAAGATAATCAATTACTAGATTTGGGTTATGGTTTGACAAATATTGTCTCTAGACCTACGAAGGCTGCCGATGAAATTACGAAAGAGGAATATGAAGCAGGGAGAAAGGAACTCATACGAAAAATAAGCATCTATAAACCAAAGATCATTTGTTTTGTTGGGAAAGGAGTTTACCAAGAATACAGTAAGAAAAAATCAATTCCTTGGGGAAAGCAAGAGAAGTCAATCATATCTGGCACAATCGATTTTGTCGCTCCCTCCTCTAGCGGACTAGTGAGAATGCAAATGAAGGATATTATACAGATTTATTCAGAATTACCAGTACTAATAACAAAAAGCTGTCATGATATATAGTTAAAACTACATACTATTAATCTATAAAAAATAGTACAATTGCAACTTTAAAAAATAATTCAGAATAATTAAAATAATGTAACCACCAAGAATCCGCTTCAATTTTAATCTCTTAAGGAGGGAAAGATATGGAGCAAAATGTTCGTGTTATTCCATTCAAGGTCATTGATCAAACAGATGTGGCAAATCAAGTTCCGAAAGGCGTAGAACTGATTCAAGCACCAAAGATTTGGAAAGATACGAAGGGAAAAGGTGTTACAGTAGCAGTATTAGATACGGGCTGCGATATAAGTCACCCAGATTTAAAAGAAAGTATCATAGGTGGCCGGAATTTTACAAGCGATGATAAAGGTAACCCAGAATTATTCATGGATTATAACGGTCATGGAACACATGTAGCCGGAACTATTGCTGCAAGGGAGAATAACTTAGGTGTCGTTGGAGTTGCACCAGAAGCTAGCCTGCTTATTGTCAAGGTTCTTAATAAAAATGGCTCCGGACAATATAGTTGGATCATTAATGGAATCAATTTTGCTATTGAACAAAAAGTTGATATTATTTCCATGTCTCTTGGGGGTCCAAATGATGTTCCAGCACTTTATGAGGCGATCAAAAAGGCTGTAGACAATAATATTCTCGTTGTTTGCGCAGCAGGTAATGAAGGTGATGGGAATGACTCAACAGACGAATTTGCCTTTCCTGGTTCCTATAATGATGTAATTAGCGTAGCCTCCATTAATCTAGAACGTCGCTCATCTGAATTTAGTAATTCAAACAATGAAATCGATGTTGTTGCTCCTGGTGAAGAAATCCTCTCTACCTATTTGAATGGTAAGTATGCCACTTTAAGTGGCACTTCAATGGCTGCACCTCATGTTACAGGTGCACTTGCCTTAATTAAAAGTTTATCCATACAACAATTTGATCGTCAGCTCTCTGAACCAGAGCTTTATGCACAATTAATTAAAAGAACCGTACCTCTTGGTTATTCATCGAAACTAGAAGGAAATGGACTTGTCTACATGACGGTTCCAGAGCATTTGGCTAATATCTTTGATCAAGAAATAAAATCGATGATCCTAAAGGTGAATTAATATGTTTAGCATGCAAGTCGTTTTATTCAAATTATTTTAAAGAATACTCCTTAATCAGAACCCGAGGGGATTGTCCAAAAGGATAATTCCCTTTTTATTTCTAAATATAAAAATTAAAAAGGCTTCTCTAGGCAGATTTTTCGACCTATAAGAAAGCCTTTGTTTTATGTTTCTATCATTTTGAAAACTATCCTCGTAATTGCTCTAGTTCGAACTAATAAAAATAAGTTTCGTAATTTCTAGTTTTTATCCAAATCTCAAATGACAGTATTATATGCTATTATTTAGGGAAGAAATCAAATAAAGGGAGTTTGTCAATTGGAGACTTTCACACAAAGAGCCATCTTCATAATTAAAAATATCCCTAAGGGAAAGGTTATGACCTATGGCCAAATAGCAAAACTTGCAGGCAGTCCGAGAGGAGCAAGACAAGTAGTAAGGGTCCTTCATTCTATGAGTAAAAAACACCGATTGCCCTGGCATCGAGTAATAAACTCAAAAGGAGAAATTGGACTAAAAGATGATGAATATTTTTCTATCCAAAAGCTATCATTGGAAAGTGAAGGGGTAGAATTCAAGCTAAATGGGACAATTGATTTAAATCGCTTTTTGTATAAACCAGATACAAGATATTAGTTTGATACACTGTTTCATTTTACCTACATATTCCTCAATTACTTTATTCTTTTTTGTACTTTTTTGTATGAAAAACACTTCTTTTTCCTCATCTTGAAAATAGAGGGAATTCACCTTTCAAAGAAGAAATGGACTTATGAACATATTTAAGAAAGGTGGCTAATGCTTATGAAAAAAGCAATGAAATTTAGTTTTAGTTTTTTATTGATTTTCATGCTAATGCTCGTTCCTCAAATAAATTCAGAGGGACCAGCCGTTCAAGCAGTAGAAGAAGGAGGAGAACTGGTTCAGGAACTGAATCAGCTACTAAACAATGATCCTGACTTATATGGGGCACTCGCAGGTGTCAGTGTAAGATCTGCAGAAACAGGGGAACTGCTCTATGATCATATCGGTGACATTCGTTTAAGACCCGCATCTAATATGAAGCTATTAACCGCCGCAGCTGCGTTAGCTACCTTGGGTGAAGATTACAAATTTACAACAGAGATTCTAACTGATGGTTCTGTGAAAGGGAAAACGCTGCAAGGGAATCTTTATTTAAAAGGGAAGGGTGACCCTACTCTTTTAAAAGCTGATTTTGACAATTTCGCTAAGGAAATTAAGGCTTTAGGAATAAAAAATATCCAAGGAGATTTAATTGCGGACGACACATGGTATGATGACATCCGTTATTCCACGGATTTATCCTGGAGCGATGAATCCTACTATTATGGCGCCCAAGTTTCTGCCTTAACTGCCTCTCCAAATGAAGACTATGATGCTGGTACGGTTATTGTTGAAGTAAACCCTAGTAAAAATGCTGGCGAAGCACCTTTAGTTACTCTAGAACCAAAAACAGATTATGTAAAAATTATTAATAACGCAAAAACAGTTGCAAAAGATGGTACAAAAAATATTACAATTGAGCGACAGCATGGAAATAATTCAATTGTTATTAATGGAACAATTCCATTAGAATCAAGCAGAGCAAGGGAATGGATGGCTGTCTGGGAACCGACAGGCTATGCACTCGATCTCTTTAATAAATCCCTACAAGAACAAGGGATTGAGATAAAAGGAAAGATGAGTACTCAAGAAGCTCCTCAAACAGCTAGCGTATTAACCTCCCATCAATCTATGCCCTTATCTGAATTACTAATTCCCTTTATGAAACTGAGCAATAATGGACACGCTGAAACTTTAATCAAAGAAATGGGGAAAGTCGTAAAAGGAAAAGGAAGCTGGGACGAAGGTCTTCAGGTACTAGAAGAAGAATTAACAAAACTTGGTGTGAATATAGATTCACTAGTATTACGAGATGGTTCAGGCATCTCCCATGTGAATTTGATTCCAGCCAACGAATTATCCAAGCTTCTTTTTGAAATTCAAAACGAAGAATGGTATAACTCCTATTTGAATTCATTACCGGTTGCTGGAGCAACAGACAGAATGGTCGGCGGCACATTACGGAATCGAATGATAAACTCACCAGCTCAAAATAAGGTAAGAGCGAAAACAGGGTCTATCTCAACAGTGAGCTCATTGTCTGGTTATGTTGATACAAATAGCGGGGAAAGACTAATTTTTTCAATTGTATTAAATAATTTAGTAAATGGATCGAAAGGTAAAGTAATTGAAGATAAGATTGCTGTAATTTTGGCAGAGCAATAGGTTAAACCTAAGATCCTTACAATTTATTTGCTTAGCATTGGCAAAAAGGCGGCTCTGAGGAATTCAAATTCCTCAGAGCCGCCTAAACTATTTAATAATATTATTACTCAGCTTTCGCAGCTTGAACATCTAGAGAAATCTTTACTTTATCCCCTACTAGGACACCACCAGTTTCAAGAGCGGAGTTCCAAGTTAGCCCATATTCACTGCGCTTAATCACTCCTTCAACGGTGAAACCCGCTTTTTCATTCCCCCACGGATCTTTACCTGATCCTTCGTAAGTCACTTCAAATGTTTCTACCTTCGTTACACCATGAAGAGATAGTTCTCCAGTTACATCATATTCTCCATCACCTTTACTTACAATTTTAGATGATTGGAATGTCATTGTTGGATAACTTTCCACATTAAAGAAATCTCCTGAACGAAGGTGATTATCGCGATCTTCATTACGAGTATCAATACTTGATAAATCAACTGTAAATTGAATATTTGCAGTCGTTAAATCCGTAGGATCTGCATCAATGACTGCATCGAATCGATTAAAAGTACCTTTAACATTTGCAATCATCATATGTTTAATTGAGAAATCAACACTGCTGTGTACCGGATCAATTGCCCATTTCGTATTTGTCATTTTATTATCCTCCATTTTGTTTGAATTCATTTATTTTGAATTCGAGATTATTTAATTCTAGATAAATAATAAGACCGATTTATCATTTTGTCAACAATATTTTCTAAAAATAAAGTCAAACTTCAATTGAGCTAATCAGTAAAGAATTTAGTTCTATCAACGTTATTATTAATGATTTCTCAATGCAAGTGTTACAATAAATAATGATTCTGGAAATATATAAGCTAGAGGGTGTCTGGACATGAACCAATTGAAAATAACTTATCGAAATGCAGTGGAGTCAACAAAATCAAAGATTATAGATGATTTATCCAAGTTTCTAGGTATGAAAGAATGTATTCCTTCTTTTGAAGAGTATATTAAAAATAGAGGTAATTATGTTAATCAAATCTGGATAAACGTTTGGTTAAATAAATCAACAAGTATTTCCAGAATAGAGAAAAAGATGTTTTTAAAAAATATGGGCTATGAAACAGAGCATATTGATCGTAAAGTTCTTGATCATCTATTTCGAACTGAAATGCGTACATACATGCCATTCGATGCTAAAGAATGGCTGAACGGTATTTGGAATACGAATAATTTTAATTTGGAGCTTCGATATAAGGAAGCGAGAGAGAAGTTTCTGCAAAAGAAAGAAGAAGATCGTATTCAAACAGCACTGCAAAACCTTCAAGATGAATTAGGTGAAGAAATTATTTCCTTGATTGAGAAAAATGAGGATCTGCTTTATCTATATGTTAGGCACTTCGTATCTTTTCAATTTCAAAAAGATCTTAACACGAAACAGAGATATCAATTAGTAGACACATTTGCACTCGAAGAAAAGTTAAATGTGTTAGGTAGATTTGAACCAGACTTGTATCAAACTTTATCTGATTTTTTTGATGAGCTAACAGGGGACATCCGTAAAACGAGAAACAGGAAACGAACATCTTTTGAATATGAAACTTATTATTACCATTATGAAGATCTGGTAAGCGATTATCTTTCAGATATCCTCCCATCAATAATAATCAAGCAAATACCTGCAAGCTATTACAATAACGAGCAAAGCAGCTTATCAAAGGAAACTGTTAAAGCCTTAATGGAGGAAATCATAATTTATGAATGTGAGTATTTAGCAAACAGCTTTATTCAAAATTTACAACATGAATTCATTACAGATTTATTAAAATTAGCCAAAATCCCTTTCGATCCAGAAAAACATAATGAAATTTTACTCAATGATCTTTCGGAAAGAGAGAGGATAAGGGCAGAAGAGCTTGCTGAAGTTGAACGTAAAAAAGAAGAAGAAAAACGGATGATTGATGATATTTTCGGGCAAGAATATCAGCCATCTGTAGAACGAAATATTCGATATGTTCTACATATCGGTGAAACAAACACAGGAAAAACTCACCGTGCGCTTGAAAAAATGAAGGCTGCACAAAGCGGATTATATCTCGCTCCACTTAGACTGCTTGCTCTCGAAGTATACGATAAACTTAATGAAGAAGGTACTTTATGTTCATTAAAAACAGGGGAAGAGGAAAAGCTTATTCCAGAAGCTCGTCATGTATCAAGCACAGTGGAAATGTTTCATGAGAAGGATTTTTATGATTGTATTGTAATAGACGAATCACAAATGATTACTGATAAAGATCGTGGATTTTCCTGGTATAAAGCTATAACAAAAGCAAATGCCGCTGAGGTACACATTATAGGAAGTCAAAATGCAAAAGAAATGATCCTGCAGCTACTCGGAGAATCAAATATTGAATTGAATGAGTACCACCGAGACATTCCATTAGAAGTCGAAAAGAGAGAATTCAAATTTAGCCGAGTTGAAAAAGGAGACGCACTCATTTGTTTTTCTAGAAAGCGCGTTCTTGAAACAGCCTCAAGACTAGAAAATTCTGGGCATTCCGTTAGTATGATTTATGGCAGCATGCCACCAGAAACTAGGAAAAAGCAAGTTCATCGGTTTATTAAAGGCGAGACATCGATCATAGTAGCAACAGACGCTATCGGTATGGGGCTTAATCTTCCAATCCGTCGCGTAGTTTTTCTTGAAAATGAAAAATTTGATGGAGAGAAAAGAAGGGTGCTCACATCTCAAGAGGTCAAACAAATTGCTGGACGTGCGGGCCGTAAAGGGATCTATAATGTCGGAAAAGTAGCATTCACTTCCAACATCAATAGGATGTGGAACCTTCTCATTTCTGAGGATAAGCCTATACGAACATTCGCAGTTGCCCCAACGAGTATAGTTTTCGAACGTTTTCAAAACTATTATCGAGATCTCGAAAAATTTTTTGAACTGTGGGAGAAATTTGAAAGTCCAAAGGGCACAAAAAAAGCAGCCCTTTTGGAAGAGAGAATCCTATATGAAAAGATTCGCGGAACAGATATAGAAGCTAAGTTTTCCATTAACGATCTATATTCATTTTTGCATCTCCCTTTTTCTAAAAAGGAACCAGATCTTATTTGGCAGTGGGAAAAAACGATGTATGCCCTTATTCATAACACCGAATTACCTGAACCCCAAATAAAGAAACGAAATTTAGAGGAATTGGAACTTACTTATAAGGCAATTGGACTTCATTTATTGTTTTTATATCGTCTAGATCGGAGAACAGAGGCAATTTATTGGGAGCGAATCCGTGAAGAGATTAGTGACCAAGTCCATACCAGATTAAAAACAGACGTCAAAAAATTAGCAAAAAAATGCCGCAGCTGTGGAAAACAGCTTCATTGGGACCATAAGTTTCAAATTTGTGATCCTTGCTTTGAAAGAAAATACCAAAAAAGCTATTTCAAATATTAAAAGGCCAGAAACTTAAATAGGAATAATTAATAATTTTTTTCACAAAATAAGGGGTGATTTTTAATATTAAGGAGGTATTTTTATGATGAATCAGCAAGGTCAAATGCATCAAAATATGCATACTGGTATGGTACCACCTCAACAAAATCACGGTGGTCATGAAGTATTTGATGTTCATGAAGTTCTTTCAGGAACGATTGGTACGTTAAACTTGTACACTATGCTACGTCCAAGTGTGAAGGATCAAGAGCTGCAAACCATTCTTGACCGCCAATATCAATTCATTCAATCGGAATATAATACGACGGTAGATTGTTTTAAATCCGGTCAAGATCCGTCTGTACCTACACAAAGCTATAAAATGACACAAGATAATGATTTTGTATACGGAATGCAACCATCTCAGCCAAAGAAACCACTGCAATCAACTTCTGAAATTACGGACGAATGTATATCTGGCTTAATGCTTGGTTCAATAAAGGGTGCAGCAGGCTCTAAGGCCATGGCTGCACTTGAGGTGACAAATCCTGTAGTAAGACGTGTAATCGCTGATTCTATACCAAACTGCATAGAAATGGCGTATGAATTGTCAATCTACCAAAATAAACATCATTACTATCAAGTACCACAGCTTGCTCAGCAGGATATGCAGCAGCTATTAAATGCCTATGCACCAGCACAAATGAACGGGCAAATGCCAAATCAAAACCAGACACATTAAAATGAGCAGGCACTTTAATTAATAATTTTGAAGACTCCGATATGAATCGGGGTCTTTTTTGTGACTGCAGGCACTCGCTTTCCGCGGGCGGTCCGGGAGCCTCCTCGTCGCTATCGCTCCTGCGGGGTCTCCCTTTGACTCGCTTCTCCCGCAGGACGTTGAATAATCTTCCTCGAATAAACACCGCACGAGGGAAATGCGAATGCATTTTCGAGGATCTCGTGCCTTCCGCTTCAATCAACAACAAAATAGCAATTTCCACACTGAACTTTAACACGACCTTATAAAGAATTCATAATTGAGCTTTGCTTTATTACAGAGGAATAACATTTTTTCTCTATTTGATTCATAAATTTAATACCGTGGTATAGAACATCGTAATAACTCTTCAGCAAGTTATCGGGTTATGAAGAGGATGAATTCCATAATGGAAACGATAGGGAAAGGTTATTATCGAAAGGAATCTTATGAAAAAGTGACTGGTAAAGCAAAGTATACGAATGATTTTGAAACGAGAGGTATACTTCACGCAAAAATGCTTGAGCACGGATTACTTGGAATGCCAGCCGCCCTAGGAAATAGTCTATCAACATCACTTTCTGTTTCCTATTAACTATTTGCCAATCATTCCAGAATTACTTTGGAGGATTAATGAAGGAGGTGTTCCCGATGTTAACAACTGATATTGAATACTATCAGCCAAACAGCTTGAATGAAGCCATTGATTTATTTTTTCAATTAAAGCATGCAAATAAGCAGCCTCTTTATTATTGCGGAGGGACAGAAATCATTACACTTCATAGATTAAACCTAATACGCACAGGAGCAATTATTGATATAAAAAATATTCCTGAATGTAAGATCTTCGAATTAAATGATCATTTTTTAATAGCTGGAGCAGCCATTCCATTAACTTTTCTAGAAGAAATAAATTATTTTCCTCTACTAAGAAAGACTTCAAGAGGGATAGCAGATCACACTGCACGTAATAAGATTACTTTAGGAGGAAATATTTGTAGTCAAATCTTTTATCGTGAAGCATTATTACCTTTTCTTTTAGCGGATAGCTATGTAATTTTGGCTGGTTTAGACGGGGTGAAAAGCCTCCCAATTCATACGGTTTTTAATCAAACACTTAACCTTGTTGAAGGACAATTTCTAGTACAATTACATACAGAGAGAAGTTATTTATCATTACCGCATTACACTATTAAAAAGAGGCAGCAATGGGATACAGGATATCCATTGATAACGTTTGCCGCTCTTAAAAAGGATGGTCAATTAAGAATTGCTTTTAGCGGATTATGCCCCTTCCCATTTCGCTCATTAGAGGTTGAAAAAGAGTTAAATAATCGGCAATTGCTTATTGATGAAAGAATCATGAATGCTATTAAATATTTGCCAAGCCCAATCCTAAATGATGTTGAAGGCTCTAAAGAGTATCGATTATTTGTTTTAAGAAATACATTGAAGGATATTTTAATAGAATTGGAGGCGGAATAAGTGGCTTTTTTACCTTTAAATAATATCAGTGTCAGTCTTGATATTAATGATGAAATTTATCAAACGGAAATAAGGCCATTTAGCACTCTATTAAGTATTCTCCGTCTTGAGTTAGGGTTGACTGGTTCAAAACCAGGCTGTCTAAATGGAGATTGTGGTGCATGTACAATTATTATGGATGGACTTCCATATAAATCTTGCATAATACTAGCTGTAGAAGCGGCAGGACGGAAAATAACAACCATCGAAGGGCTAAAAAATGCACCAATACAAACTGCATTTATTGAAAACTTCGCATTTCAATGCGGATATTGTACACCTGGATTTATTATGAATTGCCATGCCTTGATTTCAAAATATCAAAATCCTTCAAAGGAGACAATAAAGGAATGGCTGGAATCGAATATTTGCAGATGCACAAGTTATGAGGAAATCGAAAAAGCAGTTTTATCAGTCATTCATAACGGAGTGGAATCAAGAAAAGAGTAAGTTAACATACGCTGGATGTTTGAATAATTTTCATATTAACAGGAGATTATAATAATATTCATAATTTAGCTTTTAATAAAAGGATGATCCTGTTGATTTATATATATAATGATTTCGGTGGAACTCATACAACAGCACTAGCTGCGTCTTATCATTTACAAATTCTTCCTGAAAATAGAATACTTACGAAGGAAGAAATATTAAATGTACCGTATTTTAATAAGCTAAATAAATCCGACGCTGGAAAGTTTATTTTTCATGGAACTGACGAAGGTGGAAATTCGGTATATACTTTAGGAAGAAGATCGTCTAAGCTTGTTGTGCCAACATTAAAAAACCTTTGCAATTTATTTGAGGATAAATTTCAAATAGATGAAAAAATTATTTTTTCAAACACTTCACCAACTGTTCCTTTTGCTATGACAATGGGGGGATTTTTTTCAAGAGGATTAAAAATCGACTTTATCGGAGTTCCCTTATTAGTTTCTGGTGCTAAGAAATCCTGCTTAAATGTACATAAGCTTGTTGAAAGGACAAAACAAATCGGAAACACCACTAATTCGAATGTAACTGTCATTGAAAATAAAAACTTTCAGGCGTAAAAGAACAATTTACAGGATGAAAACAGACGATTCGATTTAAAGACTTATTAATAATAAGAGTAAAGATAGTAAGGATTGATTATCCCTACTATCTTTTTTTATCTTTAAGTATAAATTAAAAATATATGGTAACAATTGATAATTTATGATGGTTTTAGAACATAAGTTCCAAAATAGACTTTCTTCTTGTTGGAGGAGGACGTAGCCTCGGTGCGAGGACAGCACTCCGCAGAACGAAAGTTCGAGGAGCTTGACTTTAAGTAAAAAATACATCGATATGATACAAGCTAGAGCTGAACGAGAAGTTTCCTCTAATTGATTTGTTTAAGTTAAAAGGTTTTCATCAATAATTGTTGAATAATTCATCTTGAACAGGTTTTATAGTATCTCTGGATTGTCATGGAATGACTTTTACTCTTGGGGAGGATTAATAATTGATAGATTTAAACAAATTAGATGAATGGTCTAACTTTGCTGAAAAAATGGTTCATGCTGCTGGTAAAAAGGTCGTTGAACTAAAAAGGGAATCCCTAATTGAAATGACGTATAAGAAGGCTGGAGAACTAGTAACATCAGCAGACCTAGCTTCTGACCAAATCATTCGTGGTGCAATTGAAAAATGTTATCCTGAACATCGTATTCTATCCGAAGAAAATATCACAAAAGAAAGTGAAAAAGAAACCTTTAAAGGTCCTCTTTGGATTGTTGATCCATTAGACGGTACTGTCAACTATTCAAAAAATCTTCCACACTTTGCAATCTCTTTAGCATTTGCCATTGATGGAGTCGTTTTGGTGGGAGTTGTTCACTCTCCAGAACTGAATCTTACTTTTATTGGGATTCGAGGTAAGGGTGCATTTTGTAACGGGGAAAAAATTGGGGTTAACAGAGTAAAAACATTATCGAATTCAGTAATTGGCACTGGTTTTCCACATGATAAAAACCAGTTAAAAAATGCAATTACAAGAGTAAATATTCTTGCCACTCATTGCCGAGATATTCGACGTTTTGCCTCACCAACTTTAGATATATGTTATGTAGCATCCGGATTACTTGATGCACATACTGAAAGTTTAGCCCCTTGGGATGTAGCTGCTGCTTGACTAATCGCACGTGAGGCAGGAGCAAAAATTGGACATGTTGGAAAAGTCTCAGAAAATACTCCTTTGGAATTGTACGGTGAAGAAATTGTTTATGCTACCCCCGGTATCTTTGAAGATCTCCTAACCTTATTACGAAAGAAATAATATTATACTTACCTTATTCAACTAAAGCATGCTTTAGTTGAATAAGAAATTTTGAAAAAAGCCTGTATCAATGATTACTTGGTAATCTAAGATACAGGCTTTAACTATCGCTAACTTATTGTATATATATATTTAAACCGAATTGTCTTTTTTTATTTGCTATTTCTACGAAAAACAAGCAAAATAAAAGAAAAAAATCAAATTAATGTTAATGAGTTATAGAAGGTAGGTAAAAAAAAGCGAAATCTGCAAAGAAAAGACGATCAACTGTTAAATAAGGAGAGGTAAAATGCTAAAGAAAAAACTTCACGAATATTTTTCAAATGAAATAGCAAATTCCAAATTAATCGAGTCTTATAAAGAAGAAATTGCCTATGCAAAAAAGCATAAGCTTCTCGAAGAGGATTTTACAATAATAGAAAAAGAGGAAAGCTTACGTTTTACTGATGCGTATATTGAACGGTATGATAAAGAATCGGAAGAATTGCTTGCTGAAGAATCTTCTAATTTTTTGGATCAGCCCATTTCTTATCTAAAAAACCAAATAAAAGAATTTATTTACATAGAATCTAAGTGGTTCGATCTCATTGGAGCCGATTCTGTTTGTATAGAAGTAGATGATGTTTTCGGAACTTATGAGGTCATGTTAGGCTTAAAGCTGCAAAAGAAGTATGAAAGCAAGTTAAAAGCAAAAATTAATGAGGGATTAAAAGGGGAAGTTAAATACAGTCTACTATTTAGCCAGGCAGATGGCTTATGGGAATTAAATCTTGCCTTGAATGGTGTAGAGGGATTTAATGAAAAATTGTCAATTAATGAAGCTTGTAGATTAATTTATCTTTATCTATTTAAGCTTTTGGAAGCTGTAGAAGAAGACATGCAATAAGAATTATTCCCGATAGTATAACAAACTTTAACAGACCTACGAAAGGTCTGTTTTCTTTTATCTATAGGTTTAATGTGCTTATGATAGATTATTTATTAGCTACGACAATGACAAAAGATAAACTAATCATTCGCCAGAAAAACTCGACGCTCAACAGTAAAGATGCTAAATATAGGACGATATAAGAAAAATGTGATAAAATTTCTGAAAGTGCAATATGCATTATGTAAAATTGTTTTTTCATGACAATTTATTTTTAATTGGAGAGTGTAAATTTTGAAACAATTGATGAAATGGATAGCAGTTGTGTTTACTTTGATTCTAACTTTGAATTTTGGAACAAATGCCAATGCGTCGAATGGGGATAGTAATGAAGAAGGCATTAATGAAAAATTTGGTATGCCTATCGTTGTGTATGGTGAAAAATTATCAGCAAGTCAAAAGGAAGAAGTGCGTAAATTATTAGGGGTAAAGGATACAAGCAAAGTAACGGAGATAACCGTTAACGGAGACGATCTTGTGAAGTATATTAATGGTGACCGTCGTGCAAATATGTATTCATCGGCAAAAATTACAAGAAAAGAAGCAGGAGAAGGACTTGTTGTTCGACAAGTTACACCTGAAAATATTACCGAAGTGACAGATGAAATGTATGCCAATGCACTCCTAACCGCTGGAATTCAGGATGCTGTTGTTGAAGTCGCCTCACCAGTAAAAGTCTCGGGCCATTCTGCCTTAGTCGGAATATATAAAGCATATGATGAAGGAAATGGAGAAGGGCTAAATACTGAGCATACAGAGGTAGCGAATGAGGAGCTTAGCTTGGCAACTCAATTAGCTGAAAAAGAAGGCATGAATCAAGATAAAGTAACCGAACTCTTAACCGAAATCAAGAAGGAAATCGCAGCTCAAGATCCTGCTACAAAGGAAGAAATTGAACAAATCATTAATGAACAATTACAAACGCTTGAAATTAAATTAAGTGATCAAGATCGTCAGCTCCTAATTGATCTATTTGAAAAAATGCGCTCACTAAACATCAACTTTGATAATGTACAATCTCAGCTTGAAGACATTTCAAAAGATATAAAGCAGCGCATTGATGAAGCCGTTGGTGATAAAGGCTTTTTACAAGCTATTGGTGACTTTTTTAAAAATTTATTTGAAAGTATAAAAAGTTTATTCTCATAAGAATTCGGCCCCCATGATACATGGGGTTTTTTTATTGGCCATGTTAAAGCTCAGTGTTGAAATTGCTATTTTGTTATTGATTGGAGCGGAAGGCGCGAGATCCTCGAAAATGCATTCGCATTTTCCTCGTGCGGTTTTTATTCGAGGAAGATTATTCAACGTCCTGCGGGAGAAGCGAGTCAAAGGGAGACCCCGCAGGAGCACTCTTCGACGAGGAGGCTCCCGGACCGCCCGCGATCGCTAAGTCTCTGCAGCGGAAATCAACTGGGAAGTTTAAGTAACCTTTTATATAAGCTCTGGGAATTTAATAGGTATGTATAAGCTATATTGATCCCGATAAGAACGATAAGCTACAATTTGCTTGTTTTCAAACTGTACATCAAGCTGTAGAATATAATCACTTTTAGTTTCTAAATGATAAAATATACCGTCCACTTTCAGATCGTAAAAATAATAAGTTCTGCCTAAAAGCTCTTTCTTCATTACCTTTGTATCGGAATGATTGCGGACGTATTCTGCAATTTGAATAACAGTTGCTGACGAGGTTCCCGTTAATGTATAAAATCTTTCTTTCAATTGTGCAGAGGTGGAACTTATAGCTGATTTTGTTTTATGCACAAGTTTGTCCATAAATTTGTTCATCTTTTTATGCCTCCAATATTTTATCTTTAATATTTTTATTGCCATACATGACATTTATCATGGTTTGAACATGACACGTATGCCTTCAAATGTCTTTTTCAATTCTTTATGATAAAAGAAAAAGTAGAGGAAGGATACCTTTAATATGACCAAAGAAAAGCAACTTCATTTAAGAAAGCAAATGGCGCCATATGAAAAGTCAAACACAAACTCTAGTATCATGCAAATTCTAAACACTATTGTACCCTTTATTATTTTATGGTTTTTAGCATATAAAAGCTTATCCATTTCTTATTTTTTAACAATTGGAATAAGTGTTATTGCTGCTGGTTTATTAGTCCGAATTTTTATCATCTTTCATGACTGTTGCCACTATTCCTTTTTCAAAAACCGAAAAGCAAATAAAATCCTTGGTACGATAACTGGGATTATCACCATTTTCCCGTTTAGCCAATGGCAGCATGAACATTCTGTACACCATGCGACAAGCAGTAATCTTGATAAGCGTGGCGTAGGAGATATATGGATGCTTACAGTTGAAGAATATATTTCTGCTTCTATTTGGAAACGCATTGGTTACCGACTCTACCGAAACCCTATTATCATGTTTGGTCTTGGCCCGATTTATCAATTCGTGATAAAAAATCGATTCAATAGAAAAAATGCCAGAATGAATGAACGGCTAAATACGTATATTACAAATGTTTCAATAGTTGCTTTATATAGCTTGCTTTGCATGACAATAGGATGGGAATCATTTCTTCTAGTGCAAGCTCCAATCTTTTTGATCTCTGGCTCTGCAGGTATATGGCTATTCTACGTTCAGCATACTTTTGAAGATTCATATTTCGAAGAAGATCAAAATTGGGAATATGTAAAAGCTGCTGTAGAAGGGAGCTCATTTTATAAGCTTCCAAAACCGCTGCAATGGATGACTGGAAGCATAGGTTATCACCATGTACACCATTTAAGCCCAAAAGTTCCTAACTATAAGCTAGAAGATGCACATAATAATACGCAGCCATTGCATAATGTGCCAACAATAACATTGAAAACAAGCTTACAATCACTAAAATTCCGACTATGGGACGAACATAATAAACAATTTGTTGCTTATAAAGAAGCTATTACGATCATGAAAAACCGGAAAGAAAAGCAACTTGTATCTAAATTCAATTAATTTACATTTATGAATGGCAAGGCTTAGCGAAAAGAAGCTCCTTGCCATTTTTTAACGCAGATTAACGGGCTGTACCACCCAATGATTGAAGTTTCACTTTATCGCAGATTAACGGGCAGTAAGACCCCCACTTCAATGATTCGAGTAAAACAATGACGAGTAAGTTGGGGTCAACTGCCCGTAAAGGCCCGATAAGTTCAACTAACAATCAGTGGGGGATGAGGAAAACCCCCACTGATTGAAGTTTCACTTTATGATAAAATAGCATTACAGAATGAATGGCAATTTTCAAATTAAAGAGGTACTTATGTTGAAAAAATATATTTCTTTTTTAAAAAGTTCAGGGATAACTCCATACATTTGGAGTGTTATTAGCATTTTGCCTTTCTATTTTATTTTTCAATCTTCTTCTACCATTGATATCATCATCGGAATTATACTTACCATACTTTTTTTTATCACATTACGTCTTGCATTCATTTCAAAAAAATGGCCTGTTTATTTATGGGCGTGTGTCCTAATTAGTATTTCTATAACAATGACGATTCTTTTTCAATTTGTGTATTTCGCCTTTTATATTGCCTACTATAATGGAAATATTAAAAACAGGATTGCTTTTTTTACTATTTATATTATTCATTTAGTATCTACAACCATTTCAATAAACTATAATCTCGTCATCAGGGATGAGCTATTTTTATCGCAATTGCCTTTTATCATTATTATTTGGATAAGTGTAATCCTTCTTCCTTTCAATATATATAATAAGAAAAAGCAGGAGAAGCTCGAAGCTCAGCTGGAATATGCTAATAAGAGAATTGCAGATCTTGTAAAACAAGAGGAACGTCAACGAATTGCAAGGGACCTCCATGATACTCTAGGTCAAAAATTATCACTTATAGGACTAAAAAGTGATTTAGCTCGCAAGCTCGTATATAAAGATCCTGAACATGCACGTAATGAAATGAAGGATGTACAACAAACCGCAAGGACCGCGTTAAATGAAGTACGAAATATGGTTTCGCAAATGCGAGGAATTCGTTTGAAAGAGGAAATCGTTCGTATTAAGCAATTACTAGAAGCTGCACAAATAAATCTAATCTGTCCTGAAGAAATAAAATTAGCAAATGTATCAATCTTTCTGGAAAATATTCTAAGCATGTGTATGAAAGAAGCAGTAACGAATATCGTAAAGCATAGTAAAGCTACAACATGCCTAATAAAAATAGAACAAACATTAAATGAAATTTGTATAACAATACAGGATAATGGAATTGGGATTCAAAATGATTACAGCCAAGCAAAAGGACATGGACTATTAGGGATTAAAGAGCGTCTTGAATTTGTGAACGGCAGTCTTGAAATTACTGTAAAAAACGGCACTACTATCATCATGAAAGTACCAAGCGTCATAAAACAGACAGATAAGGAGGAGATAAAATGATTCGAATTGTTATAGCAGAAGACCAACGAATGATGTTAGGAGCATTAGGTTCTCTGCTTAATCTTGAAGAGGATATGGAAGTAGTTGGACAGGCAAGCACAGGTGAAGAAGCAATTTCACTAGTCAAAAAATATCAGCCTGATATTTGTATTATGGATATCGAAATGCCAGAAAAAACTGGCCTTGAAGCTGCTGAAGAACTTAAAATAACAAACTGCAAAGTAATCATCTTAACAACCTTTGCACGAACTGGTTATTTCCAAAGAGCGTTAAAAGCAGGAGTTAGAGGTTATTTATTAAAGGATAGCCCTAGTGAAGAGTTGGCTAGTTCAATCAGATTTGTCATGTCTGGCAGAAGAATATTCGCTCCGGAATTAATGGATGATGTGTACAGTGAAGAAAACCCATTGACTGAACGAGAAAAAGAAGTACTTGAACTCGTTGCAGATGGGAAAAATACGAAAGAGATCGCCGATGAGTTAAGTATTAAGACTGGCACTGTGAGAAACTATATTTCTCAAATCATGGACAAGCTTGAAGTAAAGAATAGAATTGAAGCCGTTACTCAATCAAAAGAAAAAGGCTGGTTTAAGTAAGCGGTATAAATTGAAACGGAAAACCTTAAGTTCACCTGGAATTATAAATAGAGAAGGAAGAATTGTTATATAATTTAAAAAATATACAAAAACCTCTCGACAAATGCCTATTAATTGTCGGATAATTGTAATTACAATCACGAGATGAAATTATTTGAAAATATTAATTATCCTTTTTATAAGAAATTTTTTTTAGTGATTGGATTAACAATTTAAAGCGACAAAGTATATGAAGGCAGGGAGAAGTAGGATGAACGACTATCAAATTGAAATGAACCTAAGTCAATCAAGAAAACAAAAACCAGCATTTGACAATCTTCAGTTTGGAAGGAACTTCACAGATCATATGTTTATTATGGATTATACGGAAGGAAAAGGCTGGCATGATCCGCGAATTGTTCCTTATCAACCTATTACTTTAGATCCTTCAGCAACAATATTCCATTACGGGCAAACTGTTTTTGAAGGGCTAAAGGCATATCAAACAAAAGATGAGCAAATCCTTCTATTTAGACCTAATAAAAATATGGAAAGATTAAATCGATCAAGCGCTCGCTTGTGTATGCCACAAATTGATGAAGAGCTTGCTCTTTATGGTTTAAAACAATTAATTAATGTTGAAAGAGATTGGGTTCCAAATTTAGAAGGAACATCTCTTTATATTCGTCCTTTCATTATTTCAACAGAAGCACATTTAGGAGTTTCACCTTCATTAACTTATCAATTTATCATTATCTTATGCCCAGTTGGAGCATATTATAAAGAAGGCATTAACCCAGTAAAAATCGCAGTTGAAACGGAATATGTACGTGCGGTTAGAGGCGGAACTGGAAATGCGAAAACGGCAGGTAATTATGCATCTAGCTTAAAAGCTCAGGAAGTTGCGGGCAAATCAGGATATTCACAAGTATTATGGCTAGATGGAAAAGAGAATAAGTATATTGAAGAAGTTGGAAGCATGAACGTATTCTTTAAGATTGATGGAGAAGTTATAACGCCAGAACTTAATGGAAGTATTTTAGATGGAATAACCCGTGATTCAATTATCCTACTATTAAAGCATTGGAATATTCCAGTTAAAGAAAGAAAAATTTCAATTGAAGAAATCTATCAAGCAAGTAAAGAAGGAAAATTAGAAGAAGCTTTCGGAACAGGCACGGCAGCTGTCATTTCACCTATTGGAGAATTATTCTGGAAAGAGAAGCTTCTTGTTAATAACGGAGAAACTGGTTCATTATCAAAAAAATTATATGAGACCTTAACAGGCATACAAAATGGCTCACTAGTCGATCCATTTGGCTGGCGTGTATTAGTATAGAGAGCTGTTCGATACAGCTCTTTTTATATGGAGATTTTTTAAAAAAATTTTTACCTTCCTAATTTTTTTCCTTGCAATAATAATATTTCATGCTATGCTATTTATGAAGTTAATAAGTACACTAGGGGTGTCTGCATAAGACTGAGATGGAACAATCGTTCTTAACCCTTTGAACCTGATCTAGTTTATACTGGCGTAGGGAAGTGGCGTTTGGATAAAATATTCGTATGTTTATTTATCCCCACTCTTACGTTTTTGAGTGGGGATTTTTTGTTTTTTACAAATTCTATAGATTTAATCTACTAGGGGCGCCTTTAATGGCTGAGATAGAACCCTTTGAACCTGATCTAGTTCATACTAGCGTAGGGAAGTAGGTTAATTGAAAGATATATTTACTTCTTTCTTTAACCGCTTTCCAAAATGAAAGCGGTTTTCTTTTTTTTCTTCTGCATTTACTAAAGATGCAGTTTATCGCAGATTAACGGGCAGTAAGACCCCCACTTCAAGGTTGCCAGAGAATTAAAGAAACCTAAGTGGGGGATCAACTGCCCGTAAAGGCCCGATTGGTTCAACTAACCATCAGTGGGGGATGAAAGAAAACCCCCACTGATGGTTAGTTGAACTTTATTCCAGCTAGGCAAAATAAAAAACAATTTTTTCAGGAGGAGAATTAAAATGGAAAATGTTAAAACAAAGAAATTCACTGAAAGGCTATTTGAAAATGTAAAGCCAATATGGGAGAAAAATCATCAGCATCCATTTGTACAAGAACTTGGAAAGGGGACGTTAGATGAAGAAAAATTCATTCATTATATGAAGCAAGACTACGTTTATTTAATTGACTATTCAAAGCTTTTTGCGGTAGGAGTAATGAAAGCTCATGATTTAAATATGATGGGGAGTTTCGCACAAACCCTTCATGAGACACTTCATTTTGAAATGGAATTACATCGCCAATTTGCAGCAGAATTCGGAATTACCCGTGAAGAACTTGAAGCAACAAAACCTACACCTGTCAATTTAGCCTATACAAGATATATGTTAAATGTTGCCCAGAATGGCAGTTTAGCAGAGCTTGTATCCTGTTTACTTCCTTGTGCATGGGATTATTGGGAAATCGGCAAATTACTCAGAAAGCAATATGGAGAACATCTCTCAACAAATCGTTATGCTAAATGGATTGAAACATATGATTCGGAAGCATTTGGAGAAGGTGCAAAATGGTTAATTCAGCTGATGGATGAGCTTGCGGAAGGAAAACCTGAGCGTGAACTTACTATCCTTGAGGAGCACTTTCAAATGGCTTCAAAATATGAATACTTATTTTGGGATATGAACTATTACAAACAAGATTGGCCGATCTAAAAACAAGTTGGTGAAAAGATGACACTCGTGTTAAAAAATGTTTCCTATACATTTAGGAATGAAGCAAATCAAAAAAATAAAGTCATTTCTGATTTAAACTTGGAAGTGAGAAGTGGAGAATTTGTTTCATTAATTGGAAAAAGCGGCACAGGGAAAAGTACGATTTTAAAATTAATTACAGGCCTGCTTAAACAAGATGAAGGAGAAATCCTAATCAATGGAAAAGCAATCACACTTGGGGATGTTGGCTACATGCCACAGCGTGATCTGCTGCTCCCATGGAGAACAATTATAGAGAATATTATGATTGCATCGGAGATTCAAAAGAACTTGCAAATTACGAAAGAAGAAGCGCGAGACTGGCTTGACCGAGTAGGATTACTTGCTTATGAGAATGCGCTTCCGAATCAGTTATCAGGCGGAATGAGGCAGAGGGCGGCATTTTTGCGCGCTCTATTATCGGGAAAGGATTTGTTATTGCTTGATGAACCATTTGGTGCACTAGATGCACTAACAAAAAAAGAAATGCAATCATGGCTATTGTCTATTTGGCAAGAATTAAATAAAACGATTTTATTTATCACACATGATTTAGAGGAAGCATGTTTCTTAAGTGATCGGATTCTTTTATTACATCTGGATAAAACACTTGATGATATTCCTGTAAATCTGTCTCGGCCACGCCACCCTGAAATGCTGCACGAAATGGAGCTTATTACTTTAAGACATAATCTGGAGAAAAGGATTGCCCATGAAACAATTTAAACAATGGCTGCAAACATACAGTCTATTTCTCATTTTTTCCCTAATTATTTTTATTTTACTGGAATATCTCGTTCGATCAGAGCTCATTCCTGCCTTTATCATTCCGGCGCCGACGAGTGTAATAACTTCAATTATAGAAAATTGGAAGCCGTTATTTTTAGAGCATTTGCCCGCAACCTTGCTTGAATTTTTAATTGGTTTTGTCTTAGCAGTTGTTGGTGGAGTGGGATTAGCAGTGGGTATGTTTTTTTCAAAATTAGTAGAAAAAACTCTATATCCTGCGGTCTTAATATCACAGATGATCCCTATCATTGCGCTGTCGCCAATTTTTGTTCTCTGGTTTGGTTATACAATTTGGAGCAAGGTTGCTGTGACTATACTAATTTCTTTTTTTCCAATCGTTGTTGGTACATATGATGGACTTAAATCAAGTGATAAGGAATATATCGAATTATTACGTTCGATGGGGGCAACCCGCTGGCATATCTTCAAAAAACTCAATATTCCAATGGCAATGTCCTCTTTTTTCTCAGGGTTAAAGCTTGCAATTGTATATGCCTTAGTCGGAGCGACAATTGGCGAATGGTTAGGAGCAAGTGAAGGGCTTGGATATTACAGCCGTCGAATGTCAGGTAATCTAAATTCTGAGGGAGTATTTGCAGCAATTACCATACTTACTTTGCTTGGCATACTTTTGTTTGCAATCATTTCTTTTATAGAAAAACGAATTTTAAAATGGAAATATACAGATTAATTCACAGATGGAGTTGGACAAAAAATGAAAAAAATATGGATGAATCGTTTATTGATTGTAGTAATTGCTATCATGCTTGTTGGCTGTTCCGGAAAAACCGAGAGCAACAAAGATGAGAATAAAAAGGAGCTTGAAGATATAAGCATCATGCTTGATTGGTATCCGAATGCGGTTCATTCAGCAATATATGTTGCAAAGGAAAAAGGCTATTTTGAAGATGAAGGCCTAAACGTCAAGATTGAAATGCCTGCTGATACAAATGATCCTTTAAAGCTTGCAGCTACTGGTAAAGTAGATTTAGCGATTAGCTATCAGAACCAGCTATTAGTTTCAAGAGCAGAGGACATTCCTGTAGTCTCCATTGCGACACTTGTACGACATTCACTAGATGCAATTATGTATAAAGAAGAAAGTGGAATTAAATCACCTAAAGATTTAGAAGGAAAAAAAGTCGGCTACCCTTCAGCCTCTGTAAGTGAAGCAGTTGTTGCATCAATGGTGAAAAACGATGGCGGTGACATGAGCAAGGTAAAGATGACAGATGTTGGATGGGATTTAATGCCATCCTTAGCTACAGATAATGTAGATGCACTTATCGGTGCCTATATCAATCATGAGCAAGTACTTTTGAAAAAAGAAGGCTACAATATCGAAACTCTTAGTCTCTCAGATTATGGAGTGCCAGATAATTATGAGTTAGTTCTAGTAACAGGCGAAAAAACATTAGCAAAGAAAAAAGAATCCTTTGAAAAGTTTTGGCGTGCAGTAACAAAAGGCCATGAAACTGTAAAAAAAGATCCTGCAGCTGGACTTCAAATATTACTAGATCACGAAAATGAAAGCTTCCCATTAGATAAAGAAGTCGAAGAAGAAAGCTTACAAGTATTACTGCCATTAATGGAGGATCCAAAAATTCCATTTGGGTATCAGGAAGAAGCCGTATGGCAGGATGTTGCAGATTGGCTGTACGATTCGAAAGTAATTCAAGAAAAAGTTGATCCAAAGGATGCATTTATTAATATTGTTTCAAAGTAATTTTGGGAAATATGGAGGGAGATGAGATCTATGCAAAAAACTAAAAAGCTCACATTAACCGCAATCATAGCAGCGATCACCACTGTTTCAAGCAGCTTTGTTTATATTCCTATTGGTTTTGCAAAAATCTTCCCTATTCAGCATTTTGCTAATGTGTTATCTGCCGTGTTACTTGGGCCTTGGTATGCAGTTATTCAAGCATTTATTTCTTCAACATTAAGAAATATGCTTGGAACTGGCAGTCTGTTTGCATATCCAGGAAGTATGATCGGGGCATTTTTAGCAGCAATCCTTTATTCAAAAACAAGGAAAATTGGCTTTGCTGCTACAGGCGAAGTGATTGGAACAGGGATTTTAGGTGCACTAGCCACTTATCCTATTGCAGTTCTTATACTAGGACAGGATGCTACATTATTTGGATTTATCCCTGCTTTTACATTGAGTTCATTTACTGGAGCTATCATGGGATATGGATTATTAAAGGTTTTAGTTAGAAATAAAGCAATAGGAGGTATGATACATGAAAACAGCACTTACAATCGCGGGTTCTGATTCTGGTGGAGGGGCAGGAATTCAAGCTGATCTAAAAGTATTTGCTGCCCAAGGCGTATTTGGTATGTCAGTCATTACTGCAATAACTGCACAAAACACGGTCGAAGTGCGCTCTGTTCAGAATATCGAACTCTCTATCATTAAGGACCAAATCGAAGCTGTTTTCGATGATATTCCAGTTGATTCTGTAAAAATCGGAATGCTTTCTTCCGCAGAAACAGTTGAAGTTGTTGCAAATTCTTTAAAAAAATATAAACCAAACTTTATCGTACTAGACCCTGTAATGGTTTCAAAAGGCGGGCATCATTTGCTGCAAGAGGAAGCAATTGCCGCACTGAAAGAACAAATGATACCACTTGCGACGGTTATTACACCTAATATTCCGGAAGCCGAAGTATTAACTGGCATCCGTATTCAATCCGAGCAGGATCAGTTGGATGTGTGCAGGGCTATTAAAGTACTAGGGGCAAAAACGGTGCTATTAAAAGGCGGGCATCATAGTGGAGACCCAAATGATTTATTTTTCGATGGAACAGATTTTCATTGGATAAAAGGTGAACGAATTCATACAAAAAATACACATGGAACAGGATGTACACTTTCATCAGCGATTGCTGCTAATTTAGCAAAAGGAGTTTCTCTAAAAGATTCCATTGAAATTTCGAAAAGCTATATTACAACTGCAATCAAGCACAGTCTTAATCTTGGCCATGGTCACGGACCGACAAATCATTTTTATGAACTCTATGAAAAAGCAAATCTAGTAAAAGCCTAATCACTCCTGGAGGATTCAACTATGCATGAATTGGTAATAAAAGATTTATTGAATAAGATGAAAATACAAAATCCCCTCGTACACCATATTACGAACAATGTCACAATAAATGATTGTGCAAATGTCACTTTAGCCATTGGCGGTTCACCCGTCATGGCCACAAGTATCGATGAAGTGGCAGATATGGTTAATCTTGCTAACGCACTTGTCATTAATTTTGGAACGATTGATGATCAAACATTTGATGCTATGATTCTAGCAGGCAAAGCTGCCAATGAAAAAGGTATTCCTGTCATTTTTGACCCAGTCGGTGTCGGTGCTACACCATTTCGGACAAAAAAGGCTCAAGAACTTCTTAATAAAGTGAGTGTATCCATTGTAAGAGGAAATGCCACAGAAGTATATGCACTTATAGGTGGAGATGCACAAACAAGAGGGGTTGATGCTGGAAAAATACCTTTATCCAATGAAAAACTAGCATTAAAAGCATCTAAGGATCTTAAAGCAATTACAGTAATTAGCGGGAAATTAGATGTTATATCAAACGGAGAAGAAACTAAAAGTATAGAAAATGGAGATATCTGGTTAACTCGAATTACGGGTACTGGATGTATGACGACTTCCCTCATTGGCTGTTTTGCTAGTATTACAAATGACTTTTTTTCAGCTGCTATCGCAGGAATGTCAGTTATGAGCTTGTCAGGGGAACGAGCAAAAACAAGACTTAATCAAAATGACGGAATTGGAACATACCGTGTAATGCTGATGGATGAAATCTCGCTCATTACTGCAGAGATTTGGGAAGAAGGGGTGCGTTTTGCATGAAAGCAAACTACAGATTATATTTAGTAACAGAAGAATCCGTTCCTGTCGAAGAACTTCTTTTTAAAGTTGAAGAAGCAGTAAAAGGCGGTGTAACTCTTGTTCAGTTACGTGAGAAATTGAGCTCCGGCAATCTTTTTTATGAAAAAGCGAAAAGGCTGAAGAAATTACTAGCTCAGTATCATGTTCCGCTTATCATAAACGATCGAGTCGATGTGGCTCTAGCAATTGATGCAGATGGTGTTCACATCGGCCAGAATGATATCCCGTTATCTGTAGTAAAAGAAATTGTTCCTGATTCAATGATAGTTGGTGTATCAGTATCAACTGTTGAAGAGGCAAGAGAAGCTGAAAAAAACGGTGCTGATTATCTTGGAGTGGGGGCCATGTTTCCAACCCGATCTAAAAGTGATGCTGAAGAGCTTCCGAGTGGTATGCTAGATTCAATATTAGAAAACGTATCCATTCCTATTGTTGCTATTGGAGGGATACAGTTAAATAATTTAGCAGAGATTCGTGATAAAAATATCGCTGGGATTGCGGTTGTATCAGGAATTATGAAAGCAGATGACCCTTTTATTGCAGCAAAGGCATTTCGCAATTCTTTTCAATAATTAATAAGAGGCAACTTAGTTAATAAACTTTCAACTCCAGATTTATTTAGATAATAAAATAACTTCATAAGATATTTTTTAGGTTAACCAGTATTCCACTGGTTAACCTTTTTTCATATTTTCTCATAATGATAGTTTTGTGAAAGATAAGATATTACCGCAATTTTTAAAAAAGTAATATAATTATTACAAACAAGTAATTTTGAATAGTAAGGAGATTAAATATGCAAAAAATTAGCAGCATCTCAAATGAACTTAAAGACTGGATTTTGAATACATTAAAAAGTGGTGTCAATCCTGAATCAATTGTCCAAGGGATGATAAAAAAGGGATTTGATCAAGCCTTTGCCTATTCAACAATTATACGAATATTAAATAATCAAGCTGTTAATACAGTCGATAGAGAACATGCCACTTATTTATATGAAACTCTTGAAATTGCAAATAAGGGGAATATTATTAGCACTAGTGAACGTGAAATAAAGGTTTTATTAAAAATTGATAAGCCGTATATACTTTATCTTGATAATGTTTTGAGTCACGACGAGTGTAATCAACTCATTGAGCTATCAAAAAATCGGTTGGAACCTTCACAAATTATCGATACATATTCTGGTGAGAGAAAGCTAGCAGCAGGAAGAACAAGTAAAGGTGCTTATTATAAGTTAAATGAAAACAATTTTATTTCTAAAATTGAAAATAGGATCGCAGAAATAACCAATCATCCAATCGTTAATGGAGAAGGGCTTCAAGTCTTAAATTATGAGTTAGGGGAGGAGTATAAGGCCCATTTCGATTATTTTCCTTCCGGTCAAATACAATTAGAAAATGGTGGTCAGAGAATTGCGACATTTTTAATGTATTTGAATGATGTAGAAGAAGGAGGCGAAACGATTTTTCCAAAAATCGGTTTGTCAATCGTACCTAAAAAGGGGACAGCTCTCTATTTCCATTACGGAAATAGCAAAGGGCAAGTGGATCGTCTTTCACTTCATAGCAGTGTACCTGTTACAAAAGGAGAAAAATGGGTCTCAACAAAGTGGATTCGAGAAGGAATGATTTTACAATAATATATTAAGCTATAGGAATCCTTATTTGGATTCCTATTTAATTTTTATATAATTCTTTATTATATTAATATTGCCAATAAATGGTCAGCACTTTAAAATAGGAACATGGTTCTATATAAAACAGGGAGTGTGCCATGTTGGAAATGTTTAAGGGCTTAATCATAAATCTACTATTTATCCTTATCTTAATATTACTTATCAATATGCTTTTATGGAATAAGCATAAAACCTTTCGATATTCTATTCAGCAAATCTATTGGTTCATCATTGCGGCTGTTCAAATCATTCTATGCCTTCTCTTTTCTGTTCCAACAGGTGATGGTTTTCTTTATGATTTACGATTCATTCCTTTTCTATTAGGTGGGTTTTATGGGGGGAAAAGAGTAACTTTTAGCTTGGCAATTTTTCTGCTTCTTATTCGCTTTTTTATAGGAGGGGATGGATTTTGGGTTACATTATTTTCTACTACTAGTGCTGCCATTATAATCATTATTCTAATTCCCCATTATTTCAAAAAGTCATTTCATATGAAAATTGTCATTGTTACAATATTCTCCTTCTGTTATTCAATCGTGGGTTATTTAGTTCCTTCATTTATTTTTGGGTTCCACGATTTCAAAGCATTTGTTATTTACTCAGTTATGTTAACAGCGTCGACATTTTTTGTTTCATATTTATTAGAGATTCTAAGAGAAAAATACATCCTTCATCTTGAAGCGATGAAATTAGAAAAAATGGAAATCGTTAGTCATCTTGCAGCAAGTATTAGTCATGAAGTTCGAAATCCATTGACTGCTGTTATTGGTTTTTTGCAATTGATAGCTGAAAATACTAAAACAACTGAAGATAATAAAGCCTATGCAAAATACGCAATTGAGGAAGCAACTCGAGCATCTGAAATCATTAATGATTACTTGACATTTGCCAAACCACACCCAGAGGAAGAATGTAAAATGAGCATTGAACAAGAAATCAAAAAGAGCATAGACATACTTAGGCCGCTTCTCCTAAAACAAAATGTAGAAACAAATGTATCTTTCCAGCATACTGGATTAATTAAAGGTGATCCGCATAAGTTTCACCAAGTACTATTAAATATTATTAAAAATAGTATTGAGGCAATGCCAAACGGGGGAAGTGTATTGATAAACACGTCAGAAGAAAATAGGAACATTTACATTTCAATAGCCGATACTGGTCACGGAATGTCAGCTGAACATGTAGCAAGACTTGGTGAACCATATTTTTCATTGAAAGGGCAAAAAGGAACTGGTCTAGGCATGATGGTTGTTTATAAAATTGTTGAAAGTATGAATGGTTCAGTAGAGGTTGAAAGTGAATACCAAACAGGAACGACCATTACATTAATATTTCCGAAAATTCCTTAAAAAGTTCAACAGACATTTAGTTCTATTAATATTTGAATAACTTCGGATAAATCCTGTTTACATGGAATTGTTCCTTTTTAGAGGGTATTTATCGAGCTATCTCGAACATAGATAATGAAAAATTTGATAGATTAAAGGAGATTAGTATACAAATGATAGAACAACGCTTGATAGAACTTAAACTTACATTACCTGATGCAACTCCACCCTTATTCCACTATGCTCCTGTAACTGTGCATAATAGAATCGCGTATATTAGCGGTCAAGTCCCTAGAATAGATGGTATAGTTCCGTATACAGGAAAGGTTGGCGACGAGGTAACAATTGAGCAGGCACAGGAATTAGCAAAGATTTGCGTTTTAAAAGGCTTGAGTTGCTTAAAGGAAGCAATTGGCACTTTAGATATGGTGGAGCAGGTGTTAAAGATAACTGGATACGTTCAATCTGCAGCGGGATTCACACAACAATCTATTGTTATGGATGGGGCTTCCGAATTATTAACCGACATTTTTGGTGAAAAGGGACGTCATGCCCGAACTGCGATTGGAGTGGCTGAGCTTCCAAGCAATACACCAGTTGAAATTGATTTTATTATTGGGCTAAGTGAATAAGGAGGGAGCAGAAAAATGATTTCATTAAAGGATGTGCAAGCTGCCAGAGAGCGGATTGCAGACATTACATATGTAACACCGATATTAAAATCGAATCAGCTTTCAGAAATTTGTGGAAATCAGATTTTATTAAAATCTGAGCATTTACAAAAAACAGGTTCATTTAAAATAAGAGGAGCAGCGAATAAAGTCATTCAATCTGTTCAAGAGGGAGCAAAATACGTAACTGCCGCTTCCTCTGGTAATCACGGACAAGCGGTCGCCTATATTGCTGACAAATATGACGTTCCTGCAACGATTGTAGTTCCAGAGGATGTAAGTTTTTGCAAAGAAAACGCCATTAAGGGTTACAACGGGCAAATAGAAAAATGCGGAACAACATCAGCTGAGCGAATACCGAGAGCAAAAGAGATTGCCATCAAGGAAAGCGGTGTGTATATTCCGCCATATGACGATCCTTTCATTATGGCAGGACAAGGCACAATTGGATTGGAAATTTTAGAACAAATCGAGGAAGTAGATGCAGTTATTGTTCCAATTGGAGGCGGAGGTCTCATTTCAGGCATTTTATCGGCAATTAAAGAAAGTAATCCAAAAATAAAAATTATTGGAGTGGAACCTGACACGGCCAATGATACATTTATTTCCTTCCAAAACAAAGAAATCATTTCGATTCCTGGTACAGTAACGATTGCAGATGGTTTAAGAACGAATCAGCCTGGTGACCTAACATTTCCAGTATTAATGAAATACTTGGATGATATCGTTCTTGTCAGTGAAGATGAAATCCGCAATGCGTTTAGTTTTGTGATGGAACGGATGAAGCAACTAATTGAACCGTCCAGCGCCACAACAATTGCTGCAGCTATGTTTAATAAATTACCTTTTCAAGGAAAAAAAGTGGCTACCGTTATTTCTGGTGGAAATGTAGATTTAGAAAAAATATCTAAATATATTGTTGATACACAATTATGATATGATGATAATAATGATAATGATACTTATGAAATAAAGGTGGCTTAAGTGATGAATTCAATTACTCCAAAGGAACTTGCTGAAAAAATAAAAAAGAATGAAGAAGTATATATCTTAGACGTAAGAGCAGAAGAAAAATACAATAACTATCATATTAATGAAGAAAATATTAATAGTATTAATTTAGAAAAATCTTTAATTTTTGCATTAGAAGAAGGAAATAACCAACCTCTTCCTTCCTTACCAATTAATAAAGAGATTATTGTTACATGCACAACAGGCAACTCTGCAAAAAAATGCTCTGCCATTTTGGCCGAAAATAACTATCATGTTACCTTATTAGAAGGCGGAATTACTGCTTGGAAAGAATTTAAAGATGGAAATTAATTAATTCAAAGCGATCCTATAAAGATCGCTTTTTTTATATCAAAATAGTGAAATAATTGATTATTTTACCATCGGTTATAAAATTTATAAATGATAGAAATAATTGATAAATATATGATATATCCAAAAAATGAGAAAATATGCTTCCAAGATTCATGATGATAAAAAAAACCAAATGATTCTGCTGCTTTTTCTATTGAAGACATCATTAAACTTAGAATGATAATGAATACAATTTTTTGCCATAAATTAATTTTACTGCAAACAAAAAGAAACGTAATAATAAAAAGGGGGAGTGCAATTAATGTAAATGCTATATTGATAGAAAAAACTTCAGGCATTGGCCTTATAGGAAAGGAGTATAAGCCTTTTCCTACAAAAAAAAGGTCTAGATAGGTAGCCGCTATTATTGCAAGCAGGAGAATTGGAAGAGTTGTTTTATTCACGATACGAAAGTACTTTTTTTGTAATGGCTGCAAATTCGAGCCTTTCGAGGGTTTTACAATATTCATTTTCAATCTCTCCATCTATTTTTTCAGTTGATTTCTTTAAATAATAGATTACTTGCCATTTATTGTACCAGTCTCCTAACTCTGCAGACTCATGTTCAGTATCTTTCCATGCAAATTCCAATCTTGGACTATATATTCTAGAAGCACCTGGAATTAGCTTACATGATTTTATTTTTGGCTTCAAAATCTTCTCAGGTACACCTTCCTCAATTGTATTAAAAAACTGTGGCCAATAATCCTTTCTTGATCCTGTATGTGGATTTTCAAACGCCCACTTTTCAACCATTTGTAATCGATACTGTTCACCATAAAGAATATCATACAGCCTTTTTCCAAATAATATCCGCTCATGTAAGCTTTCAAAATGTTGAAGTGTCTGTCCAATTAGTTTTAACTTCCCATTTTTATAATAAGGGAAGAGAACATGATTCATTGACAGAAAATCTTGAATCTTGAACTCCAATGTATTGAAGACATTCTTCTTAAATAATGGATTTTGTAAAACTCTTGATTCCAAATAGCTTTGTTCATTAATGACAAGGGCTATTGTAAGAATATATTTGTCCTGTTCACTTAAAAAATGACTCCAAATGGTTTCCATAAAAGTTGATACATTGAGATATGGCAATAAATAAAAAAGATTTTTCCCGCAAATTAGGCTTTCTTCATAAAGCATAAATTGCGGGAATGCATCTTGAAAAATCAACCAATTTCCACGCTCTAAAAATGCAAAAAATGATATTTTTTCTTTTTTTGACAATAATCTTGTTAGCATGCCACCTTTTAAATCAGTCATATTCCAGCCGCCATTTCGCGAAACCATATGACCCAAAAATGCCCAGTGTATCTCAGGATGATGCAAATAAAAATCAAGATAGGCCTTTGTTCTTGTCACATTATTTATATTTAATTGACTCGTCCGAAATTTGATATGACTTATAAGCTTTTCTTCTTCATGTGATAATTTAGCTTTAAAGGAAGATGGTCTAGACTTTCTCTTTAACTCTTTCTTGATTTTTATTAGAGACTCAGAAAGTGGGGGATCTTGTTGAAGAAAGAGCTTACTAAAGATATTAATCACCTCTTAATGAATTGCCTTCTATATTCGTGAATATGTATTTTGTAAAGTTAATTATATTGGGAGAGGATGAGTGTAGTGAAAAATGACATCTCAGAAGGCATTGATGAGATTATTGATTTATTAAAGAAAGACCAGACTCCCAACGGAGCATGGACGTATCCCTTTGAAACAGGAATTTCTACTGACAGTTATATGATCATTTTATTAAGGTCATTAGAAATAAATGATGAAAAATTGATTTATCAACTAACGGAGAGAATTTTAAGCAAGCAAGAAAAAGATGGGGCATGGAAGCTTTTTCATGATGGAGAAGGAAATATTTCAATCACTTTGGAAGCGTATTATGCACTGCTTTATTCTGGTTATTATCAAAAAAATGATGAAAGACTTAGAGCAGCAAGGCAATTTATTCTTAATAAAGGCGGGATTGAAAAATCTCATATGTTTACAAAAATCATGCTTGCCATTACGGGGCAGATTAAATGGCCGCCGTTTTTTCCGATACCATTAGAATTGATCTTACTTCCGCTTTCATTTCCAATAAATTTTTATAGCTTCCCAGAGTACGGGAGAGTAAACATGGCGCCAATTATGTTATTAGCAGATCGAAAATTTCGTCTCAAAACTAAAAATAGCCCTAATTTATCGGAACTAAAAGTAAGGGAGGATAGTGAATTTGATCGAGAATCTGTTGAATGGAGATCACTGTATTCTTCAATAAAGAATGGCATTGATCGTTTAATGGGACTACCCAGCCATATCCACAAGCTTGCCACGGACCAGACTAAACATTATATGCTAACCCGCATTGAAAAGGATGGAACCTTATATGGTTATTTTAGCTCTACATTTTTGATGATTTTCGCGCTTTTATCTCTCGGTTATTCAAAAACACATCCAATCATAATAAATGCTGTCAAAGGTCTTATGGACATGAAATGTGAAATCAATGGACTGCCTCATATGCAATATACAACTGCTACGGTGTGGAATACATCTTTAATTAACTATGCATTACAGGAGGCAGGACTGCCTCCTTCAGATCCAATGGTGAAAAAGGCTAACCAATACTTATTAAAACGGCAGCATTACAAATATGGCGACTGGATCATTCATAATCCAAAAGCATTTCCCGGAGGATGGGGATTTGCAGACATTAACACTCTTCACCCTGATGTAGATGATACAACGGCATCACTTAGATCTATTGCAAGAAGTGTTCAGCATGCCCCAAGCTTCTTTCAGTCCTGGGAAAGAGGAGTTCAATGGGTTCTTTCCATGCAAAATAAGGATGGAGGCTGGCCAGCATTTGAAAAAGATACAGATAGTAAATGGATCAAGCTTATTCCAATAGAAAAAGCTAACTACATTCTAAGTGATCCTTCTACGGCTGATTTAACAGGAAGAACACTTGAATTTCTAGGTAATTATACGAATCTACTAAAAGAGCACCCTTCAATCAAATTAGCTGTACATTGGTTAATGAAAGATCAAAAAAATGATGGTTCATGGTATGGACGTTGGGGAAATTGTTATATTTATGGCACGTGGGCAGCGATTACCGGGCTTATGGCAACAGGTTTACTTCCGGCGCATCATACCATTTCTAAAGCTGTTAAGTGGATGAAGGAAATTCAAAACCATGACGGCGGCTGGGGAGAATCATGCAAAAGTGATGAAAAAGGAAAGTACATTCCATTAAATACAAGTACTTTAACTGATACTGCATGGGCAGTTGATACCCTTATTTCGGTATCCGATCAGCCGACAAAAGAGATAAATTCAGGGATTAAATTCATATTAAACAATATCAATATAGAGGACTGGACATCCGAATATCCAAAAGGCCAAGGAATGGCAGGGGATTTTTATATCCACTACCACAGCTATCGCTACATTTTCCCATTGTTGACGCTTGCTCATTATAAAAATACTTACTTGGTAGAATAGAATGGAATTGACTTTCGATTAGTAGAATCCAATTAAAAAGTAAAAACATATTTTCACTTTTTAAAAATATTATGAGTAATGAAGTTGTAGTAAAGAAGGGGTGGAGGTATTGGCTAAGGTAGGAAAAGATGATTTTGTAAACGGGTTTGTACCACACCATAATCATGGCTCCGTTGATTATACGTTTGTGGAAGACGGGCATGTTCATCAGTGCTTAGATGTCACTTCTCCGGCAATACAGACTCAGGATGGTAACCATATTCATTATACAGAGGGATATGTGATCTTTGAAAATGGGCATACCCATCATTATAAGGCTTATTCAGGTCCAGCTATTCCAGTTGGAAATGGCATGCATGTTCATTATTATGATTTTTATACAACAGAAGATGATGGTCATCGACACCGTGTTAAAGGTGTTGATCAGCCAGCTCCAGGAAATAAATAGAATTTCAAAAAACATAAAATAGAATGATTAAAAATCTCTTGCAAAATTCAGAAAATTAAGATAAGATTAAAATAATTTCTTCACCCTATCTGCTTAATCAGCAGAAGGATAGAGAAGAAACTACTTTAAATCCTTTCATTTGACTGATAAGATTCCACGTCCATCCTTTGCCGGATGGTTATAATGGATCATCTAGCCAGTCCTTACCACATTCACGTGATAGGGCTGGCTTTTGTGTTTTTAGGAACTTTATTTGCAAGGAGGTGTAGAACATGAAGGCTGCTTTAGATGGTATTAAAGTAGTAGATTTAACAAGGGTTCTTGCTGGTCCATACTGTACGATGATTTTGGCAGATCTTGGAGCAGACGTGATTAAAGTGGAAGCTCCTGGAGGCAGTGATGAAACAAGAAGCTGGGGACCACCATTTCAAAATGGAGTAAGTGCTTATTATTTATGTGCCAATCGAAATAAACGAAGCATAACTGTAAATTTAAAAACAGAAGAAGGCAGAGAAATCATTCGTAAGTTAACAAAAGAAGCAGATGTTCTTATCCATAATTTTAAAACAGGATCGATGGAAAAATGGATGCTTGATTACGACACAATGAAGACAATCAATCCAAAATTAGTGTATTGTTCCATAACAGGTTTTGGAGAAACAGGACCAGATCGTCACTTGCCTGGATATGATTATATCATCCAAGGGTTGAGCGGACTTATGAGTATCACAGGTTACGAAGAAAGCGGTCCTATTAAAATTGGTGTAGCAATGGTAGATATACTTACCGGGTTGTATTCAGCCATTGCTATTGAAGCTGCTTTATATGAAAGAGAGAAATCGGGACAAGGTCAGAAAATTGATATGTCCCTATTGGATACTGCTGTTAGCTCTCTTGCAAATGTGGCAAGTAATTATCTTATATCCGGAAACGTACCAAAAAGACTTGGAAATGATCACCCAAATATTGTTCCTTATTCGACTTTTAAGACAATGGATGGGGAAATGATTATTGCTGTTGGGAATAACCGCCAGTTTTCCACCTTGTGTGAAATTATTGGAATTCCAGAAGTAGGTTATCTAGAAAAATATAAAACAAATGATGCAAGAGTAAAAAACAGTAAGGAACTTACTAGAATTATTGAAAATCAACTGCAATTAAAACCAGCTGATCATTGGATAACCCTTTTTACCCAAAATCAAATTCCTTGTGGACCTATCCAAACAATGGATCAAGTTTTTACCCATCCTCAAATTATTGCACGTGAGATGGTTGTTAATTTTACTCATCCTGAAGCAGGAAAAGTAAAACTAGTTGGTTCTCCAATAAAACTATCTAGAACAAAAGTGAAAATGGAACGGCATCCGCCCTTGGCTGGAGAACATACAAGTGAAGTACTTCAGCAAGCTGGATTTTCAAAAGATGAAATTGTGAAACTAATGGAGGAAAAGATTGTTTAAGAGTTAATAGTATTAAAACTTAAATAATACCTATGAAGGAGGATCTATATGAATTTTGATTATACAGAAGAACAAGATATGTTAAGAAAAATGGTAAGGAGTTTTGTAGACAAGGAAATTATTCCTTATATGCAAGAGTGGGATGTGAATGGACAGTTTGATCCTATAATAATTGATCGTTTAGGAAAATTAAATCTAATGGGAGTTTGTATTCCTGAAAAATATGGCGGTAGCGGCATGGATTATAATTCTTTAGCAATAGTATGCGAAGAGCTTGAAAGAGGTGATACCGCATTTCGTACGGCTGTATCCGTACATACAGGATTAAATAGTTTAACCATTTTGCAATGGGGAACTGAAGAACAAAAATTGAAATATCTCGTACCACAAGCAAAAGGAGAAAAAATTGGTGCATTTGGTTTAACAGAGCCAGGTGCAGGTTCGGACGTGGCTGCCCTTACAACTACAGCTGTAAAAGATGGAGACGATTACATTATTAATGGTTCTAAAACATGGATCTCCTTATGTGACATTGCGGATCATTTTCTCGTATTTGCGTATACCGATAAAACAAAAAAACATCATGGAATTTCTGCCTTTATTGTAGAACGAACAACACCAGGTTTTTCATCTCGTGCAATTAAAGGAAAGCTCGGAATTCGCTCTGGAAACACAGGTGAATTGTTTTTTGACCAAGTAAGAGTTCCAAAAGAGAATTTACTTGGAAAAGAAGGTGAAGGCTTTAAAATCGCCATGTCAGCACTTGATAACGGACGCTTCACGGTTGCTGCAGGAGCAGTTGGATTGATCATGGCAAGTATAGAAGAAAGTGTCAAGTATTGCCATGAAAGAAAAACATTTGGTAAAGATATTGGGAAGCACCAGCTTGTACAACAAATGATTGCGAATATGGAAGCTGGCCTCCAAATGAGCCGTTTATTAGTGTACAGGGCTGGAGAACTGAAAAATCAGGGTAAACGCAATACTAGAGAAACATCTTTAGCAAAATGGCAGGCATGTGATTTTGCTAATAAAGCCGCCGATGACGCAGTGCAGATTCATGGAGCATATGGATACTCAAGTGAGTACCCAGTAGAACGCTTCCTAAGGAATTCTAAAGCTCCTGTTATTTACGAGGGAACTCGCGAAATCCACACGATCATGCAGGCTGAATATGTACTAGGTTTCAGAAATGATAAACCGTTGAATCAACCATTGCCTGCTTGGCCGTTTGAACAAAATAAAGATATGGTAAATAGCTAAATATTATTAAATTACTTCCATCAGAGACTTACGTAAATTTCCCTCACTTTGTTTAAAAAAAAGTGAGGGAATAACTAAAGTTTTAAGTGCATTTAAGTCTTAATGTAGGAGGGAATGGATGTCACAGAAAGGTGAGTTTTCAAGAGTATTGTCACGTGCCGATGTTATTGTCTTAGCCTTTGGAGCAATGATTGGGTGGGGTTGGGTCGTACTTTCCGGAGATTGGATATTGAAAGCAGGCTCTGCTGGCTCGATTATTGCATTTATTATCGGAGGGATCATGGTTACTTTTGTAGGATTGGTCTACTCAGAATTGACAACTGCTTTGCCAAAAACAGGTGGAGCACATCATTTTGCTCGAGAAGCTCTAGGGCCTAAAGCAGCCTTTATTGTATCTTGGTCCATCTTGCTCGGATACATTTCAGTAGTTGCTTTCGAAGCTGTAGCTTTGCCAACAGTCATTGAATATATTTTTCCAAATTATCAGGTTGGATATATGTGGACGATTGCCGGTTGGGATGTTTATTTTTCTTGGGTTGCAGTTGGTATGATAGGTTCAATTATTGTTACTTGGATTAATTGGATTGGTGTGAAACAAGCAGCTTTTCTTCAACTGATATTGACTATTCTTTTAGCTTTAGTTGGTCTAAGTTTAATTTTTGGATCTGCTTTTGGCGGAGAAATAAGTAATCTATCACCACTTTTCACTGGAGGAATGGCTGGCATCATGGCAGTGATGATTATGACACCGTTTATGTTTGTGGGCTTTGATGTCATTCCACAAATGGCGGAAGAAATGAACATTCCCAAAAAAACTGTAGGAAGTGTTTTACTTTTATCGGTGTTCTTAGCTATATTTTGGTATGTTTTTATCATATTAGGTGTGTCGCTTTCATTAAATGACGGCCAGCTTCAAGTTTCTAGTCTACCAACCGCTGATGCAATGGGAGCGGTGTTCAGCTCTGCAGTATTCTCAAAAATATTAATACTTGGAGGAATCGCAGGAATATTAACCAGCTGGAATGCTTTTATCATTGGTGGGAGCCGTGTTATGTACGCGATGGCTCAGGACGGGATGCTTCCAAAATGGTTTAGTCACTTGCATCCAAAATATAAAACGCCGAGTAATGCCATCTTTATCATCGGTTTACTTGCAACTTTAAGTCCTCTTCTCGGTCGTCCCGCCTTAGTATGGCTCGTGGACGCTGGTGGTCTTTCAATTGTAATCGCTTACTTTATTGTTTCTGTTTCATTTGTTGTTCTTCGGAAAACGCAGCCAGAATTAGAACGTCCATTTCGAGCTGGAGAAAGCAATTTGATTGGTGTTTTAGCTACGATCTTAAGTGTAGGCTTCATAATTTTGTATATGCCAGGCATGCCTGCATCACTAATATGGCCTTATGAATGGATTATTTTTGGTGTTTGGTGGATTTTTGGGCTAGTCTTCTTCATTCGGATAACAAATTTAAAAGACATAAAAACAAATCCCATTACAGAACAAACTTTTAAGGAGTGATGAAAAGTGGTTAAAACCGAAATAAAGGAAACATTAATTGACTTAGATAAGAAACACTTTATCCATCCAACTTCTTCTTTGAAACAGCAGCAAGAAACAGGTGCACCTTTTATTTTCACAGAAGGAAAAGGGGTCTATTTAACTGATATAAGTGGGAAAAAAGTTTTGGAAGGCATGGCTTCTTTATGGAATGTAAATGTAGGCTACGGTCGGAAGGAACTGGCCGAAGCTGCACGAGAGCAAATGGAAAAGCTAGCCTTCACAAACTCCTTTTCTTCAATGGGCAACGAGCCAGCGATACGCCTTGCAGCAAAACTAGCAGAGCTTACTCCAGGTGATTTAAATGCTGTTTTCTTTACATCAAGCGGGTCTGAATCTAACGATACCGCTTACAAACTTGCACGATATTATTGGAAGATCCAAGGTTCTCCAGAAAAAACAAAAATTATTTCAAGGAAGAAAGGCTACCATGGAGTAAATATTGGGGCGACTAGCGCGACAGGTATTACTCCTTTTCAAGAAATGACGTCTTCATTGGCTCCAGATTTTCTTCATGTAGATACGTTTTCAACTGAATCTCTTCGCAAATGTATTGAAATAGAAGGTCCAGATAAGATTGCAGCATTTATTGCTGAGCCTGTACAAGGTGCAGGTGGAGTGAATATAGCTCCTGACGGATATTTTCAAGAAATCAGAAAAATATGCGACGAAAATAATATTTTATTTATTGCAGATGAAGTCATTACTGGGTTTGGAAGAACAGGAAAAATGTTTGCTTGTGAACATTATGGCATTGTTCCTGATATCATGCTCCTAGCAAAAGGAATAACAAGCGGTTACATTCCACTAGGCGCTGTAGTTGTTACTGACCGAATCCACAAAGATCTAATTAAATATTCAGAAGGCGTTCTCCTTCATGGATATACATACAGTGGTCATGCAACTGCTTGTGCTGTAGCTTTAAAAAATATTGAAATTATCGAGAAAGAAAGCTTAATAGAGAATTCCCGTTTAATGGGTAAAGAATTACTAGATGGATTCTATAAAATACAAAAAGAAATTGATATTGTGGGCGAGGTTCGGACTCTGGGCTTAATTGGGGCAGTTGAAATAATAAATCCAGTGACAAATACTAGATTCCCTGCCCATATTGCTCCAAAAGTAAGCGCTGAAGCAGCAAAAAGAGGATTAATTATTAGAACCGTTGTTTTTGAAGGTATGGATACTCTCGTCTTTTCTCCACCTCTTGTTATTAATCAAAAAGAGATTGAGGAGCTCCTATCTATATTGCGTGAAGCACTATTAGCCGTACAAAACAGTTTGTAAGGAGGAGCCAATGTGCTGATAACTGAACAAAAGGAAAAAGGAATCTATATTAATGGAAAATGGCGGGATGCAATCGACGGGAAAACAAGGACAGTCTTAAATCCAGCAACTCTGGATATTTTGACAGAGGTTACTTACGGAGGCAAGCATGAAGCAATGGATTCCATTGCCGCAGCACAAGCTGCGTTTCCTTCATGGGCAAAAAAAACAGCAAGGGAACGTTCGGCCTTTTTATACAAAGGCTTTGAAAAAATGATCGAGAAAAAAGAGGAATTAGCTAAAATCCTAACATCTGAGCAAGGGAAGCCATTATCTGAAGCCAGGGCAGAAATTGAGTCTGCAGCTAGCTACTTATTATGGTACGCGGAGGAAGGGAACCGAATCTATGGAGAAATCATCCCCTCCTCAAAAGCTAATAAACGATTACTTGTTGTACCACAGCCAATAGGGGTAATTGCTGCCATTACTCCATGGAACTTCCCTGCATCAATGGTTACAAGGAAACTTGCTCCTGCACTTGCTGCAGGATGTACAGTTATCCTAAAACCAGCATCTCAGACCCCTCTAACAGCTATTGCAATTGTAAAAATTTTCGAAGAGATTGGACTCCCAGAAGGCGTATTAAATTTAGTTACTGGTAATGCAAAAGAAATTGCAGATACATTGACTGAAGATCCAAATGTGCGATTAATTACATTTACAGGTTCAACGGAAGTTGGAAGAGAATTAATGAAAAAGAGCTCCCAGCACATAAAAAAACTGTCATTGGAACTAGGAGGGCATGCCCCTATCGTTGTAATGGATGACGCAGATTTAGATTTAGCGGTTAATTTAACTCTAGCCAGTAAATTTAGAAATTCCGGCCAGACTTGTATTTGTTCAAATAGAATTTATGTACAAAATAAGATTGCAATGGAATTTGTAAAAAGGCTAACTGAGAAAGTGAAAGAAATGAAAATAGGCAATGGAGTAGACAATGATACGAATATGGGACCTTTAATTGATCAAGATGCTCTAGAGAAAGTAAAAGACCATGTAGAAGATGCACTTAAGAGTGGAGCAACTATAGTTGTAGGTGGCAGGGAGTGGAACGGCCCAATACAAGGTTATTTCTATCAGCCAACAATATTAACGGATGTCACTAATCAAATGAAGGTCATGAATGAGGAAACATTTGGCCCAGTCCTTCCCATTCAATACTTTGAGAATGATGATGAAGTAATTGAACAAGCCAATCATATTCAATATGGTCTTGCAGCCTATGTCATGACAGAAAGTACGAACCGCGCATTTAAAATGATGGAAGCGCTTGAATATGGAATTATTGGAATAAATGATGTCTTTCCTGGAACAGCAGAAGCTCCTTTTGGCGGAATGAAGGAATCCGGTTTCGGAAAAGAAGGAGGGAGAGAGGGAATTAAGGAATTCGTAGAAATGAAATATGTATCTATTGGAATTTCATAACAAGAGTAGCATGTATCATCCTGCACTATTAAAACTCTTTCCTTATGACTAACTAGTTTTTTAACAGAGTATGGGGGCAATCAATTAGAGTGCCCCCAAGTTTATCTTAAAAATTTTATTGAAAATGAACTTCATATTGTTTATGGAGATCCTTTAATGCGGCAATTAATGCGTTATTCGCCTTTCCCAAGTAGCCTTTTCTTAGTAATTCTTGAGGCTTATCAATACCATCTCTTAAACTATGGCCTTTTAATAGCATCGTAATATAATCTCTGCCGTGTTCAGTAGCTAATGTGCAGGAAGCATCTACTATAACCCCATATTTCTTATCAATTTCTGCCGTGATCGTCAATGTTTCAAAAACATTCGTGGCTGCCATTCCAGAAGGTAATTTAGCATGACCAGCAATAAAGATTGTATTCATTATATCTCCCCTAATATTTTTTATATCTTTAGAATAATACAAAAACATATTCATGTTAACTAGTACTGCTCCAAAAATATAGAAAAATGTCTAAATTATATTCTGAATATTAATAATATTAAATAAATAATAAAATGACTAAATACCAATGATAGTAGGAGGTAAATCACTATGAGACAGTCAAGACTTGCAATCGATGTAGGCGGAACATTTACAGATGTATTCATCTTTGATGAAAGTACGGGGGAAATTTTTGTTACGAAAACGTCTTCCACACCATCAAATCCTGAACGGGGAATACTTGATGGGATTGAAAAAGCGCAATTAAAAGGAGAAAACATAAAAATGTTTTCACATGGAACCACTGTAGGTACCAATGCTCTAATAGAGAGGAAGCTGCCTAAGACAGCATTGATTACAACGAAAGGATTTCGAGATGTTCCAGAGATTCGCCGGGGAACAAAATTAGATTTATGGGATGCTTATAAAGATACAGCAAAACCATATATTCAAAGACGAGACCGGTTTGAAGTAAACGAAAGAATAGATTATAACGGAAATGTTTTGATAAATATTGATGAAGAAGAAGTCCGTCAGCTTGCAAGGAAATTAAACAAGCGGGGAACAGAATCGATTGCCGTTTGTTTTATGAATGCCTATGTAAATGGCGAGAATGAAAAAAGGGTAAAGGAGATTCTTCAGGAGGAGCTACCAGATGTATATGTCTGTATTTCAAATGAAGTTTTACCAGAAATATTTGAGCATGAACGCATGAGTACTACCATTATTAATGCAGTATTAGGCCCTATTATTAGTAAATATATTTACACATTAGAAGGAGAAATGGAACAAAAAGGATATAACGATGATATACTCGTTCTTCATTCTGGTGGCGGGGTCATGACCTCTGGTACTGTCCCACGTTTTGCTGCAAGAGTTGCCAGTTCTGGTATTGCTGCAGGAGCAATAGCTAGTAAACATATCGCCAAGCTATGCGGTTTTAACAACGCTATTGGACTAGATATGGGAGGGACCAGTACAGATATATCTCTCATGTATGATGGCGATATTAGAATCACGAAAGATTGGTATATCGAATATGGGTACCCAATTGGTTTTCCAAGTATAGAAATACTGACCATCGGAGCTGGTGGAGGGAGCTTAGCCTGGAAGGATGATGGTGGCTCGCTACGTAATGGGCCGCAAAGTGCAGGAGCTACCCCTGGTCCAGCCTGTTATCTAAGAGGAGGTGAGGAGCCTACGAACTCGGATGCAAATTTAGTCCTTGGACGACTTGGTAACAATCTTTTAGACGGGACAATGAAGCTAGATAAGGAGAAAGCAATAGAAGCTGTTGGCAAAATTGCTAAAGAGTTTAATTTTTCAACAGTCGAAGCGGCTAATGCCATTATTGAAGTTGCAAACGCAAATATGTGTGATGCACTACGATTGATTTCCGTGAGACGGGGCTATGATCCAAGAGAATTTGCTCTTGTTGCTTTTGGTGGAGCAGGTCCGTTACACGGAGCTCATTTAGCAAAGGAAATGGAAATTCCAACAGTTATTGTTCCTCCTCATCCTGGAGTAGCTGCAGCAATGGGGTGCTTACTTGTAGATGTACGTCATGATATTTCAAAAACATATGTTAAGAATTTTAGTCATGTCACAATAGATGAACTAGAATTAGAGTTTTCTAAAATGGAAAAAGAGGCAAAAGAGTTGTTAGAAGAAGAAGGAGTGGCCAAGGAAAACTCGACACTTATGAGCTTTTTAGATATGAGATATAGCGGACAGTGGAGATCATTAGCCATACCTATCAATTTGAAAGCGCATTCATTAGTAGATGCCTTAGAAGCATTCCATTTGGAACATGAACGTGAATTTGCTTATTCGGATCGGAAACAATCAGTCGAGATTTACGGCTTACGATTGACTGCATTGGGAACTGTCCCAAAGCCGGAATTTCCAAAGTACGGTCCATCAGGCAGTCTTGAAGATGCTCTCAAGGAAGTAAGAGATGTTTATTTTGAAGATAAATTTGTTGCAACAAAAGTTTTTGAAAGAGAAAAAATTCCAGTATTCTCAGAAATTCAAGGACCAGCAATCGTTGATCAGCTTGATGCAACAACAGTTATACCACCAGACTTCACTGCATTTGTTGATGAATATAGAAATTTGATTCTCACTTTAAATAAATAATAAAGAGGTGAAAGGCAATGAGTATTAATCAAGTTTCTGAACAGACTCATGGAAATCGTTTAGATCCCGTTACTTTTGAAGTATTAAAAAATGGCTTTGTCAACCTAGTTGACCAAATGGCAGAACAAATTTTAAGGACTTGTTATTCATTTGTTATTTATAATCGTGATTTTAGCTGCGCACTTTGTGATGCTGAAGGAAATACTGTCATGCAAGGTACACAAGACATTTCGGTTCATGTAGGAACATTGCATTTAACAGCTAAGGCTGTTTTAGAGGATTTTAAAGATGACATTCATCCTGGTGATGTGTTCTTAGTGAACGATCCATATCGCGGAGGGACTCATTTTAATGATACACGTGTTGTACTGCCAGTGTTTTATGATGGAAAATTAATTGCGTTAATGCAGACGAATGGGCACTGGGCAGATATGGGCGGATCCACTCCAGGGTCTTTTGATATAAATGCAAAAGAACACTATGGTGAAGGGGTTCGAATTCCACCTGTACGAATTTATAGTAAAGGGATTTATTTAAAAGATGTCGTCAACGTCCTAGCATCTAATATGCGTATTCCTGAAGAGAGAAGTGGTGACTTACGAGCACAAGTAGAGGCTGCAAAAGTAGGGCAAACTCAATTGCTTGAAATCGTGAACAAATACGGCATTGAAACTACACTAATCGCATTTGCAGAAGTACAAGATTATGTTGAACGATTAGCCAAAGTCAAAATTTCCTCTTTACCAAAAGGTACTTGGCAGACAGTTGATTATATCGACATGGACCCAGAACTAGGTGATGGTCTAATTCCCATTCATGTGAAGATGACCATTTCCGAAGACGAAATTTTGTATGATCTAAGTGGATCACATCAATATATAAGCTGTTTTTTAAATTCAGGTTTTGGCGGTTCTTTATCTGCAACGTATGCAGGAACAAAAACCTTTTTCCCAGAAATCCCATTAAACTCAGGTTTTTATCGAGTGGTCAGAGTAGAATTGCCTGAAAATTCTGTCGTAAATGCTCCTGCTCCAATCGCTGTGACCGGGTTCTGTTCTGGTGCCTATGAGAAGATAATGAATGCTTGTTTTGAATTATGGTCAAATATCATGCCTGAAAGAGCGATTGCTTGTTCCTTCAATTTAGAGTACTTATTAATTGGCGGGAACGATCAAAGGACTATTAATAATAGCTACTTTATGTGGTATGACTGGATGGCTGGAGGCCACGGCGGCCGTTTTGACCGTGATGGGGCAAATGCCACATCTCCCGTGTTTGGCGTCGGATTGAGCGTACAGCCATGTGAAGGACAAGAAAGACTTTCTCCTGTTATTACAACGAAACATCAAATCATTACAGATTCTGCAGGACCTGGAAAATACCGAGGCGGCTGTGGTGTTGAAAAAGGGGGAGTGCTCTCAAAAATTAATAACTCAGTCATGTCTTATTGCTGTGACCGTTCCCGTTCGGTAACATGGGGGATTTTAGGAGGATTGCCATCCTATCCACATGGGGCCTGGCTAAATCCAGGTAAGGAGGATGAACAATATTTAGGAGCTATTTTTTCTAATGTTAAAGTGAAATGCGGAGACTCGTTTGTCAGACCATCTGCTGGTGGGGGAGGGTTAGGTGATCCTCTAGAAAGAGATCCAAAAGCTCTGTTAGAAGATGTGATCGATGAGTATGTCTCAATCGAAAGAGCAAGAAAGGACTATGGTGTAATTATAAAAGAAATAGATCGAGATATTGATTTATTTGAAATTGATTACGAAGAAACAAAGAATGAGAGGGAGAATATAAGAAATCATCGGAAACAATGGTTAGAGAAAGATCCATTGAAAGTTGAAGAGATGTTTCGAAATAAAGAGATTGATAAGTTAGATGTCATTCGTCAATATGGAGTAATTATGGATTATTCCACAAATAAAGCATTATTGAATTCTACTGAACAATTTAGGGAATCTATGAAAAAACGTTCATTAAAATATTGGAATTAACATAAAAGTCAAGGGCTTTCTGGCCCTTGTTCCTAAAAAAATTAAGTAAGGGGTGGAATGAATGGCTGAAATTTCTAAACCGACTGCTGATATTGTTGAAGGGAATAATAAAGAAGAAAAGAAAGATGATTTTGCATTAGAGAAGGTTCCTTTAGAAGGTAGGACAATGGGATGGAAAAGTATTACGAATGTAACACTTGGAGTGGCAACCGCCATGCTCTTTATTCAAATGGGGAGTTTAATGGCAGTAAACTTCGGAGCTGTCAATGCTTTGCTTGCGGAAATTTATGCAACTGTTGTTGCAGGTGCACTAGGCATAGGAATTTGTTATTTCGCTGCTAAATCAGGCTTAAATGTCAACTTATTGGCAAGAGGTGGAGGATTCGGCTATTTAGGTGCTTCCATAACCTCCCTTATTTATGCACTGAATTTTATTATGTACTGTGCAATTGAAGGAGCTATCATGGCATTTGCCGTTCACGAATATATACCCTTCATTCCAATATGGGTTTTCATGGTGACATTCGGTCTTCTTGTAATACCACTTAACTGGTTTGGAATTAAACAGTTAGATAAATTGCAAAAATGGTCTATGCCAATTTTTATTGTGTTGTTAGGTGCCGGATTTATATTAGCCTTTAATATGACACCTAAAATTGCCGGTAATGTTTGGACATTTTTGCCCGAAGGTGCCCAAGTCGGGGGAGCGGGCCTCCTTGCTTGTATAGGGATAATGAACGGATTAGTCGGAATTATGGCTCTGCTTGTATCAGACTATGCAAGATTTATTAAAAAAGAAGAATTTAAAATCGGAGTATTTGCCGTTGGATTTATCCCTCAGCTCGTATGTTTTTTAATAATGGGGATCATCGGTATATGGTTCGGAGTTCGAATGGCAGAAGAAAATCCAGGGATATACTTTGTTCAAATTCTTGGCATCGGGGGAGCAATTTTTACAATTCTAACTCAATTAAGGATTAATATAACGAACCTTTATAGCGGATCACTATCATTAGCTAATTTTTTTGAAAATATATTTAAATTTAAGCCAGGTAGAACCTTTTGGGTTGTGTTTACATCCGTTGCAGCCATCATATTAATGCTAGGTGGAGTAATGGACCATTTGGGTAGCTTACTAACCTTTCAAGGAGTATTTCTACTATCCTGGGGAGCAATTTTAGTTAGTGATGCCTTCGTAGTAAAGAAAGTTTTAAGAATAGGTCCCAATTACTTTGAGCATCGTCAAGAATATTTATACGCTTGGAATCCAGTAGGCGTTGTATCATTAATTATTTCAAGCATTGTTGGTTCGTTTGCTGCTTTTGGATTTTTTGGTGTCTTCCTACAAAATGTAGCAGCTTTTTTTGCAGCAATCTTAGCTTTCATACTTACCATCGTTTTAGCTATAACAACTAAGGGTAAGTATTACAGTAAAAAAGAAGCTAACGATGTTTCAACTAACGAAATGATTGTATAAAAAAATTCATTAACTAATGCTTACTATTGCATGATTTGTTAAATATGAAAAAAATAAACATAAACTCTATTTTATTTAGGACTTGACCCTCACTGCAAGAAATCGTTCATCATTGGGGGTTAGGCCCTATTTTTACGTTTTTTTACAACTTTTTACTCAAAGTTGATCAGAAGAATGATAAAATAAATGTTATTATTAATCAATAAAAGGAGGTTTAAAAAATTGGACACAAAGTTTAATAAGCCAAAGAGTTTTAGTGAAATATTGGATCATACCTTTAGTTTAAGTAAAAATCGTTTTAAAGATTTCTTTATGATTTTACTTATTTTAATAGGACCAGTTTATTTGATTCAAGCCATCATCCAGCTGCTATCAGGTGTTAGCTTTTTTAGGGAGCTTGGAAGCGGAAATGTTTGGTATGAACAAATTCTATCAGGCTATGCTGAATCAGAAATGGCGACAAGCATTGGTGCTAATTTAGGAATCATATTTATTGGACTATTCGGATTAATTTTATTTCCTGTTGCTGAGGCTGCAATCTTATTCGCATTAAATCATATTAGAAAAAATGAAGAATACACAGTTGGCTCTGTTATAAAAGAAGCATTTTCGAGATTTTGGCCAATCATTGGAAGCAGTATTTTATTTGGATTAATAGTATTTGGTTTTATATTTATACCAGTTATGATTATTAGTTTTTTAGGTGTCATATTCGGGTTCTTGCATCCAGCAATTGGTATCATCATGGCGATTGTTTTATTTCTAGGATTTTCAGTTGGTATTGGATATTTATTAACGCGCTGGAGTTTTTATTTTGGTTCTGTAGTCATTGATAGAGATGCACCAGGGTTTACGAGAAGCTGGAGACTTACAAATAAACGAACTTGGATCTTAATGGGGCTTTATATTCTTTTCTTTTTAATTATTTCTACCATTAGTTTTACGTTAGAGATGACCTTTAGTGTTTTATTAGGAAAAAGTGTGCTACTGTCAATGATTGTGAACTTAGCTACCCTATTTACAACAATGATCCTATCAGTTGGATATGGTGTTATGTATTTTGATTTGAAAATTAGAAATGATGCAGACGATATTAAAGATATGATTGCGGAGTTCAAAGAACCTATTTAAGCTAGGTGAAAATTCATGATAAATTCAAGCAATGCAAGAGATGAGATTCAGAAAATCTTAAATGACAAAGAATATAAAGTTTATTACAACGAATCAAAAAATGCACTTGAGCTTTGGTGGGAAAATGCGAAAGAATGGTTAGCAGATCAGCTAGCAAAATTATTTCCGTCCATTACACCATCAAATGGGACGGCGGGATTCATTCTCATAATCCTCATTGTTGCTGTCATTGCTTTATTAGGACTCATCGTGTTCTTTCTCGTACGAAATCAATACAGAAACCGCTTGCTCCGAGAAAAAAAGCCTTTGCAATCGATGAAGGAAATGGATTGGTCGTATCAAATGCATCTAATGGAAGCAAATAAACTAGAAGCTTTGGAAGAGTATACGCAATCAACTCGCCATTTGTTTTTAGCGTTACTCCTCTATTTTCACGATAAGGGCTGGCTGGAAGCAAGAATATGGAAAACAAATTGGGAGTATTATGATGAATTGCGAAAGGAAAATCAAAAATGGGCTAATCAATTTTTCATTCTTGCCCTTTTATTTGATGAGGCCGCATATGGTGAAAGAGAAATTAAAAAAGAAGATTATTTGGCATTTCGAACAGAAGCAATGAAATGGCTTAATTCAGCAATTGATAGTACGGAAGGATAGGGGGAATGGCCATGCAAAATGCAAAATCAAATAGAAGAGCTTGGCTATGGTTCATTGTCCTTCTAATCCTTTTTATGATCATTGGTTTCTTTGCCTTTTCTCCAGAGCCAAAGCAATATCCAAATTATGTATCTGACTCTCCTTCACCAACTGGAGTTAAAGCACTCTATACATATTTAGATGATAATATGCAAGCGAAGAGGTGGTCACATGAACCTAAGCTATTGCCAAAAATGGGCAAAAAACAAACGCTCATCATGACAGAACCTTTTTTTGTTCCTAAACATGAAGAAATGGAAGCCTTTAAAAAATTTATTGAAGCAGGAAATACAGTTCTATTATTGAAAAAAAATCCTAAAGGAATGTTTGATATAAAAACATTTCCAATTGAAGAGGAACCTTCTTCAGATCAGGTTTTTGAAATACATAATAGTGAAAATACTTCTTATAAAGCTGAAATAAGTTCTCCCTTTCGCCTGAAAACAGAACCTGAGGATATCATATTATTAAAAGATAAAGCTGGTCCTGTTGCAGTAAAAAGAAATATTGGTAATGGAGATTTGATAGTAGCCGTAACACCTGAATGGATGATGAATGGAAAACTATTAAACAATGATCATCTTACTCTCGTCATCTCCCTTTTAAATGAAGGAAATGCCAATAGTATATTATTTGATGAATTTACTCATGGCGGACAAAATGCTTCAACCATTTCAGCACTGTATCCTAAGTGGTTCCTGCTATTAATGCTTCAAGGAGCGATAATATTATTCCTTTGGCTTTGGTATTCCGGAAAGCGTTTCGGACCTATTTACATTCCAAGAATAGAGTCTGTTCGATTTAGTGATGAGGGGCTTAGAGCGTTAGCTTCTTGGTATATGAAAGGACGCCGTTATCACGACTCATTGCTCATCCAAGCTGATTATGTAAAGCTGCTTTTACAAGAACGCTGGGGCATCCCTTATTACAAGCAATGGACTGATTTGGCTAGTTATCTTGAGAAGAAATGCAATCGAATGTCTTCAACGGAAGTTCAAGACTATATTATTGGAATTGAAAGCATACTTCGGAAAGAAAAAATTAATAAACAAGAATACTTACTATGGTCTAAAAAAATTGATCAGTTAAGAAAAGAGGTGGAAGAAGGATGAGGTCAGAGTTAACATCCTTATTAGAAAAGTTTGATAAACGGATAATTGGTCAAAATATGAACCTTCGATTATTGATATCTGCTATTTTAGCTGGGGGACATGTTCTTCTTGAAGGAGTCCCCGGCACTGGAAAAACACAAATGGTTAGAACACTATCTAGTCTTCTAGGTGGAAGCTTTAACCGCATTCAATTTACGCCAGATTTACTTCCGAGTGATATTACTGGCAGTGTCATCTACAATATGAAGGACAATATATTTCAAACACAGAAGGGTCCTGTTTTTACGAATATTTTATTAGCAGATGAAATCAATCGTACACCTGCAAAAACGCAAGCTGCTCTTCTGGAAGCGATGGAGGAAAAACAAGTAACCATTCAAGGTGAAACTTATCCATTGGATGATGTCTTTTTTGTTGTTGCAACGCAAAATCCAATTGAATTTGAAGGTACATATCCATTACCTGAAGCTCAACAGGATCGTTTCTTATTTAAATTGCAAATTGATTTTCCAACCTTTGATGAAGAGAAAAATGTACTAAAGCAAGTAATAGAAAATAGTTTTGACTTCAATCAGGTTTCATCCATCCTCGATTTAAATACATTTATTTCGATTAGAAATGAAATTAAGAGTATCACAATTGGGGAAGGCGTTCTGGACTATATCATGCAAATTGTACGAAAAACACGTGATTCAGAATCCATTCGATTTGGAGCAAGCACAAGAGCTGCCATTTCAATAGGCAAGGCAGCACAAGCATGGGCTTATTTGTCCGGAAGGGATTATGTAACGCCAGATGATGTGAAAATGACGGCAAAACCAGCGTTAAGACATCGTATTCAACTATCTCCACATATAGAATTGGAGGGAGCAACCGTTGACCAAATCATTGAAGAGCTTGTGGGCTCGGTTCCTGTTCCAAGATAGGGGGATAGTGCCAACGAAACGGTTACTATTCATTTTCTCTATAGTAACCATTCTATTAATAGTTGGGACTGCTTTAGAAATCTCATGGAAATTGATATTGCTAGTAAATGGTTTTGTATTATTAGCTAGTTTATTAGATTTATTTTTTTCACCGAAAAAAAAGCAAATTTCCCTAAAACGTATTTTTCCTGAAGAAATGGAAAGAGGACTACCCTATCATGTGAACATTGAAGTGAAAAACATGTCTGCATACCCCGTCTCCTTTCGATTAACAGATGGGGTTCCACAAACATTTATCAGACCATTTCCACTTCATGGGAAAGCAATAAATGATTCGATTACACACGCTATGTATGAAACTAGAGCGACAGAGAGAGGAAAATACGAGATAAATAAGCTCTATTTTCGCTATTCGAGCTTACTCGGACTTTGGGAAAAGCAAATTACTTTTGAATCACAGATGTCCGTTAAAGTCATTCCCGATCTAACTGAAACAAAGAATTATTTAGAAAATGCGCAAGCATTTTTATTATATGAAGGGGTAAAAATCCGTAAACAGCAAAGTGGGATTGGAGATTTCGCTAAAATTCGAAACTATGTTGTTGGGGATGATCCCCGTAAAATTAACTGGCGGCAGACAGCTAAGCTGCGTGAAGTCATGACGAATGAATATGAGCCAGAGCATGGAAAGTATATAACGATTTTAATTGATTGTGGAAGAATGATGGGGGCCGAACTGAAAAAGGGAAATCGCCTAGAGAAATCAATTGAGGCTGCATTAACCGTTACAGCTGCAGCATTAAAAAAAGGGGATTATGTATCCGTCTTGGCATTTTCCAAGGATGTAAAAGTCTTTGTTCCGCCCGCAAAAGGGATGGCTCATATGCAGACCATTTTGCAAGCCATTTATAATATCAACGTAGATGCTGTTGAATCGAATTACGCGGCTGTATTCCATTATTTAGGGATCATGCAGAAGAAAAGAAGTCTTCTATTATTATTTAGTGATGTAAGTACCTTTTTACATGAGGAGAGTACACTCATTTATTTAAAGCGCATAAGGCAAAAGCATTTATTTTTAATGATTGGAATTGAGGATGAAACACTTCTAAAGAGGATAAAGGAGTTCCCAACTAATATCCAGGATACAATGGTGAAGAGTATGGCCCAGCAGCAAATGCTTATTAAGAAGAAGGAAAAAACAAAATGGGAAAAACTAGGCCTCCTGATGATCGAGGCCCGTGAAGAAAAACTTGCTATCGCAGCTGTGTCACACTATATCGACATTATGAATCGAAATCTCTTATAGCCTGATTTTTCATCAATTTTAATCTACCAATAGCGATATAAAGTATAAGTCCGATGACCGTTAAAAAGGCAACTGCATACTTTGCTTCCAATGAAATTGCAGCAGGCGTGATAAAGCCTTCAATGATTCCCGCAATAACAAATAATGGAATCGTACCAAGCAATAATTGAACTGAACGCTTTGCTTGCTGCTTTAATTGAAAACCTCTTGTGAAATTACCAGGAACAAAAAGCTTATAACCCATTAACAGTCCTGCACCGCCTGCTATAAAAATAGCTGTAAGCTCGATCATTCCATGGGGAACAATATAAGCCCAAAAATCATAGGTTTTACCGTAATGCCAAAATAGAGCGGCTAGTGCGCCAACTATGATGCCATTATAAATTAATAAATAAACAGTCAAAAGTCCAAATGTAACACCCCCAGCAAAAGCTAATATCGCTACTTGGATGTTGTTCGTCATAATGCTTGCAGACATTAGGGAGGAATCTACATTACCATCGTTGCTGCCAAGCTGTTCAGGATCAACCCCTTGAGCCATTTCCGCCGGGAGAATGGAGTAAATATGCAGCGGATCATTGACAACTGAAAAAAAGCTACCCGCTGCTCCAAGGGTAAAGAGGAGCAGGGCGACTATAATAAACTTCCATTGTTCTAATAATAAACCAATAAATTTTGTGCTAAAAAAATAACGAATTTGATTAACACTTGTCATTTGATCCTTATACAAAAGATTATGTGATTTCGATACAAGAGAATTTAAATATAGCGTTACTTCTTCTTTTGGAAAGTATGTTTGACTGTATGAAAGGTTCTGGGCAGCTTTTTGGTATAGTCGATGAAATTGATTAATATCAGTTCCAGAAAAGTTGTTTCTTTTCTTTTGGAGAACTCCTGATAATAATTCAAGCTGTTTCCATTCGTCTCGGTGTTGCTTAACAAATTGCTTAACATTCATATAAACACCTCTGTAATTTTGCTATTCTCCTTATTATAGTAACTTTGTAGAAAAATAGAAACAGCCAGGGGGAAATTCACCTAGGAAATGAGGGAAAACATTGAATCAAAATCATGACGAAGTTGGCATAAAAACTCCTGAATATGTATCACTTCAGTTTCAGCTTGCTGGACTAGGGAGTAGATCGGCTGCTTTTATAATCGACCAGCTAATATTAATGATTGTAAATATTTTGATCATCGTCTTACTTTTTTTCATTTTAATTGGTCAGCAAGACTTTATGTTATGGGCTAGTATGAATTCTGTCTCGTTTGCCATTGCGATTATTTTATTATTCATCCTTAATTGGGGTTATTTCTTTGCTTTTGAATATTTTTCAGGAGGAAGAACAATTGGAAAGAAGGTAATCGGCATAAGAGTAATTCAGGAGAACGGACACAGCATTACACTCTTATCAAGCTTTATCCGAAATTTTCTCCGCATCATCGATTCTTTGCCAGTTTATTATTTCCTTGGCCTAATCATGATCTTTTTCCATTCAAAGCATAAGAGAATTGGAGATCTTGTCGCAGGGACGATCGTTGTTCATGAAAGAAAGACGAAAAAGAATAAGCTAACAGCCATCGAAAAGGAAATCGAAAAACGCGGACTGACGAAAGATGACGTTGATATTGATGAGTGGGCATTGAAATCCTTTGATACGAAGGAATGGAATCTTATAAAAACCTATACGAACCGATTTATGCAATTACCTTATGATGAAAGAAACCAATTAACAATAAAAGTCGCTGAAATTATGCTGCCGAAAACAGGAATAGTAATGTCAGGAAAAAATTATCAAAATCTAGAAGATATACTTCTAGTACTTTATTTGAAACTAAAGGATGAATGGGAATATGAATTGTAAAGAGATGTAAATTTAAAATAAAGATTGATAATTTATAATAAAGTTTGATTAAAATCCCGTACTAAATTTTTCTTTTTATATTTTTGTAGATGTTATAAAAAAATCCAGTATGTTATTTCATTAAAGGGCCATTATATGTAGTATGATTTTTGACCGTATTCAACGTAAACAACGATAGGACTTTACTTGGAGGGGTGGGGGTGGGAATGATAGGCTTGTATGCCAGATGAAACAACGACTACTACCTTTCAAGACCAATCATGCCCACAGAGGCTCCAAGTCAAGTCATTAAACGCTTTTCTATGGTTACATATAAACAATGATAAAGGGTGCACCATATCAATGATTTGAAACGGATACTATATAAAAGCACCTGATTGTTTAGTATAGGAATCTTCAATAATATATTTTTTTTGAACGTTAGTTATAGTAATTTAATAGTAACTTTGTTAAAAAGGGGGAAATTATCCAGTGAAAAAATTATATTTAATATTAGGGCTAATTGGTACTGTTTTTCCGTATTATTTTTTTATTCAGTTCCTAAGGGATAATGGACTTGATTTAGGTTTATTAATGGAATTATTATTTACTAACACGATATCGTCCTTTTTTGCAGTTGATTTTTTAATATCATGTGTTGTTTTCTTGGTATTTATGTTCAATGAATCACGAAAGTATAACATTAAAGAAAAATGGATTTGTCTTTTATCTCTTTTTACAGTTGGATTATCTTTAGCACTACCTTTATTTTTGTTTTTTAGACATTCTTATATTAAGAGTAAAGATGAAGTATAAATTAGAAAATAACCATGTTCCAGCTAAGATAAGTAAAATGTTTATTCAAATATCAGTCTTTAATAGCATAAGGATCACTGAAATGATCAAACTTTTTTTCAAATCACGCTTTTTCTTTTTGTTCATTTATCAAGGTTATAAGTAGCAATTTGATCAAACTTTATTTCAAAGCCACAAGAGAAAAGGCTAATGAACGAAAATCTCGTTCTTTAGCCTTTTTTAATTTTTGATGGATTATTTATTTTATATAAAACGGGAGCATCGACGATATATTCTTCCTCCACATCTTTACCTTTAGCTAATTTCTTTTTTACAATTTTTCCATCGAATTCTAGTTCATCACCTGTCGAAAGCTCAAATTTCTTCAATGTTTTAGAGTGAGAGCACCATGCAAGACCCACTTCAATTGGTTCATCCTGCTGTATAATCACTTTTTCCAAAACAATGACTTCATCATTTTCTTCATTAAAATTATTCCAACTTAAAGAAAATTGCTTTACGGTTGCAGAAAAATGTACTTTTTCTTCTGGAAGTGTCAATTTTTCTGGTTTTTCTTTCTTTTCCTTCTTCTTTACTGGCTCATTCGACTTTTCTTCCTTAGGAGATTTTAATGTTTGATTGTCATATTGATCAGATGAGACCGAGACATCTAAAGCGTCAGTATATTCACCCTTTCCAAAGCTGGCAGCCTGCATTTCTTTTAGGTAAGCTGGATGGATGCAGCTTAAGTTCCCATCTTGAAATTCAATAATAATTGTATTAAGTACCTCATTTTTACCGTAAACCTCATAACCTTTAATTATTACTAAGTATTGGAGATTTTTTTCCTTATAGAAGAATTGCTTTTTAGAAGATAATCCCCATTCTTTTAGTTTTTCTGCATAATGTGATTCGTCAACAAAATTTTCATAATCTCCCTTCGGTGGAAGATAAGAAATACTTATTAATTCAGGTGAAACTGAACCCATGTTAATTCATCCTTTCTTAGTTATTCATGCCATTAGAATAGCATTAACCTGCGATTAATCATTAATTATCTCAGTTTTTAAAGTGCAAGTTATACAATAAACTATAATATAATTAGTATAACTTACTAAAACCTTTAAAGGGAGTCCTGTAAATGAAGACATATACGAGCAGAAATGAAGTACCGGAATTAGAAAAATGGAATTTAGCTGATATTTATCCTGATATTAGTAATTGGGAAGAGGATTATGAGCAAATTGAAGGACTAGCTAAGGAATTAAAAGGATTTGACGGGGAAATTCATGACGGCCAAGCATTATATCAATTTCTAAAACTAAAAGAAAATTTATCTTATATGCTCAATAAAGTTTTTGCATATGCCATGCTGAAGGTTGATGAGGATACAAGGGAAACAAAATCTCAAGCATTAATGGATCGAGCAAAGCAGCTAAGTGTGAAGGTTAGTGCTTCTACTTCCTATTTCATGCCATATTTACTAAGTTTAGATGAGGAAACATTGAAGGAATACATAGGAGCAATTGAAGGATTAGAATATTTTGCAGAGGATTTATGGGAGTCATTCAGGTACAAGAAGCATGTATTAAGCAAGGAGCAAGAAGAGGTTTTATCAAATTTAGGTGAGGCTTTATCTGCTCCAAGTCATACATTTGGAATGATCAATAATGCTGATATCAAATTCGGGGAAGTCACTGGTGAAGATGGGAAAAAAATTGAACTGACACGAGGAATGTATTCTAAACTAATGGAGGATGAAGATCGTGAAAAGCGGAGGGAGGCTTATAAAGCATATTATAAACCCTATATGCAATTAAAAAACTCCATTGCTTCTACACTTTCAGCCACTATAAAAAATAATGTAACAATGGCAAGGCTTCGTCATTATCCATCCGCGTTAGAAAAAGCATTATTTGGTGACCAGGTTCCAAAAGAGGTCTATGAAAACCTTATACTTACGACAAAAAAGAATATTACTCCAATGCATCAATACACACAGATTCGCAAGAAAATGCTCAGTTTAGATGAATTAAGGCAATATGATTTAAGTGTACCTCTCGTAAAAGGCATAAAACCCGTGATAACGTATGAAGAAGCCTACGATACAATGATAAAGGCTTTAGCACCACTTGGAGAAGAATATATAAAAATTCTAAAAGAATTTAAAGATGCACGATATATTGATGTCAGGGAAACACCTGGTAAGCGATCAGGGGCCTATAATCTAGGCGTGTACGGTATTCATCCTTTCATCCTCTTAAACCATCATGACGATTTAGATAGTTTATTCACGCTTGTTCATGAATGCGGTCATGGCGTTCATAGCAAATTGAGCGCTCAGCATCAGCCGCAAATTACTGCAAGATATAGCATATTTGTTGCAGAGGTTGCATCAACCGTTAATGAAGTGCTTTTAATAAACTATTTATTAAATATTGAAACAGATCCAGAAATACGTAAGTATCTACTTAATCATTTCATTGATCAATTTAAGGGAACCTTCTATACACAAATAATGTTTGCCGAGTTTGAGAAATTAACACATGAAATGGCGGAAAAGGGACTGCCATTAAATGTCGATGTGTTTAATCAAACATACGAAGCACTTTTTAAGGAATACAACGGTGAAGAAATTATTTTCGATGACGAATTGAAATATGGCTGGTCGAGGATTCCTCACTTTTATCGTCCTTTTTATGTTTACAAATATGCAACAGGATTTGCTTCAGCCATCCATCTCGCAACGAAAATCCTTGAAGGGGATCAAGATACTCTAAATTCTTATTTAGAGTTTTTAAAAAGCGGAAGTTCAGATTATCCACTCGAATTATTGAAAAAAACCGGTGTAGATTTAACAACGCCTCTTCCGATTGAAAATGCAATTAAACGCTTTGCTGAACTAGTTGATGAATTTTCGAATTTTTAAATATAACTGAGCCCATTAATTAATAAATGAAGGACTTGCCACGTAAGGTGTCAGGCATCCACATATTGTTCGTGGTGCCTGACACCATTGCTTTTGGGACAACTCCTAAATTAGGTAAGTATCTACATTATTTTTCCTATTTTGGTCATTGCAAAATTGCTTGATCATTTCATTTAACTCATTAGCAGCTTTTGTCGGGATTTGATGTGATGTATTTGTAAATTTTAATTCATTATTAGGTAATTTCTCACTAAGCAGCATTGCGTATTGATGAAATGATTTATCCTTCTTGCCAAAAACTAATAAAATCGGATGATTTATGCGGTTAAGCTGATCGGTACAATTATACTGCAAACTGTATCTATAATACTGTTCGATATTCCGAATATCTCCTAGTCGAGCTTCAGCAACCATCTTTTTAAAAATTTTAATTCTATCTGCATTTCCAAAAGATATCGCCCATGTCAAAACTTTTTTTGCTCCTGCATTTGCCAGTTTAACTCCTAAAGAAATCTTTTTCCGCAAATTATCATCATTTACATAAGGCATGCCACTGATGATTATCCCGCCTAATGCTCTATCCGGAAAAGTCAGTAAGAATTCAAGTGTAATTGATCCTCCAGTGGAATATCCGCATATGAATGCTTTCTTTATTTCCAAATGATCCAATAGCTGTTTCAAATCTTCAGCAATTAGCTTATACGTTATCGGTCTCTGTGAATATTGACTTTTTCCATGACCGCGAATATCAAAAGTAATGACTTGATAATGCTGTGATAAATCTTCCATTTGATAAAGAAAATTAATAGATGTAAGTAAAGGAGGATGAATGAAAACGATTGGTGTTCCTTTTCCTTGCACATTATAGTGTATACTGCATCCATCAACGTTTAAAATTGGCATTTTTTTTACCACCTTTATGTTATGTCTAAAAGGCAAAATCTTGTATTTTTTCTATCAATGTATTTTACGAAGGTTTTACCTTATTATTTTCGATTTTTTATGAAATAATTACCTAATAAACATGCTTGCCATTTTATTTAAAAATTTCAAGAATGATATTTTTCAAGGATTAGTCGTGATAAACTAGTATTAAAAATTACCAAAAAAAGCGAGGCACAAAATGATAAAAGCTATTTTTTTCGATTTAGATGATACTCTACTTTGGGATCAAAAAAGTGTAAAGGAAGCCTTCGTAGCTACTTGTAAATTAGCAGAAGAGCGCTATGGATTAGACCCTTATCAGTTTGAAGAAGCCGTTCGAGAAGAAGCAAGAAATCTATACTCTTCTTATGAAACTTATCCTTTTACACAAATGATAGGGATCAATCCGTTTGAAGGATTATGGGGCAATTTTTTGGATGATCATGATGAATTTAGAATAATGAAGGAAATCGTTCCTAATTATCGTAGAGAGGCTTGGACATTAGCACTTAAAAAATTCGGTGTGGATGATCCAGACTTTGGACATGAATTAGCAGAAAGGTTCCCACAAGAACGCCGAAACACCCCGTTTGTGTATGAAGAAACATTTCATGTTTTAGACACTTTAAAAGATAACCATAAACTCCTTTTATTAACAAATGGTTCACCCGATTTACAACATACAAAATTAACGATCACACCAGAAATTGCTCCATATTTTGACCATATCGTTATTTCTGGCGATTTTGGAAGAGGGAAGCCAGATCCATCTATTTTTGAACATGCATTATCTCTCATGTCTTTGAAGAAAGAAGAAGTGATCATGGTAGGAGATAACTTAATGACAGATATTCTTGGTGCAAATAGAGCTGGAATAATATCTGTGTGGATTAATCGTCATAATAAAGAAAAAAGTGAAGTTATTCCTTCGTATGAGATTAAGCATTTGGAGGAGCTCTATCCATTATTAGAAGAGCTAAAGAGAATGGTATAATAAATTAATCAAAATTTCGTATCAGAAAAGTCTCAACTAAATTAATCTAGGTGCGAATTTTTAAATAAGTAATGAATAAGGTGTTAAAGATGCAAACATTTATTGTCATTGGCGCAGGTATATTAGGTGCTTCAACTGCCTTTCATCTTGCTAAATCAGGAGCGAAGGTTTATTTGATAGATCGAAATGAACCCGGCCAAGCTACTGATGCAGCTGCAGGTATTATTTGTCCATGGCTGACACAACGACGTAATAAAGCATGGTACAAACTTGCTAAAGAAGGGGCAAAATATTATTCGACTTTGATTCGGTTATTAGAAGAAGATGGTGAAACCAATACCGGCTATAAAAAAGTTGGTGCCATTAGTATTCATACAGATGAAATGAAATTAGACAAAATGGAGGAACGTGCATATAAACGTAAAGAAGATGCACCCGAAATAGGAGAAATTTCTCGTTTGTCAGCATCTTCAGTAAAAGAGTTATTTCCTCCATCGGCAGATCATTTTTCTGCTGTTCATATTAGCGGGGCAGCTCGTGTTAATGGAAGAGCGTTACGTCAATCTCTTGTTAAAGCTGCTCAGAAGAATGGTGCTGTCATTATTCAAGGAAATGCTGAATTATTATTTCATGATGGGAAAGTGCAAGGTGCAAAAGTAGAGGGCGAGACTTACCTTGCTGATCAAATAATTGTCACTGCAGGCGCTTGGGCAAATGAATTATTACAGCCACTTGGGGTAAATTTCCTCGTATCATCGCAAAGAGGTCAAATTGTACATCTTCGTTTGACTAATACGGATACAAGCAATTGGCCTGTAATTATGCCACCAAATAATCAATACATACTGGCTTTAGAAGATGGCAGAATTGTAATAGGAACCACACATGAAGATGATAAAGGATTTAACCGAATTGTAACAGCTGGTGGGTTACATGAAATATTCGATAAAGCTTTATCTATTGCACCAGATCTCTATGATTGTGAAGTAGTTGAAACAAGAGTAGGATTTCGGCCATTCACACCTGGATTTCTACCTGTGATTGGTCCATTGCCTGGCTTTGAAGGAATATTAGTTGCTAATGGCCTAGGTGCATCTGGGTTAACCATTGGACCTTATTTAGGATTAGAATTAGCAAAGCTTGCTCTTGGAAAGTCTGTTGATATTGATCTTTCTCTCTACGATGTTGATGGAGCGATAGAATGAACGAAGTAATCTTATTGGTTTAAAAAGAAAGGAGATTGGGTCTGCTCCAACTCCTTTCTACAACAAATATAATTAATATGGCTTGTCCTACAAGTAATTTATACTAATTTTCATTTACTTCCTCAATAGCCTGAATGTATTTATCATGCCATTTTTTCCATTCGGATTCTCTAGAATGAAAGGCTCTTCCATCGAGAAGCGCTTTAATAACCTCTAAGCATACATGCCATCCAGCGAGATCTTTAGGAGTATGATCAGTCATTTTATTTATTTTTTCCTTTAAGATTAGGCGACAGCCCTCTGACACTGGATATAATTCGAAACGGACACAATCTTCTCCCCACGTATACTGTAATACGGAAAACATTTTGAGTTCAGTAATTTCCAACTCCTCAAATGTACCATCCTGCATGTCAAACTTAATGATTCCACCCTCACGGAGTTCTTCCACACTAAGTTCTGAAAACCATTTTGATAGCATCTCATTGTTTGTTAGCATAGACCATACTTTTTCAACAGAATGATGGAGCTGGCGTTCAAAATGGGCGAGATAAAAATGATCCATTTTTTTTATTTCTGCTAACATCATAATCCTCCTATTTCATTTAGAACTTACAACTATTTAATAATCTTAAATAGTTGTGGATTATACCAATATGATTAAAGATTACAATACGTCATGAAGTTCAGAATCTGAGTGAATCGCTATCAAAACAACAGCTTTTCCATCCCCAATATTTTTAACAAAATGTGGTACACAAGCATTCCAACTAAAAGAATCACCCTCCTCAATAATAACAGAGTCTTCACCTTGTTCAGCAAGGAGTTTTCCCTCTAATACTAGATGACATTCTTCTCCTTCATGCACATTTGGTTCGCCCATCGATGCTCCGGGAGGAAATTCTACAATCATCATTCTTAATCCGCCTTTAGAAGTTAAATGCTCAATCTTTAAATTATTATAGGAAGAATTGGTTCTTGCGTTTTTTCTAACTACACGCATATGTTGCTGCTTTTCTAACAATAAATAAGGCAAAGGAACCCCTAAAAAGCCACTAATGGTTTGTAAAGTACTAATAGAAGGGGAAGTGTTATTGTTTTCGACATTGCTAATAAATCCCTTTGAAAGTCCTGTTGCTTCACACATTTGTGCAATTGTGATCATTTTCCTTTTTCGTATCGCACGAATTTTTGCTCCAATATCCAGTTTAACCACCTCAAATGTTTCTTATTAGATAACTTTATTATATATTAGCTAATTTATTATTGACAATTGATATCAACTATTGTTATCTTATAAACAACAAATATTCATAATAAGAAACAAAATGAATTGATTTATTTTTTTGCTCATTAGTTTTCTTATATGAATTTTTTATTCCTATAAATATAAATGCGATTAATATAAGTATACAATCTGTCAATTAAATAAAAGAAAGGATGATGAAAAATTGAATTCACCTATGATTTACGAGCTTCGCAGACCTGCAAAAGTCAACCCAAATCAAACATATCCAGCTTTATTTATGATGCATGGGATAGGGAGTAATGAACAAAATATGTTGTCATTAGTAGATGGGTTGGAAGAGCACTTTTTTATTTTCAGTATTCGTGGTCATCTTCCTCAACCTCCAGGCTATTGTTTTTTTACAATTCAAGGCTATGGTAAACCACATCGAGAAATATTTGATACTGGCGTTAGTAAGCTTACAAGCTTTATTGAATATGCTGCTGATCAGTACCCAATAGATTCTAGCCGTTTGTACTTACTTGGATTTAGTCAAGGAGCTATCCTTGCTAAAACACTAGGCTTAATATTAGGGAATCGTATTAAAGGAATTGTTGCACTTAGTGGATACATCCCTGCATTCGTCAAGGAAGAGTACAGCATCAAACCAGTTGACCAGCTCTCCGTTTTCATTTCTCATGGAGAATTTGATAACATTCTTCCATATGAGTGGGGTGTAGAAAGTACTGAATTTTACCGTGAGTTAGGCACAATAGTAACTTTCCAATCGTATCAGGAAGGCCATACTATTTCTTTAAAAAATCAACAAGATTTTACGAAGTGGTTACTTGATGATTTGGAGAAGTAACGGAGGATTGTTCATTTTATAAGAGAGGAGTAAAAAATATGTTACCGTCTTTTTTTATTGCACACGGAGCTCCATTACTTGCAATTGAAAATAATACGTATACGCAGTTTTTAAATACTTTAGGCTCCACTTTGCCTAGACCAAAAGCAGTTGTTTTATTTTCTGCTCACTGGGAATCATCTACCCAAAAAGTAAGTGATGTTAATGAGTATAAAACCATCTATGATTTTGGAGGCTTTCCTGAAAGTTTGTACCGTATTCAATATCCAGCTAGAGGGGACAGTGAGATAGCTAAAGAAATAAAAGAACTTTTTACTATGCATGGTATTCCATTCGAAGTTGAAACAAATCGTGGCTTAGACCATGGAGCTTGGGTCGTACTAAGGATGCTTTATCCGAATGCGGATATACCAGTCATTTCAATGTCTGTGGACCCGAATCTCAAACCAGAGGAGCAATATAAAATCGGTCAATCTTTATCTGAGTTAAGAGAAAAAGATATATTGATTATTGGAAGCGGGGGAACAGTTCATAACCTAAGAGCCTTAAAAATGGTAGAAGATGATAGCTTAGTCGATCAATGGGCACTTGGCTTTGATGAATGGCTAGCCATACGCTTAAAAAATTGGGATGTAGAATCACTTTTTAAGTATGATACTTTAGCACCAACAGCAAACCTAGCAGTGCCACCATATGGGAATGAACACTTTATACCAATTTTCTATGCAATGGGTGCAGTTGATAACGAAAAAACGGCAAAATTACTGCACCGCAGCTACCGATATGGAAACCTTAGCCACAGTGTTTGGCAATTTGGGTGAGAATACACAAATAGGTTATTCAAGAAATTTTCAGAAAAGTTATTGTTTATTTATAGAAAAGTCTGTGATAAATCTCAGTGTTGATAATGCAATTTTGTTGTTGATTGGAGCGGAAGGTGCGAGATCCTCGAAAATGCATTCGCATTTCCTTCGTGCGGTGGTTATTCGGGGAAGATTATTCAATGTCCTGCGGGAGAAGCGAGTCAAAGGGAGACCCCGCAGGAGCGATAGCGACGAGGAGGCTTCCAGACCGCCCGCGGAAAGCGAGTGCCTGCAGCGGAAATCAACAAGGAAGTTTAACATCATAAAAAAAGAAATTATTATTCGGAGGTATTAAAAATGAAGAAATATGAAGTAGGTACATTAATATTACGTGTATTTTTAGGAATTACTTTCTTTATCCATGGATTAGTTAAATTTCAAGGTGGAATCGAAAATATCGTAGGCTGGTTTGAAAGTATTGGTTTACCAGGCTTTATGGCTTATGGAGTAGCTCTAATTGAATTGGTTGGTGGAATTGCATTAGTGATTGGTTTAGGCAGCAGAATTGTGTCAGCTTTATTCGCTCTTGTAATGATCGGAGCAATCTTAAAAGTAAAATTAGCTGTTGGTTTTTTAGGTAATGGTCAAATGGCAGGATATGAATTAGATTTAGCTTTCTTAGCAATTTCCATTTTTATTGCCATGAATGGCAGTAAACTATTTGCTCTAGATCAAATTCTTTTCAAAGCGAAAGAGCAAAAGACTACAACAGCTTAATTCAGAGAGAGAGAAAGAATAATTTTTTTTCAACCTTTATGCATTACTTCAACTCGAGGTAGTGCATTATTTTTATGAACTAGGAGGAAAGATTAATGCCGATTATTCAAATTTCAATGCTTGAGGGAAGAGAACAAAAAACAATAGAACAGTGCATCCGCAATGTCGCACAAACCGTCCACGAATCACTTAGTGTCCCATTATCTAGTATTCGTGTAGTTGTATATGAAGTACCTAAAAATCATTTTGCAGTGGGAGATAAGTTAAAAACCGATACTGGAGGAAGTTTGAGTGCTAAACTATAAAGAGCTAGCAGAATTTTTAGTGAAAGCAGAAAAAAATAAGATGGCTGTTCCACGTATAACAGAAAAAAATCCAGAATTTGATATTTCAATGGGTTATCAAGTGCAGCAAGAACTTGTTAAAATAAAAAAGAATCAAGGTCATGAAATATTCGCCTTCAAAATGGGCCTCACTAGTATGGCAAAAATGACCCAAATGAATATAACTGAACTTATCTATGGATATATATTTGACTATATGAATATTCCAGATCAAGGTGAAATATCAATAGATGAACTAATCCATCCGAAAGTAGAGGCTGAAATTGCCTTTATTCTTAGTGAGGATCTCCAAGGTCCAGATATAACGGTAGATCAAGTGATGGAAAAAACAGAATGGATTTTACCCGCTTTAGAAATTATAGATAGTCGGTATCAGAATTTTAAATTCAAGCTCCCTGACGTTATTGCAGATAACACTTCGGCATCTAGAGTGGTTTTGGGAAACAGAAAATTCCGACCTCAAGAATTTAAGATTGATTCGATTGGTGTTACATTGATGATTAATGATGAATTAAGAGCAAATGGAGTAAGTGCGGCAGTTTTAGACAACCCGGCTAATTCTGTCGCTATATTAGCAAATATGCTTTATACGAATGGAAAAAGAAAGATTCCTAAAGGCTCGATGATCTTAACTGGCGGAATAACAGAGGCTATTTTGTTAAACAAATGGGACATCGTTACTTCAAAATTTGATCATATGGGTGAAATTTCATTTCGAGTAAGATAATAATAAGAGTAGCAATATCTAAAAAATTAATCTTAACAGCATTATAAGAACACTCTCTAAATTGGAGTCGTATTATATTTTACATTATATATAGAGCGATAAGGAGGGAATATCAACTTGAAGCAAGTAGCCGTCGCCATAATCCACGGGATGGGAAATCAAAAGGAAAACTATGCTGAAAAGATGGCAGCTAGCCTTCAGCAAATGGTGAAAGACAAAGCACATTATTTATTGGAGGATTCAAGTAATCCACTCGTTATTGAACCCGTCTATTGGGCAAAAGTATTTGAAGACCGAGAAAATGACTTATACAAGCGTTTAGTTGTAGATAATAACCTGCAATACAAATGGCTTCGAAGATTCATCATTCATTATTTGGCAGATGTGATTGGTTATCAACCAGTAGAAACAACTAAACATAATTATCATCTTGTCCATAGGAAAGTGGCAGATTCTCTAGAAAGACTTGCCGAAAAAGCTGGTCCTGATGCACCATTATGCTTGATTTCCCATAGTCTTGGTACAGTAATTGCCAGCAATTTTTTCTACGATTTGCAGATGAATCAAAGGAATGTTGAGCTTTCCCTTGATGATTTATCACCTCTAGAGAAAGGAGACTCTTTGGCACTATTTTATTCAATGGGTACGACTTTACCGTTGTGGAGCCTCCGCTATGACAAGTTTGATAGACCTATTCATATTCCATCCCACAAAATTGAAGAATACTACCCAGGACTAAAAGGAGAGTGGATTAATTTTTATGACCGGGATGATCTTTTAGGTTATCCTCTAAAGGGAGTAAGTCCTGAGTATGAAAGAGCAGTGACCGAGGATAGGGAAATTAATGCAGGGGGCATGCTTGTAAACTGGAATCCATTCTCACACTCCGCATATTTAACAGATAAAGATGTGCTTAAGCCAATTGCAGATGGCTTGTTTCGAGTATGGAAGCACATAAACAATATAAAGTAATAGAAACCTATTACGATAGAAGTGAATGAATCCTATTTATTATTTGTTCTATCTATCACTTTTACGCCTCTAAAATATACTTGTTTTAGCTTTTCAATTTCAGTAATTTCTAAACCTGGAATACCGTCAGAGACGAGAAAGTTAGCATCCATTCCTTTATCTAATCTTCCAATGCAATCTTCTTTTCCTAATACATTTGCTGGGTTTGCTGTGATTAATGCTAAAATATCATTTTCATCATATTGATTCTTTTTTAAGAGCTTCATGGCTGGTTGAGCAATTAACATTAACACATCTGGACCCTTTAATTTATCGTCTTGAAATGGCAGCCATGAAGTTCCTTTGTACGGAGGCAGATAGGAGTCTGTCGAAATAGATACAGAAATATCATTTTCAACTAACTTTAATATTTCTTCAGGAGAATTTGGCCCTAAATGAGTTCCTCCTAATGGTGTGGCAACAATTTTCGTATGTTGTTTAGCTGCCTCTTTGATTAATTCATCAGAAATACCATGTGCATGGTGTAAGACATCTACTCTTGCTTCTAAAGCCATTTTAATTCCATTTTCACCAGCAACGTGAGCACCTATTTGTTTTCCTAATTGATGATATATGTCTACTATTTGTTTTAATTCTTCTAACGTATAGATGATTTCACCCGCTCTAGGCACTTCTATTTTTGTAAAGTTTGCTGGTGTAGCATTGATAAATATATTTTCGCCCGGATAGTCACTTGCTTGAGCGATCTTTTTCACTAAAACAGGATCAATTAAATCGTTTTTATTGACCTTGCTTGACTTTGTAATTGAAGTGAAGTGAGCTAAATGTTCGAAACCGATGGATATGCTTGTAGTCGCAAATGAAATATCTAATGGTAAATCAATAACCGCATGACGATAATCCTCTATGGAAAAATTGCAGAGAGGATGGCCGCATATTTGTTCACCAATGGCCGTAATTCCTGCTGATAATGTCTGGAAAAGGATTGCCTTTCCGCCTAATAAGTGAGTTTCTGGTGTTACGGGATATAGGGAGGAAGGTGCAAATTCCAGTAAATGCGTATGACAATCGATAAGGGAAGGTGTAATGACGGAATCAGAACAATCAATTAATGGTATAGAAGGATATCTTTTTCGTAGTATCTTCCTGTCCCCAATTTCAGAGATTTTTCCTTTTTCAATTATCATTGCACCATTTTCAATCGAACCCAATTTACTTACAGTAACGATTTTCTTACCCTGAATCATATAAATACTACTCATTATTTATCCCACCAAAAATGGAGTTAAAAAGTACCCTAAAATACAAGCTGTAACAAATCGGAGAATCATTCCAACAATCGCAGCTTCTAATACTTCTTTTTCATTAAGATCTGATGTTTCAGCCCATGTAACTGGTATTTGACCAAAAATGACAGATAGTGGAAGGCCAGAATTGGCTAAAACAAAGGACCCAACAATTAAACGCGGGTCGATTGTGCTAGCTAGTTCAGCAAGCTGAGCAACTGCAAGTGTAGGAGCTGCGAGTATTGATACAATCCCGGTAGCTGGTTCAATACTTAAAAATGTGAGAACGGAAGCTAAACTGGATTCGATAACACTCCATAAACCAATGAATTTTAATGCCCCTATGAAGAAAAAGACAGCGGTAACGGCTGGAATAATAATTAAAAAGAGTAATTCGGCACCTTCTTTTGCAGAACTAAAAATAGTCTGAAGGAACCTTGTTTTAGGTGTAAAACGAGGTAATTCATCTAATTCTACTTTGACGGTATCCCTATAAATAGTTTTAGATAATAAGAAAGGAACGACGATGATTGGAAGAAAGATAGCTAGGATTATGAGCGGGAAGGCATTAATGCTGAATACAGAAAGTGCGATAATTCCTAAAACGAAGGTTGCGAAGGATTGAGGAGATTGAATCATAGTGGCTACAGCTATTTTTTGTTCTGCTTTTGTTGCTTTTGCTTTAACTAAGATGGGGCCTGAAATTTTTCCAGCTGCGTTAATATCGCCGAGAATATTATAAACACTTGGTATGATAACAGATGGATTTATTTTAAGCCACTTCATAATGGGTACAAAAATTCGAATTAAGCCGTCTGTAAATCCTAACCTTTCTAAAATACGCCCAACAATTACACTCACAATTATTGCAATCCCAACTTCACTCGTTAAGAATATATCAACAACAATTGGTTTTACTTCTTTAATAATGGTATCAAACAATTTGGATAGAGAATCAGGTGCAAATAAAAAGAGTAATAATGATGAAATGACTAAAAATATTCCAATCACTTCAAATGGATGCCATTTTGATCTTGAGTCCAATGCTTGAGAGTTAGACTTTTGCCCATTCTCCATAAATAAGACCTCCTGACATTTTTATTTATCTTATGTCTGGATAATAGATGGGTGTTTGTCTATATATTCCTAATTAATTAAAAGATCAGCCACTTTCAGGTATTTATTGCCTAGTGAAATAGCTGATCTTTTCTATATTAATGCATTCCTTTTTAGTGAAATTTCAAATGGTATTATTCATTTCGTGAAAAAGTACTTAACAAAACTTAATGTTCTTTTAAAAGAGATAGAGAAACCTCTTGTTCATGGTTTGGTTCATCAAGGGGGTAAATTCTTGCTGTTTCATTATTATCATCTACTTTTTGAATATAAATTGGTACTCCATTGTATGTTACATTAGCCATTACTGGAGATGCAGCAATCTCTTGTGCACGTTGTGAATTCATTAAATAGACCTCCTAAATTTAAATACAATTATAATGTTTACTTCAAACTCCTTAAATATTCTTTATCCGAAAGTGATGAACTCTAAAAAAAGAATATGTAAAATAAGGCAACTGCCTCAATGGACGTTGCCTTTCATGTTTTATGGTTATTTTTTCACTAAAATTGGTACAGCAGCCCAAGATTAATATGTTCCACTCAGCTGTTCACTATCAGAAGGAAAAGACACCTCCATTGAACGCAAAGATTCCTTTGCTTGCATTAAGTATGCTTCTTATTGTCCTTTATCAGAAGTTTACACCAAATCAAAGCATTACCAGCATTATCATTCATCTTAAAGAACATATTAGAAATGGAGAGCGGTCAATTTTGCTTTTCAAAACTCTTAAGAGGATGTGCATTAAATTGAATAAATGGATAAAAATTCTATTAAGTACAAGAATATTACAAAATATGTTTGGCAGAAGACGAAATAATCGAGGAATGATTTGGGCATCTTTGTTAGGGTTAGGAGTTAGCGCTGCAGCAATTGGATTAAGCAGGAATCGTAATAGAAATATGATGAATCCACTGCAAAATATCATGAATAATTTGCAAACTCCCTTAAATCGCCAAGTCCCAAACGCTGCATTAACAGAGTTTGCAAAAGAAATAATACCTGATAAAAACTCCTTAACCAACAAATAAATTTCTAATAAAATGTAAATGCCCACTTAATGTGGGCATTTTAATACATAAAAATATTAACGTGCAAAGTAATTTACACAGCGATTCGTTTTTTCAAAAATAATGCTCGTTAATGTACCAATAAAGGCACTTCCAATAATATCAGAAGGATAATGATGCCCTACCCATATACGTGAAAATCCGGTCACAATAGATAAAATCCACAAAATTGAACCGATGACACGATGATAAAGAAAAATAGAGGTAGAGACAGCAAAAACAAGCAGGGTATGTTTGCTTGGAAATGATGAATCCATTTTTGAGGGAATAAGAATCCCAATTCTCCGCTTTACAAAAGGTCTTGATTTATAATAAAACAGTTTAATCAATATGTTAATAAACATAGTAATACCCGCGGAAATGACCGCATTACGAGTCATTATTTTATTAGTCCTATTTCTGAACCATATAAAAATCAGAACAAAAATAAACACATAGCGAATTCTTTTAGATATCAAAATCATTAGTATATCAATTGGTGAACAACGGCCAGAAAGCTGATTGATAGCCTTAAATATCTTGTAGTCCATAAAAAGTATCTCCTTAAGTAATCGATACTGATAAATTTCCCACCTTCTCAAAAAATATGTAAGCTTAAGCTCGAGATCTCTGTTTTCACACTTAAAAGAAAAAGCCCGCAGAGCAAAAAATTTATTCCTTCTCAATGAGCTTGAGTGTCTTTAAACTGCCTTATTTTCAAATATATTTAGAACTATTTCACATTTAATTCATATTATACACATAAGAATTATAAACTTTATTATTAAAGGTGATAATAATGGGCAGAGAATTCCTTGAGTTATTTGAGAAATGGGCAGATTCTTATGATGATACAGTAGCAGGAACTGATATTGAATATAGGGAAGTTTTTAAAGGGTATCAATCAATACTCGATCATGTTGCAGATCATTCATGCGGTCATGTTTTAGAATTTGGTTCGGGAACTGGAAACTTAACAGAGAAACTTATTAGTAAGGGGCTTAAGGTTACAGCTATTGAACCTTCACTTGCCATGAGGGAGATTTCACTTGAAAAATTAAAAGGGAAAGCTAACATTTTAGATGGGGACTTTTTAGCTTTCCCAATTATTAGCCCGATAGATACAATCGTAAGTACTTATGCGTTTCACCATTTAACAGATGTGGAGAAAGCAAAAGCGATTGCTAAATATGGAAAATTATTAAAGACTGGTGGAAAAATTATCTTTGCAGACACGATGTACCCTTCAAATGCTGAGTATGTAAAGGCGATAGAGGATGCAAAGTCAGTAAATTTCCTTGCATTGGCTAAGGATTTGCAAACGGAATATTACCCAACTATTCCTTTTTTACAAAATATACTTGAGGAGAATGGTTTTTTTGTAACATTTCAGCGTTGTAATGATTTTGTGTGGATAATGGATTCGGTGAAATTATAAAATGGATTTCAATCTTTCACACGGAAGAATATGATCAATCAAAATAAACTAGATTCTGCTAACGAAACTCCCCAAAAATACTCAATCGTTATTAGCTAGGATAGAAGGTTGTAATCTTATTAATACGCTGTGTTAAATCTCAGTGTTGAAAATACTCTTCTGTTGTTGATTGGAGCGGAAGGCACGAGACTCCTGCGGGAGAGCGAGTCAAAGGGAGACCCCGCAGGAGCGATAGCGACGAGGAGGCTTCTGGACCGCCCGCGGAAAGCGAGTGCCTGCAGCGGAAATCAACAGGGAAGTTTAACATAGCCTATTAATAAAAAACGAAAATGGTATCCAACTATTACATCTCTAAATTGAATGCTTTATCTTACTTGCTAGCATTAAAGTTAGTATGTTAAACTCTTTGTACCATTCAATTGGTACAAAGGGTTTATTAAATAAAGGACACTACATAAAAGATCATTACTGCAAACATGTTTGCAAATGAGTTGGAAAATGAGTAACAACAGGAGGAGAAATCATGATACAAGTCAAAACAGAAAAAGAATATAGTGAATTAATTAGTCAAGATGAACTAGCAGTTGGTGTTTTCACGACAACTTGGTGCCCGGATTGCAAACGTTTAGATATGTTTATTGATGAAATTATAGCAGAACATAAAGACAAACAATGGTTTATGATTGACCGTGATGAGTTCCCGGAAATTTCTGAGAAACAAAATGTAATGGGAATTCCATCTTTATTAGTATTTAAAAAAGGGGAAAAGCTTGCTCATTTGCATAGTGCGAACGCCAAAACGGCAGAAGCAGTAAGTGAATTCTTAAACAACTTATAAAATAAGTTCTGCAGTGCTGCAGGTTGCATTTTCAGACCGTTGAGAAATATCTTCTCAACGGTCTTTTTCTGTTTATGAACAAGGTGCTAATTAAAGGTAAAATACTAGCACTTGTAGAAATAGTCAAATACAGATAAAAAGAGGGGGGTTCTTTTTTGTCTAATATTCAAATGTTAGAGCTTGATAATGAAATACTGGAAGGAATGGGAAGCTATTGTCTTAGGAGTAGAAAAAAGTCAAATGGGTAAGTAAACAAAAATATATGGTTAAACGATAGATTTAAAGAAGGATTAAAATATGTACAATTGATTGAAAATAAAAGACAAGTGGGGTTTATTGAATATACCTCAGCAGAATTTTCTTCTAGAGCTGTTTACGCTGACGATTATTTAGTCATCCATTGTTTATGGGTCAGTGATATTGGAAAAGGATACGGGACTAAACTTATTAATAAATGTCTTCAAGAAACTAGCACTCAATCAAAAAAAGGTGTAGTCGTTGTGACAAATTCTGAAACTTCTTGGACACCAAGCAAGGAAATCTTTCTTAATAATAATTTTATATTAGTTGATACAGCACCTCATAACTTTGAGTTACTTGTTAATAAATTTGATTCTGATCATTTATCTCCTTACTTTCCTACTGATTGGGATGAAAGGGTTACGAAATATAAAAACTTAACCATTCTACGTTCCTTCCAATGTCCTTATGTAGAAATTGCAACTGAAAATATTCTGGCAGCAGCAAATAAACTAGGAATTGATGTTGATATAATTGACTTCAAGAATAGAGAAGAATTAATGAAATTATCTCCAACTCCTTATGGTATTTATTCCGTCATCTATAAAGGTCAACTCATTACATTTCATCGATTGACCGTGCATTCGGTCATAAAAAGGTTAAGAGAGCTTATATAACTATTTTTTTACTTCTATGAGTATATTAGGATTAAGTAATCACGCTCTATTATTATGTGAAAAGAATGCAAATGTTTACATGATACGATCAGTAAAATAAATTAGGTGAAAATTTATGAAGTACGATTTTTATGAGATTGGAAGTGTAAGTAGCAAAGAACTTAAGTTTGCTGTCATTTGTGCGCAATATCAAGACAAATGGGTATTTGTAAGGCACAAAGAACGAAAATCTTGGGAGATTCCGGGAGGCCATCGAGAATCAGGAGAAAATATTATTGATACAGCTAAACGAGAGTTATTTGAAGAAACAGGTGCAAAAGAATTTGAAGTTGAGCCAATATGTGACTATTCAATGGATGATTCCTTCAATAAACGGTTTGGAAGGTTATTTTTTGCGAAGATATTTGAAATTGGTCAATTACCAAATTCGGAAATTGATGAAATAAAACTATTTGATAAACTCCCTAAAAAACTTACATATTTTGAAGTTCAACCTCAACTATTCGAAAAGACAATGGCATTCTTAAGTCATCGAGAGCAAATTCGGATGATCCAGAAGTGATAGAGAAGGGAAAAGAAAATAAATTTTCATACATAAAAGCACTAAAAAAGCGGAAAGCCCTTATTAAACTAAGGATTTTCCGCTTTTTCCATTACTATCTTTTAAACACAATATGATTATTATTTTGTATAGTTATCAAAATAGCCTTGTATAAAAACGATCGGGGTTCCTTTATCGCCACTTCCTGATGTTAAATCAGATAGGGATCCAATTAGGTCTGTAAGTCGTCTAGGGGTAGTCCCTTGGGATTCCATCGAACCTACAAGATCTGAATCTTTATTAGCAATATATTGTGAAATAGCTTGTTTCAATTCTTCCCCTCTTAAATCAGCGAAGTTATTATCAGCAAGATATTTTAGCTTTATTTCATTCGGTGTTCCGTTAAGACCTGACGTGTATGCAGGTGATACAACAGGATCTGCAAGCTCCCATATTTTTCCTACTGGATCTTTGAAAGCTCCGTCTCCATAGACCATAACTTCAACATTTTTTCCAGTTTTCTCATTAAGTATTTGCTGTATTTTGTCAACAATTGGTTGACAATTACGTGGGAAAAGTTTAATGCTATCTTCTGTTGCTTTATTTGAGCCAAGGAGACCATAATCTTCATTAAATCCACTGCCAGAAATCGACTCTGCTAATATATTATCGAGGCTATAGATTTTTTCTCCACCATTTGCTTTTAAGATACGCTTCGTTCTAAAACGTGTATGTATATCGCATGTAAGAACACTTTTTGTATAATTTAAAATGGTTTTTGCATTGTTAGAGAAGATGACTTCACATTCAACACCGAATTCTTCAACAAGTGATTTATAATAATCAATGTAATCGACACCCGTAAAGGTATGCTTATTATATCCGAAATGCTCACGGAATTCTTTTTCTGTTAAAACATCAGTCCAAGGATTAATTCCTTTTTCATCAAGTCTGTCAATATCAACTAAGTGGTTCCCAACTTCATCAGAAGGATAGCTAAGCATTAAAACAATTTTTTTAGCACCTTTTGCAATACCACGAAGACAGATTGAAAAACGATTTCGGCTTAAGATTGGGAAAATAACACCGATCGTATCGTCTCCAAATTTAGAACGCACATCTTCAGCAATATGATCTATCGTTGCATAATTACCTTGAGCACGAGCGACGATTGATTCTGTTACAGTAACAATGTCTTGATCATTAATAGTAAATCCTTCAGCTTCCGAAGCTTTTAAAACACTATCTACAACAATCTGTTCGATGCTATCGCCTTGATTGATAATGGGACAACGAAGACCTCTTACAACAGTTCCAACTACTCTTTCCAAAATAACCGCTCCTAAAATTTATTTTTAAAAACTATCTACTTGAAATATACACCAATTTATTGATATAAGTAAAATTAATATATCTAATGATAGGTATAAGGAGTGATTATATATGGTGAGTAAATTAGACTTATATAAAGTATTTTGCATCGTCGGTAAAGCGAATAGTTTTTCAAAGGCAGCAAAGGAGCTTCACATGACACAGCCCGCTGTTAGTCAAGCGATTATGCAATTAGAAAGAGAATTAGATACACATCTATTTAAGCGAACGCCAAGAGGAGTATCTTTTACAAATGAAGGCAGTCTCCTATTTAAATACGTTCATTCAGCCATTAATCTAATTGATGCAGGAGAAGAAAAGATTTTAGAATTTAAAAATTTAACAACTGGAGAATTAAACGTTGGTGTAGGCGACACGATTTCTAGGTATTTTTTACTTCCTTATTTAGAAGATTTCCGGAATAAATATCCGAATATTAAGATTAAGGTTTTAAATGGCACAACCTTAGAGCTTTGTTCCTTCTTAAAATCAGGAGAGGTTGACCTTGCCATTTGTAATTTACCGATTGACGATTCTTCAATAGTCCAAAGACCCTGCTTAGACATCGAAGATACGTTTGTTTATGGGGAGAAGTATAAGAAACCATTTTCTAAACCAGTTAGCCTACATGAATTAGTTAAATTCCCATTAATTTTTCTTGAGCCAAAATCAAATTCACGGAAATATGTAGATGAGCAATTATCCTTGCAAGGAATCAAGATTTCTCCAGAATTTGAGTTAGGCTCGCATAACTTATTACTGGAGTTTGCAAAAATAAACTTAGGAGTTGCTTGTGTGACAAAAGAATTTTCGCTAGAGTACTTAAATAAAGGAGTACTCCGTGAAGTACAACTTATAGAAAAAATCCCAAAGAGGAGTATAGGAATTTGTTATTTAAAAAGTGTACATCTATCGCACACATCAACAAAATTTGTAGAAATCATCGATAATAAAATTTAAGTTATTTATCATAATAAGTTCATATAAAGCCATGAGTTTAAACATAAAGTATATTTGTTGACTCTCCTCTTAGGGGAGACTTTATATTATTGTTTATACGTTTTTCAATAAAAGGGGAGTCAATATGCAAAAACAGAATATAACGTTAGCTATACTATTAATGAATTTATTCATTGCCTTTTTAGGGATCGGACTTGTTATTCCGGTAACACCTACAATCATGAATGAATTGAATATATCTGGATCGGTTGTCGGCTATATGGTTGCAGCTTTCGCTATTACACAGTTAATAGTGTCCCCAATTTCAGGCCGTTGGGTAGACCAATTCGGACGTAAAAGAATGATCGTTATTGGCTTATTCGTTTTTAGTATTTCAGAGTTTTTATTCGGTAGCGGAAAAAATGTTGAGGTACTCTTTATATCACGAGTTCTTGGTGGTGTGAGTGCAGCATTTATTATGCCAGCTGTAACTGCATTTATTGCAGACATTACAACAATCAAAACTCGATCAAAAGCACTAGGATACATGTCTGCATCCATTTCCACAGGTTACATTATAGGACCTGGTATTGGCGGTTTCTTAGCAGATATTAGTACTCGCTTACCATTTTTCTTTGCGGCTGCTTTTGGGTTGCTTGCTGCCGTTTTATCTATCATCACACTTCGCGAGCCAGAGCGAAATCCTGAAAATAAAAAAGTGGAAGGGCAGAAAACAGGGTTTAAACGAATTTTTGCACCGATGTATTTCATAGCCTTTATGATTATTTTCATCTCATCATTTGGCTTAGCTTCATTTGAATCGTTATTCGCTTTATTTGTCGATCATAAGTTCGGGTTTACTCCAAAGGACATTGCCATCATCATTACAGGTGGTGCCATTGTAGGGGCCTTAGTACAAGTTGCATTATTCGATCGCTTAACGAAAAGTGTCGGGGAAATCCGCTTAATTCGTTATAGCTTGATTTTCTCGACGATACTTGTGTTTCTACTAACAATGATGAAATCATACTTCATGATTTTACTTATCACCATTTTAGTATTCGTTGGATTTGACTTAATGCGACCAGCGGTGACAACATATTTATCTAAAATCGCAAGCGATGAACAAGGATTCGTTGGAGGCATGAACTCGATGTTTACAAGCATCGGTAACGTATTTGGTCCAATTATTGGTGGGATATTATTCGATATCGACCTAAATTACCCATTCTATTTTGCAACAGTCGTTTTAGCGATCGGTATTGGATTGACACTAACTTGGAAAAAACCAGCAAATATTAAAGTCAGTACACAATAAAGTGAAACTTCCATCAGTGGGGGTTTTTCTTCATCCCCCACTGATGGTTAGTTGAACCAATCACGCTCAAAACGCCACGTCCTGTGGCTTTCGCCTGACTAGGACATCGTGTCCGTCGTCGGGCATTTACGGGCAGTTGATCCCCCGCTAACTCTTCTTTGCATACGCGAATCCTTGAAGTGGGGGTCTTACTGCCCGTTAATCTGCGATAAATATCAGGCGTATTCTTTGGTCCCTGCAAAGAATACGCTTATTTATTATACTTAGTGTAAGGAAGTGATAGAAATGAAGGAAACACTTTATACAATCGGTGAAGTATCAAAATTAGCGAATGTCTCGATTAAATCCCTTCGTTATTACGATAAAATCAACTTGTTTAAACCGGCTTATGTCGATCCAGATACAAACTATCGTTATTATAAAGATACGCAACTATACCATCTGAATCTTATTAAATCACTAAAATATATTGGAACACCTTTAGAAGAAATGAAAAAAACGCAGAAGTTAAGGACGGATGAGTTTTTGGTCTTTTTAACGGAGCAAGAAATGCAAGTAAGGCAAAAATTAGACTATTTATTAGAAATTGAACAAACTATTGCGAATGTCAAAAAGCAAATTCAAAAGCTAAAGAAATATCCTGCCCTGGGTGAAGTATTTCTTTTGGAAGAAGAAGAAATACGTATTATACAGACAAGGGCAGAAGGAATTTCGCCTAAAAGTGTTTTAAATGCTTCTTACAGTAAATTGAAGAAAATTGTCGAGTCGACAGATGGATTCATAAACAATGGTCATGGTGGAACTTTCACATATCAGCCTTATACACATATTGATGAAATTTCTTACCGACATATATTTACACCTGTATTATCAAATAAACAGATTTCATCGCTTGCACCAAATATGGAAGTTACAACAATCCCACAAGGTAAATACGCATGCATTGCGTATATATATTCACCTGAACATGATTTTCTGAACATACAAAAGCTGATTGATTATATTTCAGTCCATCAGTTAACGGCAATCAGTGATGTATATGAATTATTTTCGATTCATCATTCTCCGAATCAACAAGAAGAATTTTTGATCGAAATGAAAATTAGAGTGCTTGAATGAAAGGAGTAAATCATGGAAGAAAAAAACAGTGTGTTTAAAACAATTGATGAATACATTTTACAATTCCCTGCAGAAATTCAGGAAATACTCAAAGCGTTAAGAAAAGTGATTAAAGAGTCAGCACCAGATGCAGAAGAAAAGATAAGTTATCGAATGCCTACTTTTGTTTTACATGGAAATCTAGTGCATTTCGCCGCCTATAAAAATCATATAGGTTTTTATCCAGCTCCAAGTGGTATCAATGCTTTTAAATATGAATTATCAGAATATAAAGGAGCAAAAGGTTCTGTTCAGTTTCCTATAGACAAAAAGCTGCCTTATGAATTAATAAGCGAGATCGTTAAATACAGGGTTGCTGAGAATATAAAGAAAGCAGAAAGCAAAATGAAAAAGAAGAAATAATCTCATTACAATTCCAGTTAAGAATCATTACCTAAGCAACTGCTTTTTAGTTCAAAAAAATATAATAAATTGAAACAAGTTCCTGGAAAAAATATATAATTGATCTATTAGAATGAATAGGAGAAGGAATATATGAGTCTGGATGAAATAATCTGAGCTCGTTATACTCAAATGTGACTCAAACGGAGGATTCTAATAGATGAAATCTGAAAGTATATCAAAACATTTTCAAACATTATCTCAGCAAAGATCTCTATTCACGCATGAAATTCAATTTCTATCACAAGAAAAACTATGGAATCGTAAAGAAGATGGAAAATGGTCTATTGGAGAGCATCTATATCACTTATATTTAATAACTAGAATGCTTAAAGTCGCGACTAAATTTTCTTTAGTACTTATTCCATTTGCCAAAATGAAAAGAAACAAACCATTTTCAACTGAAATACATGATATTTATGCTGAATATAAAGAAAAAAAAGGAAGAGGGATGAAAGCTCCTTCGATTTTAATACCACCTAAAAAAATACGCTATTCTATGGACATGAAAGAATTAGAACAATTGCTGCTGAACGAGACAAATAATTTAAAAGCATTAGTTAAAAATATTGAAGAAGATATTGCAGGACACATTGTGTTTTTTGATCCAATAGCTAAGTATCCTAACCTAATTCAGGCAATTCAGCTACTAGCTATACACGAGAAGCACCATTTTACAATTATTGAAAATAACTATAAAACGATGCTTGAATTTAGTATGAAAATATAGATATACCTTGTGAATCAACTGCCTACCTTTATTATTCAATATATCGTAGACGACAGCCTATTTGAGCCCCTTGAGATTGAACACTTTAAAAAGTGAACTTCTCAAGGGGCTTTTTTATATTCCTTTTTCAGCGTAAAATTTCCATAAATAATATGATATCCTCAGATAAAAAATAAAATGAAAAGCAAACCAGAAGAAGGGGAGGCAGAGAGCATGAGAGGATATGTTCTTTCGATTTGGAGTTTATTCGACCCCATTTACTATTTCTTCACACGGCTTACAATACTTCCATGTGAAGGAACTAAAAATAATATTTTTAGAATTAGACTGACAAAATATAAAGGGAGAAAAATTGTCCTTTCTGATGGAACTACAATAAACAAAAATGATACTTTGGTGAAAATTCACATTCACAATGTCAGGCTATTGAAAGAATTAAAAGGTATAAACAGTGAATTGAAAAAAGCGAAAATGATCTATCGCTTCGTTCAAGAATCTTTACCAGGTGTAGAGCTTTACATACGGAACTGTAGACATTCCTGCGAGATAAAAGGAATCATAGGTATTACTATGTTAAATAAAGCGTGTGAACGGCTGGGCTTTGAGGTCATCAATATCTCTAATCCCATGTATAAATGGTTTAAATGGATAGCATTTTTACCGATAGAAATTCTCTCTAGCCAAAATACTTCTTGGCATATCATTAAAAATCGCACACCAAATTATTTATTTATGTCAACACATAAATTATCGAACATGTATAAGAATTATATACGCAATGGTGAATAAACCGACGAACACCTTCTTATACTATGATCGATACGAATTGTTAGGAGGAATAATGAATGAATGAACAAAATAAATCCATTGATCAAGGAAGAAATAGTATGAAACGCGGAGTTGAAGCAGCAGGGGATGCAGCAAAAAATGCAATTGATACGATTGAAGATGCTGGAAAAGCAGCAGTTGACCGGATCTCGGACAGTATTAAAGATGTTACTGCTAGATAATTGGTTTTTATTTACCATTAAAAAAGTAAGAAAAGCATTGAATTAGGATGAAAGGATCGTTTGAGAGCGGTCCTTTTTATTATGAAGCAGGTAGAGCTTTATCTTAGAAATTGGTTTGAAAACACGTCTAAAAAACCTAGTGGTTAATTTATATACAACAATAATATGAAACTTTCTTCTTTTTAATACCAGTAAGTTATATATTGTTTTTTATAGGATTTATTTCAGTTTTGTTTATGTCAATGATTCGATGTTCAAAAAGAAAAACATAGCTAAATAATCTAGATTCAAAGACCAGGTCATTTCAGGGAACCTGGTCTTTTATTACACCAACCTTCTTACACAATAAGCATGATACTCATTCTGTCTAAATATAATGAATTGGTATATCAAAAAATAATTCTATTATAGAAGACTTTTTTTGGAACTAGATGATGGGGGGTAATGAAATGGATGAAATTAGTCTAGATCCTTATGTGCAAGTTCGTACGATGAAAAGTCTTGAATACGAACCGAACGGAAAAAAGATAAGCTTTATTTCTGATATAACTGGATTACCACAGGTTTGGGATTATTATCGAGAAAATAGGCTGCTTGCCCAATCCTCCTTTACAAAGGAAGGAATCACCTTCATAAAATATGTAACTGGTACATCGGATCGGATTATCGGAATGGATGTTTCTGGGAATGAAAGGGAGCAACTGTACTTATTAAAGAAAAATGGAGAGCTGATTGCCCTGACAAACTCCCCAGAACATGTTCATTTATATGGAGGAAGCTCTCCGGATGGAAAATGGATTGCTTGGTCGAGTAATCGACGAAATCCAGCATTTTTTGATATTTATATTCAGAATCTTGAGACCCTTGAAATTCGCCTTGTTTTTGCTCAAAATGGGATGTTTACTGTTGTGACATGGTTTCCCGATGGGAAATCATTATTGGTTAGAAAAACAAACTCTCCCCTTGATCATGATTTAGGTGTGTTATCACTTTTAACTGGCTCCATGGACTGGATAACAGAACATTCAGGAGAAGCAAGCTTTAAAAATATCCATTTGAATAAGAGAGGAGATCAAATATTTCTATTATCAAATAAAGACCATGAATTTTTTGCGCTAGCATGTATTCATTTACCCACTAAACAATTCAATTGGCTAGCGAGGGGAAAGTGGGATTTTGAAGGCTTAGCTATAAATAATGAGAAAAATAAATTAGCATTCACCATCAATGAGGGGGGAATATCAAAAGGGATTTTATTAAACTTAGATACATGTACTCTTTATACATGGGAAACACCAATGGGAGTAATGACTAATCTCAAATTTTCACCTACAAATAAAAAACTCCTCTTTATATTGAACGGGCCAGCACATCCATCTGATATATGGGAGCTTGACCTTGAATCCCTGAATGCAAAACGTCTATCATATTTTTCTCAAATCCCCATTCTTGAAGGAAAATTAATTGAGCCTTCACTTATATTCTATCGTTCTTTTGACAACCTTCAGATCCCCGCCTTTTACTATAAGCCAAAACATGCAGCTGAGAAAATGCCTGTTGTCATATTTATCCATGGTGGACCTGAAACTCAAAGTCGTCCCGTTTACAACCCTCTTTTGCAATATTTTCTAAACCTCGGTTATGCAATAATAACTCCAAATATTCGCGGCAGTACAGGATACGGAAAAACGTATACTCATTTAGATGATGTTCGCAAGCGGATGGATGCTGTGAAAGATCTTATTTCTTTAGTGGAATGGCTAAAAGGTGATAAAGATGTTGATGTTGAAAAGATAGCGGTTATGGGAGGAAGCTATGGTGGATTCATGGTCCTTTCCGCCATCAGTCACTATCCAAATTTATGGGCGGCTGCTGTCGATATCGTCGGAATATCAAGCTTGCGAACATTCTTAAAAACAACAAGTCCTTGGAGGAAGGAGTTTAGAGAGTATGAATATGGAACGATTGAAAAGGATGGTGATTTTTTTGACCAAATCGATCCATTGAATTATGCCGATAAAATCTCCTCTCCACTTATGGTAATCCATGGAGTTAATGACCCGCGCGTCCCAATTGAAGAATCCGAGCAGATCGTGAATAAACTTAAGGAACGAAATCATCCTGTTACATTTATTCGTTTCGAAGAGGAGGGGCATTCGTTAGTAAAACAAAAAAGTAAAAAATATGCCTATTCTAAGATTGCCGACTTTCTTGAAAAATACATTGGAAAAAATCAGTTCATTAATGTTGATGAATGATTTTTTAAAATAAATTGATTAAAAATATCTTAACAGCGTGATATAGGGCATTTGACATGCTGTTAAGATATTTTATGTAAAAAGTTAAAAACATGATTCCACGGGTTTGAATAAATTACACGCTTTCTAGTAGGTATGTATATTACTCTTTATAGAAACAAATAATGTTTCGTAAGATAATTTATTCTAACTATAGGACTTGATAGATTAAATTCCAATGTGAAGTAACATATATTTGCTTTTGGTAGATCATACGCCGGTATATAAACCTACGATAAAGGAAAGAAAAAATAGGGGATGAATATGCAAAAAATAATAAACGTAAAAATGATATTTCAATTCCTAAAAATAATTTTTCCACTCATTTTATTAATTCTGGCAGTCATTGAAATTAAAAAATTCACAGGGGACATAAATGTAGATTTGCTCCGCCATGAAGTAAGCCAAATTCATTATTTAAAACTAGCCATCGTTCTATTGATTACGATGGCAGCAATTATTCCAATGTTTTTTTATGATTTGGTAATTGTTAAAAAATTAGAGATCACTGTACCGACAATAAAACTGATCAAGCAGTCTTTAATTATTAACTCCTTTTCAAATCTAATTGGGTTTGCCGGATTAATCGGAGTGATGCTTAGAACTTACTTATATCAAACACATGAAATGGACAAGCGCAGACTGCTGAAGACAATTGCAAACGTATCATTATTCTATTTAACAGGCATTTCTTTGCTTTCATTAGTTATACTTGCAGGTTACAGAGATTTCCCTCTTTTATTAAGCAAAAAATGGATTTATTTAGCCGTGATAGGAGTGGGGATGTATCTACCGCTCCTATTAATCATTTCTTCCATTAAAAAAAATAAAGGTTCAGACACATCCATAAATTTACGAACTAAGTTCCAACTTATTTTGATTTCTTTCATGGAATGGACAGCTATCTTCCTAGCTATCTGGATATTGGCCATGGTGATAAAAATACCTCTTCACTTTAATGAAATCTTTCCTATTTTTATTGCTGCGTCATGTGCCGGAATTGTAAGTATGATCCCTGGAGGCCTTGGATCATTTGACCTCGTTTTTATTTGGGGATCACAGCACTTTGGGATACAGGATGAAAAGATCCTTTTCTTGCTGATTTTATATCGAATTGGCTATTTATTTATTCCATTTTTAATTGGATTTGTATTATTTGTAAAGGAATTCTGGGAAAAATGGAATAAATCATGGGATAATCTGCCGAATGTGCTTCTACAGAATGCAAGTCATGTGCTAATAACAATATTAGTATTTTTTTCTGGGCTAATCTTACTTCTTTCGGCATCTGTGCCAGGAATCGTGAAAAGGTTGAAATTTGTCGAAGATCTTTTATCATTCCCCATTATTAGCTTATCCCACCAGCTTACCGTTGCGGCTGGATTTCTCTTGCTTGGTCTATCAAGAGGAATTGAATATAAAGTGAAGCGGGCTTATCATCTGACCATCGCGGTATTATTCTTTGCTGCTTTATTTTCACTTTTCAAAGGATTTGACTATGAGGAAGCAATCGTAATGCTGGTTGTTGCCTTTCTCCTTCGAATGTCCAAGTCCCGATTTTATCGAGAAAGTTATGTTTTGACATGGAGTAAAACCATTTTTGACATAATAATGATCATTCTCATTACTTCCATGTATGTGATTATCGGATACATTAATTTACCTACAGCAAAAATCAATATACCGATAAAGTTTATCCCTTATGTTATTACTGATTATCGTGATTTATTTTACAGTGCTTTTATTGGACTGAACATCGCCTTATTCGTACTTATCATTGGAAATGTCTTTAAAAAGCCACGAAATAGGTTTATGGAAAGATCTAATAGCCAGGAAGAAAAAATACGCGAACATATAAAAAAATATAATGGAAATGTGCTAACCCATTTAATTTTCCTGCATGATAAATTTATTTTCTGGAATAACAAGAATAACGTCCTGTTTTCCTTTCAAAAATACGCGGACAAGCTCGTAATTCTTGGAGAACCAATTGGAGAAAAATCCGATTTTCGACATGCAATAGAAGAGTTTCAGCAAATATCAGATCTTCATGGGTATACACCAGTATTTTATGAAGTAAGCAATAAAATGCTTCCTTATCTACATGAAAGCGGTTTTGCTTTCTTTAAGCTTGGCGAAGAGGCATTAGTTGATTTAGAGCAATTCTCCCTATCAGGTAAAAAAATGAAAGGGGAAAGAGCTGTTAAAAATAAGTTTGAACGAGAGAATTATATTTTTGAAATTATTAAGCCGCCTTTTAGTCATGAGTTACTGAATGAACTAAAAGAAATATCAGATGATTGGCTTCAGGGTAGAAGGGAAAAAGGATATTCGTTAGGTTTTTTTGATGAAAATTATCTGAATAAGGCTGAAATTGCCATCTTGAAAGAAAAAGGAACAAAGATCATCGCCTTTACAAGCCTGATGCCAGTTTATGATCATAAAGAAACGATTTCTGTGGATTTAATGCGCTTTATACCAGATTCTCCTTCAGGAACGATGGATTTTATCTTACTGTCATTATTTGAATGGGCAAAGGAAGAAAGATTTAAAAACTTTAATTTAGGAATGGCACCACTTTCTAACGTAGGGCATTCCAAGTTTGCATTTTTGAGCGAAAAAATAGCCGAACAAATCTATCTGCACGGCCATTTTTTCTATCAATTTCAAGGCTTGAGAAAATTCAAAGAAAAATATGCAAATTCATGGGAATCTAAGTATTTGGCTTATCGTAGAAAATCTTCACTTCCTTTTACGATGACACAAGTGACACTTTTGATAGGGAAAAAAAGAAAAAAATGATACGTACTCTATATGAATTGTTTAACTGGAACATTTCTTTAATAATGTACTGTTGAAAATGTTAGAGTAGTGTGGTTTCCTGAAAATTCTAGAGTTATTCTGGGTTAGATAACACTTTTCAGAAATGAGGGCAACACTTCTAGCAGCGATAAATGGTTAATGACATAACGAAAAGGGCTTTCTAAAGAAAGCCCTTTTCGTTATGTTTGAACTGCTAAATCAATTCTTAACAATCATTTTTCTAATCAATTGTTACTTTATATATTTCAATCTGTTGAGCCTGTTTGTGAATCGGAAAATTTCCATTACTAAAATGTTTAGACTTAACCAAACTCCGCCAAAAGCGTAGCCAGCTACAACATCACTTGGTAATTGTTGCATCAAGTAAATGCGGCTTAATCCAATGAGAATGATAATAATAAAAATTAATATAGAAACAAACGTTTGCATCCATGCATTTTTAGAGTATCGCACGAAAAGATAGGCGAAAAAACCATATAGAAATAAAGCAGTTATCGATTGTTCACTAGGAAATGAGTACAAAATCTGTTTTGTTAACCGAGGATGGACAGGTTGCAAATGATAAAAAATACGTCTGATTCCTTCTTCAAAATATTCTCCTCCAATTACTACAAAGAGCAAAAAGGAAATTTCTAGAATTCGATCTTTCGACTTTAACAAAATCCATAAGTAGGTTAAGACAATTAAGGAGATGGTTACCTTAATGGAAGCAAATAAACCAAAAGAACTCATCCAAGGTTTCCAGCTTTCATCAAATATTAGAGTAACTAATGTGATTACAATCGTATCAAATTGTTTAAATTCATTGTTTAAGTAATTTTCAGTTAAACTGATTACGAAAATGACAAAAATTAAGAATAAAACAGCTATGACTGCAATTAAAAGTCTAAGCCTTCTGAGAGAGTGAATTCGTTGAACTCCTCTTCCTAGTCCAACCATAATCGTTTCTTTAATTTTTACTCTATATTTTCTCAGAATATAGATAAAAACGAACAGACAAATGAAAGTAACACTTCCGACAAAAAAGTATTTCTTTAGCGAAGTATGGAACTGCTCCCACTGAGGACCTAATAATTTTCCAAGAAAAATAAATGTCCCTGTCCAAATAAAGGCACCAATATAGGCATAAATAGCATATGCACGAAACGATATTTGAGTAATACCCGAAAAATAACCTGTAAAATGTCTAACTCCTGGTATGTAAAATGCAACCACTATTAGTTTATTGCCATATTTTTCAAACCAATTAGACATTTTCTCTAGTCGATCCGGCCCCATATGAATTCGATGACCATGTTTATGAAAAAAAGGAGCTCCCAATTTATAGCCTACCAAATAAGAGATAGTCATACCTGTACAACTCCCTAAACCTGCTGCTACACTACTTAGTATCCAACTTAACTTCCCTTGAAACACAAGTACACCCGCATAACCCATCAGGAACTCCCCAGGGAGCGGAAAAGCAATAAGTTCTAACATAAGAGATAAAAATAGAATCACATATCCATGATTTTCAATCAAGTTCGTTAAAGATTGCATTTTTTTCCTCCTATGTTAGGTTTGAATCGAATCTCTATTATTTCCATCTATTTCTCTTTTTATAATTTTTGTTTAATATGTATTTGACATTATCTTGTCTAGTTACACAAGTACATGTGAAGGCTTTTTACAAAAATAGAAAAAGAATCGAAATAAATATTTATTCATTTAGAGAAATAGAGGAGAACGAAGCTGCATTCTTTAATTATGCTATTAATAAAAATAAGCTGACTTACTTAAAATAAAGGAAGTCAGCTTATTTTTAGCATGTTTTTGTTATTTACTATTAGTTTGGTCAATCGCTTCACGAATCCCTTTTGCTAATTTGAGCGCATCATCATTTGCCCAAAAGTGGATGAAAAAGAGACGTGGTTCTTCAAACAACATATGATTATGCAATGCGTCAACTTCAATACCATATTTGCGTAAAGTCTGTATCACTGGATTAACTTCTTTAGCAGTTAAGACAAAATCTCCTGTAATTGCCGCGTTTCCTTCGCCTGTGGGTTGAAAGTTTATAGCTGTAGACGTTCCCATTGAAGGAGGGATGGTCATTCCGTTTTCCTTGATTTGTTCAGCACGAGGGAACCCAACCTTGTAAATTCCATTACTTATCAATCCTTCTTTACCGATAAAATCATCAAGTTGCTCTTTATCTAACAGAAATGCTCCTTTAACCGATGGTTGATCTGGCTTAATAGGGGTACTCGATTGATCGATTCCTGCTCGAAGTGCTTTCGCTAAAGCTACTCCACTTCCATATCCTTCGATATGCATATACATTATTTTGGGAGATTCTCTCATCAAATGATTGTGTAAAGCAGTTATTTTTATACCACCACGGATCAGCTCAGTCATAACTAAATTGACTTCTTCCTGCGTTAGAACTAAGTCTCCCATAACCATTACCTTATCATTCATTTCTTTAAATGCTAACCAAGAACTTAGTGCGAAGGCAGGATTTAACTGAATACTGTTAATCGATACATGTAGATCTGTTCGAGGTAGGCTGAAGTAAAGCACGTCTCCTTTTTTTATTTCTCCACTTTTACCAATCACCTGTTCAACGGATTCCCAATTCGTTTTTTTTCCAACCATGGCAGGGGTATCCGGATTGTAACTTTGGTTTTTTATCTGTGTTTTATTCGTATAAGAGGTAAAAGAACATGCTCCAGTAGCTAATATCAGCAAGATCAATACTAATCCAATTATGATTTTATTTTTTTTGATCATTAATTACTTCATCCTTTTCACTATCGAGTCTAGCATCATTATAGGTAATTAAAGGAGGAGACTATACATGAATTCAGATAAAGATTCATGATTACGCCAATCGGTTCTCTTGCAACTTTATTATGGCTGCATGTCTTATCCCAAAAAGGGGTTAAGATTTCATGGGGAACTTACTTTAAAACAGGTATTGTTCTAACTATCCCAACACTATTTATTACTTTAGTCGGCCTATACATATGGTTGTTAATCATTCACTAATTAGTAGAGGAAGAAATATTTTATGACCAGAAAAACAATTTATTTTTTATGTACTGGTAATTCTTGTAGAAGCCAAATGGCAGAGGGGTGGGCGAAGCACTTACATGCTGATGAGTGGGAATGTGTACAGTGATGGGATTGAGGCGCATGGATTAAACCTAAATGCTGTACAAGCCAAGAAGGAGGTTGAAATTGACATTTCAAATCAAACATTAGTTAGTTCATTATATTTAATCTTGGGAAAACTAATTCAGAAGAATTCCCCAATATAACTCATATAAAGGGTGATTTTGAACAATTAGATGAATACAATGATAAATTCAACCATTTTTCTCTAGAAGCAGTTGTTATTCCTATAGTCATGCATGGTATGAATGACTATTTACCGCCTTTATTTAACCAAGAAATATTCTTAGTAACTGAGCAAGCAAATATTTTATATTTCTTTACCATATCCTATATTTTATTCTTTTATCATTCTCATTTTAAACAGAGGGAGGGAGTTAAATGTAAAATTAAAATAAGGTTTTAGTCGAGAATTACATAATGTGTGGATCTATGTCGGTATCTTACTCAATTTAGTTACTTTAGTATTTTTAAAAAATGGATGAATCTCCGAAATTAATCAATGTTACAGTGTTAAGGTAACAAAATTAAAAAAGGTGTAGTTCCTTAGATTTATCTAAAAGGGCCATGTTAATATATAATTAAATGTAGGAGAACTACGGATTAATTAAAATTTGTAGTCCTCATTTTTATTTTAGAGCGGGAGCTGATTAATAGTGATGAATCACGAAATCGATTATAAGTTGTATGGGGATGATATGCAATTTGTAGAAGTGGAATTGGATCCTAACGAAACCGTAGTCGCAGAAGCTGGAAGTCTAATGATGATGGATGCTGATATCAAAATGGAAACGGTATTTGGAGATAGCTCTTCTTCTAATGGTGGAGTAATTGGGAAATTACTCGGAGCGGGTAAAAGAGTTATAACAGGTGAAAGCCTATTTATGACTACGTTCACGAATGTAGGAACCGGTAAGAAACATGTCTCATTTGCATCTCCATATCCAGGGAAGATCATTCCAATGAATTTAAAAGAATTAGACGGTAAACTGATATGTCAAAAAGATTCGTTTTTAGCTGCAGCTAAGGGTGTTTCTGTTGGTGTTGAGTTCCAACGAAAGTTAAGTGTAGGATTTTTCGGAGGCGAGGGTTTCATCATGCAGAAACTCGAAGGCGACGGAATGGCTTTCATTCATGCTGGGGGAACCATTCATAAGGTGGATTTAGCAACTGGAGAGAAATTAATGGTAGATACAGGATGCCTTGTTGCTATGACAAGTGGTGTTCATTACAATATCGAAATGGTGAAAGGCGTCAAAACAGCATTATTCGGTGGAGAAGGTCTATTTTTTGCTTCTCTTCAAGGTCCTGGTACAGTATGGGTACAATCTTTACCTTTCAGTCGCTTAGCAAGTAAGGTATTTGCTGCAGCGCCGCAAAGAGGTGGCTCCGTTGATGAAGGTGGAATCGGAAGAGTGTTTGATCTGTTTAGTGATAAATAAGTAACTTAGAAAAATGTACCCACTCCTGCAGTCTATAGCGAGTGGGTACTTTATTTTATGAGTGAAACATTTGGATTGCAGTTGAAAAGCTGTTGAGTTTTTTTGGCTACTAATGGACAACTTACTGTTACTAGCACACCTAATCAAGATAGCCCACTAATGGAAGGTAAACAGCCAATTCTTGGTCTTGATGTTTGGGAACATGCCTATTACCTTAATTATCAAAACAAGCGTCCTGATTATATTTCTGCATTCTTTAATCTAATTAACTGGGATGAAGTAAACAAGTTATATCAGGTTGCACAGGCTTAATTTAATTATTAATTCTCCAGAACACCTTCCTATATTTCAAGCATTTCTTGAATCAAGGAGGTGTTTTTTTAAATAAGGACAATTCACGATAATACCTTCCACATGCGATCTTATTTTCTCTCAGATTTCATCAAGAATCCCCATCGTTCTTTAATCTCTATTAGCATGTACGTTTGAAGAAAACCCCCACTGATGGCAGTTTCACTCAATTAACCAAAATTAGTTTTCCGTTTCCATTATTAAATCTCTCCAACATATTTAAATATTTATAATTATTTCAAAGTATTGTTTTTGCAAATCTGTTTTTGTACATACACACAAAAAAAGATTTGTATATTTGTACGCCAGTACAAAATTATGTGATTAATGTGGTGCTATAATTATGGAGAAAGATTGAGAATGATTTCACAAACTATTATATTAAACTAATATTTTTTCGTTGATTCTGTCGTGATTTGTGAATGGACGTTGAATCGTGTGAAGGATTCTTGCTGTTTCTTAAAGTGATTAAGTGTTTGGCAAAAAAAGTGCTGGACAACAAACTACTCTCGATAAGAGGAGGTTATAAAAATGAAAAAAGAAAAATCAGGTGGTCTATTAAATCAAAAGATTGGGAGAAGATCATTTCTAAAATGGTCAGGTGCTGTTGCTGCACCGGCTGTATTAGGTACTAGTATTGGATTCACGAAATTGAAAGAAGCTGATACAGTACTTGCGGAGTCAAAGGATTCAACAGAAAAAATATACTACACTTCAAACGGGAATAACTGTGGTGGCCGTTGTGTAATAAAAGCCCATGTGAAAAACGGACAAGTAGTAAGAATTAGCACGCAAATAAAAGAAGAAGAAAATGGCCAACCTGCTTTAAAAGCTTGCGTACGTGGCCGTAATTATCGAAACATGACCTATCATCCAGACCGCTTAAAATATCCAATGAAGCGTGTAGGTAAACGTGGAGAAGGAAAATTTGAACGTATTTCTTGGGATGAAGCAATTGATACGATTGCATCTGAAATGAAGCGTATTACTAAAAAATATGGTCCAGCATCTCGTTACTCTGTTTATGGTTGGGGTAACGGATACGGAGTAACTTCAGATATCTCTAGTGTGAATAAACTTCTTGCTTTAACAGGTGGATATTTGAATTACCGTGGAAACTACAGCTCATTCCAAACAGGAACAGCAACACCAACGATATACGGAACAGGGAGTTCTGGAAATTCATATTCGTCACTAGCCTATTCTAAAGTAATTATTTTAATGGCGCATAACCCAGGTGCAACCGTTTTTGGTACAACTATGCGTACATATTTAATGAAGGCTCGCGAAAATGGCGCCAAGATTATTGTCGTTGATCCACGCTACTCTGAATCAGCCAAAGGTTTAGCGGATGAATGGATTCCGATCAAGCCAACAACTGACACAGCACTAATGGATGCGATGGCATATGTAATTTATACAGAAGGATTGCATGATCAAGCATTTTTAGATAAATATTGTATCGGCTTTGATGAAAAAACTTTACCAGAAGGTATTGATGCAAAAGAGAGCATTAAAGCCTATCTTCTTGGAGAAAAAGATGGAATTAAAAAAACACCTGAATGGGCGGAAAAAATTACAGGTATGGATCGTAATACAATTAAGTATTTAGCTCGTTTATATGCAACAAATAAACCAGGTGCCTTAATGCTTGGTAACGGTGGTCAACGTCATGCCTATGGAGAGCAGCATCCTAGAGGAGGAGCATTGCTCGCTTGCATGACTGGTAATGTAGGCGTACTTGGGGGCTGGGCATCTGCAAAAGGTGATTGTGCTGGCAGACCATCTGGTTGGCAATCTAGATTCTCAAGTGCTACAAATCCAGTTGAAGCATCTATTTCATGCTTTACGTTTACCGATGCGATTTTTCGTGGAACAGAAATGACAGCAGAAGATGGTTTACAAGGTGCTGATAAATTAGATACGAATATTAAATTGATCTTCAATTTCTCAGGTAACGCCTTATTAAACCAGCATTCTGATATTAATAGAACGAAGGAAATTTTAGCAGATGAAAGTAAAGCTGAATTCATCGTTGTAAACGATATTTTTATGACCCCAAGTGCTAAATATGCAGATATTCTATTGCCAGGAACCACTTTCTTAGAACGAAATGATATATTAAATCCCTGGTCTGATGAAGGCTATGTAACAGTTCAACAAAAGGTTCTTGAGCCTTTATATGAATGTCGTGATGAATATGAGGTTTGTGCTGCAATTGCGAAGAAATTAGGAGTGTATGACAAATTTACAGAAGGAAAAACTCGTCGTGAGTGGATGGATGATTATGTTGAAGCAGTCCGTGAATCAGTCGATCCTAACTTCCCATCGTTTGATGAATTATGTAAAAAAGGCGTTCACTTCTTCCCAATGGATGACATTACAATAGCTTTTGAAGATTTTGTAAAAGATCCAAAAGTTAATCCGTTAAGCACACCAACTGGAAAAATAGAATTATTCTCGAAAACCGTTTGGGATATGAATCAACATGATGAAATTCCAGCCATTCCAAAATACATTGCAGCTTGGGAAGGACCTGAGGATCCATTAATTGAAAAATATCCGTTGCAGCTTATTGGTTGGCACTTTGTCCGTCGATGCCATTCCATCCATGATAATCAACCTTGGTTAGAGGAAGCAGAAAAGCAAGTAATGTGGATGAATCCGATTGATGCAAAAAAGCGGAATATTAAGGATTCAGACAAGGTCAAAGTTTTCAATGATCGTGGAACTATCTTTATTCCTGTTCATGTAACCAATAAAATTGTTCCTGGAGTAATTGCTGTCCCACAAGGAGCATGGCATTCTGCTGATAAGAATGGAAATGATGTCAGAGGAAGCTTGAATGTGTTAACAAACTCAAGACCAACAGCTTGGGCGAAGGCAAATCCACAACACACAAACTTAGCGGAAGTTGAAAAGGCGTAACAGATAAGGAGTGAAACGATATGGGACAAGTTGGTTTTTATATCAATCAGGCAAAATGTACAGGTTGTAAAGCATGTCAAATTGCCTGCAAAGATAAAAATGATAATAAAGTAGGTATTCTTTTCAGACGTGTATACGAATTTGAAGAAGGTATATCGACAAAAGTAAATGGAGTTTTCAAGACTTCTTTGCAAAGTGCTTCACTTTCAATTTCTTGTAACCATTGCGATAATCCAAAATGTGTTCAAGGCTGTCCTACAGGTGCCATGCATAAACGTGAAAGTGATGGAGTGGTTCTAGTTGATCATGAAAAATGTGTAGGCTGTAAATACTGTACTTGGAATTGTCCTTACGGTGCTCCTCAATTTAATGATGACTTAGGTATGATGACAAAATGTGATACATGCTTAGATTTACGTGAAAAAGGAGAAAATCCAGCATGTGTAGATGCCTGTCCATTTAATGCATTAGAATTTGGTGAAATCAGTGAGCTACGTGCAGCTTATGGAACGATCAATGAAGTGAGCGGTTTACCGAGCGCAAAATTCACGAATCCGAATATTGTCATCACACCAAATATTAAAGAGTAAGGAGTGAGCCTACTATGCATGAATGGCCATTATTGATCTTCACATTATTAGTTCATACTGCTATTGGTGGTACAATAGCAGTGACGATATATATAATATCAATGAAGAAGAATGCAGTTGAGGCATTCCAAACGATTAAATTGTCGTTAGTCGCGCTGAGTATTATCTCTCTAATTGGATTGGGAGCTTCTTTCCTTCATTTAGGTAAAATATCACATGCTTTTTATACGATTTCAAGTTTAGGTTCTTCTTGGTTTAGTCGTGAAATCCTGTTTGTAAGTTTATTTATTTTCTTATTAGTTTTGACACTTTCTTTATCGATTATGACAAAGAAAGTGAATATGCTTTTGCTATCATTAGCAGCCGTCGTTGGTTTTGCAACGCTTTATGTGATGTCTTCCATTTATGCGACAACAATGATTGAAGCATGGAACGGTGTCGGAACATATGCCGCTTTCTATGCAGCTGCACTCGTAATCGGAGCATCAATTGCATTAGCTTTACTAAACAAACAAACTTCTAATTCAATGATGGCTTTATTCGCAGTCGCGGTAATTGGTTTAGCAATCAAGCTTGTAGTGCTTCCAGTTCATTTTGGAAGCTTAACAGAAGCTTTGAGTTCTACTGAGAACAGCCTACTCTATAGTCAATTAGTTCTAGGAGTTCTTGGAGTAATTATTTTAGGATATGTTGTATTCGTTCGTAAAACTTATCATATGGCTTTAGTATGGTCAGCCTTTCTTCTCGTTTTTATCGGTGAATTTTTAGGACGTTATCTGTTTTTTATGAATGCCATATAATAATTTGAACTATTCATCAGTGGAGGTTGATTAACCTCTACTGGTGTATTCTAATCAAGTAAAAGTTGAAGTTCTGAAGTAGGGAACGGTTCTATTGAGCAGACATGAATTTAAGAGAAATACTAGATTAATAATGAAGAGATGTGAAAAAAATGACTTCGACAATGGTAAGTAAAAAAGAAGAATTAAGCCAAATACTAGAATCAAGTGTCAACACGTATAAAGTATTGTTTTTCTTGTTTTCTGAACCTCTAAATGAGGATTTATATGACCAAGTGAAAAATTCAGGAATGATGAACGGCTTAAGTGAAGTATTCGAAGAAGGTCAAATTCTTGAGGACTATTTTGAATCGTTAGAGTCAGTTAATTTTGACGAAATAACCAACGAGTATCGCCGTTTATTTATTGGTCCGAATATGATTAATGCCCCGTTATGGGAGTCTTTTTATACAGATGAAAAGAACCTATTATTTAGTAAAAGCACCTTCCAAATTCGTGACTTATTATTAAAATCTGGCCGTGAATATATATTGAAGAATAATGAGCCTGAAGATCATTTATTAGTAGAATTAGAATTTGCAATCTATCTAATAAATGAAAATCTCCGTACGTATGAAGAAACAGGCGAATTTAATAAGACATTATTAGAAGATCATTTGAACTTATTAACTAACCATCTATGCGTTTGGGTTCCTCAATTAGGAGAGAGGATCAGAAAGCACAGTACAACTCCGTTATATGTTGGTTCCTCATATTTCCTTGAGTCCTTTCTAAAATTTGATGAAGAAACCGTTCGCGAACTCCTTGAATTGCTATAAGAAGTAAAAGGAGTCACCGAGCTGGGTTTTAATTATTCCCACGGACAACACCCCCTCGCTTCCTATATATATTACTAATTGAATCGATGCTATCGTTTGATTTTTAGAGTTGCTGCGGCAGCTCTTTTTTATTTGAACTAAAGTCGGAGCTTGTGAATTTGCATGAATTTTATAATAGAGAGTAAAGGATTTAATACTGTTGGTTCTGTATTTTTAAATAATTGTGTTAAAATTAGAAATAATTAAAATTCACCAAAGGGAGTCTAATGGTAAAAAAATGATTTTATAAATTTGCTTTACTCGATTTGTGGTATACAACTACAAATTAATGAAGCTGAATTTAAAAAACAAAAAAAAATCTTAAGTGAATTAGATTATGAAAAGAAATTATTATTGAAGCAGCACAAAATTTTAAACTCTAAGAGAAAAGAATTAGCATTCTTAAGTACTACATCTGATCGGATTCAGTTTAAAAATAATCTAGATAAAGTTGAAAAAGTAAGTGAGGTTATCACAGAGTTAAATAAAGAAAGAAATAGAAACTTATCTAGAAAGATGAAATGTGAAACAGCTATAAAGGAAATAAAATCTCTGAATAGAGAATTAGATACAGGAGAAATTGTTTGTTTATCATGTGGTTCTGTACATATAGGGTATAAAACATCTAGTAGAAAAGAATATGCATTCGATATAACTACTAAAGAAATTCGAAAAGATATAATAAATTCAATTGAGTATAAAATAGTAGATTACGAAGAAGAAATTGAACGGATTAACTTATTATTAAACGAACAACAAAAAATTTTGAAAGAACTGTTATCGTTTGAGGAAGTTTCATTAGAATCATTGTTGGTTTATAAAGAAGAATTATTTAATGCCGAAGATGCAGATAAAAGGGTTACTGAACTAGATATAAAAATAACTGAGATTAAATCAATTCTTACTAACTTTGAAATAACAAAAGAATCTATAGAATCAACAGAAAAAGAGATATTAGATAACATTTTAGAATTAATGAATTCTGTATATAAAGAACTGGAACCAGAAGGTACTTTAAACTTCGATAGTTTATTTACTAAAAAAACTGAAACATATTCAGGAAGTGAACAAACAATATTCTATCTTTTAAAAATGTATGTATTTCAAATTATAACAAAACATAATAATCCAATAGTAGTTGATTCGTTCCGTTCTGAAGATTTGACTAGCGAAAAAGAAAAGAAATTTTTAGAGCTTTTTAATAAGCTAGATAACCAAATAATTTTTACTACTACATTAAAAGATGAAGAAGTTGGAAAATATGATAGAGAAGAATTTGATTATATTAATCATTTAGATTATTCGAGTCATACTCCTAGTAATATTTTAAAGAGACAATACGCTGATTCTTTTAATCTATTGTTAAAAGAATTTATTCAATAATAGATTATTAAACGATAAAAGGCACGTTTAAGTGCCTTTTACCAGTTCACTAAATACCTCACTAAATACCATATTTATATGATAATTATTTTTATCTCTAAGTTCTTTAATAACATGAATGTATACTTGTTAGTAATATTAATATTTTTATGTCCTAAAAATTTCAGATACAAAAGCAATATCTATTCCTTTAAAAATTGGCTGTGTTAAAGCTTAATGTTGATAATTGCACTTGTTGATTGGAGCGTTAGCGACGAAGAGGCTCCCGACCGCCCGCGGAAAGCGAGTGCCTGCAGCGGAAATCAACAGCTACATTTAAAACAGCCAAAAATAATAAAGATGGAGTTGATTTCGAGATCAACTCCTTTTGCTTTGACAGAAATGTAACGATGATCAATTGATAAATATTGACAAAAGCAGTTCCGGAATTCTAAATTTAACCATATATAATTGGGTAGAAAAGATCTGGAGTGTGGGAGATGAATTCTGAGAAAGAGATCATTAAAGTTCAGAACCTTGTGAAAAAATATGGTGATTTTACAGCGGTAAACGGGATCGAGTTTCAAGTGAAGAAAGGAGAAGTTTTCGGCTTGCTTGGTCCGAATGGTGCTGGCAAAACAACGACATTAGAAATGTTGGTTGGGCTTAGGAAACCAGATGATGGAACGGCGTTTATTGATGGATTTGATATCACTCGTGAATTAAATAAGATAAAAGAAGTGATCGGTGTTCAGCTCCAATCCACATCCCTTTTTGAGCTACTAACAGTGAAAGAAATATTACACTTATATGCCAGTTTCTACAATAATCAAGTGTCTATTCCTGCATTAATCGAAGATATGCTTCTGACCGATAAATCGAAGAATCGCATCAAAAGTTTATCAGGCGGACAAAAACAGAGATTAGCGATTGCATTAGCACTTGTACACGATCCAAAGATTATTTTTTTGGATGAGCCGACAACAGGACTTGATCCCCAGGCTAGAAGAACACTATGGGATATTATTATTCGCCTAAAAGAAAGAGGAAAAACGATTGTTTTAACGACTCATTATATGGACGAAGCACATGTCTTATGTGACCGAATTGCCATTATGGATCAAGGTCAGCTCATTGCCTTAGACACCCCTTCTTTGCTTGTTAAAAACCTGCAATCAGATAGTGCGGTAGAGTTTCGTTTTCAAGATGAATCCCTTGAAGTGGATTTAAAGGGAATCGAAGGAGTCAAGCAAGTTGGAAATCATAAAGACACTTATGTCCTTTACACTGATGATTTGCAAACCACCTTAACGCGCTTGATTCAGACGGCCTCCGACAAAAACCTCAAATTAGTAGATCTGCAGACACGTACAGCTACCCTAGAAGATGTGTTTATACACATGACAGGAAGGAGGTTACGTGAAGGATGATGAGAGCATACAGGCAATTAACTCTATCGCAATTACGCATTTTTCTTCGTAATCGCCAAGTCTTATTTTGGACGTTAGCCTTTCCAATTTTTCTCATGATCATGTTAGGCTCATTTTTAGGAAACGGAAATGGAATGTCTGTATCGATTGGGGTAGTGGATCAAGATCAATCTAATCAGTCGAAACAATTAATAGATATCTTAATTCAAAACGAAGCCATACAGTTGGAAAAAGAAAATAATAAAGAAGAGGCATTTAAGCAATTAAAAAAAGGTGATCTTCATGTCGTCGTTGTCATTCCAGAAGGATACGAATCTTTTTTGAACAATAAACCAATAGATTCACAGCCCTTCACTCTACCTGTTTACTTTAATGAAACCAATTTTGCAGTTTCTCAAGTCGGTATCCAGTTAGTAAATGGGGCAGTAGATGGAATTAGTAAAGCAAGGGTTGATTATGTTCCAGTCGTTGTTACCGATGCGAAGGGAATAGAAGCGCTAAACTTAAAATATATTGATTTCTTAGTTCCTGGGATCGTCGCGATGATGATTATGAGCAACAACATGAATGGGGTCGCAGGGCAAATTGCCGCTTGGAGAGAACGCGGGATTTTAAGAAGAATGCAAGGAACTACATTAAAAGCATCAACCTTTATTGCTGCACAAATTACCGCAAGATTAGTATTAAATGGTTTGCAAGCACTCATTGTTTTAGGTGTTGCCCATCTCATTTTTGACATTGAAGTTCGAGGATCGTGGCTTACTTTGATCAGCTTTGTCATCCTAGGAACGTTAGCATTTATGGCAATTGGATTCATCATTGCAGGCATTGCAAAAACACCGGAAAGTGCTGCACCTATTGCCGGATTTCTTTCCTTTCCAATGCTGTTCTTAGGAGGCGTATTTTTTCCGATTAAAGACATGCCGGAATTTCTTCAGCCGATTGTTCAAACCTTACCGATTGCACATTTAAGCCACGCACTTCGAGAAACGATGAATGTCGGAGCATCGTTTATAAGTTTAGGGACAGAGGCACTGATTCTAGGCGGCTGGCTCATAGGAGCATTTATTGTTGCTAGCTATACGTTTAAATGGGAATAGGGAAAAGGAAAATCGAATAAAGTGAATAACAGGAAGATAAAAAGGAGGAAGAAATGAATAAACAAGATTATAAAACACATACACGAATGCATCCGATTTATCATTATGTTTTAACGGTATTAGTATTAGGTACTTTAGTAGCTGCCATTGTTCAAATGGTTCGATCCATAAATGAAGGAGCAAACATTCTACAAGCAATGATTCTATTTTTACTCATGATCATTATTGTCATAATCGCAGCTCTTGTGAGATTTTATCCATTAAAAGCTCAAGATCGTGCCATACGCGCGGAGGAAAACCTACGTCATTATGTATTAACTGGGGAATTATTAGACCGGAAACTAAGTATGGCGCAAGTGGTAGCTTTACGTTTTGCAGATGATAATGAATTTCCCGGACTTAGTAAAAAAACTGCTGCGGAAAATTTAAAGCCGGATGAGATAAAGAAAGCAATCGTAAATTGGCGAGCTGATATGAATAGAGTTTAATTGATTGTAGAACACGTCAAGTAGAATAAATAAGGCCAAACCCATGATCATCACCTAGACAATAAGCCCGCTCTGTCCACACAGGAGCGGGTTTAACAATTCCTATCATTCATCATGAATATATTAACCTAAACTTAGCTAATCACCGTTAATAAGGAGCTGACAATCGTATTGATCAATAGTATTGATCAATACAAGATATCTCAAAGAGTTAAAAATGATCATAGAGAGTCTAGGAGTGGATTTAGATCGAAACATCACATATAAAGGTTATTATTTATCCATTAGAGAGTTTATCATTTCCATCTGCATTCGTGATAAAGACATGATGTTCTTGATAAACCTGAAGCACATAAGACATAAAGCAACCATGATATGGTATCTAAATAGAGCTATTACTCAAACCATTAAAGAAACGTTAAAAGAGAACCCTAAATACGCGGAATTCTATAAGAATAAACTTAAGAAAGAGAAAAGAACTGAAGCTTTCGGAATCAACGGAGAATCGATTTAAGAGTTGTTTCGGAGAATATGCCGGAGTTCTATTTCCGAACAGGAGCGGGTACTAAGGTGGTTTTTCGATGACACCTAAAAGGTAAACATCTCCCAAATATAGAATACTGTAAATATAGAACAGTTAAGCTATAAAAAGGGAGAAATTAACATTTGACCATTCATCTAATTAGCTATCGACCGATCATTCATAACAAAAAAGGAAGCAATGTAGCACAATCAAATAGCATACCTAATTATGTAGATAATAGCATTAGACGTGAACCTGATTTCGAAAAATCTTTCCCGGGCATTTCTTCATTATGCAGAAACGGACAGGTTGCTCCTCACTTGAAGGTAGGGGATACAGTTGTCTATATGAGGATAAATGGTAGAAATTATCAAACGTTAAAAGAACATAACAGATGTTTGGTTGCTGTAATGGAGGTTATCCATGTATTTCAAGATCATAAAATCGCAGCTGCCTGTTATCAGCAAAGCGGAATTGTTACTCCCTATAATTGCATCAATAAAAATAATCCACCTTTAGATAGCCAATATACAGCTATGGATTCAAAGGAAGTTAGGTATGCTGAAGCAGAATACATAAAGCGTTCTCGTCAAAATAGTCAATATGTAGTTTGTAAGCCCTTTGCAGGTTATCCTGAATTAAGTTCTCCTTCCTATCTTTTCGATAAAGATTTAAATCCAATATTAATGCCCAAAAAGAAACTTTTTCTTAGAGGAAGAAGGAAAATCCCACAAAAAAATTAACTGACATCATCAATGCCGATTATACATATTAAAAAGAACCAGCTCCTGTAACGTACATAAAGCTCATTTTAAGCCTTTTACAAGAACTGAATAGAAAAAGGCTTTAGAAGGGGAAAAAGACTCAATAAAAGAGATCAGAAGAAGGATAGAGGAAAAGTAACAGAAGAACCTCACAGGCGAATTTCGGAACAGAGGAGCGGGTGAGAAGGTTTTTTGTTAATTGTTCGTGTTTAATGATTTGAGTCGAGTGTCCAGTCCGTGTGAAAGACGCACTTCTTGTAATTAAACACGAAAGTTACTCTGTAATTTCCACTTGATTATTCGTTTATTCATCTATACAAATCAGACTACAGTTTAGTAGAGATATTTTGAAGCGGCATGCTATATTCAAATCCAAAGCGCCTCATCTATACATAGGGGGCTCACACATAAGTTGACGGTAATCCCTTGAATACAAAGCCAACTTGGACCCCTGAAGCATATTAAATTAATAAAATTGTATATTTCTCTACGATATTTTGAACTGTTCTAACTGATAGAGGGGAGTTATAACCACCATACTTGGCAATATAAACATATTCACTAGGATCGTCAGAACCTAAATAACGTTGCTCACGGATAGATAAATACTCTATTAAATCATTCATACTTTCAGGGAAAACCGCTACAATATCCTCTTTATTATCTTTTCGGATAACTTTAATTTCATTAGTTGAAAAATCGATATCCCTCAGACGAAGATTCGCCAACTCATTAACACGGATACCCGAAGACAAAAATAGCGATATTATTGAATAATCACGTTCATTATCGCGCAGAAAGAAGACCCGTTTCCTTGAATTTTCCGGCAGTATTTTTTCATATTCATATTTACTAAAATCTAAAAGGTTAATATCTTGATCGTGGTGCAGTATTATAGACTATATCATTTTAGCCCGTGAGTTTAACGCTCCTTTTTCCTTATAAACTTTGATTTTTTGCATCACATTTCTATGGAAAAAGGTTCCCCGATATATTTATCTATTAGATAAGGGTATTTATCCTTTTTATTTTTTGTAATCTCTGTTTCGCTCGTTAGATATTTAAATAAAAAGCGAAGGGTGGAGATCCTACGACTTACAGAGACTTCCTCAGGTTTTTTTGTTTCATTTTCGGTAACCTTAATATCTTTTCTTCTAATGTGTTTAAAGAAATTTTTAGCTTCTTCCAAAGATAAACTTTCTAATTCCGTCATTTTTACATCTTTAATATCAGTATCAGCAACTCCCCCCCCAGATATAAGCCATTCGAAGAAGGTTTTATAATCCAAAACATAGTTTAAAAGGATAGTAGGAGAGCGATGTTCAAGCTTATCTTCAACAAATTCTTCAATATAAGGGGGCAAAATCAATAGGAGTTCGAGTAAGTACTTGTTATAGATAGACGATATTCGTTAAGTTAGGTGGAAGAGAAGCTATTCGGGATCTTGGAGAAGGGCGCACCAAAGGAAAGGTAGTCATTTGTGTGAAAATTACTTTAATAAAAAGAAATTTCAAATGAAATTTCTTTTCCCTGATAGTTGCCGTTACAATGATTAAATCATAAAATGATAAACAACTAATATTTTAAAACATTCTATGCATCTTCGCTGGAAGAACCAGGGCGATGGATTAGTGAACCCCACTATCCGTTTGCTCTTTTTTATTTGGTAATTAGCTTAATGTATAACGATTCAAAAAGGGAAACCCGTAAATGACAAAACAAGATACTAATCCAAAAGCCATAAAAAATGAAAACGAAAGTCTTACTAATGATTATGCACACCCACCCCAGGATATAGAAGATTTAATTCATCCTTCTTCGCTTGTAATAGACGCTTTTAACCATATGAAAGAATATAAAGATTGGTCCTTATCTACTATAGATGATTATGTACAAGATGTGCAGCACTATAGTTCATTTTGCTACAACATCAAGAAAGAGCCCATTCTTTCTATGGCTAGATTACATATCGTGAATCAATGGATCCAACAACAAAAAGAAGCGGGGGTAGCGGTGGCAACGATACAGCGGAGGCTAGCCAGCCTTTCTTCCATTTACAAATTTTATAAAGAATTAGGAAAAGTCGCTGTAAATTCGTTTAAAATTGCGGAATTACCTATTGGATTAAAAGGGCATCATTCACGGGATCTTGGCATAGAAGAACTAATAAAAGTATATAGTTGCCTATATCAAATGAAAGAAGATGGATTCGATGTAGGAATCACCGTTCACGTCATGCTAACGACAGGTTTACGTAATAAGGCACTCACAGAGCTAAAAGTAAAAGATGTAGACTTTAAAGAGCAAGTGATTCACTATAATATAGGGATATTCAATTCTAAACATAAAATACAGGTATTTCCCGTCCCGCCTAAACTTCTTACACGACTAAAGGAACAAATCAGGTCATACCAATTACAACCGGAAGACACGTTACTTGTTGGGCTAAAAGGATATCCATTACGTGCCAAACAGTTAAATCGCATTACCGACAAAATATTTCAATACTTGGATTGGTCGGGGGATTTGCATGTCACTCCTCATGGGTTTAGAGCATCCATAGCAACCATTTTACATGAACGAGATGTAAGTCGTGACGACATTAAATTATTACTTGGTCATAGTGATAAGATCGATAACCTGCATTTTTATTTGCGTCGTCATCGAAAAGAACTAAATCGTTTACGTCATGAATTGACTTTAATTGAACAAGAAATAGAAGAGGGTGTAGAACTGCTTAAAGGAAGGGAAGGGAAAAACATAGCAAATAAGGAAGATGCTGAAGTTGTTGTCCTACATAACCCGGTAAAAGAAGCTCCATCCAATCATTCAAATATGATTTCACAGGAAGAATTTCTCCGAATTATGAAGGTCAATAAAACAGCTGCAATGGCATTACTTGAGCAAAATCTTGTTACTTTTGAATAAAAAAGCTACCCCCCTAGGTAGCTTTTCCCTTATGAAAACCGAAACGAATCAATGGCTTTCTTTTTCGATTCAAAATCAATATGCGTGTAAACCTGTGTAGTAGCCATGGATTCATGTCCTAGAAGTTCTTGTAACGTTCTTAAATCCACCTTTTCTTGAGGCATATATGAGACGTTCCCATATTCGTCTACTTTCTCTGCTTTTACTTGCTGGACTAACAAGGTAGCAAACGTATGCCGCAGATGATGCAGTGAAAAGCGGTGGGGAGGGAGGCCTGATTTTTTCAGGATCTCCTTAAAAATAACATGAAGTCCACTTGGATTGAGCACCTTACCATTCTTATTTAAGAATACAGGCTCCTGTGGATGTATCTGGTATTCCTTTAAAAACTCTTTGTATTTCTTTAACAAAGGCAGCATCATGGAATGAAGCGGGAGCAGACGCTCTTTTTTTCCTTTACCCAAAATGAGAACCGTCCCATTATAGAAATCGATTTGTTCCCAAGTGAGATCCACCAGTTCCTGTCGCCGCATGCCGGTTGTTGCCAGCAGCTTAAACATCGTTTCATTTCGAAGAGCAAGAGGATGAGGATCCTGCTCAAGGAACGAAAACAGCTTTTTTAGTTCTTCCATATTCATATAAACCGGAAGCTTGGAATCCGATTTTGAGCCTTAATTCCGGCCATAAAATCGGCTGTCATCAGCTGTTCTTTTAAACAATAGTTGCTGAACGACTTTAAGCTGGAAATTCGGCGCTGCATGGTTCGCGGCTTACTTTTATAATTCAACATCTGATCCTGAACAAAACGCCGTACAATCGATGCATTCAGATCCGAAAGATCTGTAGAACGTTTATGTTTTTCAAGGAAATAACGAAATACCGTTAAGTCATATTCATAGCTTCGAATCGTGTTTGATGAATAATTTTGTTCGACTTCTAGATACAGTAAAAAATCATCCATTGCTTGCTGGTAGTGCATGTGTACGGCCTCCAAATGTTTTATTATTTGGACGTACCCAATAATTATGATCCCGAGCCTAATGGTTATGGAGACAGCAGAGGAAGTTATCAAGACTGTCCCAAGTTGCGGAGGAGAACTTCATGATAATGTTTATTATGTGAAATTGAGAAGGCAGTTATCGTTCTGTTAAGGGTTTTTTCTAGTTTACATAATATATATTATAGGAAGTCGTAAATCGCAAAACAAAACTTATCTCAATTAGAAAGTATACTTAAGTTAGTGAGACAATATATAAAAATTTATGTTTTTATTTCTTAATTTTATTTATCATTCAGTTTATGTATTTAACCTTATGTATTTAACCATTTATCGTAGTCGTACTTGGATAAATGGTTTAATACATGATTATTGATAAATCATCATATTTTCTCGGCTAGCAATGTTAACAAAAATAATAATTGTAATCGTTCAATAATTATTTACTCACCTATAACCCTTTCTTGATTACATTTAGTTAACATAATATTTTTATAAACTACTTCACTACTTATTTGCTATTTTTATTCACTATTTTGCGTAGAATTAAAGAATATTTCTGCATCGTCTTTCTTCTTATCTTGTATTTTCTTGCTATCTCCCATTTGATCATCTGATTCGTAACTCTTTTTAAATGAAGGATTACTATCTTTTTTCACTACTTCCTACCTCCTTTATCATTTATAATGTGGTTATATCCAGCAAATATGTATTATTTCTCTTGAATTATTGGAAATAACTCGGTAAATGTTAAATCTCCAATGTAAAAAAAACACAGGATATAGTTCCTGTGTCGTCATGTTTTCAAACTAAATAAGTAAAAGTCTTTATTACGTCTCAATTAGTTGAGGCGCAGAACTTAAATACTGGCGAGGCGTTCCGAAGTAAATCATTTTATTATACTCTTCGAAATTTGATTCAAATTGAATGTATATGGGGGAATCCAAAAGCCATGGGTAATTTGAGAAAAATATACGGTCACCAAATATGATCCCTGATAATGCTTGTTTTACTTCTCGCTCGAAAATCATAAAGCGTATTTTCGCATAATGCTTATCAAAATCTTGATCACTTATAAAAATTTTTCCACTTAAAACATACTCTCCTAGCTGCGGAATCCATTCTGCAAGGACTTCATCTCTGAATGAAAAATTTTGTGGATTAGGATTATAATGATAACCAATACTTAAAAACCACTCACCTGTAGATTTAGATTGTGCCAATGTATATTTTCTGCCATCTACAGGCCTAAATTCAGTTGTTGGCGGTAAATACATTACACTAACTGTTGATGGATCTAATTTATTCATGATAAGCGACCCCTCCGCATTAAGTTAGGAACACCACTTACCATATTTTATGTATTAGGCAATAAAATGTGACAATCGCCTATTTTCCTCTTTTTTATTTTTTAGATTCCATTATTTTCGAATACTTCAATGCCCACTTTCCGTTTTCGAATAGCCAGATCGTTTCTACTTGGGCAATTCTATCCGAATGATATACTCCACTTATTGCTTGGATTCCCTTTAATCCATAAGTTTTACCTTCAACATGAACGGGCTTCAATGTAGAATAAGCATCTACCATTAATTCTGTCGGCTCACTTAATTTTCCATTTTGATAAAGTCCTAACATTTCGTAGTTTTTAGTTCGACTCTTTAAGTCAAATGTATAGGATTCACCTATATCTTGAATGGTGATACTTGCCTTATAACTATCTAAAAATTGGCTCATAATAACGAGGGGATCTGGGACAGTTAAATCCAATAATTTATTATTCTTTAAAGTGTATAAATAGTGATTGGTAATACGACCCCTGCTGCCAGTTTCTACACTTATATATACATCTTTAGTTCGATCATGATTTAAATCTACAAACTTAGCTTTCGGTTTTAAACCGCCATCAATATTCACTGTAAATGATTGATTATTTGATGCTACAACCTCCATTTGGAACTCTCTAAAAAAATCGGATTCCTCCTCATAAGGAATTCCTTTTATAACAATCGTATCTTTTTTTCCATCGCCAGTTAAATCAACTTTATCTTTGGAAATCGTTACTTTTTTATTTGAAGCTTTATCACCAGCGTACGCTCCTGTAAAAGCTGACATTGAAATTAAAAAGAATGCTGTCAAAGCTAAGACTATCTCTTTTTTCACTTATGATACCCTCCCTAGACACATCTGTTATTTATTTTGTCCATTTTTGGGAAATAAATGTATCGTTTCCAAGATTTTTTAAAACTTTATTCTATTGGATCTAATTCTTTATACTAAAAAACCCCTTGTCTAAAAATAGACAAGAGGTTACGAAATTATCATATTTTCTTTTTATTTAGAGCTTCTTCTTTTGTTTCCCAGCACTCAATTCCATCTAAGCCCGGAATTGAATCCGCATAAAATACTGGATCTTTTCCTTCTTTACGCTGAGCTTTATAATCTTTTAACGCAGCAATTGCAACTTTTCCTAGCATAACGATAGCCACAAGGTTTATTAGAGCCATTATTCCCATGAATAAATCAGCAAGGCTCCATACAGTTGCTAAATCAACTACAGCTCCAAAAATAACCATACCAACAACAGCTAGACGATAAATAAATAATGCTGTTGGACTGTTTTTGATAAATTCAATATTCGTTTCACCATAATAGTAGTTACCAATGACAGAAGTGAAAGCAAACAAAAAGATTGCCACAGCAAGGAAAGTTGGTCCCCATGAACCGACATGTTCTGTCAGTGCAGCTTGTGTTAATTGGATACCGGTTAAATCTGATGTTGAAAAATCACTATATAAGAGGATGATAAATGCAGTAGCCGAACAAATTAGAAGCGTGTCTACGAACACACCTAAGGTTTGAATCAAACCTTGTTTTACAGGATGTGTAACAGAAGCGGTTGCTGCTGCGTTTGGTGCACTCCCCATACCAGCTTCATTCGAAAAGAGCCCTCTCTTTATCCCCATCATAATGGCTGCACCAAATGTACCTCCGATAGCTTGTTCGATACCAAATGCGCTTTTTACAATCATGGAAATTAAATGTGGGATCTCTGTAATATTCATTATTACGACAATAATCGCAACAATAAGGTAAATGACTGCCATAATTGGCACAACCACCTGTGAAACATTTGCAATTCGCTTTACTCCACCAAAAATGATAATCGCTGTCATAATAGCAAGCACTATCCCAATTGTAAGACGACTTGTTCCAAAAGCTTCATTAAAGGCTAATGCAATCGTATTAGATTGAACTGAATTAAATACGAGACCAAAGCAGAATGTAATGATAATGGCGAATATGATCCCCATCCAGCGTTTCTTCAAGCCTTTTTCCATATAATAAGCTGGCCCTCCACGGAAACCATCCTTATCCTTCACCTTGTATATTTGTGCAAGCGTACTCTCTACGAAACTAGATGCTGCACCTAAACAGGCGATAAGCCACATCCAAAAAACAGCTCCAGGCCCTCCTGTTGCAATTGCTGTAGCCACTCCAGCTATATTTCCTGTTCCAACACGTGATGCAGCACTTATGCAGAATGCTTGAAATGAAGATATTCCTCTCTTACCGTCAGCGGAAACAAGCGATTTATCCCCCAGTATCCGAAACATTTCTCCGAAGTAACGAAATTGAACAAAATTACTCTTCAAACTAAAATATAAACCTAATAAAATTAATACTGCAATTAATATATAAGTCCATACAATTTCATTAAGAAATCCTACCCCAGATTCTAAGCTTTTTAAAAAAAGATCCATAATTACCCCCTTGATGTATTATTTCTTTGGTGACAAGCATTTGTTTGTTCTGAAAAAACATCACTTTTAATAATCTATCAAATTAATAATTAGTAGACAAGTTAACTTTAGAATTTTTTACTTTACAATATATTGAAATAATGAAGATGTATCAAAAAAGTAAGTCCTTTATTAATACAGAAAAACTGTTAAATTCACGATTAAGGGGCATTCTTATAAGTCGAAAACACGACTAATAAGAATGCCCCATTACTTGTCACACTTCAGTATTATTTTTTTCTTCAGACACTTCGCTTTTCCAAGCAATTAATGCTTTTCCACTTTCTGATTCATCAAAAACGAAAGATCCATTAGAATATCGATCATTAAATCGAATATTTAAAACTTTAATTGATTCAATCAAACCTTTTTCAGTTTCGATAAAAATGTCGTCATTTTCTCTTGCAATAAGAGAAGCGATAATTCTGTGAGGATTAGATTTTAATTCTCTTAACATGACAACACCCCGTTTTGCTCGGGAGGAGCGTTCAAATTCCGATAGCTTCATCTTTTTAACTGCGCCTCTTTGGGTGACTATTACAACTGATTGTTCATTTTGATTATCAATTAACCGGCCTCCAGTAACGAAGTCGCCGTTTTTTAGATTGATTCCCTTAACTCCAGCAGCTCTCGTACCAACAATATTCACTTCTTCCTCATGGAACCAAAGTGCATATCCATTATACGTGGATAAAAACAATTCTTTCGTCCCATCTGTTTTGTGAACATCGATGACTTCATCATTATCTTTAACATTTATTGCAACAAGTGGCTTTGAGTAGCGCTGTACTTGATAGAGCGAAAGCTCCGTTTTCTTAACCATTCCGCTCTTGGTTACAAATAGTAAAAATGAGTCGGAATCAAAATCTTTAACAGGAATAGCTTTAATAATGGACTCTTCACCATCAATCGGAATGATATTGGCGATATGCTGTCCTAGATCCTTCCATCGTATATCTGGAAGTAAATGGACAGGGCAATACAAATAATTCCCTTTATTTGTAAATAACAATAATACATCGGTTGTGTTCATATCTAATTGTGCAAGTAAACGGTCGGAATCCTTCATGCCAAAATCCTGCCCATTTGAAGCAGCAAAAGAACGTTGACTTGTTCTCTTAACATAACCTTCCTTTGTTACTGTTACGATTACATCCTCACTTGCGATAAGGACTTCAAGATTAATTTTAATTTCTTCAATCTCGTCTTCAATTACTGTGCGACGATCATCGGCAAAACGCTTTTTCACATCTTTTAGCTCTTTTTGAATAACAGCGTAAAGCTTTTTCTCACTCTCTAAAATGGAGGTAAATTCATCAACCTTCTTAGCCAACTCTTCTGCTTCTGCTTGAAGTGCCGTAATATCCGTATTCGTCAAACGGTATAGCTGTAAAGAAACAATCGCTTCTGCCTGCGGTTCAGTGAAGGTAAACTTAGCTATTAAATTATCTTTCGCATCACGTTTATCTTTCGAAGCACGAATTGCAGCAATAACTTCATCGAGGATGGAAAGAGCCTTCATTAGTCCTTCGACAATATGCTGGCGTGCTTGCGCTTTTTCTAAGTCGAATGATGTTCTTCTTATAACAACTTCTTTTCGATGCTGGATATATGCATCAAGCAGTTCTCTTAACCCCATGAGTTTAGGATGTCTATTATAAATAGCCACCATATTAAAGTTATAAGTGACCTGTAAATCACTATTTTTGTATAAATAATGGAGGACACCCTCTGGATCTGCATCTTTTTTTAGTTCTACGACAATCCGTAATCCTGTCCGATCCGTCTCATCACGAACTTCTGAAATCCCTTCAACTTTGCGGTCAAGTCTAAATTCATCGATCTTCTTTACAAGATTTGCCTTATTCACTTCATACGGTATTTCGGTAACGACAATCTGCTTTTTCCCGCCTCGTAAATCTTCAATCTCCGCTTTTCCACGGACAATTATTTTTCCTTTGCCAGTTTCATAGGCCTTCTTAATACCCTCAACCCCTTGAATAATACCACCGGTCGGAAAATCAGGTCCTTTTATATATTTCATCAGGTCATCTACAGAACATTCTGGATGATCCATACGATGAATAACACCATCAATCACCTCATTCAGGTGATGGGGTGGAATCTCTGTCGCATAGCCTGCTGAAATTCCTGTTGACCCATTTACTAAAAGATTTGGATACATAGCGGGCAAAACGGTCGGTTCATTCGATGTATCATCAAAGTTCGGGACAAAATCTACTGTTCTTTTTTCAATATCCTTAAGTAATTCAGATGAAATTGGTGAAAGTCTTGCTTCTGTGTAACGCATTGCAGCTGGAGGATCCCCATCGATGCTCCCGTTATTCCCATGCATTTCAACGAGAAGATTACGAACCTTCCATTCCTGGCTCATCCGAACCATAGCATCGTAAACGGAAGTATCCCCATGCGGGTGATAGTTACCGATTACATTACCAACTGTTTTCGCTGATTTCCTAAAGCCTTTATCATGTGTATTGCCTTCAACATGCATCGCATATAAAATCCTGCGCTGAACAGGCTTCAGCCCGTCTCTAGCATCAGGTAATGCACGTTCCTGAATAATATATTTACTATAGCGGCCAAATCGATCGCCTAGAACATCTTCAAGAGGGAGGTCGCGAAATTTCTCAACTGATGACATTAGTCAATCTCCTCCTCTAATACTGATATATTTTCATTTTCAAGTATGCTGGCATCCTCTTCAAGTCCAAATGCCACATTTGTTTCAATCCACTTCCTGCGCGGTTCTACTTTATCACCCATAAGGGTAGTAACTCGGCGTTCCGCTCTTGCAGCATCATCAATTCTAACTCGAATCAATGTCCGAGTTTCAGGATCCATTGTTGTTTCCCAAAGCTGATCAGCATTCATTTCACCAAGTCCTTTGTAACGCTGCAGCATATACCCTTTTCCAACCTTTTTGATGGCGTCTTGTAGATCATCTTCGCTCCATGCGTACTCTATGATTTCTTTTTTACCAGTTCCTCTGCTTACTTTATATAATGGAGGAAGAGCGATAAAGATTTTTCCTGCATCCAACAGCGGCTTCATATAACGATAGAAAAAGGTAAGAAGGAGGACTTGGATATGTGCTCCGTCCGTATCAGCATCTGTCATAATAATAACCTTGTCATAATTGACATCCTCTAGGTTAAAATCAGCACCGACTCCAGCACCAACAGCATGGATAATCGTATTGATTTCTTCATTTTTAAAGATATCCTGAAGCTTAGCCTTCTCCGTATTAATTACTTTACCACGCAGTGGGAGAACAGCTTGGAAGCGTCGATCACGACCTTGCTTGGCAGAACCGCCCGCAGAGTCTCCTTCCACTAAATATAATTCATTCTTCTGTGGATTTCGTGATTGCGCAGGTGTTAATTTTCCTGAAAGAACAGCATCAGCACGTTTTCTTTTCTTTCCGCTCCTTGCATCTTCGCGGGCTTTACGTGCCGCTTCCCTTGCCTGATATGCTTTTATTGCCTTTTTAATTAACAAGGAACTAACGTTCGGGTTCTCTTCAAGGAAATAGGATAAATGCTCAGAAACTACCGCATCTACTGCTGAACGGGCTTCACTCGTTCCTAGCTTTCCTTTCGTTTGGCCCTCAAACTGAAGCAAGTCTTCTGGAACACGAACAGAAATTATCGCCGTGAATCCTTCTCGAATATCAGAACCATCAAGATTTTTATCCTTTTCTCTCAGAAGATTAACCTTTCTTGCATACTCATTAAAAATTCGAGTCATGGCCGTTTTCGATCCGGCTTCATGTGTACCGCCATCTTTTGTTCGAACATTATTGACAAAAGAAAGAACATTCTCAGAATATCCATCATTAAATTGGAAGGCAAAATCCACTTCTATGCCATTTTGCTCTCCTTCAAAGCTTACAACCGGATGAAGAATATCCTTTTCCTCATTTAAATATTCAACAAATGCTTCTATGCCATTTTCATAATGAAATAGTTCCTGAACGCCATTTCGTTCATCAACGATTTCTATTTTCATTCCTTTTAAAAGGAAAGCTGATTCCCGAAGACGCTCACATAATGTTTCATAGTTATATGTCGTTGTCGAAAAAATCGACACATCTGGCTTAAAATGAATGGTTGTACCTGTTTGATTCGTTTTTCCTATTTTCTCAAGAGTCGTAACGGGTTTTCCACCATCTTCGAAACGCTGTTCATACACAAAACCATCCCGTTTGATCTTAACGATAAGCCATTCGGAAAGAGCATTAACAACAGATGCCCCTACGCCATGAAGTCCACCACTTGTTTTATAGCCGCCTTGTCCAAATTTTCCACCTGCATGTAAAACGGTTAAAATGACTTCTGGAGTAGGTTTCCCCATACGATGCATGCCCGTTGGCATACCCCGTCCTTTATCTACTACACTAATTGAATTATCTTTATGTATTTTGACAATAATATGATCCCCGTAACCTGCTAATGCTTCGTCAACAGCGTTATCGACAATTTCATATACAAGATGGTGAAGACCCCTTGCATCAGTACTTCCAATGTACATTCCCGGGCGTTTTCTAACTGCCTCGAGCCCTTCTAGTACTTGTATGGCATCATCATTATAGTCAAAAGCTTCCTGATTTCTTGCCACTAACATACCCCTTTCAATTACTGCAACAAAAGTATTGCTAATTATGTTAATACAATCATAAACGTATTCGTCTAAAAAAGGTTTTTATCCTTTTATTTTGTAGATCACGCAATTACAGAACGAATGTTCGTTGTGTGTATTTTACCATATTTTTAATAAGCGTCTATGCTTTATTGTATCTATTTATTTTCATTTGGCAAATGGCTTTTTTTCTATATCGGCTGATTTAGCGGTTTTTTTAGAAAAGAAAAAACATGAGACCTATAAAGATCTCATGTCATCACTTTATTTTGTTAGTGCATGTTCTACCTTAATACAACGGTCCATGACCACTGTAAAATCCTTGTCCTTCAAGAAGTTATAAGCATCTTCGCTAATACAGCCAAGCTGAGACCAAAAGACATCGGCATCGATTTCAGCAAACTCCTTTGCCACTTCTAACAGATGCTCTGAACGTCGGAAAACGTTCACAATATCGACATGACCTTCAATTTCCTTCAAGCTCTTGACAGCTTTTACACCCAGCACTTCGTCTACAGTTGGATTAACTGGAATGATTTCGTAACCTGCGTCCTGCATCGCTTTAGATACCATATTAGAAGTTCTTTCAGGATTTCCGCTTAACCCAACAACCGCAACCCGTTTTGCTTTTTTTAAAATGACGCCGAGTTCATCCCGACTAGGAATTTCAATTGTCATACATGGACCCTCCAAAATTTATGATTACATAACATATTCCCATATTACCGAATATTGATATGTTTTACTAATGAATGAGAAAAAATGATTTTGGAAGGGGATATTTTTCATTTCAATACATAATTGATTCTAGTCTTTTGGTCAAACGTTTGATTGATTTATTTGATTCCTTTAATATGATATCCTTGTCTATCGTGTTCATCCTTCTATTTTCCATTAAAATTTTCCCATTTACAATGGTTGATTCCACATCTGCTCTTGTTGCAGAATAAACAATTCTTGAGATGGGATCAATATCAAAGGAAGGATATATATGAAAATCATTTAAATTTAAAATGGCAAGATCCGCTTTTTTTCCAAGCTCAATGCTGCCTATTTCATTTTCCATTCCTACTGCTTTTGCACCACCAATGGTTGCCATTCGAAAAACCGTTCTAGCATTCATAGCTGTTGGTCCATGAGCAGGCTTCTGAATGATGGCTGCAAGTCTCATTTCATTGAACATATCAAGGTTATTATTACAAGGGGCTCCGTCCGCACCAAGGCTAACATAGGAATGCGAATCAAGAAGGGATGGGACTTCAGCGATACCGGAAGCGAGCTTTAGATTCGAACCAGGACAGTGGCTAACCTTAACACCCCGTTCCTTAATGATTCTCTTTTCTTCTTCGTTCAGCCATACACAATGGGCAAGAATCAACCTCTCATTTGCTAGGCCGATACTATCTAAATAAACAACATTCCTCATACCATGTTCACGCTCTACTATCAATATTTCATTCGCATTTTCAGAGGCATGCGTATGGACTCTTACATGATATTTGGCTGAAAGGTCTCTTACATTTATTAATAATTCCTCCGTGCATGAGACAACAAACCTTGGACAAAATGCATATTGGATTCTGCCGCCGTCATGATAATGCCATTTTTCAAGTAAATCAACGCTTTTCTGAATGGATTCCTTTGTATTTTCTCTTAAAAGAACCGGGACTTCGTCTCCTTTATCCATCATGACTTTTCCGGCTAAAGCACGGATCCCGCTTTCGGCAATTGCTTTAAAAGCAGAGTCAGTATGATGAACGGTTTCCATATCAACAACGGTGGTAGTCCCGCTTTGTAATAACTCTCCAATGCCTAGCATGGCAGAATAATAAATAGATTCCTCGTCATGAGATGCTTCAAGCGGCCAAATTTTTTGCTTCAGCCAATCCATTAATTCCAAATCATCAGCCTGTCCTCTGAACAATGTTTGGCAAAGGTGAATATGTGTCTGGATAAATCCTGGAATTACTGTTCGGCCAGTTGCATCGATTACTTTGCTTGCAAAATGAGAAAGGTTTTTTCCGATTTCAACAATACGATCATCTTCAATATAGATATCCCCTTTTAAAATCTCTTCCTTTTCATTCATCGTTATGATTTCGGCATTTTTTATTAGAATACTTCTCATTTGAATCCTCCGCGAAATGGATTAGGCTCTGCTATCATTTTTTCATCAAAAGATAAAATCAAAGCTTTATAAAAATCGATAGAGCGTCTATAAGAGGAAATACTAACCCATTCATTTGGCTGATGAGCCAATTTCTCATCTCCAGGTCCATATATTAACGTCGGTATTTCACTTCTAGGATTGAGAACTGCTGCATCCGTATAGTAAGAAACACCTGAGCAGTTTGAGTCTATTTCATTTTTGATGGCTAAGGCACATTGAATGATGTTCGATGAAGCTGGGGTTAAAATAGGTGGACGATCTAATATCATTGAAATACTAAATTTATAGATTTCATTTTTTCCAACTAGACTTTCTAATCTTTTATTTAGCTCATCAACTAAGGTCTGATGAGTTTGCGGAGGTATTGTCCGAATATCCACTCGAATTGTACATCTATCAGGAATGACATTTGTTTGAATACCGCCTTCTATCATTGTTACAGCAAGACTGCTCTTCCCGAGAGGCTGCTTCTCCATTTGCCAATCAACTTTTATAGATTCCAAAATATTAATGATACTTACCATATGGTCCACAGCATTTATACCGTGGTCAGGCATAGAACCGTGAGCAGTTTTTCCGTAAGTTGTAATTTCGAGCCATAGAGCTCCTTTATGTCCGACTACTACCTTTTCATTTGTAGGTTCGCCTATGACAAGTGCATCAATTACTCTCGCTTCGTTTCCTTCAAGAAAGACCCTAGCACCACAGCTATCCACTTCTTCACCAGCAGTTGCCAAAAAAGTAATCGTAGCAGGAGGTGTTTTCTTTTCTATAAACAAGGATTCAAGAGCAAGATACATGGCCGCTAGGCCGCTTTTCATGTCAGAAGCTCCTCTTCCATATATCTTATCTTCAACGATTTCACCTGAATAAGGATGATAATCCCATTCGGTCTTACCCGGTGAAACCGTATCCATATGCCCACATAGGATTAAGTGTTTTTCTCCATGTCCCTTAAGTGTGATTTCCAAATTACTTCGGTTTTCTTCAAGATATGTTATTTTAAATGGCAAACCTATTTTCTTGCATCTTTCAATAAAAACTTCCGTTACTTTATGCTCGTTTCCAGGGGGATTTGAACTATTAGTGCGGAGTAAACTTTGAAGAAATTGAATCTCATCCATTTATTCCGCCTCCACAATTTGCATTATTAATGAAGTTACCTTCCATCCGTTCACGGGAGCCATATCTTGTGAACAAGTTGTGCAAGCAATAACTACATCATCCAAAGCCTTTAATCTTACATAATCACCTGGTTTTGAAAGCGGTTCTTCGATTACATAATCACCCGAATCATCTACCACATTATTCATAAAAAGATTAATTGGATCCGGAATGACAGCAGGTTGAATTTTGTACTTTTTTAGAGCTGTTTCAAGATTATCGTGGCAATTTGGATGATCCTCTTTATCGAAATCAATTTTATAACGGTAATAATCACATGCTGGGAAGAAGATATCATGAACTCCCACCGTATCTTCTAAAAGCTGCATAAGGGGGCGGCGCCGATTACTATAGAGGAGATCTCCTTTTTTTAAACGGATGCTGCTTAAAGAAGCTCTCATATGGACAGGGGAAACATGTTCTGTAGGATCGGAATGACTAAAGCAGATAAAATCACCAACCTGCTTACCTTCCAAATCGATGATGATGAGCTCTTCTCCTTTTCTTAAAAAAGCACTCCTCCCTTCATAAGGAGGAATAATGATTTCTTCACGGATTTTTTCTCTATTAAAAACATTTCTCATGAAATCACCCACCAATTTTATTCAATGAAAACAGCGACTGCACGGATAGGGGAACCCGTTCCTTTTCGAATCCGAAGCGGTAGACCGAAGTATAAAAAACGCATACCTGCGATTTGGTCAAGATTACAAAGATTCTCAGTGTTTGTCATGCCATATTCTCTGCATATTAAATGCCCTGAGTAATTAGGGTCATCTGGATGATCAATTGCAGGTGCATCTATTCCAATATTGACGACACCCAATTCAGCCAGCCACTTTGCTGCATGATAATCAAGACCTGTATAGGTTGTAAGCCAATTCTCCGTCCCGTATGAGCGGTTGTAATGCCCAGTGTAGAGCAGAACAATGTCTCCTTTTTCAATAAATTGCCCTGACCCCGCTAATGACTCTTCAAGATCGCGACTACTAATAGAGCGGTCTGGAGAAACATGTGATAGATCCAGACATACTGCAGGGCCATAAAAATATTCTAAAGGCATCTCATCAATGTATTTCCCATTAGGATCATATTCATATGTAGCATCGCTATGGGTTGGACCATGCTCATTTATAATTAAATTGTTGGTAGCAAAAGGAAAACCAATCTTTTTTTCTGATTCTTCATGTGTAATATTGGTAAAAATCATTGTTGATGGATGAAGAGGGAAGACTGGCATCCCATGATAGATTTCCTGAGTTAAATCTACTAATTTGACTCCCATGATTTCCCTCCAAAATTAAGTTTTTCAAAGGGCATGACCCTTAAACAATCGTCGGTATGATTTCAAATTTATCAACATCAATCAAGCCCATATCCGTAATTTTCCACTTAGGACTTGTAACAAGTGACCAAAAGGACAAATGCATGAACGGTACTTCTATTCCGCATCCAAGCTCATTCTTTGCAAGCTTAGATAACTCATCAACCTTTTCACTTAATTCCTTGCCTGATAATTCATCTGTCATTAATCCTCCAATTCGGAGCGGCAAGTCGCCAACTACTTTGCTATCTTTGATCATAGCAATTCCGCCACCCATTGCGATTACTCGATTGATAGCCGTCACTATATCCTCATAATTCGTACCAGTTGCGATAATATTATGTGTATCGTGGGCAACACTTTCAGCGATAGCACCGAATTTCAGATCAAAGCCGTGTAAAAAGGTTTTTCCAATTTTCCCTGTTCTTCCGTGACGTTCCACTACAAGAAGCGGCAATACATCCTGCTGTATGCAAGGCTGTACAGTTCCATCTTTCACATTAAGCGTATATTCACTTCCACCTGTTAGGTTCTGAAAAGGAATTGCTTCGATTGCTCGTACTCTTGCCTTTGTTCCATTTGCTTTAGTTCCATTTGCTTTAATAACAATATCTTCTTTATTAACAGCTTTACGTTTTATCGATTTTTTCACTGTTTCTGGATAAATATAAGAGGAAATCTCAATAGTAAGCTCTCCTTTTTCGGCCGCTTTTTTTCCTCCAAGATAGACTTGATCAATTGTCATATTCATTAAATCACTTATTACAACAACATCCGCACGCTTTCCAGGAGCAATAACACCCACATCTTTAAAACCAAAATGAGTCGCTGGGTTAATCGTTGCCATTTGAATGGCTTCGACTGGGTCAATCCCCTCATGAATAGTACGTCGAACAATATCATTCATATGGCCATACTTCAGAAGATCAGCTGGAACCATATCATCTGAAACAAGAATCGCCCTTCTTGAATCCAATCCATCTTCCGTAATCGCTCTAATGCATTCAGCCATATTCCTTTGTGATGAGCCTTCCCTCATGAATACACTAACGCCATAACGAAGCTTTTCTACCGTCTCTTCCTTTGTTGTCGTTTCATGACAGGATACATGTGTGCCTCCGCTAATAATATGCGCAGCAAGCTCTTTTCCAAATAAACCAGGGGCATTACCTTCAACCGTTTTCCCAATACTGTTCGCATAAGAAACGGCTGCAACAAGATCATCAATCAATTCTGGGGCATGCTGATAAACAGGCTGGATATTGCTAAAGCTTTGAATCTCACCGATTCCTTGAACATATGGGTCATTTAATAATTCCTTCATGTCCTTAGCTGAAACATCAAATCCTGATGTTTCAAGACCAGGTGCGTCAGGCACTGCACAAGGAACAGTGAATAAGATTCGATTTGGAAGAGTCTTGGCTTCCTCAATCATCGCTTTCATTCCTTGAACACCGAGAACATTTCCTATCTCATGTGGATCACCGATTAATGTTGTCGTTCCAGTTGGAATAGATAGCTTTGAAAATTCTGTACAAGTAAGCATCGCACTTTCAAAATGCATATGTGAATCAATAAAACCAGGACATATAAATTTTCCACGTACCTCTTCTATAATCGTTTTAGGACCAATTAAATCTTTTGCATCACCGACCATTAAAATATATTGGCCTTTTATCGCTACATCCGCTTCATAGATTTCACGGGTAATCACATTGATAAAATATCCTCCTCTTAGAACAATGTCCGCATAGAGGTTTGGATTCAACAAAACATCTATTAATTTCCTATATTGTATTGCTTCTTTAATTTTTAGAGCGTCCATTGTTACCCTCCCAACGTCGTTCCCTCTAAACTATCAATAATTCCTATAATTGCAGCATCAATGGGCGCATCTTTGTTCCTGATAGCTCTTGAAGCCATACTTCCAGTTACATATATTACCCTTTCACCAATTCCAGCTCCAACAGTATCAACGGCAATAATGGGGTTTGGCAGAACTTGTCCGTCTAGTCCAATCGGTTGTGTAATTAATAGCTTCGTACCTACTAGATTTTCATCCTTTCTCGTTGCAGTAATCCGACCAACCACTATTCCCATTTGCATAAAAGACCGTCCCCTTATTCTGTAATTAATGATATTTTCAACTCTCTTGCCAAATCCTTGGCAAGTGGTGTTAAAATTGTCTCATTCGAAATAAATAAAAATGATTGATTGTTTTGATGGACATATCGAATCGTTTTCTCCGTAATAATTGATTTTTTATATGCTTTTTCAAAAGTAAAGTCTATTTTTTCATTTGTATCAATTAATTTAATCCCCAATGACTTTAACCCTTGCAATTGCTCTTGAAGTTTTCTTTTTAAAATCTGTGGTCCTTTATCCATGCCCTTCATTCGCCAAATTGGATGATAGGGGTCTGCTCCTAATCTCAATCCGATTACTTTTTTTCCGGATAATATTGCCTTTAAAATGATTCGAACCAATAGTCTTCGATCATTATATGAAAGAATATCTGAAACGAGTGAGAATGAGAGGATTGGTAAAAAAATAATATCCACCTGATTAATGATCATTTCAGATAATTCTCTTTGCAGAATCCAATCATCGTTTCCAATTAAATTCACAAGCTCTTGTAATGAAAAATGTGAGAACAGTTCATCTTCTGCAGAAATTCGCAGCATCATTTGAGCATTCGATAAATCTCTCAAATAAGATAGTCCTGGTTCCATTCCAATCAAATGAGAGGTGATAAGAGCCAGGACATATGGTTTTCTCTTATTGATTCGCCTTCCACTGCCATTTCGATTACACAGTTCATACAGAGTGTTTTCCGTCAGCGCACTCTGCCTTTCAATGCCCATCACTATTCACCACTGTTTTTGGATAATAACACTCTCTCAACTTCACTATGTGGTCTAGGAATTACATGGACGGATACTAGCTCCCCAACGCGGCTAGCTGCATCTGCTCCTGCATCGGTTGCCGCTTTCACAGCACCCACATCACCTCTTACCATAACTGTTACTAATCCGAAGCCTACCTTCTCATATCCGCAAATTTCAACATTTGCTGCCTTAACCATTGCATCTGCCGCTTCAACTGCCCCGACTAAACCCTTTGTTTCTACTAAACCTAAAGCTTCACCCATGATTTTTCCTCCCCATTTACTATTCATTTGAATGATCCGTATCTTCTAAGTTACCTTCTGTTGTTAAGTCATTTTCATCCTTAATTATAGATTTCTTCTCAAGCTTAAAATTCGGAAGTAGCTTATTGGCCACTTCGTTATGAGCTCTCGGGATGACATGTGAAGAAATAACCTTTCCTACTCGATCTGCAGCGCTCTTTCCAGCATCAACTGCAGATTTAACAGCCGCTACATCCCCACTTAAATGGATGGTCACACCGAGGTAGCCGCTCACACCAATTACCTTTTCAATACCTACAATCTCAACATTAGCTGCTTTAACGGCAGCATCTGCAGCCGAAACAGCTGTTAAATAGCCAACTGTTTCAATTAACCCTAATGCATGCAAATGAATTGCCTCCTATCAAATTGACTTAAAGAAACTACATTAATCTTTCAGCCTGGTTCTTCAATTCTTCTGATACTTGTGAAATAATTTCGTAATTTCCATATAGAAGTAAGTATTTTTTTTCTATTGAATAATCAAAAGTTGTACCCGGTGATTTTTTTAATAAACGGTCTAAGAGGAGGATTGCTGAATAATAATCAATACCTTCAATAACTGCAGCTCCATCAACATGTGTTTTTAAACCGAGCTGCTTTGTCAGCCATGGGCCTGGAGAGTTAGCCTTGAAGACTTGAATTGGTTTGAATGAATTTTGTGAAAGCCTTTGAAACAGCATTTTCACTGCTTGCGTAAGTATTTTTGTCTGATCTTCATATAACTCAAGAACAAAGTCTTGTTTGCTATTCTTATCCCATGTCAAGCAATATTTAATCGAAGAAAATTCTCTTAAAATATCATTTAATAAAAATAGCTGGCCAACAGAACATTTTTCCGCAACAATAACACCAATTGAATTAGACTTTAACGAACGCTGAAAGGATGGATGAAGATTTGGATGAAGGCCTGAAAATACCCACGCTTTCACACCTTCCCTTGATTGGCCAATAAACTGACTTTCTTCATTAAATAAATTTCGATTTACTGTGATATTGGCTTGGTGATGTGTGTTTATAGGGTTATTTCCTTGAACAAGCGATAGGGCTTGTAATTTCGAAAGTGAGCCCTCGACACTGTTTCTAGGTGATTGAGAGTTTGGTTGACTAATGAATCCAGCTTTAGGAGAGTGATTTTCTGTTTGATTAGGAGAATCCACTGAAATACCTGATAGTCTTTTTTGTAGATTCTTTTGTTGATAATTTGGACGACTTATTCCTTGTATTGTCTGATTTTGTTTACTTTCTGCTGTTTTATTTATGATTGATTTCGTATATAAAAACTTGGTTTCACTTCCAAACAGAGGATTTTCCTTAGGTTTTTGCGTTGGCTTTAATACTTCTTTCACAACACTTTTCATAAATTCAGACAAAAATAATCACTTCCTATTAAAGAATCTTAGCAAGTTCTGAATGTGGACGAGGAATGACATTAAAAGAGACAAGTTCTCCACCAGTCCTGCTATGTGCTGTCTTTCCAACTTCAACTGCAGCAGTTACCGCTGCAACATCACCCTCTACAATGACGGTAACAAGACCAGATCCAACTCTTTTTAAATCAACAAGACTTACATTCGCTGCCTTTGCCATCGAATCAAGTGCCTCAATGGCTGCTGTTAGTCCTCTCGTTTCAATCATACCGATTGCTTTCATTAATCATCCCTCCCTTTACAATGTCAGATAGATGTATAAAAGGATTATAATATTGTTTTATCCCAAACTATCCACTCCACAAGGACGATTGTCTACGAATGGTGCCTGACACCTTATAGATGACATATTAGAGATAGTCATCTATATTAATTTTTATTGGTATAGATGTTCTTTTAAACATTTCTTCCATTCCTAATGGATAGGTCGCATCAATCCCCATTTTGTCGGACACTCCTCTTAGATTATGAGATGATTCAAGAGGGGAGCCTTTAGCACCAGGAACTATGAAGACATCAGTGGCTGCCTGCACCCTTGTTGCGATCGCCCATTCTACATCATCTGAATTAAAGATATCTACGTCATCATTAACGACTACTACATGCTTTAGATCTTTATCACTTGCAAAAGCGGCAAGTGCAGCTTGCTTTCCATCCCCTTCAGATTTCTTCTCGATTTGAATGACTGCATGATAGCGCGCGACACCTCCCATAGGAATATGTACACCTTTTATACTTGGAACAACCTGTCTTACAGTACTTAATAGTGTCGCTTCACGAACAAGGGCCATTGGGAGTTTCTCTTCGAAGCTTGAAGGGAAAATCGTTTGATTAATTGCATTATTCCGGTAGGTAACTGCAGAAATTTCAACTACTGGCTGTGGTGAACGGAAGCCATAATAGCCTGCTAATTCCCCAAACGGTCCTTCCATTTCACGCTCGTGAGGAAGCATTTGTCCTTCAAATACAATTTCTGCTTCAGCCAGAACATCTAAATCAACTGTTTTACAGCGAACAACATCTAGGGATTGTCCAAGTAATGCCCCTGCGACATTTAGCTTATCTGTGTGATAGAGGTGAGTGCTAATCTGAGAACTTAATACGATTGCTGGGACAACACCGAACATTACTGCCACTTCCATAGGTTCTCCAAGTTTTTCAAAATGAGAATATTGTTCCAATAATTCGGGTGAAGTAATTAAGATATTCGTTCGATTTCCTCCCAGGTATTGCATTCTCCTTATGGAGGTGTACCTTTTATTCCCTGATAAATCCTTCACAACTAGAATGCCAGAAACATAATAAGCCCCGGAGTCCTTTTCATGATAAGTTGGTATTGGGAATAGATCAGCCAAATCAAAATCTCCTGTTACTAAATTCTCCTGAACAGGACCTGTTTCTTTTAAAGTTGTTTGAATAGGATTCACAATAGATTCAATTATTTTTGGAATAAGTTCTGAGGTATGTACCCCAATACTGTCAGCAACCAGATCACGGTCTCCGCCAAGTCCTGCTGCCATTGATGATTGATACCCTTTAATTTTTTCAAAAAGGAATGGCTGTCTGCCTTGTTTAGAATTAATAACAGCACCTAATTCATAGCGGGGATCTACTTCTTTCTTTATACGATATAATAGACCTCTATTTTCCCAGTCATCTAATAATGCTCTCATAGTTACTGGAATCATGTCTTTTCTCCCCACCTTTCAAGCAGCCGATGATCAATATTCAGCATGTCTAAAATACGTGCAACCATAAAATTAGCTAGCTCCCAAATTTCTGTTGGTTTATGATAAAATCCAGGAGATGCAGGCATAATGCAAGCACCAGTCTCAGCAAGTGCAGTCATATTACGTAAATGAATTAAGTTAAAAGGTGCTTCTCTCGGAACAATAATAAAGGTTCGTTTTTCTTTCAAAACAACACTTGCCGCTCTGCTTAGCAAAGTATCTCCGACTCCATTTGCAATCGCACCAAGTGTATTCATTGAGCACGGGACAATCACCATCCCATCCGTTAAGTATGATCCGCTTGCAATGGAAGCAAACAGGTTTTTATTGCTATGAATAGTGGCATATTCCTTGAGCTCATCCATCTTCTTGTTACACTCAAATTGCATTACTTTTTCTCCCATCTCCGTTACAATTAAGTGTGTTTCAATTCCTAATTGATGGAGAGCACGGACCAATGCATAAGCATACAATGATCCGCTTGCTCCGGTTATTCCCACTAAAATACGCTTTTTTCTTTCTTCTTGTCTAAAGCTAGACAACCTGTTGGTCTTGGGAGAATTTTAATTTTGCTGCTTCTTTATATTCTTCAGTCGTCATAATATCTCCAAAAATATCAATATCTCTTAATCCTGATCGATGCATGTCATCATCCTGAGAGGCCGTTCCATCAGAAATACAGATAATATGATAGCCGTGATAAAGAGCATCTGAAGCTGTGCTTCGTACACACACATTCGTCCAGACACCCGTCAAAACGACAGTATCAATCTCTTCCTCTCTTAAAAAGAGATCAAAGTCTGTGTAGCTAAAAGCACTATGTCTCCTCTTTTGAACAACATAGTCTCCCTTATCTTCTTCAGGCAGTAACTCAGGAATAAATTGTGATCCCCACGTTCCCTTTACTGCATGAACCGGCCTTACACGGAAATCCCGATCATTTTTACGATGTGCTTCTTGGACATGAACAACTTGAATATTTTGATCATGTGCGAAATCTATTAGCTCCCTAATTTTTGGAACAATCTTTTCGCCATTTTCACAGCGTAATGCAGCATTCTCTCCAATAAAATCATTCAGCATGTCAATAATGACGACACAATGCTTTTTTCCTTTTAGTTCCATGATTCAATCACCCTCTCTATCTATTCATAAACCTATAAATTTTGTGTTACCGCTTCTTTCGTTTCGATTTTGACAGTTTCATATTTTTCATATTTTAGTGTTCGCTCTAGGCGTTGAATGCTTTGACGACGTACATACTCTCCATATCCTGCTTCCCCTACAATACCGCCGCCATCCTCATCATAGATCATGTTTCCACGGATAATGGTTTGAACTGGTTTTCCTTTTAATTTCAATCCATGTAAAGGATTATATTTTGCCATTGATTCTGTTTTTTGCTCATCTATTACATATTCCTTTTCTAGATCAATGACTGTGAAATCAGCATCGGCACCAATTTCCATTGAGCCTTTTTTCGGATAAATGCCATAATGAATAGCTGCGTTTCGGCTCGTTACCTCGACGAAACGAGAGAGTGATAATCGCCCTTTATTAAGACCTTCACTTACAAGAATCGGAACCATTGTTTCAACACCCGGAATACCAGGGAAAGTATTCCAAATGTTAGAGCCAGAGTATTCTTTTTCAGTTGCAATTTCATATGGAGCATGGTCTGTACCGACAAAATCAATTGTTCCATCAGCAAGCGCTTGCCAATGAGACTCGTTATCTTCTTTGCCGCGTAATGGCGGAGCAATTTTTGCAAATGATCCCCGTTCTGACATAGAGTCTTGTGCATTTAAAACAAGGTAGTGAGGACATGTTTCAGCTGTAACCTTCACACCTCGTTTTTTAGCGGCCTTAACGAGCTCTACCCCTTCTTTTGTACTCATATGGACAACATGTACACGTGCATCCGTTGCCTCGGCGAAGCTAAGGATTAATTCAATTGCCACTTTCTCAGCTAGACTTGAGCGTGCTTCTGCCCATGCAGGACCATCTAGCCGTCCTTCCTTCTCTAATTTTTTGGAATTAAACGTACAAATATCATAGTTTTCTGCATGTACACCTATAGGCAGTCCTGTTTTAGCAACATTTTTAAAGATTTCTAGCATTTCGGCATCCGAAACTCTTGGGAAAGTAGGTACAGAAGGTGTCATATAAACCTTAAATGCAACTACCCCTTCTTCAATTTGAGGGTAAATATTATCAATCCAGCCTTCACGTGCATCTTCCCCTGTCATTCCACCCCAGAAACAATAATCAACATAAGCTTGTTCACGAATTGGACCAATTTTCTTGTGAAAACTATCACCATCTCGAACTGAAGGCTTACTGCAGCATGGCATATCAATAATTGTCGTTAACCCACCAGCGGCTGCGGAACGACTTCCTGTTGCAAAGGTTTCCCGATGCGTAAAACCTGGATCCATGAAATGAGTATGAGGATCAATACACCCAGGAACAACGAGCTTTCCACCTACATCAATCACCTGTGCAGCGTTTAAAATGCTAATATCGTTGCAGTAACCTGCGATTTTTCCGTCTTTTACCAGTATATTCGTTAATACTTGACGATCTCCTTGAGGAATATTTGCGTTTTTAAGAATTAAATCCATAGTTCTTCTCCCTTTATTATTTATTTCTGCTTCTATTCATTTAACAGAGCAGATTATTAAATGACATCCACCGAATGATCACTTTTCAGCTGATTGACTTGCTCACTTTCAGATATATTTAAATCTTTATAGTTAAAGACCAAATTTAATAAAATTGCTGTCAAACTTCCTAATACAATTCCGTTTTCTACTAATAAGCGGATACTAGTCGGGAGGGATCCAAATATTGCAGGAACAACTGCTGATCCAAGTCCAATTCCGATTGAGCAGGCTATGATTAATAGGTTTTCATTTTTACTAAAATCCACCGCTGAAAGCATTCTTACACCGGAGGAAATAACCATTCCAAACATCGGAATCATCGCTCCCCCTAAAACGGCCATTGGAATAATCGTTGTTAGAGCAGCGATCTTAGGCAAAAGACCTAAAATCATTAAAATGACCCCTGCAGAAATGACAACATTTCTCGTTTTTACTTTTGTCAAAACTACTAAACCCACATTTTGCGAGAAAGAGGTGTATGGGAATGCATTAAAAATTCCACCTACTATAACTGCAAGTCCTTCAGCACGTAATCCTTTTTTAATATCACTAGATTCTAGCTTTCGATCACAAACATCACCTAATGCTAAAAAAACACCAGTCGACTCTATCATGCTCACAATGGCTACAAGGGTCATGGTAAGGATGGCAGAGAAGCTAAAGGTTGGAAATCCAAAATAAAAAGGCTGAACGATATGAAACCATGAGGCATTGGATACATCATCAAAACTAACCATCCCCATAAAATATGCCACAACCGTGCCTGCGATTAAGGAAAGTAAGACAGATATGGCTTTCATATACCCCTTAAAGAAACGGTTTATTATTATAATAAGGGCAAGAGTTAATATGGCTAAAAGTAGATTTTGCGTACTTCCAAAGTCTGGAGATCCCAGACCTCCTGCTGCATTATTCATTGCAACCGGAATTAAGGAAACTCCGATGATGGATACAACTGAACCAGTTACCACAGGTGGAAAGAATCGCATGATTTTACTCATAAACTGGGATAGGATCATAACAATTATTCCTGATACAATAATGGCCCCGTATATAGATGTGATTCCTTCTAATTTCCCAATTGCAATCATTGGTCCTACTGCCGTAAAGGTACACCCTAATATGACAGGCAATTTTATTCCAAAATGCTTTCCGCCAATAACCTGCAATAATGTGGCTATCCCACAGGTGAATAAATCGATTGAAATTAAATAGGCTAGTTGCTGAGCGTTTAAACCAATTGCAGGCCCGACGATTAATGGAACAATTACAGCACCCGCATACATTGCCAAAACATGCTGAAATCCTAAAGTTCCAACTTTTACAGGATTTAGCTTTTCCAAGTTCAGCCCCCCATTTTAAAAAAGTAATCTCCTAAACAGATAAGAATAAATCTTTTATCACCTCCGATTTTCAAAAGGGAAAAAATATATAAAAAACCGCAGTAATAGAAGACATCCAATAATAAGATGACCTATTACTGCGGTTTCATAAAACTTTCGATAAACAAAAGCTAAAGGAACCGCTTTCAAGATTGGTTTAAGATAGATACGCACTGCGCAGCTTTCCCAAACAAAATTGAATGCATATTATTCTTCAAAGTAAATGATTGTACAAGCTTCTTCACTTAGGGGATCATAATCCTTTAAAATTGTTTTTACTTTCAGATGAAGAGTTTCTTCAATCTGCACTTTGAATAACGATTTAAATTCAACAATTAATGCTGAATCAACCGAAATGGTAAGGAGCTGAAAATTCTTGCTTAGCATTTTTAATGCCTGTACACGCTTATGCTGTGCAAAAATAATGACTCTATCATCAAAGGTTTCAATTCTCTGTTTTTTAACACCGACCCCGTATATCTCCTGATTGACTCGATTATACAGATGAGCAAGATCTTTTTTAAAAGTATGGTGGAATTTTATTGAAATAGTAGACATATTTGCCTCCTGTTAGTCACTATATTAAACAAAACCATTTTTAATGTCAATTATATTTTCTGAAAATTTGAACTTGACAAAATATTGGTGCGAGCTTTACACTACAAATCAATTCAAGCTATTAATCAAGTTGAATTTATATCAAATATTTCTTTTCGTATAACCTCAATAATTGGTTTGAGGGTATCTACTAGGGACCGTAAATTCCTGACTACGAAAGGGTTTTCTTGTGATAAAGTGAAACTTCCATCAGTGGGGGATTTTCGACGAACAGGACGTGCTAGTGCCGACGTTGCCACAGGACGTGGCGTTCTTAGTCGGCTTTCATCCCCCACTATATCACTAGAGCCCTTTTGTATGGGAATTTTTATTTTTTCCTCAACGAATCTGTAAATTTGTTAAACGATTCCACCCTCATAATACTTCACAATAATGTTTACAAATGAAAAACATCGACCCTTTACTTTACCATTACTATTCCAGACTAATAATAAATTAGTAAATTTTGTATGAATGATTTATTAATAACATTTCAATTCAAGGAGGTAAACAATGCGAACATTTCATTTAAAAGTGAATGGTTCAAGTAGTACAGTCCTATGCCATCCTACTAAAACTTTACTAGATGTATTAAGGGAAGACCTTCAGTTAACTGCCAGTAAAGAGTGCTGTGGAAAAGGTGAATGTGGATCATGCTCTGTTCTGCTAAACGGTGAGGCAGCATGTTCTTGTTTATTACTTATTAGTCAGGTTAATAATCAGGAAATTATTACATGTGAAGGAGTTGGATTGACTTCAAACATGGATATTATTCAAGAATCCTTTGTAGCTGAAGGTGCTACTCAATGCGGTTATTGTACACCTGGAATTATAGTATCCGCGAAAGCATTCCTTAATGGGATTGATTATGTTCCCGCTGAAGATGAAATAAAAACTGCTCTTGGAGGCAATCTATGCCGCTGTACAGGTTATACAAAAATAATAAAAGCAATTAGAACTGCCGCTGAAAAAGAATTAGGCATAAAAGGGATATTAACAAATTAATGATTGGGACTGCCATTCTTCTTGCAGCTGGACAGTCTAAACGCATGCAGCCGCTAACTCATAAAGGTCTCCTGTCTTGGGAGGGAAAGACCTTATTTGAGCATCAACTGCAAATGCTGCTGCAATCTTCACTTTCGGACATTATTGTTATTCTAGGGCATGAGGCGGAACTCTTTTTACATATAGCAAATAAATATCCAGTGAAAACAATATATAATGAGAATTTCAAAAAAGGAAAATGTTCTTCTATAATTTGTGGACTCCAAGCAGCTAACAAAGATTCTAAGATGATTCTAGTTTCTTCAGTAGATCAGCCAGTCGATTATAAAATCATTAATCAACTTGTTCTTTCGATGAAAGATACAGACCAGCCTATTTCTATTCCTATTAATAAAGGAAAGAGAGGGCATCCGATTCTTTTTTCCAGAAAAATTATTAGTGATCTTCTCTTAATAAATGAAAAAACACAAGGTCTAAGAAATATTATTCGAAAATATGAAAATCAAATTATTGAGGTTCCTATTGATAGTATCTTAATTGGACTAAATATAAACACGCCCGAAGATTATCAAAATGCTATGAAGATAAATCTGTGCGGTAATTAACGATACTAGATAGACTTAATTTTTTGGATAGGAGGATTGTTCATGCTTGTCTCTGAAATTGAGGTTGTCACCCCTGCCACATTAGAAGAATGTCTTTCAATAATAGCCAATGAGGAGAAGGTTTTGAAGTTAATAGCAGGCGGTACTGATGCCGTAGTTCGAATGAAAGAAGGAAAATGGAGACCCAGTACATGGGTAAATATAAAAGGATTAAGAGAATTACGTTACATTATCGAAAAAGACGGTGCAATCCATATTGGTCCCTTAACAACACATACCGATATCATCAGCTCCTCCCTCCTGCAAAAAAAAGCAAATGTTCTTGTTGAAGCATCACGAGAAGTTGGAGCCATTCAGATGCAAAATGTAGGTACGATTGGCGGCAATATTGGAACAGCTTCCCCAGCTGGAGATACACTTCCAGCATTGTATGTACTTAACACCCTTTTAGAACTTAGTACAAATAAATCAAAACGCATTGTTCCTATTGAGGAATTTTTCACAGGACCAGGAAGAACTATTTTGAAAAAAAATGAAATGATTACGAATATTATTGTTCAACCTCAGGGCGAAAATGAAATTGGGATCTTTCAAAAGCTTGGTCCACGTAAGGCACAATCCATTTCAATTGTGAATGTAGCCATTTCATTATTGATGGCGAAGGACCGTCAAGTATTAAGTGGAAAAATTGCATTTGGCTCCGTTGCACCAACGATTATCCGGGCAAAAAAATGTGAATCCATCCTCACTCTTCATCCCCTTACAGATGAAATGATTCAGAACATCGCAAAGGTGGCTTGGAAAGAAGTGATGCCAATTACTGACGTTAGAGCTACAGCAGAGTACAGACGTGATATGGCGAGTTCACTCTTAGAGCGAGGCCTCTACCGACTAATGAGGAGATGGGAAAGCAAATGAAACAGTTAAATACAACGAAAAATGAACAATCCTTAAATTGGGTTGGAAAGCGAGTTAAAAGAATTGACGGTCCAGAAAAAGTGACTGGTGAATTAAAATATATGACTGATCTCCATTTTGACAATATGGTCTGGGGAAAGGTATTGCGAGCTAAATATCCTCACGCAAAAATTAAATCCATTCATACATTAAATGCAGAAAAACTTCCAGGTGTAGTCTGTGTTCTTACTCATAAGGATATACCAGGTTTTAATGGATTTGGGATTGTAATTCCTGACCAGCCTATATTATGTTCGAATATTGTTCGTTGCACTGGTGATGCTATTTGCTTAGTTGCTGCTGAATCGGAAGAAATAGCTGAACGGGCTCTTGAATTAATTGATGTTGAATATGAGTTGCTAGAAGTTGTGACGGATGCCGAAAAAGCGATGACAGCTTCAGCACCCCAGCTCCATCCAGATGGAAATATTCATAGCCATGTCAAAATAAAGAATGGAAATACAGAAGAAGCTTTTATAGAAGCGGATATTATTGTTGAAAATACATTTTATTCACCACGTCAAATGCACGCTTTTATTGAAACAGAAGGCGGCTGGGGCGTCATGGATGCTGACGGATTCATCACCATCCACTGTCCAGGGCAATATGCACATCGTGATCGTATGCAAATCGCTCGTGCTCTTGCCTATAATCCTGAACGAATTCGAGTGATATCCAGTCCAATTGGTGGTGCATTTGGCGGCAAGGATGAAATTACAGTGCAAATATATCTTGCCCTTCTCGCCATGCATACAAATGGACGGCCGGTTAAAATCCATTTAAGCCGTGAAGAATCCGTGATTGCAGGAATAAAAAGACATCCTTTCAAGGTTCATATGAAAACGGCAGCAAAAAAAGACGGAACATTAATTGCAAATGAAGTGCGAGCCGTTGCAGATACTGGTGCATATGCATCCCTTGGAGGTGCAGTTATTGCTCTTGCAATTGAGCATAGCTGTGGACCATATAAAATTCCCAACGTAAACCTTGAAGGCTTTTGTGTTTATACAAATAATGGCATCTCAGGTGCATTTAGAGGTTTTGGTGTAAACCAAGTTTGTATGGGAATCGAAACTCATTTGGACATGATTGCCGAACAGCTAAATATGGATAAAGTTGAAATCCGAAAGAAAAACGTATACCACCAAGGCGAGATTTCTAGCTTAGGACATATTGTCAAGTCAAGCGTTGGTACATATAAAACGCTAGAGCTTGCCGAAAATTGCGATCTTTGGAAAAATCGAAGCCAATATAAATCAGAAGTAAGCGAGCCTTGGAAAAAAAGAGGAGTAGCTTTAGCAACTTCCTTTCACGGAATTGGAATGGGAATCGGATTACCAGACTATGGAGCTGCTTCAATTGAAATTCTTCCAGATGGAAAATTCCTAGTTGCTGTTGGTTGTGAAGAAATTGGTGGAGGAAATAGCACCGCCTATGCACAGGTTGCTGCCGAAATCTTAAATTGCGATATAAACAACATAAAAGTTGTACAGGGAGATACATCCCGCACTTTAGACGGCGGTACGGTTACAGCATCACGTTCAACCTATACAGGAGGAAGAGCTGTAGCAACTGCAGCCCCCAATATGGTAAAGCTTCTTACAAATACTGCTGCTGAATTATTAAATGTCCCTCCATCTAAAATAGAAGTTCTGCCAAATTGCTTAAATGCAAATGGAAAAGCAGTAAACTACCAAACCATACATCAATACCTGTTTGAGCATCATCGAAGCACGAGAGTCGAGGGTCACTTTATCCTTCCAAAAGAAAGAGTAGAAATCGAAGGATCTGGAGGAGCCCCCCACCACCTTTATGGCTATTTAACCCATGTTGTCATGGTTGAAATAGATACACTTACTGGAGAAACAGATGTACTTCGAGTCGTTTCCATTCCTGATGCAGGTAAGGTCATAAATCCTCAAGGACTAGAAGGCCAAGCCGAAGGTGGAGCAGTAATGGGAATTGGGTACACCCTTTATGAGGATGTTGTCATCGAAAACGGTTACCATAAAACACGAAATTTTACCGACTATATTATTCCAACCATACGGGAAACGCCATTAATTGAAACCTTCCCAGTTGAGGATACACCCGAGGATTCTGGTCCTTTTGGAGCAAAAGGAATTGGTGAAGTGGTCATGATTCCAATTATTGCAGCCATCGTGTCGGCTATATACGATGCAACTGGAGTAAGAATCTACCATTTGCCAGCTACACCAGAAAGAATCTTTAACGCATTAAAAGAATTAAAAAAACAAAATGTCCACACTTCTAGGTGAATGAAATGATAAAGCAAAGCTTATTTAATAAAATAACTCAATCACTTGAGAAGCGTGAGGAAATTATTTTAATTACTTTTACAGAACATTCAGAGCAAAGTTTAATTGGCGAAAAGGCTCTCGTATGGCCAAATGGGGATTTCTATACCGAAGCTCCTCTCTCCCCTACCATTCAGAGCAAAATCTTCCAAAGCTGCGAAAGACTCATAACAAGAAAACGATCCGGCACCTTTTCATTTCAATGGAATGAAACCAATATCGAATGTTTCGCTGAATATTTCCCCGTCCCACTTCATTTAATTGTTGCAGGAGCTGGTCATGTATGTGAACCAGTTGCACATGTGGGAAAAATGCTTGGATTCTTCGTCACGGTTATTGATGATCGCCCCGATTATGCCAATAGAGACCGTTTTCCGGATGTTGACGAGGTTATCTGTGAATCTTACATGCAATATTTTAAAGACCTCAATTTAAGCGATCAAACCTATGTCCTCCTTCTCACACGCGGACATAAATATGATGTTTTAAGTTTACAAGAGTTGCTTAAGCGTGAGGAAAAAGCTGCATACATTGGAATGATTGGGAGTAGAAGGCGTATTTCCGGAGTGTTCGAAGAGCTGAAAAAAGATTTTCCTATGGAAAGCTTTGATCACCTCTATACACCGGTTGGCCTTGACATTGGAGCGGAAACACCCTCAGAAATCGCAGTAAGTATTATGGCAGAAATTCTAAAAATCAAAAATCAAAAATCAGGCCAGTCTTTAAGCACTCGAATTAGAGATTTTGCGAAAATGGGATTTCATGAGGGGGCTACAACTTGAAGCAGCTTCAGTTTTTGTATAGAACGATGGAAATCCAGAAAGGAGGTGAGGTTGCAGCACTGGCAACGATTATTCGTACAAAAGGCTCTACTCCAAGAAAAACAGGCAGCAAAATGATCGTCTTTTCAAATGGAACAATAGAAGGAACGATTGGAGGTGGCTGTGGAGAAGCTGAAGTCATTCGTAAAGCTCTTGAGGTGATTCAAACGAAGAGACCTGCGAAACACATCGTGGATCTTACGAATGGTCTCTTTTATGAGGATGGTGGGATTTGCGGAGGTATAATGGATATTTTTATTGAACCGCTATAAGTTTCACTTTATTTATCATTGTTGATCAGTTTGGCCAATAATAAGTTAAGGAGTGATCTTTCATGTCCATGATTGAAAAGGGTTTAGGATCCAACCTCCCACCTTCTTCGAAAAATTCACTTTTAGAAAGAATGTTTAAACTAACTGAGCGCAACACAAATGTTCGTACAGAAATACTTGCAGGTGTCACTTCATTCTTAACTATGAGCTATATTATTTTTGTCAATCCCGCAATATTGGCTGATGCTGGCATACCAAAAGAAGCTGCGCTGGCTGCTACAATTTATGCGAGTGTATTCTGTACCATCCTTATGGCACTTTGGGCTAATTATCCAGTAGCAGTAGCTCCAGGCATGGGATTAAATGCCTTTTTTGCCTACACAGTTGTACTCGGCCACGGGCTTACATGGCAAACTGCTCTAGGAGCCGTTTTTATTTCAGGGATTGTATTTTTAATATTAACCATTACTGGAATACGCCAAAAAATTGTTGATGGAGTTCCAAGTGTCTTGAAATCGGCTATTGGAGTTGGTATCGGATTATTTATTGCCTTTATCGGCTTTTCAAATGCTAAGTTGATTGTAGCAAATGAAGCTACCTTTGTAGCATTAGGCGATGTAACAAGCCTCGGGCCACTTCTAGCGCTTCTGGGCTTAATCGTAGCAGCTTTTTTAATGGCTAAAAAGATTAAAGGTGCTCTTCTAATCAGCATTCTTGCCACAAGCATCATTGCAATGATTACTGGTTTCATTGCATTCCCGAAATCGGTTAGTGATATTGTTTCCTTCAACCTGCCTAGTTTAGCAGATACCTTCTTAGCGATGGATATTAAAGGTGCAATTGCCTATGGAATTATCTCAGTTATTTTCTCCTTCACCATCGTTGAATTATTCGATAATTTAGCCACACTTATTGGGTTAACAAAGAAGGCAGGATTAGTAGATCAAAATGGTAAAATTCAAAATTTGGATCGTGCCCTCCAAGCAGATGCAATCGGAACCATGGCCAGTGCAACACTCGGAAGTACAGCATTAAATGCCTATGTAGAAAATGCAACAGGTATTCAAGAAGGCGGAAGAACCGGCTTAACGGCACTTACAGTGGGCGTGTTGTTCCTTTTGGCACTCGTTTTCGCGCCGTTAATTGTCTTCGTCCCTTCCGTCGCGACCGCACCAATTTTAATTCTTGTTGGGGCCTTAATGATTAGCGAAGTTAAAAATATAAGTTTTGATGATTTTACAGATGTCATTCCGGTTTTCTTAACGATCATCTTAATGCCGCTAACGTATAGTATTGCAACAGGCTTGGCTTTCGGATTTATTTCATATACACTTCTCAAGCTTCTCACTGGAAAAACAAAAGAAATCCATTGGATTATGTATATTGTAAGTATCGCTTTCATCATTAACTTTATTATGGGCGGTCATTAAACCGATTTGAAAGAGGGATCATGATTGATGCTTTCTAAAGAAATGCTAAAAAAAAGAATAGATGTAGCAGCGAAAAGAATCCCAGCAGATCTTGTAGTAAAAAACGGAAAAATTATTAATGTTTTTACAAGAGAAATATTAACTGACAGTATTGCCATTGTAGATGGATATTTTGCTGGGATAGGAGATTTTGAAGGATATGAAACGATTGATGCAGCAGGTAAATATATCGTGCCAGGCTTTATCGATGGGCATGTTCATATTGAATCTGCAATGGTCACACCTTCTGAATTTTCAAATGTAGTTCTTCCTCACGGTGTAACAACGATCATTGCAGATCCACATGAAATCGCTAATGTTTCTGGTTCTGATGGAATCGAATATATGCTCAATGCATCTGAAGGAATTCCTCTAGATGTCCTATTTATGCTGCCATCCTGTGTCCCTGCGACACATTTTGAAAACTCGGGCGCAACACTTGATCACACAGATTTGTCACCATTTTATTCCCATCCAAGAGTGATTGGCCTTGGTGAAGTCATGGATTACCCCTCTATTTTATATAAAGATGAAAAAATGCTGAGTAAGTTATTAGATGCTGAATTAAAAGGAAAATGTATAGACGGGCATGCTTCTGGAATAGACGCAGACGGCATTAATGTTTACATGGCCGCTGGAATCCGAACAGACCATGAGTGTGTATCTTCCCAAGAAGCATTAGATCGACTTCGTAGAGGGATGTACGTAATGCTAAGGGAAGGATCCGCTGCAAAGGATTTAGTATCTTTATTGAAAGCTGTCAATGAAAACAATGCACGCCGCTGCTTATTTGTTACTGATGATAAGCATTTAGATGAACTCGTTAATGAAGGAAGCATTAATTATAATGTAAAGGCAGCTATTAAAGAAGGTTTGGACCCGCTGCTAGCTATTCAAATGGCTACCCTAAATGCAGCTGAATGTTTCGGTTTAAAAACAAAAGGTGCTATTGCCCCTGGATACGAAGCAGATTTTCTTCTATTAAACGAGCTTGATTCAATTGATATTGAACAGGTTTTTAAAAGTGGAAAGCTTGTCGCTAAAAATGGAACTGTGATCAATACATCCCAATCAAAAATCACGCCCTTTCCATCTATTATTGATAGCGTGAATATTAGCCCTATATCTAAAAATGATTTAAATATTAAAGTTAGTGAAGGAAAAAAAGCAAATATTATTAAAATCATCCCTAATATGATTATCACGAAGCATCTAATTGAAGAAGTAAAAAATGTAAACGGTTTTTTTCAACCTAATACAATTGACGATCATCTAAAAATAGCTGTTCTTGAACGCCATCATAATACAGGCAATATAGGGCTGGGGATAATAAAAGGTTTGGAAATGAAAAGTGGTGCCATCGCATCAACTGTTTCACATGATTCACATAATATTGTTGCTGCGGGTACAAATGATGATGATCTTATTACAGCAATCTCTTTAACAGCTGAGATGAAAGGTGGTCTTGTGATCGTTGAAGACGGACAATTGCTCGCCTCCCTCCCTCTTCCGATTTCAGGCTTAATGTCAAATATGGATTCGCAATACATCTATGAAAGAATAGAGGAACTAAATCAATCCTTAATAAAAATTGGCTGTACAATGGAATTCAATCCTTTTGTAACACTTTCATTCTTAGCCCTACCGGTAATTCCAGAGATAAAACTTACAGATATTGGGTTGTTTAATGTGAAGTTGTTTAAACATATTGAAGTTGAAGTTTAAAGGAATTTTAATATTTTGAAATTCGAAAGGTCGGTTACTTGCACGAATAGGTAACCGCCTTTTATTTTTAAAAAAATGGCTAAGAAAGGTTTTCCTAGCCATTTATGTTTATACTCACTTATTTTTTTGTTATTTGTTCATTCTGGAGCGATAATGCAGCCCATGCAGATTCATCCGCAAAATACCTGGACCAGCTAGCTACGCCAGCCAATTCATATTTCTGTGCTAACTCTGAACGTTTTCTTAAAGATAGCTCATCCTCAAGCCAGATTTTATAAGTTGCTTGCTTTTCTTCTGAATAAAGCTCAGCATAATTTTGTCCGCTTGCCTCATCATAAACAGGAGTTAACTCATTATCCTTCAGCCATTGCTTTACCTTTCCCATCGAAAGCGCCTTAGAGGAAACTTCACCAGTATTCTTTTCCTCCCACAACCTAGCATATAATGGAACACCTAAAATTAATCGGTCATTAGGAACAACTTCAAGCAGTCTTTTCAAGTTGTCTTCTACCCAAGGTAAGCTAGCTACACTACCTGCTTTCGGAGACGTGCCCCAATGCTCGTCATATGCCATAACAACCATATAGTCAACAAGGCTTGCAAGCTTATCCCGTTCATAAAAAGCAGACCAATTTCCACTGCTAGAAATAAAGGTAGTATCCATTGAAACTATGAGACCTGCTTCATGAAAGTATGGTACCGCTTCCCGTACAAATTGTGTAATCAGTGGACCATCTTCCGTATTTACATTTTCAATATCAAGATTAATTCCATTTAAATGGTACATTTGACTAAAATGAAGGAGCTGGCGAATCATATTTTGTCTAGTCTCAAAATTTTTAAATGCTTCATGGGTTAAAGCAGGATCAAAAGCATTGGAAAATAGCCCCCACACTTGGTAGCCTTGCTTTTGTGCCCAATTTACATAATCAAGAGAGCCTATATTTTTTATTGCTCCATTTGTATCACCTAGTTCAAACCATGTAGGGGAAACAACATTGACACCTGGCATCAGTGGTATTTTAGCAGTGTCAGGGTTTTTGGTGTACACAGCTTCCCATGTAAGCTGGATAGGATCTTCAATTTTTGGCAAGACAACCTCTTCTTTTTCTTGATGGACGGCTATTTTTTCAATGTCTCCTTCTGTGACGAGGTCTTTTTTCAAATATCCCGCCACACCATTTTCTTTTCTAATAAAATAGTAATCTTCCTTCTCGGCTTCGATATAAAGTTTTTCACCATTTTTAACTTGAGCAGTATATGGGGTTTGTAAGCTTGGATCCTTTCTTAATCGGAGTTTCTCTTCATTAACATCCTTTTCAGTAATTTTTGCATGGTGCATTTCCTGACCATCTTTTTTGATCCAAATGGCATTTGTTTCAGGTAAAATCGAATATTCTATTGGGTAATATGCGAGTAATGGCTCAATAGCCAAATACATTTCATTATTCTCCATTTTAAAAGCTGAAAAATGCAATTGGACCGGCTCTTCATTCACATAATATGTGAGTGATTCCGATGGCATTTGAACTACTTTATTTTTTGTAGTAATAATAATGGATTCCGATTTCTCATCAAACATAATTGAATCATCTAGAAATTCCTTAATAAAGGAAATTGGCATATAAACACTATTTCCTTCAATAATAGCATTTCCTACCTGCTTCCCTTCGAATAAAATTGGATTTTCACCTTTGAAGTAAGATTCTTTTACAGATGATGCAAATGGATATAACAATAGTAAAATACTAGAAATTATTAAGAAAAAAGCAAACAATATACCCGCTATTATCCATTTCTTTGCTAGCGGCTTTTGTTTGTGATATTCAACACGTGCCATTCACTTTCCTCCTTGAAACTATCGTAACGAAAAAATCAGTTAATGGGAAGGAGTTTTCACGGATTTGATCTTCCTAAATTCACCATCTCCTTTTAACAAACGAAATTAAATGAAGAAAAGTTTCAATACAAATGATTTTTATTAAAAAATACATATATTTATTTTTTTAAAGATGTATTTTTCAGGATTGGACATGGCGTGTATAATAATGGACATGATACAATAAGAGATACGCAGATAATGTTGAAGGAGAATTTTTCATGGTAGTGAACGGAATAATTATTGTCTTAGCTTATTTAATTGGCTCTATCCCATCTGGATTAATCGTAGGTAAAGTCTTTCACGGGATAGATATACGCCAGCATGGCAGCGGAAACTTAGGAGGAACAAATACATTTCGGACATTAGGTGTTAAAGCGGGATTGATTGTTACAATTGCGGATATTTTAAAAGGTACGCTAGCAGTATTGCTTCCATTACTCTTCGGTTCTGAATTACATCCATTAATTGTAGGTATTTTCGCTGTTGTTGGACATATGTACCCATTATTTGCTGGGTTTAAAGGCGGAAAAGCAGTTGCTACATCTGGCGGTGTTCTTTTAGGCTACGCTTACCCGATGTTTATTATTATTTTTTTAGCGTTCTTTGTTTGTTTATACTTAACAAAATATGTATCCCTTTCGTCAATACTTGCCGGAATTGTAGCTGTTATTTATTCCTTAGTCATTGGGGATATTCCCCTTATAATTGTTGTTTCAATTCTTGCCTTTTTTGTAATCTATAGGCATCGAGCAAATATTAAACGGATAATAAACAAAACGGAGCCGAAAATAAAATGGCTATAATCATAATGTAAATAATCAATAAACAAAAGCAGCAGTATACGAAAATACGCTGCTTTTTTTTGTTCACATTCCCTCTTTTATTCTGTCATATCCTCCAATCCATCCGAAAACTTCTAATTGATTCTACGTTCGAATTAAAAGATGCTATTGTTCGTTATTGATAACCATCATTTTTTTGGTATGATAATAGTAGGAAAGTCTTACATTTTTTATATTGATTCAATTTTTATACATAACAAAACATAAAATGAGCTTTTTCGTCATAGATTAGATTGTAAACAAATTCCCGGACTTTGTTTCTCTTATACGAATCTAATATGAGGTGGTTAGTTTTGAACTTGTCAGGAGCATTATTAGAAAATCTGCCTTTTCCCTATTTTTTTATTGACCATCAATTCCGGATCTTAGCAGCATCCAAACATTTCGGAACTATTTGTCATGAAAAGATTTTCACTTTGTTAATGGACAAAAATGAGATTGAAAGATTTGAATCGGACCTATTTTTGAAAAATACTGTTGATGTATATTTGAATATTAACAACAAGAGGAACTTATATCGAATATATAAAATGGAGGACGAGGATAACAATTTTCACCTATTTTGCTATCCAGTTGAAAAAGAAATCGACCCATCTATAAATGAATCTAAATTAACTCCCCTTCATTTCATTGAGCAAATGATTGATAATGAAAAAATCATAGATAATGCGAAACAAGAAGTTCATGAAGCATCCATTCATTCAGAATATATTACAAACATTAGCAAGCTAGCTGCTGGGATAGCTCATGAAATTAGAAATCCGCTAACTACTGTAAAAGGTTTCATTCAGCTATTAAAACCATACTTAATCGAAATTGGCAAAGAGCAATATGCAGAGATTGCCCTTGAGGAAATTAATCGGGCAAATGATCTTATCTTTGAATTTTTGAATTCCACAAAGCCTCAGGAAAATAAGAAATCCGAAATCTCATTAAATAAAATTGTGAAAGATATTGCTATTCTTTATGAAAGTGAAGGCTTGCTCAAGAATATTCAAATTAATGTCAAATTATCAGATCAATCCCCTATCGTTTTGGCTAACGGAAAGCAATTGAAACAGGTTTTGGTCAATATTATAAAGAATGCGATTGAAGCAATATCTATTAAGAGAAATAATGAATATGGACTAATACAACTTTCTGTTGAAGTTAATGATGCTTCTGTCTATATTATCATTGAAGATAATGGCTGTGGAATGACGGAAGAAACAATGAAACATTTATTTATACCGTTTTATTCCACAAAAGAAACTGGTACAGGTATCGGTCTTCCCATTTGCAAGAAAATCCTCGAGGATCACGATGGCAATATGTATATTACCAGCACGCAAGGAAAAGGAACCATTTTCAAATTAGAATTACCATTATTTTCGTAAAGAAAACTCGCCGATTGGCGAGCCTTGGAAAGGCGAAGACAGAGGCGAAGTTGCACTTATCGCGCTCATACACGCCACATCGTGTGGCATTCGCCTGACTAGGACATCCTGTCCGTCGTACTTAATTCCTAAAATTGGCAACTACGTCGAATCATCTTCTGCGCTGGCAATTTATACTTTCTTAACGTGTAAGAAAAGCGGCTCCAAAAGGATGCCGCTTTTTCAAATTTTTAATAATTTAAATCTTCCAATACCAAAGATATCTTTGACATAATCAAGTTTTGTATGATCAAAGTAAACATAATCCTTCTCGTGAATTAAAAGATTTATTCCTTCTATTTCAAATTCTTTATCTTCACTTAATGGCTGCTCTTCCAGAGACAGCTTTAATTGTGGCCCCCCTCAGCCAATTCCCATTGATAAGCGAATATACAGCTTCTCCGATAGATCCTTCTGTTCGTTACTGATCGCTTCTGCAAGAATAGTTGCTGCGCTCCCAGTCAACTTTATCATCCAATCACCTCATTAATATTATTTTACAATATTATACACTACCTCAAAAAATCTTTCGAACGAAATGCTTTTACAATATTTTGGGTTTTTATCGAATAATTCGCAATCTTGTATTATAGTATATATAAACTTTAAGTTAAGGAGATTAATATGAAGAATCGGTCAATTTATTTTTCCATTCTTTTTTGTATGGCATTAATTTTTTTCTCCTCTTATCTACTTTTTAATATGTACCAAAAAAACAATCACAAAAAAATGATCAATTTTCAAGTTCAATCTCACGAGGCAAGGCAGGCTTTTGTTAGTCCAAAATATTTTAGCGAAACGATTACTCTAGGAGCCATTGGAGATATTCTAATTCATGATTGGGTGTATAACGATGCAAAAACGAGAACTGGTTATGATTTCAATCCAATGTTGCAACACATTAAAAATGTATTACAAGAACCGGATTTACTGTTAGCTAATCAAGAAACGATTCTTGGAGGTACAGAAATTGGTATTTCTAGTTACCCGCTATTCAATAGCCCCCAAGAGGTTGGGGATGCTTTACTTGAAGCAGGTATTGATATTGTATCTACTGCAAACAATCATTCACTGGATAAAGGGGAAAAAGGCCTGATTCGTTCAATAAATTATATGGATAAGATTGGCCTCCCACATGTAGGCACTTTTACAACGAAAGAGGATCAGCAATCATTAGTCATTCTAAACAAAAATGGAATAAAAATAGCTTATTTGTCTTATACATACGGAACAAACGGGATTCCCACCCCAAAGGGAAAAGATTATCTTGTAAACTTAATTGATAAACAAGCAATGAAAGAAGAAATACACCGTGCAAAAAACGCAGCAGACGTAGTTGTTATGAGTCTTCATTGGGGAAATGAATATCAGCGATTTCCAACAGCAGAACAAAAGGAATTGGCTCAGTTTTTAACTAATGAAGGAATAGATATTTTGTTCGGCCACCACCCTCATGTTTTACAGCCTATGGAATGGATGAAATCACCTAATGGTCATGAAGCACTCATCGTTTATTCCTTAGGTAATTTTCTATCCGGCCAATATCGAGATTATAAGGACATTGGGGGGATGGCAACCATTGAAGTGACAAAAATCATTGATGAGGAAGGGGTAAAAATTAAATTAAATAATCCAGATTTTTTCCCTACCTACGTATCAAATCAAAAGCTAAAGAACTATCGGGTTGTCCCGCTTAATGACGCTTCAAAATTTGGCTTGCAAGATGCAATGAATAAATATAAAGATATTCAGCAGCATATGTTAGGAAATATTTAAAAAGGTTTGAATATGTTAATTTCTCTGAAAATGTAATATAAATGTCATATTTAATAGCTAGGCCTTTTTTCCCTTATATTATAATACTAGTAGTAAGGGGTTTGGGGGGATTCTATGTCATTAAAGACAAAATTAATTGTAGGTGTATTATCTACAATGATACTGATTATTTCAGTTTGTACTGGATTTACCTTTATTTCTGTTAATCTATATTCGGATAATGGAAGAGATTTAACAAGTGGGCTTGCATCAGATGCCCAAAGAGATGTAAGCGGATTCGCTGAACATTATGCAGGCACTTTGACCTATCATGAAACTAAAAATGTAAAATCATCAATTAAACAAATTATTTCAGGAGCAAAGAGTGATTTGGCAATTATCGCTAGCTTTGATGAGGTTTTTTCAAATAATCCTGAGGAAATTACAGCCTTATTTGAAAAAATTGCTAAACAAAATGAACTGATTACAAATATGTATATTGGCACTGAAAATAAGGAGTTCATTATTTATCCAAATGATTATCCATTACCAGCTGGCTATGACCCTACAACAAGGCCATGGTATTCTCCACTTCAAGATGCAGAGAAAGACTCATACTTTATAACAGATGCCTATCTTGACGCTGGTACTGATACTTATATGATTACTGTAAGTATGCCTTTGTACAAAAATAATGAACTGTACGGAGTACTGGGAGTTGATCTTTCGCTTGAGAAATTAACCGCTTCTATAGCAGATACAAAAGTTGGAAACTCAGGTTATGTCATATTAACAGATAAAGAAGGAGCATTACTCGCCTATAAAGATCATGAACTTGTGTTAAAAAATGAAAACATCTCTTCTCTGCCGATATTTAAAGAAAAAAAAGATGGAAATATTTATTTAGACATCAATCAAGTAACTTATGTTAGTGATAAAGAGGAAGAAACTGGATGGCAAATTTTCTCCGTTATTTCTCAGGAAGAAATAAAATCATTTTCTAATCAAATTTCACAAAATATGAGTAAGAGAATTGCATCAGCTGAAAATGAACTTCAAGCAATTTTTTCAAAGCTATTATCCATCCAAATTATTATTATCATTGTGTTACTAATTGTTTCTATTATTATCAGCTTTTTCTTTGCCAGATTTTTCATTGGACCTATTAAAAAGCTTTCTGAATTTTTGAAGGTAGTCGCGAATGGTGATTTATCTAAAAAAATGGATGTAAAATCAAAAGATGAGATAGGAGATCTCTTTAATTCTGTGAATCACTTAATCGATAGCTTAAGAGATATGGCTGTTAAAATGAATCGCTTAATCGTTCAGGTAGAAAATGACTCAAGGATCCTTAACGATCAATCAAATGTATCCTCCAACGTTACTAAAACAGTGAGTTCTGCAATGGACGAAGTAGCTTGTGGGTCTGATCAGCTAGCTTCGGAAATGGTTAATATATCTTCACATATTGATAACAATGACCTCGCTGTCCGCTCAATGTCTGATCGCATAAGTAAAATTGTTGGACATGCAAGAGAAACAAAAACGGTGACTTCTGAAGGACAGGTTGCAATGGAAAATATGAATAATAAAATGAATCGCATTGTCAATCAATCAGTGGAATCTGCTGCTATCATGAAGGAGCTCGATTTAAAACTTCAAACAATTAATGATATTACAGCCTTGATCCATGATATAGCTGAACAAACGAACCTTCTCTCTCTCAACGCGTCAATTGAAGCAGCGAGGGCTGGCGAGCAAGGAAGAGGCTTTGCAGTTGTAGCAAATGAGGTAAAGAAACTCGCTGAACAAAGCCGGGAATCTGTTGAAAAAATCTCTGTCCTAATCACTGAAATTCAATTAGATTCTTCAAAAGCATTAGAAAATATTGAAAATGGAAAAGAATTTGCCGTTGAAGGAGCAGAAATGGTTGTAAACACTGCTAGTGGCTTTAGAAGTATGTTTGGATTAATGGATAGCCTTGCAACAGATATTGATGAAATTGCTAATGCTAGTGAAATACTTGCAGAAAGTAGCCAATCCATCTCATCTTCCGTTGATAGTGTTGTATCCATTTCTCAACAAACATCGGCTGGAGTTGAAGAAGTAACAAGTATTACCGAAGAGCAGAAGCAATCCGTTCACGAGGTGGAAAAAATCTCTGAAAATCTACGCAAATTATCTTATGAGTTACGAGACTCTATTGAACACTTTAAGATTGAATAATAATACCTTTAATTCATTATTGGAATGAGCTATCGTAAACGAAAGCTCATTCTTTTTTATTCCAGCTATTTTTCATTTGTAAAGAATTTTCAATTGGAAAATGATAAAATATAGTGAGGAAAATGGAAAGGATGAACCAATTGACTACAATTGATCGGCAAGCTAAGGTACTGCCATTTTTACAGCTCTTCATTTTTTTAATTATTATTATCTTTACGCAATATAAGCAATTTACACTTGCTTTCACAATAATTATTGGATTTGTTATATTTATGACAGTAACATCTAAACAAAATCGAGTTTTTATTTGGGTGATTACCGCTTACATACTTGGTTACTTATTTTATTTATATGGAGATAGATTTATAGAAGAATTCCCCTTCCCCATTAGTATTTTAATGATCATGAATCGCTGTCTGCTTTTTTTTCCAATCATTTTCATGGTCTACGTTATAAAAAAATTTGATGTAGTACTAAATCATTATTGGGTTAAACCTAATTGGAAGGCAACAATTTCATTTCCGTTTATATGGAGTGGTTTTCATTCTGTTTCAGTAAAAGTATTTTTAATGATTGCAATATGTATTAATTTCGCAGTTTTTATTCCTTTTATTCATTTTTCAAACATTGAATTAGCTTCTCCCTCCTTTCTATTTTTTCTATTTATTTTTTCATTTGTAAATGCAATACTGGAAGAAATATTGTGGAGAGGGATATTGTTAACAAGAATGAGTGATTTAGCAGGGGAAAAAGCAGCTGTTATATTTTCAGGGATCACTTTTGGAATCTCACATATTGCACTCGGGTTTTCATGGGGTGTTTGCCTTCTATTTGCACTTGGAGGGATATTCTATGCTGGGATAACAGTTCGCTCAGGAAGCATTCTCCCTGCAATTATTTGGCATATTATCTTTAATTTTTTGATGATATTAAGCGGTATAATTCCGTATATCGACTAAACCACCTATCATTCTCAAAAGGAGGAGTTTCAATTGAAAATACATATTAGTGAGGATGCAGCAGCTTGGTTTGTAGAAGAAATGCTCTTAAAAGAGGGAGATTTCGTACGTTTTTTTGCACGATATGGCGGCTGTAGCACTGTTCAGAAAGGCTTTTCATTAGGAATATCAACCGATGCACCTATTGATGCTGGTGCTGAGACAATTAAAAACGGAATCACTTATTTTATAGAAGAAAAAGATCTATGGTATTTTGATAATCATGATTTGTCTGTGGAGTTTAATGAAATTGAAAATGAACCTTCTTATAAAGTGAAACTTCAATAAGTGGGGGTCTTACAGCCAGTTAATCTGAGATAAAGTGAAACTTCCATCAGTGGGGGTTTTTCGACGCACAGGACGTGCTAGTGCCGACGTTGCCACAGGACGTGGCGTTCTTAGTCGGCCTTCATCCCCCACTTATTGTTATTTGAACCAATCACGCTCAAAACGCCTCGTCCTGTGGCTTTCGCCTGACTAGGACATCGTGTCCGTCGTCGGGCATTTATGGGCAGTTGATCCCCCACTTACTCTTCTTTGTATACGCGAATCCTTGAAGTGGGGGTCTTACTGCCCGTTAATCTGCGAAAAATTAACAAAATAATGGAGATAGCATAAGTTGAATGCTATCTCCTCTTCTCATTTCTAATAAGCTTCTGCTGGTTGCTTTTTTGCTTTTTCATATGCTTCATGCCATACTGGGTAATATTTTTTTATAGAAATCGGTCTAAAGGTTTCCTTTTTTACACAAACATGCTTTGAAAATCCTGTGACAGCTAATTCATCTTTCTCTGTATATATTTCATAACCATAACTAGTTCGTAAACCATCGTATTCCTCAATCCACGTTTTTACAATTGCTTTTTCACCATAATGAAGAGGTTTTTTATACGAGGCTTGAATATCAAGTACAGGCGAAATAATTCCGTCTTTTTCCATTTCAGCATAATTAAAGCCTAAGTCCTTAATGATTTGTGTTCTTCCTAATTCCATCCATACTAAATAGTTTGCATGATAAACAACACCCATTTGGTCCGTTTCCGCATATCTCACTTCAATTTCCTTCGTTGATACTAACATTATGATTCCCCTCTCTAATTCTTGTTAATGCCGTTTCAAAATCTAATTTCTCTAAATATGAAACATGCTTTAAATGCTTACAATCCTTCTCCTCTGAAATAAGCCGCAATGCTTGTGATTGGATTGCTTCATCCGTTAAATTTGTAGCAAAGCGGCCATTTCCGTTAATTTGAATTACACTTAACGCTTCCTTTAAATATTTAAGCGCCTCTTGTGTTAATTCATATTGATAGTCTGAAGCATATTTAATAATGATTTCCAGAAGTTCATCAATAGAATAATCACTAAAATGGAAAAACTTCTTATATCTCGATTTCAAACCTGGGTTACTATGTAACAATACTCTCATTTCATCTGGATAACCAGCTAATATGATGACTAAATTTTCATTATGCTTAGTCATTTCATCAACAAGCGTATCAACGACTTCCTTGCCAAAATCCCCTTGAGATGATGATAGTAAGGAATAGGCTTCATCAATAAAGAGCACACCACCAAGCGCCTCTTTTATTTTCTTTTTTGTCTTGATTGCAGTTTGACCAACATAACCAGCGACAAAATCAGCTCTGCTTGCAACAATTAAATGGCCCCTCTTCAGAAATCCATATTCCTTTAAGAGCTCCGCATATATTTTGGCAACGGTTGTTTTGCCAGTCCCTGGATTACCAGTAAATACAGAATGGAGCTGGACAGGGACGATAGGAAGCCCCTTTTCTCTTCTTATTTGCTGCATCTTCACAAATGCCAATAACATATTTACTTCATTTTTTACAGATTCAAGTCCGATTAAATTTGCAAGCTGCACCTTTGGATTATTCCCTTTGTCTTGAATAATATTTTCAAAGTCCTTTTTCTCTAGTAATGTAAAGTCTAAAATATGGTTTTCCTTTCTAGAGCTTGACCCTTTTTTAAAAATCGCATCAAGTACAATATATCTAACTGACCGAGCATTTCCAAAAGTGTCATCTACCCGATCTCTCTCTATCCGTTTTTCAAGCTCTTTTTTTGCATCCTCAGTCATAATGTAGTCATTGTCTATGGCGAGCTTTTCTCCAATTTGAATTAATTCTGTATTCGAATAATCCGGCAAATGAATATGATTTGAATTTGGGAAACGACTTCGAAGTCCAGGGTTTATATCTAAAAATTGACGCATTTCTTCAGGATACCCAGCTAATATAAGCGCAAATTTCCCAACGTACTCAGAGCTAGTCATGTAAGACACTAAAGTATCGATGGCTACTTGACCATAATCATTTCCAGTCTGCCCCTCTCTTTTTAAACTATAAGCCTCATCAATAAATAATACTCCGCCAAGAGCTTTTTCAACCAATGCCTTTACATTTTCTTCAGTTTGTCCAACATATGCACCAACAAGCTGTGATCGATCAACTTCCACTACCTCTTCACGGGGAAGAACTCCAAGCTCATGATATATTTTTGCAAGCAACCGCGCTAAGCTCGTTTTTCCAGTACCGGGATTTCCCGTTAAAATCATATGTAAGCTCAATTCATCTTTTAATTGATAACCAAGTGCCTTACGTTCCTTTTGATATTTTAAAAAACGGTACAAAAGATTTACACGCTCTTTTACTTCCTCTAGGCCAATCATCTCTTGAAGCTCTTCAAGGGGGCTAACACCATTTTCTTCATTGTCTATATTTGTAAGGAATAATTGGTGCCAATCCTCCTTCCATCCTTCTATCCGATCAATTATTAATTTCATTTCACTATAAAAGGAAGAATTATAAAATACACCTGCAATTGATTGATAATATTCCTCTGTTGCTTTTATAAGCAAGACCGTATCTTCCAAAGAAAGCTTTAATATCTCTGTCATTTTCTCATAAGATTGAAGCAAATGAGCATCCTTTGTTTTTAATTTTAATTTGTGAAGCTCATCTATTTCCTCTTCTGCTAGCTCAATAAATTCCCTGCAAACTTCAAGAATATCCTCTGCTGTTTTCATTTTTGCTTGTTTGTTGTCAGTTTCTCTTAAAGTAGGAAATGAGAGAATAGTAAAGATACTTTCCTTTTTACTCCATTCGAATTGAGTTAAATACTCAGCAGCTTTTTGGTTGTCAGGATTTAATTTAATAGCCTTATTTAACCATACTAACCCAAGTGAGTCTTGCTTCGATTTTCCAATTCTCGACAGAGCAATAAGTGTTAAAATTTCGGAGATGATCTCATTGTCTTCTTCTTCATCTAGAGAGCTTAAGAAGGATAAAACTTCATTTTCCTTTTCTATGTATCCGAATTGACGAAGCTCATTTTTCCAAAGAGTTATTCTTTCCGTCATTACTTTTCTTTGTCTTTGTTTTTCCATCGAAATATCACTTCTTCTATTCAATTTCCAATACTAATCATATCATATTTCCTTCAATGGAAAAAAAGAAGAGCTTAAAAAGACCTGATAACAGAATCAGGTCTTCTATGTCTACAGAAGTATTCCACGCTCTCTATTGATAATTATTTTCTTTAAAGCCATTTTGACGTGCTTGACTTTCATCTTGAATTTCTTCCTTCATTGCCTGAATGCTTTCCTTACGACGTTCGTTTTTCGCTGCAATCTTTGCACGTTCCTCTCCATCAGCAAACTGCATTGTCTCATTGGCATCATTTATATTTTCCATCGTATTTTCTACCATTGTTTGTAGTTTTTCAACATTATCACTTCTATCATCAGGCTTCGGTTTGTTGTTAAATGTCATTTTATTATTCCTCCTATTGATTAAGTGGTGATACAAATTTAGTTTGTGAATTCAAAGAAAAAATATCAACGGAAAAGTGTGGCGGCTATACTAAAACTTAACCAATAGTAATAACCCGCTGCATCTGAATAATGATGCAGCGGGCTTATGAAAGTGTTATTCACCTTTTGTTTGTATTACTTGAGGGGTTCCACCTGTATTACTCTGCATTTTCTTTCCATTATTACCTCCATAACCACGAGGTTGCGTACCTATGTGGTTAGGATTAAATTTCCTAGCGTCCCTTTTCGGGTTACTCATAAAAAATCCCTCCTCAATTAAAGTATGTGACTTTGAGGAGGGTTTTATTAATGGAAATGAATGTTATTCTGCTTTATGAAGCCGTTTTTCTTCTAATTTTTCTTCTATTTTCTCCATAGCAGACTGATCTTTTAATATCTGTCGCTTATTTTCTAAAACAAGTTCGGCGAATGAGCGTTTTCTAGGTTTTCTCATTACAATTTCACCTTCCTTTAATCCTATATTAACAGTTATTATGGACAAAAAACCTTTAAATTATTACAAATTTTCGAAAATTATATATTTCTTTTTTATATGTTTAACTTAACTGTTAGCATTATTAATACTGAGCTTTAATACAGCCATAAAAAAACACCAGCTTTTTTGTTGATGCTCAATGCTTATAATCCTGAATATTTTCTCATCGTTTCGATCGACATTGCACTTAAATGTTTGTGTGTGATGATTCCATCCTCATCAATAAAAAATGTTGTTGGGATGGTTAAGATTTTATAGGCTGTGTTCACTTTATCTTGATCATCGAGAAGAATTGTAAAATCAAGACCTAATTCTTTTGCAAATCCCGCAACATCATATTCAGGATCTATATTAATGGCTAAAATTGCATTATTATCGCCAGATTCTGTATAAAATTTCTGCATATCCGGCATTTCTGCTTTGCATGGAGGGCACCATGTAGCCCAGAAATTTAACATGACCTTCTGACCTTTATAATCTGACAGTTTAACTGTTTCACCTTTTAAATTTTTCAATTCAAAATCTGGAGCCTTTAAACCAACACTCAAACCTGTAAGACGATCATCATTTTTAGGCCTAGGTTCTTCCTTCTCCATTGCTTGAACGATCGCAACTGTCATTAACCCAAATAATACAATTCCGGCGAATATCTTCTTTATCATCTGTTCAACACCTTTTTTCGCAGATTAACGGGCTGTACCCTCTTCGAGAAGTCGAGTCAACAAAAACATTCCTTAGTGGGGGTTATCCTATTTAACCGTATTGTAACCTAGACGATAAGAAAAAATAAGGTTCTCGAAAGCCAAAAAGTAATGAAAAATGTGACAATACCGTAAACAATTGAACTTATCCAAACGTATAAAGACCATTTTCCTTTTTTATGTTTCCATACTATATAAATGAGTCCTAATACTAATCCAATTATGATCCCCTTTTTTCCTCCTGATGAGTAAAGAATTAATAGTGGATTTTTTAAGATTGAAGGTTGAAACAATACTATACTAAGTTTAAAGGTAATAAATCCAATTATGACAGCATTTATGACAGAATCCATGAAAAATGGTTGAAATTCTCGGTCTGTTTTCGTTTTATATTTCATCATGAAATATGCACTAATAAAAGAAATAATTAGCCATACCCATTCATATTTGATGATAAAAGGTCCTATAAATATCGCTTCCATTTTCCAGCCTCCGATTATCGGTTCTTTCTATACAATACAAAAGCTTACATGATTTGTAAAAATAAATATTTGTATCCACTAATAAAAAAAGACGTGTGATTTCATAATGAAACCACACGTCTATATTAATCATTTATTAATTTGCTAATTTCTCGCGAAGAACCATTTGTAGAATTCCACCGTGACGGTAGTAATCAATTTCTACTTCTGAGTCAAAACGTACAAGAACTTCAAATTCCTTCTTATTTCCGTTTTCATCAGTAGCTGTTACTTTAACAAGGTCTCGAGGTTTTACATTTTCATCGACTTGAACATCGATTGTTTCTTTACCTGTTAGACCAAGAGTTTCAGTACTTTCGCCTTCCTTAAATTGAAGAGGAAGAACTCCCATTAATACTAGGTTAGAACGGTGAATACGCTCATAGCTTTCTGCGATAACTGTTTTAATTCCTAAAAGGTTTGTACCTTTTGCAGCCCAGTCACGAGAAGAACCCATACCATAATCCTTACCTGCAAGTACGGCAAGTCCTGTTCCATCCGCTTTGTACTTCATACAAGCATCGTAAATCGACATTACATCGCCAGTTGGCCAGTAAGTTGTGAATCCGCCTTCTGTACCTGGTGCGATTTGGTTTCGAATACGAATATTTGCAAATGTACCACGCATCATAACCTCATGGTTACCACGACGAGATCCATAAGAGTTGAAATCGCGAACTTCAACACCATTTTCAAGTAAATATTTACCTGCTGGTGTATTTTTTCCAATTGCACCTGCTGGAGAGATATGGTCTGTTGTTACAGAGTCTCCAAATTTACCCACAACTCGTAAACCATCTAATGGTTTTACTTCATCTGGATCTGCTTTTAATCCTTCAAAGAATGGCGGGTTTTGAATATATGTTGATGTATCGTCAAATGTATAAAGTGGTTCATTGCTTGTTTGAATTTTATTCCAAAGAGCATTATCACCAAATACATTTTCATATTCTTTACGGAATAATTCAGGTGTAACAGTTTGCTTAACAACATCATTAATTTCAGCAGTTGAAGGCCAGATATCTTTAAAGAAGACATCGTTTCCTTCTTTATCTTTACCAATTGGATCATTTTTAAGATCGATATCAACAGTTCCTGCAAGTGCATACGCGACTACTAGCGGTGGAGAAGCTAAATAGTTTGCTTTCACAAGCGGATGAATACGGCCTTCAAAGTTACGGTTTCCAGATAGAACTGATGTAACTAGAAGATCGCTCTCTGCAATTGCTTTTTCTATTTCGTCTTTTAGTGGACCAGAGTTTCCGATACAAGTCGTACATCCATATCCAACAATATTAAAACCTAGTTGATCAAGATATGGTTGAAGACCTGAATCACGTAAATAGCCAGTTACAACCTTAGATCCCGGTGCTAATGACGTTTTTACAAACTTAGGAACTTCCATACCAAGTTCAACTGCTTTTTTTGCAACTAAACCTGCACCTACTAATACATATGGATTAGATGTATTTGTACAGCTCGTAATAGCTGCAATTGCCACAGCACCTGTTTTCATTTCAGTTGAATCGCCATTATTAAAGTTAACAGTAATCTCTTTGTTGATTTCTTTCTCATCTAGACCAAAGCCTTGGTTTCCTTGTGGAGCCGTAATTGATTTATTAAATTCCTTCTTCATTGCAGATAAAGGAATTAAGTCTTGTGGACGCTTAGGACCAGAAAGATTTGCTTCGATTTCAGCAAGATTTATATCAATAACATTTGTATATACTGGTTCTAATAAAGGATCGAAGAATAATCCATTTTCTTTACAATATGTTTCAACAATTTGGATTTGTTCTTCAGAACGACCTGTTAAACGCATATACTCTAATGATTCCGCATCAATTGGGAAGAAACCACAAGTTGCACCATACTCTGGAGCCATATTTGCAATTGTTGCACGATCCGCTAGTGGTAATGCAGTTACTCCTGAACCGAAGAATTCTACAAATTTACCAACAACACCGTGAGCACGAAGTACTTGAGTAACTTTTAATGCAAGGTCAGTAGCAGTAGCACCATCTGGAAGTTCCCCTGTTAGTTTAACCCCTACAACTTCAGGAACTGGGAAATATGAAGGCTGACCAAGCATTCCTGCTTCTGCTTCAATTCCTCCAACACCCCAACCTAATACACCAATACCATTGATCATTGTTGTATGTGAATCTGTTCCTACTAAAGAGTCTGGGAATGCTTCAAATTCTCCAGCTTCATTTTCAAGAGCATGAACAACATTTGCAAGGTATTCCAAGTTTACTTGGTGAACGATACCTGTTGCTGGCGGCACAGCGCGATAATTATCGAATGCTTTTTGCGCCCAGCTTAAGAATTGATAGCGCTCTGCATTACGTTCGAATTCAAGCTCCATATTTAAACCAAGAGCTTCAGCAGTTCCGAATTTATCGACTTGAACAGAGTGGTCAATGACAAGGTCAACCGGCTTAAGCGGATTGATTTTGTCTGGATCTCCACCCATATCAGCCATCGCTTTACGAAGTGATGCTAAGTCAACTACAGCAGGAACACCTGTGAAGTCTTGAAGGATTACACGTGAGGGCTTGAAAGGTACATCAACCTCTTTTACTTCATCAGTACCCCATTTTGCTAAGTTTTCAACATGTTCTTTCGTAATAACACGTCCGTCATATTGTCGAAGGACAGATTCTAATAATACTTTAATAGAATAAGGTAATTTAGATACATTGCCGACGCCAGAATTTTCTAAAGCGCCTAAGTGATAGTAATTGTAACGCTTCCCATTTAAATCAAAAGATTTACGGGAATTAAATACATCATTTTTCACCATGGGTAATTTCCCCCTTTTTAAAGATTATTCCGTGTAAGAGTTTAACAATTGTCGAAAAGATGCAATTTTCGTCCATCTTTACATTTCTAACAATTCTAATCTTAATACAACCTTCTATATAAGTAAATAACAAGAAAGTTATTGTTTTTGATAAGTTTTTCTTATATAAAAATCGATTTTATTTGATTTTATATTAATAAGATGTAAAACGAAAAGGATTTTCGATTTTAGTAAAGCTCATTTCTTATGAACTTTACTATGTTACAAAATTTTTTTCTTATTTAACATGTGTAGAAGGATTAAAATGAAGGTTTACATATTCCTGCAATTATTGCGAAAAAATAGTTGATGGAGGTGATTGACGATGGGTAAAAGAAAAGCGAATCATGTCATTCCAGGCATGAATGCAGCCAAAGGACAAGGTATGGGAGCTGGATTTAACGAAGAATTTTCAAACGAACCATTATCTGAAGCCCAGAAGCAGAATAATAAGAAACGAAAGAAAAATCAATAAAGAAAACTCGCCGAGTGGCGAGCTTTGGAAAGGAGATGACAGAGGCGTAGTTGCACTTATCGCGCTCATACATGCCACGTCCTGTGGCATTCGCACGAATAGGACATCCTGTCCGTCGTACTTAATTCCTAAAATTGGCAACTACGTCGAAACATCTTCTACGCTGACAATTTATACTTTCTTAATGTATAAAATAAAAGGAAGCGATTGGTTTTTCGCTTCCTCTTTTTTAGTTTATCGTGCTCGATCGTTATGATTAATTTTCAGGGAATATTATTGATATTCGTTTACTTCGGTCACCATTTTGCTTAAATCCTGCTGAAATTTTTTCAACTGGGCTTTTTGAGATTCTGAAGCAACTTCAAGTGCATTTTCAATTTGCTCGTAAGCTTCATTGACTTCTTGTTTTAAATGTTTTAGCTGATGACCATAAGTGGCTGAGTCCCTCACAATTTCGTAATATAACTCCTGAGCATCCTCCATCCCTTGTTGAGCAGCTTGGAATGCTTGCTGTTTATTCTTATTGTATGGCATCCCTTATTTCACTCCTTTATTATTTTGTACATTTAAATTGTGCATACAGCTAAAAAAATATTCCGTATAAATTTACAGCATCTCACCAAGCTATTGTTAGGAGGGATGAACAATATGAATAAAAATGATAGTAAAGATATGCGAAAAAATGCACCTAAAGGAGATAATCCAGGTCAACCAGAACCATTGAGCGGTTCAAAAAAAGTAAAAAATAGAAACCATACAAGGCAGAAAAATAACTCAAGTCACGATATGTAGAATAGAAAACTATAAATTAAAAAACTTATGGCTTCTAATTACAAATAATTAGAAGCCATTAGCGGATTTCTTATCATGATTAAGAAGTACAAAGTGCATCGATTATATACGTTTCTTCTTCCATTGTAACAGTTCTTAAATCGATAAGTACCTCTTCTTTTTGAATACGGACAACGATGGAAGGAGAAGTTTCTGTTCTTAATTTTTTTGCTAATTCCTCAGACGTCAACTTTTTATGCCTGATAACTGCAACAATGGATGGAAGTTTTACATCTGGCATTGTTCCTCCACCTACCTGCCCAGAGCTTTCACGAATTTCAACATCATATTGGCAAGAATTTGTTTGCAAGTTTTGAATAAAGACTTCAGTCCTTTGTTTCAATTCTTCTCTTGTTACCATCAGATCCCTTATAACTGGAATATTCTTTATCCCATCTTCACCCTTTGCATAATCAATTAAGGTTCCTTCAAGAGCAGCAAGAGTCATCTTATCCACTCTTAGTACACGTGCAAGTTGATGTTTCTTCAACGAATCAATCAACTCTTTCTTACCAGCAATTATTCCGGCTTGCGGTCCGCCTAATAGTTTGTCTCCGCTAAAAGAAACAAGGTCAGCCCCCATCCTTAATACTTCCTTTACCACTGACTCGTCACCTATACCTATTTGGCGAAAATCAAATAATGCTCCGCTGCCTAGATCCTCATAAAAAATAACATTCTTCTCTTTTGCCAATAATGCTAATTCTTCTGACTCCACCGACTTTGTAAAACCCACAACTTTAAAATTACTTGTGTGGACTTTTAATATCATTGATGTTTGTTCGTTAATTGCTTTTTCATAATCAGCTAAATGTGTTTTATTCGTAGTTCCAACCTCAACGAGATGAGCTCCGCTTTCTTCCATAATAGAAGAAATCCTGAAAGACCCTCCAATCTCAACAAGTTGTCCTCTTGATACAATTACATTCTGATTTTCAGCTAAGGCTTTAAGAATTAAATATACAGCAGCAGCATTATTGTTCACGACCATGGCTGCTTCTGCTCCCGTTAATTCTTTTACAAGTGCTTCAACATGACTATGTCTTGAACCTCTCACACCTTCATCTAGCATATACTCCAAATTCGAATAATGAAGAGCCGTATCTAGCATATGCTGTGCTGCGTTTTCACTTAATCGCGCACGGCCGAGATTCGTATGTAGGATTGTCCCAGTTGCATTGATTACCCTTTTAATCGTATAGCTATATTGATGATTGACCGAGGCTTCAAATTTTTGAAATAATGAATCAATAAACGCTTGACTTCCTGGTTCTGGTCCCATCCATTGGTCAACCAACATTTCATTACGAATATGATCAAGCACTAATTTCATTTGGTTTGTCATATATTTCGAATCAATCCCGTAATTCTTCATTAAAAGGAGAAATCGGTCATCCCTTTGTAGTTCATGTACGGGAGGTATATTTCTAAGTAAATGTTTCACTAATCATTCCTCCAATCATTGCCCATTCATTATACCATTATTCCCCTCTCCAAATTCGGTAAAATAATCTAAAAATAGTTTACATAATAATATTACAGTCAAATAAGTAAAAAACTACATTTATTTAATATTTTAGGAAAAATCCTAATGCAAAAAAGCCTCCTCCATTCAAATAATGGAAAAGGCTTAATATATAGGCTACGCCTGCATTTTTTCAATAATTTCATGGACTTTTGGAAATAATCCAGTTTCATTCTTTGAGTGAATCTTGTCTCCATTTACAGTTACTTCAAATACTCCACCCGAACTTGGGATTAGTTCCATCTTTTCAATTTTATGTCGAAAATGTGTGAAGAGCTCTTCTGCGAAACTCGCAGCTTTTGGTGCATAGTTTCACATCATACAAAATTCAATTTTCACTTCAAACTTTTCCATCAATAGACCTCCTTACAAAAAATTTACTAAATATTCGCATATTTTATAATGTTATTCTAGTATATTCTATCTTTTTTTGCAATAAATCCAATTCATTTTTATGATATTTTCAATGAATAAAGGTATACTTATTTGAGGAGGTGGTATCATGAGTGAGAATGAAAAAATCCGATTGACTTCCATGTCAACTAAAGCTGGCTGAGGATGCAAAATTGGTCCTGAGGACTTGACGCAAGTTTTGCGTTTATTACCAAAACAAGAACCTGTGCCAGAATTGCTTGTTGGCCACGAAACATCTGATGATGCAGGCGTTTATCAATTAACCGATTCGATCGCTTTAATCCAAACTGTAGATTATTTTACACCGATTGTTGATGACCCATATATGTTTGGTCAAATTGCTGCTGCCAATTCGCTTAGTGATGTTTACGCCATGGGTGGACAGCCAAAAACAGTGCTAAATATCGTAGGCTACCCAATTAAAAAGCTTGGTGCTGAAATACTTGCAGAAATACTACGAGGTGCCGGTGATAAGGTAAAGGAAGCTGGGGCTATTACTGTTGGAGGACATTCTATTGATGATCAGGAACCGAAATTCGGACTCTCTGTTACAGGTACTGTTCATCCACAACGAGTATTGAAAAATGTCGGGGCAAAGCCTGGTGATGCTCTTGTTATAACTAAGCCAATTGGTGTAGGAATTTTAACAACTGGTATTAAAAGGGGCGCTGTCACTCCAGAACAAGAGATAGCCGTAACTGAAACAATGGCAATGTTGAATAAAATAGCTGCTGAAATGTTAAATCCCTTTTCTCCACATGCTGTAACGGATGTAACTGGATTTGGACTGCTTGGTCATGGAAGCGAAATGGCTCGTGGCAGCGATGTTAGCTTTGAAATTATATTAGATCAAGTTCCAGTATTGGAAGGTACATATGAGCTAGCAGAAAAAGGTATAATTCCTGGTGGTTCTAAATCTAACCATAAGTGGCTTCATGAAGATGTGTCTTATGAAAATATTTCTATTGAAAATCAATATATTTTATGTGATGCCATTACTTCAGGCGGCTTATTAGTTGCTTTACCAGAAGATGAAGCAAAAAAATATATTGAAATATTACATGAATCTGGTCTAGCTCATGCATCAATGATAGGAAGAGTTCTTCCAAAATCTGAGAAGTTAATTTATGTGAAATAGAAAGAGCTTATTTAGAAGGTGATTCTATGAACGTAAAAGCATATTTACAGCGTATTTCAGTAGAAAAAGAAAGCGAACCCACTTTGGAATTTTTACAGAAGCTGCAAAAGCATCATATGGAGAATATTCCCTTTGAAAATTTGGATGTAACTCGAAACGTAGAAATCACCCTAAATTTGAGTCGTTTTTACAATAAAATAATCGGAGACCATAGGGGTGGCTTTTGCTATGAACTAAATGGACTATTTCAGCAGTTATTAACCAAGCTTGGCTTCAAATCACATTTAATATCCTGTACTGTAAAAAAACAAAATGGCTGGGCCAAAGAAAATACTCATGCAGCAATGATCGTTCATTTAGATCAGCCCTATCTTGTAGATGTTGGCTTTGGAGATTCCGTCCGCAAGCCTTTGCCATTAACAGGAAAAGAGCAGGAAGATGTAAGTGGAATTTACCGGATCAATTTGAATGAGAATCATTTATTTGACTTGCAGCGATTCGAAAATCAAGAATGGAAAACATTATATCGCTTTGCAAATGTTCCAAAAAAGTTAGAAGATTTTTCTGAAGGATGCTATTTTAATCAAACTTCACCTGAATCTTCTTTTACTCATGGTGATATTGCAACAATAGCAACAGAGAATGGAAGAATTACACTTTCAGGTCAAACGGTTACCAAAGCGAAAAATGGCGTAAAAACAAAATTGGAATTGACTGAGATAGAAAAGAAAAAATTTCTTGAAGATTTTTTTAGCATTAGAATAAAGGACAGCTAATTTTAGCTGTCCTTTTATCATTTATTTATTAAGCTTTTCTAACATATCGATAGTCATTTTCTTTAAATCAAATTCTGCTTTAAAGCCCCATTCTTCTTTAGCGGCAGTCGCATCGATTGAATTTGGCCAGCTATCAGCAATCTGTTGTCTTACAGGATCAACGTCATAGCTTATTTCAAAGCTAGGAATAGATTTACGAATTTCTGCAGCAATTTCTTCTGGATCAAAGCTCATTGCTGTTACATTAAATGAATTTCGATGGATTAATTTCGAACTATCTGCTTCCATTAAGTCAATAATGGCATTAAGTGCATCAGGCATATACATCATATCCATATAAGTTCCTTTATTAATGTATGAAGTATAACGTCCATTTTTTATGGCTTCATAGTAAATTTCAACTGCATAATCTGTCGTTCCGCCACCAGGAGGTGTTACATACGAAATAAGACCCGGAAATCTCAGACCCCTTGTATCAACACCAAATTTATGATAGTAATAATCCGCAAGCAATTCACCAGCTACTTTATTTACTCCATACATCGTTGTAGGTCTCTGAATGGTATCCTGTGGTGTTTGATCCTTTGGTGTTGAAGGGCCAAATGCGCCGATAGAGCTAGGAGTGAAAAATTGTGCTTTTAGTTCCCTTGCCGTTTCAAGAGCATTCATTAACCCACCCATATTTAAATTCCAAGCAAATACAGGATTTTTTTCAGCTGTTGCAGAAAGCAATGCGGCCATATGGATAATTGTATCTGCTTCATATTTCCTTGCTGTTTCAATCATCGTCTTTGTATCTGTTACATCCACCACTTCAAAAGGGCCCGATTGAGCAGCTTCAGAGTCATTTTTGCGAATATCCGTTGCAATGACATTATCAGTTCCATAAATATTTCTAAGTTTCATGGTCAATTCAGAGCCAATTTGCCCTAATGCACCTGTAATAAAAATCTTTTTCATCTAATTTTCCAATCCTTCCCCTTGATTAAATAATACCCAGCTCTCTTCCAACTTTTTCGTAGATCGCAATTGCTTGGTCAAGCATTTCCTTTGTATGTGCTGCGGAAGGCATATTTCTTACTCTACCAGTCCCTTTTGGAACAGTTGGGAATACAATTGATTTTGCATATACGCCCTCTTCATTTAATTTTTTACTGAATTCCTGTGTCTTGACTTCATCCCCGATAATACAAGGTGTAATTGGAGTTTCACTTTCACCAATATCAAACCCTAGCTTCTTCAAACCTGCTTTTAAATAATTGGCATTATCCCATAATTTTTCGTTCAACTCAGTGCTTTCCATTAATATCTCAATTGCTCTCATACTAGCAACAACATCTGCTGGAGTTAAGGATGTAGAGAAAAGAAACGGTCTGCTTCGTACTTTAAGCCAATCAATTAACTGTTGTTTACCAGCTACATATCCGCCGACAACTCCAATTGCTTTAGAAAGGGTTCCAATTTGAAAATCAATTTTATCAGATAGACCGAAGTGCTTAACTGTACCTGCTCCGTCACCTAATACGCCAGAACCATGGGCATCATCTACATATGTAATAAGATCAAATTCTTCAGCAATTTCCACAATCTCAGGAAGCTTCGCAATATCTCCATCCATTGAGAAAACTCCATCTGTAATGACCATAATTTTATTATATTGCCCAGACTCCTTCGCTTCTTTTGCCTTTTCTCTTAAATCGTCCATATCAGAATGGTTAACACGAATAATCTTTGCTTTAGATAGGCGGCAACCGTCGATAATTGAGGCATGATTCAATTCGTCTGATAGAATTGCATCATTTTTGTCCATAACAGCCGATATAGCAGCCATATTACAGTTGAAGCCAGACTGATAAGCTATCGCAGCTTCAGTATGTTTAAACTCAGCTAATTTTTCTTCTAGTTTTACGTGAATATCTAATGTTCCGTTGATTGTACGAACAGCCCCTGCACCAACGCCATATTTATGAATAGCTTCCGTTGCTGCCTCTTTTAGCCTAGTATCTGTAGCCAATCCCAAATAATTATTAGAAGAAAGATTAATTAATTCCCTGCCATTAAGTTTAATTATTGGGCCGTTTGGGCTTTCTAATGGGTCAATGACATTATATAAACCCTTCCCTTTTAAATCTTCGAGATTTTCATTTAAGAATGCATCCAATGTTTTACTTGTCATAATTAATCCTCCAATTTGATAAATTTCTTCCAAATTGTCACCCCCTGAAATACAACTGTATTTACAAGAAGGACATGAATAACATTGATATATAAAGGATTCTTACGTATTACTTTATCATATTTTTCATATTTGTACATATATAGCGGACAGTTTTCTGAAAATTTTTCTAAAAAATGTTTTATCGTAGTTTACCCATTTTGGTTCATAAAAAATATGAATGAATTTCATGAAGTTATGACTTAATTCACTATTTTTTACTTTTAGTTCTTTTGTCCACATTTAAAAATATAGATATATTAGTGTTATTTTTTTCAAACTATTGATACTTATTTTTTATTTAGAATAATTTTTAATAAGTATTGATTTTTTATTGAGAAGTGTTATCATTTTAATCAAGTATTATTTTAATAAATATAATGAGGTGAATGATTGATGACAACAAACAATAAACTAACAACAAGCTGGGGTGCTCCTGTTGGAGACAACCAAAACTCAATGACAGCTGGCTCACGTGGTCCAACTTTAATTCAAGACGTGCATCTACTTGAGAAATTAGCTCATTTCAATCGCGAACGAGTACCTGAGCGCGTTGTTCATGCGAAAGGCGCTGGAGCACACGGTTATTTCGAAGTAACAAATGATCTTACAAAATATACGAAAGCTGACTTTTTATCTGAAGTGGGAAAACGCACACCTATGTTTATACGTTTCTCTACAGTTGCAGGTGAGCTTGGTTCAGCAGATACTGTTCGTGACCCTCGTGGGTTCGCAGTGAAGTTTTATACGGAGGAAGGAAATTATGATTTAGTAGGCAACAACACACCTATTTTCTTCATTCGTGATGCGATTAAATTCCCTGATTTTATTCATACTCAAAAGAGAGATCCTAAGACCCATCTGAAGAATCCTACAGCTGTTTGGGATTTCTGGTCTTTATCACCTGAATCATTACACCAAGTAACATACTTAATGGGCGATCGCGGAATTCCAGCTACATTAAGACATATGAATGGATACGGAAGCCATACATTTAAATGGACAAACAAAGACGGCAATGGTGTTTGGGTAAAATATCACTTTATTACAGATCAAGGTGTTAAAAATATGGATGTCAATCTTGCGGCTAAGCTTGCTGGAGAAAACCCAGATTATCATACCGAGGATTTATTTAATGCTATCGAAAATGGGGAACATCCATCATGGACATTAAAGGTTCAAATCATGCCGCTAGAGGATGCGAATATGTATCGATTTGATCCATTTGATGTAACGAAAGTATGGTCACATAAAGACTATCCATTAATTGAAGTCGGTAAAATGGTATTGAATAGAAATCCAGAAAACTATTTCGCTGAAGTCGAGCAGGCAACATTCTCACCTGGAACACTTGTCCCTGGAATCGATGTTTCACCAGATAAAATGCTTCAAGGCCGCCTATTTGCATACCATGATGCACACCGTTACCGTGTCGGTGCCAATCATCAAGCACTTCCTATCAACCGTCCAAAAAATGAAGTTAATAACTATCAACGAGATGGACAAATGCGTTTTGATAGCAATGGCGGGGGTTCCGTTTACTACGAGCCAAACAGCTTTGGAGGACCAACTGAAATGCCTGAACATAAACAAGCTGCATATCAAGTATCTGGTATAGCAGAAAGCGTTGCTTATGATCACAATGATCACTATACTCAAGCAGGTGACCTATACCGCTTAATGTCTCAAGAAGAACGTGCTCGCCTTGTCGATAATATCGTCGGTGCCATGAAACCAGTAGAAAGAGATGATATAAAGCTTCGCCAAATACAACACTTCTTTAAAGCTGACTCAGAATACGGGACAAAAGTGGCAGAGGGTCTTGGTTTGGCAGTGCAAGAGGAAGTTAAATAATAGAATCAAATGATCATGAAGGGTATCCGTTTAAACGGGTACCCTTTCGTTTTTACTTTTACTAGAATTTATAACATTGATTCACATATTATTTATCTATACATTTTCCAACAATATACCTTAGGAAAATCTAGTTTTATGCGAAAAAATCTTGTATGATGTAAAAATGGATTACTTTTGAAAAAGTGAGGATTTTATAATATGAGTTTATTAAATGTAGAAAATTTAAGCCATACATTTGGTGACCGAACATTGTTTAAAGATGTATCTTTCAGGCTGCTTGCAGAGGATCATGTAGGACTTGTCGGAGCGAACGGTGTTGGGAAATCGACGTTAATGAATATTATTACGGGACAGCTAATTCATGATTCTGGCCGTGTCGAATGGACCCCTTCTGTTTATTATGGGTATCTTGATCAGCATACCGTCTTGACACCAGGAAAAACGATGAGAGATGCCCTCAAAGATGCGTTTCTTCCACTTTTTGAACAAGAAAAGGCTTTAAACGAAGTAACGGCAAAAATGGCAGACGCAACACCAGAAGAATTAGAAGATTTACTTGATGAAATGGGGAAAATCCAGGATCGCCTTGATGCAGGTGGCTTCTATTCACTAGATATTAAAATTGAAGAAGCTGCACGAGGACTTGGATTAGATGCAATCGGCTTAGACCGTGATGTTTCTGCACTAAGCGGCGGCCAGCGTACGAAAGTATTATTAGCAAAGCTACTTCTCGAACAGCCACAAATTTTACTATTGGATGAGCCGACAAACTATTTAGATGTCGAGCATATTCGCTGGTTAACAAACTACTTGAAAGAATACCCGTATGCATTCATTCTTATTTCTCATGATACAGAATTTATGAATCAGGTTTCTAACACGATCTTCCATTTGGAATTTTCAAAGCTGACACGCTATACTGCAAGCTATGAAAAATTTCTTGAATTAGCTGAAATCAATAAAAACCAGCATATAAATGCCTATGAAAAGCAAAAAGAATTCATAAAAAAGCAGGAAGATTTCATAGCGAAAAATAAAGCTCGCTATTCAACAACAGGCCGGGCAAAAAGCCGCCAGAAGCAGCTCGATCGTATGGAAAGAATTGACCGTCCAGAAACAGCCATGAAACCAACGTTTGAATTCAAAGAATCTCGTGGCAGCAGCCGCTATGTTTTTGAAGGAAATGATTTCGAAATCGGTTATACCCATGCGCTGTTACCTAAAATGTCAATATCAATTGAACGCGGAGAAAAAATTGCGATTGTTGGATGTAACGGTGTCGGGAAATCCACTCTCCTAAAGACAATGCTTGGAAAAATCAATCCAATCAGCGGTAAAGTCGAACGAGGAGACTTCCTCTTCCCTTCTTATTTTGAACAAGAAGTAAAAGCAGGAAATATAACACCGATCGATGATGTTTGGAATGAGTTCCCTTCCATGGATCAGCATCAGGTGCGAGCTGCACTTGCTAGATGCGGTCTGAAAAATGAGCATATTTCACGCCCACTAAATCAATTAAGCGGTGGAGAACAAGCTAAAGTTCGCTTATGTAAACTATTGATGAATGAAAGCAACTGGATATTATTTGATGAACCGACCAATCACCTTGATGTTGTAGCAAAGGAAGAACTTAAGCGTGCGTTAAAAGCATATAAGGGTACCATTGTTTTAGTTTGTCACGAACCAGATTTTTATGAGGACTGGATAACAAAGATTTGGAATGTCGAAGAATGGTCTCAACAACTGTAATCTAATTTTTTTCATATACTAAGGAGTTGTCCCAACAACTCCTTTTTTGATTGGAAATTTTACGAACGTATTAAATGTGACCAATATATGAACTTTGATTAAAACTCGTGCAAACGGTTCCAATAGTGTATAATGGAAAAGCCCGGAAGATAAAAAAATTTATCTTTATTGATAAGAGAAAGCAGAGCTTTTCTTTTATTGGCAAACCTTTTTAGCGGGTAAATATTTATAAAGGACTAACTAAATTGATGACTGAAAAGAAGATTGCCTGGATTACTGACAGTACTGCCTATATTACAGATGAATTTAAAAAACATCCTGATGTGTATGTTATTCCATTGTCCATTACATTTGGTGATGAAACATTTGAAGATGGAATAGATTTGAATACAGATCAATTATATAACCGAATTGTTACATCAAAGGAAATTCCTAAAACCTCACAGCCATCTGCAGGTCGATTTGCCGAGCTTTTTGAACAATTAAAAGGAAAATATGATTCTGCTGTCGCTGTACATATCTCTGGTAAATTAAGCGGGACGATTAACAGCTGTCTATCTGGTGCTAAACTCGCAGATTTCCCAGTTGAAGCAGTCGATTCCAATTCAATGTCCTATGCGATTACAACTCTAATAAAAAAAGGCATGGATCTAGCTAAAAAAGGATTGCCTAGTAATGAAATTGCTCAATTCCTTCAGGACGATGCAGCCAAATCAGAGAATTATATATTATTAGGAAGTCTGGATCAATTTTACAAAGGCGGAAGAATGTCAGGAACCTCTTATTTACTTGGAAGTCTTTTAAAAATAAAACCGATTATTAGAATTAACAATAATGGTGAGTTTGAGCTTTTTGATAAAGTACGTTCTGAGAAAAAGGCAGTTAAGCGTATGTTAGAATTGCTAGGGGAAGCATATAAAAAGCATTCCATATCTCAAGTGCAAATTTTACATGGAAATGTTCATGATAAAGCAAAGGAGCTTGGAACCGAGATTAAAGCCCTTTTTCCTAAACTTGATATTTTTATCGGTGAAATTAGTTCTACTATCGCCGTACACGCTGGAGAAGGTACACTGGCTACGATATGGCATAATGAGTAGTAATCCATTTATTTAAAGAAGTTATTTCGATATTTTATTATAATTGCCTGTGGGGTTTGTATCAGAATTTTGACTCGTTCTTAGGTCAATTTCTGATTGCTTACTCCACAGGCATTTTTGGTAATCAACATTATTCTTAAACAAACATAACTAAAAAAAATTTACACCCACGTAAACATATAATTTTCGTCCTCGATTTCTTTTGCCTGCTTTACGACTTTCAACGGTCTAAACGTATCAATCATAACCGCGAGCTCAAGTGTTTCCTTTTTCCCTATGCTAGCTTCTGTCGTTCCCGGATGTGGACCATGTGGAATACCGCTCGGATGAAGGGTGATGGACTCTTTATTAATCCCCTTCCTGCTCATAAAATTCCCTTCAGCATAATAAAGAAGTTCATCGCTATTCACATTGCTATGATAATATGGAGCAGGAATCGCTTCTGGATGATAGTCGAATAGTCGTGGTACGAAAGAGCAAACTACGAAATTATGACCTTCGAATGTTTGATGAACTGGAGGCGGCTGATGAACTCTCCCTGTGATCGGCTCAAAATCCTTTATATTGAAAACCCATGGATATAAGTAGCCATCCCAACCTATCACATCTAAAGGGTGATGATTTAGCACATGAGAATGCAGATATCCCCTCGTTTTGGTTATGACCTTAAATTCACCCTTTTCATCAAAGGTTTCTAATTTCTCGGGCCCGCGAATATCTCTTTCACAAAATGGGCTATGCTCTAATAATTGTCCATATTCATTCCGATATCTTTTAGGAGTGGTTAATTGGCTAAATGATTCAATAAATAATACTTTTGAAATTTCACTTTCACCCGGAATCACCCTGTATATTGTACCGATCGGGATAATCACATAATCCCCAGGATGATACGTAATAGTACCGAACATTGTTTCGATTTTGCCAGTTCCGTAATGAATGTAAAGCATTTCATCGCCATCACCATTACGATAATAGCTTTCCATGGCTTCATTTATATTCATTGTTCCAATTAATAAATCATCATTGCCTAATAAATAATTTCTAGCATTCAATGCATCGCCTTTTTTCTCAATTTTGTCTGTCATAAGATGACGATGCTTTAGGCTATCTTGATCTTCGTATTCTGGTAGGTATTTACCTATCAATTGGCTTTGAGACACTTCGGTTGGCATATAATGATGATATAAAATCGATTGTGTCCCAGAAAACCCCTTCGTTCCCATCACTTGCTCACGATAGAGTGAACCATCCTCTTTTTTAAACATCGTATGACGCTTATGAGGAATTTCCCCCATTTTCCGGTAAAACATTTTTCCACCTCACTTGCTGTTAATCATATTTACTAATTTTCCGAGCGCTGTTATTTCTAATTCTATCTCATCACTAGGCTCAAGCCAGGGATGAACATCTGTGCCAAGCTCTAAAATACATCCGCTCCCTACCGTTCCTGAACCAATTATTTCACCAGGATATAATGTAACTCCATCTGAAGCACACTCAATCATTTCTCCGAATGAATAGTATAGATCCTTCATATTCCCTTCAGATAAAAGGACGCCATTGACCTTCGCCGTCATCGTTAAATCATACCCATTCTCAATCCGGTAATCTTCTAATTCATCTTTTGTTATGATATAAGGTCCTATGGATGTTGAAAAATCCTTGCCTTTTGCAGGACCAAGTCCTACTTTCATTTCTTTTCTTTGTAAATCCCTTGCACTCCAGTCATTTAAAATACAGTAACCGAAAATATAATCTTCCGCGTTTTCTGCCTTAATATTCTTGCCTTCCTTTCCAAGGATACAGGCAATCTCCAATTCATAATCAAGCCATTGACAATTTTCAGGCCTATCTATCTTTTCATTAGGTCCTTTTATGGCTAAATGGTTTGAAAAATAAAATACTGGGATTTCATACCATTCTGGAATCATTTCTAAACCGCGATTTTCTCTAGCTGTTTTCACATGCTCTTCAAAAGCATAAAAATCTCTAAAGCTTTTCGGGTTCGGCAGCGGCGCTTTAAGTAAAACATCTTTGAGAGGATAGACTTTCTTTTCATTTAATTGAGATGATGATATAAAATTCATGAAAAATGAATGATTTTCTATAAATGAAAGCAAATCTTTTGGCAGTACTCCATTTGAGGCTTCATGCATATCAATAACATATTGTTCATTCACGATCCATCCTGCTCGAATCGACCCGTCCTTCTTTTGAAAAGTTACGAATTTCATAGCATCACCTTAGTCACATTTTTCGCACTAATTCAAAGACTTCTGCCATTGCCTTTGTATACATATGTCCTGCCATGCGTCCTACTGGTTTTAGCTTTTCAGTAAGTATTCTCCCATTCTCATAAAGCTCATCAGCAACATGAACATGTTCAACTTTGCCGATGACAAGGCTTCCTGCGCCAACATGATCTCCAAAATGAAGGACCTCGTGCAGACTACATTCAAGGTGAACTTTCGATTCCTTAATTCTTGGAGGTTTTACAAAGGAACTTTCTTCCTTTGTTAGCCCTGCGATCTCTAGCTCATCAATATCAGCTGAATACTCAGCTGCACAAATATTCATTTTTTCTGTTAAATCCTCACTGACTATATTAATAACAAATTCTTTTGTTGCTTCAATATTAAGAAGTGTATCCTTTTTATGGCCATCCGTCCCTCTTCTCATCGGTGAAAAACAAATCAGCATTGGATCCGCACAAATTGCAGTAAAGAAACTAAATGGCGCTGCATTCGTAACGCCAGCTGCGTCTAATGTCGTAACAAATGCAATTGGACGAGGTAAAATTGAACCAGCCAAAAGCTTATATGCGTCTCTCCATTCAAGATTTCCTGGCGTTATTTCCATTTTCCACCGCTCTTTCACTAATAATTTGACTGATTACTTCAAGAAAGGCTTTATTATCTTCTCGTGTGCCAAGTGTGATTCTAAATGCATCTGTATATCCATGATATTTCAATTCCCGAACAAGGAAACCATTCGAGATTAATTTCTCAACAACTGGGAATTGACAATAAATAAATACAAAATTTGTTTGTGAGGGATAATAATTTAAACCATTTTTTTCTAAAAACTCACAGACAAAAATTCTTTCTTTATCATTTTTATCTGCACAATCAAGAATAAAATCCTTGTTTTCAAGTGCGGTAACAGCTGCAGTCTGTGCTAATTGATTTACGTTAAAAACGTCTTTTACTTTATGAAGCTCATGCACAATATTAGAATTCATGATTCCATAACCAACACGCAGTCCAGCCAGCCCATATATTTTTGAAAAGGTTCGTAATATGACTAGATTGGAATGTTTATCAATAAGTGGAACTGATTGTAAGTAACCATTGCTCGTTACATACTCGTAGTAAGCCTCATCTAAAACAATCAATATATTCTCTGGAACTTTTTCTATGAAATGATAAAGCTCTTGCTTTTCCACAATTGTTCCAGTTGGGTTATTTGGATTACAAATAAATATCATTTTTGTACGTGGCGTTATTTTTTCATACATGGCTGGAAGATCATGAACCCCATTAGCTAGAGGAACTTTGACTGATATTCCGCCTTCTATTACGATATTTGCTTCATATCTCGGGAAGGTCATATCAGCTAGTACTGCTTCATCCCCTGGATTTATAAATGCTCTTGTTAAAAGTCTTATAAGTTCTTCAGAGCCATTCCCTATAATTAATTGTTCTGCATTAAGGTTATAAAAGGCGGATAGTTTTTGGATTAATAAGGATGTCTTGCCATCAGGATACAAAAATAACTTTTGCATATTTTGAATGATGGACTCCCTAACATTTGGAGAACACCCATAAATATTTTCATTATCAGACATTTTTCGAATCGTTTTGAGATGGTATTGATTCATTAGTTCCTCTGGTGTAAACCCAAGCGGGTAGGAAGTCATCTCTTCGATTGCACGTTTTGTTTGGATTTTTACCATGTTAACACCTCTAGTTTAACTGCGATTACGTTGTTTACCTGAGCTATCTTTAAAGAGTAAGGACATTTGCCCATCCTTTTCTTCTATCGATCTTAGAGATTTCCTCGTCTTTCTTGTTCTCGTTCAATCGATTCAAATAAGGCCTTGAAATTACCTTCTCCAAATCCTCTCGCACCTTTACGCTGAATGACCTCAATAAATAATGTTGGACGATCAACAACTGGCTTTGTGAAGATTTGCAGCAAATAGCCTTCATCATCGCGATCTACTAATATACTTAATTCTTTTAGTTTTTCGATTTCTTCATCAATTTTTCCAACACGGTATGTTAACGCTTCACCATAATATGCGGCAGGAGTATTCAGAAATTCTACTCCATTCTTGCGAAGAATGCTGACCGTACTTACGATATCCTCTGTTAAAAGTGCAAGATGCTGAACACCAGGACCATTATAGAAGTCAAGATACTCTTCAATTTGTGATTTCCGTTTTCCCTCTGCTGGCTCATTAATAGGGAATTTTATTCTTCCGCCATTATGCATAACTTTAGACATTAATGCTGAATATTCCGTGCTTATATCCTTATCTGTGAAATGTGTCATTTCCTTAAAGCCCATTACATTTGCATAATAACTAACCCATTCTTCCATACTTTCAACATTTCCAACGACATGATCAATCCCGATAAAGCCCGCGTCCTCAAATGGTACATTCATTTCTAACGGTTCATACCCGGGCATAAAAATACCTTTATAGTTATTTCTTTCAACTAATGTGTGAATCGTATCGCCATATGTTCCAATTACTGCCTTCTTTACAGTTCCATGCTCATCCTTGATTTCAAATGGAGGTACAATTTCAATTGCTCCCCTAGAAACTGCTTCATTATATGCTTTCTCTACATCATCAACTGTTAAAGCTACATCCTTTACGCCATCTCCATGCTTTTTCACAAAGGAAGCAACCCTGCTGCTTTCCGTTAAAGATCCCGTTATGACAAGGCGAATTTTTCTTTGCTGAAGTACATATGAAACCGTCTCCCGATTACCAGTTTCTAAACCTGAATAGGCCACAGGTTTAAATCCAAATGCAGAGCAAAAATAATGGCATGATTGTTTAGCATTTCCTGAATAAATCTCTAAATAATCAACTTCTTTTACCGGAAAAAAATCCTCGGCCTTTTGTTGCTTAGCTTGAGTATTTTCTTGCATTCTTTTTTCCTCCTAAATTACAAAATTATTAATATTCAGAATTAATATTATATTAATAGTTGAAATGTTTTCAAGAATACAAGTTAAAGCTACAATGCACTTCTGCAGTAAAGTATTGAAAAGCTTCCTCTTTATTTTAAACTTGAATTCCTTTTTTAAATTTAGGCGAAAGATGTATTGCCTGATTTTTTATCGCTTCAACCGCTTCTAATATTCCCTCGTTCATGCTTGGATGGGGATAGGTTGGAAAAAGTAAATCTTCGTCACGCGAAGCCATTTCCAAGGATAAGATTCCGCTGGATATTAGTTCAATCGCGCCGTCTCCTATTATGTGCATTCCAATTAGCATTTGATTTTCTTTATCGAAAATAAGCTTAATAAATCCTTCTTTTTTTCCGATGATGGCTGAGAAACCATTGCTAGATAAGGGAAATTGGCCTATATCGATGGAATATCCTTGACTTATGGCTTCTTCTTCAGTTAGTCCAACAGACGCGATTGGGGGTCTTGTGTGTACTACTATTGGTAAAAATCGAAAATCAGCTTCAGCTGGGATCCCTGCAATGATTTCTGCTGCCGTTTTCCCCTGCTTTATTGCCTTTACTGCTAAATTAGGACCCTCCGTTATATCACCTACCGCAAAAATGTTCGAGATTGACGTTCGACATTGATCATTAACTCTTATAAACCCTTCCTTTGTTGTTTCTACCCCAATTCGAGTAATACCTAAATGATTCGAATTTGGAGTTTCTAGGTTAGAAATAAATAAATGTGAAGCTGATATTTTTTCTATGCCTGTCTTATTTTGTAGGATAATAGAAACCTTTTCCTCTTCAGCATATGCTTCATTAATTTTGGTGCTCCTCATGATCTGGATACGATACTTTTTTAATAGTCTCTTTAACTCACGATTTATCGAGGAGTCAAAATCAAACTCATCATGCTTTAATATGATCATCACTTCGGAGCCGAAAGCATTGTAAGCCATTGCCATTTCTAGAGCAATATAATCATGTCCATATACGACTAGCTTTTCAGGTACAATATTTATGTTTGTGATGGACCTAGAATCAAATATCCGATTATTATCGATTATGATTCCTTCAGGTTGTTTCGTTGAGCAACCAGCTGCAATGATGGCATGTTTAAATCGAAATACTTCAAACTGATCCCCATTTTCTACACCAATCCGCTCCTCCGAAAGAAAGAAGGCAGAACCATGGAGTAACTCAATTTTATTTGCCTTAATTAATGAAGTGACACCCTCCCGAAGGTTAGCAATTGTTTTTATTTTATAGGTTAGTAGTGTCTCTATATTAAAATGAATGCCTTTCCTTTCGATTCCTAACTCCGCATCGTCATGAGAAGTAACATATTTTTCTGCTCCATAGGTCAATACCTTCGAAGGTATGCAGCCATAATTAAGACATACACCTCCAAGCTGATCCTTTTCAATGAGTGTAACTTTCATTCCAAGCTGTGAGGCGCGAATAGCTGCATTGTAACCACCAGGACCTCCGCCAATAATAATGAGATCACGTTCATGTGCAAGTTCCCCGACAACCATTTACACCAACTCCAGCAATAGCAATTTTGGGTTTTGTATGAATTGTGCGAATCGATTTGTAAATTTGACAGCTGTTGCTCCGTCAGCAACCCTGTGGTCAAAGGACATTGAAATATTCATGATTGAGCGAATGACAATCTCATCCTCATCCGTGACGACTGGCATTTTTTTTGTTTTATGGAAGGAAACAAGTGCTACTTCAGGATGTTGAATGATCGGGGTTGCACCGAAGCTTCCGCCTAATGGACCTACATTGCTCATTGTAAACGTTCCTCCTGAAATTTCTTTTACACTTAATTTATTATCTAATGCTTTTTCTGTAAGCTCCTTCATTTCATGATGAATATTTTGAATTGATTTTTTCTCTATATGACGAATAACTGGTACAATTAGACCTTCCTCTGTATCAACCGCAATACCAAAATGATGTTCTTTAATGAGATATATTTCTTCCTTATCTTCATCAAGTCGTGCGTTGAATATCGGAAATTCTTTTAAACAAACTGATAATGCCTTTAGGAAAAATGCAGTTGCTGATATATTTTGATTCATTTTCTTTAACTCTGTTCGAAATTGAATAAGCTCGGTTACATCCACTTCTTCAAAATGAGTGCAATGAGGGATCGTAAATGAGGACTGAACCATTTTCTTTGCTATTTGCTTTCTTCTGCCTCTAAATGGAATGATGTCATTTCTTGATGGGGAAATTTCTGAAGGTGTTTTGTTTTCTGCTATATTTGTTGAAATAATCTCTTTTGTTGGAAGCTGCTTGGCAGCAATAAACCGATAAATATCATCATCCGTAATTCTCCCTGCAGGTCCGGATCCTTGAACCTTTTCTAGATCAATACCGTTTTCTCTTGCAATTTTTCTTGTGAAGGGAGATGCTAGTATTCGTTGCTTTTGAACTTTGTCTTTATATCTGTCTCCTATTCCTAATTCTTCCATAATCAATAGAGTAGTTCCGACAGCAACCGTCTGTCCCTCAGCAACTTTAAACTCTTTTATTATCCCTGATCGAGGAGCTGGAATTTCCGCGGTCATTTTATCTGTTTGTACTTCTAACAACGGTTCATCTGCTCGAACTTTATCGCCAGGCTTAACGAAAAAGCAGTTAATGTCAGCCTCGGACATCCCTTCCCCAATATCGTGAAGTTTAACCTCCATTGCTTCCCTCCTAAAAAGACATGACTTTCTTAATCGCATGAATGATACGTGCTTCTGATGGTAAATAATGATCTTCAAATCCGAAATATGGTACTGGCACATCAAAACCTGTAACTCTCTCTACTGGGGCTTTTTGAAATAAAAACGATGTATCATTAATAATGGATAGAACATCGTTCCCCACCCCACCAGTTGCATGTGCTTCATGAACAATAACCGTTCTTCCAGTTTTCTGGACGGAGTCAGCTATTATCTCGTTATCTATTGGATATAATGTTCTTAAGTCAATTACATCACAATATACCCCCTTTTCCTTCATTTCTTGAGCAGCATTTAGTACAATTGGAACCATAGCTCCCCAAGTTATGATGGATACATCGTCACCTTCAAGCAGTTTTTTTCCTTTCCCTATTTCAACTACATACTTACCTTCAGGCACTTCCGCTTTTATCGAACGATAGCATCTCATTGGTTCCATAAATAAAACTGGATCAGGATCTTCTATTGCAGCAATAAGCAAACCTTTTGCATCATAGGGGCTTGATGGACAAACCACTTTTATTCCCGGCATATGGGTAAAAATCGCTTCTGTACTATCACAATGAATTTCGGGAGCTCTAACCCCTGCGCCGTATGGAGCGCGAATGACCATTGGTACAGTATAATGACCCATTGTGCGCATTCGAAGACGAGTAGCGTGTGTCATAATTTGCTCATAAGCAGGGTAAATAAAACCCATGAACTGAATTTCTATTACAGGAATAAATCCATTTACCGCAAGTCCTATCCCGGCACCAACAAACCCAGCTTCACTAAGAGGTGTATCTATGACTCGACCCTCTCCATATTTTTCTTGCAGTCCATCCGTTGCCCGAAAAACACCACCATTTTTCCCGATATCCTCTCCTAAAAGCAACACTTCTGATTTCTCTTCCATCATCGTATCAAGAGCATCGGTAATCGCTTGAACAAGCGTGATGGTTCTCGTCTTTATCGCCGTATTCACTTAGCTTCACCTCCTATTAATCTAAGATATTCTTCTTTTTGCTGGTTAATTTGCCATGTCGGCTCCGCAAATACATAATCAAAAATATCTGCTGGATTCGCTTTTGGAAATGCTTCCATTTCAGCAATTGCTAATTCGATCTCTTGAATAGCGTCTGTTTCGATTTGACGAATCCATTTTTCTTCATATAGGCCTTCATTTTTTAGCCATCTTTCAATACGGAGCAGCGGATCTGTTTCTTCTCTTCGATTATTGCTTTCAATTTGGTCACGGTATTTGGATGGGTCATCTGCAGTCGTATGTGCTCCGTATCTCCATGTTACGGCTTCAATCAAGGTTGGCCCATCACCGTTTCTTGCTCTTTCTAAAGCCTTTAAAGTCTCAAAATAAACAATGAAAACATCATTTCCATCCAGGCGAACACTTGGTATATCATAGGCTAAAGCTTTTTGGGCAATTGTTTTCGTATTCATTTGTTTTTCAATCGGGACTGAAATGGCATATTGATTATTTTGATTAAAAAACACAACAGGTGCCTTAATCACACTAGCAAAATTAAGACCCTCATGAAAATCACCTTCTGATGTTGCGCCATCACCAAAATAAGCAATAGCTGCATGGTTAGAGCCTTTTATCTTCTCGGCCAAAGCAGCACCAACTGCATGAGGAATTTGGGTCGCTATCGGAATCCCTGGCGGAAAAATCCTTTTCCCATTTGGAGGTACACAGCCTTCATTACGACCATTCCAAAATAGCAGGATGTTTCTTAACGAGTGCCCAAATACAAATGCTGCCCCATGATCACGATAAGTCGGAAACATCCAATCCGCTGGTTCTAAAGCAAGCGCACTCCCAACTTGCGCTGCCTCTTGTCCTTCAAAAGGAGCGTATGTGCCAATTCTGCCCTGACGCTGCAAACTTACAGCTTTTCGGTCAAAAAGACGAATTCTTAAAAGCTGCTTATAAAACTTTTTCACAAAGTCTTCTGAGATATTATCTTTATACATAGGTGATACGATTTGTCCATTACAATCCATGATTTGCAGGATAGGAAATTGACTTTCCATTTCTCTCACCCTTTGCTAAATAATTTATTTGATCATCTTGAAATAATAATTCGTTAACTAGCAATTATCTTTTTCACATTATCAATGTTGTTATTCTGGTGAAAAATTATGTCCTCACTGCCCATTTAGGTCGCTTCATATGTGAAAAAAAGCTATTTCTTCGAGATCTGGCCTCAATCCTTTTTTCACAAAATTCATTAGCAGCCTCAATCGTTGTAATACCTGAAGTATTAGCAAACTCATAAATGTGAAGCAGTGAATTATAGATTGCTTTCGTTTTTTGCAGAACTCTCTCCTTATTCGGCGTATAAAGCTCATCAGCAACTTGAATTAGTCCTCCTGAGTTAACAATATAATCAGGAGCAAATAATATACCTTTTTCCTTAAGAATTTGGCCATGACGGAGCTTTAAAAGCTGATTATTCGCTGAACCTACTACAGCTTTTACCGTTAATTGTTCAATTGTTTGATCATTAATAATTCCACCCATTGCACAAGGTACGAAAACATCTGCATTAGCCTGATAAATTTCTTCACTGCTTAATACTTTTACACCAGCCCCAAGTATTTTAGCCTTTGATAAAAGCCTTTCGATTGCTTTCTGATTAATATCTGTTACATAAAGATCCGCGCCTTCTTCTAAAAGCCTTTCCGCTACTTTAAAACCAACTTTCCCCAAACCTTGAATGGAATAGCATTTATTTCCTAAATCATCTGATCCTGACAAGGCTTGATTGGTAGCCTGAAGCCCGTAAATGACACCTTGAGCTGTAGGTACAGAGGAATCTCCACTCCCTCCATAAACCTCATCAACACCGACGATGCAATTCGTCTCCCTTAACGAATGAACGAAATCCTCTGGTGTTGTTCCCATATCTGTTCCAGTATAAAACCTTCCGTTTAAGGACTCGACGAACTGCCCAAAAGCTCGGAATAGCTCCGGGGTTTTATCTCTTGCTGGATCACCAATGATAACCGCTTTTCCTCCTCCAAAATCAACATCAGCTGCAGCACATTTATACGTCATTCCTTTAGATAGTCGAAGAACGTCCTCAAGTGCTTCCTCCTCACTTGCATATGGGAGCATTCTACAGCCCCCAAGTGCTGGTCCGAGTCTTGTACTATGAATGGCAATGATTGCTTTTAATCCTGTAGATTCATCATTGCAAAAAACAACTTGCTCATGTTCTCTTATTTTTGAAAACAAACTCATCACTTAATTCCTCCTAAATCTATTGATAACGCTTTCAAAAAATGAATTCTTAAGGCGGGTGAACCTTTAATCTCAAAGGCAAAAAAACTACTGTTCAAGCATTCTCGCAATTTTACATTTAGGAAGAATAACTTGCTTTACTTCCCCGATACCAATGATCTTCTCACTTTTTATTACTGTTACATTTGTCATTATATGATTATCTTTCATTTCAGATAGGACTGCTGAAATCTTAAGCTTCGATCCTTCAGGTGCTGGTGCCAGATGTTTGGCAGAAACAGCCATTCCCATACCTTCTTCATGTTCTTCTAAAAAGGGCAAGATAATCTGCCTTGAAGCCCATTCCATATGGTAAATCATTGAAACTGTTGAATACGTACGATGAACGATATTTCCTTCAAATTTTGCAAACATATCAGGAGTGACCTCTACCATAAATTCAACCGTATAACCTTCTTTTAATCCTGATATCATTAAATCCCTCCAATTCATCAACTGGATCATTAGATAAAATTTAATAAGCTTGTAGATAAAAAAAGATGTTATCCCTAAATATGTATGACGTTAATTTAACGATATAATACCATTTCGTATAATCAATAGTCAATAAATTGTAAAAACTTTAAAAATTTTAAAATATGAGAATTTAATAGTGGTTTATTTTTAACAATCCACTCCTTGTTTACATTTTATGTAATAACCAAAAAAAGGATTAACTAGCTGAAAAAGACTAATTAATCCTTTAATACTTATATGCAATTACGATAGCAAAGCACGATCACTTGCCATTTGTGATCCTCTAATTCTTTGAAACTCACTTAATAATTGTTCAATCGTTAAGTTACCCTTTTGGTCCTCATCTACTTGTAAAATAATTTGTCCTTTATCCATCATGATTAGCCTATTTCCAAGATCAAGGGCTTGCTGCATATTATGAGTGACCATTAATGTTGTTAATTTGTACTTTGCTACTATTTCCTTTGTCAAATTCGTAATGAGCTCTGCTCGGGCAGGATCAAGTGCAGCTGTATGCTCATCCAGTAAAAGAATGGAAGGCTCAGTAAATGTGGCCATTAACAGGGAGAGCGCTTGCCTTTCACCACCTGATAATAAACCCACCTTAGCTGTTAGCCGGTTTTCTAATCCAAGATGAAGTGTTTCAAGGACGCTATGGAAAAATTCCTTTCTACTTTTTGTAACAGCTTTTCTTAATGTTCGCTTTTTATTTCTCGAATAGGCCATCGCTAAATTCTCTTCAATGGTCATGCTCGGAGCTGTACCTGCCATCGGATCTTGGAATACTCGTCCAATTAGCCTGGCCCGTTTAAATTCGGATAATAGTGTAACATTTTGATTATCAATTGTAACCGTGCCAACGTCAGGAAACATCACTCCTGAAATAATATTCATTAGTGTAGATTTCCCAGCACCATTACTGCCAATAACTGTTACAAAATCACCTTCATTCATAGTTAAGCTAATACGGTCAAGAGCAATTTTTTCATCAGGCGTTCCTTCATTAAACACTTTATGGACTTGGCTTAATTTCAGCATCAGCCTCACCCTTTCTCTCGTCAGGCAAACTATTGAATGCTATAAATTCAGCTTGCTTCCTCGCCTTACGTTTCTTTTCTTTCGTCGAATCAATGATTTTTGGAGTGACCAGGGCTAAAATAACAATAGTCGCTGTAATAAGCTTCATATCTCCCGGTTCAAGGAAGTCTACACGTAGTGCAAGTGTAACGACAATTCTATAAATGATTGCTCCTCCAATAACTGCTAACGTCGTTCTGGCAATGGTTTTCGTTCCAAATAATGCTTCACCAATTATGACTGAGGCAAGACCGATAATAATCATGCCAATCCCCATACCTACATCCGCAAATCCACCCTGTTGAGCAATCAAAGCACCTGAAAATGCGACCATTGCGTTTGAAATCCCCAGGCCAAGAATGACGGTGACATTCGTATTAGCCGATAAGCTGCGAATCATACGTTTATTATCACCAGTTGCTCTAATGGCCAATCCAATTTCGGTTTTTAGAAATTGATCTGTTAGGAATTTTATTGTAAAGGTAACAATCAGCATGACAATAAGGATTCCCCAAGTCCTTGGCAAGCTATCACCTAGACCTACTGTTGAAAGTATTGAATTAAATATTGAATCAAAACCGGTTTTGTCCCATGCATCTCTAATATTAGTCATAGCCGTTTCACTATTTAATAAAGGAACATTCGATTTACCCATTATTCTCAGATTGATTGAATATAAAGCGATCATCATTAATATTCCCGAGAGGAGAGCGTTAATCTTTCCGAACGTATGAAGAACGCCAGTAAGACAGCCTGCCGCAAAACCCGCAATAAGCGCAAGAATTGTTGCGATAAATGGGTTCATACCGTTAACGATCATCGTTGCTGCAACTGCTGCACCAGTTACAAAGCTCCCATCAACCGTTAAATCAGGAAAATCTAATACTCGAAAAGATAGGTAAACTCCGAGTGCCATTATGGCATAGATTATCCCAGCTTCAAACGCTCCAAATATTGCAGTGAACATCAAGAATCACACCCTTTATTATTCGCCATCAAAAAATTCTGCAATTTTCTCCCACTCCTGTTTCACCTCAAGGCCTTGTTCTTCTGCTGCTTTTTTATTAATCATTAATGTTAAGCTGCTTGGTAGCTCTACCGGGATCTCAGAAGGTTTTTTATTTCCTTTTAAGATTTCTGCAGCCATTTTTCCAGTTTGATAACCAAGATCATAATAACTAAAACCACTGGCTGCAACTGCTCCACGTTTCATGGAGTCAAGTTCACCAACGAAAAGAGGTAGCTTTTTACTATTTGCAACAAAAATAACAGATTCTAATGCCGAAACAACTGTATTATCAGTCGGTACATAAATTGCATCTACACGCCCAACTAGAGACTCTGTTGCCTGTTTAACTTCTGCAGACGTTGAAACAGAGGCTTCAACAATTTTAGCACCTTTTGCTTCTGCAAGTTTCTTCACTTCTTCAACCTGAACTTCGGAGTTTTGCTCACCAGCATTATAAATGATCCCGATCGTTTTTGCTCCAGCCTCTTCAATAATAAAGTTTATCGTTTTGGCAGTACCTTCAGGATGGTTATCAGTTGTTCCGGTAATATTGTCACCCGGTTTATCAAATGCATCAACAAGTCCTGCACCGACAGGGTCTGTGACTGAAGTAAACAAGATTGGAATATCCTTTGTTGCATTTAAAGCACTTACTGCACTTGGTGTAGCATTAGCGAAAATTAGATCAACCTTATCCCCAACGAAGTTATTAGCGATCGTTTGAGTATTATTCATATCTGCTTGTGCATTTTGGAAATCAAACTCGACATTCTCTCCATCTTTAAACCCTTCATCCTCCAAAGCCTTTTTAAATCCTTCCGTTGCTGCATCTAAAGATGGATGAGCGACAAACTGGGTAATTCCAATTGTGTATTTTTCCTTGGCTCCTTCACCCGATCCAGAATTTTTGACCGTCTCTTTCCCACAGCCACTTAACAAGAGCAAACCAGCCACAAACGCAAAAGATATTGACTTTAAATTCATTTTCATTTTGAAACCCCCTTTTAATAAAAAATATTAAACACTACCAAAAATAGCAGTGTGGACTGCCTATGTAATGAACTTAATGAATATTATTCAATAACATTTGTTTACAGTGAATTTATATGATAAATACTGTCGGTACCGTAATTATATCGTTATATTACCACCAGTTCACAATAATAGTCAATAATATTCAAAAAATTTAATATATTTAGATTAGTATATTATTTATATGATTTCAAGAAGAAAAGCATACAAAATCATACTGTATGCTTTTAAAAATAACCATTATAAAATTTTTATCGCAGTCGAAAGCTGATGCTTCGCCTCATCCATCATCCGTTCCATCAATTCATGCACAGTAGGTATATCTTGTATTAGACCGCTTATTTGTCCGCCATTCATAAATCCATCCATGCCATTGCCATTAAGTGCACCAATAATATGAAATTCTTCAGAAGTTAAGGCATTAAAATGCTCTTGATTCGTTCCTTTTTTTTCGATTTGTAAAAGCTTCTGTGCATATTCTGTATCCATCACTCTTCGAATTTTTCCAACTGCGCGCCCAATGATTACAGTATCATGATCAGTTGCACCTACTATTTTTTTCTTATATTCTTGATGAAAAGGAGCTTCTTTTGTCGCAATAAATCTTGTTCCCATTTGAACACCACTTGCCCCAAGTGCAAGCATGGCAGCAAGGCCTTTTCCATCACCAATGCCACCAGCTGCAACAACAGGTATATGAACCTCTCTAATGATTTGTGGTATTAATGCAAGAGTAGTAATCTCAAGCGAAGAGTTGATACCTGCAGCTTCGTATCCCTCTGCAACTATGACATCAACACCTGCAGACTCCGCTTTTTTTGCTTGTCGTACAGATGCAGAAACCGATATGATCTTTACTCCATGCTCATGGAGCTTAGGTACATAAGGCACAGGATTGCCTGCTGATAGTGATACAATAGGGATGCTATACTTTATTACAAGCGAAAGAATTTCCTTTACATACGGGGAAACACTAAGTGCAATATTTATCGCAAATGGCTTATTTGTTCTCTTTTTTGTCTCCTGAATGATTTCCTCTACTTTATTCGGTCCCATTGTTCCTGTACCGATTGTTCCTAATCCTCCAGCTTCTGAAACAGCCGCAGTTAATATCGCATTGCTTATATTTCCCATTCCACCTTGGATAACAGGATATTTTATCCCCAATAAACTTGTAAGGTTATTCAACCAAATCCCCTCTTCGTGAAAATAATGTTTTATATTTGAAGATTCCCTTATTCAACAATATACGGATGATCTAATACATTATAATCTTTAGCCTTATACATCATCTCATTACCCTCTTTAAAAATACTTTCAAAAAATCGTGAAGCAGGTTCAGCCAGCTCTTTGTAATAATCGCTAAAAAGGGCTGACGCATGGCTTCCCAACCACTTTTCTGGAAGCAATTCCTCTGGTAATCCTGGGTCAACAAAAAGAAACTTCCTATATTCATGAACGAGCTTCGTTCTTTCTACAAAACACTCAGCATCACTCATTTGACCTTTTTGTATTTTATTTTTATCAATAATGTACTTTTGACTATACTCAGATATAAACTCTTGATACTTTCCGTTTATCTCCTCAAGGTTCCAGCTTTTTTCGACTAAGCGAATATTTTCATGCGGACCCGCATACTTCGAAATAAAAAAGTCTACATAATTGTGAATATCGTATTTTTCAATTAGATCAAATACTTGTTTTTCAAGATTATTGGCTGATATCCAACAGCTATTAGAGAGGGAACCAAATCCGCTCCATACAAGCTCTTTCCTGAGCTCATCCCTCACATTGCGAATTTCCTCTGGGATCGTATACATTAATATTCTCCACTGTCCATCCCATTTCTCAGGCATCAATTTAAAAATTCGTTTTGCTGCCTCATCAATCCTCTTTTGACCTCTAGTGGTTAATGAATAGTAGCTTTTATTGCCTATTTTCTCAGACTGTACCCAGCCTTGTTTATTCATTCTCGAAATTGCCGCTCTTACTGATTGGTCATTATGACCAAATTCACTAAGTAACCGGATCAAGCTTCCAATCCAAATTTTACTTCCATAATGGGAAATATAATCTCCATATAATGTAAATATCATTGATCTCGTATTCAACTACTTCATTCCTCATTTCATTTATACAGTCAGTCGAAAATCTCACGTTATACAATTATTCTACTATATAAAACGAAATATTCATATTTTTTGATTAATAAATAACGGCAACCAATTATACTTGTTCAATAATCGTAGAAATGCCTTGTCCTACACCAACACACATTGTGGCTAAACCATATTTCGAGTTTCTTCTCTTCATTTCATGCAATAATGTTGTCAAAATACGAGCACCGCTCGCTCCAAGTGGGTGACCAAAAGCAATGGCTCCTCCATTGACATTCACTTTTTTCGGATCCATTTCAAGCATTTTCATACATCCAATTGATTGTGAGGCAAAAGCTTCATTAAGTTCTATTAAGTCTATATCCTCTATTGTAAGACCTGCTCTCTTAAGAGCCTTCCGAGTTGAAAAAACTGGCCCTATTCCCATTATCGAAGGTGTTAAGCCTGCGGTTGCAGAAACGATATATTTAGCAAGCGGTCTCAAGCCCAAAGCTTTAGCTTTATCCGCAGACATTAATAGCAATGCTGAAGCCCCATCATTTACACCTGAAGCATTGCCTGCAGTGACAGATCCTCCATTGAAAATTGGCTTTAATTGTGCAAGTTTTTCTAATGTTGTTTCTGGACGAGGATGCTCGTCTTCATCGATGAGTGAGATCTTTCCTTTTCGGTCAGTATCGGTGACAGGGATTATCTCATCCTTAAATATTCCAACTTCAATCGCCCTTTTTGCTTTTATTTGACTCTCAAATGCAAATCGATCTTGTTCCTCTCGAGATATCCCATATTTAATTGCGACATTTTCAGCTGTTTCAGGCATACTTTCCGCACCATACATTTGTTTTAGCCTTTCGTTAGTAAAACGCCATCCGATCGTAGTGTCATATAATTCCATATTCCCCCGCGGATAATCCGCGTCTGGTTTTGCCATTACAAAAGGAGAACGAGTCATACTTTCTGTTCCGCCGGCAATATAAATTTCTCCTTCTCCTGCAATAATTGCTCTTGCTGCATAATTAACTGCGTCCAGCCCTGAACCGCATAATCGATTTATCGAGGTACCAGCAACCTCTACGGGTAACCCTGCAAGAAGGGCGGACATACGTGCTACATTACGATTATCCTCTCCTGCTTGGTTGGCATTACCTAGGATGACCTCCTCTATTTCAATTAGATTAATAGATGGATTTCTTTCAAGTAATGCTTTAATGACGATCGCTCCTAAATCATCGGGCCGAACGTTTTTTAATACTCCTTTATACCGCCCAATTGGCGTTCTAACTGCATCTACTATTACCGCCTCTTTCACCGCTTTACTCACCTCCGTTGGAATAATCATAAACACCCCGTCCAGTTTTTCTGCCGAGTCTACCTGCTATTACGTATTGCTCTAAGAGCGGAGCTGGACGGTATTTTTCTCCCAATTTTGAATGGAGATATTTCAAATTATTTAGTCTTGTATCTAGACCGACTAAGTCCCCTAATTCAAATGGCCCCATAGGATAATTGAGTCCTAGCTTAATGGCTTTGTCTATTTCTTCTGGTGTTGCAACACCTTCTTGCAGCATATAAAAGGCTTCATTTCCAACAAGAGCACTTATTCTACTCGTTACAAATCCAGGAAATTCATTGATAACAACTGTCTCTTTCCCCATTTTCTGTGCAACTAATTTTATTGATTGTACCGTTTCATCACTCGTTTCAAGTCCTCTTATTATTTCTACAAGCGGCATTTTATGAACAGGATTAAAAAAGTGCATGGCTATTACTCTATCCGGTCTCTTTGTATATGAGCCGATTTCTGTTGGACTCATTGTTGAAGTATTGGTTGCAAAAAGGCAGCTTTCTTTCGCATGCTGATCCATCACTTCAAAAATATTTTTCTTTATGTCCATCACCTCAGGTACAGCTTCAATGACAAGATCAGCTTCCAATACATGCTTTGATAAGCTAACTGAGAATTCGATCCTTTCCTTTGCTTCTGCCGCTAACTCAGGACTTAATTTCCCTAAAGAAACTCCTTTTTCAAAAATGGATTGAATTTCTTTTTCTGCCTTTTTCAATTGGCTTTCATTTATATCAATTAAGGTTGTCATAAAGCCGCCTAATGCGCTCACATAGGCAATTCCTCTCCCCATAACACCTGAACCAATTACGACGATATTATTCACCCATTACCACCTCACAAAAAATTTAAAAACAAATAGACGAGCACTTGAAATTAATGTGCTCGTAAATCAAAAACGTTCATTACTTTTTAAATGGCAAATTATTTCCCTAAGAAAACGGGTTTTCTCTTTTCCATAAAAGACTTTACGCCTTCAATATGATCAGATGTGAGACCAGCAATCCTTTGGGCTTGTGCATCTTTTTCAAGACTTTCTTCAAGCGTTAAATTCCAACTGGATTTTAAATTTTTCTTTATTAATCCAATTGCTACGGTTGGCATTGAAGCAAGCCGCTCGGCAAATAGAGCAACTTCTTCTGTCCACCGTTCAAGTGGAATGACCTTCGTAGCAAGACCCAAATTTTCCGCGTCATGTGCAGAAATCTTATCTCCGAGGACAGCAAGCTCAAGTGCTTTCGCATAGCCAATGAGCTTAGGCAAATAATATAAATTTCCCGCATCTGGCACTAATCCAACATGTATAAACGCTTCTATGAAACTTGCTTTTTCAGATAAAAGACGGAAATCACAAGCAAGAGCGAGGCTCATTCCTGCTCCAGCTGCCACTCCATTAACTGCCGCAATGACTGGCTTTTCACATTTGTAGAGCTCCAACACCATTGGATTATAATGTTTTCGAAGTACCTCTCCATGATTCATATCTTCAAGGACACCATCTAAATCCTGACCTGAGCAAAATGCACGCCCCTCACCCGTGATAACAAGACAACGCACCTCAGGATCTTTATTTGCTTTCTTAATAGATTGCTGAACCTCTCTGTTTACTTGTTCTGTAAAGGCGTTTAATTTTTCAGGCCTGTTTAAAGTAATCCAGGCAACAGATTTTCGGATTTCGTATTTTATTGTTTCATACACGGGATATGCACACCCCCTTATTTTCCTTTAAAAATAGGCTTTCTTTTTTCTTGAAAAGCTTTCATACCTTCTTTTTGATCTTCGGAAGAAAATAATAGATAGAAATTTTTCCGTTCAAAATGCATTCCTTCTTCTATTGGAGTATCCACTGCTTTATTTACTGATTCCTTTATTAAACGAATAGATAAAGGTGCTTGCCCTGCAATATAGGTTGCTATTTTTATTGTTTCTTCTTGAAGAATTTCCTTAGCAAACAATTGATTAACGATCCCGAATTGGTGAGCTTCTTTTGCAGAAATTCTTTTTCCAGTAAAAAGCCATTCCATTGCCTTCGTTTTTCCGACAAGCTTTGTTAACCGCTGGGTTCCGCCTGCTCCAGGCATCACACCAAGACTCACCTCCGGAAAGCCGAATTCTGCATCATCAGATGCGTAAAGCAAATCGCAGCATAGGGCAAGTTCGAAGCCACCACCAAGTGCAAATCCTTGAACAGCACCAATGATTGGCTTCTTTAACATAGCTAACCGGTCCCAATCCTTAAATTGATTGCGAAGCTCAAAATCGATTGCATGATCATTTGCCATTTCATCGATATCTGCTCCTGCCGCAAACGCCCTTCCATTTCCAGATAGATGTATTGCTCGAATGCGATCATCTACTTCAAACTCTTCCATTGCAGATAAAATCTCAGATACCATCTGGCGATTGATCGCATTAAGTACTTTAGGCCTGTTCAGAACAATGATTCCTAGCTGCCCTTCAGTGTAAGCATTTATAAATTGGAAGTTACTCATCTAATTCCTCACCGATCATTAGTGTGATTAAATCTCCCGCAAACTTCATCGCGTCTTTGCCAGAAGCTTTTCCCTCGTCTGTTCTCATCGCTGTTTGTAATGCCTCATGACTGTCATAATACATTTCACACATTAAATAATATTTCCCTTCTCCTCCCATAGGACTTCCAACAATCTTTGTTACTTCCATTTTACGAAGACCCGGTATTTTCGCTGTAAGAGGAGCATGTGTTTCAAAATAATGCTTATCAAATTCCTCTTTATTTTCAGGGTGTTTGTATAATGCGATTAATTTAACCATTTTATAACTTCCTTTCTATATAGATTGATAGATTTATATGATGGTCTTACATTGTGGAAACTGGCTTCATTGCTTCAAATGGATTTTTGCAGGATTTACAGTATAGAATACTGCGGCAAGCAGTAGGACCAAAGAGGTTTTCTAGTGTAGTATAGGTAGAATCACAATATGGACAATCAACATGCCATTCTCCAGTCTCAGGCATAAGTTTCGGAGGTGGTGCAATTCCGAACTTTTTTAAATTTTCTCTTCCCTCTTCTGTCACTCTGTCAGTAGTCCAAGGTGGATGATAAATAAACTGAACCTTTATAAAATCTATACCCATAAAACATTTAAGCTCGTTAACGACATTATTGCGAATAATTTCTAAAGCTGGACAACCCATGAAAGTTGGCAGCAAGTCGATGCATATTAAATGATCATTAACTGTTACTTTCTCAACCATCCCTAAGTCAACAATCGAAATTGTATCAATTTCTGGATCTTTGACTCGATGAAGGGCATCCAATATGTTGGACACTGTTATTTCAATCTGCTCCATGTTTATCATTCCTTTTTCCTACCATGCTGCGGCAGGGTTTACACGATATACCTCAGAAAGAATGCTCAATGCTGAATCTAAATCTTCTGTATGCTCCCCTTTACGCCCATTCCCATTTTTTATTCCAAAATTGGCAGGCATTGATAAATTGATAGAATCAAAGACAGGCTCCAATACTAGAATCCATTTCTTCTTTAAGATTTCCTCAGGCTCAATCAAACCTGATTTAGACATCTCCTGTCCTAAAGGTCCGAGTGATAAGACTCCACCAAAATCATCAAACACTCGATTTATGGCAGCCTCCATTCTCTTCCTTGCTTCATCACCAGCCTGCATCAACTGTACAAACCACGTTCTCCAATGAAGAAGATGATAATATAGTTCTAAATTGACATTAATTGCGATTTGAGCAAGTGGTTCATATGATGAATTTTTTAAAGAATCCATTCGTATTTTCTTCATCTGCACATAAAAATAATTCCTAACAACCGCAAATGCCCAATCATATTGAGGTTTTTTTAAATAGTGGCCTGGACCATTGACCATCTCCAGTAAGATAGCATTTCTCCGATATTTTGCTTTGCGAGAATGTGCTAAGTCATCAACTTTTCCTTCCCCAAGATCCTCAAGTAGCTGATAAAACATAGAAGCATGCCCCATTGTATCTTGGCTAATGGATGAAAAGGCAACATCTTCTTCAATATGAGGAGCAAGGCCAAGCCATTCAGACCCACGGTAAGCAAGTATGAAATCATCATCAGCAAGCTGATATAGAAGGTCCGTTAATGCTGATTTATATGCGGAATCCATTTGCTGTATATCAATCTTGCTCATTTTTTTTGACACCTCCCCATGAAAGAATTTCCTTTTCATCAAGTATTCCTTGTTCATACTGGCGCCATTTTTTTCTTAAATAGCCATAACCTTTCGTATTGCGATAATCTTTATTATCCAAACGCTTTAAAGATTGTTTTTCCTCTGGAGATAATTTGCGAATATCTGAACGCTTAATAACCCATATATCAGCAACTGGCTCACGCCTCATAAAGTTTTCCTGTGCCATAATAAGGGCAAGGTCACGATTCGGAGCGAGCAAGGAAAATTGATATTGTATGGGCGACGTGTCAGTCCTTTTACTGAAAACCTCGAATTCCTGGTAAAAACCTTCACTGCTCAAAAAGCTTCCTCCAATCTGCTATTTAGCTATATTTAGTGCATTTCGCACCCACTGATTTTCATGATAAGTTGTTTTACGAAGCTCTAGTCTCTCTCTTGATTTTGGGCCATTATTCCTTATGATTTCTTTAAAACGGCTCCAGTCGGGCTGTTTATATATCCATTGCTTCTTTTCTTGATTAAAATGCATCGTCTCATCTGGAATTGTTAGCCCAAGTGATAGAACTCTCGGGATATATTTTGTAAAAAAGTCCTGTCTAAGCTCTTCATTTGTTTTTGTCCGAATACGATACTTAATCGTTGTATCCTGTTTTGAAGTCCCGGTTGTCGTTGCATCTGCAGGTCCGAAAAACATTAGCAGGGCCTCCCACCACCTATTGATGGCATCCTGAACCATTATTCTTTGTTCCGACGTTCCTTCTGCCAGAGCTATGATTATTGACTCCCCATGCTGGGCATGAAAAACCTCTTCTGCACAAATTCTTTTTAAAGCACGTGCATACGGCCCGTATGAAGCATCAAGCATATTAGTCTGTGAAATAATGGCAGCTCCGTCTACAAGCCAGCCAATTAATCCCGCATCTCCCCATGTAGGAGCTTCCATATGAAAGACATTATGGAACTTAAGACGCCCGCTAAATAAATCTTGCATTATATCTTCTCGTGTTCTTCCAAGAGGCTTCATCAAATCTTCTGCAACCCTAAGCAATAATTGTCCATGGCCCATTTCATCCTGTACCTTAGCCATAATTCCAAGCTTTCTTCTTAAACTAGGTGCTTTTGGCACCCACTCTTTTTCTGGAAGTGCTCCCATTATTTCACTAATACCATGCATTGAAATGAGCTTTATTAATGTTTCACGATAGTCATCCGGCATCCAGTCGTCTGCCTCAATTTTTTCACCCGCAGCAATTCTCTCAATAAAATGCTCATATCTTTCCTCATCGGTTAACGACTCATTAAAAATTGTTTCTGACAATGTATACACCTCCACTTGATTTTGGCATCAAAAAATGCGACCTTCTTACAAGAATTTATCATTATAGAATACTATCGAAACTATATAACGTAATTTTGTCGTTATATATAATATGTGTCATATATTTAACACAAAGATACCGTGTAAAAAGTAAAAAGTCAATTAGTTTTCTGAAAATTTTTTATTTTTAAGCTATGATTATTAAATGGTAATAAAACAATATAATTTAATGGCTATGTTGAAGCTCAGTGTTGATAAAGCTATTTTGTTGTTGATTGGTGCGGAAGGCGCGAGATCCTCGAAAATGCATACGCATTTCCTTCGTGCGTTGTTTATTCGGGGAAGTTTATTCAACGTCCTGCGGGAGAAGGAGTCATAGGGAGACCCCGCAGGAGCGCTCTTCGACGAGGAGGCTTCCGGACCGCCCGCGATCGCTAAGTGCCTGCAGCGAAAATCAACAGAGAAGTTTAACATAATTAAAAAGACACCAGGAATCTGGCGTCTTTCTAACATCCGTATTTATGAAATTAATGAATTTTTAAATACTTTGATTTGAGTTGATTCTTTTCAAGTATATAAACATAAAAAAGAATAATATCGCACTTGAGCCCCTCAAAATAGTAGAAATAATCATTGCCGTATTAATATTGGTATACTCTAAAAGAAAGACACCAAATTGTGGTGCTATAAAAGCAACTAATGCTAACAAAATATTATAATTAGAAATACATAGACTACGGTTTTCTTCTTTCGTTACTTCCAATAGGTGATTAAATAAAAGCAATACCGTTCCCGATACAAACAATCCTGATGAAGCATTCACAATAACAAGATAAACTAAATTTGTTGATAGAATCGTTAAGAAAGGTGTGCTGGCCATTCCGAGTGAAACAAGTATAAGCATTTTTGCATTACTATGCTTGTCTGCCATTCTTCCCCACCAACTAAAACTGGCTATCTGAGCAATTTGATTGGAAACAGTAATTAAACTAATCCAAAAGGCTGTTGCACCTGCATACTTTATTTGATAAATGCTAAACAGTGACCATGCCATCTGCCATCCAAAATTAAAAAATAAACTACACACCAAAAAGTAAACAAATGGCTTATATTTAAAAACATGTAAACCCAATTGAAATTTCTTCTTATTTATTTCTCTATTTTTCCTGCGTTCTATATGTTTCATTAAATAATAAAATTCTACTAATCCAAATAAAAATGCAATAACAAATAATATTTGAAATGGAAGTGGATCACTTTTATCAAATTGCTGCAAAAGAAGCCCTATCAAAAAGGTAGCAATCATGCCAACGATCGTCATGATTTTATTCCGCTCACTAAAAAATCCACTTCTTCTTTGATCAGGTATAAGATCTCCGATCAAGGATTGCCAGCTTAAGTTCGCAAAAGAACCAGGCAGGTTCATTAATCCAACTAGCAGAACAAATGCCCAGCTCCGATATTCAGCAGGTAAAAAAATAACAAGAAACATGGCGATTAAAAACATACGGGCAAACAAAAAGGAATAAGCAGTAAATTTCTTTTTTTCTTCAAGTCTACTTAATACTATCGATCCTATTAACATTGCAAACATTCCAACAAATTGAGGCAAAGAGCTAATTAATCCTACTTGATAATTCGTTGCTCCAAGCACACTTATAGCAAACAGAGGAAAATAATTATTGCTAATATTTAAAATAATGGTGGTAGCTATTCCATTTCGAATGCTTAGCTTTTCATTAACTTTCGTAATACTAAATGACTGTCCCATTCGTGTCCTCTTCCTTTAAAGTTAACCATCTATTTCGAATATCTAAATAAATTCTTTAGTTATCATAATCCTAATTGAACTTGGATGCAATAGCTTTTCTAGTTATATATAAATGATTTTTTAAAACAAGGATATGTTAACTTCCCTGTTGATTTCCGCTGCAGACACTTAGCGATCGCGGGCGATCCGGAAGCCTCCTCGTCGCAATCGCGCCTTCTGCTCCAATCAACTACAAAATAGCATTTTCAACACTGAGATTTAACACAGCCAAAAAAAGAAGCCTCATGTATTAAAGGCTTCTTAAGTATTTTCTTAGCTATACGATGAATATCAACTTACTTTATTATTTTTTCCACCCAGCATTAAAATAGCCTCTTCATTCTTAGCAATCTTCGTTAATTGGGCATCAAGGCGCTGATTAATTACATGGAGCTCTTCATTAAATATTTTGATTGACGTTCCTTTTAAGAACTGAAAAAAGTCATTTAGTTCGTGTCTTTGATAGGATTCCACTTTTTCAACAATTTCCTTTATGTCAGTTAAGTCGATTTGGTTAACCTCTACTCTATGTTCAATGCTGTCAACTTTCTCCAAACGATCCAGTCTTCGCTCTAATATTTTTATATTTTGATTAATCTCATCTACTTGGATTTTAATATCATTAATGCCTTCTAGTATTTTCGTTAATATCTCCTCCATATTTATCGCTCCTTATTTTTATTATCTTCATAGTATCACCGTAAACCATTTTGAATCTGTGGATAATTATTTACAATTTTTCTTTTTCAAAAAGTATGTCGCAAATGTGAATATTGTTTTTCCAAATAAAAAAACCTGGATTGAACATTCCAGGTTAATCATTGGTATTCGATATGAAGTGCTTGGCGAATGCCGAGTTTTTATACAAATTATTTCTTTTCACCAAATATTTCTGCTTCTAAACGCCTTCCTGTTGGAGTTGCAGCTAGACCGCCTTCTGCTGTCTCTCTTAATGCTGACGGCATAGACTGTCCTATTAAAAACATCGCATGAATGACTTCATCACAAGGAATTCGGCTTGTGATTCCTGCTAGAGCCATATCCGCTGCTGTCATTGCATTGGAAGCACCCATTGCATTTCTCTTCACACAAGGAACTTCCACTAGACCAGCAACTGGGTCACATACGAGACCAAGCATATTTTTCAATGTAATCGCCATCGCTTCGGCTGCTTGTCTTGGCGTTCCGCCAGCAAGTTCAACAATTGAAGCTGCTGCCATTCCACTTGCAGAACCAACCTCTGCTTGACATCCTCCTGCTGCTCCTGAAATAGAAGCATTGTTTGCAACAACAAACCCAAATGCTGCAGATGTAAATAAGAATTCAATCATTTCCATTCGAGTTGGATTTAAAACATCCTTCACAGCAAATAATGTACCTGGGACTACACCTGCAGAACCTGCTGTAGGTGTTGCACAGATCGTTCCCATCGCTGCATTAACTTCATTAGTTGCAACAGCTTTACTAACTGCATCTAACAGAATATTACCTGATAATGCCTTGCCACTTTTAATATATTTTTGAAGAAGTACTGCATCTCCTCCAGTTAAACCAGAGACAGATGTTACACCATTTAACCCACGCTCAACTGCTTGTTCCATAACTGTTAAATTTCGGTCCATTTTAGCAATAATTTCTTCTCGAGTGAGTCCGGATACTTCTATTTCCTGTTGAATCATGATTTCAGCGATTTTTACCTGTTTACTCTCAGCTAATTCAACAAGTTCTGCCACATTTCTAAACATCATATATTTACACCCCTAATCTAGGCTGTTAAAATAGAAACTTTTTTGAGCTATCGCATTTCTACTCAACCATTCTAATTATTTGAGTAACATTTGGAACCTTTTCTATTTCTCGAATCACATCTTGATGTATCTTTTGATCTACTTCAATAACCATAAGTGCCATTTTTCCCTTTTCTTTACGTGAAACTTCCATATGTCCAATATTTATTTGATGTTGTGCTAGTATATGAGTTACTGCTGAGATGACACCAAATTGATCATTATGCACGACAAGGATGGCTGGATGCTCTCCAGATAATTTGAGTTTAAACGAATTCAGTTCGGTAATTTCAATCGTACCTCCGCCAATTGATATTCCGACCACTTCCAAATCACCTTTATCATCATATAAATTAATTCGAACAGTATTCGGATGATCTGGGACCATCTCCTCAACTGAGAACACAACTTCCATTCCAGCTTCCTCAGCAAGTTCTAATGACTTAGGAATTCTTTCATCAAACGTATCAAAATCCAAAATTCCACCTACAATAGCAACGTCAGTACCGTGGCCTTTATATGTTTTGGCAAAGGATCCATATAAAGAAATCACAGCTTTTTTTGGAAGCCGGTTAAATAAAGTTCTAGCAACCCGGCCAATTCTTGCTGCACCCGCAGTATGCGAACTGGATGGGCCAATCATAACTGGACCAATAATATCAAATGCAGATCTATATTTCATGTCTATTGCTCCTTATTATTGTTTTTTGGCAAACGTAAAATTCTTCTAATGTTCTACGAACTCTTCTGTTTGAAACTCATTTATCGTTCTTATTTTTTGCAAATAATTGTAGACGGTAAATTTGGATACTCCGAGGACTGATGCTACATAATCAGTAGCCCCTTTTATTAGAAATGTTCCCTTTTCCTCTAGCTGACGAACACATTCTACCTTCTCCTCTAAACTCATTAAGGAAGGTGCTTTTTTAAATCCATCTAATACCTGATCTACCATTCCGTGAATCACTTCTTGAACAGATGTAAAGAAGTTTTCCGATTTTGTGTGCTGGTCATCGAATTTTATAAATTCTTCAATTTCTCCCCCAAATTGCATTAAAAGACTAATATCATAATTAATGCATAGGGCACCAATCACCTTGCCTTCATGATCCCGTAGAAAAATGGTGGCAGATTTCATAATATTTCCCTTATTAGACTGTGTTTTATAACTAGGAATATCTTCTATGTCCTTTTTTTTCTTTGCAAGCTCATTAAGCACTAGATCAGTAATTGGAGATCCGATTTTTCTTTCGGTAACACACCCTGCAAGATGAATAAGTGATTTTTTTAAATCTGCAAAATCGTGAACGGCAACCTCACAGCGAGAACCAAACATTTTTACAAGCATATCGGCTGTGCGTATTGCTAAATCAAAAATCGGTCGATGGTATTCCTTCAACTCATACACATCCTTTACGATCTAATCATTTAAACTACTTATCTTTTTATATATTTTATCACAAATATTAGACAGTTAAAATAATATTTTAATAGTTACAAAAATATTGTAAGTTATTTTAAATAACAAATTATGGCCAAATTAAAAGGATTGAGCCCTGTGAAAAACAGTGTCCAATCCTTGGTAGATGTTTAAAAATTTGTCCAACTTTTTTGTTTACTTCATTTAGCTGTGGTAAATCAATTTACACATTTTTTAATATTAAGGATAATCGATTAATTCGTTCCAGTTTTTCTTCTTCTGAAGATAAATCAAATTTTTTCAAAAGATGAAAGACTTCATTTAATAAATCTTGAGTATGCTCTTTTTCAAAGAAAAGAGTAAATAACGGCTTTAAATCGTCTGGTAAATATTCCTTTTGTTGTTCGAATTTTTGGATAACGTCATCATGAGTATGATCCAATTTACACTCACTCATTTTATCTCCCCCTTTATTTAGTAGGACTATATTTATTCTACAATGAAAAACGATAATTAACTAATGTTGGAGAGGTGATATAATTGTTAAACAATTCATTTGTAATGGCAAAAACACAAAAAGAGCGAAGAAAATTCTTCGCTCTCAAGTTTATCGCAGATTAACGGGCAGTAAGACCCCCATTTCAAGGTTGCGAGAGAATCAAAGAAACCTAAATGGGGGATCAACTGCCCGTAAATGCCCGATTGGTTCAACTAACCATCAGTGGGAGATGAAAGACCCCCCCACTGATGGAAGTTTCACTTTATTCATCCGCACCTTGTTCAGTTCCAATTTCATTACTTGACTCATCTTCATTTTTAATATACTGATAATCATCCCGATTTATTGGAACAAATCCTTCAGGCTTATAGAAGCGAAGTAAGTCTTTGTAGACAATGTTATCCGACATTTGTAATTCAAGCTTAGCTTTTTCTGATAAATGCGCACAGCTTGCACCTTCAACTTCCTCGCCAGTTTCATTTAAATAACATTTATCATCTACTTGTGTAAATTCTGGTGAAACGAAATCCCCATTACGGAAAGGAACGACTTCACGATGGTTTTTAGATAATAAATCAGAACCAATTTCTAAATAATCTTTTGTATCAATTCCCAACAAATGTAATAAGGTTGGTCTTACATCAACTTGCCCGCCAATTTGATGCTGTACTCCGCCTTCTACACCTGGGACATGAATAAATACAGGTACTCTCTGCAAGTTTCTTGCATATTCAAATGGAGTTACTTCTTTCCCAATAATTTCAGCCATTGCGTCATTATGATTTTCAGAAATACCATAATGATCCCCATACATAACAACTACAGTATTATCATACAAACCAGATTTCTTAAGATCATTAAAAAATTGTTCTAGGGCCTGATCCATATAATTAGCAGATTGGAAGTATTGATTTACAACCTTATCATCTGTTTCTGCAACTGGAAAATCGGTATCCCCTTCATCCATTCCAAATGGGTGGTGATTTGAAAGTGTAATAAATTTTGTATAGAAAGGCTGAGGCAGACTTTCTAATAATGGCATGGATTCTGCAAAAAATGGTTTATCCTTCAAGCCGTAATTTTTTGTATCTTCTTCATTCATATTATAGTACTCAGCATCGAAAAACTTATCATAACCGATTGTACGGTACATTTCATTGCGGTTCCAGAAAGTTTTATAATTTCCATGGAATGCCGCCGAAGTATAACCTTGTGTTTTCAAAATTGCTGGTGTAGCCTGTAAAGTATTCTGAGCCTTATTTACAAAAACAGCACCTTGTGACATCGGATACAATGAATTATCCATCATAAATTCTGCATCAGATGTTTTACCCTGCCCTGTTTGGTTAATAATATTATCAAAATAAAAGGTTTTACCATCATGTGCTAAAGAATTTAGGAATGGTGTAACCTCTTGACCATTAAGCTGGTAATCTATGAGAAAGGTTTGGAATGATTCCATTGATATAAAAATCACATTTTTTCCTTTTGCTTTCCCAAAGTATTTTGGATCAGGTTCAGCATAATTTGCCTTAATATAGTTCTCTACCTCAGTAGTATCATTTGAGTCTGCTAATGCTCTTTGACTAGCTGATTTCGCATTTTGAATCGTATCGTAAATTGTGAAATTATAAGTACCTAAGTACTTCACAAGATAGTTTCGGTCAAAAGAACGTGTTAATAATTGTGGACGATCAATTTCAGCAAGGCCAAGATTGATGATAAAAGTCAATACTCCCGCTGCAATAATAAATGCCGCAGGCTTTCTGCTAACAGTTTTACTAGGGTTGTACCATTTCTTAATAACAAAAATTAATAACAGAATGGTATCAATAAAGTAAAAAACATCAAATGGAGACATTAATGCAAGCGTGCTTTCCCCTAATTGTCCCGCATTCGATTTCGTTGACATAACTACAGGAACTGTAATAAAGTCGCTAAAAAAACGGTAATATACGATATTCGCATATAATACAAACGACATTAAAAAGTTTATTACAAATAGTAATACCGATTGAAGCCGACCTTTAAAAAATAAAGCCACGCCCAAAAATACCAAAACGGAACTAAGTGGATTAATAAACAATAGAAATTCTTGAAGTTTATTATCTATCCCTAGATTAAATTCAATTCGATAAGCTGCATACGTTTTTATCCATAGAAGAACAGCAAACAATAAGAAAATCTTTAAATTTTTTTCTTTAAACATATTTAAATTAAAAAGTTTTTTCACAATTCACACCTCTTGGTTGATAAAAATCAGAAAAACTTAGCGGTTGCTAAGTTTAAGTAAATTTATTATTTATATTAAGATTTTATTAAGGTGATGGACTTAACATAATATATCACAAATAAAAAAAAAATAAAACAAATATGCATCAGATAAATTTAGTAATATTTCCACAAATTTCTCTATTTATTTTGGACAAATAGGTAAGCACTTCCCTTTTAATAACATAAATTGTTTAAAAGGAGGGATGATAAATGCAAGCGTTAGCATTGCTCTATTTAGCTTGTATACTGGCTGGCTTTGCTTTAGCAAATATACCAACATCAGTTGTCATAACTGCAGGGATTGCCAATGTTCTTACCATTGTTGGCGGAATCGTCATAATCGTCTTTGTTTTAGCTCTACTCTACCTCGGAGTCAAGTCCTTTATTAAGAAATAATCTAACAAAGGAGATCATTTTTCGATCTCCTTTTTACTAAATTGGAGAACTCATCGATTTTCTATAAATATTTATTTATAGCTTGTCCGCAAAGAGGTATAATTTAGGAGAATGAAAAATTTCCCAAGAGAGGAGTTTTTAATATGGCATATCCAAGTACAGATGAGACACTCCAATTATTATCCGAGCTTGTTTCCATTCCAAGCCCATCAGGTAATACTAATGAAGTGATTTCGTTTGTTGAGAAATATTTGCAGGAACATCATGTCGAAACGAAAAGAAATCGAAAAGGAGGTTTAATTGCTACGATAAAAGGCAAGGACGATTACAATCATCGCATGCTAACTGCGCATGTTGATACATTAGGTGCAATTGTGAAAGAAATTAAACCAACTGGAAGGCTTAAATTAGACCTCATTGGAGGTTTTAAATATAACTCTATAGAAGGCGAGTATTGTGAAATTGAAACTTCTATAGGAAAGAAATATACAGGAACGATTTTAATGCATCAAACATCCGTGCATGTTTATAAGGATGCGGGTAAGGCAGAAAGAAACCAGGAGAATATGGAAGTCCGATTAGATGAAGTTGTACATAATTCAGAGGATGTTAGAGCTTTAGGCATTGAAGTAGGTGATTTTGTTTCTTTTGATCCAAGAGTGCAAATAACGCCTTCTGGCTTCATTAAATCACGTCATCTTGATGATAAGGCAAGTGTAGCGATCCTTCTGTCATTAATTAAACAGATAAAATTAGAAAAATTAGAGCTCCCTTATACTACCCATTTCCTTATCTCTAATAATGAAGAAATCGGCTATGGCGGAAACTCTAATATTACACCAGAAACGGTCGAATATTTGGCTGTAGATATGGGGGCAATAGGAGACGGACAGTCTACAGATGAATTTACAGTATCTATTTGTGTAAAAGATGCAAGTGGACCATATCATTTTGAATTGAGAAAAAAGCTTGTCCAACTTGCGATTGATAATGAAATTGGTTATAAACTTGATATATATCCTTATTATGGATCTGATGCATCTGCAGCAATCCGCTCTGGCCATGATATTGTTCATGGATTAGTAGGTCCTGGTATTGATTCTTCCCACGCTTTTGAAAGAACTCATAAATCTTCTATTGAAAATACGGCTAAATTACTATATCATTACGTGCAAAGTGAAATGGTAAATATATAATAATACAAGCCTCCTAATTGGAGGCTTTCTTCATTATAGGCTATGTTAAGCTTCCCTGTTGATTTCCGCTGCAGGCACTTAGCGATTGCGGGCGGTCCGGAAGCCTCCTCGTCGAAGAGCGCTCCTGCGGGGTCTCCCTTTGACTCGCTTCTCCCGCAGGTCATAGAATAAGCTTCCTAGAACAATCACCGCACGAAGGGAATGCGTTAGCATTTTCGAGGATCTCGCGCCTGCAGCGAGAATCATCAACAAATTAGCATTATCAACACTGAGCTATAACACAGCCTTATTTTAAAATAAAATTCTTTTCTCTTCTATTTTAGTTCGATTTGACGCGTTTCCCGGCCAAAGAGGGCAAGTACCACAACCCCAATGACGATGCTTGCGCAAAATATACCAAAAATCAATCCAATTGAAATTCCCGCAGTAACAAGTGAGCCAACTAGAAGTGGTCCAAGAATTCCACCCACTCGTCCGATAGCTGCGGCCATTCCGGAGCCAGTTCCGCGAATTTCGGATGGATATTGTTCCGGTGTATATGCATACAAGGCACCCCATGCTCCTAGATTAAAGAATGACAATAAGATCCCTGCTGTGATGAGGACAAATGTCGTTTCTGCATTGCCAAAAACAAGTGCCGAGCCAGCTGTACCGAGTAAATAAGTAACAAGAACAAATTTTCGTCCCATACGTTCAATTAACCAAGCAGCTGTAAAATAACCTGGCAGCTGAGCGAGTGTCATAATCAGAACGTATTCAAAGCTTTGAATCATACTAAATCCTTTCATGACCATGACACTCGGTAGCCATAGAAACATGCCATAGTATGAAAAAACCACGGTGAACCAGACCATCCAAAGCACGAATGTGGAACGAGCATTGTTTTTCGACCAAACATCACGAACATTTTGTCCGATCGAACGTTTTTTACCTCTCTTCGGTGAAAACGCTGGTGAGTCTGGTAAGTTGAGACGTAAATAAATTGCATAAAAGGCAGGAAGTGCGCCCAATACGAGTGCGATTTGCCAGCCAAATGATGGAATTACAAAATATGAAATAAGTGCAGCAATTAACCAGCCGAACGCCCAAAAGCTCTCAAGCAAAACTACAACCCGTCCACGATCTTTAGCTGGTACACTTTCGGAAACGAGTGTAGAAGCAACTGGCAATTCTCCCCCAAGCCCCATACCAACAAAAAAACGAAGAATAAGAAAAGCTGTAAATGTTGTCGTGAGTGCAGAAAAACCACTTGCAAGTGAAAACATGAGCAAAGTAATAATAAAAATATTTTTTCGGCCAATACGATCAGCCCACAGTCCAAAAAGGAGAGCGCCAACAGCCATCCCGATTGAGTTAATACTACCAATCCAGCCCATTTGTTCCGGAGTCAACCCCCAATCTGTTTTAAGAGCTGCGATAATAAACGACAGCATACCGACATCCATTGCATCAAACATCCATCCAAGTCCAGCGATGCCAAGCAGCTTCCTTTGAGAAATTGGTTTCTCTACCACCCTACTACCCCTCCTGTCTTGACAGTTGTCATTACCAGTTTACTATAGACTGATCCGATAGAAAAAACAAGAACTTTTTTTAAAATAAACATTATTTTGTTTCAATCATCGCAACTGCATTTATGGGATTTCCAAAAAAATAAACCAAGCCCCATTTTTCGAGGCTTGGTTTAAAGCTAAGTAAAGATAAAATATTTCAATCTGGAAGGGTTAGAAACCCCTTTTGATTCCCTGTGTTTCTTGCATATTAATTAGATCTACTATTCTGCCAAACTCTTTTATTTTCTACTCTTTTTGTTAAGCCTAATACATCTAGTCTCTCTAAGAATGGAATCATATATTTACGAGAAAGCCCGAGTATCTCTTTTGCATCCCCAACCTCAAACTCTGAACCTGTTCCTTTCTTTAATCTTTCCACTGCACTTCGGAAAAGATCTCCATGATAGTAATATTGTTCATCAAGTGATACGATTTCACCTTGTTCGACTAAAAAACGTTTTATATCAGGCACTAAATCGTTCGGGATTCCTGCACTCTTTAAATAATCATTTAAAAAGTTAACTTTTAATTCATCAGCCTTAAGTGCTGAAAGCATATTCTCTATTCTTGTCTTCCAATTATTTGGAACATGCGGGGAAAAATCTGCTAGGAACACAAATTGATCCTTCTTATTAAAAATAGCCTCAATAATTCCTTGGTCTAATACAAAGTCAAGTAGTCTTTTTGGATAAAGATTCTGCATTGATTGTAGCAATTCCGCTTTATTTAAACCTTGCTTCATTGGATTTGTATTATGATAATCCCTCAAACGATCATATATTTCTTCGATTATTAAATCTTTGATAGATTGCAGTGAATATTCATCTGCATCATACTTCAGAAAAACTTTTTCAGATAAGCAATTTTGCAGCTCATATTCATCAATGGAAGTTCTAGTCATTAACTCTGATAAAGAAAGACTTTTCGCCTCCACTAATGCAGCAATCACTCTATCTTTTGGAGTTCCTTCTTTTTTCTTTTCTAAATCTTCTACCGTTTGATTACCAAACTTATATTTCTCCCCTCTAGGGTCTATTACCCAACCTCCACCAATCGTTTCCTGTGGACTAGGGCGTCTTAATATAAATCGATCTCCTCGTTTCGTAACGATTTCTTCTTCCAAACGAATTTGACAGAGAACTTCTTCATTTTCTTCCTTTAATTCATTACGATCAAAAAATACAATTCGACCCATAACTTCAGAGGTTCCGATATGACATTTAATCGGCATCCTTTGTTTAACCATGTATTCCAAATCACCTGCAACTTTTAGGACTACATCAATTGTACGCGTAACGATAAAATGTTCTGAAGAGACTAGCACATCCCCTCTTTCCAAATCTTCTTTTGCGATACCAGACAAATTAATAGCTGTTCTTTGACCAGCAAAAGCACTCTTTGCTGGCTGATGATGAACTTGCAGCTGACGTGCCCGTGTCTCTAACCTTTTTGGTAAAACCATTAAAGATTGTCCTTCCTCTACCGAACCTTCATACACAGTCCCTCGAATAACCGTCCCCTGTCCCTTTACAGTAAAGACTTGATCGATTGGCAGACGAAAAGCTCCTCTTACATCTCTAGTGTCTTGCTCCTTAAGATATTGAACAATTCGGGCTTTCAGCTCATCTACACCTTTATTCTTAATGCTATCAACAAGTATAAATGGGGCTTTTTCAAAAACAGTTCCTTTTAGTTCCTCTAAAATGTCTTCCTTTACTAAATCTATAAACTCATCTTCAACACGATCAATTTTAGTTACGGCTACGATGCCACTTTGAATTCCTAAAAGCTCTAAAATATGTAAATGCTCTCTTGTTTGTGGCATGACTCCTTCATCCGCAGCAACAACAAGAACGACTAAATCAATCCCAGCGACTCCTGCAATCATTTGTCGAATAAATCTTTCATGACCTGGGACATCTACAACAGAAATCTGAATCTCATGATCTTCATATAATGGTGCAAAACCAAGCTCAATGGAAATTTGCCTTTCTTTTTCTTCTTTTAGCCTATCCGTATCTATATTTGTTAGCGCTTTCGTTAGCGTTGTTTTACCATGATCAATATGACCGGCCATTCCAATCGTGAAAAATCTTTTTCTCAAAACTACCACCTACTTCTGTATCAATTTCATTAATACTTTATCGCATATCAAAAACAGTAAGAAGAACATAATCAAAGCCGATACTTCCAATGCAAATATATAAAAAGGAAATGGACCAAAATAATCTAGTAAAGATCCATTCGTCGGTTTAGAGGCAAGAAACATATAATTTCCATTTGTAATTTTATTTGCAATGTAAGCACATATCGCACTCAAATTTAGAAATAAGAATGAATACAACACGCCTCTTCTTGTTGGTGCTAATTGATGGATAAACAAAAAATATAAGCAGGTCCAAATAATCAGTATGTGTGTAATAAAAAATTGAAAATACCGAAAATGCGGAAACCCTAGAAACAGTTCTGGAGTCAGAATCGCCATGAATGCTCCAGATATTCCTATGAAAAACACAATCTGAAATATTAGTTTAGATTGTGTAAATAAAAGAAGAAGACATAAAATAAGGCTTAAGGAACAAAGCTGAAGAGGCAATGTAAAGGAAATATCCCAATATCCATCTTTATACAGCCAAATATGATACAAAGCCTCAAAAAGAAATAAACTAACAAACATAATAATTCTTGCAGTCTTGTCATGTTTTCTTAAAAAATCTCTAAAATAAAAAATTAATACTGAGCCTATGATTAGCACAAAAATCATAAAAAAATGGTACAAAGAATACGGTAAAAATGGAAAAGGATCGTATTCATGGCCAAAAAAATTGTGCATAGAATAAATACCTCATTTTATGAATGATTTTTAACCATTTAATGTTTCTTTTTGCTTAAGCTCATAATGTAGAAACTCCAACTTCTTTGTCGTCTCTAATGATATGATTTCTGGTTGTGTTAGAACTATTTTTTTGTTAAACAATGGGCCATCAAATACAAATGTATGGTATTCTCCAGACTCACCCATAGGACATATTTCTTTCATTTTTATATCATCTAAAAAAGTGAAATCAAGACGTTTTCCAAGCCATGAATCATCCAAAATATCTTCACGTACGCGAATAACTACTGCTTGGTAGCCTGATTCAATAAAGGTTTGAAGTGCCTGAAGAGCATCTTCTTTTTTTCCCCACAATGGATATATTGCTTCAAGATTGGCAGATTCCGCTACCTTCTCTCCCCATTCTCTGTGACCCTCTAAGTACAAATCACCGAATGCAATGCCATCAAGACCATACTCTTCTTTAATCCTCTTTAATACGGTCTCAAAACTTAAGGTATAATCTTCAAATGTGCATGAAATAAATTCAACCGGAATATTTAATGCTTCACCTTGAAGCTTCACTAAGGACATTTTTTCCCCATGCCCAAAGGTTCTTCCAATTTCCCTTGGAACAGTTGTAATGAAACATGCTACTTCAATTCCTTTTCCCTTCAAAACATCAAGTGCCATACAGCTATCTTTACCGCCACTCCATGATAGAGCAACTCTCTTATTCATACTAATCATCCTTATTCTGTATAAAGTGAAATTTCCATCAGTGGGGGTTTTCGACGCACAGGACTTGCTAGTGCCGACGTTGCCACAGGACGTGGCGTTCTTAGTCGGCCTTCATCCCCTACTGATGGTTAGTTGAACCAATCACGCTCAAAACGCCACGTCCTGTGGCTTTCGCCTGACTAGGACATCGTGTCCGTCGTCGGGCCTTTACGGGCAGTTGATCCCCCACTTACTCTTCTTTGTATACGCGAATCCTTGAGGTGGGGGTCTTACTGCCCGTTAATCTGCGATAAATATATGAAATACTTGGCATTTGTCGTCAAAGTTCTGAACATACTAATTAGCTGAATTGAAACTCTGTCCGACTTCCTCTTTGACTAGCATATACTTCAAGGCGAGCATCAATTCTTTCCTTCAGCTCAGGAACATGAGAAATAATCCCAACCAGTCTTCCACTGCTTTGTATTTCCATTAAAGCTTCAATTGCTTGCTCTAATGATTCTGGATCCAGTGTTCCAAACCCTTCATCAATAAACATCGTTTCCAATGAAACCCCTCCTGCATATTGCTGAACAACATCAGCTAAACCTAATGCAAGGGCGAGTGCCGCTTTAAAGCTCTCTCCTCCAGAAAGAGTTTTCACATGTCGTTCCTGACCTGTATACTGATCGAGAACGAGCAATTCTAATCCGCTTTGAACATTTCCTTTTGACCGATCCGTTTTCCGTAGTAATTCATATCTGCCACTCGTCATTTTTCTTAATCTGCCATTCGCTTCACGTAATATATCATCTAAAAAAGCTGCTAAGACAAATCGTTCAAATGTAATACGATACGTATTTTGACCTTTGGTAATTTCGTAAAGATGACCTACAATTTTGTATTTTTCTTCTAACTCTTTAATTTGATCATTAATATTAGTTATTTTCACAACAATTTCTTCATTATTTCTTTTCTTTATAAATAGATTCGTATATTCTTCCTGTAACTGACTGATATGCTTTTCAATCTCTTTAAAGGCATCATTAAGTTTTTCTAAATCTGGCTTCTCCACATCTTTCAAAAACTTAGAAAGCTCTTCATACCGATCATTAACTGATCGGACCTCTTCTCGATAGTTCCTTAATGAATTCTCAAGCATTTGTATTTCTTGCTCTGATTTTTTAGCTCCATTGAATTCACTGTATGATTCAAATCCTTGATTCTTCATCCTTTGAACAAAAGCTTCTCTTTCAATTGCTAGTTCTTCTTTCTTTTTTGCTGCATGTTTTTCTATTATTTCGCATTTAGCTTTCTCAGAAAGAAATTTATCCTTTGTATCCTGAAAGTTTTGAGTTGCTGCTTCAAATCTTTTAACAAGATTATCATGCTTTTTTAACACATTGTGTAGGCGTTCTTCAAAAGCTTCAATCGAACGGAGCTCGACAGGAATTTTTTCTGTCATTCTAGTTAAATTTGTTTTCTTTTCGGTGTAAAGAATAGTTGATTCATTTATTTGATCAGATAGTTTTTGAAGCTTTAAAGAATATGTCTCTTTATTTTTCTCCATATGCTCTAGTTCATTCAAACATAAAGGCAATCTTTTTATTCTATTTGAAAGTGTGCTTTGAACCTTAGCATAATCATTGTGTTCTATGACTATTAAACCTTTTACGACTGAAAGATTTTCTTGAGTCAGATCAGCACGCTGTTTCCGAATATCCTCCAAAAGTGAATGTAATGCATCCTGTAAAGAGCGAACATTCGATTGCGATTCATAGTAAGTCGATTCAGCCTTTGCCTTTTCCTTTTCTAGCTCTTCTAACTGCTTTTTTGCTGATTTTATGTCTTTATCATTTGGGATAATTTCTGATAGTTCTGCTGGATTCGGATGGTGCAAAGAGCCACAAACAGAGCAAGCCTCCCCTTCTAGAAGTTTGCTTGCAAGTATACCAGCTTGTCCATTTAGCCATTTTTGTTCTAAATGTTCTATCGTTTTTTTGGCATCTTCTAGACGTATTGAGATATTCTCAAGATACCCTTTTCTTTGATTAAAATGATTATTTTCTTCTTCATATTTTGCTTTTAGCACTTCAAATTTGTCGAATCTAATCATTTCCTCTTCAATTTTTTCTATTTTACGTGCATTTTCTAATAACGTAAAATTGTCTTTCTCCAGTTGTTGTTTTTCTTCTTGAAGTAAAATCAATGATTGTTCCGATCTGATCAAGAATTCCGCTATCTGCGCTTTCTCTTGATTCAATGCTTCAAGCTTTTTTCCTATCTCATGTGCTTCGTTGTTAACCTTTGAAAAGGATTGAATATCCTCTCTCATATTTTGAAGCATACCAATTTCATCTGCTAGATCTTTCTTTTCGTTTTCCCGACCTTTTTCTTCCTCTAGCTTTACTTCCTGTTCATTTAATTGAACACTTAGAGACGATAGATTTGTTTGTAATACAGCAAGCTCTTGATTCGAAGCATCTAGCTCCTTTTTCAAGTGATGACAGAGCTCTTCCTGTTGAGCCAGAACTGCCGCTTTTTGAGCAAGAATAATAAGTTTTTCAACTTGAGAAAAGTATTCCTTTTCTCCTTCAAGCTTAGCCTTTTTTAATACCAAATCTTCCTTTGCCATAAGCTGTTTTACTATTGCTTCGGCTTCGTATAATTTCTGCTGAAGACTGTCTCTATTTTCTTGTTTCTCTTTCAGTTTATTTGCAAACTGTGTAAGTTCTTCTTCCATCAAATTAATTTCAGATTTTAAGAGAGGCATAATAATATTGTCATTAATACTGCCAGCATCCAAATATGATTGTAATTCTTCATTAAAAAGAGCTTGAATTTGCTGAATGGACTGATTTCGGCTTTCTATTTGGGTATCGACCGTTCTTTTTAATTCCACAGCATTTTCCTTTAGCTTTTCTTCAATCCTCTTATATATTTGCGTATGGAATAAGCGCTGTAATATGACTTCCTTTTCTTTACTTTCCGAAGTTAGGAGTTTTCTAAATTCCCCTTGAGGAATCATTAGAATTTGCCTAAATTGGTTGCTATCTATAATCATAATTTCTTTAATTTTTTCATCAACATCACGAATATTTGCAGCAAGCAGCTGTTTGTCACCGTTCTCATCATAAATATATAATTCTGCTTTTGCACTTATCGTTGTGTACCCTTCGCCCCGGTCCTTTTTCTTTTCTTGCTGTGGGGATCTAGTAATAAAATATGTTTTGTTTCTTAAAGCAAATTCAAGAGAAACCTCTGTCAATAAATCATTCTTAGCAAATTGACTTCTTAAATCAGGCCCATTTCGATCCTCACCGCTTGCTTTTCCGTAAATGGCATAACTAATTCCATCAAAAATAGTCGTTTTTCCTGAGCCCGTTTTACCTGATATAACGAACATTGTCCTGTTTCCAAGCTTTGTAAAATCAATCTGCTCTGTACTTGCATACGGACCAAATGCCTGCATCGTTAACTTTAACGGCCTCATTTCATCGCTTCCTCCTTCAATACATTCTTTATTACATCTGACATAACATCTATTTTTTCATCTGTGAATTCAGAAGTTGTCATTTCTTGATAAAAATGCTTAAACAGTTCGATCTCAGATTTTTTCTCTTCTTTAACAGATGTAAAAAATTGCTTCTTCTTTTTGTCGATATTTTCTATTTTTCGTTCAAGATGAAGAACATTTGGGTAAATTTGTCTAAGCTTATTGATCGGATCAATTAAAGCTCCTTCATCATGCAAGATAATTTTTATATAATCTTCCAAATTTTTCTTTTCATAAAAACCCGGATCCAATATTTCATCTAGATATCCCTCAATTTCACGCATATCTTTTTTCGGAGTGAGTGAGCGAGAACGGATATCGAGTTTACCTTTTTCATCAATTTCAATTATTGATACTGACTTTTCTTGCTTTGCTTCCGAAAAGGAGTATTTAAGAAGCGATCCTGAATACCTCACTTTTTCATGTTTAATCGCATCTGGACTATGTAAATGTCCTAGGGCTGTATAGGAAAATGGTTCAAACAAATCTGCACTTACACAACCAGAACCACCAACTGATAGAGTTCGTTCCGATTCACTTGTTTTTCCACCAAGAACAAAAGCATGACCAACAAATACATTTGGTTCATTGGGATTCAATGAATCTTCAATTTTTCCAATTACAGATTTCATGGCTTCCTGATGTGTATGGATTGTATCATCACCAAACAGTTGACGAACTATGCTTGGTTCCGCATAAGGTACTAGGTAAAAATTTACACCATTTATTTGTACAGGATGAATATCTATTTCTAGCTTTCCGGAAAGATAAAACTGACTTTGCCTATACCAAGAGCTCCCAAAAGAGAGCCTTTCAGCACTATCATGATTTCCGCCAATCGCAACAATTGGCGTCTTCAGTTCAACATTGATCTTGAACAATATTTCATTCAATAATTCAACAGCATCTGTCGGGGGAACAGAACGATCATATAAATCCCCAGCAATCACCACAGCATCGGGCTTTTCTTCCTCTACTAATTGAATAAATTTATCAAGAAAATAACGCTGATCCTCTGTCATATATATTCCATGAACAAGCTTACCCAAATGCCAATCTGCTGTATGGATAAATTTCATAGCATTCACCCTCGTTTCAACTCATTTAATACATTACTACTATTATATCAAACATAGACACCAAATAGAGGAACGTTCGTTCTCAAATTGCTTATTATATTGGAATTTTGTCAAAAAATCTTAATATAGTCTTGAAGCAAATAAAAAACAGCCTGGTCAAAAGACCAGACTGTTCAAATATTGTAATTATCAATTATATTTTATTTACGTTAGCAGCTTGAGGTCCACGAGCTCCTTCAACAACTTCGAAAGATACTTCTTGACCTTCTTCTAATGATTTGAAGCCTTCAGTTTGGATAGCAGAGTAATGTACGAATACATCGTTTCCGTCTTCACCTTCGATGAATCCGAAACCTTTTTCAGCGTTAAACCATTTAACTTTACCATTTTTCATGAAAAAAATCCTCCTATTGGCCTTAAGGAAGCCATGTGTTAATTCACCATTTACAACGATTATAGCTTTCACTCATCATTACTCATCCAAACTATATGATGCTTTGGAAATATCAGCTTGCAAAAATATAATACGATGCAGAACGGCTGATTTAAATTTAGCATTATTGGAATTGAAAGTCAATATGATGCGATTTTGTTGGATATGATATCATTCTTTAAGGCGATCAGGAAGTACCTGTATCGAATTCACCACTACATCAAGTTTTGCTTCTATTCGATGAAGCAGAAATAGCGTGACAACGATAGGAAAGCCGACCTCGCTTATGAATGGTAGAAGTTCCTCCATCATCTGCACTCCTTTCTAAATTTTTTTATTATTAAGCTTTGTTAAAGCTCAATGTTGATAATGCTATTTTTGTTGTTGATTGGAGCGGAAGGCGCGAGACTCCTGCGGGAGAAGCGAGTCAAAGGGAGACCCCGCAGTAGCGATAGCTACGAGGAGGCTTCCGGACCGCCCGCGGAAAGCGAGTGGCTGCAGCGGAAATCAACTGGGAAGTTTACCATAGCCAATTATTAAAAAGTATTATTACAATAATTCACATTCTAAATTTCACCATCTCGAATTACTAATCTAGTTATAGGTATACCCATTTCATCCACCTCCCTTCAATTCTTATATATGGATAAGATGAAAAAAAGGACATGGTGAATTTGGGAATTCAATATTTATCTGCACTAGCAAAAAAGAATATATATATTCATAAATTTTTTTCTCATTGGATAGGAAACAAAACAAGCAAAATGAAGCTCACAAACATTAAATATTAGTAATAAAAAGAAATGGGGGTGAAAAATATGAATTTATTAGAGTATTTAAATCAAAATTATTTAATGCTTGTTCCAGCTCTATGGGTTTTAGGATTTGCTTTGAAACAAACTCCAGCAATTCCTAATTGGATGATAATTTGGGTACTTCTCTTTGTCTCTATTACAGTTGGTAGTTTGACTTTTGGTTTTTCTTATGAGGGACTCATTAATGGGATAACTGCTGCTGGGGTTGCAGTTTTAGGACACCAAATGGTGAAACAAGCATTGCTTGGCTCCGGATCTAGAAAAAAATAAAAATGAACAATAAAAAGCACTAACCGACTGGTTAGTGCTTCTATGTTGGAATCTAAATTTTAAAATGGGATACAACAGATTGCAATTCTTCTGCAAGGTTTGCTAGAGCGGTCGCAGAAGTTGAAACCTCCTCCATTGTAGCAAGTTGTTCTTCAGTTGCAGCAGAAGCTTCCTGCGTAGCAGCCACACTTTTTTCAGCTATCTCTCTTACATTTGTAATTTCAGAAATGATTTGATCACTGATTGTTAATAGCTTACCTAATGCTGAAGATACAATTTCAACCTTATTCGTTACATTCCCCATTGCTTGAGCAATTTGCGAAAAGGCAAAATTTGCTTCCTCTGTTTCTTTAAGTCCTTCATAAACTTGTTTATTTCCTTCTTCCATAACATTCACTGACTTAGAAGTTTCTAATTGAATCATTTCAAGCATTTGCTTAATTTGATCCGCTGAATTTTTTGACTCCTCAGCAAGTTTTCGGACTTCATCAGCAACGACTGCAAAGCCTTTCCCATGCTCACCTGCTCTGGCTGCTTCAATAGCTGCATTTAAAGCCAAAAGATTGGTTTGGTCAGCGATACTTGTAATAATACCAATAATATTACTAATTTCATTGGATCTAATCTCTAATCCTTGAATGGAACTAGTAGCATTACTAACTGTTCGGTTAATTTCATTAATTTGCTTAACTACATTTTCAACCGATTGGAGCCCATTATTAGTTAGACCATTTGCATGCTTTGTTACTTCCTTCATTTCTTCACTGCTCGATGTAATTTCTTTAATACTTGCAGCCATTTCACCTATTGATGTCGATACTGAACGAAAGCTAAAAAGCTGTTGTTCAATATCTGTAGCATTTTGTTGAGAAATTTGGGCAACTTGCTCTGAAGCAAGTGAACTTTGACCAGCACTTGCAGCTAATTCCTCACTGCTAGAAGAAACAAGAACAGAAGTCTCTCTAACCTGCCCAACTACCTTACGTAAATCATAGAGCATTTTATTAAGGGACTGAATTAAAGATCCAATCTCATCCTTATTTTTTATTTTTATTTTCCCTATATTTAATTCACCTTTAGCCACTCGATCAATCGCATTAGAGGCTACTATGATGGGGTTTGTTATCATTTTGCTAATGAAATACGCAATAGTAAATGCCAATATAAAAGCAATTATATTAAATATGAGCACGAATAATTTTGCTTCTTCAACATTTTTAGATGTACTATTACTGTATGCAATTAATTGTTCTTCATTGTAAGTAATAAGTTTATTAGCTACTTGATCGAATTCTTTCCCTATCTCCTTAGCTGAGGTATGCACTATTTTCATATATTCAGCTTCATTTTCTTCCATTTTGAACTTGATAGCATCATTAGCACTTTTCTCGAATTCCTTATGTAAGTCATTAAGCCTATTTATTAAATCATTATTCTCATTACCTTTTGAAGTTTTGACCAATTCTTCTAATTGCTGATTCAATCTTTTACTCGCCATATCATAATCAGACAAATAGGTTGATTCCCCAGAAAGTAAATATCCTCTAATCCCATTTGATTCGGCCATGATGTCCTCTTTTACATTTTTCAAAAGAAGAAGCTTCTTTACCTTATCTTCTATTAGATCAGAGTACTCATTATTCATCTTATTTAGTTCATAATTAGATATCACACCATACAAGGCAAATAATAGAAGTACAGAAACAAATCCAAATAAAAGCTTTTTTCCTACGGTAAATCTCATTTTTCTTCCCCATTTCATGCAGTGATACACTCATATTTATATATTACCATAATTCCTATACAAATGGGGAAAATTACCTATTTTTCTTTTATTAAAAAGGCCGTTCACCAAATGATGAACGGCAAATGTAGTTCACACTAACCTAAGGGAGGAGATCTTCTATACTATATTATTAAAAAGATTCCATTTAGCTTGGACAACCTCATCCGCTAATTCATTATTTTATAAAAATATTTAATTAATTCTTACAATGTCATTATTTCGGTAATTGTTAATGCTAAAATAGATATAATTCATTTATTTAGAGGTGCAAAAATGCTTTTACCTTCATTAGCAAAAAAAATTGTCATCGAAGTACGAAAACTTTTAGATGAGGATATCATCATTGTTGATACATCTGGCATTATCATCTCCAGCACTGACAACTCAAGACTTGGAAACTTTCATGAAGGTGCACTTTTATCCATAATGGAAAGAAAAAATGTGATTATTACAAAAGAAATGGAAATTACATTAAAAGGGGTAAAAGCTGGCATAAATTTACCCGTCTTTTTTCAACAAAAGGTTGTATGTGTTATTGGAATAACAGGGGATCCAGAGAAAGTCTCACAATATGGGGAACTATTAAAAAAAATGACAGAGCTATTCGTCCAAGAAAGCTATTATGCCGAACAAATCGAATGGACCTCAAGAGCGCTTGAAGCATTTGTCTTTGATTGGTTACAGGACAAGACCTGGACTTCTGAGTTTTATAATCGAGCATCCATACTTGGAATAAACCTAAATGTTGATCGCCAATTAATATTAGGAAGCTTTGATAACCTCCCCACAATGACTGAAAGAGAGCTATGGAACCAGCTGAAACAAAGACAGCACACAGATAAAAATAATATTTATATAAGATGGGGCAATAATCGGTTCTTATTTTTACTTACTCCTCAGAAGAAACATGCCTTATTAGATTATCTCAAGCATTTAAAAACTCAAATGGAAACAAATTTCTCCGTCAATATCTATTTCGGTGTTGGGAAAGCAGTAAAACCTAATAATGTAAGAGAATCATTTAATCAAGCTGATAGAGCGTTAACTGTAGCCCAAAAAACGAATTCGACCATATTTGAAGAAGATTTAAAAATAGAAATGTTATTACAAGAGGTAAGTGAAAAAACAAAAAGAGAGTTTGTGCAACGAACCATCGGAAAACTTACTTCAGAAAAAGATTTAATTGAAACTTTATATGCATATATACAAGAAAATCAATCGATAAAAAATACAGCTGAATTGCTTCACATACATATAAATACCCTACATTATCGCTTAAAAAGAATTGAAGAGCTGACGAATCTTAATCCAAAGGATTTCCAAAGCTTAGTAACACTCCATCTCTCCTTGCTTCTATTAGAGGAATAAACAAAAAATACCTATTTATTTGATTCATCTTTGTATGTTTCACCATAGTAAAGGCTCCTTTATTTTCATATTCTTATAAATAATTAGTTTAAAAGGAGGCCTAAAACATGATCTCAATTGAAGCTCGTCAAAAATTAATTGAAATTGTCGGTCCTGAAAATTTCGATGACACAAAAGTGGGTCTACTCGTATACTCTTATGATGCAACTCCCCAATTTCAAGCAATGCCAGAAGCAGTCATTGCCCCTCGAAATACGGAGGAGATTTCAAAGGTACTTAAACTTTGTAATGAATATAAAATCCCTATCGTTCCTAGGGGTTCAGGAACAAACCTTTGCGCAGGAACATGCCCTACTGAAGGTGGTATTGTACTTCTTTTTAAGCATCTAAATAAGATTCTTGAAATTGATGAAGAAAACCTTACTGTTACTGTACAGCCAGGTGTAATCACTCTTGATTTAACGATAGCTGTGGAAGAGAAAGGTTTATTTTATCCACCAGATCCCAGCTCAATGAAAATCTCGACGATTGGGGGTAATATTAATGAGAATTCAGGTGGACTTCGCGGATTTAAATACGGCGTGACAAGAGATTATGTTTTGGCTCTAGAGATAGTACTAGCGAACGGCGAGATAATTCGCACCGGAGGTAAACTCGCAAAGGATGTTGCTGGGTATGATTTAACACGTTTATTTGTCGGCTCAGAAGGAACATTGGGAATCATTACAGAAGCAACGCTGAAGCTGATCCCTAAGCCTGAAACAAAGAAAACGATTTTAGCACATTATATTGATCTTGAAGCTGCAGCAAAATCTGTTTCAAAAATTATTGCCAGCAAAATTATCCCAACAACACTTGAATTTCTTGACCAACCAACTTTAGAAGCTGTTGAAGCTTTTGCACAAATAGGTCTGCCAACAGATGCTAAAGCAGTTCTTCTTATCGAACAAGACGGACCAGCTGAAATAGTTGCAAAGGATATCGAACGAATAATCGAAATATGCAAATCTGAAAATGCTGTATCTGTAGAAGCTGCGAAAACGGAAGAAGAAGCAGAAGCACTTCGAACCGCACGTCGAGCTGCACTCTCTGCACTAGCTCGCTTACGTCCGACGACTATTCTAGAAGACGCGACTGTCCCTCGTTCTGAAATTGCCAGAATGGTTAAAGCAATCAATGAAATTGCTGAGAAATATAAGCTTTGGATCTGTACTTTTGGTCATGCAGGAGATGGAAATCTGCATCCGACTTGTTTAACCGATACGAGAAACAAAGAAGAAATTGAAAGGGTTGAGAAAGCATTTGAAGAAATTTTTGCAAAAGCGATTGAGTTAGGTGGTACGATTACAGGCGAGCACGGGGTTGGAGTTATGAAAGCTCCCTATCTAGAAATGAAGCTTGGCCAAGCGGGGATTGCTGCCATGCAAGCTATTAAATCAAGCCTTGATCCAAACAATATTATGAATCCTGGTAAAATATTCGCAAAAGAGACTCGGAAGCGTGTGGTGGTCTCAAAATGAGTACATTAAAGGAAAAACAGTTAATTCAAGCAGAATTTAAAAAGCGCATGGATGAAAACGAACTCCTAAACTGTATGCGGTGCGGATTTTGTTTGCCCACTTGTCCTACTTATATTGAATCAGGGTTTCAGGAATCTCATTCTCCTCGTGGACGTATTGCTCTAATGAAGGCTGTCGTTGATGGATTAATTGAACCGGATGAGGATTTTGAACGATCGCTAAATATGTGTCTCGGATGCCGAGCATGCGAACCGGTATGTCCTTCTGGTGTCAATTATGGCCATCTCCTCGAAGAAGCCCGAGATATTATTAACCAAAACAAAAAGCATTCTTTTTCAGCAAAACTAGTTCGAAATACGGTTTTTAAAGGTTTATTTCCATATCAGAGCCGTATGCGTACTATGACAAGTCTATTAAGCATTTACCAGCAAACAGGTATACAGAAAATCGTCCAGAAAAGCGGCATGTTAAAGCTTTTTCCAGAGAGCCTTACAACAATGGAGAAAATTCTTCCCAAGGTCCCAAATAGTAAAGAAATGAGACAGCGTCCAGACCAACTCGAACCACTTGGTGTAAAAAAGAAAAAAGTTGCTTTTTTCTCTGGTTGTTTAATGGATACAATGTTCATGAAAACAAATGACGCAACAATGAAGCTCCTGCAGATTGTTGGTTGTGAAATTGTCATTCCAAAAACACAAACCTGCTGCGGAGCACTACATGCTCATAGCGGTGAGAAAAATGACGCTAAAGAGCTTGCTAAAAAGAATATATCCGCATTTGAAGAAACAGATGTAGATTATATTATTACAAACGCTGGTGGCTGCGGCGCATTTCTTATCGATTATGACCACTTACTAAAAGATGATCCTAATTGGTCAGATCGAGCTATTGCATTTTCAAAGAAACTGAAAGACATTTCTTCTATTTTAGTAGAACTAGATTTTCATAAAAAGGAGCTCTCCCTCCCTTCACAAATCATTACGTATCAGGATTCATGTCATTTGCGCAACGTCATGAAGACCACTGCTGAGCCTCGAATGCTTCTGAAAGCAATACAAGGTTCAACCTATATCGAAATGAAAAACGCCGAAAGCTGCTGTGGCTCTGCTGGCATCTATAATATTGTCGAATCAGAAATGTCTATGAAAATATTAGATACGAAAATGGTGAATGTGAAAGAAGCGAACGCAAAAACGATCGTCACAGCCAATCCAGGCTGCCTTTTGCAAATGAAGCTTGGGATTGAGCGTGAGGGACTTACAAGAAACATGAGAGCTGTTCATATTGTAGATTTACTATTAGAAGCTGTTGGAGAAAACAGTTGAAATTCATGCCTTAGGTGAAGAACCTAAGGTTTTTTTGTTCTTAGTATTGTATAAATATTTTAAGGCATTGCCGAATTGACAATGCCTTTTGTCCTTCACATTTGATAAGTACTAATAATTGTAAATCTAAGCAAGAAGTGCTGTACCGTTTAGATTCCTCATTGAAATCCCCTCTCACTCGTATTAACAGGGACATTACCATCCTGCTTCTATTAAATAGTATTCTATTTCAGATTATGCAATTACTCCACGCTTGTTTTCAAATTGCTTATATTGTTCTTTAACCATAATTTCTTTCAAAATATCTATGGATTTCCACACATCCTCAAATGAGTTATAAAGAGCAACTGGAGCTAAACGAATTCCATTTGGTGCACGAAAATCTGGAATCACACCATTCATTTTTAAAGCTTTACAAATCCGAGCTGCCTCCGTGTGTTCAAGGTAAATATGTCCACCTCGCCTTCTTTCTTCAACTGGATTTCCAAGAGAAAAGCCATAATCTTTTAACTTAAATGAAATAAGATTCATCATGTAGCTGGTCATGTGTAATGATTTATTTCGTATTTTCTCGATGCCTGCTTCTTCAAACATTCCAATCGAACCGATTAATGGAGCTATACTTAATACATGAGGTGTACCGATTTGGTATGCCCCTGCATTTGCCGCTTGTGTAAATAAATGCTCCATATCAAATTGTTTCTCCTTTTTAGAACCAAACCAACCAGCTAGTCCAGGTTTCTTTCCGAAATGCCTCTTATTCACATATAGGCCTCCCACGCCTCCTGGTCCGCTGTTTAAATATTTATAATGACACCACACTGCAAAATCAACATCCCATTCATTAAAATAGTGAGGTATCGCTCCAATTGAATGACACAGATCAAACCCTATAATAATGTCTCTTTTATGAGCTTCCTCTGTTAATCGTTTCATATCAAGAACCTGTCCGCTGCGATATAATACACTTGGCAGAACAATTAACGCCACCTCATCTGACATTGCGGCAATGATATCCTCTTCTTCTAGTAACCGACCATCTCGACTTTTTACTCGTATTAAGTGTGTATCAGGATTAAAGCCTCTAAGTAGTAGCTGGCTTTGTAATGAATAGATATCAGATGGAAAGGTTAACTCATCAGCTAGAATTTTCGTCTTTTTTCCAACCGGCTCATAAAATGTTGATACCATCTGATGAAGATTTGTTGTAGTAGATCCTGTTACGATCACTTCATCAGCTGATGCATGAATTAAAGGTGCGACTAATTTTCCCAAATGTTCCGATAAAGTAAACCATGGATATTTACCTTCCGTCCATCCATCAATTCCATATTCCTTCCATGAATCTAGCATTTCTAATAAAGCCTTTTCTGCCCTTTTAGAAAGTAGGCCTAGTGAATTACCATCTAGATAAATCGTGCCCTCTTTCAAATAAAATTCACTTCGAAAGGTACTTAACTCATCTTGTTCATCTAATGAACGGGCATACTCATAGGAAGCATCGAAGATTTTTTCGTTCAAACGTCTCTCCTCCTTTATTTTTGGTATTTTCATAAATTATTACATTTTATAGAAATTAGAACAACAGCTAACATCTTATTGGGCCTGATATAAAAAAAGAATGAGTAAAAGTCGTAGCTCTCCTCCATTCCTTTAAAACCCAAATCGTATAATCATAATTCAATAATTTACCAATATTTTCAATTAATATCTCCTAAATATGTTGGCGTTTCTTTTCCTGCAAAATAATCCTGTAAATATCCTCTCATTGTTTGTGGGTAAATTCTATATTCAAACAACTCAGATAGAGGTAACCACTCAACTCCAAGTTGTCCATCATCAGGGTTTGTTCCGTTACCTATTTTTTTATTACCCGCTTTTATCTTACATAAAAACATATACTCTGTTTGATGTAAATGTGAATCAAATTCAAAATGTTCATGATTTTTACCGATATATTCCCGAATGAATATTAAGTCACCAACCTCTACATCGGCATTAATTTCTTCAATACATTCCCTCTTTAATGCTTCAAGTAAATTTTCACTGTGCTCTTGACCGCCGCCAGGTAAAATATAGTAATATCCATCACGATCCTGCTTCTTTATTGCTAATAACTTTTCATCTTGAAGGATAACTGCTTTTGCTGAGTTTCTTATGCCCATATAATTCCACCTCATTTAGAAATCGTTATATTATTAAATTCTGCAGAGAGAGCTTAATCCCTCTCTAATAATTACTTCATTTTATTAGCTTTCTATGTTATTTATTTATGATATATTAAGTGAAATTTTATATATAAACATTTACTAATTATATATTTAATAACTATTGATGTTAAAATAGAGACAGGTAATGCTGCCTAATATATTTCGATTTCATAAAGAATTTTTAAAAGTTATATGGTGTAAAAAAAATTCATATCAGATAATATAAAGCAGAAAAAATCAATAGAGGTTAGTCAATGAAGAAATATGAGCTAAAAAATGATTTTAAAGGTATGAAAAAGGGAACGAGATTTTACGTTATTGCTGAATCAGAGTTTATAGGTGTAAAAGAATTTGTACTACGTACTCAAGATTTTTTACATAGGGTAACGGTTTCAGAGGGAGAGCTTATGAACAATTTTATTTCGGTAGATTATTTCAGACAGTAATGTGTATGGAGTATAATCACTATCAATAGTTTTGTGAAGATTATAGAGGTTAAGAAAGTAGTAGAGAAGAGACAGCTTAGACTCAACCATCGGAAGGAAGCCCCGTAATATCAATTATTATGGCAGGACTGCCTGGGAATCGAACCCAGCTGACCTGGCACGCAGGTCACAGATAGTTTTGAAGACTACGGAGGACACCAGTACCTATAATTGATTGATTTTATTGAATTTGCTACAGTTTCCACACAATTAACATAACAGTCTTTGTTGGACTCTCATAGTCTTTATTATAATGTCTATAGTTTATCTAATCAATTTAATAGTAAAATTATATATAACTTGAATAAGATATACGTTACGAACTCTTCATAACCCTTATCCGAAACAAGCTACGAATCATTAGGAACTAAAACAGGAGCAATTTTATTCCTCAACTTCCACTCTAACAACATCCTCAATTTGTATCCTCTCTATGTATCCATCTTCATTTTCCAAATAGATCATCTTTTTCAATGCATCCAACCTACATACCCTACCAGCATAATCATGAAAGAACCCCTCACTCCACACTTTAACCTTTACAATTAAAGCAAGTACTATTGCTTGATAAATCCTGTTTTCTAATTCTTCAATTTCATATTCGTCTACAATTGGCTTAGTTTGCATTTCATCTTCCTTGTATATGTCATGAATCATCTTCATTTGTTCTGGCATGAAATAGGCGGGAATAAATTTTTTGATTCCTCTGTCACGGATCCCCATTAATAATCATCTCCTTACTACATTATAGAACTAACGTTCTTATTTATTCACAAAAAATAGTCTCGTTCAATTCACAACATACTCGTAAGTACATTCTGAATCATTCGAAACTTAATAAAGCAAGGATTGTCCTTTATTTTTCCCCACTTCATTTACACGTATAATTTCATTTTCTATTACCCTATTGTCTACTATTCTTATTATAGATTTCGCTGCTAAATCAGTATTCAGCTCACCAACGTAAATTGCGGTAACATTGAATTTTCCATACTTGATTTTTCTACTCTCGTCTCTTTCATCCTCTCTACCATAAAACCATTTTAATTATTCTTTGTCGCAATAGAAAAATCTATGTCTTAATCATTTCTCTTAATATATCATTAACTCCCTCTATGTATATTTTGTTGTCAATTGGTGACTCATCAACAAAAATATTAATTGTGTAATTATCTTTTATTATTGTGGTTATATACCTTTTGTTCTTATTGGTTGAATCCATCCTCTCCACCTCATTATCTTTTTACTCTAAAGTATTCACTATCTAGTAGAGTTATTCATAAAATCTATTATTTTTTATAGTTTTTAGACAACCTCTACTAGTATGAGATTTCAAGACCATAGTTCAATTCCCTAGAAATGTATGATATAGTTCTATTTAGCTAATTTACAAAATTTTAGGGGGATTAAAAGTGAAAAAAGTTATAATGATATTTATCTTATTCATTCTTTCTACTTTTGTGACAGCCTGTTCATCAGATAGTACATCTAGTTCATCTGGAAATAGCGAAATTAAAGACACAAAGAAACAAGAAGCAAAAGAGTCTGGAAAATTATTAACTCATGATGAATTTATTAAAATGTTATCTGATCCAAAGAAACATAAAGGGTCAAAGGTTGAATTTTATGCAAAGGTTTTTGTGGAACCTGAGAAAGATGAAGATGGTACTTATCTTCAGGCTTATGCTGATAATAATTCTGATAGAAACATTATCATTGGAATCGGAGATCCGAATTTAGATGTTGCTACTGAAGATGTTATCTTTGTTAGTGGTACTGTTGAAGATTTGTTTGAAGGTGAAAACCTAATGGGTGGTACAGTAACAGCTCCTGTTATAAAAGCAGATAAAATAGAAATGACTGATTATGCAACTGCATTTGCTCCTGCAATTAAAACTGTTGATGTTAATAAAGAAATAAACCAACATGATTATATTTTGAAATTAAATAAGGTGGAAATAGCAGATAGTGAAACACGTTTGTATATAACAATAACAAATAATAGTAAAGATAATATCTCATTCTACAGCTTCAATTCAAAAATGGTTGTTGGAAATCAGCAATTTGAACCCGAAGACAATTATGAAGCTAATTATCCCGAAATACAATCTGATATTCTTTCGGGTGTAACTTCAGAAGGTATAATAAGATTTCCTGCTATACCAGAAAGTGGGGAATTGCGAATTTTATTAGAAGGTTCGTCTGAAAATTGGGATCTTGATTTTACACCTTTTGAATTCCAAATTAACTATTAACAACTAAGCCCCTCTCATTTGAGAAGGGCTTTTTAATTTCTGAAACATCCCATTTAAAGAGGGATGTTTCAATTTTTCAATCATAATTTTAGAAGAAACTATACCCATTTCATTTAGATTTTTCATTATTAATAAATTGTACCTTTCATAATTCATTGGATATTTCAAAACAAGAATTATACTTTCGAAAATTGATATATATATCTATTGGTAATACTCTGTATTATTTGAAAACAGAAAATTAGAAAAAGAAAAACTTACAAAGCAAGATTTAAAAGATATTTGTCAATTAATACATTCAAATGATGAATCACCTATTAGTTACTACTCAAACAATACATTTTTACCATATGAAGGGCGAGATTACTTAAAGATTCATGTTGAAACTGTGAAGAGTGAAATCGCTGATATTTTTATTTTAATTCCACATCTAAACACGAAACATATTAGTTTATTAACAGAACTAAATGAATCTGAATTCATTCGAATAAGTTCTATTGGTAAAATATTTGATCTATTAGATTCAGAGCCAGATATTGAAGTTTTACACAATGCTCTTTATGAATACTATAAATTGCTCATAAAAATTAAATCGGAGTGGTAAGCTTTTACCCTCCTTTTTTTGTTCAGTATTCATTTTTCCTCAACTTTTTCAAAATAAAAAGCACTCCCGAAGGAATGCATTACTAATTACTATCTTTGCAATTTTCACATAGGCCTTTATTGTTATACGCTACATTATCCGAAATCATCTCATTACATTTGCTACAATATTTTTGTGGATCTTTATCCTCATAATCAGGAATTGACTGGTCTTTAAAATATCCCATTTCTTCAACCTCCCTTCATCTACTCAATTCGACAAAAGGATAAATATCCCCGCAACTATTTACCTAAAAAAAAGACGACACTCTTTAAGAATGCCGTCTTGATATATTTCGTTAATAACATATTAACAGGTATTAAACCTAACAAAACTACTTATTGCTTTTGAAAATGTTCTAATCGATAACAAATTTCGCTATACTAAATATGGAATCGAAGAAAAAGAAACTGGTAATATAGTATTCCTTTTCACTGATTATGCAGAACAAACTCATATAATCGAGTTTGAGTCAGCAGAATGTATAGGAAAGGTAATTACTACATTTGCACATGAAACCCTAGAACCATATTTAGCGCACCTAAAATCATCTTTTAATTAAAGGTGTTTTTTTTAAACTTAATAATTCTTTTTTGTATATCCCTCTAATATTCTGTATAATTTTACAATACAGACAAATTTAGGAGGTAAGATATGAAAAAAATATATATTTACCTTGCAATATTTTTAGTAGCTTTCTTCTTTGGATGGTTATTAACTACATATAATTAATTTTCTAACCTCAGCAAAACCTGAGGTTTTTTATTTAAGGAAACTCAATAATTCTTGTTATTCTATTCGAAACTATCTTCCCTTTTATTCGTATATTAGCTAGGAGACATTACCAAGAGGTGATACTAATGTACGAATACAAATTTGTTAAAGTCGAACTAGGTACTTGGAACAGTAAACCCAAGCAAGATTATCAAGATATTATTTACAAACACGCATCTAATGGATGGAGATTTGTTCAAATATTTGCTCCTTCAACTAAGGGATACGGTTCAGCTGCCTATTTTGAATTAATTTTCGAGAGACCCCTTAATTAGATTCGAAGGGGTTTTTCTATTTAAGGAAACATAATACAAAATTTGATTTTTAATCTTTCAAAATACCAGCCTTTACGAAAATTCTTCTCCAATCCTTTGCTGTCCGTTCCTAATCAAATTCTTTTCGACGGCGGGCAAGAGATTTGCCCACCGCCTTTTCTGCTTCTTTTTATTAGCCATTATTTAACAATCTGCAGCTTAGGTTCTTCATCAACTATTGAAAGTTGACCAGCTGGAAAGGCAACATTCCCATTGCTGTCCACATTGTATTCAATGCAACTAAAACAAAAGGTGGTTTTAGAACTAAGAGAGAATGTGAAAATGCAGATGCAGAAATCGAGAAGAAACTGCAGGTTGGACAAGATATAACTGCCGGGGATCAACTCTTTACTGAGTATATGCGAAATTGGTACGAGCTTTATAAAAAAGGCAAATACTGCCCTAAACATGAGCCTGATATTGAACGCTCTGTAAAACTTGCAGAACAACACTTCCCAGGTGTCAAATTAAAAGAATTAACAAGAAATATGTACCAGCGCTTTATTAATGAGCTTGCTCCTCAATACGCTACTGAGACAGTTAGAAAAAGGCATATTTACATTAAAAATTCCATTCGGGACGCAATAGAGGACGGAAGTATCATTAAAGATCCAACATATAAAGTGACTATTAAGGGGCATAAAAGTAAAAAGAGTGAAGAACTAAAGTACCTCAACTTTGAAGAAGTAAAAAAGCTTGTAAAACGAAATAAAAAAAGATTTAAAGCCTAAGTACATTTCCAGATACATTATTCTTTTTGCCATCTCAACCGGCGCACGTTTTTCTGAAATACTGGGGATGACATGGGATTGCGTAGATTTAGATAAAAAAACTATCACTATCAACAAGACTTTGGATGCCAAATACACGAATAATTTTCGCGATACCAAAAATTACTCCTCAAAGCGCACTATTACAATTAATAAGGATACTTGTGATATTCTTAATAAATTAAAACATGCACAGAATATTGACCCAGCAAAAACGAGTTTAAGAAATAAAAAGGACTTATGCTTTATCAACTCTAAATTTGAACTGGTGTCAAATAATGCTGTAAATAAAACACTTAAATCATTGTGTAAAAAAATAGGAACAAAAGAGATTACATGTCATTTCTTACGACATACTCACGCCTCCATGCTACTTTTCAAAGGAGTTAATATAAAATATATATCACGACGTCTCGGTCATCGAGATATTGTGACAACTTTACAGGCATATAGTCACATTTTAGATGAAATGGAACAAAAAGAGTCACGCCAAGTAGACGTGACCATGCATGAAATTTTTCGTGCAAAATAAATGCAAAATTTTTTCAAAATCTATCGAATTCTTTCGGATTCTACCAAAATCCAAAAGTGTTAAAACATTGTTGTATCAACGTTTTAGAAACATTAATCTAATCGTCTAGTATATTATGGCGGGACTGCCTGGGAATCGAACCCAGCTGACCTGGCACGCAGGTCACAGATAGTTTTGAAGACTACGGAGGACACCAGTACCCCAATCAGCCCCATTCATGAATATGTTAATTATATTATTTCCATGTACATTGAACAAGGGGCAGTTCTGAACTTTATGTGAAATCGACTGCCTTGTCTTCGTATTACTAACAGTTTATAATCAAAATAGGAAAATTTATGTGTAGGTGAATAATAAATGATGCTTGAAGGCTGGTTTTTGTGGTTTATTCTATTCTGGGTAGTCATATTAATTTCCTCTTTTGCGATTGGCGGCTTCTTTATGTTCAGGAAATTTTTGAAAAAGATGCCCAAGGAAGATGGAAAATCCGATATGGATTGGGAAGAACACTATGTAAATGAAACAAGAAACCTTTGGAAACAAGAGGAAAAAGTTTTGTTAGAAGAATTGGTGAGTCCTGTTCCTGAATTATTTCGAGATGTCGCACGTCACAAAATTGCAGGGAAAATTGGGGAATTAGCATTAAAAGAAAATGCTCCATCAATAAATAAAGATTTAGTCATTCGAGGATATATTTTAGCAACTCCAAAGCGAGATCATAAGTTTCTAAGAAAAAGATTAACTGAGAAACAAATTAATATGGCTCCTTATGAACATCTTTTTTAACCATTCCAACATGGAGGAATGGTTTTTTTATATCAAAAATTTTATAAATGAAAAAGCCACTGAATGTTTTCAGCGGCTTTTCATATATTCATATTTTTTATCCTATTATCTGCTGCTGCAACTTGCGAAAATCATAATACATCGCTAATCGCCATGGAACAATCATCCCAAATGCAAGAATCCAAAACATCCCACTTAATTGACCAACATCAATGGAAGAGCTTAATATAAACTTTCCAATAATTCTAATAATGAGCAATCCAATTAATATAAAAATAAATGCCCTCGAACGCTTTAAAAAGATTTGATTATCCCTTATTTCAAATTTAGATGTTTTAATCAACAAAATGGAGAAAAGCATTCCCACTGTTACAGCCTCTAATATTTCAAGTGGAGTAACTCTGAAATAAGGAAATATAAACATTAGGGCGCCAGTACTCATGAAAATCGGTGGTAAAATGATTTTTTTTGCAGATGCCGGCTTCTTGGAAGCCTTCATACGGAGAAACATGACAAATAAAGCCATGCATACAGCCCCAACTGATGTTATTACAACCATGTCCATACTCTTACATCCCTTACCCTTTTATTTTCATTTCTCATTATATCTTATGATAGTGAAAAGAGGAAAGTGAAAAATAAAAGCTGTCTCAATAGATTCCCTAAATCAGGTAAAAACCTGCTTAGGAATCGCCGAGTCAGCCTATTTTAAATTAACTTAGTACTCTATTTACCGCTTCCATTACTCGTCCATCATCAAAAGGCTTTACAATAAAATCTTTAGCGCCTGATTCAATCGCTTCGACAACCATTTTTTGTTGTCCCATTGCTGAACACATAATTACTTTCGCACTAGGATATTTTTTTTTAATTTCTTTTACTGCCTCAAGTCCGCTCATTTCCGGCATTGTAATATCCATAGTAACTAAGTCTGGCATTAATTCTTCATACAGTTGAACTGCGTCCTTCCCAGTTTCTCCTTCACCAACAATTTCATGATTATCTTTTTTTAGGATATTGGATAATGTGATTCTCATAAACTTTGCATCATCCACTATTAAAATTCTTGCCATCGCTGTTTCCCCCTCAACAACTGCATCGGAAGTTCAATCTCAAAATTAAAGTAAATTTCCTTAAAAGTCTAAGAAAATGGATTGTTATTCACATTCATTCCTGTTAGCACTAAGAACACTTATTAAAATATAGCTAAAATTATGCGAAAATTCAATTTAAAGCGCACGACAAATTTCGCCCACTTTTTTAAACGTATTACACCCTTCTATGAAATGAGTAATAAATACGTTTATTTAAAAGCCTGTGAATCCACCAAATAATGGTGAAAGAATGGCAATGATTTTAGTCATCCAGTCAAAGAACAAGACTACTCCCATAACCATCATGATATAACCACCTATTTTCATTATTAGAAGGCTGTTTTTTCGAATCCAATTCATCTTGCCAATAAAGAAGGAAAGAATAAAAAACGGTACAGCAAATCCTAGAATATAAGCAATCATATAAACCATTGCCGAATTTGGGTTCGAAACGGCAAGAGAAAATACCGCACCTAAAATAGGTCCTGTACATGGCGTCCAGCCAGCTCCAAAGGCCATTCCTATTAAAATTGAACCCAACAGCCCTGAAGGACGGTTTTTAAACTCAAATCTTTTTTCCTTCATTAAAAATTCCGGTTTAATAAACCCTACAATCATTAAACCGAAGAAAAAGATAAAAATAGCTCCGATCTGTCTGATCAAATTTTGATAATCAATAAAGAAGGATCCGAGGAAGGAAGAACTAAAACCAATCGCAACAAAAATTAGAGAGAACCCAATGAGAAAGAACAATGTATGTAGCATACTTCTTCTTTGGAGCATTGCATTTTCCTCTTTTAGCTCACCAACAGACATACCAGTAATATAGGATAAAAATGCAGGATACAAAGGTAAGCAGCAAGGAGAAATAAAGCTTAGAAAACCTGCTCCTAAAGCAATGAAAACATTCAAATCTGTCATGTAAACATCTCCAGTCCAAAACAATTCATCCTTCATTTTAACAAATCTTCCTGTGAATTGATAATGTTTAGATTTGAATATTTTGTGTCATCAAATTAGACAGACCCGTTTCAAAATTTTTTACAAACTATTTCAACATCTGTAAAAAATATTTAATTAATGCATATCTTTCTTTTGAATTATTTCCCATAATTAGTTATACTAGAATGTGTTAACAATATTTGATATAATCTTTCATTCTTTTACATGGATTCCATCATTTTAGACACTCCATTGTAAATTTCTTTAATAACGATTGAAAGGATAACTCGACGTGTCGAATAAAGATTTACTTTCACTAATTGAACAAAAGAGGCTTGAATTAATACAAGTTGCCATGAAAAATGGGTTAGCTTCTACTACAGCTATAAGTTACAGCCAAGAACTTGATCGTTTACTCAATGAATATAATCGACATTATAGCAAATAAATCCCTACCCATTAAATAACCAGCTTAGGTGATCATTCTCCAAGCTGGTTTTCTTTTTATTATGTTTTTTCCATCATTACTCACCTTAATTTAAACAGCATCTTCCACTTTTTCCAACGAGCTATTTTGCAGCAAATACATTTTATGATATAAACCTTGTTTTGAAAGAAGCTCTTGATGGTTTCCTCTCTCTACAATTTCTCCTTGGTGTAGAACTAGAATCTGATCAGCATCTTGAATAGTTGACAAGCGATGCGCAATCGCAATTGTCGTTCTGCCCTTTCTCATTTTCTCTAACGCAATTTGAATAGCCTCTTCTGTTTCTGTATCAATATTGGCTGTTGCTTCATCGAGAACAAGAATTTTTGGATTTGCCGCTATCGTTCTAGCAAAAGCAATTAGCTGCCTTTGTCCGCTTGAAAACGTAGAGCCTCGCTCCACAACTTGCTGATTATAGCCATTCTCTAATTTTTCAATAAAAGCATGCGCCTGGACGAATTGTGCTGCCGCTTCAATTTCTGAATCGCTTATACTTTTATTATGAAGGCAAATATTGTCTTTAATCGTTCCATAGAAGAGAAAAGGATCCTGTAACACTAGCCCCATCTTATCCCGCAATTCAGCTTTTCCGTAGGACTTGATTGACTGCCCATCAATCAAAATATCGCCTCTTTCAAATTCATAGAATCGCATCATTAAATTAATGATTGAGCTTTTCCCACTTCCCGTGTGACCGACAAGTGCAACGGTTTCGCCTGGTTTTGCGGTAAATGAAATATTTTTTAAAATATCTCTTTGACCATCATAGGAAAAACTTACATTTCGAAATTCAATTTCTCCATCCTGAATAGGTCTATTTTCACCATCTTGCTGTGCTGGTGCAAGTTCAGTTTCATCTAATAGTTTAAAAGCTCTAGATGCTGCCACGATTGCCTGCTGATACATTGAAAGCCTCATCATTATTTGGTTCACAGGCTCAAAGAATCGATCAAGATAACTAATAAACACAAAAATAACCCCGATTTCAATCGTACTATTAAAAGAAGTTATCCCGAAAAAACTTAATATCATAATCAATGCTAAAAAATATACAAGATCGATTGCTGGTCTTAATAATAAACTATCAATCTTAATATTTTTCATACCAGCCTTATAATGATTCTCATTAATATCTCCAAATTCTTTTCTCAAGCGCTTTTCCTGACGAAAAACTTGAATAATCGCCATTCCTTGGAGAGATTCGCTTAATTTCGCATTCAGCTGGCTTAGCCGCTCCCTCATATCCTGGTAAATTAGTGAACTATACTTTCTATATGTTTGCATAATAAAGAAAAGAATTGGCAATATCAACGTACAAAATAAAGCTAATTTTGCATTTAATATAAACATAGCAATTAATATACCTATCAGTAAAAATGCTCCTTGAATAAAGGTAACGATAACACTTACGAACATATCTTTAATTGCTTCTGTATCATTCGTTACCCTTGAAACGATGCTACCAGCCGGTGTTTTATCAAAGTATTTTAATCCAAGTGCTTGAACCTTTGTAAACACTTCAACTCGGAGCTGTTGAATAATCTTCAAGGCAATCTCCTGAAACTTCAGTAATTGAAAGTATGAAACAAGTACATTCATTATTTGAATGCCGATAAACGCTGCTCCTAGTGTAAAAAGTGGTTCAAATTCTAGATTTCGTGGCCTTAAATGATCATCTATAAATATTTTTATTAATATTGGTCCGAGTATATCTCCTATTGTTGCTATAAGAAGTAATCCAAATGCTAGGACCATCGTTTTCAGATACGGTTTTGAGTAGGAAAGAAGTCGAAAAAGAATTTTACGCTGTTCTTTCCCATTTATTGCGGTTATCTTTTCCATTATCTATCCTCCATGCTCCACTAGCTCTTCTAGCTGTTGATGTAGGTACATGTCTTTATACCAGCCATTCTCACTCATCAACTGTACATGAGTTCCTCTTTGTACAATTCTTCCTTCGTCAAGAACGATAATCAAATTAGCATGCTGAATCGCACTCAAACGATGGGCTGTTATGATCGTGGTTTTTCCTTCTCTGTTTTGCCTCAATGCTGTGAGAATAGCTTCCTCCGTTTTTGCATCAACAGCAGACAATGAATCATCTAGAAGTAATACTTCAGGATCCATTAATAATGCTCTTGCAATGGAAATTCGCTGCTTTTGTCCTCCAGAAAGCGAAACGCCTCTTTCACCAACGACTGTTTCGTATCCATCTGTAAATTGCAAAATATCCTCATGAATGTTCGCAAGTTTTGCTGCCTCATGAATCTCTAATTCATCTGCGAAAGGGTTTGTAAATGCAATATTCTCAGCCACTGTTGCAGAGAATAAAAAATGGTCCTGAGGAACATAACCAATTGATTCTCTTAGCTTCTCTAATTGGTAATGGCTTAATGGGTTTCCTGCGAATTCAATTATGCCATCAAAACCTTCAAATTCACGAATAAGCAGCTTTAATAGTGTTGTTTTTCCAGCACCGGTTCTGCCTACTATTCCTAAGGTTTCCCCTCTTTTTAACTCAAAGTGTATGTCCTTTAGTAATGGCTCTCTTTCTTCTGGATAAGCAAACTCAAAAATATTAAAAGTAATATCTCCACTAGGCACAAGCTCAAGAGCAATAGGATCATCATTAATGTCTATCTTTTCTGCCAGCAATGCCGATATACGATCATTAGAAGCTCTGCCTCTCTCTACAATGTTAAATAACCAGCCAAATGCAAGCATTGGCCAAATAAGCAGGGTTAAGTAAGTTGTGAACGACACTAGCTCTCCAATGGTTATTTCTTCATTCAGAACGTATTTTGCTCCAAAGGCAATGGATAAGAAAAAGGATATCCCCACAATAATCGATATCGTCGGATCAAATAATGAATCAATTTTGGCAACAGAAACATTCTTTTGAACAACATCCTCGGATTGTTTTCTAAAGTCCTCAATATCTTCAGCTTCTTGGCCGAATGTTTTAATCACCTTTATCCCCGTTACACTTTCCTGTGTTTTATCATTAAGAGATGAAAAAGCTTCTTGAGCTTTATGAAATCGCTTATGAAGCATCGTTCCATACCAGCTTGTTAAAAGAGCCATTAAAGGCATCGGAATCAAACTAATTAATGTCAGCTTCCAACTGATCGTTGCCGCCATGGCAATGATAACAAAGCCACCAGTAGCCATTGAGTCAACTAAGGTCAGAACCCCAGAGCCAGCTGTTTGCTGTATGGCCTGTAAATCATTTGTTGCATGTGCCATCAAATCTCCCACCCGTTTTTTCTGATAAAAGGATTGGGACATTGATGTAAAATGATGATAAAGCTTATTTCTTAATATTTTCGATAGCTTAACAGCAGAGCCGAATATCATAATCCGCCAATAGTAACGCAATATATACATTAAGGCTGCCGTTGCAATTAACACACCTATCAATGACAAAAGGGTATTAGTTGTTAATGCATTATCCTTTACAAGGTCTACAAATACTCCAATCACCTTAGGTGGCACAAGCTGAAGCATAGCTACAAATAGCAGCATCAAAGTTCCGATCATATAAGCTTTTTTCTCTTGTTTAAAAAACCACATTAAATCTAAAAACACTCTCATTTTACTGTCCTCCGACACATAAATAACCAGCTTTGAAATTTGATCACTTCATACCTAATACAATTATCTCTATTGTGATAGCTTAAATAGTTTATCAAATATTACAAAAATAAGGAAGATTTTTATTTCACTTAAATCGCGAAGACTTTTATTTCGAAAAAAGGCATGCAAAAAAAGAAAAAGCACTCAAGGCTGAGAGCTTTTACACCATTATTTTGTTTGTTCATGGCGTTTATCATGATTGAATAAAGAACTAATACGGGACTTAAAACTTGTATATTTATTACTCATATTTAGCATAATAGTGAAGCAATAAAAGATTCTGGAGGAATCAAAATTGGATGGAATGAGTTTTGTTTTTATAATTATGAAATTGATCATTGGACTTATTTGTTTGTATTTTATTCTTATTGTGACTGGAAGAAAATCATTTTCTCAATTAACACCACTTCATTTTATTTTTATACTACTTCTTGATGACTTTTTAGGACATGTTATATATGAAAATGACGTAAGTATTTTTAAATTTTTATTTGCAATCGGTTTTTGGACTTTGTTAATATTGACTCTTGATTTTATAACATTAAAATATACAAAAATTAGAATTTTATTACACGGGAATCCAGTTATTATTATCAGAAATGGAATAATCGATCGAAACGCCGTTAAAAAATCAAAGCTGGATTTGAATCAAATTTTAAGTTTGTTACGACAAAAAAGTGTATTTTCAGTAAGAGAAGTTGAATATGCATTATTAGAGCCTAATGGACAAATTAGTATCTCGCTGAAATCTAAATACAAGCCCCCAAGTATTGAAGATTTTAATCTTCCCGAAAGAAAAGTGAATTTACCATTAACACTGATTATGGATGGAAACATATTACAGAATAATTTAAAAGAATGTGGCATGGATGAAAAATGGTTACTGGATGAATTATGTGCTAAAGGATTTGATAATACTAAGAGTATTTTTTATGCTGAATGGAAAGAAATTGATGGATTACATATATCCCCTAAATAAGAGTATGTGGCAATTTAATTTTATTGAAGAGGTGATTTAATACCTCTTCTTCAGTTGTGAATGAGATGAATATTAAAAGCAGTTTGATAGATACATATGATAAAAACATTCTTCTAATACATCTTCTAATACATCTTCTAATAACAACAAAAAAACCACTTTTTCTGCTGAATCTTTCAAAAGAAAAAGTGGTTTTAAGTTGCAAATAAGAAAGTTTCACCAATTTGAATCAAAATTTCTGAGGAAGGATACACCTTTGCACCTTCTTGTTAAGAAAATTTCACCATCGTATTGGTAATCAATCAAGCAATAATCCCTTAATACCAAGGGCTAGCTTGTACACCATTATTTTGTTTGTTTGTTCATGGCGTTCATCATCTGATTGATTTTCTTTTGCGAAGGCTTTTGACCCATTTGCATCATCATCATTTTTAACATTTGCTCATTAATTGGCGGATTTTTCTTTAAATAGCTCATCATGTATTTTCGAGCGATGAAAAACCCTAGGGCTAAACCGGCAATAAGTGCCAATACACCAACTAGTATAAATTGCCAAAGCATACAGATTTCCTCCTTCATGTTGTCTATCATACAGTGTACTAGACCAAAGGCTATTATACAATATTTGCTTGATTATTTTATCATTTTTAGACTAATTTTCTTTCCTTAATTGGTTTAAGCCAGCCATATTGATGATGTTTCATATCAATTGCTAAGAAAGAAGATTCGCTTTTTCGAAGCACTTCAAAAAAACATGTCTCTGCATCATAATTCCCGCTCGCCTTTAAAATTAAGTATTTATCTTTTATTTCTAGCCTTGCCTTGCTTCGTTTTCCTTTTTCTATATAGTATGCACCTTTTTTTGTTTGAAAATCTTTCGTTCGATAAAGTTGTTGATTTATATATTGGTGTAATTTTAATCCCGGTATCGGCTTTGTTATATATTGAATTTGTTTAGCAAGGATGGATTTCAATGATCCAGTTGAATTCTCATACTCCTGAAATAGCTGAAAAAACATCCTCTCTCTGCCAAAATAATGAGAGGCAAACTCTTCCTCTATTAAATATAACTGATAGGCTCTCATTCAAACCACTCCTTCCGGGATAAACCCCCTTTTATTCATTATAAAGAAGTGAAATTGAACTATGTGTCTGAAGACGTCAAAAAATTCAGCGTATTTTGTCGAATAGAATCCTTTTTATTAGTAAATATGATGTTAGCCATTTTTTTATCGAATGACTTTGTTTTTCTGATATCAATTGAAACTTTCCTATTAGATTAAAAAAAGAAGAGCTTAATTCACTCTTCTTCGATTATCATTAATCTTGTAATAATTGCTTAACTCGTGTAACTACATTATCAACTGAAAAACCGTATTCCTCCATGATTTTTTCACCAGGAGCTGATGCACCAAATTGATCAATTGAAAGTACTTCTCCCTCATCTCCAGCATATCGGTGCCAGCCTAATGAAGAGCCCATTTCAATCGCTAATCTTTTCTTTACATCTTTAGAAATAATACTTTCCTTGTATTCCTTCGTTTGCGCTTCAAATCGGTCCCAAGATGGCATGCTGATTACTGAAGCGGATACCCCTTCAGCTTCTAATGCTTTTTGAGCGTCCACAGCTAAGCTTACTTCTGAACCTGAGGCAAGTAATAAAACATCTGCTTTATCTTTACTTGCAGGGGATACAATATAAGCGCCTTTTGAAACTCCCTCGTATGCTGCTGCATCTGTGCCTTTTAATGTTGGAAGGTCTTGACGAGTTAAAACGAGTGCTGTTGGTTTATCTGTTGATTCAACAGCTAGTTTCCATGCTGCAGCCGTTTCATTTCCGTCTCCAGGACGAATAACAGATAAGTTAGGCATTGCACGTAATGCCGCTAATTGCTCGATTGGCTCATGTGTAGGACCATCTTCTCCAACTGCAATACTGTCATGAGTAAATACATAAGTTACTGGAAGCTTCATCAATGCAGCAAGACGGATAGCAGGGCGTAAATAGTCAGAAAATACAAAGAAAGTTCCTCCGAATACTTTCAAACCTCCATGGAGGGCCATACCATTTAGAGCAGCACCCATTGCAAATTCACGAACACCGAACCAAATATTCCTTCCATCAAAAGTTTCAGGTGTGAAGTCCGATGTACCTTTTATCATAGTCTTATTCGAGCCAGCAAGGTCTGCAGATCCACCTACAAATGAAGGTAAGTTTTTAGCGATTGCATTCAATGCTTCTCCAGAAGATGCACGGCTAGCAAGGCTTTTCCCTTCCGCATAAACAGGCACTTCATGATCCCATCCCTCTTTAAGCTCACCATTCATGACTTGTTGGAGCTGTTCAGCAAGTTCTGGATACTTATTTTTATATTGAGAGAAGGAATCAGCCCATTCTTGCTCTTTCTTTTCACCTTGCTCAGCTACATGCTTATTAAAATGATCATAAACTTCTGTTGGAACATGGAAATCTTCTTCAAATGTCCATTCATATGCAGCCTTTGTTAATTTTAATTCGCCTGCACCAAGCGGAGCACCATGAACATCTGATTTTCCTGACTTATTTGGTGACCCATATCCAATCACTGTTTTTACTTCAATAAGTGTTGGATGAGTCTCATCTTGTTTCGCCTCTTCAATTGCTTTGGAAATTTCATCTAAATTATTCCCATCTTCTACTCTTAAATATTGCCAGCCATAGGATTTAAATCTCTGTTCTACACTTTCTGAGAAGGACTTATTTAAATCACCGTCAAGAGAAATATCATTGGAATCATAAAGTACTATTAATCTTCCAAGCTTTAGATGGCCTGCAAGTGAAGCAGCTTCAGCTGAGACACCTTCCATTAAATCCCCATCACCGCAAATGCTGTATGTATAATGATCAATCATTTTAAATTGGTCTCTGTTATAAACAGCTGCTAAATGACGCTCTGCCATTGCCATACCAACTGACATTGCAATTCCCTGTCCAAGAGGACCTGTTGTTGCATCGACGCCTGGTGTATGACCAAACTCAGGATGTCCAGGGGTTTTACTTCCCCATTGTCTAAAATTTTTAATATCATCCATAGTTACGTCGTAACTAGACAGATGAAGGAGGCTATATAATAGCATAGAACCGTGTCCTGCAGATAGGACAAAACGATCACGATTAAACCAATTTGGATTTTTGGGATTGTGGTTCATAAAACGAGTCCAAAGGGTATAAGCCATTGGAGCAGCACCCATCGGCATACCGGGGTGTCCTGAATTAGCCTTTTCTATAGCATCAATAGATAATGTACGAATGGAGTTTATCGATAAAGCATCAATTTTATCAAACATATTTTTCATCCTCTCTGCATGTTTTATTACTCTTCTAATATTAATGTCAGGAACATTTTAATACAACATATTGGGTCAAATAATTAATAATCAGCTTGTCTTTATTTTGTCACAATATTAAAGGGATATGTAAAGAAGGAATACAATTTCCATGTATTCCTTCTTTTAATGCAATTGATCTTTATTTTGAATCTTTTTTAATTTATCTGGTGTTACATCATTCCCTTGTGGGTCGACGATTGTTACCCCTTTAAGAGTAGTTAACATAGATGAACGAAAGGTTTCTAGGTATTCTCTTCTAAGTAAGGATTGTTCCTTCGCTTCATCTTTTGTCAAACCAGTTTCTTTGGCCTTCTTTGCGAGTGCATTAATACGATTAAGTTTATCTTTTGGTAGCATATTTAAGCTCCTTTAAAATTTCATCGAATCCAATTGCCATGTTACTAAAAAAGAGCGCATTTGACAAGAAATGCCCTCTTACATCCTAAAAAATTTATTCAATGGCTGTTGAAATGGAATCAATATATTCTTGATATCGTCTATGCACGGTTGCCTTTGAAATTTTGTATCCAAAACCTCTTAATGTTGCTGTGATTTCTGAAAATGTTAATTCGTTTTTCCGTAATCGTACGATTTCTTCAATTGGAACTTCAATTCGTTCCCTTCCCGAATGGACACCCATATTTGATAAGTTATTTTCAGGTCTATATCCATTTTCAATAGCACGTTTCATACCACGTTTAATTTTAATATTATGCAGCTTTCGTTGGTATTCCTCTACAATACCAACTATATTTAATACCATAGAGTCAGATTCAGATAGCTGAAGCTCTCCATTGTGAGAAATACAATAAAGTAAAACCTCTTCTTTAAGAATACAATGAAGAATAGCGATTTTTGCATTACCTCTGCCTATCCTAGTTTCATCCTGTATTAAAACTACTTGAACTTCCTTTTGTTTAATAAGAGAAAGCAATTCTAGTATTCCATCTCTTTCTAGTTCATAACCACTTGCCTGTTCACGAATCACGTTAATAATTTCAAAATTATTTACCTTTGCAAGCTCGGTTAACTCTTCCTCCTGTCTAGAAAGTGATGTCTCCTGTGATTCTTTTGTTGTACTTACCCTGCAGTAGATAATTGCTTTCATAAATAATTCCTCACTATAAAAATTTATTAATTTTGAGAACTAGCTAATTCTGTTTGTTTTCTCACGCTATTATCCTGAACAACAGGAATAACAAGCTCATCACCTGGAAATATCCTTCCACTTGAAATCCCGTTATTCTGTTCGACCCAAACGACAAACTCTTTTACTGTAAGCGTGTGTTCATCAGAAAAATCCTCAGCAATTTGCCAAAGTGAGTCACCTTCATTGACGGTTATTTTAATATATTCACTTTTTCCTGGTCCACCAAGTTGAACAATCAAGATAAGAGCAGTAATAAAACTTAAAACGAATAGAATAATAGCATATGAATATAAGTTCCACAATTTTTTCATTGAAATTCACCTCTACGAGAATACATGTTCGATTTTTTCAATCATAAAACAGAACATATGTTTTTGTCAACAGAAATTCGAACTTATGTTTGTACTGTGTTGTTAGAGATGCTATAATTAGGTAAAGAAAATCATAAGAGGTGTAATTATGATGGCGAAATTATCAAAAAGACAACAGGATATATTATGTTTTATTAAAGATGAAGTTAGACAAAAAGGATATCCACCTTCTGTCCGTGAGATCGGAGAGGCAGTAGGACTTGCTTCAAGCTCGACAGTGCACGGTCATCTTGCAAGGCTCGAAAGCAAGGGATTAATTCGAAGAGATCCTACTAAACCACGTGCAATTGAAATTTTAGATTTAGATGTAACTTCACAAACACCAGATTATAAGATTGTAAATGTTCCAATCGTAGGGAAAGTAACTGCCGGTCAACCAATAACAGCCATTGAAAATGTCGAAGAATACTTCCCGCTTCCAGAAAGATTCGCTCCCGCAGATGAACAGGTTTTTATGTTAGAAATCATGGGGGAAAGTATGATCGAAGCAGGAATACTAGATGGTGATTATGTCATTGTCAAGCAACAAAGCACAGCAAACAATGGTGATATTATCGTTGCGATGACAGAAGATGATGAGGCAACTGTAAAAAGATTCTTTAAAGAGAAGGATTATATTAGACTACAACCTGAAAATTCTAGTATGGAACCTATCATTTTGCGTAATGTATCCATATTAGGTAAAGTAATTGGCGTTTATCGCAATATCCACTAAATGAATTAAACCGGGCAAAACTGCCCGGTCCTTTTTTGTTTAGCGAATAACCGATAATATAAACTCTATACTTTCTTATAATAAGACAGTTGGGAGGGCCGTTTCCCATGATAGGACTATCACCTAATTTTTATTAGTGAACCCTTTCTAATTACTCCGTTCATCCAATACTGCAGCTTGCTATTATCAAGCCAATACCCCAAATCAACTTTTTGCTTACATAAGTATTTCTATCTCTCCATAACTTTGATAAATAATATTTTCAAATTCACATAAACTATTGAGGATTATTTCTTGAATGAGAGGTGACTTTACTTGAAAAAAAATACTTTATTTGTCTTTGCCCTTTTCATTTTTTATTTTTCATTTTGTTTAACTACAGTAGCCCATACTCGTAGTCGTGAAGAATACGAAAAATTAGGACATGTTGTATGGGAAGTAGATACAAAAGAAAAGATCGTGGCTATAACGTTCGATGATGGACCTCATCCTGTCTTCACTCCTCAAATTCTTGACATATTAGCTAAATACAATGCAAAAGCTACATTTTTTGTAGCAGGTAATAAAGTAAAAAGATTTCCATCTGTTTTAGAAAGGATTGCAAAAGAAGGACACGAAATTGCTAATCACACTTATAATCATATTTTTAACAGAAATATTACATCTTCTACATTAAGTTCTGAATTAGAGCAAACTGATGAAATTATTCAGAGTATCATTGGTTATAAACCAACTCTTTATCGACCAGTAGGAGGTATGCACAATGATCTAATTATTAACACAGCTGTAAAAAACGGCAAACTTGTTATACTTTGGTCGTGGCATCTAGATGCAGAGGACTGGAAAAACCCTGCAGCTAGCCAAATATCCAGACATATCACTAAAGGAATCAGGCCTGGTAATATCGTTCTACTTCATGATTGGATTGGGACAGAATATTCTCGAACATCTCAAACTGTAAAAGGATTAGAAACTACTTTGAGATTTTTATACCAAAATGGATACGAATGTGTGACGGTGTCTGAATTGTTATTTCGTTCTGAAATAATAGATCAAGATTATTTTAATACCTTTCCTATAGAATAAAATAAAACTGAGGTTCGACTATTTCTCTCATTTTAAATGTACATGAACCTTCACTTGATTTTCTCCACGTTCTAAACACCTGACACATCTCATAAACTATAAAAAAATTATGAGGTGGCATTTGATAATGAACTTTCAAAACCTTTGTCAACAGTGCGCTCAGATACTTAACGGAAAAGCAAGTGTGAAGAATGGCATATGTTCAATTGAAATCACTCGTAATCTTCAAGTTACTATTCAAGGTCGCCCTAGTCGAGGTGAACTTCATGCTGGTATAACCTTTGAATCAATGGATTATGAAGGCAATGCACTTAATCTTGGAGAAGTTGTCCTTCTTGAAGAAGAGCTAACCCCTTTTGTTAATGTTCTTGTTAGAAATCGTTTAATCGTAAGTGCAATTCATAACCACTGGGTATTTACTAAACCAAATATTTTATATGTTCATTTTCAGTCTGTTGAGCCTCCATTAGCCTTTGCTCAAAAAGTTTCACAAGCTTTTATGGGTTTAAACAATTAAATAATATTTTTGCAAAAACCGGCAATTATGTCGGCTTTTTTTATTGCCTTTCTTTCCGATTATTCCTCAAAACAATATCCATTTTTTACGAACAAAAATCCTTAAAGATAAGTAAATTTCATCATTTGGCAGATACTATAATATTCCTAAAACCGTTAAACAACAAAAAACCCTCAATACCAATGGTATCAAGGGTTTAACTTATTAATACATCGTCATATACTGCTCGCGCTCCCAAGGATGCACTTGTGTGCGGAACATATCCCATTCAATTTCTTTTGCCTCAATAAAATGCTCGAAAATATGTCCGCCTAATGCTGAAACAATGACTTCATTTGATTTTAATTTATCTAGGGCTTCTGCTAGTGTTGAAGGAAGATCATCGATTCCTTCTGCAATACGCTCTTCTTTAGACATTACATAAATATTACGATCAACAGATGCAGGCGGAACAAGTTTGTTCTTTATTCCATCGAGGCCTGCTTTTAATAACACTGCCATCGCAAGGTAAGGATTTGCTGCCGGATCGACACTGCGAACCTCTACACGAGTGCTAATTCCTCTAGAAGAAGGAATTCGGATTAGTGGAGAACGGTTCTGAGCAGACCATGCAACATAACATGGTGCTTCATACCCTGGAACTAATCGTTTGTATGAGTTGACTGTCGGATTTGTAACTGCAGTGAATCCTGTTGAATGCTTCAGGATACCAGCAATAAATTGACGAGCATATTCACTTAATTGCAATTCGCCTTTTTCATCAAAAAATGAATTTTTTCCTTCTTTAAAAAGGGATACATTGCAGTGCATTCCTGAACCCGCTACTCCAAATAAAGGCTTCGGCATAAATGTAGCATGCAGGCCATGCTTGCGCGCAATTGTCTTTACAACTAATTTAAATGTTTGAATTTGATCACATGCTGTTAAAACATTTGCATATTTAAAATCAATTTCATGCTGACCAGGTGCGACTTCATGGTGAGAAGCTTCAATTTCAAATCCCATCTCTTCTAATTCAAGGACGATATCACGTCGGCAATTTTCGCCAAGGTCTGTTGGCGCTAAGTCGAAGTAGCCCCCATTATCATTAAGTTCAAGTGAAGGCTCACCATTTTGATCAAGCTTAAACAAGAAGAACTCTGGCTCAGGACCAAGGTTAAAATCTGTAAATCCTAACTCTTCCATTTCCTTTAAAACCCTTTTTAAATTATTTCGAGGATCTCCTTGGAATGGTGTACCGTCCGCATTATGGATATCACAAATTAAACGAGCAACCTTACCCTTCTCAGCTGTCCATGGAAAAACAACCCAAGTATCTAGATCAGGATATAAATACATATCCGATTCTTCAATTCGTACAAAACCTTCAATAGAGGAACCGTCAAACATCATCTTATTATCTAAGGCCTTCTCTAGTTGACTAATAGGAATTTCAACATTTTTAATTGTTCCTAAAATATCTGTGAATTGTAGACGAATGAATTTTACATTTTCTTCTTGAGAGATTCGTTTAATATCTTCTTTGGTGAATTTTGCCATAGATTAGTTCCTCCTTAGTTGTTAAAGAATACCATTAGTGAAAAAAGCGGTTCATATTCCCTGGATTGGATGTTGGTAGATTAAATCTTCCAGCCTGCACGATTTCCTTGCGTAATAGTCTTCTAACATCATCATTTGAAAGCTCTCGTTCTGTTTTCTCTGCTTTTAATATTGGATTTGTTTCTTGATTTTTCAAAGCAAAGAGATGTTTGATTCCAGCCATATTCACGCCTTGGTCAATTAAATCTTTCACTTCAAGAAGCGTATCAATATCATTCAGAGAAAACATCCTTCTATTTCCATCTGTTCTTGCTGGAGAAATCAATTGGTGCTCTTCATAGTACCGAATTTGGCGTGCAGTCAATTCGGTTAACTGCATGACAGGTCCAATTGGAAAAAGCGGCATGGAACGGCGTATATTGCTTCCAGTCACTCATTTCTCCTCCTTTTCTCATTTTCAAGAATAAATATAACTCAATGTAAGGTTAATTGTCAAGATGATGTTAGATTTCCTCACATGGAATTTTTCATAAAGAAAAGGACAGCAAAATAGCTGCCCTTAGTATTTTATTAATTAATATGAATTAATCCCTTTTCAATCAATCCATTCAATGCAATGCAAACAGCAATTTTCACATGTGAATACGTTAGTCCACCTTGAACATACGCTACATATGGTGGCCTTATTGGACCATCAGCTGATAGCTCAATACTCGCACCTTGGATAAAAGCACCAGCTGCCATAATGACATCATCTTCATAACCTGGCATTGGACTTGGATAAGGTGTTACATGTGAATTGATCGGGGCAGCATATTGGATCGCCTGACAAAATGCAATCATTTTCTCACGGTCATCAAATTGAACAGATTGAATCAAATCCGTTCTATTTGCATCCCATTTTGGAGACGAGTTCATTCCAAGCCGTTCTAATAATGCAGCAGTAAAAACAGCGCCTTTTAATGCTTGGCCAACAATGTGAGGTGCAAGGAAAAAGCCTTGATACATTTCCTGTAGGCTATATAATGTGGCACCTGCTTCTGCACCAATTCCAGGTGAAGTCATTCGATATGAACATGCTTCAACCCACTTCTCCTTGCCGACTATATATCCGCCTGTTTTAGCGAGGCCTCCTCCTGGATTCTTAATTAGTGAACCAGCCATTAAATCTGCCCCCACATGACATGGCTCCCTATCTTCGACAAACTCACCATAGCAATTATCCACAAAGACCACAACATTTGGATTGATTTCTTTTACAAATTTTATCATTTCTTCAATTTGCAAAATCGTAAAAGATGGTCTTGTTGCATAACCTTTTGAGCGTTGAATTCCAATCATTTTTGTATGTGGATTCATCGCATTTGCTATCTGTTGATAATCAACATTTCCATCATCCCTTAAGTCGACTGAATTGTATGTAATTCCAAATTCCTTCAAGGACCCTACACCATTGCCTCTTATGCCTACAATTTCTTCTAATGTGTCATAGGGTTTTCCAGTAATGTAAAGCAATTCATCACCGGGACGAAGTACGCCAAATAACGCGATAGATATAGCATGTGTTCCAGAAATGATTTGAGGGCGTACAAGAGCAGATTCACCACCAAACACTTCAGCATATATTTTCTCAAGTGTATCTCTGCCATGATCATCGTACCCATATCCTGTTGTTGGGATGAAGTGAGAATCACTGACTTTGTGGTTTTGAAAGCTTGTCAGAACACGGAATTGATTTTCATCAATCCTTTGATCGATTTTTTTTAGTACTGTTTCAATTTGCTTCTCAATCTCAGTAACGATTGGCTGCAGCTTTTCCCCATTTGATAATTGTTGAAACATGTTGTTCTCCTATCTATATTCTAAATTTATTTAAAAGTCCAGAAATATAATGATCCTCTAAATAGTATCCTTTACAAACATATATTTGCTTCTCTTCGTGAAAGGATAGTTCACGAAGAATTGTTTCATTTTTCAGCTGTGAAAGAAGCTTTCCTTCGTTAGATGGCACCTCAACATGGTAGTAGTTCATCATATCTAGAACCATCTCTTCCATTTCAGCTTTTAATTTATTTCGGTCAGCTTCGTTGAATGCACTAATTTCTATTACCTTCGTATTCGCCGATGGAACAAAATCCGGGTGCTTAATGTCCCGCTTATTATACACCGTGATTTGAGGAATTTTCTCATGATCCATTTCTTCTAACAGCTTGTTCACTGTCTGCTCATGCTGGAAGTAATCAGGGCTAGAACTATCCACTAGATGCAGCAGCAAATCTGCCTCATTCACCTCTTCAAGTGTTGAGCGAAAAGCAGCAATTAATGCCGTTGGTAAATCTTGTATAAAACCAACTGTATCCGTAAGCAAAGTAATAAATCCACTTGGCAATATCACTTTTCTAGTCATAGGATCAAGAGTTGCGAATAATTGATTTTCTTCATACGATTCTGCTTCTGTGAGGCGATTGAATAAGGTAGATTTCCCAGCATTTGTATAGCCAACGATTGCAATCTGAAAGGCTTTGTTCTTTTTTCTTCTCTCCCGATATCGTTCACGATGCTGTACGATAACTGAAAGTTGATTTTTGATTTCATTGATTCGATTTCGAATATGACGTCTATCAGATTCTAGCTTTGTTTCACCAGGTCCCCTTGTTCCAATACCACCTCCAAGTCGGGATAACTGTATCCCTTGACCAGTTAAGCGCGGGAGCAAGTATTGTAATTGTGCCAATTCTACTTGTAGCTTCCCCTCTTTAGAACGCGCTCTTTGGGCAAATATATCTAAAATTAATTGAGTTCGATCAATAATTTTTGCATTTAGTTCAGCTGAAAGATTTCTAACTTGGCTAGGTGATAATTCATCATTAAAAATGATTAAATCCGCATCTAGTTCCTCTTGTAATGCAGTTAATTCGGAAACCTTCCCTTTTCCTATATAGGTAGCGGAGTGGATGCGATCTCGTTTCTGCGTTAATGTTGTTAATACTTTTCCTTTAGCCGTTTCAGTTAGAGAACCAAGCTCTTCCATTGAATAATAAAACCGTTGATCATCCTCATTGGTTTGACATCCAACAAGGATAACATTTTCAAATTCTGTTTTTTGCTTCAATCAATATCCTTCTTTCCTAAAGTACTTTAACATATCATAACAAAAACAGCTATTTAACACTAATATTGAAAAAAAGGTTGAAATTCATAACTCATTTGCTTAAAATCAACTTGTTTGCCTTCAGAAGAAATCATTAAAACTACTACTTTATTAACTAAAGTCAGGCTTTTTAATCTGAAGGATTACTTCATACAATATTTTATTATAAAAGCATCATTGAGAGGATACAAATATGACTTGGGAAGTTTTAAGTATGATCGGAACAATTGCCTTTGCTATTAGTGGAGCAATTGTAGCTATGGAAGAGGAATATGATATTTTGGGTGTATATATTTTGGGAATTGTTACTGCATTCGGCGGTGGCGCGATTCGGAATTTATTAATTGGTGTTCCGGTATCTGCATTATGGGAACAAGGGATGTATTTTCAAATTGCCTTATTATCGATTACCGCCATCTTTCTATTTCCGAATAATTTGCTTAAGCATTGGGACAAATGGGGGAATTTTTTCGATGCGATCGGTCTTTCTGCATTTGCAATCCAAGGGGCTTTATATGCTTCAGAAATGAATCATCCTATTAGTGCCATAATAGTTGCTGCTGTCCTAACCGGAAGTGGCGGTGGAATTATTCGCGATCTACTCGCGCGAAGAAAACCGCTTGTTCTTAATTCCGAAATATATGCGGTATGGGCCATCATTTGTGGACTTGTAATTGGACTTAAATTCGCAACTTCACCAATGGAGCTCTTTACATTATTTATTGTTATAACTGGATTAAGAGTCCTTTCATATACATTTGACTGGAAACTTCCATCAAAAAGATTAAGAACATAATAATAAATGATTAAAGGATTCCTAAGTTGAGGAATCCTTTAATCATTAATCCTTTTCAAATACTAAATCATTGCTTCTTATTGTTACTAATTCATGCCGATCATAGCTATTTTGTATTAATAGTCTCATAGCCTGAGCCCTAATTGATTTTTCTAATACATTTCTTATATATCGTCCATTAGAAAAACTAATTGGATTTAAATGCGTTTTTATCCACAGTAGATGATCACGTAATTTTTTTTCTGCTTCGTGACTTAATGTGTATTCCCGATCTTTTAACATTCTGTCACCAATTTCCATGAGCTGAACAACTGAATAATCTGGAAAGTCGATTACTAACGGGAATCGCGAGTGCAGTCCAGGGTTTAAGGTTAGGAAATAATCCATTTCTCTTGAATAGCCTGCAAGGATGAGAATAAATTCGTGTTGCCTATCCTCCATATGCTTGACAAGGGTATCAATAGCCTCCTTGCCAAAATCCTTTTCTCCCCCTCTGCCTAGTGAATAGGCCTCATCAATAAAAAGGATTCCGCCAATCGCTTTCTTTATTAAATCTCGAGTTTTTTGCGCTGTATGACCTATATATTCCCCCACGAGATCCGCTCGTTCAGCTTCTATTAAGTGGCCTTTCGATAAAACATTCATCTTTAGGAAAAGCTTTCCAATCAGTCGGGCAACTGTTGTTTTTCCAGTCCCTGGATTCCCTTTGAACATCATATGAAGTGCCTGTTTTCCAGCCTTTAGTCCGGCATTCTCCCGTTTTTTATTTACGTAAATCCACGCATATATTTCTTTTATCATTCGTTTCATTTCTTCCATTCCAACTAGAGCATTTAATTCTTCCTCAATTTCTTTTAAAGCTGAATGCTCAGGTGGAAAATCCTTTTGTACAAGTGGCGATTCAATCGGTTCTTTTGCTAATGATTTTCGTTTTTGTGAATTTAGGACGATGCTGATCTGGCCATTATTTTTCATTCGAATCGGCTGGTCCAAAAGCTTTCACCTCTCGTTCTCAGGAACAGTATACGCTCAGATTCTTTGTTTGTGACAAAAGCCTATATCAAATTTTTCCTATTATCTTCAAAAAATTAGACTATATCGTTGTAAAGAAACCTATTACACATTTCCTTACCTATATGTATTCAATTGCTTCTAACTTCATTAAAGGTTTTTTATACTTAAAAAACGAAATAAAAGAAGGTTCATCTTCCGAAGAAGCTGAACCTTCTATAATTTAAATTTTAATTATTGGTTTTCCATGTCTAGTTGTACATTGCGCTGAGGTGCAAATGTAGAAATGGCATGTTTAAAAACAAGCTGTTGCTTGCCTTCTGATTCAAAAAGAACTGTAAAATTATCAAATCCTTTAATTTGGCCTCTAATTTGAAATCCATTTAATAAAAAAACAGTAACATTTGTACAATCCTTACGAAGCTGGTTTAAATACTGGTCTTGAATATTGATAGATGTTTTCATCTTACATCCTCCTCTTTTATCTCTATTACTATGTATTCGATTTTATTTGCAGCTTTCCTTCAATATGAGTGGAAATTTCATGAAGTTTTTTTTCAAACTCATTCGAATCAGACACATTTGACATATCGAACCAGTCTACTTCCATCTTATTCCGAAACCAAGTTAGCTGCCTTTTCGCATAACGCCTAGAATTTTGTTTTAACTGGGAAACTGCCTCATCTAACGTTACATGACAATTAAAATATTCATACAGCTCTTTATAGCCAATAGCCTGTATAGATTGACAATTCTTTAATCCTTGATTGAAAAATCCTTCGACCTCAAGGAGTAGCCCTTCATCGATCATCATATCTACTCTCAGATTAATACGTTTATATAATTTTTCCCTATCCATTGTTAACCCAATTAAAGCAGTGTTGTACATTAACTCAGGATTCTGTTCACTCTGGTAATCGCTTATCGTTCTTCCAGTACAATGAAAAACTTCTAACGCTCTAATCACTCTTCTAACATTATTAGGGTGAATTCTCTGTGCACTATCAGGGTCAACTTGCATCAATTCATTATGCAGCACTTCATATCCTTCTATTTCAGCTCTTTTTTCAAGTAATACTCGAAAGTCTTCATCAGATGGGGCATCAGAAAATTGATAATCGTAAATAACGGATTGGATATACAAACCCGTTCCTCCAACGATCATTGGAAGCTTCCCTCTGAATGTTATTTCTTTAATTTTTTCTCTGACTAATTCCTGAAACTCAGCAGCAGAAAATGGCTCGTCTGGATCTTTTATATCAATTAAATGATGAGTAATTCCTTCCATTTCACTCTCTTTAATTTTTGCAGTACCAATATCCATTCCCCTATAAATTTGCATCGAGTCTCCACTTATAATTTCTCCATTAAGTCTCTTTGCTAATTCGATACTTAATTTGGTTTTACCAACGGCAGTTGGACCAATTAGCACGACCAGCTTCTCTTTCCCTTTTTCTCCCAATACATTCACACTGCCTTTTATTCAACTTCCAATTAATTATCCCTATCGTATCACAAACTTAGATTACTTTCAGCGATTTTCATTATGTGTAGATTTCGTTCCTTTATCCAACATTTAACCATTATTGACAGAAATTCCAATTCCTATACTTTGTATGATTTTTTATAAGGATAGCGGACTGTAAGAGCACTAATGCTAGAAGTTAGGCGTTATTTTTGACACTGGAATACTTGGGCATTATTTCATCTTACATTACAATTTATTAACGATTCTATAACAAACAAAAGAATACCCCCTCATTCATGGTACTTTATTAGAAGATTATTTAGAGTAGCAGATTAAGAGAAATAGATTAGGTGGGAAAAATATGATTTCGAACTCTGAATTAGGAATTGACCTTGGAACAGCTAATATCCTCGTATATTGTAAAAATAAAGGAATTACTTTTAATGAACCTTCCGTTGTAGCAATTGACACGAATACGAAAAAGGTTCTAGCTGTAGGAAAAGAAGCAAAAGAAATGATTGGTAAAACACCTGGAACGATTATTGCGATTAGGCCTTTAAAGGATGGCGTCATTGCTGATTTTGATACAACAACTGAAATGCTTCGCTACGTAATAGCTAAGGCAACGAAAACAGCTGGCTTCTCAATCAGAAAACCTAACGTGGTGATATGCACCCCTTCTGGATCAACAAGTGTAGAAAGAAGAGCCATACATGATGCTGTCCGTCATGCTGGTGCTAAACAAGTTCATTTAATTGAAGAACCAGTTGCAGCAGCTATTGGAGCAGGCTTGCCAGTAGACGAACCCGTTGCCAATGTAGTTGTTGACATTGGCGGAGGGTCTACAGAGGTAGCCATTATTTCATATGGCGGTGTCGTTGCCTGTCATTCTATCCGTGTAGGTGGAGACAGATTGGATGATGATATTATTCAGTATGTTCGAAAGGAGTTTAATGTTCTAATTGGTGAAAGAACAGCTGAACAAGTGAAAATTGAAATTGGCTACGCACTTATTGATCATGATGAAATGACAATGGAAATTCGCGGAAGGGATCTTGTCACAGGACTTCCTAAAACGATAACTTTGACTTCTTATATGATTCGAGATGCCATAAAAGAGTCATTACTCCATATTCTAGAAGCTATACGGGCTACATTAGAAGACAGCCCTGCAGAATTAAGCGGCGATATTGTAGATAGAGGAGTAATAATATCAGGCGGTGGTGCCCTAATTAACGGATTGCAGGATTGGATTTCAAAAGAAATCTCTGTTCCCGTCCATCTAGCTCCAAATCCACTTGAATCTGTGGCGATTGGAACAGGAAAAGCATTAAAGTTTATCGGAAAATTACAGAGCGCTGTCAAATAATGCATATTTGAACTTTTTGGAGTCCAAAAAATATTTTTGGACTCTTTTTAATTGTTTTTTTAGTTTACATAAAAATATTATAGTAACTTAATTAGAATTATATCTAGAATCAAATCGAAATTAGCCCAGAACTAGATAATTTTTTCTAGCTTTATTATTTTTCTATATTACCCGTCACGTCTATCCACTTAGTTATTACTTCTACAAGCCTATCTTTCTTAGCTATCAAATCACTCATTTCAGTAATTTTTACAATAGCTCTATCACAAGTTACCCAATCCAATAAACCGGTAGTGTCATCAAATAAATGCCCCTCCTTTTTGCTATCTTTTACCTTAGCACCACAATGAAAAATAAGTCTGAAATATCCTTTTCCTTGCAGATTTAAAGTAATCCTATCTTCATTATTAATACAGAAACTCGGGGCATTCCATTTTATATGTTCAGTTAATTGGATATTAGCACTTAAGATGATTTTTCGAACTACCTCTATCTCCTTTTTTAGAGGATGATTGAGATTGCCCATAAATTCAACCACTTTTTGATGACCTGACAATTTTAGAGGATTCTTGCCTATTTCTTCAGATTGTTTTTTATTTGTTGCCATATACAGATCCACTCCTTTTTAACGCTTTAATAAATAGATTTTAACCTATATTCCAATCCCTAAATCTCATCTAATCATATGCTTTAAATGTTCAGCTACCCTTAAGAGGAAGGGGGATTTTTTATGATGAGTAGTAAAAGATCCAGTCAAGGTCAATGTAAGGATTGTCAAAATGACCGAAATGACCATAATAGCCGCTGTATGGTTGCATATGTGATACTCTAAGAAATTTACAAGCTCAAACTGACGTAGATGTTTTTTTAGATGGCGGTCAAGTTTTAGAGGACGTTCAGTTTATTTACTTAAACAATAAAACTTGTTGTGCTTTCTTCATAGATCTTGAAACTGAACCAGGTTCAACACTGATTGTAGATTGCAGAAAAATTACAGCAATCCAAATAGAAGCAGAATGACCTTAGAAAGGGTTGCCATCCTAATAGATGGGACTCTTTTTTTCTGTAAAATCCAAAGTCCAACTAATAAACATTTGATCAATCATTTATTTATCATAATTTTTCAAAGTCATATCATATCCGAATTTTCGTCATTACATTCCTCAAAAACGCCTTACCTATTTCTTCGGAATGTTCATTTTTAATTACTAAAGTCATAAATAATTAACATTTGGACAAAATGAATGTTGGCAGTGCTAAAATCGCCATTTGCGGAATAACAAAAGGAGGAATCGATGATGTCTAGTGCAAATGAGCTTTCTTTACAACAGAAAATGGAAAAAATTTTTCATAACACATGTGTAACATGGCAAAACTGCACGGAGTCAAACATCCAATCATTCTTAGAACAGTGCCAAGAACATAGTATAGACTCCCAATATTGTATGAGTTGGGTGGAACAGCATAAATCACAAATACCTGACTGGAAAGATGTTTCGAGAGTCTCTCTTGACTGGATTAATCAGCATACTTCAACTGGATCCCCCATTTCGTTTACTGAATAGTATTGTCATGAAAAAGTGGAGAGAAATTATAGCTCTCCCCCTTTAATTTTATAGTTTATTTCAATAAAGAAACTCCCTACATACACTGTACACCAATGACAAGTTTTTAAACGATGTTTTATGAAAACTTATCACCCCTAATAGCTCAATACCATCATGTTACAGTGATTTCTAGAGACGCTGAATTAATAAAACTGTAATAGAGTCGGCGGTAACATATCTCAAAATCATTCACATTTTATGAATCACTACGGTATTCAAATTGGTCATAATCCAGAATATAATCAGCAAAACCACCAATACTTTTATTATTAATGAGTCGGTTTAAAAACTAAGAATATTTACTTCAAGGGAATGTATTAGTTATTATTAAACGAAGCGTTTTTATTGACAAAAATTTTTATTTATGCTATAATTTTACAATTAAAACAAATGTGTATATAATAAGATTCTCCTGGCCAGGGGAATCTTATTTTTGTTATATGGAAGGATTAATGCTATGAAGAAAAATGAATCAAGTTTAACTTCCTTAATATCAGCATTTGGTCGAGCATATCACAGTAAATATGACACACCCAAAATTTTTGATGATTTTATTGCAAATGAATTAATTACCCCAAAAGAATTTACAGAGATTCGTGACAACATGATAAGAGGAATTCAATTTTTTAATCATGAAATAGCAAAGAAGTTTCAAGATCATCCAGATGAAATTTTAAAATGGATTACACAAGTCCAGCTTTCTCCAACTCCTTTAGCACGTGCTGCGTTTTGTGAAAAAGTATTATTTCATGAAATATTGCTAGGTGTTAATCAGTATGTCATTCTAGGAGCTGGATTAGATACCTTCTGTTTCCGATACCCAGAATTAAACGATCGTTTAGAAATATTTGAGGTTGATTATCCAGCCACACAAAACTCTAAAAAGATAAGGTTAGCAAATGCTAATTATCAAATTCCGGATAATCTTCATTTTGTTTCAATGGATTTCACCAAAGGATTTATGGTTCGAAATCTTGTTAAAGAGGGTTTTCTACCTAACCAAAAAACTTTCTTTAGTCTTTTAGGTGTTTCTTATTATTTAACTAAAGAGGAAAATGCCAACTTGATTCATCAATTATTTACCAAATTACCATCAGGAAGCTCTATCGTATTTGATTATGCAGATGATAAACTTTTTGAAGAAAAAGGAGTATCTAATCGAGTTCAAAATATGGTTCAAATGGCTTCAGCAAGCGGTGAGCCAATGAAATCATGTTTTACTTATGATGAAATGGAGAAAGTGTTAGAAAACGCAGGTTTACTCATTTATGAACATTTATCACCTGTTGCTATTAATAATCAATTCTTTCAAAATCGTACAGATTATTTGTCTGCATTCGAAACGATTCATTACATCCACGCTGTAAAAAAATAGTATTTCAGTTAATAACAGACTAACCTCCCAATCTTCCCTTTGATTGGGAGGTTTCCCTCATTATTATCTAAGACTTATATATTTTAATAAATTCAAAGAGTATTCAAATTTGCAATTTCCAATATGTGTTATAATTACAATAATTATGTACATTGGAGTTGAATTGAATATGCCGGGTTTTATCCTTTTTATTTATTTAGTTATTATTGGATTCATCATTTTGTTTTGTACGAATCTAATCAAAGCACAAAGAGAAAGAAATCAAGTATTAAGAGAAATTTCAGCGAAATTAGATGGTACTGACTTTGAAAAAAAGGAAGAGCAATAGTTCTTTCCTTTTTATTCTATCCCTTAGTAATATTTCTATTAAACTTTAACCAAAACAACTTCATCCTTTTCCTTCCAAATCTCCTGTTTTATTATTACGTTAAACATCTCACATGCTAATTAACAATAAATTTACAACTAATATATACAACCTAAATAATCAAACTATATTATTAGATTATTAAAATACTCAATATCATAAGGAGATGGAATAATGCTACAGCTTCTTTCAAAACTTGTAATATTAACTACTTTTTGCACTCTTTTTCCTTAAATAATAATTTTGAATCAAATTCTCCTACAACAATCCGCAATACCAAGTCATTCTTTTCCCACGCACCAAAACAAAATTCTTTTATTTTGCAATACACAATAAAAAAGATTAGATGAATAGACAATTATTCATATTTCCTTTTTGTACTACAAATGAGCGCATTTACCACAACAACAAATCCTTACTCAACCAACTCACCCTTTTATATATATTTCAACCTACTCTAAAAATTATTGTGTTATAATTACCCCAATACTTGTAAAGGTAGGAATCAATATGAATATTAGTGATTTAATGGTTCAGCTTTTAATGTTTATTTTTATTATCGGGATATTTTTTGCTGTGTTTTTTGTTGTTCGTTCACTCCTTACAAAACAACCCAGCCAAACAAATAGTATTGAACAAAAACTAGATAGAATTATTGAATTACTTGATAAGGAAAATTGAATTCGTGACAGACACTTTTACCCTTAACAACATTAAAAGTGCTCATTTCAATAAAAATCGAAAGGAGAACCCTTAAAATACAAGGATTCTCCTTTGATAAAAATTACATAACTCTTTTAAACATCTTTTCCATTTCGTAAGTTGTAAATTGAATAATAATCGGACGACCATGTGGACATGTAAATGGATCAGAAGTCTGTCTAAGTTCATCTATTAAACTCTGAATTTCATCATTTCTTAAGTGACGATTAGCTTTGATCGATGCCTTGCAGCTCATCATAATAGCCGCTTCTTCCCTCAGCTTTTTAATATCTACCCTTTTCATTAATAGCAGCTGTTCGATCATATCCTCAATAATGACCTGTTCCTCACCTTTTGGAAGCCATTGTGGATGTGAACGGATTATAAAGCTGTTATGGCCGAATGGCTCAAGGAAAACACCGACCTTCTCTAATTCATCTTTATATTCGTTAATCTTAATATAATCATCAGTTGAATATTCGAAGGTAAGAGGAATAAGCATTTCCTGCAGCTCGCTTGCCACTTTGCCGACCTTTTCTTTAAAAAATTCATATTTTATTCGTTCCTGTGCCGCATGTTGATCAATGATATATAGACCTTTTTCATTTTGCGCCATTATATACGTTCCATGCATTTGCCCGATTGGATACAATGGAGGTACACGTGATAAATGTACATGATCCTCTTGTTCCATGTATGAATCATTGAAACTTGAGTCGCTAGTTTCAACGATTTTTGTATAAGGTAAATCTCTTTCAACTTGTTCTAGTTGTTTTTCTATTACTTGAGAAGAAAAATCGGTCTTATTCGGCACTGTTGGAATTCTATTTTCACGAACAAAAGAAGTAATTTGGTCTTGCTCTAAGCTTTCATCCAAGATTTTCATTTTCTCTGGAATATGATCAAGCTCTAATGATGTTTGTTCCTGTTTTGGCTGAATAGCTTTTGGCTGGGTAAAGCCGGTCGGAATTAATTCTTGTGATTTAAATGCTGCTTTAATTGTATCAGTAACAAGCTCATTCAATTCCTGCTCTTTACTTAAACGAACCTCCATTTTAGAAGGATGGACATTTACATCAACTAGTATTGGGTCCATATCAATATTTAAGAGCACAATTGGATATCTGCCTATTGGCAATAGTGTATGATAGCCTTCCTGGATTGCTTTGGCAAGAGCGTAATTTTTAATGAATCGGCCGTTAATCATTGTGGAGATATAATTCCTAGATGCTCTCGTTACTTCTGGTAAAACTGCATATCCATTAATACGAAAATCAAGAGAACTCCCTTCAATGCGGACCATTTTTTTTACAACATTCATTCCATATATCGCCGCTAATACTTGCCTGACATCTCCATTTCCGTTCGTATGAAGGAGATTTCTTCCATTATGAGTGAGACGAATCGAAACCTTAGGGTGAGCAAGGGCAAGCCGATTAACGACATCTGTTATATTGCCAAGCTCAGTATGAATGGTTTTCATATATTTCAATCTGGCAGGTGTATTAAAGAAAAGATCAGTAACTGCAATATCTGTCCCTTTTCTGCCTGGTGCCTTTTCAACCGTATTCACCTTGCCGCCTTCCACAATTACACGAGTTCCAATGTCTCCTGTAGAGGTTCTCATTTCGATTCTTGAAACAGAAGCTATACTTGGCAAAGCCTCTCCACGAAATCCGAGAGTCCTAATTCGAAAAAGATCATTTTCATCTTTGATTTTACTTGTGGCATGGCGCTGTAAGGCTGTTAACACATCTTCCTCTTCAATTCCATCTCCATTATCTATGATGCGTATTTTCGTAAGACCTGCTTCTTCCGTTTCGACTTCAATGATTGTACTGCCTGCATCAATCGAATTCTCCATGAGCTCTTTTACAACGGATGCAGGTCTCTCCACTACTTCTCCAGCAGCAATTTTATTGGAAAGTGCATCATCAAGCTGAATTATTTTTCCCATTTGCCAACACCTCCTCACTCATTGTGAATTTTTCTCATTAAACTAACCTTTTAATTTTTTGTGAAGCTCATATAAAGTATTTAATGCCTGCATTGGTGTCATTTCTAAAATATCAAGTGTTTTCACTTTACTTATGACGCTTTTTTCTTTAGAGGAAAAGGCAGATTCCTTCACCTCACTTTGATCTTCAAAGAAAGAAAGCTGAGTATTTGACTTAGCTGCGTTAGAAAATTCCTTTTCTTTCACAGAATTAATTTGTTCATCCTGTTGCTCAAATCTAGTTAAAATTTCATTCGCCCTATTTATTAGTTCCTCTGGTAATTCAGCGAGCTGTGCGACATGAATCCCGTAACTTTTATCAGCTGCTCCTTCTTTTATTTTATGAAGGAATACCACTTTTCCGTTTTGTTCAATTGCACTTACATGCACATTTTTCACTCTTGTAAGTTCTTCTTCTAAAACTGTTAGTTCATGATAATGGGTTGAAAATAATGTTTTCGCACCAATTCGATGATGGATGTATTCAATAATCGCCTGAGCTAGGGACATCCCATCATATGTAGATGTTCCACGCCCGATTTCATCAAATAGAATGAGACTATTCTGAGTCGCATTTACAATGGCGTTTTTTGCTTCCAGCATTTCTACCATAAACGTACTTTGTCCAGAAATTAAATCATCTGCTGCCCCGATTCTAGTAAAAACCTGATCAAAAATTGGCAGTACAGCTTCTGATGCCGGCACATAGCAGCCAATTTGCGCAAGGATAGCCGTTAAGGCAATTTGCCTCATATACGTACTTTTACCTGACATATTCGGCCCTGTAATTAAGAGCACTTCTCTCTCGGCATCCATATAACAATCATTTGGAACATATTCTTGTGCATTCATAACCTTTTCCACTACGGGATGACGGCCGTCTTTTATCATTATCCGGTGTTCCTTTGAAAAGACAGGTTTTACATAATGTCTCTTCTCGCTTACCGTTGCAAAGCATTGTAGAACATCTAGTGCACTAACTGATTTTGCTAAAGATTGAAGGCGTGGAATAAATTCTTTTACGTGTTCACGAACAGCTGTAAAAAGCTCATATTCAAGCTCGATGCTTTTTTCCTCAGCCTGAAGAATGAGTGCCTCTTTTTCCTTTAATTCTGGTGTGACGAATCTTTCGGCATTAGTTAGTGTCTGTTTTCTTTCGTACTGGCCTTCCTGTAATAGGTGAAGATTCGCTTTCGTAACTTCTATATAATAGCCAAATACTCGATTATAGCCTACTTTTAGCGATTTAATTCCTGTTTTTTCACGTTCTTGCTTCTCCAGTAATGCAATCCACGTTTTCCCGTTCCGGGTAGCATCACGATACTTATCTAGCTCCTCATGATACCCATCCTTTATCATATTGCCATCTTTTATGGATAATGGCGGGTTATCCATTATCGCGCTTTCTAAAAGATCGACAATTTCTTCACATGGATCAAGACGTTCAGAAAGAGTTTCAGCTTCGGCACTTGATAGATTTTTAAGCAGGTCCTTTAATTCAGGAATCTGAAGTAATGAACGTCTAAGCTGGACTAAATCGCGTGCATTAACATTTCCGAACGCAACTCTCCCTGCTAATCGTTCAAGGTCGTACACTTCCTTTAATTTTTCTCTAAGCTCTTCCCGTTCAAAATAAGCGTTAATAAAGGTTTCAACAAGCTTCTGGCGGCTAATAATTTCGTCTTCATTCACAAGCGGCCTATCGACCCACTGCTTTAATAATCTTCCTCCCATTGCGGTTTGCGTTTCATCTAGCAGCCATAGCAATGACCCTTTTTTCCCCTTGGAACGAATCGTTTCAGTCAGTTCTAAATTCCGCTTTGAAAAATAGTCAATTTTAAGGTAATGATGAGGTTGATAGATTGTTCCTTTTTGCAAATGGTCTAAGCTTCTTTTTTGCGTACGATATAAATAGTTAAATAGTCTTGCAATGGTTTGACGTAGCTTGTCTTGATTCACTTCTTCAAGTAAATGATGATATTGGTCCATAGGGCTGCAATCATCTTCAAATGAAAAAGTCATGACAGAACGCTCTTTTATTTTTCGCTTCCATTCCTCGTTAAAGCTGGATTCAACTACTAATTCCTTTGCCCCAGAAACAGAAAGCTCATTTAATACTTCATCAAATCCTGAGCTTAGCAGAGAAACCTTTGTTTCACCTGTAGAAAGATCATTATAGGCAAAGCCAAATGTGTCATCTTCAAAATGTGTAATGGAAGCTATATAGTTGTTTTCTTTATCATGCAGGACTTTGCCTTCCATCATCGTTCCTGGTGTAATCAGCTGAACGACTTCTCTCCTTACTACACCCTTCGCTTGCTTCGGATCTTCTGTTTGCTCACAAATCGCTACTTTATACCCGCGTTCTACTAATTGTTCGATATAATTTGGAGCAGCATGATAAGGCACACCACACATTGGAATGCGTTCCTCCGTGCCGCCCTCCCTGCTTGTTAATGTAATCTCTAATTCCTGTGATGCTTTGATAGCATCGTCAAAAAACATCTCATAAAAATCACCGAGACGAAAAAATAAAAAGGCATCCTCATACTCTGCCTTTACTCGTAAATATTGCTGTATCATTGGCGTATAAGCTGCCATAGTACCCTCCAAATATCTGTTGATATCATAATGCGCTTTTTTCAATCGCGTAATTGAAAATGTATAGACCTATTATATCATAAAGTGAATCTTCCATCAGTGGGGGTTTTCTTTCATCCCCCACTGATGGTTAGTTGAACCAATCGGGCCTTTACGGGCAGTTGATCCCCCACTTAGATTTCTTTGATTCTCTCGCAACCTTGTAGTGGAGGTCTTACTGCCCGTTAATCTGCGATAAAGTGAATCTTCCATCAGTGGAGGTTTCCCAAAGTACAGGACATGTTGTGAGGTTTTACTGGATATGAATCTGAAGCACCCCTTTTGTTCTAATTATCAAACTAAATATAAAAAAGCAGTATCCATTATGATAGATAACTGCTTTCTCTCATTAATTATTAATATATTTCTCAAAAACAAATCCAAAGTCTTTGACGCAATATTTTTTTCTGCTATTCATAAGCCAATTGAATGCCGTTTCATTTATTATTCTAAAATTATCAACTAGATTATGATCTTGAGGTATCGCAGAGCGACTGAAAGTATTAGATGTAAGATTTAAGCTCTTCTCAGCATATCCCATTGATACTTCGTTTTCATGACAAATTTCAGATATTCTAATTAGTGCTTTGTATAAATCTTTTAACTCCTCTATATGCTTCTTGTGTACATCAATTGAATAATGCTCAGAGCCCATCACAAACTTAATCTCAACATCCAGATCAACTGTACCAGCTGTTTCAAGGGTAACATTTGAAATAGAGTGTTCCTTATAGCTAAGCCTTTTTAAAGTTCGCTTTTTACTTATGGCACTTGTACCATCTAAATGAATTAAGGCTTTATTTGTAAAGCAATATTCGTCTGTTTTCGATTTGATCAGAAAGTAAATTTTTTCATTATCCTCGTGAAGTACATAATCATCGGCATCCACTTTATCATAATCAGATGGATTGATTACACTTCCGATATCACTAAGACCTAATACATCTGCCGCTACTCGTTTAAACATTTTTCTCACCCTTTTAAGTATCTTTTTTTCCATTTTTCATTTTAGCATAAAAAGAAATAGACAATATTAATTTTGTTCAAAAGCTAATTTAATTCCAAATAGGATGAGTACCCCTCCTGTTAACCCTTCGACAACTCTTATTGTTGAAGGCTTTTTCATAAATTCACTTATTAAGTTAATTAAATAAATATAAATAAGGAACCAAAATAAAGTTAATACCGTATAAGTTAAGCCTAAAGCTAAAAATTCTAAAAGAGCATTATCGCCTTTCCCAGCGAATTGTGGCAAAAAGGTAAGAAAAAACACGGCCACCTTTGGATTGAGTAGATTTGTTAGAAATCCTTGACGAAAAAAAGATTTATTCTCATATTTTCTTTGATGATCATTTGCATCAGAAGCATGATTTTGTTTTTTCATTAAAATTATTATCGATTTACATCCTAGAAAAATTAAATAAATGGCTCCTACATATTTTAATATTGAAAAAAGAAAAGCTGATTTTAAAATAAGTGCAGATAGACCAAACACGGCAGCGAGAGTATGAATTAGGAGTGCTGTAAGTGTGCCAAAAGTTGTTTTCATACCTGCTGCTTTTCGATTCGATATCGTGTTCTTTGTAATGATCGCTGTATCGGGTCCTGGTAGAATTATAAGCAGAATAGACATAAAGACAAATAGCAAATAATTGTCCATTAAAAAACCTCCTAATAATTATCCCATTATTATATAATAAATTCAGAAATTTTAAAATAAAAAGTCCAATTGTAAAAAAAGAAAAAAACTAGGAAGCAAAACCTCCTAGTTTTTCTATTCCTCTTCGTCTCCTACTAAGAAATACGGATCCAACTCTTCAAATTCCTCATCATCGACTTCTGATCCCCACTCATCATCCTCATCATCACAATCGCATTTTCCATGATGAACAGATACACATACCTTTGTTTCTCCGATGACTTCAACGAGGAATTCTCTCTCTACATGAACGATGATTTTATTTCCGTTAGGGGAAATGACACATTCAGAGCAGTTCGGCTGTTGTAATACCCGTGCGATTACTTCATGATCATCTAAACAATCTGGGTCACGGTATTTTAGTTTAATGACATCTTTATATTCAAGACGTTCAGTAACAACTTCTGTTCTTGTGTTATTGTCAAAGGAATACCAAACGTTAATGTCATAAGTGCCGCAAACTTCGACTGTTTTCCCGACCTTTTTCGCCTCGTATTTATGGTTTATTATCCAGCAGCCAAGAATGCTTGAAGGATTGTGTTTAGGGCAAATCGTATGATTGGACTGCGTAAATTTCCGTCCTTTCGCTACGACCGCTTTGGTTATAATCTCTCTGTATTCTCCCATTGCGAGCGAACCTCCTCATTCATTTTCATTTCATCCTATGCGGGATATTAGACTAGTGTGCGATAATTCTTGATGAATGTTAGGTAAAAGTATAGGCATATTTCATGATATGCATTTTCAGGGCAATTGTTCCGGTCTGTTAGGCTACTATCCTATGTCACATTTTAGAAAGGGGTTCAACTTATTAAACAGTTCTTAAAAATATGTGTTTGTCCTAAATCAAATGCGGATACAGCTCGGCCACTTTTAAATATAATAAAATTAGATATAAAATATGGCCTCCACAACCCAAACCAAGGCCACATTACCTCCTTTTTTATATATCAAAAGAACCCTGGGACTGAAAATCAGTCCCAGGGTTCTTTTATTAATCATTCTTTTAATGATGTGAACAGCTGCTATTTTTTATGTGTGATCCAGTTTCTCCACTCAATAAGTTTCCACCCGTTGAAGTAATGATTTCATCTGTTACCGCGTTCGAAATTGCAGATGCTACTAATTGCAGCAATTCATTTACTTCTACTTGAGATTGTTTAAATTCCTGTACAACCGGAATTTCGTCTAATTCATTTTGGAGTGCATCAATTTTATCTTCTGTCTTTTTTAATGCCTCTTGTTTTCCAAAATGCTGAAGGTTTACAGCTTGCTTTTGTAATCCCTTAATATTAGAAATAGTTGAACGAACCTTTTCGTTTTCTTGAATTTGAGCTTCAGCACGTTTAAAAAAATCTACTTCTTCCGTTTCAGCAATCATTTGTGCAAGCTCCTTTGCACGGGCAACGATATCATCCTTTGTATACTTCGCCATCTTACTCCACCTCTACAGCATCTAATTCTTCAATCATTTCTCCGTTTAATGACCATGTTTTAGCATCATTAATTTTTACTTTTACAATCTTTCCAATTGCAGATTTCGGTCCAATGAAGTTTACAAGCTTATTTTTTCTAGTATAGCCCGCTAACACTTCAGGATTATTTTTACTTTCACCTTCTACTAATACTTCTACGGTTTTATCTTGATACTTCTTCATTGCCTCAGCAGAAAGCTCATTAACAACAGCATTCAGTCGCTGTAATCGTTCCTTCTTCACTTCCATTGGAACATTGTCCTGCATTTTAGCTGCAGGTGTACCCTCACGTGGAGAATAAATGAATGTATAGGCTGATTCATAGCCTACCTCACGATATAGTGACAGCGTTTCTTCGAATTGTTCCTCTGTTTCATTTGGATAGCCGACAATAATATCTGTTGTAAATGACGCATTTGGAATCGCAGCCTTGATTTTTCTAACAAGTTCTAAATATTGCTCTCTTGTGTATTTACGTGCCATGATTTTTAGAACTTCAGTAGAGCCTGATTGAACTGGCAGGTGAATATGCTCAAGGAGATTGCCGCCATTAGCTAATACTTCAATAAGGTGATCATCAAAATCACGTGGATGGCTCGTAGTAAAACGAATTCGAGGGATATCAATCTTACGAATCTCATCCATTAAATCGCCAAGACCATACTTCATATCTTCAAAGTCTTTTCCATATGCATTCACATTTTGACCTAGAAGAGTAATTTCTTTATAGCCTTGAGCTGCTAATTGTCTTACCTCTTGAATGATATCTTCTGGTCTGCGGCTCCGCTCTTTACCGCGTGTATATGGAACAATACAGTAAGTACAGAACTTATCACAGCCATACATAATATTAACCCATGCCTTAATATGTCCTTGACGTACCTTTGGAAGATTCTCAATGACATCTCCCTCTTTTGACCATACTTCAACAACTATTTCCTTTGACATATAGGCTTCATGTAAAATATTTGGTAAACGGTGAATATTATGAGTTCCAAAAATCATATCTACTTGAGTGTATGTTTTTAAAATTTTATTAACAACCGATTCTTCTTGTGACATACAACCACATACACCTAGTAATAGATCTGGTCTTTCTCTCTTCAAATGCTTCAAATGACCAAGCTCGCCAAATACCTTATTTTCCGCATTCTCACGAATCGCACATGTATTTAATAAAATGACATTTGCATCCTCTACCGTATCTGTTGGTTCATAACCAAGTGCTAAAAAGATACCAGCCATTACTTCAGTATCATGTTCATTCATTTGACAGCCATATGTGCGGATATAAAATTTTCGGTTATTACCCATTCCACGGAATTCTTCTGGGATATTAAAATCATTCTGATATTTTACTTCTTCTTTACCACGTTTTTTTGCTTCTTTTAATGAAGGTGGTGTATAAACTGCTTCAAAATATTTACTGTAATCCTTTTCGGATTTTTTGTCCGATGGATTTGCAGTAGTCACTTGTTGTCCTTCAATTCTTTGTTTTTCATTCATATTTTGATCCCCTTTCTTTATTAATGGCCTAAGAGAATAAACATATATATATTCACTTTTTTTTATTAAAGTTCGTTATTGGGAGAATAAAGTAATACACATTATAATAGTATATAGCCTTTACGCTTTTAAAACAATAGAAAACCTGTTACAAAGCCTCTACACATTACCTATTACTTCTATTTTATACAATCCACAAATCATAATCTTATAAGAACTTTATCGTTTTGTACGTGATATCAATCACACTAATAAAAAGATTACAAAAGTAAAAAATACATTAGAAAAACTTGGCGTTCGACAAGTCCTTTTTGGCGAATGCCTTAGTTTTTTCTTATGCGATCTTATTAGCCGATATTAAATTGAACACACACTTTAATTTAGTATGTTAATAAACTTAAATATTTCTATTAGCTAAAAAGAAGAAGCCCAAAATTGGGGCTTCTTCTCATGATATATAATGCACCATTAAGACGGAGCACAATATTTTACATAAATTCTTCCACTAATTTATCAAAGTATGCTTGATCTAATTTAAGATCAGCTTGAGTTAATGGCGTTTCTGAATAACCTTTTAACAGCTCTTGATATGATTTTCGCTCAGTATCTTGATAAATTAAACCTGTTACTAAGCCGTTGTGATTCATTAATGTTTGCATTGCCATTGCACGATTAGAAGAATCATACCCTTCAATATCACTAAGCTTAGTTAAATTCTCTTTAAACCAATCATATGTATTAACTTTATTGTAAGTTACACATGGACTGAAAACATTAATTAAAGAGAATCCGTCATGTTTAATCCCTTCTTCAATTAATGCTGTTAAATCCTTAAGATCGGTAGAGAAACTTTGAGCTACAAATGTCGCACCTACTGTTAATGCCATTTCCATTGGGGCAATAGCTTGCTCAATTGATCCTTCAGGAGTTGATTTTGTTTTAAAACCAGCTGCTGAACGAGGTGAAGTTTGACCTTTAGTTAACCCATAAATTTGGTTATCCATAACGATATAAGTAATATTTAGATTACGACGAATCGCATGGATAGTATGCCCCATACCAATTGCAAATCCATCTCCATCACCGCCAGAAGCGATAACAGTTAAATCTCGATTTGCCATTTTCACTCCTTGAGCAATTGGAAGAGAACGGCCGTGAATACCATGTAAGCCATACGAATTAATATATCCAGAAATACGTCCAGAACATCCAATACCTGAAATGACAGCTAGATTTTCAGGCTCTAAACCAACATTTGCAGCCGCACGCTGGATAGCCGCTTGCACAGAGAAGTCTCCACAGCCAGGGCACCAGTTTGGTTTTACATTATTTCGAAAATCTTTAAATGTTGCCATTTAGAACAACTCCTTGCAATTTGTGTGAATTTCATGTGGCAAGAATGGATTTCCGTCGTACTTTAATTGATTATGAATCTTCTCAGCATGTCCGACATTCATCTTCATAATATTTGCCAATTGCCCAGTTGCGTTGTTTTCAACAACAACAATCTTTTTAGCAGATTTTACGAGCGGCAGTAATTCTTCTGTTGGGAACGGATGAATTAAACGTACTTGTGCATGGTTAACTTTTATTCCATCTTTTTCAAGTCGAACTACAGCTTCTTCTATTGCACCACGTGTTGAATTAAAGCCGACAATTAATAAATCTGCCTCTGCATGTGGAGCATATTTATAAACTGGTGTTTTGAATGTTATATTTTCAATCTTACGGAATCGCTTATCCATTTGTGCATTACGGTTTGCTGCAGATTCTGATGGCTTACCTGTTTCATCATGCTCTACACCGGTTACATGGTGGATTCCATTTTTCATTCCAGGAATTACTCGTGGAGAGATGCCATCTTCTGTTACTTCATAACGCTTAAAGTAGCCCTTATTTTCAACTTCTGGTAATTCACCTGTTAAAAGCTTGCCACGGCGAATTTCAATTTGATCAAATTCTAGCGGCTCAACAGTTTGCTTACCTAAAGAAAGCTGAAGGTCAGATAGGACAATGACAGGACATTGATACTCTTCTGCTAGGTTAAATGCTTCTGCAGTATCATAGAATGCTTCTTGAACTGTACTTGGTGCTATAACAATTTTTGGAATTTCGCCATGAGTACCGTAAATCATTGCCATTAAGTCAGATTGCTCCTGCTTTGTCGGCATTCCTGTTGAAGGACCGCCACGCTGTGTATCAACTATTACTAATGGAGTTTCTGTGATTCCAGATAAGCCTATTGCCTCCATTTTCAATGATAAACCAGGTCCTGAGGATGCAGTTAAAGCACGTACTCCACCATAGTTTGCACCAATTGCCATTGTAACCGCAGCAATTTCATCTTCTGTCTGAATGACTGCTCCGCCCAGTTGAGGCAATTTTGCAATTAAATATTCCATGATTTCTGAAGCTGGTGTAATAGGATATGCAGCCATGAAACGGCAACCTCCTGCAAGAGCACCTAAAGCAATTGCATCGTTACCAATCATGAACAAGCGTTGCTTGCCATCCGCTTTTTCAAGTTCCATTAATTCTGCTGTATCTCCAAGATTTTCTTTCATAAAATCAAAGCCAGCTTTTACAGCTTCCATATTTTTATCAACAACTTGTTGTCCTTTTCGGCCAAATATCTCTTGAACTACTACTTCAAATACGCTAATATCTAAGTTCAGCACTGCGCATGTTGCACCAACAGCAACCATGTTTTTCATAAGGGATGTCCCGAGTTCAGCTGCTAAATCTGTAAATGGAACTGCATACATTTTAGCCTCTGTATCTTCAGGCTTAATAGGACTGAACTTTGCATCAGCAATGATAACACCTTTATCATGAAGTTCCTTGTAATTTAAATCGATTGTTTCTTGATCAAATGCTACCAAAATATCAAGGTCGTCTGAAATAGACCTAACTTGACTAGTGCTTACACGGATCTTATTGTTTGTATGACCGCCTTTAATACGCGATGAGAAATGGCGGTATCCATACAAGTAGTAGCCTAACCGGTTTAACGCGATAGAGAATATTTCTCCAGTGCTTTCTATACCTTCACCTTGCTGCCCGCCAACTTTCCACGAAAGTTGATTGATCATGACTTACACCCCTTTGGATACGTTAAAAAGATATGTAAAAACGTTTAATTTAAATAAGTATAGCACTCATTCAAAATCATAAAAAAAGGTAATATGTAAAAATTTTGATTGGGTACTAAACGCTTTCAATTCTAGACCTAAGTCTTAAAAAAAGCAACCCTTTACGACTAATTATTGTCGAAAATGTGAATATTTTATGATTAATAAAAATATACTAATTAAGTTGACTAAAATTGTTCCTAATTTCGATTTCTTTATCTAAAAAAGAACCTGTTTGCTTTATTTGCAAACAGGCACCTTTCAATAATCTCATTACATTATCTAGGTTCCACAATCAGCTTTATTGCTGTTCGTTCTTCCCCATCAATTTTTATATCTGTAAATGCTGGGATACAAATCAAATCCACTCCGCTAGGCGCTACAAATCCTCTTGCGATAGCTACTGCCTTTACCGCCTGGTTTAATGCACCTGCACCAATCGCCTGGATCTCAGCTCCGCCTCTTTCGCGCAAAACACCTGCAAGCGCACCTGCTACAGAATTAGGATTAGATTTTGCTGAAACTTTTAATATTTCCATTCCTAGCTCCTCCTTGTTTTATCCCTCCCGCATGTTCATAACCTAGCTGCTCCCTTTCCTTCTTGATTTGCGAACTGCAATGCAAAAACAAAAAATTAAAGTGATAAACACTGGCAAAGGATACAACCAACTTTGTATAGCTTTTCTGGAAATGAACATATAAGGTATATATCATTCCATTGCTACTATATTCAGTTCTTTATTCACATATTCCGGCTTGGACAAAATAAAGGATGAAACATAAAGAAAACTCGCCGATTGGCGAGCCTTGGAAAGGTGAAGACAGAGGCGTAGTTGCACTTATCGCGCTCATACCTGCCACGTCCTGTGGCATTCGCCCGACTAGGACATCCTGTCCGTCGTACTTAATTCCAAAAATTAGCAACTACGTCGAAACATCTTCTACGCTGACAATTTATACTTTCTAAGTGTATAGAAAAGTGTAAGCACTTTAAGAACAATTTATATCTGTTTTTTTATGAATAAAATGGATGGTCTTCATTAATTAATATTCGTTCTATTTTTTTGGCTTTACCTGTTTTATTTTCTAAATCTATTAATACGGCACTCAATTGTGCTCGTCCCTCTTTAGGAACTTCAAACCTCACAGGCATACTCATTAAGAATCTTTTTATTACAGCATCTCTTTCAACACCCAGAATCCCATCATACGGACCTGTCATACCTACATCAGACATAAACGCCGTACCCCCTGGTAAAATACGATTGTCGGCTGTTTGCACATGTGTGTGCGTTCCAACTACTGCAGATACTTTCCCATCCAGATACCATCCCATTGCCTGCTTTTCGCTTGTAGCTTCTGCATGGAAGTCTACAAAAATAAAAGGCGTTCTTTTCCTCGCTTCTTGTACCAGTTCATCTGCTTTTTTGAAAGGACAATCAATAGCAGGTAAAAATGTTCGTCCTTGAAGACTAATAATGGCAATTTCTTCTGTGTTGTATTTTAAATATACAATTCCCTTCCCCGGATTTCCTTCCGGAAAGTTAGCGGGACGAACCAAATATTTAGCATCATCTATAAAATCAAAAATTTCCTTATTATCCCACGTATGATTGCCTAGTGTTACAGCTTGAGCACCAGTTTCTAAAAAGCCTCTATAAATCTTTTCCGTTATTCCCTTTCCACCTGCAGCATTTTCCCCATTAATGATCGTAATTTGAGGACGATACTTTTCCTTTAACTTTGGAACATATTCCTTGATCATATCACGACCCATGGAGCCTACTACATCTCCTACAAATAATATATTCATGAATTTTTCCCTTCATCGTTTATTTCTTAATTGTTTCATACACCTATTTATTATTTTATTTCCTTTACTCAAAAAAATAAAGCGATGCTAAGTGCACCGCTTTATTTTGCATATTCCACGGCTCGTGTTTCACGAATAACCGTTACTTTAATATGTCCTGGATAATCAAGCTCTTCTTCTATCTTTTTCCTTATATCTCTTGCTAGTCGATGTGCTTCAAGATCATCGATTTGCTCTGGTTTTACTAAGATACGAATTTCTCGGCCAGCTTGAATAGCAAATGATTTTTCTACACCCTCATAAGATTCAGAAATTTCCTCAAGCTTTTCAAGACGACGGATATAGTTTTCAAGAGTCTCTCTTCTTGCTCCAGGTCTCGCTGCAGAAAGTGCATCAGCTGCAGCCACTAAAACGGCAATAATTGAAGTAGGCTCAGTGTCCCCATGATGTGAAGCAATACTGTTAATAACTACTGGGTGCTCTTTATATTTTGTAGCAAGCTCAACACCAATTTCAACATGGCTTCCTTCAACTTCATGGTCGATTGCTTTTCCAATATCATGGAGTAAACCTGCACGGCGTGCCAACGTCTCATCTTGTCCCAATTCAGCAGCAAGCAGTCCCGATAATTGCGCTACTTCCATTGAATGCTTTAATACATTCTGGCCATAACTTGTTCTAAATTTAAGTCGACCTAGAATTTTAATGAGATCTGGATGAAGTCCATGAACACCAACTTCAAATGTAGTCTGTTCACCAATTTCACGGATATGCTCATCTACTTCTCGGCGTGCCTTATCAACCATTTCTTCAATCCGTGCAGGATGAATTCGTCCATCCTGAACAAGCTTGTCTAAAGCTAAACGAGCAGTTTCACGGCGAATTGGATCAAATCCAGATAAGATGACTGCTTCTGGAGTATCATCAATAATGAGATCAATTCCTGTCAGCGTTTCTAGCGTTCGGATATTTCGGCCTTCTCTTCCGATGATCCGACCTTTCATCTCATCATTAGGAAGGTTGACAACTGAAACAGTTGTCTCCGCAACATGATCCGCTGCGCATCGTTGGATTGCCAGTGACAAAATATCTTTCGCCTTCTTATCGGCTTCCTCTTTCGCTCTAATTTCGCTCTCTTTGATCATTAACGCGACATCATGAGCCACTTCCTGCTCGACTCGCTCCAAAATGATGGACTTTGCCTCTTCACGAGTTAAGCCCGAGATGCGTTCCAGCTCAGCTTGTTGTGCTCGTACCATCTCGTCCACTTTGCTTTCCATCTCTTCAATATGCTGTTGTCTTTTGTTAAGAGAATCGTCCCTCTTCTCTAAAAGTGTTTCACGCTTATCTAACGTTTCATCTTTACGATCAAGATTTTCTTCTTTTTGTAGTAAACGATTTTCTTGTTTTTGAAGCTCATTTCTTCGATCACGAATTTCACGCTCCGCTTCAGAACGAAGCTTGTGAATCTCATCCTTTGCCTCTAGCAATGCTTCTTTCTTTAAAGCTTCTGCTTCACGGTTTGCATCTTCCAAAATCTGATCTGCAGAATCCTTGGCTCCTGCAATCTTTGCTTGAGCAATGGACTTACTAACAAAATAACTAACAACTGCACCGACGAATAGGCCAAGCAAACTGGAGATGATGATTGCTAATATTAAATCATCCATCATTTCACCTCCTCTTGCTATGAACTTGTTTGTGTTACGTTTCTAAAGTGTCGGCATGTATATTGTCCTTTCAACATACAGCGCAAAGGCTTTTCAACGTGTTTTCATTCATTTTAAAATGTAAAATATACATGTTTAATTGTAAAGGTGTGGAATTTCATTGTCAAGGCTTTGTCGATTTAAGCATTGTTATATGACAATGTATTCTTTAAACAGTTTTAGTTAAGCAACTCTAATCGTTTAAAGTCTATCACAGTTTCGAAAAAGTCAAATAAAAAAGCAAAGCTGCTTCTCAATGGCGGCTTTGCTTTAATCTCAATTAATCAATAAGTTCAAATTCCTCTTGATCTTCATCGCCACTAATAACCATTTCACCATCAAGGCCATAGTGATCACGGATTTGCTTTTGAATTTGTAGGCGAATCTCAGGGTTTTCCTTAAGAAACTGCTTTGCATTTTCACGCCCTTGGCCTAGGCGCTCTTCGTTGTAGGAATACCACGAACCGCTCTTTTGAACGATGTCTAATTCAGATCCTAAATCAATAATTTCGCCTTCCTTGGAAACTCCCTCTCCATACATAATATCCACTTCTGCTACACGGAATGGAGGTGCAACCTTATTCTTGACGACTTTAATCTTCGTTTTATTACCTACTATATCAGTACCTTGCTTTAATTGTTCAGCACGGCGCACTTCAAGACGGATTGTTGAATAGAATTTAAGTGCACGTCCCCCTGGTGTTGTTTCAGGATTCCCAAACATAACTCCTACTTTTTCACGAATCTGGTTAATAAAAATAGCAATCGTTTTTGATTTATTAATGGCTCCCGATAGTTTACGAAGGGCCTGTGACATAAGACGTGCCTGTAAACCGACATGAGAGTCTCCCATTTCCCCTTCAATCTCTGCCTTAGGCACGAGAGCAGCAACAGAGTCAATGACAAGAATATCTACTGCACCGCTTCTTACAAGGGCTTCCGCTATCTCTAAAGCTTGTTCACCTGTATCAGGTTGGGAAAGCAATAATTCATCAATATTTACGCCAAGCTTTTGTGCATAGACCGGATCAAGTGCATGTTCAGCATCGATAAATGCAGCTTGTCCACCTGCTGCTTGAACTTCTGCAATAGCATGTAAGGCAACGGTTGTCTTACCTGAGCTCTCAGGGCCATAAATTTCAATTATTCGGCCTCTTGGATAACCCCCAACTCCTAGTGCAGTATCTAGTGCAAGAGAGCCGCTTGGAATGGTGGAGATTTTCCGATCCGTTTGTTCTCCAAGCTTCATAATTGAGCCTTTACCGAATTGTTTTTCTATTTGTTTTAACGCCATTTCTAGTGCGGCTTGACGATCGCTCATTAATTCTTCCTCCTTTATAATAACCAAAATCTCTTTGATAACTTTTGGTCTCTTTACCTAACTTAACTATAACTGTTTTTATCGTGTTTGTCGAGAATAAATTCGAACATTCATTCGTCTTTTTTTCATCTAGTAAAGAACGGAAAATATAAAAATCTCTATGGAAAAATGGTATTTTCAAGAAGAATGTTTTTATTTAATATCAAATCAAATAAAAATCTGAAAATGGGAAATGATCAAAGGAATAAATATAAAAAAACCAGAGTGCCTTATTTCGCACTCTGATTTCTTTTCAAACTCTTTATTAAAAGGTAACATCCATATTTTACACTTCTTGCACGAATGGATTCTCTCGTTCCTCCAAAATTAAGTTCTTCTACATGAATCGGTTGCCCATTTATGAAAATTCCTATATAAACGGTTCCTATGGTCTTTCCTTCGAGTTGATCAGGTCCTGCAACTCCAGTAAAGCTAATACCAATATCAGCATTCATCATTTTAGAAACATTTTCTGCTAATTCTAAAGCACACTGTGCGCTTACGACGCCTTCTTCCTCAATTGTCTTTTTAGAGATATTAAGAACATTAGTCTTTACTTCATTCGTATAGCAAACAACACCGCCTTTGAGAATAGCACTTGCACCTGGTATGGATGTAATTTCCTGCTGGAACATACCTCCCGTTAAACTTTCCGCACAACTAATCGTTAGTGCTTTGTCATTTAACAATTTTACAGTCTCATTCATAAGGGATGTATCATCATAACCATAAAAATAATGACCGACACGGGATAGTATTGCTTCCTCTGTTTCATCTAATAACTGCAGTGCAGTTTCCTTTTGATTATGTTTGGCAGTCAATCTAAGGGTGACCTCTCCATCTGAAGCAAGCGGTGCAATAGTTGGATTGCTTTGAGAATCTATCAAATCCTCAATTTCCGTTTCCAACATCGCTTCACCGATTCCGAAAAATCTTAATACCCTAGAAACAATTACATCCTCATCATGAAGCTTTGTACGAAGGATGGAATAACCATATTTTAAAAACATCGGTTCCATTTCTTTTGGCGGCCCTGGAAGAAGCATATACAAATGATTATCAGTATCTAGCAGCATCCCAGGAGCCATACCATGCTCATTTGGCAACACTTGCGAATCTTCTAAAATAATTGCTTGCTTTTTATTATTTTCTGTCATAATTCTATTGGAACGCTCAAAATAAAGTTCAATTTGCTTTAGTGCTTGTTCATCCATAATTAGTTGTTTGTTTAAATGGCGAGCAATAGTTTCTTTTGTCAAATCATCCTTTGTCGGACCTAATCCTCCAGTAAAAATAATAAGATTAGAACGGCTTTCAGCAATTTCTATTGCATCCTTAAGACGTTGGGGATTATCTCCAACAACTGTATGATAGTATACATTTATCCCTAGTTCAGCAAGCTGTTGTGATATAAAACGAGCATTTGTATTGACAATCTGACCTAGTAATAATTCAGAACCAACAGCAATGATTTCTGCATTCATCGATCCGCCACCTAACAAAAGTAGATTATTTTATGATCAAAATTCTAATCGAGCCAGTATTGGCTTAAACTATATGAAGTAATTTTATTTTGAATGATCGAATATTTGCTTATTTTTCACAAAATAATCCCAGCCAGACCATATGGTAAAGAACATCGCAATCCATAGGGCAATATCTGCAAATGGGATAGAAAACATTTCGAAAATAATATTATGTAATAGCAGTGCAGAAATGGCAACAATTTGTGTCCATGTTTTAATTTTACCTAACATATTAGCGGCAACTACCTCGCCACCTTCTGCAAGAAGAAGACGCAGACCAGTAACGGCAAATTCGCGGCTAATAATAATGATAACGATCCAAGATGGCGCAAACCCTAATTCAACAAGGACAATCAATGCTGCAGAAACAAGCAATTTATCAGCAAGTGGATCAAGAAATTTTCCGAAATTTGTAACAAGGTTAAGCTTCCTTGCATAATGGCCATCAATCCAGTCTGTTGCAGAAGCAAAAATAAAAATCAATGCTCCGACCAGATGTGTGACAGGAAGAGTAGTACCTAATAACGAAACATCTCCCCATTCAAAAGGAACGAGCATCACAATCAAAAAAAGCGGGATTAAGCAAATTCTTGAGATAGTTATTTTATTTGGCAGATTCATGATTTTCCTCCGTATTCGTGATAAAGCGAAAATAGTCATCAAAATGATGACTATTCATTGCTCGGTAAGTAGCGAATGGTAATATCCTGTGTGACAGATTGAGCAGGATCAATGGCAAACTCAATTTTTTCATCATTTATATAAATTTCGGTCTCAGTCGATTTACCAATTTTAATGAAGGCTTCAGTTTCTTTCGAAAAATCAAAGGTTTGGCTCTCGTTTCCACCTTTAGTTAGAGTACCTTGAAAGAATGATTCGCCCTTTTCGTTCGTGATGCTAACCCATGTTTCACCTGTCGACGCTACTTTTAATTCGAACTTATCAGCATTTTTTAATTCATAGACAGTTTTTCTACCGCTTGATTCTGCAACCGATATTTCCTGTTTAGGAGGTTCTACTTCCGTTTCATCCTCCCCAATAACTTCATCATCTGAATTATTATCATTTTCAATTGTTTCATTTTCTTCTTTTTTCTTTTTATCGGAATCTTTAGCGAAGTCTTCCGATTCTTCTATTTTTACTTCTTCAGTCCCACTATTATCAGATGATTCTATTCCAGAGTCATTACTGCCTTTCTGTGTGTAAAAATACCATAAAGCAGCTGCAGCACCAATAACAAAGAGAGCAATTAATAATTTCGGAAGAATATCAAATACTCTCGAATTACCTGAAGAAATATTTTCCCTAGATTGAACTCTTGATATCTTTTCTGGGATATCTTCATTAATGGTTGACGGAATTTCAGATTTATATTGTTCAAAAATCTCTTCAGGATGCAATCCTACTGCCTCTGCGTATTGTTTAATAAAAGCCCGTACGTAGAATTGTCCAGGCATCATACTATAGTTTCCTTCTTCAATCCCAATTAAATAACGCTTTTGAATCTTTGTAGCAACTTGCAAGTCATCAAGACTCATATTTTTAGCCAATCGGGCTTCCTTTAGCCGATTACCGAGTTCTGTCAATTTATAACACCTTCCAACTCACGAAAAATCAAAGCCTCCAAAATCATTCTCGGAGATCATCCTTGTTTTATCGACAATATCATATTTTATTTCTTCTTCAGGATCATTGCGCAGTTCAATAATATAATCAAAATCTTCAATAGAATACTCAGTATTTTCAACAAAAATATCTGGGTGCTCTACTACTTTCACAGCATTCATATGCATAATTTCACGAATAAGCTGCCAATGACGCTCATTTGCTCGTCTTGATGATACAATTCCATCAATAATAAACAAATTGTTCTCATTATACTCATCATGAATCAATTGGCTGCGTATCGTTTGTTTTAAAAGAGTGGAAGAAACAAACAACCACCTTTTATTCGCACATACACTTGAAGCGACGATAGACTCCGTTTTTCCTACACGAGGCATTCCTCTTATTCCTATTAGTTTGTGTCCATCTTGCTTAAATAATTCTGCCATAAAGTCAACTAATAGTCCAAGCTCGTCCCTTACGAATCGGAATGTTTTCTTATCATCCGCATCTCTTTGTATGTATCTTCCATGACGAACAGCGAGACGATCCCTCAATTTTGGTTCACGCAGTTTAATTAATTTTATTGTATCCATTGTCTGTAAAATAGACTCTAAGCGAACAATTTGTTCATTGTTTTTTGCTAGTATAAGCAATCCCCTTCGGCCTTCATCGACACCATTAATTGTTACTATGTTAATTGAAAGCATTCCTAAAAGGGACGAAATATCACCTAGCAAACCAGGTCGGTTCTTTTGAATTTCGTACTCTAAATACCACTCTGTTTTACCCAATAGGCCCCACCCCTTTAGTTCCGTTCTTCTTTATTTTTTAAAATACAATAGAACCAATGATTTGACCTCAATATAATACCATTATTATAATATATGATTTCATAAAAAGATGAAAGGAAAAACCGACTCGATAACGTAAAAAAGTAAATTATTCATATTCAACTGAAAAAAGAGAGGGGCTCCCTCTCTTCTTCATTCCTAAATTATTGTTGTGTACTGTTGTTCTCGACAAGTTTCACCATTACATGTGCAATTGCCATTTGTTCATCTTTATCCGCAACAGACCACATATCAGAAAGAACTCTTTGTTGTTCATTTTTCGGATCTACCTGCCTGGCTAAGTAATCACCGATTTGATAGGCAAGTTGATTAACTGTTTCTTTATTCATTCCTTGCTGCTGTCCCTGATCTAAACGATCACCAAGGAAGTCTTTCCACTGCTGCCAATTATCAATTACAGACATGAATTATCCTCCTTCAAAAAACTATGTTGTACACCACTGTACATTGTTATTTTGTTTATTAGAGAGAAAAATATTCATGCTTTATATTTGCTATGTGTCAATTTTATCCCGCATTAACGGGCAGTATGACCACCACCTCAAGATTGAGAGTGAAGCGAGGAAGATAGGTGGGGGAAACTGCCCGTAAAAGCCCGTAAAATGAACACAGACTAAAAGCGCCACATCGTGTGGCAACGTCTGTGACCCACTTCCTGTGGGCCGCAACTAACCATCAGTGGGAGATGAAAAACCCCTCACTGATGGAAGTTTCACTTTATGTATACCATCCACCGTTAACAGCCAGTACTTGACCAGTAATATAAGATGATTTTTCCGATAAAAGAAATGATACGGAATCAGCTATATTCTCCGGAGAGGCAAGTTTGCCCATCGGTATTTCATTTTTTATCGTCTCTAGCTCCTCGAATGAAAAGCCCTTCATCATGGCTGTTTGTACTGCACCAGGAGCTACGGCATTAACTCTAATACCATTAAAGGCTAGCTCCTTACTCAGTGCCTTTACAAACGCGATTTGAGCACCTTTAACGGTTGAATAGGCCACTTCACAAGCCGCTCCAGTTTGCCCCCAAATAGAGGATATAACAATAATATTGCCACTCCCTTTTGACAGCAATTTTGGAATGAGCTGCTTCGTAAGCAGCAGCGGAGTTGCCACATGAAGATTAATTAATGATTCAGCTACATCATCGTCAAGCTCATATAAAAGACCATAGTGACTTACTCCGCTATTATGAATGATTGCATCAAGTGAAAAAATATTTTTTACTACTTTTTTATATCCCTTTTTGGAAGACAAATCTGCTTGAATTGGTATATATTCTCCACCAAAAGGTTCAAGGCGTACCAAGAGATCCTCTATAGCCTTTTTATTCTCGTGATAATGTAAATATAAATGATAACCTTCCTCCGCTAATTTAACTGCGATGGCTCCCCCTATTCCACCGCTCGCTCCAGTTATTAATACATGTTTCTTCATATCTCCCACTCCATTTTTCAATTGACAAAGAAATAGCAAAGCTATTCTTAGTTCTTAAAGAAATAAAGCGCCATAAAAGGCGCTGTTCATTTTTATCATTTTGTATAAGAATAATTTAGAAAATGCAAAGATTTTTTATTTACATTTTATCTTTTAGGCACAACTTGACAAACCGTAAATCTGTCTTCAGATAATAGCTCATTCGCAGCGACTTCAATATCTTCTAACGTAATTCCTTCAAGAGTTGGAACAACATCAAATAAATTCATTTCATTAAAAGCATACCTTGTAAACTGGTTAGCAATGTATTCAGGAGAATTAATGGCGCGAAGGAAAGCACCAATTTTTTTCTTTTTTGTTCTCTCTAAACTTTCATTCGTAATAACACCGTTCTCTTTCCCTTTTAATAAGATACTCTTTAGAGAATCGGCTAATCGATCAGGATCATCTGTGTCTCCACCGACCATCGCAAAACCAAAACCAGCTTCCTGGGTATAATCATACGAGAACGAGTCATCAATTAATCCTTCATTATATAATAAGCTATAATGATCAGAGCTTTTTCCAAACAATATATCTAGCATAACATTTATACAAAGCTCCATCTTCAGCATTTCTTCTCCAGATTGATTAACATTTTTTGCCTTTATACCTACTAAACATTTTGATGTTTGGACATTCATTTGCAGAACTTGTTTTTCCTCTGCAACGACTGTTGGTTCTTCTTCAAAAAGGCGTTTGATTTCTGGTAATTCACTATATTCCTTTTTTCCTTGGTTATCCTTAACAAGATTCATTATTTGATTTGGTTCAATTGGGCCAACGATAAATAATAGCATATTGCTCGGATGATAAAATGTATGGTAGCACTCATAGAGCATATCTTTCGTAATATGGGAAATTGAATCAATCGTCCCGGCAATATCAATTTTCACAGGATGATTTTTATACATATTTTGAATTAATCCAAAATACAGTCTCCAGTCCGGATTGTCGTCATACATTGTGATCTCTTGCCCTATGATTCCTTTTTCCTTCTCAACCGTTTTTTCAGTAAAATATGGCTCTTGAACAAAATCAATTAAAGTTTCAAGATTTTTTTCCACATTTGATGTACTAGAAAATAAATAAGCAGTTCTCGTAAAAGAAGTAAATGCATTGGCAGATGCACCTTGCTTACTAAATTGCTGAAAAACATCACCATCTTCCTTTTCAAAAAGCTTATGCTCTAGAAAGTGGGCGATTCCATCAGGAACCTTCACACTTTCTTCCTTCCCCGGCGGGAGGAAATGATCATCGATCGAACCATATTTTGTTGTAAAGGTCGCATATGTTTTGTTAAAGCCAGCTTTCGGAAGAATATACACATCTAGACCATTTTCAAGCTTTTCATAAAACAATTCTTCCTGTAACTGATCGAAAGTGATTTTTTCCATTTATTTTTCCTCCTTTCCAGTTAAAAAGTAAATGGTATCTAAAGTTACTTTACTTGCAACTGCAACAATTTCGTCCTTTGAAGTGCTATCCATTTTCTCCATCCAATCATTGATGGTAACATCCTTCTTGGAAACAACATTATGATATAGAATTTCAACGATCCCTCTAGCAGTATCAATCGTCTCAAGCAACTGATTTTTTATTACTGCTTTTGTCTGTACAAGTTCATCATCTGTAAAGTCTCCATTTTTCATTGCTTCCATTTGAGCATTGATAATACTAATAGCCTGATCATAATTTTTATTCTCAATGCCAGACATAACCATCATTAATCCTTTATGGCTCTCTAGTCTACTTGAAGCATAGTAGGCAAGACTGGCTTTTTCCCTTACGTTAATAAAAAGCTTAGAATGAGAGAACCCTCCAAATATTCCATTGAATACTTGTAATGCATAATAATCTTCGTCTCCATATACTACATTGGTACGATACCCGATATTAAGTTTTCCTTGCTTAACATCCTGCTCTTCTTTTACTTCATGAACATTGTTTTTTCTACTGTAGTTTAAGTAGCTAATACTTTGTGGCTTACGATCCTCAAACTGCAAAAGCTCATGAGCAAAAGACTCAACTTCCTTTTCATCCACATCCCCGATGACATAAAGGTCCAATTCATCTTGACTTAAAGCATTTTTATAATATTGATACAGATTTTCAGCGGTGATTTGGTCAACTGAATCCTTATCACCATGAACATGAAGAGAATATGGTTCCTCTTCACACATTTCTTGAATTAGACGAAAGTTTGAGTAACGCATTTTATCGTCAAAAACGGACTGAATTCTTTGCTTTAATGTTCTTTTTTCCTTCTCCACCGTCTCTTTTTCAAATGATTCTCCTTGAACATTAGGCTTTGTTAAAATTTCCGCTAAAAACTGAAATGCTTTTTTCAACAGAGCTGAGCTGTCAGCTAAAAACTTTTCGTTTGCAACTTCCATTGAAAAACTGATAATATGATACTCACCTTTTTTTGCTAAATCCACAAAAAGAGTTGCTCCATAAAGCTCATCTAAATACGTTCTAAGCTTTCCAGTAGTTGGATAGCTTTCACTATTGCTTTGTAAGACATAGGGTAATAAGGCTCTAAAGGTTACTGATTCTTTATTTAATGGCGCTTTCATTTTCCAAACAATTGTATTCGTTTTATATTTATCTGTATTAACAATATGGAGCTTATAACCGTTCATTGATTTAACAGATTCTGTTAATAAATCCATTTTTCTATCCTCCCTGCAATTTACGTATTTTTTTAAAGCATATGTAGCATCTTCAAAGGTTATTGTCTACAATCTCCCTTGAATTAATCATATTCTAACTATAACCTGCCCTATTTCTTATTTTCAAGTTGGGAACTGGAATGAAATAACAAAAAAGACCTCTATAATATTTTTAGAGGTCTTTTTTGACTATTACCTATTTCCTTTTATATAAGGAGTACCTAATGCTTTAGGTGCATCTGCACGGCCGATAAATCCTGTTAATGCAAGAATAGTCAGGACATATGGTGCAATCAATAAATAGAAATTCGGAATATTTTCTAAGAATGGTAAGCTTGAACCAATAATACTTAAGCTTTGTGCAAATCCGAAGAACAATGCAGCCCCCATCGCACCTAAAGGATGCCATTTACCGAAGATCATAGCTGCAAGTGCCATAAATCCTTGTCCGCTAATCGTTGCGTGACTGAAATCAGAAGTAATGGATTGAGCATAAACTCCGCCTCCTATTCCGCCAAGTGCACCAGATAGAATAACTGCAATATAACGAATCTTTGTTACATTAATTCCCATTGTGTCAGCTGCCATAGGGTGTTCCCCGACTGCACGCAGCCTTAATCCGAATGGCGTTTTAAAAATAACATACCAAACAATAAAAGCAACAATAATTGCCACAAAGGATGTATAGTACGTGTTTGAAAAGAATATATCCCCAATTACTGGGATATCACTTAAAAAAGGAATATCAACCTTGTGAAAAGATTTTTGTATCGCATCTGTTTGACCTTTTCCATAAATAAATTTGACAAGGAATAAGGACAATCCAAGTGCTAATAAGTTAATAGCTACCCCAGAAACAACCTGATCAGCTCTAAATGTTATAGATGCCACAGCGTGAAGAACAGACAAAAGAGCTCCTACAACCATGGCTGCTAATAATGAAATCCAAGGGGTCAAGTCTCCAAAAGTATCTGCAAAGGTTAAATTAAAAACAATTGCAGTAAAAGCGCCAATAACCATTAACCCTTCCAATCCAATGTTAACAACTCCGGAACGTTCAGAAAAGGTACCACCTAATGCAGTGAAAATAAGTGGTGCAGCCCAAAGCATTGTTGAAGATACGATGATAACTAGAAGATTCATGATGTCCACTTATTTCACCCCCTTTTTCTTGCTGAGTCGTTCGATAAAAATACGGATCATATAGCTTGCTCCAACGAAGAATACGATTAAAGCAATGATAATATCGACAAGCTCATTTGGCACACCTGCTTCAAGTGGCATGTTTAAAGCTCCCACTTTTAAAGAACCAAAAAGCAGTGCAGCTAATACAATTCCGATAGGAGCACTACCACCCAATAGGGCAACAGCTATTCCATCAAATCCAACTCCAGTAAATCCGCCCCTAACCGGTGCATATCCAAAAGTCCCCAAACCTTCCATTGCACCTGCAAGTCCAGCGAATGCACCTGAAATGACCATTGATAAAATAATGTTTTTTCGAACATTCATTCCAGCATATTCAGAAGCATGCTGATTAAATCCAACAGCCTTTAATTCGTAGCCCAATGTTGTTTTTTGAAGAATAAACCACATGATAAATACACAGATGAGCGCAATAACGATTCCCCAATGTAAACGAGAATAATCTGTCAATCCTTCTAGAAAAGGTGATTTTAATGAAGCAGTATCATGAATGTTGGGTGTTCTGTCACTCTTTTCTGATAATACGGTTCTTATAAGATAATTTGATAAATGTAAAGCGACATAGTTTAGCATAATCGTTACGATAACTTCATGGACTCTGAACCTAGCTTTCAAAAAGCCAGGAATAAATGCCCAAAGAGCTCCAGCCGCTGCAGCAGCTAATACAGCTAATGGCAAATGAATGATTTTCGGTAGATCAAAGGCAACACCTACCCATACCGACGCTAACCAGCCAACAATGAGTTGACCTTCTACACCTATATTAAATAGTCCAGTTTTAAATGCAAACCCTACAGCAAGTCCAGCAAGGATATATGGTGTTACCTGTCGAATGGTTTCTCCAGTATAATAAATATCACCAAATGCTCCTTCAAAAAGGGCGCTAAATGCTGCACCAGCATCATAACCCGTTACAAGCATGATAATTGTACCGACAAGCATGCCGAGTACAACAGCAAGAACAGGAACAATGAGATTTTTAAAACGATTAGACATTTGCTTCTTCACCCGCTTCCTTCCGTTGAGAACCAGCCATTAATAACCCTAATTCTTGTTCAGTCGTTTGTTTTGGATCTACAATTGCTACTATCTTACCTTCGTAAATAACAGCAATGCGATCGCTTACATTCATAATCTCATCAAGCTCAAAGGATAAAAGCAATACAGCTTTTCCATGATCACGCTGCTCAATTAGACGTTTATGAATAAATTCAATGGCTCCAACGTCAAGTCCACGAGTTGGCTGTGCCGCAATTAGCAAGTCCGGATCTCGATCAACCTCACGACCAATTATTGCCTTTTGCTGATTCCCACCCGACAATGCTCTTGCTAATGTGAATTCACTAGGAGTTCGAACATCAAATTCTTTAATCAGGCTATTCGCTTTCTTATAAATTTCCTTAAAATTTAAGACACCTTTATTTGAAAATGGCTTTTGATAGTATGTTTGCAAAACCATATTTTCTCCAATTGGAAAATCAAGCACTAGTCCATGCTTATGACGGTCTTGAGGGATATGCCCCACTCCAGATTCTGTTACTTTTCTAGGTGAGTGATTTCGTATATTCTTTCCATTGATCATAATTGAACCGCTTTCAGATCTACGCAGCCCTGTAATTGCTTCTAATAATTCAGTCTGACCGTTTCCATCTACCCCTGCAATACCAACGATTTCTCCAGCCCGAATTTGGAGATCGAGACCATTGATTGCAGACAATCCTCTGGAATCTTTAACATGAAGATCTTTAATATCTAAAACATTTTGTTTTGGATCTGCTGGTATTTTTTCAGTTTTGAAAGTAACTTCTCGTCCAACCATTAAGCTTGCTAGCTCATTTGGATTCGTTTCACTAACATTTACAGTACCAATGCCTACACCTTTACGAATAACCGTTACTCGATCACACACTTCCATAATTTCCTTTAATTTATGCGTAATCAGAATAATGGATTTACCTTCATTAATTAATGTCTTCATGATTTGAATGAGCTCATGTATTTCCTGAGGGGTTAATACAGCAGTTGGTTCATCGAATATTAAAATTTCAGCACCGCGGTAAAGAGTTTTTAGTATTTCTACTCTTTGCTGCATGCCAACAGATATGTCTGAAATTTTTGCTTGTGGATCAACAGCAAGACCATATTTCTCAGAAATTTCACGAACTTTTTTTTCAGCGTTTTTAATATCAATTTTTCCGCCACTCGTTGTTTCTTTTCCTAAAATAATGTTTTCAGTCACTGTAAAAGGCTCAACTAGCATAAAATGCTGATGCACCATTCCGATTCCTAGATCATTAGCAATATTAGGATTCGTAATTTTTACTGGTTCGCCATTAACACGAATTTCACCGTTTTCCGGCTGATATAAACCGAAAAGAACATTCATTAATGTTGATTTGCCCGCACCATTTTCACCTAATAATGCATGAATTTCACCTTTTTTCAGTTGTAGGGTAATGTTATCGTTTGCAACAATCCCCGGAAACTCCTTACGGATATTGAGCATCTCAATTACATATTCCATCTTTTTTCACTCCTAGCTCAAAATAAAAGGAAACATTTAGCAGTAAGATGTCAGACCTTTATGATAATTACAACTTACTCATTTACAAAGTTGTAAGCTTTAAATAAAACGATCTTAATTGCGTGACCCTTATTTCATTATTTAAATAAAATCCTAAGTGAAATGCAGAACAGATTCTACACTTCAATTAAGTTTTTATTTACTAAATTATTGTCACTTGATTTACTGATTTAAAAAAAGGAATAAGGGGCCGGCTTATCAAACCCGCTTATTCCTTTTTTCATTTCTTATTATTCAGCTTTGAAGCTTTTTAGTTCTTCTTTCGTTCCAGGAACAGTGATATCTCCGTTCTTGATCTTTTCTGTCCACTCATTAACAGCCTTTTCAATGTCAGCCTTATTAGCAACTTCTTCATTTAGAGGTGCTAAGCTAACACCATCTTCAGCTAAACCATAAGTCAATGTTTCTCCGCCTGGGAAGTTACCAGCCTTAGATTTTTCTGAAATATCGATTACTGCTGTTTTTACACCCTTCATTGCAGAAGTTAAGATTACATTGTGTTTTTTGCCATCTACTTCAACTACACCTTCAGCAGATTGGTCTGAGTCAACACCGATTGCCCAAATTTCTCTAGATGGGTCTTTTTTCTTAAGATCTTTTGCTTCAGTAAATAATCCATTTCCAGTTCCGCCTGCAGCATGGAAGATTACGTCTATACCAGAAGAATACATTTGTGCAGCAGTTGTTTTACCAAGCTCAGCTTTATCAAATGCACCTGTATATTTAACATTTACTTTAATATCAGGATTTACAGCTTGTACTCCAGCAAGAAAACCACTTTCAAAACGCTCAATAACTGGAATTTCCATTCCGCCAATGAAACCAATTTGGTTTGTTTTTGTTGCTTTTGCTGCTGCAACACCAGCTAGGAATGAAGCTTCCTGCTCTTTGAACATAATACTAACAACGTTTGGCTGATCTACAACACCATCGATGATACCGAATTGAGTATCTTTTTGCTGACCAGCAATTGTATTAATATCTTCTTCCATTAGGAAACCAACACCAAATACTAAATTAAAGCCTTCGCGTGAAAGTTTGTTTAAGTTAGTAGCATAGTCAGCATCAGATTTAGATTGAAGATAATCAAAGCCGCCTTTTCCCTTTTCCATTCCATTGTTCTCACCAAACTCTTTAATACCTTCCCATGCAGATTGGTTAAATGATTTATCATCTACTCCACCTACATCTGTAACCATGGCAACAGAAAACTTACTTTCTTTGTCTCCTCCGTTAGCCGTGCCTTCTTCTTTCTCTTCGCCCTTTCCACAAGCCCCTAAAATCGTTCCAGCAGCAAGTACAAGTGACAGTGCTAAACCAAATTTACGCTTTTTCAAGGTATGTACCCCCTAAGTTTTTTATCATGTTTAGTAGAAATCCTTTAAGAGTCGTTTTTGTCCAATTTCCATGAACTATTTTATATTCTTTTTCTTAAGACATGGAAGCTGAACTTATCAGCTCTAAAGTAGTTGACCGAGTAAAGAATGGGCTCATCCGTTTCGTCGAAATGCATTTGCTTTAATACAAGCAATGCAGTTTCAGGATCGCATTCCAGAATAGGGGAAACTTTTTCATGGTAGCCAAGTGGCACAATTTGGGTAATAGCATAGGTAATTTTTCGATTCGCTTTAACTTCAAGGATATCGAATATTGATTCCTGTTCTCTAGAAAATGTATCAGCTAGAATTCGATTTGGAATTTTATCGATACAATAAACAACAGGCTCACCATTTGCTGTTCTTACCCTTTCAATTACTACAATTTCCTCATCCGTGGAGCATGAAAAACGGCGGATATCCTCTTCGGTCGGACCCATTGTTGCTGAGCTCAAGAAAATGGTCCCAGGCTTCATACCTGCTTGTAATATCATGTCAGTAACACTATTTAGTTGCTCGATTCCTGATGTAAATAAGGGCTTAGCATTTACAAATGTTCCAACACCATGGCGGCGAATGATAACGTTTTCTTCTTCAAGAATACGAAGAGCCTCTCTAAGTGTTGCTCTGCTTACTCCTAGCTGTTTAGCAAGATCAAATTCAGAAGGGAGTTTCTCTTTTTCTTTATAAACACCTTTCTCTATATCTTGCTTTAAACGATCGATCACTTGTAAATATAAATGTCGGTTATCTGACTTTATTGACATGCAGGTTCCTCCAACCATTTTTCTCAAAGACATCAGACCTCTGATGTTCAATCATTCCTACTAATCGAAAATACTATACCATTTTTCACTCAATAATGAAATAGTATTTATCGAAAAGTACCAAAAACGTAAGAAGAAAACGATAATAATTTGAATCCTTATACCCATTCATTTTTATTCCTAAATTCATCCTGATCCAGGATTCTTCATTATTTTCATCATACCCTTAATAATAAGTTGGAAAAACTCGGCATTCGCCAAGTCCGTTTTGGCGAATGCCTTAGTTTTTCTTATGCGATCTTGTTAGCAGATATTTAATTGAACACACACTTTACTTTAGTACGCTAATAAACTTAAATATTCCTATTAGCAAAAAATTAAAGACCCATCCTAGGACGGGTCCAAAGAATAAATATTCATCAAAATTAAGAGCTTGCTTCTTCAGAAGGCTTTCCTAATAAAACAGCTCTTGGCTTGCTTCCTTCATAAGGGCCAACAATTCCCCTTGCCTCCATTTCGTCAATCAGCCTTGCTGCTCTCGTATAACCAATTCTAAATCTACGCTGAAGCATGGAAACAGATGCCGTTTGCATTTCCAAAATGAGTTCTACCGCTTCATCGTAAAGATCGTCATCCACTTCAGTCATCGTTTCCGGAATATCATCAGGAATCATTTCTTCTTGATATTGTGCTTTTTGCTGATCGATAACAAAATTTACGATCTCTTCAACTTCCTCATCTGACAAAAATGCACCTTGAATCCGAACAGGTTTGGACGCACCGACTGGGAGAAATAACATATCCCCTCTTCCGAGTAATTTTTCTGCTCCTCCCATGTCTAGAATGGTTCTAGAATCAGTTGCAGAAGATACAGCAAAGGCAATTCGAGATGGAATATTTGCTTTAATGACTCCAGTAATTACGTCTACAGACGGACGCTGTGTGGCGATGATTAAATGAATTCCAGCAGCACGAGCCATTTGTGCTAATCTAGTAATAGCGTCTTCCACATCTGAGGATGCTACCATCATTAAATCAGCTAACTCATCTACGATTACGACAATAAAAGGCAATAATGGCTGCTGACCATCCTCTGTTTCATTATGCCTTTTCACATATTCATTATAGCCTTCAATATTTCTAGTTCCAGTATGAGAGAATAATTCATATCGTCTTTCCATTTCATTTACAACTTTTTTTAATGCTTGTGAGGCTTTTTTAGGATCAGTCACTACAGGTGCTAATAAATGAGGGACACCATTATAAACATTTAATTCAACCATTTTTGGATCAATCATCATTAATTTGACCTCATGTGGCTTAGCCCTCATTAAAATACTTGTGATAATGCCGTTAATACATACACTTTTCCCACTTCCTGTCGCACCAGCAACAAGTAGATGCGGCATTTTATTTAATTCTGCAAGTACAGAATCACCTGTAATATCACGTCCAAGTCCTATCAATAATTTCGAGTCAGGTTTTTCATACTGCGTCGCTTCAATGACTTCCCTTAAAGAAACCATTGCTACCTCTGAATTTGGAACTTCAATCCCGATAGCTGATTTTCCAGGAATCGGAGCCTCGATACGAATATCCTTTGCCGCTAGTGCTAATGCTAGGTCATCATGTAAACTGACAATTTTACTAACCTTTACCCCAACATCAGGGTGGACCTCATATTTGGTAACGGCAGGTCCAAGATGGACCTGAGTTACCCTTGCTTTTACACCAAAACTATGAAAAGTTCTTTCTAACTTAGCTGCATTAGCATGAATCAATTCATATTCTCCACTTTGGTCTGTTTGCCGCGGAAGCTTCAATAAACTAACAGGTGGCAATTCATAATCCATGTTTTCAATTTCTGTAAATGTTATTGGGGGCTCTGAATCAGATTCCACTTCCGTTTTCTTTGCTTCTTTCGTTCGATTTATAGCCTCTCCTGGACTCGATTCATGGTAAGCTTTTTCAGCAAAACTAGAAATGATCGGCTCACGTTTATGTTCTTCCATTTCTTCACTAGCTCTATTTATTTTTATGACAGGTTCAGTTTGCTTATCTTCCACTTCATTAATTCGATTTTCTTCAATGCGGGCTTGTCTAGCAGATTTTTTTTCCTTTTTATTTCCTTTCCAATCTTTTAAATCATTTTTAAAACCATTCCATTGCCTTTTACAAAAATTCCAAGTAGCACTTAGTATTTTACCTAAAGCCTCACCAAATGTTTTTCCAGTTAATAGGATGAATCCTATTATAATGAGAACCATTGAAATAATTTTTGTTCCCGCTTCATCAAATAAATAATAAAACAATGCAAACAAAACGGCCCCGATCATCCCGCCGCCTAAATCCTTTGTACTTGTTTCCCCATTTACTTCCATCCAGAACAGCTCCCATGTGTTTGCAATCACACTTGGATCTTGAAATTTCCCTCCATTAGACAGCAATTGAAAGAGTGTTACATGGCTAAGAAGTAGTAATGAACTTACAATAAGATATATCCCAATTAATTTTGTGCTAAGAAAAAAGGGTACCGTTCTTTTCCACATTAAATAGACCGCAAAAACAACTACACCTACTAAGCCTAACATATACCATTCTCCCAAGAAAAAACGGAAGAAAAATACTGCGGCTTTTCCAACTGCACCTAGCTCTGCCATTGCAATAGCAGCAAAAGCAATGAGCGCGAGCCCAAGTAATTCATACTTTATTGTCGACTTAATATTCTCTTTTTTCCTAGATTGTCTTCTCTTTTTTTTGGCCATTTAATCACCTGTTATTATCTGCTTATTCCCATCTTAAACAAAAGATGTACGAAACATGCATTTGAATTTGTAGTAGTTAGAATAATTGTTAACGAAAGAATAAAGCAGCCATATTTTGGCTGCCTAGAAGTTATGTCTATTATAACACATTGCACGTATCACTGTTATGATAATGTAATTTTTGCACCAGGAAAACATGTTGCACTCATGTAGTGGACTGGATTACTACTCATCACGCGAATGACCGTACAGGTTTGCCCCTCATCCATTTGTACTAATAGTGGAATTCCGTTATAAGTTATCAGCTTTTGTCTATCAAATTCAACTGGTTCAGGTTGGTAAATCAGCTCTTGTGGCATCATAGTGTAAAGAATCATTGGACAATCCCTTCATTCTTCTTATTAATTTCTATCAGTTCATTTAACTTTTTCATGGCTGGACCTATTCCACCAACACTATCAATTAAGCCAAATTCTACAGCATCTTTGCCAACTACATTTGTTCCAATATCTCTTGTTAGATTTCCTTTAGCAAACATTAATTCTTTAAAAACTTCTTCAGTAATATTAGAGTTCTTTGTGACGAAATTAATAACCCGTTCCTGCATTTTATCTAAGTATTCAAATGTTTGAGGAACTCCAATGACTAGTCCAGTTAGCCTTATAGGATGTATAGTCATTGTTGCAGTTTCTGCGATAAAGGAATAGTTACAGGAAACAGCGATTGGAACACCAATCGAGTGCCCTCCCCCTAATACAATCGAAACGGTTGGTTTTGATAAAGATGAAAGCATTTCCGAAATCGCTAAGCCTGCCTCTACATCACCACCTACTGTATTTAATATAACTAATAACCCTTCTATATTTGGGTTTTGTTCGATTGCAACAATTTGTGGAATTAAATGCTCATATTTCGTCGTTTTATTTTGAGGAGGCAGCTGAAGATGTCCTTCTATTTGGCCAACAATTGTTAAACAGTGTATTTTCGAATCCTGAGAAAGCTGTGGGACATTCGTTTGACCAAGCTGCTGAATCTTTTCAATTAGACCTGATGATTGCCCTTCTTTTGGCTTCTCCTGCTCTTCATTCTCAGATCCGTTTTGTCTTAAATCATCATTCATTGCTGGATGCTCCCTTCAAGCCATATTTACTTAAATAGGCAATTAATATTATTTACGGGCAGATATTTCCCAATTTGATCACGCTTATATCGCGACGTCAAAAATATCTAAACCATAAAAAGCCATATAAATTTAGTATGAGACTTCTAGAGCATTTTCATTCGGAAAGTCATTTTATAAAGAAATGCGCAAGCTAACTTCAGTAAAAATTATCTAAAAAAAAATAGAACAGCTATTAGCTGTTCCATTTTTTGAGCAATTTTATACTTCCATTATGATTGGGAGTATCATTGGTCTACGCTTAGTTTTATCAAATAAATATTGATTCAAATCATCTCTCATATCCTGCTTAATACAAGACCAATCAAATGACTCTCTATTAATACTGCTTTCCACAATTTCACGAACTCTTCTCGTTGCCTCCACAAGAAGTTCTTCTGATTCTCTAACATATACAAAGCCTCTTGAAATTATTTCAGGCCCTGCTGATATTTTCTTTTCTTTTTTACTCAATGTTACTACAACAAGCAGTATTCCATCTTGTGAAAGAAGCTTCCTATCCCTTAAAACAATATTACCTACATCCCCTACACCACTGCCATCGATAAGGATATTTCCAGAAGGAATTCGGCCTGCTGGACGTAACCTTCCATCCTTAATTTCTGCAACTTCTCCTTTTTCAGGAATGAATATTTGCTCAGCAGATAAACCACATTCTTTTGCTATCTTTGCATGAGCTTTTAGCATTCGAAATTCTCCATGAACCGGTATAAAGAATTTTGGATTCATTAAATTAATCATAAATTTTAGCTCTTCTTGGCTTCCATGACTTGATGTATTAAAAGTACCTTTTCCAGAAATAACAGACGCACCTGCTCGATACAGCATATCAATCGTCTTAAAAATAAGAACCTCACTGCCTCTTAGAGGTGTTCCAGCTAATATTACCGTATCCCCGTTCTTAATATTTACTTGTTTATGTGTCTGCTTAGCCATTTTTTGTAAAACTTCAATTGGTTCACCTTGCAATCCAGTCGTCAATATAACGATTTCATCATCAGGATATTGATTCATTTCAGTGATTGGGATAATTAAATCTTCAGGCACATGCAAGTAACCTAGCTGAAGAGCTATGTCATATGCAGTTTGTGTAAATTTCCCTACCACAGCTACCTTTCTGCGACTTTTATAGGCAGCATCAAAAATATGCTGGATTCTTATTAAATCAGATGCAAATGACGCGGCAATTATTCTTCCCGTTGCATGACAAAATGCATCTGTGACTTGACTCACTACTTTGGCTTCAGATTGAGTATATCCTGGCTTTTCCGCTTCAGTACTATCAGATAATAAACAGAGAACACCTTCTTCTCCAATTCGAGCCATCTTGCCTATTTCAGGTTTATAATACGACGTTGCTGCTTGATCAAATTTAAAATCACCTGTGTATACGATAATTCCTTCAGAAGTATGTATACAAACACCAACACTATCAGGAATACTATGAGTCGTATAAAAAAAAGACACGTCTGCTGATTGAAATGAAATAATTGAATCGGATTGAACTTCTATTAAATTTGCTTGCCCTTTAAATTCTTGCTCCTTCATTTTTGCTTTTACTAAAGCAAGTGTTAATTTCGTTCCATAAACTGGAACATGAAGTTCTCTTAAAATATAGGATAAGGCTCCAATATGATCTTCATGACCATGTGTCAAAAAGATTCCTTTTACCTTATCTTTATTTTGAGTAAGATACGTGAAATCAGGTATCACGATATCAATTCCGAACATTTCATTTTCTGGGATCATAAGTCCTGCATCTAATACGAATATGTCCCCATCTACTTCCACAAGGTACATATTTTTGCCGAACTCTCCCACTCCTCCTAGTGCCATTAACTTAATGCTTTCGTTCTTTCTATTGTTCAATTTTAATTTCCTCCTACATTCAGTTGGGCCGACCATAGATCAGTTACCAATATTATACTTGAAGGAAGAAAATTATGACAAGAAGAAAAGCGGAAACGCCTTCGGAACAATCAAAGTACAGATTGTTCCTGCGATGATTAATCATAGTAGCTTTCCTTAGTGTTCACCCCCGGCACGGAAAAGCCAATCAGTCATAAAACTGATTGGCTCTATTGGATTCTTTTTCTAGTTTAGAAGTGCTGATAAAGTTTTTCTTTCATCCTCTGTTAACGGAACTAATGGTAAACGGACAGAACCAACATCGAATCCTTTAAGTTGAAGAGCCGTTTTTATTGGTGCTGGATTAGGTGCGGCGAAAAGGCCTTCCATGATTGGTAAAAGCTTCTGATGGAGCTTTGCAGCTTTATCTGTTTGACCTTCCATAAATAACTGAACCATTTCCTGAAGCTCATTTCCTATTACATGAGAAGCAACAGAAACCACACCTTTTCCACCTATTGCCATAACCGGAATCGTTAATCCATCATCACCGCTGTATAAAAGGAAGTGATCATCCGTTCCTGCGATAATTTTTGCCATTGCATTTAAGTCGCCGCTTGCTTCTTTGACAGCGACAATATTGGAAATGTTTGAAAGACGAATGATCGTCTCTGGGGCAATATTAACTGCAGTCCTCCCAGGAATATTATAAATCATTATTGGCAGGTTGGTATTTTCAGCAATTTCTTTAAAGTGCTGATAAAGCCCTTCTTGATTTGGCTTATTGTAATAAGGTGCAACTACCATAATAGCGTCAACACCAATTTGTTCTGCCTTTTTCGTTAATTCAATTGAAGCGTATGTGTCATTGCCACCAGTTCCTGCTATAACTGGAATTCTATTGTCAACTACTTTCACAACATGCTTGAATAAAGCCAATTTTTCCTCTTTCGATAATGTAGGAGATTCACCAGTTGTTCCTGCAACAACAAGGGACTCAGTTCCGTTTTCAAGTAAATAATTTATTAGCTGTGTTGTTTTTGGAAAATCAATATGTCCCTTTTTATCAAATGGCGTAACCATCGCAGTTGAAATCCGGCCAAATTGAATCATTACTACACTCCCTTTACTTACTTTAAATATCTGTTTTCTCGTACAAGGAATGATCTTTTTCTAATTGGAATGCATCATGTAAAGCATTAACTGCTTTAATTAGATCATTTTGCTTTACTAGCACCCATATGGTAGTATGACTATCCGCTGATTGCAAAATTCTTATTTCTTGCTCAGATAAGGCTGTAACAATTTTGGATGCCACGCCTGGTACACCCTGCATACCAGCTCCAACTACGGATACCTTTGCACACTCCGTCTCCACTAAAGGATTATGGCCTAGGTCTTTCAAAATTTCAATGGCTCTTTCTGTCATTTCTTCAGTCACAGTATAATTAACACCATTGGGATAAATATTGATAAAGTCCACGCTAATTCCTTCATTAGCCATTGCTTTAAATACTTCAGCCTGCAAATTATATTGATCCTTTTTGGCCTGAACTTTAATTTGCGTAATGTTGGAAAGATGGGCAATTCCTGTTACAATTCGTTCCCTAAAATCTATCCCTTTTCGTTCTTTATTTAGTGTTGTAACGAGAGTACCTAAATGATCACTATAGGTTGAACGAATTCGAATTGGGATCTTTGCCTGCATAGCCATCTCCACTGCACGTGGATGAATAACCTTTGCCCCCTGATAGGCCATATTGCACACTTCTGTGTAAGTTACAACAGATAAAGGACGGGCATTTTCAGCAATACGAGGATCAGCTGTCATGATACCATCAACATCCGTAAATATATCAATCCATTCTGCATTTAATGCAGCACCTAGAGCCGCTGCAGAAGTATCACTTCCACCTCTCCCTATCGTCGTCACATCCCCATTTTTGGCAATGCCCTGAAATCCTGCAACAACAATGACATCGTATACTTCAAGCTCTTTATATAACCGATCACATTTCATATCAATAATCTTAGCGTTTGTATGTTCATTATTAGTCCGAAAGCCTGCCTGTGCGCCAGTTAAAGCTGTTGCATGAATCCCGTTCTCTAAAAGCATATTCGTAAAAACAATACTAGAAATGACTTCTCCACAAGAAAGCAATAGATCACTTTCTCTCTTATTAATTATCGTTTTTTTTGTATCAACCAAGGATAAAAGAGTATCAGTTGCATAAGGATCTCCTTTTCTACCCATGGCTGATACAACAACAACTACTTTACCGCCATCAGACAATGCTTTTTTGATATGCTTTAATGCATATTCCCGACTAGCTTCATCACGAACAGATGTACCCCCATATTTTTGTACAATTATTTTCATTGCTACACCTCAATAAAAATCTCTTCTTTGTATTCATTGAAGGTGCGGAGCTTTGCTATATATAATAATTGTGTCGAATAGTTATGAGTAAAAGGTCAATTAGATATAGTTTATTAATGCTTGGCTATGCTCACACCACCAAAGAAATTGTATGCTTAAATGAAAGTCTTTTATCTTACCTTACTAAACCAAGATTAATTAAACTCTCTGCAATTTGAACAGAGTTCCATGCTGCTCCTTTAAGCAGATTGTCAGAAACGACCCACATATGAAAACCTTTTGAGTTATCTAAATCATTTCGAATCCGACCAACAAACACATCACTTTTTCCTACACAATCTGCAGGCATTGGATATATTTGATTTTCTGGATCATCCTGTAAAACAATTCCTGGTGCATCTTTTAGCAATTCTTTAATTTCATGAGAGCTAATTCCTTCATCATTCACTTCAAAATAAATTGATTCGGAGTGACCAGTTGCAATAGGTAATCGAACACAAGTAGCGGCTACTTGAAGTTCAGGAAGATGCATGATTTTCTTTGTTTCATTAATCATTTTCATCTCTTCAAAAGTAAATCCGTTCTCGACGAATTTATCAATTTGTGGAATAGCATTAAATGCAATTTGATAGTGTTTTTTATCTCCTTTTACAGGAAGAATGGCTGGTTCATATGGCTCTTCATTTAATATCGCTTTTGTTTGCTCTTGGAGTTCTTCAACTGCAGCAGCACCTGATCCTGAAACAGCTTGATAAGTAGAAACAATCACTTTTTTAAGACCAAATTTTTGACGGATAGGCTCAAGTGCAACGACCATTTGAATGGTCGAACAGTTAGGATTAGCGATGATTCCTTTATGATTATGGATATCTTCTTCATTCACTTCAGGAACTACTAGTGGAACATTTTCATCCATTCTGAAGGCACTCGTATTATCTACAACAATGGCTCCATGTGCGACCGCATAGTGTGCAAATTCTTTTGACACACTTCCGCCAGCACTGAATAGTGCAATATCCACATTTGCAAAGCTTTCTGATGTTGCCTCCTGTACTGTTAACTCTTCACCTTTATATCGAACTGTACTTCCTGCTGAACGGGCAGAGGAAAGTAATGTTAACTTCGAAATAGGGAAATCCTTTTTCTCTAATGATTGTATCATTTGTTGGCCAACTGCACCCGTAGCGCCTAATACTGCAACATGAAATCCTTTTTTCTGTTCCATAAATAATTTCCCCTCTCAAATAAAAATATTTTTCTAGCAAAAAGCACAATAAAAAACATAATGAATTTTCTTATAATAAAATCCATTTTAACATATTCATTCTTTAAAGTAATAAACTTTTTTGCTAGAAAAATCAGGGGTTACTTTTCGTCTTTATATTTCTCAACAATAACTGGCTGTAATTGCCTGCCATTTATGGCTGTCTCAATTGTTTCTGTGAGTGCAGTCATTCTTGCAACCATGGAATTCGGCTTCTTTATAGGATCATCCTGACCAAATGGAATAAAGTAAATGTTTTTTGTTGCCATTAGTCTCATTAAATTAACTCCATTTAATCCAAGTGCATCATTCGTTGAGATTCCTAAAACTACGGGCTTCTGATTTCTTAATGTTGCCTTAGCTGCCATTAAAACTGGAGAATCTGTCATGGCATTAGCAAACTTACTCATGGAATTACCTGTTAATGGTGCAATAACCATACAATCCAATGGTATCTTGGGACCAAGTGGCTCAGCTTTTACAATCGAGTCAATCACTTTATTCCCTGTCAAATCTTCAATTCTTTGAACCCAATCTTCACCTTTTCCAAATCTTGTTTCAGTACTTTTCACTGTGAACGTAACAACCGGAAGTACCTCAGCTCCTGAGTGAACAAGTTTCTCAATTTCCGGGAATACCTCATCGTACGTACAATGAGACCCTGTTAGACCAAAGCCAATACGTTTTCCTTTTAAACTCATTTATTATTCCCCTTTCGGATTTTCACATCATCTTGAATTAGCTGAGAAAGAACTTTCGCTAATATTTTTCCTGCTGTTTTCGGAGCAACAATTCCAGGTAATCCAGGGGCAAGCAAAGCCTTGATTCCCCTTTTTTCTGCATATCTGAAATCTGTTCCCCCAGGCTTAGAGGCAAGATCGATAATTAATGTATGAACGGGCATCCTTGCAATAACAGAGGCCGTAACAACCAAATGAGGAATTGTATTAATGCAAATATCAGCGTCTTTAATTTCATTTTCCAAATCATTCAAATGAAAAGGGGTCAGCGCCATTTCAGTGATTCTTGCTATATGTTCTGATTTCCTTGCACCTACTTTTACTTTTGCTCCAAGTGCATCAAAGATTCTAGCCACACTCATTCCTACTCTTCCAAGACCAAGAACTGTAATGTTTGATCCATGGATGGTTATATCAGTATGCTGAATAGCCATCATTATAGTTCCTTCAACTGTTGGTATTGAATTATAGATCGCAACATCATCACGTTCAAATAGATTAACGAGTCGTCTATTAGCTTGTTTTGTAATACTGTCTAGATATGAATTGCTAATTCCAGAGTAAATTGTACAATGTGGAGGTGTTTCCAATAGCATCTCTTTTCTCAATATGACCTTTTCATTAGAAAATATCGTTTCTATTTGACCATCTAGACTTGTACCTGGCACTGGTAATATAACAACATCTTTATTTGAAAACTCCACTTCATCTATTTTTTCTTTGACAGCCCCTGTAAAGGCATGGTCTAATTGTTCAAAGCCAATTAATGAAAGCTTGGCATCGAGTTCGGTTAAATTCCGAATGATTTCTAACTGCCTAGCATCACCGCCGATGACAGCGATTTGTACGTCTGTAAGCATGAAACCCTCACCTTCTTCTAAAGAATGAACAGGTATTGTTTATATTAACTACTTCAACATCTTATGTATGGTAGCGTGATTCGGTGAGTTTTCCACAAAAAGAAAAGGGCTTCCTCACAGTCATAATATAGACTTATGAGGCAACCCCAAACAGATTATCTATTCAATTAAGGATCAGTTATTGCTTACTCCTCCTCCGGCATATCTAAAATAATCATATCAGATCCAATCCTTTTTATATGACTCCAAGGTACTCTTATTTCTTCACCCTGTCTCTTGAGTCCGAACCATTTTAAAGATGGGATGACTAATGCTTGTATTTGTCCACTTTTTTCATTAATTTCAAGATCGGTCTGACCCAAAACACCTAATCTTTCTGCTTTCTTTACATCAACGATTTCTTTTCCGCTTAGTTCACTAAGTCTCATCCTTATCCCCTCCATTCCTTTTCCTCTATATATTCATATCATAGAAAAAAAGCTTTTAGACTAAGAAAAGCGCAAGACGAACTTCACGGAAAGGTGCTCTTTACTTTTCTAGGGGGATTGGCTTGTGACCTCGAGATCGACAAAAACGCGACGTCCTATCGCATTGTCGACACTAGTACCTTCTGTACGTCGGGGGTAGGCGCTCCTCTTAAAAGCTATCGCTTTTAGTCGTACGATGTATACGCAGTCGAAGCGTTCCTTGTGAAGCTAGACAGTTCTCTAACTCAAGAAAGATATACTTAATTTTCCAAAATAAAAACAGCCTATAAAATCATATAGACTGTTTCAATTAATATTTATATATTTTTCGGTAATTCTCCATCAGGACTAATAAGGGCAATTGAATAGTTATCTGTAAATATTGAATTAGCCACTTCATCCACACCTTGTTTCGTAACTGCATCAATTTGTTCAAGAATTTCATCTAAAGATCGATGTCTTCCAAGCAGGAGCTCATTTTTCCCGTTTCTGCTCATTCTGCTATTAGTACTTTCCAAACTTAGCATAAGACTTCCTTTTAGCTGCTCTTTACTATTTTTTAATTCCTTTGCTGTAATGCCTTCTTTTTTCAAAATTCTTAGTGTCTCCTGCATTGTGTCAAATAAAAGATCTAATTGCTTTGCTCCTGTTCCACCATAAAGAGTCACCATCCCAGTATCTTTGTAAGCTGAGTGGTAAGAAAAAACTGAATAGGCAAGACCTCTTTGCTCTCTGACATCTTGAAATAAACGACTGCTCATACTGCCGCCCAGAATATTATTCAAAATAATTAGGTTATACATATCATCATGTCCAACTTGAAGACCCTCGAAACCAATGCATAAATGAGCCTGCTCTGTTTCTTTTTTTCGAACAATGCGATTAGAGTGGAATGTAGGATTTTGTTCGACGTTATCGTGTTTGCCACCCTCATATGAACCAAAATATTTATCAACTTCACGAATGAAGGAATCGGAAATATTTCCTGCAATTGAAACGACCACTTTATCAGGCGTATACATATCATGAACATATTCTTTTAGTTTATCCCCATTAAATGTAGTTAATGTTTCTTCAGTACCTAAAATAGGGTAACCAAGAGGATGATTTTCATAGACCGCCTTACTAAGTAGATCATGCACAATATCATCAGGAGTGTCCTCATACATTTTTATTTCTTCATAGACTACATTTTTCTCTTTATTTAGTTCTTCTTCCACAAAGGTAGAATTAAAAAACATATCGGCTAATACTTCAAGTGCAAAATCTGCATGAGTATCAAGAACTTTTGCATAATAACAAGTATATTCCTTTGATGTAAAAGCATTCACTTGACCACCAATGCTGTCGAATGATTCGGCAATTTCTCTAGCGGTCCTTGTTTTTGTACCTTTAAAAAACATATGTTCTAGAAAATGTGAAATCCCATTATTCTTAAGATTTTCATCGCGAGATCCTGTCCCAATCCACACACCAATTGCAACAGAACGAACGGTTGGAATATTTTCTAATACGACTCTTACTCCATTTTGGCATGTATATTTCTTAATCAAATAATTTCCTCCTGTTCCTATGACAAAGCGAGAATCAAGTTAGTTCGTTTCTTCATTATTACCTTTTCCTAAATGATAATAATCTATCGTTCTTTCTGAGCTTAAAAGTTCCGATACGGTACCGATTTGAAAACCTCTTTGTTTAAGCTGCAAAATTAATTGATTTAATGATTTTGCTGTTGGATCCGTTGGGTGCATTAATATCATGGACCCATTGTCAACTTTGCTCATGACACGATTCAATAATTGTTCAGGAGATGGTTTTTTCCAATCTACTGTGTCTACTGTCCACATCACTGTTCCTAGTTTTTCCTCAGCTGCAATTTGGACGGTTTCATTTCTATAACTTCCACTCGGGGGAGCAAACCATTTAATTGGCTTTTCGGTAATTGCCTTTATCACTTCATTTGTTTTTTGTATTTCTTCTCTTGTTTTGCTTGAAGATATTATCTCCATATTTGGGTGTGTAAAGGAATGGTTACCGATTTCATGTCCAGCAGCCTCAATCATTCTTGCTAACTCGGGATTATTTTGAGCCCATCTTCCTTCTAAAAAGAAGCTAGCAGAAACATTATGTTTTTTCAGCGTTGCTAACATATCTGTTAAATATTCATTTCCCCATGCCACATTTATTAATAAACTAACCATTTGTTTATCTGGATGTCCTTTATATATCGGGTTAGGCGGCAAATCGCTTAAATTGACTTTTGGTTGTATTTGATGAAAAACCAATTTTTCCTCACTAAATACTCCATTTGGCTTCATCTTTTTATAGGAAGCTTCTATATCTACTTTTAACCCATTTAGTCCGGGAATCGCTTTCCAGACACGATCAATTTTTGCATCCTGGGGTGGAATATAATAATCTTCTGATTTACTTTCAATTTCTTTGAATAATACATCTTTTTGCTTCATTACAATAATAGAATCTGACTTTAATCCTATAACATATTGGTTCGTTAACGGATTATTGACAAGATAAATTGCAAATATAAAAATAATGCTGAAACTCGTTATTTTCTTCACCTAACATGCCTCCTTCACTAAACAATATGTTTAGTAAGGACAAGGTAGAACGAGCTACTTTTAGCAAAATCCTTGTTTTTTAGTATGTATATGGAAAGAGTCAGGAGGGGCCCCCCTGACTCTGCATTTCATATCATATTAAATTAATTGGGCTTATTATCTTACTGCCCGGCTTTTTCCTTTTGCTCACGCTGTTCACGAAGAACGACTTTACGAGATAAATTTACACGGCCTTGCTTATCAATTTCAGTTACTTTCACAAGCAATTCATCACCAATTGATACTACATCCTCAACTTTACCAACACGTTCTTCGGCAAGCTCAGATATATGCACAAGTCCATCCTTGCCATTGAATATTTCTACAAATGCACCGAATTTTTCAATTCGTTTTACTTTTCCAAGATACATTTGTCCAACTTCAACCTCACGAACAATGTCTTCAATAATCTTCTTAGCCTTTTGGTTCATTTCCTCATTTGTTGAAGAAATGAACACTGTACCATCTTGCTCGATATCAATTTTTACACCAGTTTCTTCGATTATCTTGTTAATTTGCTTTCCACTTGGCCCAATGACATCGCGAATCTTATCTGGATTAATTTTCATTGTTAAAATTTTCGGAGCATATTTAGAAAGCTCAACTCTTGGCTTGGCAAGTGTACTTAGCATAGAATCTAGAATTTGCATGCGGCCTTTTTTAGCCTGCTGAAGTGCTTCTTCTAATATTTCACGAGAAAGACCTTCGATTTTTATATCCATCTGTAGTGCTGTTACTCCTTTTGACGTACCAGCAACCTTAAAGTCCATATCTCCCAAATGGTCTTCCATACCTTGAATATCAGTTAAGATAGAATAATGCTCACCAGATTTGATAAGACCCATAGCAATACCCGCTACTGGAGCTTTAATCGGAACACCAGCATCCATCATGGCAAGAGTACTTGCACAAATACTTGCCTGAGAAGTAGAACCATTAGATTCTAATACTTCAGACACTAGACGTACTGTATAAGGAAAATCCTTTTCAGATGGAATTACTGGCTCTAATGCACGTTCCCCCAATGCACCATGGCCAATTTCACGGCGGCCAGGCCCTCTCATAGGTCCAGTTTCCCCGACGCTGAAATTAGGAAAATTATAATGATGCATAAACCGCTTTTCCTCTTCAATTCCTAATCCATCCAGAATCTGAACATCACCCAGCGCTCCTAATGTACACACGCTTAGAGCTTGTGTTTGTCCGCGAGTAAATAATCCTGAACCATGAGTTCGTGCCAAAAGACCAACTTCTGAAGAAAGTGGGCGAATTACATCAAGTCCACGTCCATCTGGGCGTACCTTTTCTTCTGTGATTAATCTTCGCACTTCACCCTTCACAATCTTATCAAGAATTTGTCTCACTTGTTTCAGGTCATCATCACTTGCTTCCAGCTCTTCAAATTTAGCTATTACATCATTTTTAACTGTTTTAATAGCAGCTTCACGAGCATGTTTTTCCTGAACTTGAATAGCTGTAATCATTTCTGTTTCGCAAAGAGTGCGAACCTTAGCTTCTAAATCTTGATCTAGTTCATATAGGACGATTTCAAGTTTTTCTTTACCAATTTCAGCTACAATTTCTTCTTGGAAAGCGATTAAACGCTTTATTTCCTCATGACCGAACATAATTGCTTCAAGCATTACTTCTTCAGGTACCTCATGAGCACCCGCTTCAACCATGTTAATGGCATCTTTCGTACCCGCTACAACTAAATGGATATCACTATTTTCTGCTTGATCAACTGTTGGATTTATAATAAATTCTCCGTCTACTCGGCCAACACTAACACCGGCAATTGGCCCGCCAAAAGGAATATCTGATAGACATAGTGCTAAAGATGATCCAAACATCGCAGCCATTTCTGATGAACAATCTTGATCAACACTCATGACCATACTAACGACTTGTACTTCATTACGAAAACCATCAGCAAATAATGGACGAATAGGTCTATCAATTAAACGGCTAGCTAAAATTGCTTTTTCACTAGGACGGCCTTCTCTCTTAATAAAACCGCCTGGAATTTTACCAACTGCATACAATCTTTCTTCATAATTTACTGTTAATGGAAAGAAATCTAAATTTTTCGGTTCTTTAGATGCTGTTGCTGTACTTAATACTGCTGTATCATTATAACGAACTAAAACAGCTCCGTTTGCTTGTTTTGCCAATTGTCCAATTTCAACGGATAACTTGCGTCCAGCCCAATCTATAGAATAAATATGTTTATCTTGTCCCATATTTGTAACCCCTCTCTACCTTTTCACAATGGAGGTTTAGCGAATAGTCTTGGAACCCTAAACCTTAAACCTAATTTATTAAAAAGCATAAATGCTCTAAAAAAATAAATATATGTGTATAACTAGTATGTACATTTTTATTATAAGTTAAAATCAATCTTTATGTATGTAAACAAGTGTTCTTTTTAAGCTAATAAAAAAGCGGGAAAAATCCCGCTTCTCTAATTATCGACGTAAACCTAACTTATTAATTAACACACGGTAACGTTGTACATCTTTGTTACGTAGGTAAGTTAACAGGTTACGACGTTTACCTACCATTTTCAAAAGACCGCGACGTGAGTGGTGATCTTTCTTATGAGTACGTAAATGATCGTTCAATTTGTTAATTTCTTCTGTAAGGACAGCGATTTGAACCTCTGGAGAACCAGTATCATTCTCATGAGTTTTATACTCATTGATTAGTTCATTTTTACGTTCTTTAGTGATTGCCATCCGATTCACCTCCTATTTTCAATCCCCTATTACTGAGCAAGCGTCGGTGACTCGACTTGCCAAGCAATGGTTCTTTTGATACGTTAATAAGAATACAACTTTTTATGACAAAATGCAAGGCTAAACATTATTTTTATCAAAGTAGTCAAGAGCTTTCTTTTTATCTTTTTCTATTTGAGCAATAAGTTCTTTTATTCCAGAAAATTTCTGTTCTTTTCTTAAATGCAAATGCCACTCTACTGTAACTTCCTGCCCGTATATATCTTGATCAAAATTAAAAATATGCACTTCAATTGATGGTTTTTGAGATAATTCATTATTAAAGGTAGGCTTATAGCCAATATTACATACACCTTCATACCAAATTCCATCTACAAATAAGCGAACACAATAAACGCCAATTGGTGGAATTAAATACTCACCAAGTAAATCAATATTAGCTGTTGGAAACCCGATTGTCCTTCCCCGTTTATCCCCATGAATAACTGTACCTGTAGTCGTATAGGATCTACCAAGTATTGACGGTATCTTGTCCATCTTTCCCTCATGGATTAAAGATCGAATCAATGTCGAGCTAACCTTTTCATCATCATTAGAAGATAATTTAGGGACAACCGTATAAGCGAATTTATTCCGGGAATGAAATAGTAATGTCTCCATCGTCCCTTTTCCCATTCTGCCATAAGAATAGTCAAATCCTGCAATAACATGCTGAACATTCAATTCAATTAAATATTGATCTACAAATTCTTGCGGCAATAAATTCGCAAACTCCCGGGAGAAATTTACTACATATAAATAATCAATACCTAAACTCGACATAATATTGATTTTATCTTTTAAAGGAGTTATGTACTCAACATGCCTTTCACTTTTCCCTAAAACAACGGATGGATGAGGATCAAAAGTCATAACAGCACTTTTATACCCTTTTTCTTCTGCAACTGCTTTTGCCTGTAAGATCACCTTTTGATGTCCTAGATGTACACCATCAAAATACCCTAATGCCATTGCTAATTCTGGATTTTCATTACTCTTCATTTGATGCGGATGGTTAATAAAAATAATTTCCATGCTGATTCACCTTTTTTCTATCAGAACCTAAATACTACTAGTCATTTCGTAAAACCTTAACTGGCTTCATTAAACCAGGCTTCTGCTGGTGATGTTCATATATGGCAAGTGCCAAGCCAGAATCTGTTTCGAGAACAATGGGACCTTTAACTTTTATTAAAAAATCTGGGATTTGTAAAACGGCTCCGTTTTTCACTTTCTTTGCTAATGTATCATTTATTGTATATTTCGGCAAATGAGAGAGCGCAGTTTCAAGAGGGTGAATAGATTCAGAAATTGTTCCTTGACCTGTCCTATTTTCGATTTCTTCAAATGTCAAACAATCTTGTAATGTGAATGCAGCAGATTGAATTCTCTCAAGATTCGACATATGGGCTGGGTAACCAAGCTCTTCACCGATCATGACTGCTAATGTTCGAATATATGTCCCTTTACTGCAAGCAACTCTAAAGCGAAATTGAATGGTTTCTCCAGCAAAAATATCACGGTCATCTAAAAGTTCAATGGAATAAATCGTGACATTTCTTGTTGGCCTTTCAACCGTTATTCCTTGTCTTGCGTATTCATAAAGTCTTTTCCCATTAACTTTTACAGCTGAATACATTGGTGGAGTTTGTGAGATTTCACCTGTTAGCTTGGCCAATACAGCTAAGATTTTTTCCCTTGAGATAGGCTGTTTTACTTCCTTTTTATCAATGATTTCACCAGAAAAATCTTCTGTAGACGTAGAATAACCAATGGTTACTTCGCCTTCATAAGCTTTTCCTGCATCTGTAATGTATTCCGCTATTTTTGTCGCTCTTCCCAAACAAATTGGCAATACACCTGTGACATCAGGATCTAAGGTTCCTGTGTGACCAATTTTCTTCATCTTTAAGATTTTCCGAAGTTTAAAAACACAATCATGTGAAGTCATTCCCTTGGGTTTATAAAGGGGTAATATTCCTTCCAAAAAATTTCCCTCCTGCCTGAAGAAATGTTCGAAAAAAATGGATAGACGATTGTCTATCCATTTTTTTCGAACTTAATCTTCTTTATCTTTCGTTCGTTCATCATCTTGGATTTGATGCAGTAAAGATTCTATACGATTGCCATAATCAATAGATTCATCAAATTCAAAGAAGATTTCTGGCGTTTTCCGTAACCGTATACGCTGACCAATCTCCGAACGAATAAATCCCTTTGCTTTTGCAAGGCCTTTAAGCGTATTTTCTCTTTGTTCTTCATTGCCAAGAACTGATATATAAACTGTTGCCTGCTGGAGATCACCTGTTACTTGAACATCCGTTACCGTTACAAATCCAACACGTGGATCCTTAATTTTTCGTCCGATAATTTCTCCAAGTTCCTTCTTCATTTGTTCCCCAACTTTATTTGCTCGTAGGCTCATATATATTCACCCTTTTCTTAAAGCCACTCAATATCAGTAATAGTTCGTTCTATTTCTGGAAACGAATCAATTAATTTTAGGGCATTTTGTAATTCATGTTCTGTTGAAACTTTGGAGGCAGATACAGCAATAATGGCTATCTTCGTACGCTGCCATAAATCTTGAAAATCCACCTCAGCGACAGATACATTATATCTTTGTTTCAAACGAGACAATATTCGTTGCAAAACAGCACGTTTTTCTTTTAAAGAATTTGTGTCATAAATAATACATTCACAAGCTGCTAAGCCAATAATCATTTGCGTTCAATTTCTTGCATAATATATGCTTCAATAACGTCTCCTTCTTTAACGTCATTGAAGTTTTTAATTGTGACACCACATTCATATCCTTGACTCACTTCTTTTGCATCATCTTTGAAGCGTTTCAATGCATCAATTTCTCCTTCAAAGATTACAATTCCATCACGGATTAGACGGATTCCACTATCACGTGTGATTTTTCCATCCGTCACATATGAACCAGCAATTGTTCCAACTTTAGATACTTTAAATGTTTGACGAACCTCTGCCTGACCAATAATTTTTTCTTCAAATTCTGGATCAAGCATTCCTTTCATCGCTAATTCTATTTCTTCAATAACTTTATAAATGATTCTATGAAGACGAATTTCAACGCCTTCCGCTTCTGCCGCTCGCTTAGCATTATTATCTGGGCGTACATTAAATCCAATGACAATTGCATTAAATGCAGATGCAAGCGTTATATCGGATTCATTAATTGCTCCAGCTCCAGTATGAAGAATTCGTACATTTACACCTTCAACATCAATTTTTTGCAATGCTGTTGTTAGTGCTTCTGCAGATCCTTGAACATCTGCCTTCACAACAATATTTAGGTCTTTCATTTCACCTTGTTTCATGTGTTCAAACAAGTTATCTAAGCTTACACGAGTTTTTTCACTGCGTTGTGCTTGCAATGCTTGTTTGGCACGAGCCTCTCCAATTTGACGAGCTGTTTTCTCATCAGACAATACAGCAAAACGATCACCCGCTTGAGGAACATCATTTAATCCAGTAATTTCGACTGGAGTTGATGGCCCAGCTACTTTAACTCGGCGGCCGAGATCATTAACCATTGCACGTACACGTCCATAAGTGTTCCCAACAACAATTGGGTCGCCTACTTTTAATGTACCGTTTTGAACAAGTAATGTAGCTACCGAACCACGGCCCTTATCTAACTGTGCTTCGATTACCGTACCTACAGCATTTCGATTAGAGTTTGCTTTATATTCCTCTACTTCACTAACTAGAAGGATCATTTCAAGTAGATTGTCAATGCCCTCTCCCTTTAGTGCAGCAATTGGAACAAATATTGTATCCCCGCCCCAAGCCTCTGGGACTAAACCGTATTCAGTTAATTCTTGCATAACACGGTCAGGATTTGCAGCTTCTTTATCCATTTTATTAACAGCGACAATGATTGGTACTTCTGCTGCTTTTGCATGATTAATCGCCTCTACTGTTTGCGGCATTACACCGTCATCAGCTGCAACTACCAAGATTGTAATATCTGTAACTTGTGCACCACGCGCACGCATTGTTGTAAACGCAGCATGTCCTGGAGTATCTAAAAATGTGATTTTCTTACCATTTACATCTACTTGATAAGCGCCGATGTGCTGTGTAATTCCGCCTGCTTCTCCAGCTGTTACCTTTGTATTGCGGATAGAATCCAATGTTGTTGTTTTTCCATGGTCAACGTGACCCATTATCGTAACTACAGCAGGGCGTTCCACTAATTCCGCATTATTGTCTTCAGTGAAATATACTTCTAAATCAGTTACATCGATATGAACTTCTTCTTCAACTTCAACACCATAATCAGTAGCAATTAATTCAATTGCATCTTTATCAAGTTCCTGATTAATCGTTGCCATGACTCCAAGCATAAATAGCTTTTTAATAATCTCTGAAGGTTCACGGTAAAGCTTCTTTGCAAGCTCAGCAACTGTTAAAGATTCGCTGAAAGTAATTTTTTCTGGCAGTTCTTTTACTTTTTTAGGAGCTTGTGCAGCTTGAGTTTGCTGGACTCTCCCTTTATTATTATTTTTGTTCTTATTGTTATTATTATTGTTATTATTTTTATTTTTATTTTTGTTAAAAGCCTTGTTTTCTTTCTGTTGGCTTTCTTGATTTTGTTTTTTACCTTCACCTGGTTTGAGAGTAGGTTTATTCATTTTTTTATTAGCAATGACAGAATCCTCATTATCAGAAGATGAATGGGCTTTTGGTTTCATTTGAGCTTGTTTCGAATTTTGTTGGTTCTGAGCAGGCTGATTATTTTGCTTTTGAGGCTGCTTTTCATCTTTCTTCCCATAAAGACTGTCTAATTTTTGTATGGCCGATGGTTCTATTGTTGTCATGTGATTGGAAACCTCTATATTCATGTCTTTTAATTTTATAATAACGTCTTTACTTGATACATTATGTTTCTTTGCATATTCGTAAACGCGTATTTTACTCATACTTTCACCCCCGCTGGAATTAATCGAGCAACGACTTCAGTTTTTTTGCAAATCCATCATCTAAAACAGCCACAACAACCCGAGCATCTTTTCCTATAGCATGACCAAGCAATTCTCGATTTTCAACAAGCTTATATGGAACTTCATAGGATTTACATTTATCTGTCACTTTTTTTGTCGTGTTAACAGAAGCGTCCGCTGATAACAATATGAGCTTCGCTTTACCGTTTCTTATTTCTTTGATAGTTAGCTCTTCACCCGAAGTAATTTTTCGTGCCCGATTCGCTAAGCCAAGCAATGACATCCATTGATTTTCGTTCATTTGGATTGTCGTTTCTCCTTCTCTATGAGCTCAATGAGCTCTTCATAAATAGAATCATCTATTGAAACATCTAAATGGTTGGCTAAAACATTTTTCTTTTTTGCTAGCACTACTGCTTCCTTTTCCTTAGAAAGGTATGCGCCACGACCAGATTTTTTTCCTGTTAGGTCAACCGACACTTCACCTTCCTTAGAGCGAACGATGCGAACGAGTTCTTTTTTCGGTCTCATTTCACCGGTTGCGACACATTTACGCATGGGAACTTTTTTACGATTGTTCACGATCATTCACCTCTATTAATCCATATCATCTTGCAAATCAAGTTGATCTTCATCTTCTAACTCATTATTTTCAAAATTCAACAAAGTTTCCTCTCGTGGATACATTCCTATTTCACGAGCTTCTGACTCCGATTTTATGTCAATTTTCCAACCAGTCAATTTAGCTGCTAATCTTGCGTTTTGCCCACGCTTTCCGATTGCCAATGAAAGCTGATAATCTGGAACAACTACTGTAGTAGCTTTATCATTTTCATTCACAATGACATCAAGAACTTTAGAGGGGCTTAATGCATTGGCAACGAAAATAATTGGATCTGAAGACCATTTTACAATATCGATCTTTTCACCTTTCAATTCATTCACGACCGCTTGAACACGAGTTCCCTTAGGTCCAACACATGAACCTACTGGATCGACTTCTTCATTATCAGAATGAACGGAAATTTTCGAACGATCTCCCGCTTCACGAGCAACCGATTTAATCTCTACAGTCCCATCGTATATTTCTGGAACTTCGATTTCAAATAATCTTTTTAGTAGCCCTGGATGAGTTCTTGAAACAAAAATTTGTGGTCCTTTTGTTGTTTTCTCAACTTTTGTAATAAAAACTTTTATCCTGTCATGAGGTTTATACTGCTCGTTCGGCATTTGTTCATTAGCAGGAAGAATGGCTTCAATCTTTCCAAGACTGACATAAATGAACTTGGAATCCTGACGCTGTACAATCCCTGTCATGATATCTTCTTCACGGTCGATAAATTCAGAATAAATAATTCCTCTTTCCGCTTCTCGGACACGTTGTGTTACGACCTGTTTTGCAGTTTGTGCTGCAATACGTCCAAAATCTTTAGGTGTAACTTCTAATTCCACAATGTCTTCAATTTGGTAGTTCGGATTAATTCTTTGTGCATCTTCAACTGAAATTTCCAATCTAGGATCAAATACTTCATCCACCACTTCTTTTCGTGCAAAAACTCTCATTGTACCGTTTCCAAGATTCAAATCAATGCGAACATTTTGAGCTTGGTTAAAATTTCTACGGTATGCCGACACTAACGCTGCCTCTATCGCATCAATGATGACATCACGTGATATACCTTTTTCTTTTTCCAACAAAACTAGAGCATCCAACAATTCGCTGCTCATGAGATACTAATCCCCCTTTAATAGAAAAGCGCAAAGCGCCATTATCTTTATAAAATACTAATTACTTAAATTTAAGAAAAAACCACTGCTAAACGTGCATTGGCCACTTTTTCATAAGGAATGTCAATACTTTTTTTCCTCGTTTTAATTTTGATTTCAACTGTGGCAGTTTGGCCATCAAACTTTGATAATATTCCTTCAAAGGTTTTAACACCATCAATTGGTTCATATGTTTTAATAAAAACATTTTTACCTAATGCCTTTTCAAAATCCTTACCATTTTTTAGAGGGCGTTCAGCACCAGGCGATGAAACTTCCAAGAAATAATTGTAAGGAATAGGATCAATCTCATCAAGCTTGTCACTTAATTTCTCACTGACTTGCCCACACTCCTCTATATCAACACCTGTTTCCTTATCGATGAATACGCGAAGAAACCAATCTTTTCCTTCCTTTACATATTCAATGTCAACTAATTCTAATTTAAGCTCATCTAAAATTGGAGTGACTAATTTTTCTACTGTTTCAGTCACTTTGCTCATAATATCCCTCCTTTAGCTTCCTACTTAAGTTCGATTAGACGGTAAAATTGTAAACTAATAGTATGACTGAAAATTTAGCGTACACAACACGAAAGAGTGGGTTGCCCCACTCTTCTTTTCGAGAGTTATCGTTAGTATTTCCACTAAAACTATACCATAACCATATTTTTAATGCAAATGGAAAAGCTTCCAATACATGGTTATCAGATTGAATAGAATAGATTAGATTAAAAAAGAGAAAGCTGGTTTTGTTCAGGAAGTGATTCTAAACATCCATGATTATCCAAATACTCAATGATTGTCTTAGATAATCTTCCTCTCTGCTGAAGATCTTCTTTAGACAAGAACTCTCCTTCCTCCCTAGCTTTAACTATGTTAAAAGCAGCGTTCGTTCCAAGACCAGGAATTGAATTAAAAGGAGGAATAAGTGTTTTTCCATCAATGATAAACTCATTGGCGCTTGAGCGATATAAATCTACCTTCTTAAAGCTAAATCCACGTTCTGTCATTTCAAGTGCAAGCTCCATCACGGTTAAAAGATTTTTTTCCTTTGTTGAAGCATCTAAACCCTTTGCATTTATTTCTTCAATCACTGATCGAATGGATTGAGACCCTTTAACCATTGCACCAATATCGAAATCCTCAGCGCGAACAGAGAAATATGCTGCGTAATACAAGAGAGGATGATGAACTTTAAAGTATGCTATCCTCACTGCCATCAACACATATGCAGAAGCATGCGCTTTTGGGAACATATATTTGATTTTTTTACAAGAATCAATATACCATTCAGGAACCTTATTTTTTCTCATTTCTTCTTCCATTTCGTCTGTTAAACCTTTACCTTTACGGACTGATTCCATAATTTTAAAAGCGAATGCAGGTTCAAGCCCTTGGTAGATTAAATAGACCATTATATCATCACGACAACCGATTACTTCACTTAATGTACATATCTTATTGTGAATGAGCTCTTGAGCATTACCAAGCCATACATCTGTACCGTGGGACAAACCTGATATTTGAACGAGTTCTGAAAAGGTTGTAGGCTTTGTATCCTCTAACATTTGCCTTACAAATCTTGTTCCAAACTCTGGAATACCAAGTGTTCCGGTTTTACACATTATCTGCTCTTCTGATACACCAAGAGATTCTGTACCGCTAAATATTTTCATTACTTCCGGATCATCTGTAGGTATTGTTTTTGGATCAATCCCACTTAGATCTTGAAGCATACGTATAACAGTTGGATCATCGTGTCCAAGAATATCGAGCTTTAATAGGTTATCATGGATGGAATGGAAATCAAAATGGGTTGTTTTCCATTCTGAATTTTTATCGTCTGCTGGAAATTGAATTGGTGAGAAATCATAAATATCCATATAATCAGGCACAACGATAATTCCACCAGGATGCTGTCCTGTTGTTCTTTTAACACCAGTACAACCAGAGGCAAGCCGCTCCACTTCGGCACCTCTTAATTGAAGATTATTATCTTGTTGATAGGCTTTCACATAACCGAATGCTGTTTTATCAGCGACAGTACCGATTGTACCTGCACGGTATACATAATCTTCTCCGAATAACACCTTCGTATAATTATGGGCACGCGGCTGATATTCACCAGAAAAGTTTAAGTCAATATCCGGCACTTTATCTCCCTTAAATCCCAAAAATGTCTCAAAGGGAATATCCTGTCCGTCTTTTTTATATTTAGCTCCACATTGAGGACAATCCTTGTCAGGGAGGTCAAAACCCGAGCCCACTGAGCCATCATTAAAGAATTCAGAATGCTTGCAATCTGGACAAACATAATGCGGAGGTAGCGGGTTCACTTCTGTAATTTCCGTCATGGTTGCAACTAAGGACGAACCTACTGAGCCACGAGAACCTACAAGATATCCATCATCTAATGATTTTTTTACGAGTTTATGAGATATAAGATAAATAACGGCAAATCCATGACCGATGATACTTTTAAGTTCTTTTTCCAGACGAGCTTCAACAATTTCTGGCAAGTTATCTCCGTATATATGTCTTGCCATTGAGTAGCTCATATTGCGCATTTCATCATCTGCGCCTTCAATTTTCGGCGTGTAGAGATCGTCTTTAATTGGCTTAATGACATCTATCATGTCAGCAATTTTATTCGTATTCTCTACAACAATTTGTTTTGCCTTTTCTTTTCCTAGGAATGAAAATAATTCGAGCATTTCATTCGTCGTACGGAAATGAACATCTGGAAGCCGGTGGCGATTTAAAGGGTTCGCTCCACCTTGAGAACTTATAAGAATTTGCCGGTAAATTTTATCATTAGGATCTAAATAATGAACATTTCCAGTCGCAGCAACTGGCAGTTCCAGCTTTTCACCAAGTTTTACAATATTACTAATGATATCCTCAAGTGCCTTCTCATTTTTTATTAGTTCAAGTTCAATTAAATGGGCATAAACCTCTTTAGGATGAACCTCTAAATAGTCATAAAATGTTGCAATTTCTTCAACTTCTTCTGGAGACTTTTGCATCATTCCCTCAAAAACTTCCCCTTTATCACAGCTTGAACCAACTAGAATTCCTTCACGGTGCTTCTGAAGCAGTGATCTAGGTATCCGCGGGACTCGATAAAAATAATTGAGATGGGATATGGACACAAGCTTAAAAAGATTTTTTAAGCCGACTTCAGTTTGAGCAAGTAAAGTGCAATGTGATGGCCTTGCCCTTTGATAAGCATTTCCTTCTCCCATATGATCATTGAATTGATCGTGAAATTCAATTTCTTTCTCTGCTGCATCCTTTAGCATTTTTAGTAAAAGATAGCCTGTTGCTTCAGCGTCATATATGGCTCTATGATGCTGTGTAAGTTCAACATCAAATTTCTTCGCTAGTGTATTTAATCGATGATTTTTCATGTCTGGGTATAGAAATCTAGCGAGCTCTAATGTATCAATAACTGGATTTTCTGCCTTCCCTAGGCCGATTTTTTTGTAGCCAACATTTAAGAAACCCATATCAAAAGAAGCGTTATGAGCAACGAGGATTGCATCATTCGTCCAGTTATAAAACTTTTGTAAAACTTCATCTACCTCTGGAGCATTTTCCACAAGATCATCCGTAATTCCGGTCAAGTTTATTGTTGTTGCAGAAAGAGGATGGTGTGGGTTAGCAAATGATTCAAAACGATCAATGATCTCTCCGTTTTGTATTTTTACTGCTGCAAGCTCAATGATCGTATCATAGACAGCAGATAAACCTGTCGTCTCCACGTCAAACACGACATATGTGTCATCTGTTAACTTTCGATGAGAACTGTTGTATGCGATTGGAACACCATCATCTACTAAGTTTACTTCAACACCGAATAATATTTTTATATCATTCTTCTTTCCTGCACTAAATGCTTCAGGAAAGGACTGTACATTTGCGTGGTCAGTAACAGCTATTGCCTTATGTCCCCATTTCTTTGCCTGCCCTATAAGAGTGCTAACAGATGTAACTGCATCCATCTGGCTCATCGGAGTGTGAAGATGAAGTTCTACTCTTTTTTCATCCTCTGGTGCAGTATCTTTTCTTGTGTCTGGTTTAATCTCGTTAATATCATTTCCGATCATAACGAGATCACGGACAAATGTGTCATTTTGAATGCTGCCTCGTACTTTAAGCCACATTCCTTTTTTAACTAGTTGAAACAATGCCGCATCTTCTTTATCACGAGAAAACATTTTGACAAGAATTGAGCTTGTGTAATCCGTTATCTTAAAGGTTAAAAGTGTTCTACCGCTACGAAGCTCTTTTGTTTCAGCTGAGAATACATATCCTTCAATGGCGAGTCGTCGTTCTTCATCAACGATATCAATCAGCTTTCTGTAATCAGCATCATCTTTAATTGTTAATCCGATCATAAGAGGACCTTGAGGAGTTGCAGCATCACCAGAAGTAGCCTCTGCTTCTTTCTTTTGCATGTCTATCAATGCTTGAAGACCGCGTTCTTGATCCTCCTTTTGTTTCGCTTCTAAGAATCTCTTATACTCTTCATTTGATGCTTCTGCAGAAATTTCAGTATCAATCACTAAAGAAGGAAAACCATATGTCTCAAAAACACTCGAAATAATTCCTGCATATTTTCTCTTAATAGACAGACCTTCTGTATCATTTCTTACATTTATAAGAAGCTTGTTTCCTTGTACTGTAGGAAATTGCTCATTTAACAATTTTAAAAGCGGTGGTGCCATTCCTTCCATTTCCTGAATACAATTCTGCCAATACCCTAGAATTAATTGATCATTGAATTGTTGATTCCTCACTTCAATCGTAAAAGCAATTTTTGCTATATGAGAGAATGATTTTTCTAATCTTTTTGTAAATAAAATAAATATATCAAATGGCAAAATATGATCAAAACGGAAAAAGAAATGCCACTTTTTAGCGCGCTTTTCAATCACAACTTTATCGATTTCAGCTTGCTGTAAATGCTGCACGATTGTATCATCCGTAAGCTGCAGCTGTTGGAGCAAGAGTTGGAATCGCTTTTTTTTTGCATGGGCTTCCTCCATAAATCTCTCTCCCATCCATAAATATTATATTTTGTTTCATCTAAACACATACAGACGAAAACTATTATATCATGAACTCTTAATTATAGTTTTTTTACAATGGCTTCGGAAAATAATTTTAACTAGGAAATTTTGGCGTTTTACCAAAATAAAAGGATCCCCTAAAAGGAATCCAAATTATTTAAAGGGATGTTAAAATATTTGATATCGTTTCAACCAATTGCTCTTTATACACTTCCTGCACTTCACCAGTTTTGCGAACTTTTACTTCAACTATACCTTCTGAAGCCTTCTTTCCAACAGTTATGCGAACTGGTAATCCAATGAGATCAGCATCTGCAAATTTTACTCCAGGCCTTTCCTGACGATCATCCATTAATATATCGTAGCCTGCTTCTTTCAATCGTGAATAAAGCTCCTCTGCAAGTACTGACTGATCATCATCTTTCATATTCACTGCAATTAAATGTAGATCAAATGGAGCAATATTCACAGGCCAAACAATACCTTTTTCATCATGAAATTGCTCAACGATTGAGGCCATCGTACGAGAAACTCCGATTCCGTAACACCCCATAATCATTGGCTGGTTTCTTCCATTTTCATCTAAATAAGTTGCTCCCATAGCTTCACTATACCGTGTACCCAATTTAAATACATGCCCCACTTCAATCCCTTTTGCAAAAAGGATTGTTCCATTTCCATCCGGAGATAGATCTCCTTCTTGAATGAAACGCAGGTCCGTATATTGGCTGACATGAAAATCTCGAATTGGGTTTACATTCATATAATGATAATCTACTTCATTTGCACCACATACAGCATTCGTTAAGCTTTCAATAGCAGTGTCTGCTATAATATCGACATTTGAAATTCCTACTGGTCCTAGTGATCCTATTGAACAGCCGAGAATTTCCTTTGTTTCATCTGCACCAGCTAGCTCTGCATTTGCTGCTCCAAATAAATTCTTTAATTTTATGTCATTAACCTCATGATCACCGCGAACTAATACTAAAACATATTTATCATCCACTTTAAATAGCAAAGATTTAATACATTGCTCTGGAGAAACATGAAGGAAGGATGAAACTTCTTCTATTGTTTTTTTATTTTCTGTTTTAACCTTTTCTAATTCCTTTATTTTTTCGCTACTTTTTTCATACTTCGTAATGACTGGAGCCATTTCGATATTTGCAGCATAGTTGGAAGAATCGGAATAAGCTATTGTATCTTCCCCTACTTCTGATAAAACCATAAATTCATGAGTATCTTTGCCACCCATTGCGCCTGAATCAGCTATGACAGCCCTAAAGTTTAAACCACAACGAGTAAAAATATTTGAATATGCTTGGTACATTTTTTCATAAATGTCATCAAGGCTATTTTGAGTAGAATGAAAGGAATAAGCATCTTTCATTATAAATTCACGTCCGCGTAATATCCCAAAGCGTGGGCGCTTCTCATCACGAAACTTTGTTTGGATTTGATAAAGTGTTATAGGTAATTTCTTGTATGTTTTGATTTCATCACGCACTAAGCTTGTAATCACTTCTTCATGAGTAGCTCCTAAAGCAAAATCTCTTGAGTGGCGATCCTTCAATCTCATCAATTCCGGTCCATACGAATACCAGCGTCCTGACTCCTGCCATAGCTCTGCAGCTTGCATAGCTGGCATTAGCAATTCCACACCACCCGCATGATCCATTTCTTCACGTACAATTGCTTCAATTTTACGCAAAACTTTATTTGCAAGTGGAAGATAGCTATATATCCCACTTGCATTTTGTCGGATAAATCCTGCCCTTAATAGTAATTGATGGCTCTTAATTTCTGCGTCTGCAGGATTTTCCTTCATTGTTGGAATTAAGATTTTACTTTGTTTCATTTTGTACACCTCTATATATGATTCATTTACAGAAAAGCAAAATAAAGGGTCATGCTCTTATTAGTTCATAAAGCGAAAAAACGGCGCTTCATATCATAAAAAGAGAAAGTGACCCTTTATATTATTAATTGATATTTTTCTTTTTGGCAATATTAAACTTCTCTGTTGATTTCCGCTGAAGGCACTCGCTTTCCGCGGGCGGTCCGGAAGCCTCCTCGTCGCTATCGCTCCTGCGGGGTCTTCCTATGACTCGCTTTTCCCGCAGGAGTCTCGCGCCTTCCGCTCCAATCAACAACAAAATAGCTTATCGGCCTTTTTTTAAAGGAAAAATCTTTGAATGTCATTCCATGTTACAACAAGCATTAGTAGCATTAGTAATGCAAATCCAATAAAATGAACCATGCCCTCTTTATGACGGTCTATTGGTTTTCCTCGAACTGCTTCAACTGCAAAAAACATGAGTCTGCCACCATCTAATGCTGGTATCGGAAGTAAGTTCATTATTCCTAGGTTTATACTCAATATTCCAGCCCATTTCATTAAATAGAAAATTCCTGATTTTGCAACAGTATCAGTCGACACATAGATACCAACAGGTCCTGATAGGTCATCAATTGAAAATTGACCAGTTACCAACTTGCCAAGCATTGCAAAAATTTCCTTTGTCCAATGATATGTCTCTTTTGCCCCATTAGTAATTGCTTTTAATGGTGATTTCTCAAAAGGCATATAGACACCAACAACCCCTATTTTTTCACCTTCAACTTCTTGAACTTTTGGAGTAACCGGAATTGTCATTTCTTTTCCATCTCTTTCAAGGAAGAAGTTGAGATCTTTATTAGGGTTTTTGCGAATGATTTCTACGACATCAGACCAGCTTGAAGTCTCCGCTCCATTGACGCTATGGATAATATCTCCTTCCTTTAAGCCCGCTTCAATAGCAGCGCCATCAGGAGTTAATTTCCCAAGCTCAGGAGCATTTGACGGAATTCCTTGCAACAATCCAATTAAGACAAATATAACAAAAGCAAGAATAAAATTCATCATGGGTCCGGCAAAAATGGCCATTGCTCTTTGACCTAGTGTTTTTGAAGCAAACTGCCGATCAAATGGTGCAATTAATGTTTCAGTTCCATCTTCAACAAGAACAGCACTTGGATCAATTGAGAAGGACTGAAGTTTCTCATCATCTTCACCTTCAACATATCCTTTGATAATCAAATCATGCTCAATGTCTGCATGTTCTACCTCAATCATTCTCGCATCAGGATATTTATCTTTCTGATTCAAAATGATTTTGTTTACTTGCTCATTCTCATTAAATAATAAACCAACTCTAAAGCCTGGTTTTATTTCTACAACTTCTGGATCCTCACCAGCCATTCGGACAAATCCGCCAATTGGCAAAAGTCTAATCGTATAAACTGTTTCTCCTTTTTTATGCGAAAAAACCTTTGGACCAAATCCGATCGCAAATTCACGGCAAAGAATACCGGCTCTTTTTGCAAATACAAAATGGCCTAATTCATGAAAAAATACAAGTGCCCCAAATATGATTATGAAGGCTATGACTGTGCTCAATATATAACCACCTTTTTTTAAAAGATAAAGATTTATCTTTTTGAGTTAGAAGATACCGCTAGCAATGCGTCGTGGGTTAGAATTATCACCTTAGATAACGATCAGTACTTTGATTGTTCAGAAGGTGATCCCTCTTTTCTTATAGAAGTGAGTTAATATATTTTCTCGTTTCCTTATCAACTTCCTGTATTTCAGTAAATCCAGGATTTTTGATGTTTTTGTGAATACTTAATGCTCTTTCTATAAGATCTTCTATTTGCAGGAAAGTAGCTTTTCCTTCTAAGAAGGCAGCAACAGCTGCTTCATTTGCAGCGTTTAGTACAGTAGGCATTGTCCCACCTTCCTTACCTGCCTCATATGCAAACCGCAAGCAACGGAAGCGGTTCATGTCCATTTTTTGAAAATGGAGATTCCCAATTTCTGATAAGCTTAGACGATTTGCAGTTGGAAGTGGCAATCTGTCTGGATATGTTAATGCATATTGAATAGGGACTCTCATATCCGGTGTACCCAGCTGAGCAATGATGCTGCTGTCATGGAATTCAATCATTGAGTGAATAATACTTTCCTTATGCAATAATACATCAATTTTGTCATAATCCATAGAAAAAAGCCAATGAGCTTCAATAACTTCTAATCCTTTATTCATCATTGTTGCTGAATCAATTGTAATTTTTGCTCCCATAGACCAATTAGGGTGGTTAAGTGCTTCTTTAACCGTTACATTTTCTAACTCTTGACGAGTCCGATCTCGAAAACTCCCGCCTGAGGCAGTCAAAATCAACTTTTCAATATTCTTATGCTGCTCTCCTTGCAATGCCTGAAAAATAGCTGAATGCTCACTATCTACTGGGAGTAATGATACTTCATTCCTCTTCGCTTCTTCCATTACAAGATGACCAGCTGTCACAAGCGTTTCTTTATTCGCAATGGCTATCGTTTTTCTTTCTTTAATTGCTTGCAAAGTTGGAGTAAGCCCCACACTTCCACTTACTGCATTAACAAGAATTTGCGCTTTATGGTAAACTGCTACTTCTATTAACCCTTCTTGTCCGTATGTAAAAGTGATATCCGGAAATTCTGCTTCAAGAGCTTTTGCCGCTGATCTTTCTGAAGTCGATACCAGATCTGGATTGAATTCCTTGATAATTTTCCTTGTTAGATCAATATTTCTGCCAACCGATAAAGCAATAAGACGAAATTCGCCAGGATGTTCCCTTATTATATCTAAAGTCTGGGTTCCAATTGAACCGGTTGCGCCCATTAAACTAATATACTTCATTAAACTCAACTCCTGTTGAAAAAAGCAAGTGCACGAAAACAATAAGCTTTTTGAATGACTTGGAAATTATAATAAATGAATAAAATGTAATAATGGCCATACGAATAATAAACTATCAAAACGATCTAGTATCCCGCCATGACCAGGTAAAATATTTCCTGAATCCTTCACTTCATAATGGCGCTTTAAAGCCGATTCAACTAAGTCCCCAATTTGTCCAAAAATGGACAGAACAATTGTTGCAATGGATAATTGTATGAAGGTTGCATCAATATCCGAAAAAACAACAAATAATATGGCCACAATTATGGCACAAACGACACCGCCTATGAAACCTTCAATTGTTTTATTTGGACTTATTTCTGGCCAAAGCTTCCTTTTCCCGATAGCTCGGCCAATAAAATAAGCTCCAGAATCAGTTGCCCATATAATAAAAAGTGAATAGAAAATATAAACTAGTCCTGATTCACGTGTTTCAATAAAATAATAGAACCCTATTCCGACATATAAAGTTGCAAGTATGGAAAATGCCACATCATCAAAATTGAATTGATTTTTTGTTGCCACTGTATAAGTCAAAAAAAGCAGTACCGCAATAAGAACAAATTCAATTTTCATAATCCCTAAACTCTCAAGTACATCTTGAAATTGTACAGGCAATAGAATAACCCATAATAACAATAATGATATAAGCCCCGGTATAGAAAAGAGGCTGAGTTTTCGCATTTTTAATACTTCATATAGTGCAATAGAACCCAATAAATAAGCGAGAATAATAACCGGCATTCCCCCATAAACAACTGCGGGTATGAAAATTGCACCGAATATAATAGCTGTAATAATTCTTTGCTTCATCTATGATTTCAACACCTTTTTTTACACTCCTCCAAAACGTCTTTGGCGATTTTTGAAAACCTCTATTGCTTCAATAAAGTGATCTTCTCTAAAATCAGGCCATAATACATCTGTAAACCAAAATTCAGTATATGCTAGCTGCCAAAGCATAAAGTTGCTTAACCGAATTTCACCACTTGTTCGGATTAATAAATCTGGATCAGTTAGATCCTTCGTCATTAAATACTTTGAAAAATTTTCTTCATTCAGCTCATTTTCGTTCATTATACCACTATTACAATCTTTTAAGAAACGCTTAACTCCATCGATAATTTCTGCCCTACTACCATAATTTAGAGCAAAGTTCAAAATTAAGCCATTATTATTCTTTGTATCCTCCATTGCTTTTTCAATTGCATTCCTAGTATGAGTAGGAAGCATTTCTTTATACCCAATCATTTGAACCTGGACATTTTCCTCTACCAGTTCAGGGAGGAATGTGCCAAGAAATTCTTCAGGAAGCTTCATTAGAAAATCCACTTCAATCTTGGGCCTTTTCCAATTCTCTGTAGAAAAAGCATAAAGAGTTAAAGTTTTGATACCAAGTTCATTAGCCAATTTAGTTATTTTTCGAACTACCTTCATTCCTTCATGATGCCCAGCTACTCTTGGGAGGGCTCTTTTTTTTGCCCATCTACCATTGCCATCCATAATAATCGCTACATGGGAAGGAACTTGGAGCTCTTTAATTTTCAAAATTCTCTCTTGAAGATCAGATAAGCTATTTTGATTCCTCCATTGTTTCATTTTATTTAACATAAGACAGCTCCTTTAAGATAGGTTAACTTACCTCCGACAAGAAAAGCAATAAAGCTTCAGATAGTTAACATGTATGATAAGATACAACTATTGATAGAAAATATTTTTTTCATTTTCGCATGGTATTATCATACCAAAAAAAATAAAAGTTATCTCTATAAAAAGAGTATGTATGGAAGATGAAATTAAGAATATGCTTTAAAGCCAATTATTAATTCTTAATTAAAATTTAAATAGTATCTAATAAAGATTGAAAAAACCCCCTAATGATAGAGGGTCACATTTATAAATCGTTCATATCAATAGAAGTGCTCGAGTTAATCTAGTTATAACAAATTAAGCTCCATTACACTTCAAGGACTTCTTTTTCTTTATCTTTTGTAATTGAATCGATTTTTGCAATTTGCTCATCAGTTAGTTTTTGAATATCCTCAGAGTATCCACGCAAATCATCTTCTGTGATGTCGCCATTTTTCTCAAGCTTTTTTAAATCATCATTAGCATCACGACGGACGTTACGAACTGCAATTTTTGCTTCTTCTGATTCTTTTTTTACTTGTTTTACAAGTTCTTTACGTCGCTCTTCTGTCAGCTGCGGAATTGAAAGTCTGATAATACTTCCATCATTAGAAGGAGTTAAGCCGATATCTGATTTAAGAATTGCTTTTTCAATATCACCAAGAATTGATTTATCATATGGCTGAATGACAAGAAGACGCGCTTCAGGTACAGATATTCCTGCTAACTGGTTAACAGGTGTTGGTGCACCATAATAGTCTACCGTAATTCTATCAAGTAAAGATGCATTAGCTCTACCCGCACGAATTGAAGCTAGCTCACGTGAATAAGCTGAAATTGCTTTTGTCATTCTTTCCTTTGTATTAGCAATAACTTGTTTTGGCATTATTTTTTCCCCCTCACTATTGTACCAATTTTTTCACCCATAACTGCTCTATTAATGTTTCCTTGTTCCATAATAGAGAAAACAATTAATGGAATATTATTATCCATGCATAGAGATGATGCTGTTGAATCCATAACAGCTAAACCTTCTTTTAATACATCGAGATATGACAGCTCTTCATATTTTTTGGCATTTTTATCGATGCGTGGGTCTGCGGAATAGACTCCATCTACATTGTTTTTCGCCATCAAAATAACTTCAGCTTCAATTTCAGCTGCACGCAAAGCAGCAGTAGTATCAGTTGAAAAATATGGGTTTCCAGTACCAGCAGCAAAAATGACTACTCTTTTTTTCTCTAGATGGCGAATCGCCTTTCTTCGAATATATGGTTCTGCAACTTGTCTCATTTCTATAGATGTTTGCACCCTTGTCTCTATACCTATCTGTTCAAGACTATCTTGAAGAGCTAAAGAGTTCATCACAGTGGCGAGCATCCCCATATAATCTGCATTTGCTCTGTCCATACCCATTTCTTCTCCGATTTTTCCGCGCCAAATATTTCCACCACCAACAACTACAGCAACCTCTACCCCTAATTGAGCTAAATCTTTAACTTGTGATGCTACTGATTTTATAACGGCAGGGTTTATTCCAAAGCCTTGTTCTCCTGCTAAAGCTTCTCCACTCAATTTTAAGACAACGCGTTTGTATTTTGGGTTGCTCATAAGGACCTCCATATGTAATCAATTAAATCCGTTGAAAAACAGGGAACACAAAGTGTTCCCTGGAATTAAAGCTTTTCTCACTGTATCACAAATATGTGATTATTTTTTAACTTGGCTCATTACTTCTTCAGCAAAATTGTCTTCGCGCTTTTCTAAGCCTTCTCCAACTTCAAAGCGTACAAACTCGCGAATTTTTCCACCTTTTGATTCAATAAATTTGCCAACTTTTTGATCTGGATTTTTAACAAATGCTTGATCATTTACACAAACATCTTCAAAATATTTGCTAATACGGCCTTCAACCATTTTCGCAACGATATTTTCAGGCTTGCCTTCATTTAGAGCCTGTTGTGTTAATACTTGGCGCTCACGCTCTACTTCTTCTTGTGAAACTTGGTCACGAGATACATATTTAGGGTTAAGAGCTGCAATATGCATTGATACATCTTTAGCTGCGTCTTCATCAGTTGTACCTTCAAGGACAGTTAATACACTAATGCGGCCGCCCATATGCAAGTATGCACCAAAAGCATCGCTATCATTTTTTGTTTTGATTTCAAAACGGCGAAGTGTTAACTTCTCTCCAATTTTTGCGATTGCTGTATTAATGTGAGTTTCAACAGTTGCACCATTAGCCATTTCTTGTCCATATGCTTCTTCAACAGTAGCAGGTTTTTTTGTAAGAAGATGTTCAGCTAATTCTTTAACAAGAACTTGGAAGCCCTCGTTCTTTGCAACGAAATCTGTCTCTGAGTTCACTTCGAGAATAACAGCTGCATTTCCTTCAACTTTAATAGCTGTAAGTCCTTCAGCTGCAATACGGTCACCTTTTTTAGCAGCCTTAGCGATACCTTTTTCACGAAGGAAGTCGATAGCTTTTTCCATATCACCATCTGTTTCTTGTAGTGCCTTTTTACAATCCATCATTCCAGCGCCAGTTTTTTCACGAAGTTCTTTAACCATTTGAGCAGTAATTGCCATTATGAAATCCTCCTTATTATCCATTATGTATTTATATTTTTGCCTATTAAATATACTTACAAACAAGATACTAGTTTTTTCTAATTACCTATTCTTAAAAAAAGGTGATAAAGGATGCTCCTCTTATCACCTTCTTTATTAAGAAAAATTATTTTAGAAAAGGTCAGCTTAGCGCATCCGCTTTTCTATGTCTAGCTCCAGCGCCTAGGGGCTCGTGGTCATAAGTCAATCTGCCAAGAAGGTTAAAATACAACCTTCTCGACAGCTCGCCTTATGCTTGTCGCCCCTGAGCAAGGGCTTCCGCTTTTCTATTAAGCAGTTGTAACTTCTTCACCTTGTTTTGCTTCAAGGATAGCATCTGCCATTTTAGCTGTTAAAAGTTTAACAGCACGAATAGCATCATCGTTTGCTGGAATTACAACATCAATTTCATCCGGATCACAGTTTGTATCTACAATACCTACGATTGGAATGTTTAATTTATGTGCTTCTGCAACAGCAATACGCTCTTTGCGTGGGTCAATGATAAATAAAGCGTCTGGAATAGACTTCATATCTTTGATTCCGCCTAAGAATTTTTCTAAGCGCTCTTGCTCTTTTTTCAATTGAACAACTTCTTTTTTAGGAAGTACTTCGAAAGTACCGTCTTCAGCCATTCTTTCAATGTCTTTTAGACGTGCAATACGCTTTTGGATTGTTTCGAAGTTTGTTAAAGTACCACCTAACCAGCGTTGGTTCACGTAGTACATACCTGAACGAATTGCTTCTTCCTTAACAGAATCTTGAGCTTGTTTTTTAGTACCAACGAAAAGGATTGTACCGCCGTTACCAGCAAGCTCCTTCACGAAGTTATAAGCTTCTTCAACCTTTTTAACTGTTTTTTGAAGATCGATGATATAGATGCCGTTACGCTCTGTGAAAATATATTTTTTCATTTTAGGGTTCCAACGGCGAGTTTGGTGACCGAAGTGTACACCAGCTTCAAGCAATTGCTTCATTGAGATTACTGACATTGTTTATTCCTCCTAATGGTTTGATTTCCTCCGCTTAAATCATTTCTAATCGGGAACTGATAATTCTCAGCACCATCCGACTAAATCAATAAGCGTGTGTATTAACACCATTTGTTAATATAGCATAATTCTATTGAGCAATCAAGTTATTCCTCATTTTTTTGATTAAATTTCAGTAATAATGCTATTTCAGTTTTACCTTTATTTAATTTTTGTGCAATGGCTTCTTCAGAATATCCTTGTTCTTTTAAATGCAAAACCTGACTTAGTAATGATTGCTCTTGAAAATCATTGCTGCTATTATTGATGATCAAATTTCCTAATTCTTTATTTGTGTTTATTTCATATGAAGGCAGCTCCACAGTTTGATCTGACAAAGGGGGATGTTCATGATCATGTCTTAAAATAGAGGTTTTAGCATTTTGCTTATAAGCATTAGCAGCGCTATAGACAGAAGCTTTTCCAATCCTGGTTTGAAAACTATTATGATCTACATTTTTTTCTTCGTTTTTATCACTATTGTTTTTTTCAGTAAACGATGAATGAGTGGATTGTAAATCAATCTTATTCAATCTTTTAATAAAATCCTCATTGTCTTCCTTCATTTGTACTAAATAGGAAGAGATGACCTCTTCCATTTCTAAAAACATTTTTTCTTGTTTTTTTTCTACTTCTAAAATCCGATTTTGCCGAAGAAATAAAATGATAATAGCAAACAATGCTATTATATTTAGAAAAATACTAAAAAAAATAAAAAATGTAGTCATAAAATCCCTCTATCCGCTGTAGTCAATAACATTACCTTTATAAGGGTGAGTCTCTTTTGTCTTTTTATTTGTCTTGTTTTTATTTTCTTGATGATTGTCGTTTTCTCCGGAATTTTCATTATTTTGTCTATTGTCATTGGAAAGATTTAATTTGGCTTTTTGTTCTTGTTTCGTGACAGTATTTCTATTCTGTATTTCTTCTTTTTGTATGCGCTCAGCTGCTAAATCATTCATGTTTTGTCCCCGTTGCTGCATTTGCTCTTGGATTTTTCCTACTTCCACTGTTCGGGGTAAAGCGACCTGCATTTCAATGGACTTCAGACTCATAACACTCACCTATTTCTTATGAACTCATGGACAAGTTTATCGTATTGGATCTGAAACTATTTCTCCATTTAAAAATGAAAATTTTACGGCTGAATGCTTTTGCTGTATTTGCATTGCATATTTTCCAAAGTGCAACGTAGTATTAGGATGGATTGTTTCATATATATAAATGGTGGATATTATTTTTTCGTTTCTTTCTTCTTTAATTTGCTCAAGTTCATCATTTACTTTAGTAAGCTGCTCATTGATATGGTATTTAGTAGATCTTTGTTTTAATATGATCGTTCTTTGCTCAGTGGAAAGGTTTCCAGTCCTTTTTTCAATTTCTTGTATCCTTTGCTCAATACTGGATAATTTTTCGAAACTCTCAATTAATTTAGACTTTTCCGCCTGGAGCTCACGTTCTCTTTCATCAAATGAAGAATCAATCGTAGCCTGCAAGTCTGTTTTAGTATATAAATGGTTTCCAACTTCCTTTACATGTATATCATTTCTAGCTTTCAAAATCCCACCAATGACAAGGGCACTTTTGCATTGAATTGAATTACCCGCTTGTACATTGCTATGCAATATATAGTTACTAATAATGATATCTTGTCCAGCTTGCAAAAACGATTGATTAATATAGGCTGCCTGTATATTGCCTCCAGCAGTTAAAAAGGCTTTATTTCCTCCAGTCACTCCTCCTGAAACAATAATGTTGCCTTCAGCTTTAATCGTTACTCCTTCAACTAAACCATAAATTGTAACATCGCCACCAGCTTTAATCTCGTATCCGCTTGGAACATTTCCTCGAACGATAACATTCCCTATAAATTCAATATTCCCAGTCTTTAAATCTAAATCTCCATTAACTTCAAAAATTGGATTTACAGATATCATTTTGTTTGTTAAGCTTAACTGCCCCTCTGAGGTTGAATAAAAACTTGTTCCGTTTAAGATAACATTTTTCCCAGGACGGATTTTAATTGGTTTTCCGTTTTTGGAAGCAATCTTATTTCCGAATACATCAGTCCCATCACTTCCCGGCGTAGGTGGGACAATCGTAGCTAGAATTTGACCGCTAGAGACAGAAGGAATTTCTAATACTTTTCGAAAATTAAATTTTTCTCTTCCTTCACTCTTATCATGACGAACTTCATTAAGAAGATATGCATCTATGCCGTCTTTTTGAGCATTACCTTCGGCGATGATGACAGGATAATTTATGGATCGTGGATCCTCCGAGATTTTATTTATCAGGTCTTCATTTATGCCATAAATTATTTTTTCTTTAGATAGAAAATTAATGATTTCATTTCTTTCTATAGTAAAGTCATTTTCTAGTGTGAGAATCAAGTCTAACTTTGCTATTAATCGATCCTTGGAAATAGTAACTCGATAATACTCCTCCATCTTAATTCCCCTTTTCACGTAATAATCAATTTATTAAAAAACCTTTTTTAAAGCATTCCTTAATTTAAAAATGGCCTTTGTATGAATTTGAGAAATTCTAGATGTAGATAGATTCATTACTTGTCCAATCTCCGTTAAGGTTAATTCTTCACTATAAAATAAGCTGATAACGAGCTGCTCTTTTTCATTTAAATATGTAATCGTTTCCACCAATTCTCGGATCATTTCATCCTTTACAATTTTTTCATGAGGAATATCTGCCCGATCATCTTTAATAATATGGGATTGTCCCTCTTTTTCATCCTGGTCATTAAGTTTTTCATCAATTGATAAAATATTAGCGAAGAAGTGTTCATTTATGACCGACTGGACCTCTTCTTCACTCATATTAAGCTCAATTGAAATCTCCTGGATACTGGCATTTCGCATCAGACGCTGCTCAAGCTTTTCAATGGCTGCATCTATTCTTTTTGCCTTCTCTCTCGTATTACGAGGTAGCCAATCCTCTTTTCTTAAACCATCAAGTATAGCGCCACGAATTCGGAAGGAAGCATATGTATCAAATTTCAGATCACGGTTTGGATCAAATTTTTCCAGGGCATCATATAAACCCATCATTCCAAGGCTTCGTAAATCATCACGCGACACATTTTTAGGAAGCCCTACAGAAATGCGCTGAACATGATAACTTACTAGGGGCATATATTTTCTTACTAGAAAATCTCCTGCTTGAGTATCACGTAAGTTAACCCAATTTTGCCAATATGTTTGTTCCTCTGTCGTTTGAAGCGACATATCCACCCTCCTCAAACATTACCTAATCAATAAATGTACTTCATGATCTCGAGAATTTTAATTGATAAACCTAATCATAAATACATTATTTTCCAACACCAAAGATCTAAATGGAAAAACAGCCCTCTCATCTAGAAAGAAGCTGATTAAATTTCCCGTACTCCCTTATTAACAGTACGAATATGCAAAAGGCATGTTTGTGGATCGAATTCAATAGTTCTCCCGCTATTCCCACCGACATCCTCCGCAATAATGCTAATTTTTAATGCTGATAACTCAGTTTTTACCGCTTCTACATTCCTTGGACCAATCCGCATAATATCACTGCCTGAAGAAAAATGAAACATTTGTGCCCCGCCTGCAATTTTAGCTTTCAAGGAATAGGCTCTTGCACCGTTATGTATTAACTTTGATACAAGATCCTTCAAAGCCGTATCAGCATATTTTGCTATATTCAAAGATCCAGCTTTAGCAAGTGAAGAATCAGGAAGCATGATATGAGCAAGTCCTGCTATTTCCTTCGATTGATCAAAAATAACAACTCCAACACATGAACCTAAACCAGAAGTCCGGATTATATCTGGTTTTTTAACGATATTCATATCTGCAATTCCAACTTTAATAATATTTTTACATTCAATCATTTTGTGGAACTCCCAATGATGTAAAAATCGTTTCAAACGATTCTGGATCCGGCAATAAGAAAAAATGTCCCTTTACGGATTCTAAATCTATTCCTTCATCATCATTTAATGCTGTATCAATGACAATTGCATAATCACTAACTTGTGATAATTCTATCAATCCATAACTAATGATTGCACCCGCCATGTCAATACTAAGAGATGGGACAGAAGGATATAATGATAAATTAGTAAAATCAGATAACGAAGACAAATATGAGCCAGATAAAATATTGCCAAGTTCCTGAAATGCTGATATGCCTATTTCGTTATATGGTGGCAATTCAAGATTGAAACTTTCATCCCCAATCATTTCTTGAATAAAATGTGTTGCTTGTTCAATAGGTAGAACAAAGAACATACTTCCGGGTGCATCTCCTTCAATTCTTAGAAATACTCCGGCAACTACATTATCTGCTCCACCCATCATATTCATCATTTCATCAAACGAAACGACACGGACGTCTGGAACTTTCATATCAATTTTTTTATTCAGCAATTTTGAAAGAGCAGTAGCCGCATGACCAGCTCCAATATTACCAATCTCTTTCAAAATATCTAAATGCATGGATGAAATGTTTTTAATAAAACTCATGTTATTATCCTTCAATCCCTTGAATACTTGATCGTTCTTCAATTTTTAATATCTTCTCAAGATCAATTAGGATTAATAATCTTTTTCCGATCTTTGCAACGCCATTAATATATTCTGCTTCTTTTACTCCAACAACCTCTGGAGGAGGCTCGATTGAATTAACAGGAATATCAATAACATCATTTGCCAAATCTACTATAAAGCCAACTTCTAATTCATTAAACCCAACAATAATAACACGAGTGCTGTCAGAATAACTAGATTCATCCAGTTCAAATCTACTGCGAAGATCGATTATTGGTGTAATAACTCCACGAAGATTTAATACCCCTTTCACAAATTTATCAGTATGAGGTACCCTCGTAATATGTTCGACCTTTTCTATAGATCGAACTTGGTTTACAGGAATAGCATATTCTTTCGTATTAAGCTGAAAAACTATTAATTTAATTTCAGAGGCAATGGCTTGAGTCATTCTGATTCACTCCTACATACATTCTCATTAAATGATTAAGGTTTATTTAATTAAGGCATTACAATCAACGATTAATGCTACTTGGCCATCACCAAGTATAGTTGCACCTGAAATAGCAAATACATTCGTTAAATAATTTCCTAATGATTTTAAAACAACTTCCTGTTGTCCGATAAAAGAGTCAACCACAAGTCCTGCCATTTTGTCACCTTTTCTAACGATTACAACAGAATAGAATTCATCCTCTTCTTCAAAAACAGGTACATCGAAAATCTCTTTTAGGAATAAAAGTGGAACAACTTTCCCTCTAAAATCAATTACTCTTTGATTATGGGCATTTAAAATATCTGATTTTTTAACAATTGCTGTCTCAATAATCGAAGAAAGAGGAATAGCGTATTTTTCTTTTTGTATTTCTGTAAGCATGACAGAAATAATTGATAATGTAAGCGGTAATTGAATAGAAAAAATCGACCCTTTTCCATGAGTTGAATCAATAGTAATGGATCCACCCAATGATTCAATTGTACTCTTAACAACATCAAGCCCTACTCCACGTCCAGATACATCCGAAATCTTATCCGCAGTGGAAAAACCTGAAGCAAGAATTAATTCAAAAACTTGCTTATCACTCATAGATGCAGCAGACTGCTCCGTAACAATTCCCTTTTTAATCGCTTTGGCTAACACTTTTTCTCTATTTATTCCAGCACCATCATCTTCTATTTCAATAAATACATGGTTTCCGCTATGATAAGCCTTTAGTATAACCGTACCTTCTTCGCTTTTTCCGTTTGCCTTTCTAATTTCAGGAGTTTCAACTCCATGATCCAATGCATTTCTGATTAAATGTACTAATGGATCTCCGATTTCATCTATTACTGTCCTGTCAAGTTCTGTTTCTGCTCCAATAATTTCAAGGTTTATCTGCTTATTTAAATCACGTGCTAATTGTCGTACCATACGCGGGAATCGATTAAATACTGTTTCAACAGGTACCATTCTCATATTTAAAATAATATTTTGTAAATCACCTGAAATTCTTGTCATGCGTTCCACAGTTTCGTGAAGCACTTGATTATTTAAATCACGTGAAATTTGCTCAAGACGGCCTCGGTCTATAACTAATTCTTCGAATAAATTCATTAAAATATCAAGTCTTTCAATATTTACCCTAATAGTCTTGCTGCTTTGTTTCGAAGAGGATGAGGATGTTGCTGCCTTTTTCTCCTCCTGCTTCTTAGACTCACTATTATCCTGAATTTCCTTTTCAGTATCATTAACACTATTAGGTAGCTCAGCCTCGATAGGTTCTTTTTCAGATGACCGAAGATCTTCCATCGTTAGTAGATTTACCTCTACGCTATCCACCTCAGAAACCTTCATTACCTTCTTTTGAATGTCTTCCTTAATATCCTTTGAGACAATGGTAACAGTAAATTCACGATCAAATTGCTCCTCCTCCAACTGCTCTACGGAAGGGGTTGATTTAATGACTTCTCCAATTTTTTCCATAATTTCAAAAACCATAAATACTCTTGCTGCTTTTAATAAGCAATCTTCTCGTAATGAAACGGTTATTTCGAATGTTTCGAAACCTTGTTCTTTTGACTGTTGGAGGACTGTTAGTTCAAATTCGTCATATACACTTTTGATATTCTTCTGAACTGGATCCGCAATGGTAGCTGCTACTTCTGATTTGGCAGCTGTTTGGCTAGGGCTCTCCCCTTTTTCAATTAATAATAGTTTTGCGACGACGTCTGATACATCTCTTTTCCCATCGCCACCTTCTGCAATAGACTGAACCATAGCTTCTAAATCATCAACAGCTAGGAAAACAACATCAAGAATTTCAGGATTAAATTTAATTTTGTGATTACGAATTGCATCAAGGACATTTTCCATTTGATGAGTAAGCTTAGCGAGATCTTCATAACCCATTGTTGCTGACATTCCTTTTAACGTATGGGCTGAACGAAAAATTTCATTTACAATGGTAATATCCTCTGGATTTTTCTCCAACTCTAAAAGTTGCTCATTACATGCTTGTAAATGTTCTTTGCTTTCTTCAATAAATACTTCTAAATATTGGTTCATATCCATTAGCCCTGCACCCCTCGGCATTATACATATTTCAAAATAGATTCAGCGATTTTATCAACATCTTGAACTTCATCAATTAATCTTGTTGCAATAGCAGCTTTTGGCATCCCGAAAATGATCGATGTCTCTTGTGATTCAGCAATTGCTCTTACTGTCCCATTATTTTTTAAAGCAATTAGCCCCTGTGTTCCATCTGATCCCATGCCAGTCATTATCACTGCTACTTTCATATACTCTTTAATTTCACTTACAGATTCGAATAGTACATCTACAGATGGTCTGTGACCGTTACGCGACTCAGATTTGTCTAGCTTTATTAAGAGATTCAAGCCAGATTCTACAACTTTTAAATGTAGACCTCCAGGAGCAATATAAGCAGTCCCCTTTTGTACAATTTCACCATCGACAGCTTCTTTCACAGAAATATTGCTGATTGAATTTAATCTTATTGCTAAAGATTTGGTAAATCCAGCTGGCATATGTTGAACAATAAGAATTCCAGCATCAATATCCGCAGGCAGATTCGTAAGGACATTCTGTAGTGCCCTAGGTCCCCCGGTAGAAGTTCCAATACAAACTATTTTTTTTGTATTGGAATTGCTTCTATTAAATGCCTTATTAACAATGTCATTAGGTTTTCTTAGTTCTATTCTACTATAACTATCTTCACATTTAGTAGTCTTTGGTAATATATTTATCAAATTTTTACGGCTAACTTTACTAGCTGAGATGACCTTAAGTATTAGTTCTTCCTTGATTTTATGAAGATCGAGAGAAATTGCACCAGACGGTTTTGCAATAAAATCGATTGCACCATTTTGGATTGCGGTTAATGTATTCTCTGCCCCTTCCTTTGTTGTACTTGACAGCATTATGACTGGAGTAGGTTGTTCGAGCATAATCTGCTTTACCGCATCTAATCCGTTCAATATTGGCATCTCTACATCCATCGTTACAACATCTGGTTTTAATTCTTTTACTTTTTTCAGTCCTTCTTTACCATTTCTTGCAGTTCCAATTACTTCAATTTTAGAATCTTCAGCTAGGAATTCAGAAATAAGCTTTCTCATAAAGGCTGAATCATCAACTATAAGCACTCTTATTTTCTCCATGCAGATTCCTACCTTTCAAAGAGGAGCTTCTTTAATTTTGATATAAACGGAAAGGCATTTGATTCTGTCGTTCCACTAAAATGCTTTTTCATATAGCGTTCTGTCATTTCTGATAAAGATTTTGATGCAGGAGATTTATTATTATTAAGAATAAAAGGAATTTGCCGCCTAACTGCTTGTTGAATAGATCGATCATCAGGAACAACACCAAGAAAATAAGAATCCCTACCAAGAAAGCTATTTAATACCTTGGAAATTCGACTGAATGTCTGAATTCCTTCCTTTTCACTTTGGACTCGATTGATGACAACATAAAAAGGAATGGTTGAATCCATCAAATGGATATGCTTCAATATCGAATAAGCATCTGTAATTGCTGTAGGTTCTGGAGTTGTAATCGCAATAATTTCATGAACTGAAAGTATAAATTTAATCGATTCATTTGTAACGCCTGCACCCATATCGAAAATTACATAATCGTAATCCTGAATTAATTGTGATAACTCTATTGTAAATTTATCAATCATTTCTTCTTCTAGCTTCACTAATTGAGAAAGCCCGGAACCACCTGCAATATATTTAATGCCTTCAGGTCCATTCATAATTGTATCTTTTAAGGTTACAGTGCCTTTAAAAAAGTCAACAATTGAATATACAGATGTTTTTCCCATTAATATATCGAGGTTACCCATTCCTACATCCATGTCAAAAAGCAACACGGAAAATCCTTTTTGGGAGAGTGAAATAGAAAAGTTTAAAGAAATATTAGACTTTCCTACTCCTCCCTTTCCACTTACAACTGCTAACGTCTTCGGATGTTTCTTATTTGCTAGCCTTTTCAATTTTATTCGTAAATCTTCTGCTTGGTCTTTCATATTATTCGACCCCAATAATTGTTTTTGCTATAATACTCGGTTGTGCTGCAATCATATCATCGGGAACATTTTGACCATTTGTCATGTATGCAACACCCTTGTTGTATTTATTGATCAAATTATACATGGCACCATAACTCGATGTTTCATCAGCTTTAGTAAAAATAAATTTATCAATCTCAATAATTGAAAACTGGTCAAAAATGTCTTCCATATCCCTTTGTTTTGCCGTAAGGGAGAGAACAAGGAATGTTTCACATTCGTTATCAAAATCGATTACCTGTTTTAAATCTTCAACATACTGCTTATTTCTAAAATTCCTTCCAGCTGTATCAATAAGTACAAGGTCGAATTCATTAAAAGAATTTGCAGCTTTATAAAAATCTTCAATCGTATAACAAACTTCCATTGGAATATTTAATATTTTGGCATATGTTTTTAATTGATCAATTGCGGCAATTCTGTATGTATCTGTCGTAATAAAAGCTACTTTTTTCTTATGATTAATAACTGCTTCAGCAGCTATTTTTGCTAGAGTTGTCGTCTTCCCAACACCTGTTGGACCTACAACATTAATATACTTTTTCTTAAAGGAGACTCCTCCAAATGGGATATCAGAAATTCTATCAACTAAATCTTTTTCCAGCCATGAATATACGACATCAATTGAAGCATTCGCTCCCTCGACATACCATTTTTCTAATAGAGAACTTAAGATCGATTCTTGGATTGTAGAATCAATTTCTTGTTTCATTAATAAAGTGTGCAACAGTTTAATAGGATCAGGATAGGACGGTCCAAAACCTCCAGATGGCACAGATATTTGTGAAATGATCTTTTTTAGTTCATTCATTTCATTTATTAAATCTTCATTAGGCTTATCATCATTTGGTTTACTAACCTTTTCCAGTTCAGGTTTCAAAACTGACTTATTACTAATCTTTTGTTTTGTAATAGGTACAGGCTGTTGTTTCATTTGTTGATCAATAGCTGCTATTACTTCGATATTACGTTTTTTAAAAAGCCCTAGAAAACCGCCAGTTTGTACTTCCCTTGAATTCAATATTACTGCATCACTTCCAAGTTCAGCACGAATCTTCTTCATGGCTTCTGCCATGGAGGAAGCAATATATTTTTTCACCTTCAATCAATATTCACCACCCCAACGCTCTGTACTTCAACATTTGCTTCAAGTTCGTTATAAGATAAAATTGGTATTTGCGGAAAATACCTTTCTGTTAATTGTCTAACATACATTCTTACAGCAGGTGAACATAAAACAATTGGTGTTTGTTCAATTAGAGATAATTGCTCAACTTGTGAAGCTATTGATTCTAAAATTCCTTGAGACATGCCTGGATCAATGGATAAATAATTTCCGTGTTCCGTTTGTTGTATTCCGTCTGCAATTAGTTTCTCTATTTTTCCAGAAAGAGTTACAACTTTTAACGAATCATTAGCTTGCGAAAATTGATTGGTAATTTGACGAGCTAGGGCTTGGCGTACATATTCCGTTAGCAAGTCTGTATCACTTGTAACCTTACCAAAATCAGCAAGTGTTTCAAAAATGATTGGTAAATTACGAATAGAGACGTTTTCCTTTAATAGCTTAGCCAATACTTTTTGCACTTCTCCAACTGAAAGAGGATTTGGAGTAACCTCTTCAACAAGAATTGGATAGCTTTCATTTAGGTGATCAATTAATTGTTTTGTTTCTTGTCGTCCTATTAATTCATGAGCATTTCCTTTTATGACTTCTGTAATATGTGTTGAAACAACAGATGGTGGATCAACGACTGTATATCCAAATATTTCTGCTTGCTCTTTCATTTCTTCCGTTATCCATTTCGCCGGAAGACCAAAGGAAGGTTCAATTGTATCAATTCCTTCTATTGAATCATCATCAATTCCAGGACTCATCGCAAGATAATGATCAAGCAGCAGTTCTCCCCGAGCCATTTCATTTCCTTTTATCTTGAGACGATATTCATTTGGCTGCAATTGAATATTATCTCGTATCCTAACGACCGGAATAACTAAACCAAGCTCAATGGCGAGTTGTCTCCGTATCATAACAATACGATCGAGCAGATCTCCGCCTTGGTTAGCATCAGCTAATGGAATGAGTCCGTATCCAAATTCAAATTCAATTGGATCTACATTCAATAAACTTACGACACTTTCAGGACTTTTCATTTCACCTGTTTCAAGCTCTTCCTCTGTTTCCTGCAATAATTCTTTACTAGTTTCTGGGGTTCTGGAAATCATATATCCTCCAAAACAAAGAAGTAATGCAATTGGAATCGTAAGTAAATTGCTGATTGGTGTAAATAAGCCTAATAAGAAAATAGTTCCTCCAGTAACATAGAGCATTTTCGGGTAGGCAAATAATTGAGTTGTAATATCCTTACCAAGATTTCCATCTGATGCAGCACGTGTAACAACAATCCCTGTTGCAGTTGAAATAAGAAGTGCAGGAATTTGGCTTACGAGTCCATCCCCTACAGTTAAAAGAGAAAATTTTGCCGCAGAATCAGCTACCGATAAGTCAAGCTGCATGACGCCTATTACTATTCCAAAGATTAAGTTGATCAGAACAATGATAATCCCTGCAATTGCGTCCCCTTTAACAAATTTACTCGCACCGTCCATTGAACCATAAAAATCAGCTTCTCTACTTACCTTTTCACGGCGCTCACGGGCTTCGTGTTCAGAAATAATCCCAGCGTTTAAATCTGCATCGATACTCATTTGCTTCCCAGGCATTGCATCGAGTGTAAATCTTGCAGCTACTTCTGAGACACGCTCTGCTCCTTTTGTAATTACGATAAATTGAATAATGATCAAAATTAAAAACACTACAAGCCCAACAACAATATTTCCACCGACAACGAAGGTACCAAATGTATGTACAACCCCACCCGCTTCACCAGTAGATAAAATCGAGCGTGTTGTCGAAACATTTAAACCTAATCGGAAAAGTGTTAATAATAACAATAATGAAGGAAAAATTGAAAATTGAAGTGGCTCACTCATGTTCATTGTCGTCAATAGGACAAGAAGGGCCAATGTAATATTAATTAGAATGAGTATACTTAGAAGCCATGGTGGAAAAGGGATAATAAGCATAGCCACAATTAAGATTACAGCTAATAAAACAGATAAGTCTTTCCCAGACATAAAATTCCTCTCCTATTAGAAAGCGCAAGAGCCTTCGGAACAATCAAAGGATAAATTGTTCCTACGATGACTTTTCACAGAAGCTTTCCTTTGTGATCACCCTCAGGCATTGCACAAGACGAGTCACACGAAAAAGGTGTTTTTTTCCTTTCTAGAGATTCGACTGTGTCCTTGAAGGGGTATGTGCTTGTCGACTATGTCCTGTGGCATGGTCGACACTAGTACGTCCTGTAATTCGGAGCTAGACAGTTAACTCACTCGAACAAAAAATCAAATTTTATTTTTTGTTCGGTATACATAGGCAAGAATTTCTGCGACCGCCTTAAAAAACTCTTCTGGGATCGCGTCGCCAATTTCTGACTGACTATATAAAGCTCTCGCAAGAGGCCTATTTTCAACAGTTATTATTTCTTGTTCTTTCGCAATCATTTTTATCTTTTGAGCGACAAAGTCAACACCTTTTGCAACAACATAAGGTGCATCTAATTTCGACTCGTCATATTTCAATGCTACTGCATAATGCGTGGGATTTGTAATGACTACATCTGCATTAGGTACTTCTTGCATCATCCTTCGCATCGCCATTTCCCTTTGTCTCTGTTTAATTTTTGATTTTATTAGGGGGTCCCCTTCAATATTTTTATACTCATCTTTAATATCCTGTTTAGACATTCGGATGTTTTTTTCAAAATCATATTTTTGATAAAAATAATCCAATAATGATAAGAACAGCAGAGCACCAGAAGCAAACAATCCCATTTGCACTGTTAAGCTTCCGATTGTAACCATCGCGGTACCTACTGATTTCTGTGATAGGATAAGGATTTCATCAATTCTGTTCCATAAAACCATAAAAGTAACAAGTCCAACAAAACTGATTTTTAAGATTGATTTTAAAAGCTCGACAATAGCCCGAACAGAAAAAATTCGTTTAAATCCCTTTATAGGGTCAAGTTTTTCTAATTTGGGTTGGATCGCTTCAGTCGAAAATAAAAAGCCGACCTGCATATAATTTGCAATAATTCCCCCGACCATCGCTACAAGCATGATGGGTCCAAGAAGCAAAACGAGCTCTTTTAAGATCGCTAGAAATAACATTTGAATATTTGCTTCAGTCAATTCCATCAGCATATACTCTTGTAAAGTATGACTCATAATATTTATTACAATATCTTTTAAATATGAGCCACCGAATAATAGGAACAAAAAGACTCCTAATAGAACAATAGCTGTGTTCACATCTTGACTTTTCGCTACTTGTCCTTTTTTCCTAGCATCTTGCCTTTTCTTTGGAGTAGCCTTTTCAGTCTTTTCTCCTGCGAAATATTGTAAATCTAAAGTGACTAATCGTTTCATTCTCTATGTTCCCCCAATAATTTCCATAAGGCCACGCATCGTATTTAGCATCGTTTCAAATAACTGAGATACAACAAATAGCATAATACTCATCACAGCTATAAGGACAATGAAACTTACTCCAATTTTCAATGGAAGTCCTACTACAAAAACATTAAGCTGGGGAACGGTCCGTGCAACAATTCCTAATGCAATATCGACTAAAAATAAACTGCCAACCACTGGAATGGACATTTGGAACGCTATCACAAACATTGAATTAAATGCTTTAATAATATATTCGGCCATATCTTCGTTGCCAAATGGAATCCATGGCTGATCTAATGGGATAAACTGATAGCTGTAAAAGATCCCATCTAACATAAGATGATGACCATTAACAGTTAGTAAAAAGAATAGAGCAATTGTATATAAATATTGACCCATAAGTGGGCTTTGCGCACCCGTTTGCGGATCAATTACGTTTGCAATCGCAAATCCCATTTGAAAGTCAATAAAGCCACCTGCTATTTGAATAGCTGACAAAATTAGATAGGCAATAAAGCCAATAAGCAGCCCGATCAGTGCTTCTTTTATAACTAATAACAAATAATGACTATCAATTGAAATCTCTGGAATATCAACTGTAAAAATCATAATCATAGCCATGAAAAAGCCTAAGCCAATTTTTGCAGATGTCGGGATAGACCGATATGAAAAAAGGGGCATCATCAGGAAAAAAGATGTTACCCTCACAAAAATAAGTAAAAAAGCTGGAAACTGGATGCTTAAATCTATCATATAATCATCCTACAAACCTCGTTAAATTTGAAAAAATTTCACCTGCATATGAGAGCATATGACTAAGCATCCAAGGGCCAAAAAATACAATCCCAACTAACACAGCGACGATTTTCGGAATGAATGCTAGAGTCTGTTCTTGAATTTGTGTTGTTGCTTGAAAAATACTTACAATCAAACCTACAACAAGAGCAAGGAGCAATAAAGGCCCACATATCATTAAAACAGTTAAAATGCCTTGTTCAGCGATTGTTATTACTGTTTCGGGAGTCATACTATACATTCACCTGCTTAGAAACTTTGTAAAAGAGATTTAACAACGAGATACCAACCATCAACTAGAACAAATAATAATATTTTAAATGGCAGTGAAATCATAACAGGCGGTAACATCATCATCCCCATTGACATGAGTACACTCGCAACAACCATATCGATGACAAGAAAAGGGATAAAGATCATAAATCCAATTTGGAACGCGGTCTTAATTTCACTAATTGCAAATGCAGGCACAAGTGCAGTTAAAGGTATATCTTCAATTGATTCAGGAGGATCTGCTTTAGAATATTCAAGAAATAGCGCTAAATCCTGCTGCCTTGTTTGGGCACTCATAAACTCTTTAAATGGAATCGATGCCTTTTCATAAGCCTCTTCTAAATTAATTTCTTCATTAAATAACGGTGTTAATGCCTCCTCATTCACTTGTTGAAATGTAGGCGCCATGATAAAAAAAGTTAGAAATAATGCCAAGCCAATAATTACTTGGTTAGGTGGCATTTGCTGCGTAGCAAGCGCAGTTCTGACAAAGGAGAGAACTATTACTATTCTTGTAAAACAAGTCATCAAGATAAGAATACTAGGAGCAAGCGACAAAACTGTCAGCAATAATAATAGTTTGACTGACGTCGAAACATTTTCGGGCGAACTGTTGTTAAAAAACTCCATAAATTCATTCATCGTTCGTCCGACCCTTTCTTCTCCATCTCTTCGTACATTTTTTTTCTGTCTTTTGAAATATTATCTAGCTGTTGTTTAAGTAATGATTGAAAATGGTTCCCTTTTCTATCATCCTGCTGAGTATTTTTTCTTCTTTGAAGTACCTTTGTCACAATATCGCTTGGTTGTATAAGTTGTTCCATTTTTTGATTATACTCTTTGATTAATTGGCCATACTCTTCTTTATCTTCAATTTCTTTCAACAATTGTATATTTTCACCCACACCAACGACCAAGATACGATTTCCGACTTTGATCAATTGGACAGATCTATTAGTACCGAGTGAAGTACCGCCTAAATTTTCAACAAGCTGAGAACTTTTATAAGTTTTGCTTTTTTTATTTATTAATTTAAGCATAAAGTAAAGGAGAGCTACTACAAAGATTGTCGCAAAGATCATTTTTATAAAATCCCATGTATTCAGCCCTACCTTAGAAGGTTCATTCTTTTGTATTTCCTTTTCCTTTTCCTGTTCCTTTGAAGGCTGATCTTGATCACATGTATCAGGATGTTCAATACAATCTTTCACACTATTCATTTGCTCTGCATAGGCTGGTGCATTCAAGCCCAGCAGAGCAATACCTATTAATAGAAGAGAAAGAATTGTTCGTTTTACAAATTGCAATATCCTGCACCCTCTAAATTAAAATTTATTATCCTAAAGTTTTGGAAATCGCTTCAATAACACGGTCAGCTTGGAATGGCTTAACAATAAAATCCTTGGCACCTGCTTGGATAGCATCAATAACCATTGCTTGCTGTCCCATTGCTGAACACATAATCACTTTCGCATTAGGATTGATCTTTTTAATTTCCTTTAAAGCTGTAATCCCATCCATTTCAGGCATTGTAATATCCATTGTTACTAAATCAGGCTGTGATTCTTTATACTTCTCTACTGCCTGCGCTCCATCAGCTGCTTCTCCAACAACTTCATATCCATTTTTTGTAAGGATATCTTTAATCATCATTCTCATAAATGCTGCATCATCTACAATTAAAATTTTTTGTGCCATTATTCTGTTAACCCCCGTGCGTTATTTAAGTTTCTTAATTCGGTCACTCTGACTAATAATATCTGTTACACGTACTCCAAAGTTCTCATCAATTACCACTACCTCTCCTTGGGCAATTAGACGATTATTGACGAGAATATCAACTGGTTCCCCTGCAAGCTTATCAAGTTCTATTATTGACCCCGCGGACAATTCAAGAATTTCTTTAACAGACCGTTTTGTCCTTCCAAGTTCCACCGTTACTTGTAGAGGTATATCCAGTAGCATATTTAAATTTTTTGATTCAGTCTCCTGAAGCGGATATGGTTCAAAATTTGAAAATACTGCAGGCTGAACATTAGGTGCGACTCCTCCAGGAAATGCAGAACCAAAATGCTGAGGCCCATTATGTAAATTTGTTTGCAGTACAGGCTGGTTAAAAGCTTGTTGTGCTTGTGGTGCTTGCTGCCATCCTCCCTGCGGAGCAACCGCTTCTCTTTCTGGAAGTGGCGATTGCGTTTCAATTGTATATTCTGAATGTCCTGAGAATGACGGTACTGAATTTTGATCTTTTTCTATATTACCTGAATTTGATCCAGACATTTCACTCGGATTTAACAATTCCTTGACTAAACTTTTCGCAAACTGCAAAGGTAGGAGCTGCATAATATTTGAATCTATTAAATCTCCTATTTTTAACCGGAAGGATATTTTTGCTAGAATATCATCACTAGGAATTTTGTCAGTACCTTCACCTAGCGAAACATCTAATAAATCTATTGACGGTGGAGAGATATCCACTTTCTTGCTAAATATTGTTGACATGGATGTTGCTGCAGAACCCATCATTTGATTCATCGCTTCTTGAACAGCACTTAACTGAATTTCTCCCATTATGTCAGAAGGATTCCTTCCATCCCCACCGAGCATTAAATCTGCTATAATCGCAGCATCAGATTGTTTAATCACTAATAAATTACTTCCTGAAAATCCTTCTGTGTAACTAACATGAATCGCTACATATGGATGAGGAAATTCCTCAGGTAATTTACTTTTTTGTATGATTAAAACAGTTGGTGTTGTTATTTCTACTTTTTGACTCAGTAATGTGGACAATGCCGTTGCAGAACTTCCAAACGAAATATTTCCAATTTCCCCTAGTGCATCTTGTTCCATTGGAGAAAGATAATCTTCTACGTTTAAGTTTTCTTCCGAAGGTTCAAACTCCTCATCATCCCCTCCACGTAAAAGCGCATCGATTTCATCTTGTGAAAGCATATCATCGCTCATCATCGTCGTCTCCCCCTTTCACATTATCTAATACTTGTATAGCAATTTTTTTGTTCACTTTCCCTGGTTGTCCAATAAATTTAGGGATATCGCCAACTTTTAAAACGAGAGGTTCGTCAATTTGTTTATTTAACTCGATAACATCCCCGATATCTAACATTAGAAAATCTTGAATACTAATTTCCGATGTTCCAAGTTCACCCACTATCGGAACATCAGCTCGCTGAATATGCATTTCTAGTCGGCCGATTTCTTCTGGCTTTCTTTCCTTCTTTTCTGACTGCATCCAATAATGAACTGATAATTTAGGAATAATTGGCTCGAGAACAACATGAGGAATACAAATATTCATCATTCCACTTGTTTCTCCAATGGTTGTATTTAATGAAATAACAACAACAGTCTCATTAGGTGTAACCATTTGTAAGAATTGCGGGTTCACTTCAAAATCCATTAGCTGTGGTTCAATTTCGACAATATTATTCCATGCTTCCATATAATTTTCAAATGCACGCTCAAACGTGTTTGACATTATTTTTGTTTCAATCTCAGTAAGATTATCTATTTTATTAATACTCGATCCTCTGCCGCCCATCATCCTGTCCATCAATGCATAAGCAATATTAGGATTGACCTCTAACAGAATTCTTCCATCCAATGGCGGTACCTCAAACACATTTAGAATCGTCATTTTCGGTATCGACCGAATAAACTCCTCATATGGAATTTGATCCGCTGATGCAACAGTAATTTGTACATATGTTCTTAGTTGGGCTGAGAAAAATGTTGTAAGTAACCGAGCAAAATTTTCATGGATTCGCGTTAAGCTTCTAATTTGATCTTTAGAAAAGCGCAAAGCTCTTTTAAAATCATAGACCTTAACTTTTTTCTCTAATTGTTCTTTCTTTAATTCATCTGCATCCATTTCACCTGTTGACAATGCAGACAATAAAGCATCTATTTCATTCTGTGATAATACTTCTCCCGACATGAAATCTCACCTCCATTTATTTAGCAAATTAATATGTTATGTAATATCATTGGAGGAGATTTTCAGTAATATAAACCTGTTCTATTTTACCTTCTTGCATAATCTCATTTAATTCTTCTTTTAATTCTTCTTTTAGCTTATTTTGCCCCTCTTTACCCTGGATATCTTCAGCTTTCATTTCAGATAATTCTTGAATGATAATATCCTTTACTTGAAAATCTCTTTTCTCTAATTCCTTTTTCGCATTCTTGCTATCTGTTTGAATTTTAAAAGAAATACGAACGAAATCATTGCTAGCTAAGTTTGTTGTTATTTGCGGAATATCAACGGATGATTCTAGTACTTCATCGATCGTTGGCTCTTGTGTTCCAGAGCTATTTAGCTCTTTTACAACTATTACCGCAACTGCTCCTACTAGGGTTATGGCAACAAGCATTATTATCATTATCATTAGCAGCTTATTATTCTTCACTTTCATTTTCCCCCAATTGTTGCCCTAGAAGGCTGACAGATTGATAGAATTCTCTTACAAGCATATAAACAGTATCTTCCGACTCCCTTACAACATATTTACGTCCATTCGTTAACGTAATTGTAGTATCAGGAAAAGATTCAATTGTTTCGATATACACAGCATTTATCATAAATGCTTTCCCATTAAGTCTCGTAACCTTAATCAATGTTATTTTCAGGGTTAAAAGCATTAAGCTTTCAACCCTGTCCCTCCCTTAACTTATCGTTTTAAGTTAACTAATTCTTGTAAAATTTCATCTGATGTAGTGATAATCCGAGTGTTAGCTTGGAAACCACGCTGGGCTGTGATCATTTCCGTGAATTCCTCAGAAAGGTCAACGTTAGACATTTCAAGAGCACCTGCTGCAATTCCTCCGCGTCCACTACCAGGAACATTAATATTTGCAGTACCTGAATTGATTGTTTCTTGGAATAAGTTGCCCCCAGCCTTCAGAAGTCCAGAGGTATTACTGAATTTTGCTAATGCAATCGTTCCAAGACCTCTAATTTGACCATTTGAATATACTCCATTTACTTCACCAGTTGGACCGATATTAAAGCTTTCTAGCTTCCCCGATAAATTCCCATTTGGATTTGCTTGTGCAGTAATGGAATCTCCTTCTTGTTTTAGTTTGTCTACATTAAATTTAACAGTTCCTCCATCTGTTAACTCAAGAGTTGTTAAATCTAAGTCAGCAGGTGCAGTATATTTTTTAGTTGTTGAATCATAGGCTAACGGTAATGTAGTACTTGGTTTTGGATCAGTTGTAGAATTTTGGTTTGTAAACTTAATTTCCCATCCAGTTCCAGCAGCATCTACTACGTATTGATAGTCTAAAGTATGTTCAACACCTTTTGAATCAACAATTTTCATCTGTTGAACTTCACTGCCTGCTCCAGGTGATAATGTAGCTGGATCAGGCAAACTACCTTCTAATTTCATTTCATCAGTTGCCAGTGCAGGTAATGTTGCATTCACATTCACTGTAATATCTTCAAGGACTCCATTTTTATATGCCTGTACTTTAAGTCCATCTGCCGTTACAAGAGTACCGTTATCATCAACATAAAAATTACCTGCTCTAGTATAAAAAGTTTGATTACCATCTTTAACTACGAAGTATCCATCTCCATCAATTCCTAAATCAAGAGCTCGACCTGTTGTTTGTAAACTAGAGCCAGTATGAATCGTATCGATTGATGCTAATGAAGAACCAAGACCGACTTGCATAGGGTTTGTTCCTCCACGAGTTTCGGTTGCCGCACTTGCACCGGAAACCATTTGGTTCATTGTATCTTTAAAAGTAACACGACCTTTTTTAAAGCCAAAAGTGTTGACGTTAGCGATGTTGTTACCAATTACATCTAATTTTGTTTGGAAGTTTTTCATTCCGCTAATTCCAGAGTACATTGAACGTAGCATTAATATTTGCTCCTTTCTTTATGGCTGCTTCAATCAATCCGCAAGCCTCGGCTTCCTTTTCAGGTCCAGCCTTATTATTGGTCCAAAATGATGGTGCCATTGATATTTGTAAATATTTGTGTACGGGCTTCTTCCCGATCCATTGCCGTTATTACTGTATTGTTCTTTGCACTGACAATTAATGCTGCATCTTTAAGTAATACGAGCGATTCCTTTACACCCTTGTTTTTTGCTTCTTGAACTTTTTCCTCAATCTGATTCCATTGCGCATCATTGATATGTATTCCTCTTTGTAGTAGGCGCTCTTTGGCATGCTTACTGACCGTTAATTTACTGTCAGACTGTAGTGCATTCTGGAAATGTACAGAGAAGCTATTGTTGGGTTGAAGTTCTCGATTGGCCGATTTTGTTTTTGTGCTGATGACGGCCTTTGAATGAATCGGATGAAACATCATTTTATCCATCCAATCACCTTCTATTTATTCAATTTTTATAATTTGTGATGAAGTGATTGATGTCTTATCATCATCTAGCTGAAAATAAATTTTCCCGTCTTTAAATGAAACTGATTTTATTTTTGCTACCTTCTCAGCCTTGTCTTCTAAATAGGTAATTGTCTTTCCAATCATCATGCTAGCTTGAACCATCGCATTATCTTTCGAAGTTTCATTGACTTGCGAGATATTCCCTGGTTCTAATTTCGTACCATCTTCCAAAATAAACAAAACTGAATTATCCTTAAATTGAATAGACGCTACTTTCCCTGTTCCTTCTTCTATTACAGGCTCTCCTCCAGGCTTTGTAGCCGCAGATACTTTATGCCAAGTTATATCCTTACCAACAAACTGATTGTAGGCAATTAATTGACTTTGCTCCTGTACCTTAACAAATTTCTCCATTGTATTACTCATATTGGTTATTTGCTCTAGAGTAGAAAACGTCGCCATTTGAGCAATAAAGTCTTTATCCTCCAAGGGATTCATAGGATCCTGGTTTTGCAGCTGAACCATTAATATTTTTAGAAAATCATCTTTACCTAATATATCTGATCCAGTTTTCCGCTGATCTTTTTGATATTTTGATAGCATTAATGATGAATCAATTGTATTTGTCATTCATTTTCACACCTATGCTTCAGTATTAAGGAGTGCCTCTTCAAATGAGCTAGTAAAATCTCCGTTTGTTTGCTGTTCATGCTGATCTTCCCTATGCTGCTCTTGTCTTTCTTGTCCATTCTGTTGCTCTCGATTAAAGCTCCGATCTTGCTGTGTAAACTGCTGAGAGATTTCAACTCTTTCCACCTGAATATTTTGAGAATGAAATGCTTGCTTTAATCCGTTTAATTGGGATTCCATCATTTCCTTCGCTGTTGAAGTAGACGTAAGAATACGAGCAATGATCGCTGAATCCTTTTGAATCAGTTCAACTCTAAGTGCTCCCAAATGTTCAGGGTTTAACTTAATGAAAAGTTTTTGCGTTCCGCCATTTTTCAGGAATTGACTTCTTGAAAGTATTGATTGAAATTGTTCCATCAATTGTTCAGCAGATACAGGTCTATTCGCTGGTTGAGAGAATAAAGTCAGCTGCTCGGGTTTAGATAATTGTTGAAAATGGATAAACCCATGCTGATGAACCTGTTCTGTTTTAGCTAGAACTTTCGCCACATTGTCGCCAACAGTTTCACTTTTTACACTGCTTTTACCATTTAATTCATTTACTAGATTTGTAAAGGTTTTCTGTAAAAGCTCATCTCTATTTGAACGAACGGAGTCATTTAATAGAACTTCTAACTTTTCGTTCATGCTTTTCATAAATTCTCGCATTTTTATTTGGTTACTGTGAGAATCCTGATGTGCAGATAAAAGTTCAAATAGTTTTAAAACCTTCATTGTTTGTCCAAACTCTTTGTCAGGTGTCAATTGCTTATCTTGCATTTGAATAGATGCAATTGACTGAATAAGGGACAAAATGGTATCTATTTGGTTTTCGTCCGTTTTATCCTGTTGAGTATCATTTGGCTCAATAGGGCTTAACCCCTTCTCTCCATTATTGTTAGTAAGTAATTTATTATAGAAACTACTTAATAACTGCACAAGCTCTTCAGAAGACAAATTCAACTCTTCTTCAATTATATTAATGATGTCTGAATTACTTTGAAATGCGACCTTTCCAAGAAGCTCCATCCCATTTTCAAGCTCGAGAATATCATTTGTTTGTAATAATTGAAGCAGCCCTGACAGTTCCTCATTTGAAAAATCACCAGTATTCTCATCTGTAGCTTTCAAGTTTAGTGTATTAGCTGGTTTCGGTAACATATTTGCAAAAAGAGAAGAAAATCCGGATTCACCTTTTCCTGAAGATCCCGTTTTTATATCCTGAGAGATTAATGTATTGATTGCTCCTAAAATACCGATTTCCACTTTTTCACCTCCTTTCGTTGCTTCAAAATTATTGGATTTCTGAATGGCTATCTCCTTCAGCAGTTAATAACTCTGTATACTTTGCTGCTAATTCAGGTTCCATTTTTTCCATAATGCCGGCAAGTGTATCGGCTTTAACATTAGAAAGGATTTTTAATGCTTCTTCCTCACTCATATTAGAAATGATTGGAGCTGCTTTTTTTGGAGATATCGTTTCATATGTTTTGACGATATCCTTAAACGCACGTTTATTTTCTTCCTTCATGGCTGTCAATTCTGCAATCTCATCTTCAAGACGTTCTTTTTCCATTTGTACTTTAGAAATCTCTTCATCTTTACTTTCTAATTGTGTCTCCAGCTGTGAAATCTTTGCTTCACGATCTTTGATTTCAGCTTCAAGCTCAATACCCTTTGTTTCAAGATTTTCAAGTGACTTTGAATTTTCCTCTTCGAATACAGAAGAAACAAAAGGAATTTTCTGTCCATATTCCTTTGCTAGTTCAAAGACGTTATGTCCAAGAATTGTCATAACAATTAGGGCAATTGTTATAGCAAATAACAGCGGAATTAAGACTAAATAAATAAAGCCTTGGAATCTTGAGGATTTCTTCGATTCTTTTTCTTCTAATAACTTGTCCACTTTACCACCTAATTTCCCCGATTCATAAAATGCTGGATCGAGATATCATCCATTTGCTTGCCCTCAAGCTGCTTTACACTTTCAGCATAATTAGTTAAGCCTTTTTCTTTCATTATTTCAAATTTCTTCACTTCAATATTTTTCTCTTTAAGCTTTTCTTGCTGGAAGTTCATATGGTTTCTTGCATTCATCACAATTTGCTGATAATGTTCAATCGTTTTCTCTAAATTATGTATAAAATGCTGATGATGTCTAATTTCCTGTACTGGTATACCATTTACAAGCCTTGAGGATTGATAAACTTCTAAATCCTCTTTTTTCTTAAGTAGTTCATATAATTTTTCAGCAGCTTTCTCAAATCTTTTCACTGCCTGATTATAAACATTTAGTGCTTCATCCTTTTCTATCTCTTTTATCGTAAGGATTTTTTCGAACCTAAATTGGTATTGCATGGAAACTATTCTCCCTTCCCTACGAGGTCAAATAATTGCTGAACTGCTTCATCAAATGTTACTTTTTCATGTGTTCCTTGCTTTAAGAAAGATATGATATTAGGATATAGCCTGATTGCTTCATCGATATCAATTGAAGAGCCTCTTTTATAGGCACCAATGTTTATTAAATCTTCAGAATTTATATATGTACTTAATGTTTCTCTTAATTTCTCTGAAGCATTAACATGATCAGGTTGAACAATATTATTCATCACCCGGCTAATGCTTTTTAAAACATTAACAGCTGGGTATTGGCCCTTATTAGCTAAAGCACGATCGAGAACAAAGTGTCCGTCCAAAATTCCTCTGACGGTATCAGCAATTGGTTCGTTCATATCATCGCCATCAACTAACACTGTATAAAATGCAGTAATTGATCCTTGTTCATTTGTACCCGTTCGTTCAAGGAGCTTAGGTAGGAGCGCAAATACCGAAGGGGTATATCCTTTGGTTGTTGGCGGTTCTCCAATTGCCAAACCAACCTCCCTTTGAGCCATCGCTACCCTTGTAACCGAGTCCATCATCATCATGACATTTAAACCTTTATCACGAAAATATTCAGCTATTGCTGTTGCGGTAAAAGCACCTTTTATTCTCATCAGGGCAGGCTGGTCAGATGTTGCTACAATGACGATGGATCGACTTAAGCCCTCAGGCCCTAAGTCCCTCTCGATAAATTCCCGAACCTCTCTACCACGCTCACCAATAAGTGCAATTACATTCAAATCTGCTGTTGTATTTCTCGCAATCATTCCTAGTAAAGTACTTTTCCCGACCCCACTACCTGCAAAAATCCCGACCCGCTGGCCATTTCCTACTGTTAATAAGCTATCAATCATGCGAACACCAACTTCAATTGCTGAAGAAATTGGGGGTCTTTTCAAGGGATTAGGCGGTTCTTGATCTGTCGGAACAGATGTCAATCCTTTTGGCAAAGGAGTCCCATCAAGCGGCTGACCAAGAGAGTCGATAACCGAGCCAACTAACTGAGAACCGACTCTAATCTCTAGAGGCTTCGAGGTTGCCTCAACTAAACTGCCAGGTGAAATATCATTGGTAGATGTATAAGGCATTAATATGACTTCTTCATTTTTGAACCCAACAACCTCGGCCTGTATCGTTCTTTTTCGCTTAGTTCCTACATGTATATAACAAACGTCTCCAATTGAGCTTTCTGGAGGGCCTTGCGATTCTATCATTAGTCCTACTACTCTTTTAACTCGACCATATCGTTTAAAAGAATCTAATTGATCAATCTGATCAATTAATTCGGAAAGGTTCATTCCTATTCACCTTCTAGCATTTCAATAAGCTTACGTTTTACCTCTTCAAGCTGACTATCAATACTGGCGTCTATCCTTCCATTAACAGATTCGATAATACAGCTTGATTCTGCCAAATCATCGTCTGGATAAATGAACAAATCGACTTCCCTAGGGAAAAGCATTTTTAATTCCTCTTTATTCAAGAGTAGGAATTCATAATGGATAGGATGGACATGAAGCTGAATTTCTTGGTTTTCTCTTGCTTCTCTTAATGCGCGTTTCACAAAAGATAAAAATTCTTCTTCATTATCATCAATAGTTTTCCCTAAGATTTTCTGTGCGACCTTTAACCCGATTTCTAGAATTGCTTTTTCAGATGATTCTACATGCGTAAGATAATCCTTTTTTGCTGAATCAATAACCGATTTTGCCGTCTGAATTAGTTGACTGTATTCGAAATATCCTTCTTTACGTCCTTCTTCTAGTCCTGAAGCAAATCCAGATGCCTTAGCTTGTTCTGTTAATGAAACCATTTCTAATTCAAACGACTGCCGTTTCTCATCTAGTTGTTGTCGAAGCTCATCAGCCTCAAGCCTAGCTTTATTTAAAATGGCCTCAGCGTCATGTTGAGCTTGTTCTAAAATATTTTTTGTGTGCTCTTCTAGAATGAATGGAACAGTAGTTTCTTCATCAGTTTCTTGCTTAAATTGCTCTAATATTTTTATCGAGATTACTCTTTTTTCGACTTGAACTTGTTGGGATGTATTAGGTGTCCATTTAATTAACCTAGACAATAATATCATCTCCCCCGCCACGGGCAACGACGATTTCTCCTGCTTCCTCTAAACGACGAATAATTGCAACAATTCTTGATTGAGCCTCTTCTACATCACGAAGTCTGACTGGACCCATGTATTCCATTTCGTCTCTAAAGGTTTCAACCATACGTTTTGACATATTTTTGAATATAATTTCTTTTACTTCTTCACTTGAAACTTTTAGTGAGAGCATTAAATCCTGACTCTCACAATCACGAATAACACGTTGTATTGCACGGCTATCAAGTGTAACAATATCTTCGAATACGAACATTCTTTTCTTGATTTCTTCAGCAAGCTCAGGGTCTTGAATTTCTAATGCATCCAAAATAGTACGCTCAGTAGATCGATCAACCCCATTTAATACATCAACAACCGCTTCAATTCCACCTGTTTGTGTATAATCCTGAGTAACAGTTGCTGAAAGCTTTCTTTCAAGAATTTGTTCCACTTCATTAATGATTTCAGGAGCAGTGCTATCCATTACAGCAATTCTCCTTGCAATATCTGCTTGCATTTCTTGAGGAAGCTCTGAAAGAATTTGTCCCGCTTGCGCTGCATCAAGATAAGATAATATTAATGAAATGGTTTGTGGATGCTCATTTTGAATAAAGTTTAATATTTGAGCCGGGTCAGCTTTTCTTGCGAAATCAAATGGTCTAACTTGTAAGGAAGAAGTAAGCCTGTTAATGATAACGGCAGCTTGTTCATTTCCAAGAGCCTTTTCCAGGACTGTTTTCGCATAGCCAATTCCACCTTGTGAAATATAATCCTGTGCTAAGGCAATATTGTGAAATTCTTCAAGGATTTCTTCTTTTGCATGTGAGTCTACTTTCTTCACACCTGAAATTTCTAATGTTAATTTCTCAATTTCTTCCTCACTTAAATGTTTATATACAGAAGATGCCACATCTGGACCAAGAGATATAAGAAGTATGGCTGCCTTTTGTTTACCTGATAATCCCTTTTGTTCTTTTTTCGACATAATCCATACCCCCTAATCTTCAGCTATCCAAGTGCGTAATAATTTTGCGAAGTCTTCTGGTTTTTCTTTTGCCATTTTCTCAAGCTGTTTCTTACGCATTGAACTCTCTGTTTCTTGTGTCTCATTAACGTCAGGGACATAAATTGGCTCTTGGAATTCCTCGAATTCTCCTTCTTCCATATGTTTTCTTTTTGCTCTTATAAATAGGAAAATTAAGACTGCGATAATCGCAAGAAGGATTCCACCTACAATATAAACCCAAAGAGGTATGTCTGATTTTACATCATCAGGGAACTCAACCTTTCCATTAAATGGTTGAACTGAAACGACGATTTTATCATTGATAGCCTCATCAGTTAATTCCTCTCCACCAGCATTCTTATCAATGGTTGTACGGACAATCGTTGATAGAATTTTCGTAATGTCATCGACTCTTTCTTGCGGGAGAGAGCTTGGATCATCTGGTTCAGGCGGCTCAACCATTACTTGAATTCCTAGATCCCTAACCTTGTAAGGACTTTCCACGATTTCTTTACGAATTTTATTTACTTCATTATTAATTGTTTCTTCAATTTTCTCGTAATCTCCATTTGACCCATTTCCTTCTAAGTATGATGAACCGGGTACATCCGCAGGGTCACCAGGAGCAGTTAAACCACCTGCTTGATCCCCATTACCCGAGAAGGTTTCAGTGATTTTTTGGGCGCTAATAGCGATTCCTTCCATATTTTCCTCATCAACAGGGGTTACAAGGTTTTCTTCCCGATTTTCTTGGGTGAAATCAACATCTGCCGTTACAGATACAACAACCTTATCCTGACCCATCAAAGTACCAAGCATGCCTTGCACTTGACGCTGTACATCTCTTTCAATTTGCTTTTTGATTTCATGCTGTTCAGCAAAAGACGATCCCGGTGAGGAATTTTGATTTTTCTTCAAATCAAAGTACTCAAAATTTTGGTTCATAATGACGATATTATCAGTAGGTAAGTTTGGAACACTTTTAGATACTAAATGATATAATGCTTGAATTTGAGATTCCTCAAACTGGTAGCCCGGCTTTGTATTTAGAACGATGGATGCAGATGCTTCTTCCGATGAATCACTAACAAAAATCCCTTTTTCCGGAAGATTTATCATTACCTTTGCATCATTTACGCCCTCAATACCTTTCATTAAATCGGCTATTTCCGTTTGCATAGCATCAAGTTTTATCATATTGAATTCATTCTCTGTTGTACCTATTCCGGCATTTTGGCTAAAAAATGAATAGTCGATATTTCCGGATTTAGGAATGCCTTCAGCAGCAAGCTCCACCTTAAGTGTGTCTACTACTTCTTCCGGCACTTTTATCGTTGTTCCACCATCTGCTATCTCAGATTGAATTCCTCTTCCATCTAAGCTTTCTTTTATCGTTCCAGTTTCTGATGGAGATAAATTGCTATATAAAGGTACTAGGGTTGTTCTAGTAGTTAATAAAGATACAGCAGTTATTACAATAATGAATAAAAGCGCGGAACCAAATAGCAAAACCTTTTGTTTTTTGGTTCGGCTTTTCCAAAATTCTTGAATTTTATCGATATATTTTTGAAACGATTCCTTCATTTTTTATCCCCCGGTTATTCTGTCTCATTCTTTGGCAGCTAATAACCGCAAATGATTAGTTTTTAGCCTTAAATTAATATAAATGAGTTATGCTTTTAAGATTTGAGAACTGTTTAGTTCCAGTGCGTATAGGCTCACTTGCTAATAACACAACGTCCTCCCAAAAGATGGCTTTTAGGAGGGCGATATTTGGCTAACGAAGCTTGCCTTGTCCTTTTGCAGCGTCAGTACTAGTACGTCCTAAAGTTTGAGATCATAAGTCAATTTATTTCAACTTTTGCTTCTCGCCCCTTAATAATTCTTTTCCGATTTTCTTTTAAACTTGCATTCTCATTATTTCTTGATAAGCCTCAATTACTTTATTACGAATTTCTAACGTCGCTTGTAAGGAAATGCTAGCTTTTTGTGATGCGATCATTACTTGATGCAAATCTACATTTTCACCTCTTACAAGTTTTTCAGTCATATTATCGGAGTTTACTTGAAGTTCATTTACATTATTAATTGATTCCTTCAAAACGGACGCAAAACTCTTATGTGCTTCGTATGGTGTATATGTATGAGTCTTTTGATTTTCTTGAGGCTTAAGTACATGGCTAACGGATGGCAGTCCAACAGTATTCATTTTTTACTCCCCTTTATCTCCCAATTTCTAATGCTTTCATCATCATGCTTTTAGAAGCGTTAAAAACTGTAACATTGGCTTCATACGATCTCGTTGCACTCATTAAATCGACCATCTCTTTCAACGGATCAACATTAGGAAGTTCAACATACCCTTCATCATTTGCGTCAGGATGCTCTGGATTATAAACAAGCTTAAATGGAGTCTGATCCTCAACAATTCTTGTCACCTTTACACCATTTCCAACCGTTTGCGAATCTGACCGATTCATTGCCTTATTTAGGTAGTTAGAAAACTGTGCTTCCTTCGGCTCAAGTACTACCGCTTTACGTCTGTACGGCTGCCATTCGCCATTTTCAATTTTTGATCGTGTTGAATCAATATTTGCCATATTTGAAGAAATAACGTCCATTCTTAGCCTCTGGGCTGACAAGGCTGAGGCAGTGTTATTCATACTATGAAATATTGACATAACTATTTACCTCCTCTTATCACATTTTGTAAGCTAGAAAATTTCCCGTTCATTCTTTCAATCAAAGCATTGTAATAAATTTGGTTACTAGCTAAGTCTGTCATCTCATTATCGATATCAACGCTATTTCCATTATGATTGTATGACACATTTTTCCGATTAATAATCCCCGAGGCCGTAGGTGAGGTCCCCTTGAAATCAAAATGCCTATCGTCAGTTCGATTTGCACCTAATGATTGATTCACTGCTGTTTGTAATGTGTCTTTAAAGCTTACATCCTTTGCTTTATAGCCTGGAGTTGATTCATTTGCAATATTTTGTGAGATTACTTTTTGTTTTAGAGATGAATAATTTAAACCATTTTCAATGGTGTCAATCGTACTTGAAAACAACTTCATTAAACGCACCTCGTTTTTTTCTTTCCGGATAAATTCTACTAGTTATGTAGAAATTTGCTGATAAAGGAAATATAATGTCGTCTAAAATATATTGTAATGAATATGAAATAATATGTCTATGTAAGTATGGTTACTTTTAACATGACCTTATACCCATTTTTAATTATAAAATGTAAAACTTTGTGAAGAAACATTAAACCCTTGTAAATATTTACAAATTTTCGAACAATATACGATTACTTCTAGGTTTCTATTAGTAAAAAAGACCCATTAAGAACAGTCTATTATAGTAAAATCAATAATTGCAAACATTATAGTAATATTTTTTTTGTAACAAACAAGAAATAAAAAAAACACTCTTCTTTCGACAAGAAGAGTGTTTTTTTTTAATAAGCATATTCTTAGTTTGATTTGAGTTTATCCAATTCAAATAAAAACTTGTCATTCAATACCTTAATATATGTTCCCTTCATCCCTAGAGATCTAGATTCAATGACACCAGCACTTTCTAATTTCCTTAAAGCATTTACGATTACTGATCTTGTAATTCCAACGCGATCGGCAATTTTTGAAGCTACTAGCAAGCCTTCATTTCCATTTAATTCCTCGAAAATATGTTCAATTGCTTCAAGTTCACTATAAGAAAGAGAACTGATTGCCATTTGAACGACAGCTTTACTTCTAGCTTCCTCTTCAATTTCTTCGGATTTTTCACGTAGGATTTCCATCCCTACTACTGTTGCTCCATATTCAGCAAGAATTAAGTCGTCATCATGGAACTGTTCATTTAATCTCGCAAGGATAAGTGTGCCTAGACGCTCTCCTCCACCAATAATTGGAACGATTGTTGTTAATCCTGTGCTGAAAAGCTCTTTATTTTCAACAGGGAATGCAGAATAATCACTTTCCACTCCTAAGTTAGGCGAAGTTTCTTTTATATTAAAGAGATTATTTGTATATTCTTCTGGGAATTGACGATCTGCAATCATTTGTTTCATACGGTCATTTTCAATTTGTTGATTAACTGCGAATCCTAATAATTTCCCACGACGGCTAACAACAAAAGTATTGGCAGTAATTACATCACTTAATGTTTCTGACATTTCTTTAAAGTTTACTGGTTTCCCAGCTGCTCTTTGAAGCATTGCATTAATTTTTCTTGTTCTTGTTAATAAATCCATTGATTTTTCCTCCAATTTGCTTAACATAATAGCTGTTTATTTTATCTTGATTCCCGGAGTCTAGTTTGTCTATCCATTCACAAATAATTTAACACAAATTTTACAAAATAAATTGGCTCAAATCTTTGTTACGAGATATAGCTCCTAATTTTTCCTCAACATATTGAGGAGTAATCATAATTTTCTCCATTGTAACCTCTGGAGCTTCAAAAGATAAGTCTTCCAATAATTTTTCCATAATCGTGTGTAAACGACGTGCTCCGATATTATCTGTATTTTGATTTACATCAAATGCAAATTCAGCAATCCTACGTATAGCATCGTCAGAAAATTCAATTTCTATACCTTCAGTTTCCAATAATGCTTGATATTGTTTAATTAAAGCATTATCTGGCTCAACTAAAATACTAAAAAAGTCTTCTACAGTAAGCTTTGTCAATTCTACACGGATTGGAAAACGCCCTTGTAATTCAGGAATTAAATCTGATGGCTTTGCCATATGAAATGCACCTGCAGCCATAAACAGAACATGATCTGTTTTTACGGTACCGTATTTAGTTACGACAGTAGAGCCCTCCACTACTGGGAGTATGTCTCTCTGCACACCCTCACGTGATACATCAGCAGATGATCCACCATTATTTTTGCTTGCAATTTTATCGATTTCATCAATAAAGATGATACCAGATTGCTCTGCACGAAAAACAGCTTCTTGGGTCACTTCATCCATATCAATAAGTTTTTGTGCCTCTTCATTGGTTAATACCTTTCTTGCTTCACTAACAGTTAGTTTTCTTTTCTTCCTGCGTTTAGGAATTAACCCGCCGAGCGCATCTTGCATATTCATTCCCATTTGTTCCATACCAGAACCTTGAAGCATATCAAACATTGAAGGCTGCTGTTCTTCAAGCTCTACTGTAATAAATTCATTTTCAAGCTCACCAAGTGCTAGTTTCTCCTTCACAACTTTGCGTTTAGCTTGAATTCCCATGTCATCCGACTCAGTTGTTTCTTGATCTGAGTGATTATTATTGCCACCAAAAAGCATTTCAAGAGGATTTTTATAGTTTGCAGTCTTCTTATTAGATGGTACTAATAATTCTACTATAATGCGATTCGCACTTTCTTCAGCACGTTCTTTTACGCTTGTCATTTTCTCTTCTTTTACCAAGCGTACTGATGTTTCAACAAGGTCTCTAACCATTGATTCAACATCTCTTCCAACATACCCTACCTCTGTAAACTTTGTAGCCTCAACCTTTATAAATGGAGCCCCTACTAGCTTTGCCATTCGACGTGCAATTTCTGTTTTCCCGACACCAGTAGGACCAATCATCAATATATTTTTGGGACTGATTTCATCACGAAGCCTTTCATCAAGCAGTCCTCGTCGATATCTATTTCTTAGTGCAACTGCAACTGCTTTTTTGGCATTTTTTTGACCAATAATGAATTGATCTAGCTTTTCAACGATTTGACGGGGTGTTAAATTCGTACCTTTAACCATCGATCAGCACACCTTCCCTTAAAGTTCTTCCACAATAATATTGTGATTTGTATAAACACATATTTCAGCTGCCATTTCTAATGAAGCCTTGGCAATCTCTTTTGCAGATAAGTGATCTCCAGCATATCGTTTTAACGACCTGCCAGCAGCCAACGCATAATTTCCCCCAGAGCCAATTGCTAAAACTCCATCATCCGGTTCAATAACCTCACCTGTTCCGGAAATAAGTAGCAAGCTTTCGCTATTCATAACAATTAACATAGCTTCTAATTTACGCAAAACCTTATCGCTTCTCCACTGCTTAGCTAGCTCAACTGCTGCTCTTTGCAAATTACCATTGTATTCTTCAAGTTTTCCCTCAAACATTTCAAATAAAGTGAAAGCATCGGCAACTGAACCTGCAAAACCAGCAAGCACTTTTCCATTAAAAAGCTTTCGGACTTTACGTGCTGTATGCTTCATTACCACTGCATTTCCAAATGTAACTTGACCGTCTCCAGCCATAGCACAATTTCCTTTATGGTTGACCGCAAAAATAGTTGTTGCATGGAATTGAGACATAATATACTCCTCCTTTGCAGTTAATACAATACACCAACCTTGTTCGTTCAATGGAATGTATCAAGCCAACTTTACAGCTATGCTCTTGGATGGTGTGCCATGTATGATTTTCTTAAATACTCACTTGTTACATGTGTGTATACTTGTGTCGATGACAAAAAGGCATGACCTAACAACTCTTGAACCGTTCTCATATCCGCTCCATTTGCTAATAAGTGCGTAGCAAAGGAGTGCCTAAGCATATGAGGATGTATACGACCATTCAATGCAGATTGCTCAATTAGCTTATTGAGAATATGCCTAATACCTCGAGGTGTTAATGGACCTCCACGATAATTTAAAAACAAGTACTCGTTTGGCGAATTCTTTGCAAGCAAGCTTTTTCGACCATTTTGTATGTATACGAATAATGCGTCGTGTGCAAAGCTTCCAAACGGAATATACCTTTGCTTGTTGCCCTTCCCATGAACCAATACAGTTGATAGTTGCATATCAATGTCCTTCATTCGAATTTGACTGCATTCGCTCACACGGATACCAGTAGCATATAAAAGCTCCAATAATGCTTTATCTCTTTGCCCTAATAGAGTTTCCGATTCACATGCATTAAATAACTCTTTCATTTCCTCTTCATAAAAAAATTCCGGAAGCTTTTTTTCAGCCTTAGGAATTGATGCAAGAGCAAAGGGATTTTCACTAACAATTTTCTCTCTGACGAGGAACTTAAAAAAACTTCTTAAGCAAGAGATTTTTCGGGCAACAGTTTTTCTAGCAAATTTTTCTTCATAAAGCCTTGTTAAATAAAGACGGACATCAATATACTTGACATCTTCTAAATTTTTTATTGCTTGTTCAAATGTGAACATAAAGAATTCTTGAATATCATGTTGATAATGCTCAATGGTATATTGTGAATAATTTTTTTCAATTTGTAAATATTCAATAAACAATTTTAACGAATTGTTCACATTTTGGTCCATCATTATCACCTCACAAGGGCTTCTAAATAGTAACACATTTTAGAAGCCCTTGCAATTAAATACCCTTATTTTTCGCAAAGTTCTGAATTGTTTCCAGCGCTCTGTTAGCATGTTGTTCATTTCGTTCTTTCTTCCCTTTAATTTTTTCAGGAAGATCTGGCAGTAAGCCGAAATTAGCATTCATTGGCTGAAAGCTTTTTTGATTTGCGGAAGTTATATAACGCGCCATACTTCCAAGGGTTGATTCATGAGGAAACTCGAGTAATTCTTCCCCTTTAACAAGTCGAGCTGCGTTTATTCCAGCCACCAATCCACTTGCTGCTGATTCTACATATCCTTCAACACCCGTCATTTGCCCTGCAAAAAATAAATTTTCACGGTTGCGGAATTGATAGGTTGGTTTCAACACCTTTGGAGAGTTAATGAATGTATTGCGGTGCATAACACCATATCGAACAATTTCTGCATTTTCTAAACCCGGAATCAATTGTATAACTTCTTTTTGCGGGCCCCATTTTAAATGAGTCTGGAATCCAACGATATTATATAAGGTCCCTGCAGCATCATCTTGCCGCAGCTGAACAACTGCATATGGTCTTTTACCAGTCTTAGGATCCTCTAAACCGACAGGCTTCATAGGGCCGAACAGCATCGTTTTCTTACCTCTGTTAGCCATGACCTCAATCGGCATACAACCTTCAAAAAAGATTTCTTTTTCAAATTCTTTTAATGGTACTGTTTCAGCATCTACTAATGCTTCATAAAATATATTGAATTCTTCCTCTGTCATTGGACAATTTAAATATGCAGCTTCACCTTTATCATATCGTGATTTTAAATAAACCTTATCCATATTGATGGATTCCTTTTCAATTATGGGTGCTGCTGCATCATAAAAATATAAATATTCTTCACCTGATAATTCTTTTAATTTTGAAGAAAGTGCCTCACTCGTTAAAGGCCCAGTAGCAACGATTGTCGGTCCTTCTGGAATCTCAGTTACCTCTTCATGAATAACCGTTACATTCGGATGATTTTTTACCTTTTCAGTAACAAGTGCTGCAAACTCGTGACGATCAACAGCTAAAGCCCCTCCTGCTGGAACCGAGCAAGCATCTGCCGAATTAATAATAACTGAATTTAACATTCTCATTTCTTCTTTAAGAACACCTACAGCATTCGTAAGCGTATTGGCACGTAAGGAGTTACTACATACCAGCTCAGCGAATTTATCGGTATGATGAGCAGGCGTTTGTTTAACTGGTCTCATCTCATACAGCCGTACAGAAATGCCCCGATTAGCGATTTGCCACGCTGCTTCACTTCCAGCTAGGCCGGCTCCAATGACATTTACAACGATATCTTTCATTTATTAAACCTCCAAATATGCATCTTATTATGATCAAAACTTTCGATCATAATAAAATAATGCTCTATTACTTTACCTTTATCATGCTCAATTTGCAATCAATACAAATTTAATTAACATAATTTTTACTTTACCACTAGAAAAGAGTGAGCCAAATAAGCCCACCCTTTTTTAACTTTGCTTCTCTTCCTTGTAATCACATTCAATACATTGAACCTGGACGCCTTTTTTCAGCTTCTTTTCAATCAAAAGGTTATCACATTTTGGACAACTGCGCGGTAAAGGCTTATCCCAAGAAATAAAGTCACATTCAGGGAACCGATCACATCCGTAAAAAATCCTTCGTTTCTTACTTTTTCTTTCAATTATATTACCTTCTTGACACTTCGAACATTTTACTCCAATATCTTTAACAATCGGTTTCGTATTTCGGCAATCTGGGAAGTTGCTGCAGGCCATAAACTTTCCATAACGTCCCATTTTAAAGACCATAGGATTCCCACATTGCTCACAATCCTCACCAGCTGGTTCATCCTTGATTTCCACTTCTTGCATTTCCTTTTCTGCCTTTTCAAGATGCTTCTCAAAATCACCATAAAAATCATCAATGATTTGAACCCAATTTACTTTTCCTTCTTCAATATAGTCCAAATCTTTTTCCATCTTGGCGGTAAATTCAACGTCAAGAATATCTGGGAAAAATTCAAGAATCAACTCTAAGACGATTTCTCCCAATTCAGTTGGTATAAACCTTTTATTATCCAAAGCTACATAACCACGTTTTTGAATGGTGTCTAAAGTTGGTGCAAATGTTGATGGACGTCCAATACCTAGCTCTTCTAATGTTTTAACAAGTCGAGCTTCAGTATATCTTGGAGGAGGCTGTGTAAAATGCTGTTTTGGATCAATATCTTTTTTTAGAACTTCGTCACCTTCTTTAAGATCCGGAAGCATTCTATCCTTTTCCTCAGCTTGATCGTCCGATCCCTCTACATAGACCTTCATAAAACCTGGGAATTTTACTTTTGAACCAGTTGCTCTAAAAATAACATCCCCATTTTTTAAATCAACACTCATTGTATCCATGATAGCAGAAGCCATTTGACTTGCTACGAAGCGTTCCCAAATGAGCCTATATAAACGCAGTTGATCTCTAGATAGAAATTCTTTAAGGCTTGACGGCTCTCTCATAACACTTGTAGGACGAATAGCTTCATGAGCGTCCTGTGTGTTTGATTTTTTCTTTTCTTTTTTCTTTTCAACTTGCAAAAATTCTTGCCCGTATGTTTTATTAATAAATTGTGTTGCTTCTTCTTGGGCTATTTCCGAAATCCTTGTAGAATCCGTTCTCATATAAGTTATTAATCCGACAGTTCCTTCTTTTCCAAGATCAATTCCTTCATAAAGCTGCTGTGCAAGCATCATCGTTTTTTTGGCTCGGAAATTTAACTTTCTTGCAGCTTCCTGTTGAAGTGATGAAGTTGTAAAAGGAGCAGCTGGATTTCTTTTCCGTTCTTTTTTTGTGACAGTGGAAACCTTAAATTTGTTCCCCTTCATCTTGCTTAATATATCTTGCACTTCTTGATTGGACTTTAATTCCACCTTTTCATTCCCTATTCCATAAAAGGATGCCTCGAAGCTGTCTTTTCCTTTTAAAAAGTCACCTTCAATGGACCAGTACTCTTCAGGAACGAAGGCTTTGATTTCTTTTTCTCGATCTATGATTAGGCGAACAGCTACAGACTGTACCCTTCCTGCACTCAAGCCCTTTTTTACTTTTTTCCATAATAAAGGACTGATATTATACCCTACTAATCGATCGAGAAGTCTCCTTGCTTGTTGAGCATCAACGAGATCCATATTAATTGGTCTTGGATGTTTAAATGATTCCTTGATTGCTTCCTTCGTAATTTCATTAAAAACAACACGGCAATCAGAGGTTATATCCATATTTAGGCTATGAGCCAAATGCCAAGCAATCGCTTCACCTTCACGATCCGGGTCAGCTGCGAGATAAATCTTTTTTGCCTTTTTAGCCGCGGTCTTTAATTCCTTTAGAACAGGACCTTTACCACGAATCGTTATATACTTAGGCTCAAAATGATTTTCAACATCAACACCCATTTGGCTTTTCGGTAAATCTCTGACATGCCCCATAGATGCTTTAACTTTATATTTTTTTCCAAGATAACGCTCAATCGTTTTTGCCTTTGCAGGAGACTCAACGATTACTAAAAACTCTGACATCAATAGTCCTCCTTGAGAGGGGATTTTAAATGTTAAACTTCCCTGTTGATTTCGCCCAATCTACAACAAATTAGCTTTATCAACACTGAGTTTTAACATAGACTTCTTTTAAATAGACTTCTTCTATATTAAATCGCTTAGTGAAGAAAACGTCCGTTTTTGATAAATATTTTACATGAAATTATTTATTATATAAAAATAACCCCGTAAATAAAAATTGCCACGGATTAAATTATAATTGAAAACTTTAATGATTTTTTCATTTTCATGAAATATCCATATTATTGTACAACTCTTTCACCTTTGTCAAACATTATCATGTTATTTAAATGGGTATATTTCAAATTAATCCCATAAAATGAAATGACTCATTCATTTTTCGAACACACGTTGCCCAATATATAACAGTTTTGCAATAATTTCAACCCTTTGAACAATATTATTAGAAAAACTTTGCGTTCGCAATGTCTTTTTTAGCTTTGCCTAGTTTTTCTTATGCGATATTCTTAGAAGACCATTTCTAAGTGGATAAGTTCACTTTAGAGATTATTAACTTTATTTCATTATCTCATTTCATCTTCTTGAATTTTTCACCTTATTCCGAATTTTTGTGTTTTTTAAGAATTATACATCAAATCATTAAGAAAAATACATATATGATCAAAATATTAATTCTTGTAGTATATCTTCAGGAGTTATGATGAGCTTTGCACCCTGTTGTATTAGTTCATTTGTACCGATTGAGTAAGAACTAAAAATATTGCCCGGGAGAGCAAATACTTCCCTTCCTTCTTGAACAGCATAATTAGCAGTAATTAGAGAGCCGCTTTTACTTTTTGCCTGAATTATTAAAATCCCTTTACAAATACCGCTGATTATACGATTTCTCATTGGAAATTGCCATCTTGTAGGACGAATATTAGGAGGATATTCTGAGATAATTAACTGGTTTTTCATCATTTCTGAGGCAAGTTGCTGATTAGTTTGAGGGTAAATATGGAAGAGGCCACCTGCTATTACAGCAATTGTTTTCCCGCCATTCTTAATTGCAGAATGGTGAGCGATTGTATCAATCCCTGAAGCTAGTCCACTTACTATAACAATTCCTTGTTCAATCAATTTTGGTAATAAATAATTTATGGCATTTTCTCCATACTCTGTATGCTGCCTTGCACCTACAACTGCTAGATGAATATCTTTTTTTAGTAAGGTTATATCGCCTTTAGCATATAAAATCCAAGGTGGTTGGTAAGTTTCTTTTAATAATGTTGGATATTCATCATCAAAAATTGTGATAACATTTATTCCATTTATTTTATATTGACGGATTTGATCATGAATTAATCCTGATTGAAGATCATGGAGAATGGAAGAGGATGAGGGGTTATGGATTTGAGTAAAAAAGTCATTATGGGAAAGTTGATAGAGATTTTTAAGCTCGGGGTCACCTTTTAATATTTGAAAAATTGTTTTCCATCCAACTCCTCTACAGTGATGGAGATGTGTAAGTCTTCGTTTAAATTCGTCCATTTATATCCTCCTATTTTTTATTCTAGTCTGTTTAAATAAGATAATGCAGAAATAGCCCCCCTAAAAAGGGGGACTCACTATTCAACTTTATCAATTAATGAGTTTTACATTGTTCGTAAAGGCCTTTTTCTTTAAGAACCTTAATTAGAGTTTCACCCATTACAGAAGGTGTATCTGCTACTTCAATTCCACAAGCATTCATAACGCGGATCTTTTCATCAGCTGTTCCTTTTCCGCCTGAAATGATCGCTCCAGCATGTCCCATACGTTTTCCTGGAGGTGCAGTACGTCCACCAATAAAGCCGACTACAGGCTTCGTCATATTGGTTTTCACCCATTCAGCAGCTTCTTCTTCTGCTGTTCCTCCGATTTCTCCAATCATAATAACTGCATATGTTTCAGGGTCTTCGTTGAATGCCTTTAATACATCGATGAAGTTTGTACCATTAACAGGGTCTCCACCAATTCCTACTGCAGTTGTTTGACCAATTCCAGCTTGAGTTAATTGATGAACTGCCTCGTAAGTTAATGTTCCTGAGCGAGATACAACTCCAACATGCCCCTTCTTGTGGATGTATCCAGGCATAATACCTATCTTACACTCATCAGCAGTAATTACTCCAGGACAGTTAGGACCTACTAGACGAGTCTTCTTGCCTTCCATATAGCGTTTTACTTTAACCATATCTAATACTGGGATATGCTCAGTAATACAGATAGCTAAATCCAATTCAGCATCCACTGCCTCAATAATTGAATCTGCAGCAAATGGTGCTGGAACATAAATAACAGATGCATTGGCACCAGTTGCTTCAACAGCTTCCTTAACTGTATTGAATACTGGTACACCTTCAACTTCTTGACCGCCCTTACCAGGAGAGGTACCGCCAACAATATTAGTACCGTATTCAAGCATTTGTTTTGTATGGAAACGGGCTGTTCCACCTGTTATCCCTTGCACAATAACCTTCGTATCTTTATTAATAAAAACGCTCACGTTAATTCCCCTTTCTCTAGATCCTATTTCACTAATGAAACAATTTTTTGTGCGCCGTCAGCCATGGATTCAGCAGCTGTAATATTAAGGCCAGACTCGGATAGGATTTTCTTACCTAAATCCACGTTTGTTCCTTCCAAACGAACGACAAGAGGAATACTAAGTCCAACTTGTTTCGCTGCTTCAACTACACCCTCTGCAATAACATCACACTTCATGATTCCACCAAAGATATTAACAAAAATACCTTTTACATTTGGATCTGAAAGGATAATTTTAAATGCTTCTGTAACTTTTTCTGCAGTCGCGCCGCCCCCAACATCAAGGAAGTTGGCAGGTTCTCCGCCATAATGTTTAACGATATCCATTGTTGCCATGGCAAGACCTGCACCATTAACCATACAACCAATGTTTCCATCTAAAGCTATATAGCTTAAATCATATTTTGAAGCCTCAATTTCTTTTGAATCTTCTTCTTCAAGATCACGATATTCTAAAATATCTTTTTGACGATAAAGTGCATTAGAATCAAAATTTAATTTTGCATCCAATGCCATGACTTTCCCATCACCAGTAACAACTAATGGATTAATTTCAGCAATAGAGCAATCCTTTTCAATATAAGCGTTGTATAAACCAGTCATAAACTTCACAGCTTGATTCACTAATTCTTTTGGAATATTGATATTGAATGCAAGACGTCGTGCTTGGTATGGCATTAAACCAAGAACTGGATCAATTTGTTCTTTAAAAATCTTTTCTGGCGTCTTTTCAGCTACCTCTTCAATTTCAGTACCGCCTTCTTCAGATCCCATTAGTACAACATGGGAAGTAGCACGATCTAATACTAAACCAATATAGTATTCCTTTTTTATGTCACAGCCTTCTTCGATTAAAAGGCGCTTAACCTCTTTTCCTTCAGGTCCTGTTTGATGAGTAACAAGCGTTTTTCCTAAAATTTCATTTGCATATGTACGGACTTCATCTAAATTCTTTGCTACCTTTACACCGCCAGCTTTCCCGCGACCCCCAGCATGAATTTGTGCCTTAACAACACAAACATCAGTGCCTAGTTCTTTTGCAGCTTCAACTGCTTCCTCAACTGTAAAAGCCACTTTGCCATTTGGAACTGCTACCCCATATTTTCTGAGGACCTCTTTACCTTGGTACTCATGTATATTCATTTCCATCCTCCTATCAAACTCTTCAAAAAGTAGACTGCGATTTCATTTTATTAGATGACACTAACCTTGTCCACCTTTATTAGGGAAATATTATTTTTCTTTTAATATTTCTAAATTCATTAGGTAAAATCAGCTAAAAAATAGCTCATTAATTTCATTTTTAATAAAATAATTACCTTCTTGTTATTTTTTCCCTCCTGCCAATTGGTCAGTTTTGTATACAAATGCGAAAACCTCTGCTACTGCTTGATAAAGCTCTTCAGGAATCTGCTCATTTATATTCAGTTTTCCTAACAGCTCTATTAATGATGGATCTTCTTGTATAGGAATATTATGTTCTTTTGCTCGTTCAAGTATGTTTTCAGCAATAAAACCTTGCCCTTTAGCTGAAATGTATGGGGCATCTTTTCCGTTTCTATCATAGGTTAAGGCTATCGCCTCTTTTCTCATTTTATATTCCTTCGGATTCATATTCGAAAATCCACCCCATTGTATTTATTTGGCACAATAATAGTAGACGGATTGGTAAATTGGTCACTCAACTTTCCATTTATCGCCTTTTTGCTCTCAGTGGTTCTGTTATACGTGACGGAAGACAGATGATAATTTAGTTGGGCCAAGCTCTCTTTTAATTGAGCCACAAACGGTGTAGCAATTACCTTTAAATCCTTTCGATCATTCGTTATAAATATATTTATGACTCTGTTTTGGACTTGTAAATCTACAATCGTTTCTTTTAAATGATCAAGATTTAAATAAAAAAGTACTCGGCAATAATTAGGGTCTATCTTTCCGTATTTAGATTTCCTACCACTCCACTGCATCGTCATATCCAATTTTTTATCCCAAAATGTAATTGGAAGCTGGAAAACATATTGTTGAACAGGCCCCACTTCCTGCGAGAGAACCTGATACCCAGTTATTTTTAACAAAAGCTTTTCGGCGGCGTCTTTAAATGGGGCAGAGGGTTCATCTTTTAAAAATTGCATAAGAAGGGGCTTTAGCATCTCAATTTTATTGTTCTCTTCTTGATTTTGATTATTTATTAACTTTGCAGCTTCATTTTCATAAGAAAAGCCAATTTTTTGAATTAAATTTTTCAATTGATCTTTTACCACATGTGCATCTACAGGCTTTATACTATCGAGAACTTCTCTCTTAATGCTTGTTAGCAACTCCTGCTCCTTGGAAGAAAGCTTTGTTTCTGCACCAGAACCTTCCAACGAAAGAAGCTGAGTAAATTTGACTAAAGCATCATCACGATTTTTACTTAGGGTAGACAATAAGGATTGGACTTCAGTTTGTATTTTTTTATTTGCAATAAGGATATTATTGCTATTTTTAGGCTGCTCTGTACTAAATTCCAGCCCCTCTTTTGCGGTTGTTTCCTTTAAAAAAAATCCAAGGTCCTGTAAAAGTTTCATTGCTGTTTCGGATTTTACTGGATCTTGTATTCCTTGTGCCTCTTTAATAAGAGTTGAGAGAGCCAAATTAATTGTTCGTTCTTTTTCAGTCATACTCATTTCATTAATCATAGATAACAGTCTTGTACTAGTAATAGTAGTAGTATGATTTTTTAATAGCGTTTGAAGGTTTTCTAACAATGTTAAAAACGAGTCATCTTTGATTATTGACGTGATAGATTGGAAAACACTTTCAGTAAATGGCAATTGTTTGGAATAAAGTGCACTTATTGCTTGGAGGCTATCTTGAATGGACTGACTGCTTTTTATCCATTCAGCAGCAGTTCTGATTGTTTCTTTCGTTATTGGAAGCTGCTCTTTTACAAAATGTTGCAAAAGAGCAATATTCTCCTTTGTTTCTGGAAGAGAAAATTGTTTTAGTAAATCTCCAACCAATAGCTGCTTTTCGTTTGTTCCCTGTGTATCTAAAACCTTTAAGTGAACCTTTCCTTCAGCTGATTCAACTTGAAACCATTGGTTTTCATTTACTGTTAAGGGGATTTCTAATTGCGCAAGCACCTTATGAGAACCGACTTGCACTTCAGCGATTTGATTTGGGTAAAGCTTTAATACCTTCCCACTAAAAATCTGTCCGGTTCTAAAGGTCAAAGCTTTATTATCACTTAAATAATTCTGTTTAAGTAGAGAATGTATAATGTTCGATGTTTGCACAAAATCACCTTCTTACTTTACTTCTATTACGAAATCCTTTATGGGAGCAAAGCTTCTACGATGGTGGGGGGTTATTCCAAACTTTTTAATAGCGTTTAGATGTTCCTTCGTTCCATACCCCATGTTTTGAGAGAATCCGTATTGGGGAAATTCCATTCCTAATTTAATCATCATCCGATCGCGTGTTACTTTTGCTACAATTGAAGCAGCGGCAATCGAAATACTTTTTCCGTCACCTTTAATAATTGCTTCCTGTGGATAAGGAGCCATGAGTTTTACTGCATCAATTAGGAGGAAATCCGGCTTGGTTTTAAGCCCGGCTATTGCGGTAAGCATGGCTTTTTTCGATGCTTCCAAAATATTAATATGATCAATTTCCTCTACATTAATGATACCTATACTTATTGACACTGCCTCTCGATTAATAATCTCAAAAAATGCATTTCTTTTTTGTTCAGATAGCTTTTTGGAATCATCTAATCCAGGCAAATAAAAAGTGGGTGGTAAGATAACAGTTGCTGCAACAACAGGTCCTGCGAGTGGTCCTCTTCCAACCTCATCTATTCCAGCAATGTTTTCGAAGCCCTGACTTCTGTAATTATTCTCATACTTTGTCATTTCCAAATATTTTTCATATGCTTTCTGCTCTGATTCTTGTTGAGAATACCATTTTTTTAAAAGCTGCTGGACGCCTTTTCTTTCGTCTTTTTCTATATGTCTAATAAAATCGCTAGTTCGGTCTTTTACTAAAGAAAGATTTTGTTCAATCTCTCGAATTGTTAGTTTTTCCACGAGGCTTCTCCTTCAATTCCATAGTCTATGTATCGGCTTATTTAAATAAATATTTAGAGGATGACTCTGGTTAGCTTTGGCCCTTCTCTACATATACTGTGTATTTTGGATATTGATTAAATCCAATTTACGATATATAGCTTTGGGTTAATGCTCCATTTGAGTCATCCTCTATGGATTTTGATTTATTTACTTTTCTAATTCAGTAATTGTGATCAAATCTTCAGGTTTTTCTAATGTTATTGGTCCTAATTTTTCCGTTCGAAAATCCCTAATAATGAGTTCGGTTACTTTATCGTAATCTATTTCTCCTCTTCCCATTAAACAGCCACGAAGTTTTCCAATCTCATCAAATAATTCTACAATATCCTCTGGAATAACTTCTAGACTATAACGTTCCTTCATTCGTTCAGGGTAGTTTTTTTCAAGGAATCGAAGAGCATATACAGCTATATCTTGTAAATTTAATATTGTATCTTTAATCGCACCCGTAAGTGCAAGCTTTAAACCAACCTCTTGATCTTCAAACTTTGGCCAAAGAATTCCTGGCGTATCGAGAAGTTCCAATTCTTTTCCTACCTTAATCCATTGCTGTGCTTTTGTGACTCCAGGTGTATTTCCTGTTTTTGCCAAATTCCTTTTCGCTAGCCTATTAATGAGCGTTGACTTTCCAGCATTCGGAATACCTACTATCATTGCACGAATAGCCCTAGGTTTTACCCCTTTTGCCTTCATTCGATCAAATTTTTCCTTTAAAATTTCTTGGGATGCGGCAACAATTTCTTTCATTCCTTGTCCCGCCTGTGAATTAATAGCTATAGCTTTTAATCCTTGTTCGTTAAAATAATTTACCCATTGCCTTGTCTTTTCCTTATCAGCCATATCAGCCTTATTTAAAAGAATGATTCGTGGTTTATGCTGAATGATTTCATCAATCATCGGATTGCGAGAAGAATAGGGAATTCTAGCATCCACCAGTTCATAGATAATATCCACTAGCTTTAGTTTTTCCGTAACTTGCCTTCTGGCCTTTGCCATGTGCCCGGGAAACCATTGAATAGTCATAGCTGTCACCTCCCAATGCGACATAATTATTATTAAGTAAAAAAATCTTTATTTTATAATTTGAATATCTTCAATTGGCCAATAAATAATGCCTGTATTACCTAGTACTTTATCCATAGGAACAGTGCCAATATGACGGCTATCCTTACTGAATCTCCTGTTATCTCCCATAACAAAAAGATGGCCCTCCGGTACCGTTTCCTGCCCAATCTTTTCCTCAAGAGTAAATGGTTCAGTTAATGGACCGTCTATGACTTCTTTTTTATATTCATCTAAATATGGCTCATCATACGCCTTGCCATTAACATATAGGGTGTCATCTTTATATTCAATGCGATCTCCTGGCAAACCAATTACCCTTTTTATGTAATCCTTATTTTCAGGTGCATGAAAAACGATAATATCGAACCTTTCTGGCTTTCCAATTTTATAGCCTAACTTATTTACGATCATCCGATCCTGATCATGCAAAGTTGGCATCATTGAAAGCCCATCAACTACAATCGGCGCGAATAAAAAGTAACGAATAATAGCTGCTAATAATACTGCAATAATAAGGGCTTTTGACCATTCCCATAATTCATTTTTCTTTTTTGTCATTTATTCCTCCACCAATCTTCCGTAAAATAATTGCTTTCAGCTAAAGGATTAGTATTATCAAGCTTGTTAATACAGTCTTTCAAATACATATGTATACTCTTGCTATATTAATTGTACAAAAATCAATCAAAACAGTCATGGTTGGAGCCTTATGTATTTATTATTTAACAATTATGTAATATTATTAGCTAAGAAAAAGGAGCTTGTAGAACAAGCTCCTTTCTTTTTTTCATATTATCGAATTTCTTTAATACGAGCTTTTTTACCACGTAGGTTACGTAGGTAGTAAAGTTTCGCACGGCGCACTTTACCGCGGCGAAGTACTTCAAGCTTCGCAATCTTTGGTGTGTTAACAGGGAATGTACGCTCAACGCCTACACCATAAGAAATCTTACGAACTGTAAAAGTTTCGCTGATACCACCACCACGACGCTTGATCACAACTCCTTCGTATACCTGGATACGCTCACGAGTTCCCTCAACAATACTCACGTGTACACGTACAGTATCACCAGGACGGAACGCAGGCATATCAGTACGAAGTTGTTCTTTTGTGATCTCTTCGATTAATTTATGCATCGTTTTCAACTCCTTCCAACAGATGCTCATGCACACACTTTCCTCTAATTGCAGCGGAACATCTTAATAAGACAAAATCTGAAAAAGTTCAGCCTAAGTCACAAAAAGTATTTTATCATATTGAGGATATAACTTCAATGCTATTTCTGTTCATTTTTAATCTCTTCCAACCATTTTTTTTGAACATCGGATAATTCAACATGTTCGAATAAATCTGGCCTGCGAAAAAAAGTCCTTCTCAATGATTCTTTTGTTCGCCACTCTTCAATTAAGCGATGGTTACCCGACAAAAGAACATCAGGGACTTTCATTCCCCTGAAATCGGCAGGACGAGTATAATGTGGGTGTTCAAGGAGGCCTGTGCTAAAAGAGTCTTTACGATGTGATTCCTCATTGCCAAGAACACCCGGCAGAAGACGAACAACACTATCTATCACAACCATTGCCCCAAGCTCTCCCCCTGTTAAAACAAAATCACCAATCGAAATTTCGTCAGTCACTATATGCTTACGAATTCTTTCATCGTAACCTTCATAATGTCCACAAACAAAAATAAGATGATCTGATTTTGCTAGCTCCTCTGCTTTCCTCTGGTTATATCTTTCACCTTGAGGGCATAAAAGTATGACTCTTGGTGAAGATACTCCTTTTTCGCGCAAATCAGCTACTGCATCAAAAATCGGCTGTGGCTTTAACACCATTCCCGCCCCACCACCGTATGGATAGTCATCAACGGTATGATGTTTATTGTCAGCATAATCTCTAAAATTCACGACATTGTATTCAACAGCCCTATTGTCTGCGGCTTTTTTTAAAATTGAATGGCCAAATACCCCAGCAAACATTTCAGGAAAAAGTGTAAGGACATCAATTTTCATCATGAAAGAAGACCTTCAATCGGATCAATGATAACAGATTTTTCTTTAATGTTTACTTCTTTTACTACATCTTCAATATAAGGGATTAAGATCTCCTTGCCACCCTTCCCTTTTATTACCCAAACATCATTAGCTCCCGGTGAAAGAATTTCACGGATTTTCCCTAACTCATCACCATCCAAAGTCGTGACTGTACAGCCAATAATTTCATGGTAGTAATACTCATCTTGATTCAATTCACCAAGCTGACTCTCAGATACCTTAAGGATTCCACCCTTCAGCTTTTCGATTTGATTTATATTATCGTAGCCTTCGAAAGTGAGTAAATCAAAATTCTTATGAGTACGATGTGATTTCACAGTTAATTCAAGTGGCAAATTTGAATCAGGCATAAATAAAAACAGTTTATTCCCAGACTTATATCTTTCGGCTGCAAAATCAGTCTTTGAGATTATTCTTGCCTCTCCTCGAATGCCATGAGTATTTACGATTTTTCCAACATTAAACCATTTTTCCAATAGCTCTCACCTCTAGCGAATTTCCTTAACAATCCCGTCCTGAATGATAATCGTTCTGCCACTTTGAACATCTTCCCAGCGATCACCTTCTTCAATCTCAATAATCGCCTTTACTTCTTTTTCTTTTAGTTCGCTGCCTATTGGTAGCATATGTAATTGTTCAATTTGAAAATCGATAAGCTTGATTTTTTCTTGCCTTATTTGAATTTCTTTTTCATAATGCTTATTTAAACTAATCTGCTGAAACTTTTTTGTTTTTTCAAGTTTCTTCAATTCAAATCTCAACTGATCACATTCCTTTTGCAGTTGCTGCTTATTCGACCTATATTTATCTAATAGTTCACTTTTACTATTCTCTGTTAGAACTTGTTTTACCACGACAGATTGAAGTATTTTCATCTATTTATGCCTCCTAAGGCTATAATCGTGCCAGTTCTTAAAATATAATATGATAATTTGAAAAAAGGAGGGGACAATGCCCCTCCTTTTCGATGACAAGCATGGCTCAAAAGAGTCATTGCTTTCATATGTTTCAGCTCAGCACTTTTAAAATGCTTATTCACTGATTTCTAAAAAGATTTTTTTCTGCTGTGATGATCCTGCTGCATAAACAACAGTTCGAATTGCTTTCGCAACGCGCCCTTGCTTCCCAATTACTTTCCCCATGTCATTCTTGTTGACAGAAAGCTGATAGGTTACGCGGTTTTCTTCTTCAAGTACTTTCACAAGTACTTCCTCCGGAAAATCAACAAGGGGTTTAACAATCGTTTCGATAAGCTCTTTCATAGTATGAAAAATTACTTACCGTATTTAGTGTTATGGAATTTTTCCATAATGCCTTGTTTAGAGAAAAGATTACGAACTGTATCAGATGGCTTCGCACCAGTTTGAAGCCATTTAAGAGCTAATTCCTCATTAATATCAACGATAGCTGGCTCAGCAACCGGATTGTAAGTTCCAACTATTTCAATGTAACGTCCATCACGAGGAGAACGAGAATCAGCTACAACGATACGATAGAAAGGAGATTTTTTTGCTCCCATACGTTTTAAACGAATTTTTACTGCCATAATTTAAAGCACCTCCGAATAGTTTCACACAAGATAGTATATTATCAGATATCTCATATGTTTGTAAAGGTTTTTTTCTTTACAGTCTAAAAAAACTTTTTAAATTAGGTTAAAAAGGGTTAAACGGAAACTTAAATCCACCTTTTTTCTTTCCTTTTGGCGACATTCCTGTCATTTGTTTCATCATTTTCTTCATATCTTCAAATTGTTTAAGTAAGCGATTTACTTCTGGAACCGATGTACCGCTCCCCTTTGCAATCCTTCTGCGTCTGCTTGCATTTATCAATTCAGGATGAATTTTTTCTTCCTTTGTCATAGATTGAATGATGGCTTCAACATGAGTGATTTGCTTCTCATCAATTTGAAGATTGTTCAGCCCTTTAATTTTGTTCGCACCAGGCATCATTTTTAAAATGTCCTCAAGTGGTCCCATTTTACGAACTTGACCGAGTTGATCTAAAAAGTCGTCAAATGTAAAATTTGCCGTTCGGATCTTCTGCTGAAGTTCTTTAGCCTTCTCTTCATCCACATTTGCTTGTGCTTTTTCAATAAGGGTTAAAACATCCCCCATCCCTAAAATTCTTGAGGCCATTCTTTCAGGGTGAAAAGGTTCCAGGGCATCCATTTTCTCACCAAGACCCACAAACTTAATTGGTGTATTTGTAACAGAGCGAATGGATAGGGCTGCTCCCCCACGGGTATCACCATCAAGCTTAGTCAGCACGACACCCGTTAATCCTAACTGCTCATTAAAGCTCTCCGCAACATTAACTGCGTCTTGACCTGTCATCGCATCAACTACAAGGAAGATTTCATCTGGATTAGATAGCTCTTTAATCTGTTTTAGCTCATCCATCAATGCTTCATCAACATGTAATCGACCAGCTGTATCAATTAAGACGTAATCATTATGATCTTCTTTAGCTTTTGCGATTGCCTGTTTGGCAATTTCAACAGGGCTGACTTGATCACCTAGTGAAAATACTGGCATACTTAGTTGTTTTCCAAGGGTTTCAAGCTGCTTTATTGCCGCAGGACGATAAATATCAGCAGCAACAAGCAATGGACTTCGGTTGTATTTCTTTCTCAGCAAGTTGGCAAGCTTTCCAGTTGTCGTTGTTTTACCAGCACCTTGTAACCCAACCATCATAATGACTGTTGGCGGGCGGTTCGAAACAGCAATCTTACTTTGCTCTCCACCCATCAAGTCGGTTAATTCTTCTTTAACAACCTTTACAACCTGCTGTCCAGGTGTTAAGCTCTTTAACACTTCCTGTCCAACAGCTCGTTCACTAACCTTCTTGACAAATTCTCTAACGACCTTAAAGTTAACGTCTGCTTCAAGTAATGCAAGTTTTACATCTCGCATCATTTCTTTTACATCCGCTTCATTTACCTTCCCCTTGCCGCGGATCTTCTGGATTGTATTCTGCAGTCGGTCGGCTAATCCTTCAAATGCCATGTTGCCGCCTCCTAATCTAATTTCTCAAGCTCGGCTAAAGCTGAAAATATTTCCATGTTTTTTTCAGAATTTTCATTAAGAATTTCCTTCAAGCTTGAAATAAGCTTGCTTCGCTTTTGAAATTTTTGAAATAATAACAGCTTTTCTTCGTACTCTTCAAGCATAGCTTCTGTACGTTTAATATTGTCGTAAACTGCTTGACGACTAACATCGTATTCATCTGCAATCTCTCCAAGCGAAAAATCATCCAGGTAATAAAGGGACATATAGCTTCGTTGCTTTGGAGTCAACAACGATTGATAAAAATCATATAGATAATTCATTCTCGTTGTCTTTTCTAACATCCCTACTCCCCCTTGTTAAGTGAAAAGCCTTTACAAAACCTAGTTTACATATGACATAAAAATATGTCAAGAAATTATCTTTACATTCTGGATATAGAAGGTAATTGTAAGACTAGAGTTAGCCGATTTGATTAATTCTTTCGATTTTTTGCGTCAAGAAGTCTTTTCATTCTTTCCGCACGTACCTCTGGTGTCACTTGTATTTCCTGTTTCTTTGCTGCTTTTTTCTTTCCAATCTGCTTCTTTTCCTCTTTTGGTGCAGGCTTTTCATTATTCGTATCAATGGTTTGTGTTTCTTTAGAAGGCGATTTTTTAACACTTCTCTTCTGCAACTGCTCTATACTTTGTGCCTTCATCCCCAAATCCATATTTTTTTTGCTTTTTTTCTTGAATGTATGCCCAATTAAAGCCATTAATCCAAAACGTCGGATAGCAATTTCTATAAAGAAAAGCAAAAATGCAGCTAAAATTAACCATTGGCTTATCGGCTGTTCATTATACGTTTTATTTTTTAGAGAACGAAATGATTCCTTTTCGGAAACAAGTGATTTTCCTTCTGTTTTTTTCGCTAGTTCCTTAAGTAGTTCTTCATTGGGGCCATCTAATAAGTACTCATCAGAATACGGAATTGTAAACCCTGTTTGATAAGTATGGATAGCTCCATTTTGATCTGTTTGCTTCACACTTAGAAAATACATTCCTGAATGATTCGGCAGTTTAAGCTCGTATTTTCCTGGTGCAACAAGTTTTGGAGTTGCTTTTATCTCCTCACCACTCTCAGATACAAGAGAAGCTTCAATGGGAAGTGACTGATTTCTTGTCGACTCTAATGTTAAAAGAGGAATACCGACTTCCTTTGTTAAAGTCATGTTGTAAGGTTCACTCTCATACTGAGGAAGGGATTTCGTAATAAGATGATTGATGAATGTTGGCCACATATCCCAACGCGCCCAGTCACCTGACCATTTTCCTGAGAAGTCTGAAGTAAAGGCAATCGTATGACCCAAGCCATATTGCCATTCTGAAAGGATCGGATCTTCTTTTTCACTTAGAATGGGTGACTGTGCCCGTGCCTTTGGAGTTGTAGCAATATAAGCATTCATCTTTGGCACTCCTGCCTGGAACAGTTTTACCCAATCGGGATAAGGCTGAATAACCGGATAGAAAGGATTATCTTCTATATATGTTCTGGTGGCCATTACTGTCTCACGTGAAAGTATACTCGGGATTACAGATGAATCCGTGACATCATAAAACCGTCCTGATCCCATATTCGCTAAGTCTTCTAGAAGACCGCGATCTGCATCGCTCCCCAATGCTAACGTCGACAAAGTAATGTTTTTTTCCTTTCCCTCCTCAATTAATCCTTCATAGTCACCTCCAGGAGCTTGACCATCAGTAAGTAGAATTATATGTTTTCTCTGCAGCTTTAGGTCCTCTAACTCCTGATATGCTAGTTCTAACGATGAATATATTTCAGTTCCACCACCAGGTGATACCGATCGAATTTTATCAGCCGCTTCTTTTTTATCCTTTAACGGTGCTGTTTCCACAATGACCCAAGGACGATCATCAAATGCAATGAATCCAAGCGTGTCCTCTTCACGCAATAGCTCGACTGATCTGGCGGCAGCTTCTTTAGCGAGCTCAAGCTTAGAACCAGACATACTTCCAGATCTATCCATAACAATTACAAGGCCAAGAGAAGGCATCTCTTTTTTCCCTTTTATGTCCATATCTACTGGCAAAAGCTTTTCGATTGGGGTTTTAAAATATCCGCCAAGCCCAAAGCTTTCTTCTCCACCTGCCATAATAAAGCCCGTTCCAAATTCTTTTACTGCCTTTTCAATCATATTCATTTGGTTTTCGCTGATAACAGTTGCAGGAACATTATTAAAAATTATCGATTGATATTGAATAAAGCTAGATAGCTCTGTCGGAAGCTTTTCCGGTGGGATCGTTTCCACTTCAACCCCAGAATCTTCAATTATAGGTTCAATATTCCCTCCATCTTTCCCTTGAACAATTAGGATCTTCGGAGTTCCTTTTACATTGGCAACTGAATGCAATGTATTATTTTCTATATAGGTATCATTTTCAGAGGAAATTTCACCTTTAAAAACAGCAAGACCTGAAACATCTGCTGTATGGTTAAAGGTGTAGATATTCTTACCTTCCTTTACTTGTACAATCTCCTTTAATACTTCTTGATTATTTACTGATAGCCGAATGACCGCATCTTTATTTACATTGCTATTAATAGTAAATGAGATAGGAGCCTTCTCTCCTTTATAAAGGGAAGGAGGAACATTCAGTTCGGACAAAGACATATCTTCTCCAACTCTATTTTCTAATAGAACATAATCAAGCTCTATATCTCGGTTTTTAAGAAGATTTGCTGCGTCAAGACTATTTCCTACCGTTTCATTTCCATCAGAAAGCAATACGATTCGACCACTTGAATTTCTTGGTATTAAAGTGGAAGCAAATTGTAATCCTTGTTCTAAATTTGTTTCAGCATCGTTAATCTTACTGCTAAATTGATTTATCGCATTCTTTTGAAGCCCTATGTTCTGTTCCAACGAAACATTTTCTCCAAAAGTGACAACTGCGAATGAATCCTCTTTCTGTTTTTGCTCCACACTATTTTCAATCCAGTCTAGAATTTGATTTTCCGCAGCATTCACACTTGCTGAACGGTCGGCCAGAAAAATAACCGTTTCACCTTTCATAGGAAGCAATATTTGTGGGATCGTTAATGCAGCAATCAAAAGGAAAAATACAGTAAATCTTATTCCTGCAATCCAATAAACTTCGATGGAATTCATTTGTTTTTTCTGTCTAATAAAAAGATAAATCATAAATGCTGCTGGTATTAATAACAAAAATAGAATGGGAAACTTAAACTCTATGCCCACGCCTATATACCTCCCATTCCAAAGCTATACATGCTAAAGCGAAGACAGCGAACCAGATCCACAGCTTGTCATTGGAACTTTTCTTATCCCCTTTTTCATGCATTTGAAACTCATTCCATGTAAATGCTGTCTCGACTTTAGCTTGCTTTTCCCGATCATCAAGAAGCACAGAAAAATAATAAATTTTCTCACCAGAAACCGCCTGATATGTCCCAGGAATTGTAGGTGCTCTAAAGCTTTCTTTTGTTAAATCGAAGGAATATAAGTTCTCATCTGTTTGATTGAAAACCTCCCATTTTTGTTTACCCTCATTTATATTTATCCACTTCTCCTCTCCCGGACTAAAATAGCCGAGAAAACCAGTTTGCTGTGAAAGCCATTGATAAGAGTTATATAGAAAAATCGGAAATCCTGGCTGAAGTGGCCAGTCAGAATCAGATAGTGAAAAGTTTACTATTATAATAGGCTCTCCATTTACTTGTCCTTTTTGGACTAACCGATAGTTTCCGCTTCTTAATATTGTTTCCCAATCACCGTCTATCGCCTTCACAGCAGAATCAATATATATCTTTTCATAATCAACATATTGAAGCAGTTGATCTTCCTTAGCAGTTAACTTCTCTTTCAGTTTAACTTTTTCCTTATTGTTATTAAAAAAAATGATGGGCTGTCTAGGTAAATCATTTAAGTCGCTGCCTTCAACAACTAGAATCCCTTTTGCATCCAAGTCTTTTCCATTATTAATTTGAAGTAATTCTGTCCCAATCGTTTGAAATCCTTTCACTGCAAAGGAGTTTACTTCACCCATTGTGTAAACCTTTGGATTTGTTTCAGTGAAAATAGAGGTTGCCTGATTATCAGCTGCATAACCATCCTCATTTAAAATGAAAGCTTCATAATAAGGCTTTTTAGGAAGTGAAGGGATCTGTATTACTTGCTGCTGCCCTCCAGCAATGGAAACTTGTTTTTCAAAGAGCTTTTCTTCCTCAGCTTTCACTACAAAATTAATTTCCTTTTCATTAGAAGCTTGATTCTCTATGACAGCAACACCTGTAATTTGATTTTCAAAAGGGGCTACACCAAAGGAAATCAATGATAGATTACCAGAATCTTTACCGACATTATGTACCTCGACATAATGCTCCTTCATATTTTTACTAACCATTTCTTTTGTTACTCCGTCTGAATAAATATGGATAGCAGTATCCTTATTAGAAGCAAGTGAAACAGCTAAATTCATTGCTTTTTCCATCTGTTCATGTTCATAAGATAGCTGTAAGTTATTTATTTGCTTTCGTATAGCGATTAAGTCATTTTCCTGATTTAAAAGGATCTCAGGCTTTTCACCCGCTTTAATCAAAGTTACTTCTTGCTCACCTAGTCGATCAACCAGACTAAGCATTTCCTTTTTTGCTGTTTCAAAGCGGCTGCTATTTTCAAATTCTGCAGACATTGTGGCTGAAGGATCAATAATCAAGATTATATGCTCTCCCTTTACGGCATTCTCGAACCAAAACGGACGTACAAGAGAAAACATTAAAAGCAGCAACGCCAAAAGCTGGAGCCAAAATAACAGGTTTTGCTGCAACTTCTTTAACCAAGGAGATGCTTGCCATTCATTTAAAACTTGTTCCCATAGAAAGTTTGAGGAAATCGTTTTCTCCACGTACTGCTTCCGGAAAAAGTAAAACAAAATAACGGCAGCTATCATTATACTTAATAGAAAAAACCACGGATTTAAAAAATACATAGCCTCACCTCAATTGATTAACCCTTTTCCTGAAAAATCATGAAATAATATTGATTGAACATCTCGATTGTCACATGCAAACAAGTAATGTCCGCCAAATCGCCTGCAAATCATTTCTAATTTTCGATTATGCTCATGAATACGTTTCTCGTATTCTGCTATAATTTTCGGGCTCATACTAACATTCACAATAGCTTCTGTCTCACTATCTACTAATTTCATATCCCCTGAAAAATGGGGAGATAATTCTTCTGAACTTAACACTTGAATAAACCAAATCTCTTGCTTAAACGCAGCCAATTTTTTGAGAAGATTTTCAATTTCGTCTATCTGCTCCAATCCATCCGTAATAATAATGGAAAGCTGCTGTTTTTTAATAATTGTTCTATTTAAATGTTTTATAAAATCTCCAGCCCTCTCTGCTTCATCCATTTGCAAAATTTCTAAAAAGGTTTTCCTGCTATAGATCGAACCTTTCCTTTTTACAGGTTGTACACCAGCTGAAGAAACGGCTGAAAAAAACAATCGATCTTCACTGTTTAATATGATGTAGCTAAGAGCAGCTGCTATTTGTTTTGCTAATTTCCACTTTGATTCAATTTTTCTCATAGATGAGGTAGCATCAAGGTATATGGCGATGGATAATTCCTGCTCATCTAAAAACCTTTTAATATAATGCTTTTGAGTTCTTCCATATACATTCCAATCAATTTGCCGTACATCGTCTCCAGGTTGATACGTTCTAAAATCCGAGAATTCTAGTGAGGAGCCAAACCTATTCGACTGCCTAGATCCTTTATGAAATCCTCTCTTTTTTGTTTTAACCATCAGTCTTTTTTTCTGTAATTTACCTATTAAAGCCTGCTGGCTGTTCATCACCCTTTTGCTCCTCGTTCAGGTTCATTTAAGAGATGATCAATAATAGTATCAGCGGTTATCCCATTTGCCTCCCCCTCGAAGTTTATAATGAGACGATGCCTTAAAACAGGTTTAGCAACATGTTTGATATCACCAATCGAAATATGGTATCTCCCTACTGAAAGAGCTCTTGACTTAGCCATTCCGATTAAGCTTTGAAGACCACGAGGTCCGCTTCCATATTGAACGTACTGCTTTACAATATCTGGTACTTCCTCAGAATCCGGGTGTGTAGCTGAAATAAGACTCACTGCAAAATCAATAATATCATCAGAAACCAAGATTTCTTTTGCTAGCCTTTGCAGTGCAATAACATCCTGAAGGGAAGCCATTTTTTCCAATTGTACAGATTGTGGACCAGTAGTTCTAATCACAATTTCTCTTAATTCCTCTTTTGTTGGATAATGAACATGAACCTTACAAATAAATCGATCTGTTTGCGCCTCCGGAAGTGGATAGGTTCCTTCCATGTCAATTGGGTTTTGGGTAGCTAATACAAAAAATGGGTTTTCCATTGGTTTGGTTTCACCCATAATTGTTACTGTCTTTTCACCCATTGCCTCCAGAAGAGCACTCTGTGTTTTTGGAGTCGCCCTGTTTATTTCATCTGCTAATATAATATTTGCAAACAATGGGCCTTTGTGAAAAACAAAATTTTGTCTTCCAGCTTCATCTGGTTGTAATAGCATTGTTCCAGTAATATCTGAAGGCATAATATCTGGTGTAAACTGGATTCGTGAAAATTTCAAATCGAGACATTCAGAAATCGTTTTTATTAACATCGTTTTTCCTAGGCCAGGCAAACCTTCCAGTAGCACATGCCCTCCAGCTAAAATGCTCCATAATACTTGATCAATGACTTCATGCTGGCCGACGATAAAAGACTGAATTTCGTTTTTAACCCTTGAAATCGTGTCAGAAGCATTAATAAATTGCTGTTCCTTTTCTGTTGTTGCTGACATATATGTCACTCCTTGTTAGGATCAATATTTGTAAAATAATTTTTTACGATCTCTTCTAAATCTGAAGGCAGCTTGTAGCGCTCAGTACTTTGTCTATATGCTTTTTCGTAAGTTCCAAAAACCTCACTATATGGCCTAATCGTTCCTTTCAGAACTGGTCCTGTTCCCTCTGTTTGCTCGGCTGCATTTCCTTCTCCTAGAAGCCCTTGATCAGTTTCTATATTTGTTAGGCCTTCTAAATGATTAGGAATGGTTAATAGTTCACGTGAACCTTGACCCTTACCTGCTCCAGTACCTCCTAATCCTTGGCCATTACCTGAACCTGATCCGCTACCGCTTCCAGCTCCTGCACCATTTCCATTCCCATTACCTGAGCCGTTTCCATTACCATTATTTGAATTTTGATTATTTTGACCTTGCTGCTGTCCATTGCTATTACTTGCACCTTGCTGCCCATTTGCACCTGTCCCTTGTTGACTAGATTGTCCGGAGGGAGTAAAGGCAAGCTGACCAGGTGGTAATCCGTTTGCAGCCATCTGATTTTGCATGGCCAATCCAACATTTTGCAGTGCTTGCTGAGCTGCTGCAAGCTGGGCTAGGAATTCTTCAGATTCAAGGGCATTTTCAATCTGTTCCATTAATTTTGCAAGTTCTTCCTCCGTTAATTGTCCTTCATTTTCCGCCAATTGATTGAATGCATTCTTTTGTTCTTCATTTAGCTCATTCCATTTTTCATTTAATTTAGCAAGCTCTTTTTCAATAGCAGCCAAGTTTTTTTGATTCAGCATTTTTTCTAGATCGGTTAGGCCGTTATTTTTCAAATCTTGCTTCCAATTTTCTAAAGCCAATTGTTTTTCTTTTTCCTTTAAAGCCTTTAATTCCAGCTCTTTTTTCTGTTTCGCTAACTCTTTTAGAGCTTCTTCAACCGACTTCTGTTCTGCAACTTTTTCCAGCGCTTCCTTTAATGCTTTTTTTACATTTGGATCTTTTTCTTTTTTTATTTCCTCTTTAAGTTTTTTTTCAGTTTCCGCAACGAGCTTTATTTCCTTTTCTTGCTGTTTTGCTGAATTTATTTTTTCATTTGGTGAAAAAAATAGCAGCACCGCTAAGGATGTGAGGACAAAAGAAATAAGCAGCCATTTAGGATATAAATAATTTTTCTTTCTTTTTCGAACGATATCTTGTGATTTTTTCATATTTTTTACAGCATCAGCGAGCTGCAATTCAGCCATAATACTATCTGTTTTGAGGAAATTAAAAGCTGTAACAACTCTGTCATCTGGTACAAACTGATTGTAAATAGAAACTGCCTTCTGCATATTCGGATGGTTTTTCCAAATACGAATGATAAAAATAGAAAACAAAACAATAAACATCAGTATGAAATAATATTTAAGAAAAGGAATGACCAGTATTCGAGCGATTAATAGTAATAAAAAGGAAGTTGCTCCTGCAAAAATAAGCAAGAGCTGCACCTCCTTAATAATCAGCTGAAAAAGAAGCTGTCTCTGAATGGGTTTTATCAGCTTTTCAAATTGGTGGCGATCCTCCATTTGTTTCATTCCCTTACCCTTTTTTCATGTTCGGTCTTAGCTTTTTAATGCTGAGTAGAATTGCTGCAATAAAAATGACTGTGTAGGAAATTATATATGAAATCCATAACGGAAATTTTATTCCCGTATTCGTTGTTAATTCCCTAGTAAAATCCGGCTCAAAAGTACTCAATAGGATGATAGCCGGATTAAGCATAGCTGTAAAATACGCAAGCGGGTTTGTTGAAGGGGTAGCTGAATATCCGTATCGATTTGCAAACTGCATAAAAATAATGGTTAAAAAAGCTGTACCCCCCGCTAAAAACAATGTCACCCCATATGTCGTTACCATCGATACAATCGTTTTCCTAATAAGTGTTGAGAAAAGCACTCCTAAGCTTCCAAAAACAAGCATTGTAAACATATAAAAAGAAATCGTTACCAATACTTGGCCAGGGGAAATCCCACCAAATAAAAAGACAAAGCTATAAAGCGGTAAACTCGCAACAATCAATAATAGTAAGTAGGATAAAGATGAAATTAACTTGCTTAGAACAATGCTTGCTGAGCTTTGTGTTGTTGTCAGCAGGATATTCAATGTCTGCCTTTCACGCTCACTGCTAATGACACCAGCTGTTAGTCCCGGTGTAATAAATAAGATTAATGCGAGCTGGAGAAAGGAAAGCATAATAAATATCGTTCGACTTTGGTCTGGCTTAAAAAATCCTGTTGTGTTTGATAATGACTCAATAAAAACGAAACCGACTATAATGAGCCCCAGAGCAAGCAAATAAAATAGAATGCCGAGGAAGCTTTTAAAAGAACGAAAGCGAAGCTTAAATTCTTTATTTAAAACAGGATTGACGACAAAATTTTTCATGAAAGCTCTACCTCCTTTGTAATTTCCATAAAGACATCTTCCAGATCGGTCTCAATTTCAGAAAAGCTTGTTATCGCAATGTCATTAATAATAGCCTTTTTTAGTAATAGTGATTGTTCTTGATCTGAGCCCTTATAAACAAATTTTAGGGTTTGTTCTTCATCTCCAATTTTTAATTTTGATATATTCGGATCATCTTCAAAGAAGGAAACAGCCTTTTCGATTTCTCTATACGTTTTAACAATTATTAGCCTTTCACCTTTTAACTGTGCTTGGATATCTGATACTGATCCTTCAGCAACGAGCTTACCTTGATCAATAATGCCAATTGTGTCACACATTTCTGCAAGCTCTGGCAAAATATGTGACGAAATCAAAATGGTTTTCCCCATATTTTTTAATTCCTTTAATATTTCCCTCATCTCTACACGAGCTCTTGGGTCCAAGCCTGAAGCAGGTTCATCAAGGATTAAAACTTCTGGATCATGTATTAAGCTTCTTGCAAGGCATAAGCGCTGCTTCATTCCTCTCGAAAGTAAATCCACATAAGAATCCTTTTTATGTGCCAAATTGACGAGATCCAGTAATTGTGGAATAAGTTTTTCCCTTTCTGCCAAAGGGATTCCGTAACTCGCACCATAAAAATGTAAATATTCAATTGCCTTTAACTGATCATAAACACCGAAGAAATCAGGCATATAGCCAAGCTGGCGTCTAACCATTTTCGGCTCCTTTTGGATATTATAACCATTTATATAAGCTGTCCCAGAAGTTGGTGCCAGCAAGGTAGACAAAATTGAAAAGGTTGTGGATTTTCCTGCACCGTTTTGACCAACAAATCCAAATACACATCCTTTTTCAATTTGCAGATTTAATGAATTGAGCGCTGTAAAATTTCCGTATCGTTTTGTTAAATCAATAATTTCAATCACGGTGTCACTTCCCCCTTTATTGTGATATTCGGTAATTGAACATAAGGATCACCCTTTGCATTTTTTACTAGCTTAATCTTAATTTCTCCTTCTTTTGTTACAAATTGTTGAATATGATTTGTTTCATTTATTGTTAAACTACGTTTATCCGTATCAAAAGGAAGCCATTCTCCAGTCTCTCTGTTAAAAACTGAGTATTCAATGAATTGATTATTCGTCTTAATCGTCATTTCTTTTAATTTCGTCGGTTTTTCTACTAATTGTTTTGGCAACTGGACAATATATTCATATTCTCCATCTTCAATCATCATTTCTCTATTGGATCCATTGATCATATTTTCAAGAATACGTCCATTTATCACATTCATATGTGTACTAAGCATTTCATTTTTAAGAGTAAATTCACCAGAAAATTCTTGCTCTGCATTAAATGATTCGAGAATTAGATTTGTATTATCCTGTTTTTCCTTTTTTCCTAACATTTTTACGTCGATAATTTCATCTTTAGTAAAGCCCGCAATTATTGGCTCATTTTCCTTATTGCTGCTAAAAATAATATTTGAAGCAACATACTCTAAACGTTCACGCTTCATTTTGTCAATATCTGTATTTTGATAAGAAAAGTTCGGTCCTCCATTAGTATAAGGCTTAGTAAGAAGTGAGAGATTTACTTTTTTGTCAACCTGAATTTTCTCGCCTTTCTTCAATTTTCCGAGCTCTATTTTTTCTTTGCCTGACCAAATAAACACTTCCTCAAAATCATAGTCAAAGCCATTCTGGATCGTTCCAGTTAATTGGTTATTCTTTAGTTTTAGATCTGAAACAAACCCTCCATTCACTTTCTGATGAGCCTTCCCGTAAATAGTTTTAGACGACCAGTATCCGACTTCTGGGAATACGATGTCAGTGTTTTTTCGTTTTTCCTCATAAATTGCTCCGCTCATTTGATCAAAGCTGCTCATATTCTGTGTACTAGTTACGGCATTAAATTGACCTTTTGGAATTGAAAGTGTATAATGACCACTTTTATTAGATAATAGTGTTGATGCTTGCAGCCCCGTTAAGTGATGATCTTCAGCCATATAGACACCTAATTGATTGAGCTGGGGCTTCGCAATCCGATCTTTTGCTCCGATACCAAACACAATTGCAGCCATAATAATCGATAAAGAAGGGATAATCCACCAAGAATGCTCCCGCTTATCCAGTTTCCTTAGGACTAGATATAGCACAGGAACTATTATGATAATGTATCCGCCTAATAAACCTATGAGCTGTCCGATTGAAAAGTTACTCGCAGGAAAAAATTCATTTGCCTCGACAAACTCCCAATACAGAGAACCATAAAAATCAGGACCATACTTCATGCTATTTAGCTTCGTTACTTCTGCCTCGTTAAGGAAATTAGCAAACCATGTGCTATAGCCCTTCCATGATGAGAGTGGCTCATCACCAAGGGAAAAACTGGTTTGTAAAATGGTGCCTTTCCCGAAGTTTTTCTTTACTGTTGTTGGAATATCGCCAATTTTATCAACTATAATCGCATCTTCAGTCAATGGACCAGTAAATATTTTTAATTCACTGAACTCAGGTTTCTTCTCAGTATCCTTTGTTTGCAGAAAATCCGAATTAACTGAAACCTCTTTCTCCATTTTCATTGGCAGCAAAGAGTATAATTGCCCATATGATTGACTCCCATTAGGCGAGGCACCTGCAACTAGAACTCCCCCTGCTTCAATCCATTCCTTTATTGCCATTTGCTGCTCTTCGTCTAATTGAGATATTGCATATTCATCAATTAGCAAATAATCTAGCATTTCGAGACCTAATGATTGCTTCGGAAGTTCTTCTTTTTTCAGCTCAATCATTTGTACCTGTGTAAAAGGAAGAATCCTTAGTTCTTTCAAGCGGTCAAAGTTTTCGCTTAAGACACCAATAACATTTTCATTCATATCAATGTATTTAGGTTTTATCTTATCTTCGCCATTAAATTTAACCGTTTTCCCTTTTCTCCAATCCCCTTTATAAAGCTGAATAGTTGAAATATTATGATATGAAGAAGGGTGATCCTCCGTTAATCCCGGCATTGAGATCTGATAAGTTTTTGAATTATTGGCAGGCAGGTCAACTTTTATTGAAATAGCACCACCAGTGTTCCATGAAGGATTAAAATTGATTAATAGATTCCCGCTAAATGCCTCTCCGCTGTTATCAAGCTTTATCGTCAGAGGGAACCCTTTTCCCATTTTAATCTTTCCATTAAAACCTTCCTCAAGTGTGATATTAATGTTCTCCCCATCAGCTTTAGCAATAGGCAGGAACAAGTTTATTGATAAGAAAAAACTTAAAATTAGAATGAAGACGAACCTACTAATTTTATGCATCTAAATCTCCCCCCGGATAATAATTTCCATGTTAATAGACGAAATGAAATCGAAAAAGTTTTGGAATTTATTTAATTTTTATTTTAATAGATATTAATTGTCATATATATAGACGTTCTAGCTAATAAGAAACCCTTCAACAAATAAAAAAACTGCCGAAAATAATTTTCAGCAGTTTTTTTATTTTTACTTAATCTTCTTCTATTTCAACTAAATCCGCAAAGAGACCATAGACGTATTGCTCTGCATCAAACTCCTGCAAATCATCCATTTTTTCTCCAAGCCCAACAAATTTAACAGGAATATCCAATTCATTCCTAATGGCCAGCACTATGCCTCCCTTTGCTGTTCCATCAAGCTTTGTTAATACAATGCCACTAACATCTGTAGCTTCCTTAAAGGTTTTTGCTTGAATCATCGCATTTTGACCAGTTGTTGCATCAAGCACAAGCAGGACTTCATGTGGAGCTCCTGGTACTTCACGTTCAATAACCCGCTTTACCTTTTCAAGCTCCTTCATTAGATTGACTTTATTTTGCAAGCGTCCAGCTGTATCGCATATTAAAATATCAGCTTTTCTGGATTTTGCTGCTTGAATCGCGTCGAACATAACAGCGGCAGGGTCTGACCCAGCACCTTGTTTTATAACATCCACTCCGACTCTTTCTCCCCAAACCTCAAGCTGTTCAATCGCTCCAGCTCGAAACGTATCTCCCGCAGCCATTAGCACATTCTTGCCTTCGCTTTTGAATTTATGGGCAAGCTTTCCGATCGTTGTCGTTTTTCCTACTCCATTAACGCCCACAAACAGAATAACCGTCAAAGAATCAGATTGTATATTCAGTTCAGAAGATGAATTTCCGCCAGCTTCATAGATTTCTACAAGCTTTTCGGAGATCACGCTTTGCACTTCATGTGGATCTTGGATATTTTTCCTTTTTACCTCAAGCTTTAACTCTTCCACTAGCTTCATTACTGTATCAAAACCAACATCCGCTTGAATTAAGATTTCCTCCAACTCTTCGAAGAAATCCTCATCCACTTTACGATATCTTGCAACTAAATCATTTACTTTATTAGAAAAATTGTCTCTCGTCTTTGCTAAGCCATCTTTAAATTTTTCAGTTACACTATCGGTTTGTTTCGTAATTTTTTCTTTTAATTTTTTAAAAAAACTCATCTTTTCACTTCCTACATATTCAATCTTTATGTACAGGAAACTAACAGTGAAACACCTAGCTCCCTATATTTTTAAAAAATTTGATCAAGAATACATGTTGCTTTTATAAATGCCTAGGTTATTGAGTTACAAGCTCCTTTGTTTCCTCTAAGCGCACTGACACCAATTTAGAAACACCAGATTCTTGCATTGTCACCCCATACAACACATCGGCTTCCTCCATCGTTCCTTTTCTATGGGTAATAACGATAAATTGGGTTTCTGAACTATATCTCTTCAAATATTGGCTAAAACGAGATACATTCGCTTCATCAAGAGCCGCTTCAACCTCATCTAGAATACAAAAAGGCACAGGACGTACTTTTAAAATGGAAAAAAGTAGAGCAATGGCTGTCAAAGCCCTCTCACCACCTGATAAAAGTCCTAAATTTTGAAGCTTCTTCCCTGGAGGCTGCGCAACAATGTCTACACCGGTATTTAATAAATCTTCGGGATCGGTTAACTTTAAATCCGCTCTCCCTCCACCAAATAGTGATTGAAAAACAGACTCAAAGTGAAAGCGAATTCCTTCAAAAGTATGCTGAAATCTTTTCTTCATTTCGGTATCCATTTCATCAATAACCTGAAATAGCGTATCCTTTGCTTCTTGTAAATCATTTTTTTGCTCAAGCAGGAATTCATATCTTTCTGATACACGTTCATATTCCTCAATAGCACCAAGATTTACTGTACCAAGCTCTTCAATGGCAAGTTTAATGAGTTTTACTTTTTTCCTTGCTTCATCTACATGGATCATTAATGGATATTCTTCTTTTGCAGCTTCATAGGAAAGCAAATACACTTCTCTCAAATGATTTAACCGATTTTCTAGCTCAACATCAAGTCGATTTAGTTTAACTTCTTCATCCTTTAAAGCCTCAATCATTCCTTTGTGCTGACGCCTAAGCTCTTTTGCTTCAACCTCTAAATCCTCTAATGATGTTTGAAGCTTCATTCGCTCCTCTCTTCTTGAAGAGATTAAGCTTAAGGTTACTGTTTTATCTTGAAGCTTTTTATTCGCCGCTTCCTCTAACATCTGCTCACCAGAAAAATTATTTGTCATTTCAGATGATAGAAGCTCTAAGTCCTCTTCTATTAGAGTTAACTTTTCATTAATACTTGTCAATTCTACAACAATTTCGTCGTACTTATCTTTAGCATGATTAAACTGCTCACTTTTCGAAGCAAAAATAACTTTAAGCTCATTGATTGCTAATAAAAGGCTTTCTTTTGAAGTTTGTTGAATGTTTTTTTGATCCGTTAGCATCGCAATATTTTTATCAAATTCATTGATTTGAAGCTGATAGTCCGAAAGTAAAGCTGATAGCTCTGATTTTCTTAATAATAGTTTTTCTCTATCTTCCGAAAATTGAGCTTTATCCATATCATACAGGGATAAACGCTCATTCATACTTTTTTCTTCAAATTCCACTTCGCGAAGATCGCCTTTTACCGCCTGTTCCTTTAACCTTAGCTCTTCACCTTTTTTTCTATGCTCATCAATTCCATCTTCTAACGTCTTAATATCTGCCTTGAGCATTTTAACTTGGTTCTCCAAGCTAGAGGTTTTTGTTTCCATATCCACAATTCTTACTTTTAATTCTTCAAGCTCACCTTTTCTGCTTAATATGGAAGAATTCTTTTGTTTTAGAGCTCCTCCTGTCATTGAACCTCCAGGATTCACAACATCTCCTTCAATAGTAACTAGTCGTACACGATATTGCAGGAGCTTAGCTAATTCATTTGCACCCTTTAAATCCTTTGCAATGATGACATTACCTAGCAAGTTTTCCATTGATTCCTTATACTTAGAACCATATTGGATTAATTTTGCAGCTTCACCGACAAAAGAAGGATGCTGCTGAATTGATTGGAGCTGACTAGCACTTAGACTCTTTCCTTTTATTACATTCAAAGGAAGGAATGTAGCCCGTCCGTATGAGTTCGTTTTTAAATATTGAATGGCATTTCGCGCGTCTTGTTCCGTTCCAACAATTATATGCTGCATGGCACCGCCTAACGCTGTTTCAATTGCTGTTTCAAATTCCTTTGGAACTTGAATTAATTCAGCAACTGCACCTTCAATTCCTTGAAGCTTATCTCCCCGAGCCTTTAAAACTTCTTTAACTCCTTGAAAAAATCCTGAAAAGTCATCTTCCATTTCCTCAAGCATTTCTTGTCTAGATTTTGCCTTTTGCAAGAATTGATAAGCCTGGTATAATGTCTTTTCTTGCTTTTGATAGTTTTCCTTGGCTGATTCTAACCTTCTCTGATCATCTCGAAATAATTTAACTTGATCATCTAACTCTTTCTGAGCGGATAAAAGAAGAGATTCTATCTTTTTCTTCCGTTCAATGATACTATTCCGATTACGAATAAAATTATCATTTTCTTGCTCGAGCTTGCCGCTTCTTATTTCTAACTGATTAAGCTGTTGATCAATATTTTGAAGTTCATTTTTAGAGGCAGCTTGTTTATTTAATACTTCAATATAATCACTTTTAAGAGATTCAATCTTTTCTTCTGTATTTACATTAAAAAGATTAAGTTGATCCTGATTTTCCTTTAGCTCGTTTTTAAGCTTATTTGCCTCTTCTTCTAACTGCTTTTGAATCGAATATTGGTGATCCTTTTGAGCATTTAATTCAAGATTTTTCTCTTTGTATTCTTCTAAACTTTTTAAAAGCTGCCCCTTATTTTGTGCAGCGTTTTTCTTTCTTTCCTTTAAGACTTCTTTTCTACCTTCTAGCTTTTCAAGCTCTTCACTTGCATGAAGCAATACATTTTGTAAATCATTAATTGATTCATCAATTGCTGCTGCTTGGTCTCTTAATTCTTCAATTTTTGCTTCCTTATTTTGAAGGCTAGTTGAAAGCTTTATTTCTTTTTCTTTATGATTTTCAAGGTCTTGTGATAACTGCTCCCATTTTATATGCAAATCCTCAATTTCATATACAGTGACAGCTACTTCGATTTTTTCAAGTTCTTCCTTTTGCTCTAAATAATCCTTTGCAATTGAAGCTTGAATTTTTAAAGGCTCGACCTGACTTTCTAGTTCAAATACAATATCATTCACTCGATTTAAATTTTCTTGCGTTTCTGTCAGCTTACTTTCTGCCTTTTTCTTCCTTGTCTTATATTTAAGAACACCTGCTGCTTCTTCAAAGATCGTTCTCCGTTCTTCTGCTTTACTATTAAGAATCTCTTCAACTCTTCCTTGACTTATGATTGAAAAGGCTTCTCTGCCTAAACCAGAATCCATAAATAAATCTACTATATCTTTAAGTCTGCAGGATTGTTTATTTATTAAAAATTCACTTTCACCTGATCGATATACACGTCGCGTTACGCTAACCTCGTTATAATCAATGGGCAAACCTTGATCCTCATTATCTAAAGTGAGCGTTACCTCTGCATAGTTCAATGACTTTCGCGAGTCACTTCCAGAAAAAATAATATCTTCCATTTTTGCGCCTCGTAAAGATTTAGCTGATTGCTCTCCTAACACCCAGCGGATGGCATCTGTAATATTGCTCTTTCCACTTCCATTTGGACCCACAACAGCAGTAACACCAGGCACAAAATCAACCATTATTCTTTCGGCAAACGATTTAAATCCAACTACATCCAACCGTTTTAAAAACAACCGCTGCTCCCCCTAATCTAAGAGTGTTTTATTTCTTTACAACATCATTTCACTTACATATGGCTTTTTAAAATCTCGAGAGCCATTTGAGCCGCATGCTGCTCTGCTTCCTTTTTTGATCGTCCTGTTCCTGTCCCCAGCTCTTTGCCATTCATAGACACTCTTGAAACAAATTCCCGATTATGGGCAGGTCCCTTTTCCTGCAGAATTTTATATTCAATTACCCCAGCTCCGTCACGTTGGACTAATTCCTGAAGTTGGCTTTTAAAATCCATGACATGTGAAAAAGCTCCTGAATCAATTTTAGGAAAAACGATCTTTTCAAGAAATTCAATAACTGTATCGAGCCCTTTATCTAAGTAAAGAGCCCCGATAAACGATTCAAAAACATCTGCAAGCAAGGCAGGCCTTTCCCTTCCACCTGTCATCTCTTCTCCCTTTCCAAGCAAAACTAGATTACCGAACGATAATTCATGGGCAAAAGAAACTAAAGAAGGCTCACAGACAACTGCAGCTCTTAATTTTGTTAATTCTCCTTCACTCATCATTGGGTATTTTATGAAAAGAAATTTTGAAACAGTTAATTCGAGAACGGCATCTCCTAAGAATTCAAGTCTTTCATTATCTTCATTTGGTTTTCTGCGATGCTCATTCACATAAGATGAGTGAGTAAATGCTTGTTTTAATAGTTTTTCATTTATAAATTCAATGCCGATCTTTTTCTGAAAGTCCTTAAATTGCTTATCGATTGAACGCAATATCTTCTTATCCTTGTCTTTACTTATACTGTGCATTTTCCTCACCTTTTAAAAGTAATAGTACTAAACCAAAAATATGTGTGTTACTCGATTAAAGTTTACTTATAAAAAATTAAATATGCAATAAAGTGAAACTTCCATCAGTGGGGGGGCTTTCATCCCCCACTGATGGTTAGTTGCGGCCCACAGGAAGTGGGTCACGCAGACGTTGCCACACGATGATGTAGCGCTTTTAGTCTGTGTTCATTTTATGGGCCTTTACTGGCAGTTGATCCCCACTTAGGTTTCTTTGATTCTCTCGCAAACTTGAAGTGGGGGTCTTACTGCCCGTTAATCTGCAATAAAGCAGAAGAAAGCCCCGTCTTTAAACGGAGCTTAAATTTAATCCGTATTTACTGTCCGTAACCACCTAATTCCTATCAAGTAATAACGGACAAGAAATACGTTAACAATCATATACAGTGAGGGTATAACCCTCACTGAAAAAGTTTGGTTTAATAGTAACTGATGGATTATTGCTTCGCTTGTATGTAAGTAACAGCGTCACCGACTGTAGCAATCTTTTCAGCGTCATCATCAGAAATTTCCATATCAAACTCATCTTCTAATTCCATAACTAATTCTACTACATCAAGGGAATCAGCGCCAAGATCATCTTTGAATGATGCTTCTAGAGTAACCTCAGACTCTTCAACACCAAGACGGTCAACGATAATCTTTGTTACGCGTTCTAATACTTCTGCCATTCTTGTTCACCTCCCCTCAAGATATTATAGTTTATTTTTGATCATTAATAAATGTTCTTATTAATATTTTTATTATACTATTTTAAAACCTGATCTTAATTAGGTAATTAAATGAAAATAATAGAATCGGTAACTCGCCGAATTCTCTTCTTTATACCTTACATAACCATGCCACCATCTACATGAAGTGTTTGTCCTGTCATATATCGGCTATCATCAGATGCTAGAAACACAACGACATTCGCAATATCAGCTGGCTCACCAAAGCGTGCCAATGGAATTTGCTTCAACATCTGCTCCTTTACTTCCTCATTAAGCTTATCGGTCATATCTGTTGTAATAAATCCCGGTGCAACAGCATTAACAGTTATTCCCCGTGATGAAAGTTCCTTTGCAGATGTTTTCGTCAACCCAATGACTCCAGACTTAGCTGCAACATAATTAGCTTGTCCTGGATTTCCGCTTACACCGACAATCGATGAAATATTAATAATACGTCCACTTCTTTGCTTCATCATTTGTCTAGTTACTGCTTTTGTACATAGAAAAACACCTTTAAGATTAATATTTATGACATCATCCCATTCATCTTCCTTCATTCTCATAAGAAGATTATCTTTCGTTATCCCTGCATTATTTACAAGAATATCGAGCTTACCAAATGTATCGATCGTTTCCTTTACCATATTGGCTACAGAGTCACTATTGGAAACATCACATTGCACAGCGATAGCTTTTCGTCCCATTTCCTTAATTTCAGCAACTACATGATTTGCTCGTTCTTCACTTCCGGAATAATTGACTACAACGTCAGCACCTTGTCTTGCTAATTCAAGTGCAATTTCCCTTCCAATGCCTCGAGAAGCACCTGTAACAAGAGCTATTTTCCCCTCAAGCTTCATTGTATTTCCTCCTTTAAGGACTCCATTACGGCCATACATGTCTCGTAATCTGAAACAGAATATGTTCGTACTGATTTATCAATCTTCTTAACTAGACCTGTTAAAACCTTACCTGGTCCTATTTCTATGAACGTATCTACCCCTAAGGAAATCATCTTTTGTACAGAATCTTCCCATAAGACAGGTGAGTATAGCTGGGCGATTAATTTTTCCTTAATATCATTAGCAGAAGTCATTTCATCCGCCGAAACATTAGCAATAACTGGTATTTCCGCATTGTTAATTTCCATTCCATTAAGTACGTTTTTAAATTTTTCTGCAGCTGGTTTCATTAGCTCAGAATGGAAAGGACCACTTACCACAAGGGGCATAACTCGCTTAGCACCAGCTTCCTTTGCTTTAACTGAAGCGTTTTCTACTCCTAATCTTGATCCAGATATAACAATTTGGCCAGGGCAATTTAAATTTGCTAATTGGACTGGATTTCCTTCTCTTGTGACCTCATCTGTAACAGCCTGAAGCTCTTCGCGTCCCAATCCTAGGACCGCAGCCATAGTCCCTTCTCCATTTGGAACTGCTTCTTCCATAAATTCGCCTCTTTTTCTAACAGCGTTAACACCATCTTCAAAAGAAAAGGCACCAGCGGCCACAAGTGCTGTATATTCTCCAAGGCTATGTCCTGCTACATAATCTGGTTTTATATTAGATTGCTTAAAAAATTCCAAAATAGCAATACTAGTCGTTAGTAATGCAGGCTGTGCATTCGTCGTTAATGTCAATTCTTCCTGAGGCCCTTCAAAAATTAACTTTGAAAGTGAGAAATTTAGTTTCTCATCTGCCTTTTCAAAAAAGGATTTTACATCTTTATTAGCTTCTGCCAGCGTTTTCCCCATCCCAACAATTTGAGAGCCTTGACCTGGAAATAAAAAAGCAATTTTACCCATTTGCACTCCTCCTTTTTCTTTCGAAAAATCAATTATCTAGTTTACACTAGCATTTTCTACAGCCTCTTTTATCGTTTGTGAAACATTATGTTCAATCATATTACGTGTCTGCCTTACTGCACTATATAAAGCATTTGCATCCGAAGAACCGTGCGCCTTAATAACTGGAGCTTTTAATCCAAATAATCCTGCTCCACCATATTCTGAGTAATCCATTTTCGATTTTAACTGTACTAAATCAGGCTTAAGTACAGCTGCAGCTACTTTACTTTTAAAGCTGCTTGTTAAAGCGGATTTTAACATTTTAAAAACAGACATCGCTGTTCCTTCAATAGTTTTTAATACCATATTTCCTGTAAAACCATCAGTCACAACCACATCAGCAGCACCTTCAAGCAAATCACGTGCCTCTACATTGCCTATAAAGTTTAAATTAGCCTTTTGCAGTAATTCGAACGTATTTTTAGCAAGCTCATTTCCCTTTTTCTCTTCAGTTCCAATATTAAGAAGACCTACTCTTGGGTTTTCGATGCCTCGTACTTTTTCAGAATAAATCGAGCCCATAATAGCATATTGCAATAAATGATCAGGCTTAGCATCTACGTTTGCACCAACATCAAGCAGTAAAAAACCTTCGCCGCCAATTGTTGGCAATGTCGGGGATAATGCAGGACGCTCTATACCTTCAATTCGCCCTACTACAAATAGACCTGTTGCCATTAAGGCTCCTGTATTTCCAGCTGAAATACATGCATCCGCTTGACCATCCGTAACAAGTTGTGCGGCAAGAACCATAGAAGAATTCTTTTTCCTACGTACAGCCCTTACTGGCTCATCCGTCGGCAATATAACTTCTTCTGTATGTACAATATTAATTCGATCATCATTAGTTAAATACTCTTTAATTTTAGCTTCATCACCAACAAGGGTAATTTGAATATCCTTAAATTCTGCAACAGCTTTCATCGCTCCTAATACGATTTCCTTAGGAGCATGGTCGCCTCCCATTGCATCAATTGCTATCTTCATGCTGATTTTCATCCTTTATTGAATTATTGTGAGATCGATACATATCGAATTCACCTTTAAAAACTAATTCATTGTTTACAAAGCTAGAAACTTCAACGATTGTTCTACCACTATCAGAATCGATACTTACAACTTTCGCTTTTGCGATTACACGTTCATTTCTCTTTACCGATCGAGTAAATTGAATATTTGCTTTCGCCGTTAATGCGAGTTCATCATTTATTAATGCTACTGCAAGCGAATTCGCTTGTGCAAATAAGTGATGACCTCTGGCAATATTGTTTCGCTTAAATACATGCTCTTCTTTAATATCTAAAATTGAAATCGCTGTTCTATCAAGTTCAATATCAATGATCTCACCAATTACTTCATCAATTGGCAAGGAACGCACTTCATCCTCAAACCGTTTTTCAGCTACATGCTTGATACGTTCACGTAATTCAGGAATGGATAATTCTAGTCTGTCCAACCGAATGGTTTGCACACTAACTGAAAACTTCTCTGCAAGCTCTTCATCCGTAATAAAAGGATTTTCCTTTATTGTTGATGTTAATAATGCTTGCCTTTCCTTTTTATTTATTCTCATAGATCACACCGTCCGAGATATTAAGACTAGGTACTAATAGTAGTATATAATCAAAAAAAATAGATTGCAAGCAGAAAAGTGGAGGCGCCTTGTTCAGAGGCGACAAGCATAAGACGAGACGGCAGGAAGGTCGCATTTTACCTTCATGACGGATTGGCTTATGACCTCGAGCCCCTAGGCGCCGGAACTAGACAAGGAAAAGTGGAGGCGCCTTGTTTAGGGGCTTGATTAAGAAAAGCTCTATCGCTTTGAAAAAGCGTTAGAGCTAAACAATTTTTCCCCTTAAAGTTCTAATCAAGTTTTTCTCCTTTTAATACACCTGATTCCTTTAAATAGTTTCTTAAATTCATGTATTCAGGCGCGCTCCAAAATTCATTTTTTTGAATAAGTTGGGCTGCATCATTTCTTGCGGTCTCCAATGCCCGATAATCATGAACCATGTCCGCAACCTTGAATTCTGGCAAACCGCTTTGTTTTTTTCCAAAGAAATCACCAGGTCCCCTTAGCTCAAGATCCTTTTCACTAAGAAGAAATCCGTCGTTAGTCTCAGTCATAATTTTCATTCTTTCTTTTCCTACTTCAGACTTCGGATCAGCGAGAAGAATACAATATGATTGATCACTTCCACGTCCAACTCTCCCCCTTAGCTGGTGAAGTTGGGCAAGTCCAAATCGCTCAGCATCATAGATGACCATCATTGTAGCATTTGGAACATTTACCCCCACTTCTACAACTGTTGTAGAAACAAGGACTTGAATTTCATTTCTACTAAATGCTTTCATGACGGATTCTTTTTCATCCGGATGCAATCTGCCATGCATTAAACCAATTTGATAGCGATCAAAAAAATAGTGAGTTAATTGACTGTGTACATCAATCGCGTTCTGAACATCTAATTTATCAGATTCCTCAATAAGCGGACAAATGACATAGGCTTGATGTCCGGCTCTTAGTTCCTTTTCAATAAAACCAAGAACACGATCTAGCATATTGGGTTTCGCCCAATATGTTTCTATTAATTTTCTTCCTGCAGGCATTTCATCAATAATCGAAACATCCATTTCACCAAACACAGTAATTGCTAATGTTCGAGGAATAGGCGTTGCAGTCATAAATAAAACATCAGGACTTTCTCCTTTTTCTCTAAGGACCCTCCGTTGTTCAACTCCGAAACGATGCTGTTCATCAGTAATAACCAGTCCCAAATGATGAAACTCTACCTCATCCTGTATTAATGCATGTGTCCCAATTAATATATCAATATCTCCAGCCTTAAGCAGCTGTAAAATTTCTCGTCTGCTTTTTCCCTTTACCGAGCTTGTTAAAAGCTCACATTTTATCTGAAATGGTTCTAGCATTAATTTCAATGATTCAGCATGCTGTTCAGCTAATATTTCTGTCGGCACCATTAATGCTCCTTGAAAGCCTGCTGTACAGCTTGCATAAAGGGCAATCGCAGCAACGGCTGTTTTTCCTGATCCGACATCCCCCTGTAAAAGACGGTTCATCCTAAATGGAGATTTCATATCGGCGAGAATTTCATTTACAACTCGTTTTTGTGCATTTGTTAATGAAAAAGGCAAGGATTGAAGGAATGTTTTTATATTCTCAAGTTGATATGCCTGAGCGATGCCTTTTGAATGCTCTCTCTCAATCTTTCTTAAAGCTTGCATTTTTAATTGAAAATAAAAGAACTCTTCATACACAAATCTTCTTCTTGCTTGCTTAAGTTCATTTTGGTCTGTAGGAAAATGCATAATACGAAGTGCTGTAAGCCGGTTCATTAGTTTATATTTCACTAAAAAATGTTCTGGCAAGTTTTCTTCAATATTTGACCCGAATTGTGAAAATGCAAGATTAATAAACCGCCTTATTCCTTTTACTGTTATTTTTCCTTTCACAGCATAGACTGGTTCAAAATCTTTACTAATAGAATCGGTGCCCACATGTACTTCATTTGCTGTAATCGTCTGGCGATGCTGATCCCATTTACCTGTAACAGATACTGTATCATTAATAGAGATTTTACTTTTCAAATATGGCTGGTTAAACAGCACGACTTGAATAAGATATCTTCCTACAAGCACTCTTAATGTTAATCTCGAACGCTTCTTCCCATAATAGATTAGTGACGGTTCACTGTGGACCTTTCCCTCAACAGTCACCCTCTCCTCATGCTTTACCTCTGCTAAATCCTTCAAACGATAATCTTCGTAGCGATATGGGAAATATTCCAGTAAATCTTTAACTGTTAAAATATTCATTTCTGCTAGAGCTTCTGCAGTTTCAGCACCTATTCCTTTAATTGAAGTGATAGGCTCAATGCAATATTGATTTTTTTGGATTGACAAAGTTCTTCACATCCTATAAGCCAAAAAAGAAGGGTTTCCCCTTCTAATTTTACACATTGTATGACTTGAGTGTAATGGCACTTAAGTTTAACTTATTATTCAATTGCAAAAATGAATGCGTATAATGGCTGCTCTCCATTATGCAGTTCAATTTCTACCTCATCATACTCTTCCTCAATAAAGCGAACAAGGTTTTCGACATCTTCCTCAGAAGCATCTTCACCTTTTAAAATTGTTAAAATTTCAGTATCAGCATCAATCATTTTTGCTAATAAATCTTTAGCTAATTGAACTTTATCTTTGTTTTTAACAATTATTTTTCCTTCAGCAATTCCCATGAAGTCATCTTTTTCTATTTCAAGTCCATCTATGCTTGTATCTCTTACAGCAAAGGTAACTTGTCCTGTTTTAACCTGCTGAAGTGCTGCAGACATATTTTCTTTATTCTGTTCTAAATTTGCACTAGGGTTGAAAGCAAGCAATGCAGACATCCCTTGTGGAACTGTTTTAGAAGGAATTACAATGACTTCCTGATCGGAAACTTCTGCCGCTTGCTGGGCCGCCATTATAATGTTCTTATTATTTGGAAGTATAATCACTTTTTTAGCATTAACTTCCTGAATGGCCTTTACAATGTCTTCCGTACTTGGGTTCATTGTTTGGCCGCCTTCAATCACTTCATGTGCACCAATACTGCGGAATAAGTCAGCAATACCGCTTCCCATTGAGACAGTAACAATACCATATTCCGTTAATTGTTTCGGTTTAGATTCATTTTCGGAAACGAGTTTCGTTTCGATCCCATCAACTAAGTTTGAATGCTGCTGACGCATGTTTTCAATCTTCATATTGATTAAGCTTCCATATTGTTGTCCATATGATAAGCATTCTCCAGGCTGCTCGGAATGAATATGTACTTTAACAAGCTCTTCATCAGCAATAACTAATAATGAATCGCCATATTTGCTTAAATCTTGTCGGAAGCCTTCTTCAGAAAATGGATTTTTTAAGAGCTTTTCACTTTCAAATCTCACCATAAACTCTGTACAATAACCAAATTCAATATCCTCGGTATTCATAAAGCTATGAACATTTTTATGATGCTCAGCACTAACTAGATCCTCCATTTTCGGAAATGATGTTGGAGAATCTGGAAGCGCTTCACCTTTTAATTCTGAAAGAAAACCTTCATATACGAAAACAAGCCCTTGCCCACCGCTATCCACTACACCTACTTCCTTGAGAACAGGTAGTAAATCAGGGGTACGGTTAAGGGATGCTTTCGCTTCCTTCAGTACTTCTTCCATTAAAGCGATTAAATTGTCTTCGTTTTTAGCTACTTGAACAGCTCTTCTAGCTGAATCTTTAGCTACAGTTAAAATAGTTCCTTCAACAGGCTTCATTACCGCTTTATAGGCCGTTTCAACTCCACTTTGTAGTGCTGCAGCAAATTCTTTGCTATTAATCTCAGCTTTCTGCTCAATCGCTTTTGAAAATCCGCGGAATAGCTGTGATAAAATGACTCCAGAGTTCCCGCGCGCACCCATAAGTAAACCTTTCGAAAGTGCTAAACCAACCTTCCCGATATGTTCTTGCACATTATTCTTAACTTCCTTTGCACCAGAAGTCATGGATAAATTCATATTCGTTCCTGTATCACCATCAGGAACAGGGAAAACATTCAATGAATCAACAAATTTGGCATTGGAGGATAAATGGTTAGCCCCCTTCATGACCATTTCTGCAAATTGTTTCCCATCTAAAACATTTATTGACACAAGTCTTTCCTCCTCATCACTACGGATTCGTGACACGAACCCCTTGAACGTAAATATTTACCGATTCAACGGCAAGTCCAACAGTTTTATCTAAGGTGTATTTTACTTTCGATTGCACGTTATGAGCAATCTCGGAAATTTTCGTTCCATAACCAACAATTATATACATATCAATATGTACTTCTTCGTTTTCTTGTCTAACAATAACACCTTTAGTGAAGTTTTCTTTACGTAAAATATCAGTTAGACCATCCTTTAATTGATTCTTTGAGGCCATACCTACAATTCCATAGCAGTCAACAGCTGCACCGCCTGCAATTGTTGCAATAACATCATTCGAGATATCAATTTGTCCGAATTTTGTTTTAAGTTCAATGGACATTATTATTCCCCCTCCTGAAAATGCTTATTGGCTAAAAAACATTTTACTATAAGCTCAAACATTTTGAAAGTTATACTTCCCCTCTTTATTATAGCTTATCAAGCTATAGTGTATGTCAAGGAATTTTTCTTGAAACACAGCTATTGCAATATAAAGGGTTGTATGATAAATTATTAAAGTATCTTTTAATGTCTAAACAACAACTTTTTGTTTTGGCATTAATTCAAAATGGTCATCTAACATGGCAAATGAAAGCATGAAAAATAGCTTCAGCTTATGTGTTAAGGAGGGAAATCAATATGCCACGTAAATGTGTTGTAACTGGTAGAAAAACAACTACAGGTAATGCACGTTCCCATGCAATGAATGCTAACAAGCGTACATGGGGTGCTAACCTTCAAAAAGTACGTATTCTTGTAGACGGTAAACCAAAACGTGTTTGGGTATCAACAAGAGCACTTCGTTCTGGTAAAGTTGAACGTGTATAATAATGTGTAAGGACATCCAAATTCGGATGTCCTTTTATTATGAAAAAATAAATAAAGCACCTATTTACAGGTGCTCACTACCTAGATTGTATTCTATTAGCTTTTTTTGAAAGCACCTAGCATCGCGCGTACGATTCCACCTAAAAACCTAGGCAGTTTAATTGTATAAAATCTCATATCTCGTGTCCCTCCTCACGATCTAACACATCCAACTTATCCTTCGCCATTATCATCTTATTCAATAAAATGAGATAAGTACTTATAATTTTGAAACTTAATCATTACTTCTTACTACCATTATTATGCCTTTGGAAAATGAAAAATTCCCATAATCATTAATAAGTTCATTACTAATACATAGTGTTGACCCTAATGAAATATTCCTATCATTTAGAGGATATTTAAAACCTAATAATGTAAGGTTATCTACTTCAATTGTTATTGGGATAAAAGAAATATATTTAAGTTGAGGGTTTTTATTGATTGAGTACTCACCAGGCCCTTTTACATACACCGTATTTTTTTGATCAATTACTTCAATTTGGATCATTTTTCTCGCCAGTATTGGTTTTATTAGCAAGTGAATATTAGCAAAAAAATGGTCGAGTCTTCCTCCGGTTGCGCCAAAAATACGAATTAAATCAACTTCCTGTTCTAATGCCCAGTTCAAAGCTAATTCCATGTCTGTTTCATCTTTTTCAGGAATAAACTTCTTTAATTCCTTAATATTTTCTTTGATTATTTCCATTTCATCTTTAGTGACTGAATCAAAATCTCCAAATGCGAGGGCAGGCTGTATATTAAGGGAGAGAAGTGTGAGAACACCCTTATCAACTCCTACCCAAATGTCATCAATTGATTGGTAATTTGTAAGATTAGGCAGCAAGTCTGTTGGGCCGCCAGCTAGAATATTTATATTCATAAAAACCTCCTTATTAGCAAATATTTAATGAAATCACACTTACTATAGTACATGAATAATCTTAAACTTTCCTAAAAGCTAAAGAAAGTCAGCAGGGAACCCCGCTGACTTTTTGTTATTTAACTATAGTATTTCCTCTTATAGCAGCGATGGCTTTTGCTCGATCTTGTTGATTATATACAGCAGAGCCAGCAACAAGCACATTAGCACCAGCTTCAATGCATTGCTTAGCCGTTTCTTCATTCACACCGCCATCTACTTCAATTTCAATATCTAACCCTTTTGCATATGCCATTTCTTTCACTGCTGTTATTTTTGGCAGAACAGACGATATAAATTTTTGACCGCCAAAGCCTGGATTGACAGTCATGAGTAACACCATATCAATATCATCCATGACATGCTCAATTGTACTTACAGGAGTTGCAGGATTTAAGACCACACCAGCCTTCACACCAAAGGACTTAATATGATGAATTGTTCTGTGTAAATGGCGGCAGGCTTCAACGTGCACAGTAATATAATCTGCTCCAACTTTAGCAAATGCTTCAATATATTGATCAGGATTTTCGATCATTAGATGGACATCTAACGGAAGCTTCGTTACAGGTCGAATGGCTTCAACAATAAGAGGACCAATCGTAATATTCGGAACAAAATGGCCATCCATTACATCCACATGAATATAATCTGCTCCTCCTTTTTCCACATCTTTTATTTCCTCACCAAGCTTGGAAAAATCAGCAGATAAAATCGATGGTGCAATCTTCACCATATTTAGTACCTCGGCTTTCTATCTTTAATTTCTTGTAAAAATGATTTATAGTGCTCATATCTATAGTTAGGTATTTCTTGATTCTGTATTGCGTCCTTTACCGCACATTTTGGCTCCGCTATGTGTAGACAGCCCCTAAATTTGCATTCCTCGCTTTTTCTTTGAATATCTGGAAAGCAAAAATTTAAATCTTCCATTTCAATATCGATAAATTCGAGGGAGCTAAAACCAGGAGTATCTGCTACATGACCGTTTCCAACTTTTATTAGTTCAACATGCCTTGTCGTATGTTTTCCTCGACCTAAATGAGAAGAAATATCGTTTGTTCGTAAGCCCAAATCAGGTCTTAACGCATTAAGTAAAGAAGACTTTCCAACTCCAGATTGTCCTGCAAAAACTGAAATTTCCCCTTCCAAAAAGGGATATAAATCTTTAATTCCCTCTTCTGTTTCAGAAGAAGTTAATAGTACTTCATAGCCTGCCTTTCGGTAATCCTCAGCATAAGATTGAATTTCTTTATATTGATCATCATTTGTTAAATCCATTTTCGTGATACAGATAATAGGCTTAATATGATTAAATTCTACCAATACAAGAAACCGATCAAGAAGTGCTGTACTAAAATCTGGTTCAACTGCAGAAAAAACAAGTATTGCCTGGTCCACATTTGCAATAGGAGGACGAACAAGTTCATTTTTTCGGTCTTTCACTTCTAAAATATAGCCTTCTTTATCATTTTCCGCTTGATATACTACCTCGTCACCGACAAGAGGGGTCACTTTATTTTTCCGAAAAACCCCTCGTCCACGGCACTGGACAGTATCCTTCCCACTTAATACATAATAAAAACCGCTTAAAGCTTTTATAATTTTGCCCTCAGGCATAGCAACACTCCTTTTTTTGTTGATCTTAGTCGTAGTAAACATTTATTCCACTTCTTGTTGCTCAATTACAGTATTGTCTCTTCTTACTTGATAAACAGCTTTTTGTCCGTGTGCAATCCGTAATTCAATTCTAAACGTCTTATTTTCGGTAATATACTCAGTCAGAAAAGGGACATTCATATTTCTTTCCATGTCATCAATATATATTTGTACTTCCTGTGGTTGTCCTTCTTCAGTAGGTTCATACGGAACAAATATATCCTTAGGAACAGTTTTAGGCGGTATTTCCTTTTTACCTTTAGAGAGAACAACCCTTACTTTATCTCCTTTAACTAATTGGGCTCCAGCAGAAGGAGTTTGGGTGATCACAAGACCTTCTGGTACTTCATCAGAGTATTCCTCTGATATTTCAATGACTAAACCAGTTGATTCTTCATATACCTCCAAGCCTCTCTTATTATTTCCCTTTAAATCTTTCAATGTAATCGGTGTTGGCCCTTTACTTACCGTAAACACAATTTCCGTTTCCTCAGGAATAACAGATTCTCCTGCTAAGAGGCTTTGCTTGATTATCGTTCCAGATGCTACCGTATCGTTATTTACTTCCTCCTTACGAACATCCTTGAAATCATCTTTTAATAATCCGTAGACTACATCGTATGGTTGTCCCACATAATTTGAAAGCTCAAACTCTTCCTTACCTAAGCTCTCATATAAATCGATAGTGGAGCCTTCTTTCACAGTCTTACCTGCTTTAGGATCCGTCTTAATGACTGATCCTTTTTCCACTTCCTTATCAGTCACTCGTATCGTTTCATCGACCTTAAAACCTTCAGCTTCTAATTCCGCAATCGCTTTATCGATTTCTTTACCCGCCACATCTGGTACTAAAACATCTTTTGGCCCAAATATATCTGGAAGAACGGTAATAACAAGTATCCCCAATAGAATTAATCCAAAAAAAGTAGATACTAAGATGGTCGGCCATTTTTTTCTTTTTTTCTTTTCTTTTTGTTGGTTAAGTTCAATATTATTGTTTTCTTGTTTTCCTTCTTTACCGTGGACCACTGTTTCATCTAAATTTTGAAACTTGTGCTCATTCGTAATAATCGGAATAGCTTTCGTCGCTTCATTGTCGACAGGAATCAAAAATCTTTCTTCATTTATTCGATCAGGTTCTAATGCTGTGCATAAATCTTCTTCCATTTCCTCGGCAGTGTTATATCGATGAAATGGATCCTTGGCTGTTGCTTTGAACACAATATTTTCAACACTTTGTGGAATGGATGGATTCCATCTTCTCAAAGAAGGTGTTTCCGACTGTAAATGCTTCAAAGCAATCGAAACAGCTGATTCTCCAGAAAAGGGCAGTCTGCCAGTAAGAAGCTCAAACATGACAATCCCTAATGAATAAATATCAGACTTTCGATTAGCCATTCCCCCTCTTGCTTGTTCTGGTGACAAATAATGCACAGAACCTAATACGGAATTTGTTTGTGTAATACTCGTTGCGCTCATAGCCATTGCAATACCAAAATCCGTTATTTTTACATTACCATGCCGATCTATTAATATATTATGGGGCTTAATATCCCGATGAATAATATGATTTTGGTGTGCATGTCCGATCGCTGATGTCAACTGCTTCATAATTTCGATAACATTTTCTACTCTAACAGGGCTTTCTTGTTGTATGTATTGTTTTAATGTCTGTCCTTCTACATATTCCATTACAATGTAATAGATAGAATCTTCTTCGCCAACATCGTAAATACTTACTATATTCGGGTGAGCAAGACTAGTAGCCGATTGGGCCTCACGGTGAAAGCGTCGAATAAATTCTTCATCATTTGCAAAATCAAGTCGAAGCATCTTAAGCGCTACATCACGATCAAGAATCATATCATGGGCTAAATATACATTAGCCATGCCTCCGCCGCCGATGGTTTCAAGAATTTTATATCTGCCGCTAATTCTTTTTCCTATCATCATACGCAATCACCATTATCACTATTTAAGTACTCGACGATGATAATTGTGATGTTATCTTCACCGCCATTATTATTCGCAAGTTCTATGAGTGTTGATGCTTTTTCTTCCAAGCTTTGATTACTTTTAAGAATTTCTATCATTTCTATTTCCTGAACTTTATTGGAAAGACCATCAGAGCATAGTAATAATAAATCTTCGTCTTCAAAAATAATCGTTTTTACATCCATATTTACTGTCATTTCTGTCCCTAATGCTCGTAAAACAACATTTTTCATTGGATGATGTTCAGCATCTTCCTTTGATATCTGCCCTGAACGAATTAATTCATTAACAAGAGAATGATCCTCCGTCAATTGCTGAAAGCCATTTTCATTTAGTATATAACAGCGACTATCCCCAATATTTGCAATGCTTACAAAATGATTCGTACAAATGGCAGCTACAAGTGTTGTGCCCATACCTTCACATTCAGTTGTAGATTTTGCATGTTCATAGAGAGCTGTATTTCCTTTTTCTACATTGATTTTTAGCCATTCTTCTGCTTCATCAGCTGTTTTAATCTCTTCTGTTTCTATCCATAGCTTTTGTAGATTTGATAATGCCATTTCACTTGCAACATCACCTGCACGGTGGCCACCCATGCCATCTGCAACAATGGCAAGGCGTTGACCGCTGCGGTTTAGAAAAATTCCACCGTTATCTTCATTATGTTGACGAATTCTGCCCCGATCTGTTTTAAAAACAGCTTTCATCATGTCACCTCGTCTCCTCTTTTCGCTCCTTCGCCCGAAGTTGTCCACATGCTGCATCAATATCATGACCTTGTTCTCTGCGAATCGTTACATTTACACCATATTTTTTAAGTGTTTTTTCAAATTTAAAGATCTGTTCTTTTGGTGTCCTTACATAGTCTCTTTCTGGTACATAATTTACAGGAATTAAATTGATATGGCATTTAATTCCTTTCACCAACTTCGCTAATTCTTCGGCATGCTCAACCTGATCATTTACCCCGCCAAATAGACCATATTCAAAGCTGACACGTCTACCCGTTTTGTTCACATAGTACCTAATTGCCTCCATTAAATCTGGCAGCTTATATGCTCTATTAATAGGCATGAGACGGCCTCTTAGCTCTGAATTTGGTGCATGAAGAGATAAAGCAAAATTAATTTGTAAGTTCTCATCAGCAAATTGATAAATTTTTGGAATTATACCACTTGTGGAAACTGTAATATGTCGTGCCCCAATATTCAAGCCTTTATCATGGTTTACAATTTTCAAAAATGAAAGCATTTGATCATAATTATCAAATGGTTCACCAATTCCCATGATTACGATAGAACTTACACGCTCACTTGTTTCGTCGAGCGCCTGTTGTACTTTTACGACCTGAGCAACAATTTCTCCTGCTTCTAAGTTTCTCTTTAAGCCACCTAAAGTCGAGGCACAAAAAGTACAGCCAATTCTACAGCCTACCTGTGTCGTAACACAAACAGAGTTCCCATATTCATGTCTCATTAGAACGGTTTCAATTGAGTAGCCATCGTGAAGTTCAAATAAAAATTTAATCGTTCCATCTGAGGATTGCTGTTGAATTAGTGTTTTCATAGTTGTTAATGAATAAGTTGTTTCTAGGAGATCTCTTAACCCCTTAGAAAGATTCGTCATTTCATTAAAGGATGAAATCCTTTTCGTATACAACCAGTCAAAAATTTGCTCTGCTCGAAACGCCTTTTCATTCATTTCTACTAGCCAGTCTTTTAACTCATGCAGCTGTAAAGAATAAATGGACGGTTTTTGTTCTGTGTTAGTTATTTTCTTAGTCGTTGTTTGTTCCATTCATTACACCTTCTTTCTTAGACAGGCTATATAAAAGCCATCCGATCCAAAATCCTGTGGCAATATTTGAAGATCAAAGTTATTAATTAACGGCCGAATTGCATTAGGCATTCTTTCTTTTAAGGAAGAATCTCCTTCAAATTCTCCATTCTCACTAAGAAACGCTTTAATAATATCCTGATTTTCTTCCCTATCTACAGTACAAGTACTATAAACTAGAATACCACCTTTTTTCAATAAAGGGGAAACTGCAATTAATAAGTTCTTCTGAACCTTTGCAAGCTGAGTTATATCTTCTTCTTTTTTTGTATATTTCATATCAGGTTTTCTTCGCATTACGCCAAGCCCTGAGCATGGAGCATCTAATAATATACGGTCAAATGATTCTTTTTCAAAATGCTCTTGTACCTTTCTACTGTCAAGTGCAGAAGCTTGAATATTAGTTAAGCCTAATCTTGATGCAGTTTCATTAATTAGCTTTACTTTGTGTTCGTGTAAATCAAGAGAAATGACTTGACCAGTATTAAGAAGTTTCTCAGCGATATGTGTTGATTTCCCGCCTGGCGCCGCACAAGCATCTAATACCCTTTCATTTTCAGTAACACCTAATGCATATGAAGCAAGCATTGAGCTTTCATCCTGAATGGTAATTAGTCCTTCCTTAAAGGCATTTGAATGGGCAAGATTTCCACGATAGCATTTAATTGCTTCAGGAATCACTTGGCTTTGCTCAACTTGAAAACCTTCCTCTTCTAAGATCTTTAAGCAATTTGCTACAGTACACTTAGCTTCATTCACTCTAGCAGACTGCAAAGGTGCCGTTAAATTAAGCTCGCACATTTGCTTCGTACTTTCAAACCCGAGCTGATCTACCCATCTATTTACGAGCCATAATGGATGACTCGTTGCGATTGCAAGGCTTTCATTCTGATCTTTAATGTCTTCTATTGAGGGGAGACCCTGTCTCTGGATATTCCGAAGAATACCATTGACCATTCCAGAAATCCCTTTATGGCCACGGCTTTTTGCAATTTCAACTGCCTCATATATTGCCGCCCGATCAGGGATTTTATCTAAATAGATCATTTGATATAAAGTGAGACGTAATAATTGAATAACCCAGCTTTCGATTTTTTTATTATCTCGTAAAAAAGGCTTTAAGAAGTAGTCAAGGCTCATCCTTCTCTGTAATGTTCCATACGTTAGCTCTGTCAGTAATCCGATATCCTTCTGATTAATATTGTTTTTATTAATAGCATTATTTAGTAGAAGATTACTGTATGACTGATTTTTTTCAATTGATTCTAATAAGTCCATTGCTGTTTCACGGACGTTTTTCTTCTTCTCCATTTTCATTGCTCTTCACCAAATCGTTCCCCAATGGATACTTGAGATCCTGCGCCACGTAAAAATTGCTCAGCTGTCATTTTTTTCTTTCCGGATGGCTGAAGCTCGATTATTTTTATCGCTGTGTCATTGCCTGTAGAAACAATAAGAGCCTGATCATCTAATCGTATAATCGTTCCTGGAGGCTCTTGTGAGTCATTATTTACTTTTTCAGTCCACCACACCTTAATTACTGTCCCGTTCAAACTTGTATAAGCTACCGGCCAAGGGTTTAAGCCACGAACATGGTTATAGATTTCTTCACCTGATTTAGTCCAGTCAATTTTTTCTTGCTCTCTTTTAATATTTGAAGCGAAGGTTGCATCTTCGTCATTTTGAGGAATTGATTTCAATTCACCATTCAGCAGCTTAGGCAAAGTTTCTGATAAGAGTTTGGAACCTGCCTCACTTAACTTATCGTGAAGAGTACCAACTGTATCTGTTTCTGCTATAGGCACTTCTACTTGAGTTAATATATCTCCTGCATCTAGCTTCTCTGCCATATACATGATAGTAATACCCGTCTTTTCTTTTCCTTGAATGATCGAATAATGAATTGGTGCTCCTCCTCTAAGCTCTGGAAGCAAGGAGGCATGAACATTAATGCATCCATATTTAGGAGCCTCTAACAGCACTTTCGGTAAAATTTGCCCAAATGCTGCAGTTACAATTAAATCTGCGTTTAAAGCAAGAATCTTGTCAAGATCTTCTTTTACCCGTATTTTTTCCGGCTGAAAAACAGGAATTCCATGTTTTTCCGCTTCTACTTTAACAGGAGGAGGCGTTAACACCTTTTTCCTTCCCACTGGTCGATCTGGTTGAGTTACTACTGCAATTACTTCATAGCCATCTTTCAGAATTTGCTGAAGGACAGGGACAGAAAAATCCGGTGTTCCCATAAAAATAATTTTTGTCATTCGATCTCCTCCCCTTCCATTTCTGATTCCTCTAAATATCTGCTTACTTTCGATGTAAATAAAATTCCATGAAGATGATCAATTTCATGTAAAATAGCCCTTGCTAAAAAATCTTCTGCTTCAAAGATATAGAATTTTCCTTTTCGATCTTGCGCTTTAATTTTTACATAATAAGGTCTATTTACTTCCCCATACAATCCTGGAAAGCTCAAGCAGCCTTCAGGTCCAATTTGCTCACCACTTGTTTCAAGTATTTCAGGATTAATCATTTCGATTGTTCCATGTTCATCATCAATATCAACGATAGCTACTTGCTGATCGAGGCCAATCTGTGGAGCAGCAAGACCGACTCCATCAAATTCAATCATCGTATCATACATATCGTTTAAAATTTTTGTAAGTTTTTTATCAAATATTTTAACAGGTTTACACTCTATCTCTAAAATGTCTGCAGGATAGGTGACGATTTTTCTAACTGACAATCTATTTCCTCCAATGACTTCTTTATTTATCGCATATTAACGGACTTTAGGACCCCAACTGATTAAAGTTTCACTTTTCCTATTTTCAACCAATTTCTATTTCTTCATAACAATACATTTAGTTTTCCCTACATAAGAATAAAGGGATTCACATCTACAGAAATTTGAAGTCCGCCCGAAATTATTTCTTGCTGATAGTTATCAAGCATTTTCTTTAATGACTTGTTAAGATCAGGTTCTCGTTTGTATTTTATCAAACACTGATATCTATATCTATTATTTATCTTAGGAATTGGCGAAGCAACAGGCCCTAAACAAATCGCATCCTTTGAAAGCTTGGATTGTATATAGGCAGTTATCTTTTCCGTGACGGATACGGCTTTTAACAATTCTTCGTGGCTGACTGTGATTAAAGAAATATAATAAAAAGGCGGATACTTATGGATTTTTCTTACGGTCATTTCTTGTGCATAAAACTTCCGGTAATCTTGCTCTCCAGCTAGCTCAACACTATAATGTTCGGGAGTATAGGTTTGGATAACTACTTCTCCTTCAAGCTCGTGTCTCCCTGCACGGCCACTGACTTGTGTTAGTAATTGAAAGGTTTTCTCTGAAGAACGAAAGTCAGGCAGATGAAGCATAGTGTCCGCAGAAAGTACTCCAACTAATGTAATGTTTGGAAAATCAAGACCTTTTGCAATCATTTGTGTTCCTAAAAGGATATCAGCCTGTCCTTCCTGAAATTGATCTAAAAGTTTTTCATGGGAACCTTTTCGACTTGTCGTATCAACATCCATCCGAATCACTTTTGCTTCTGGCAAAATTTTCGAAAGCTCTTCTTCTACCTTTTGTGTTCCTGTTCCAAAATATCGAATATGCTCACTATTACATTCAGGGCAATGTTTCGGTGCGACAGACTCGTAGCCGCAATAATGACATTTCATATGCTGATTAAATCGATGATAGGTTAAGGAGATATCGCAATTATGACAATTTACAACATAGCCGCAGTCTCTGCACATGACGAAAGATGAATGACCTCTTTTGTTTAAAAATAGGACGATTTGTTCCTTTTTTTCTAATCTATCCTTTATTTTTTCAAGAAGTGTCCGAGAAAACATGGAGCGGTTTCCATCTCTCAATTCCTCTCTCATATCAATGATATCCACAGAAGGAAGAGACTGGTTATTCATCCTTTTTGGCATTGATAACAGCTTGTACACGCCTTTTTGTGCTCTTGCATAGGATTCAAGTGATGGAGTTGCACTCCCGAGAACTACTGGACAATTATGCTTTAAGGACCTTTGAATCGCGACATCGCGCGCATGATATTTTGGATTTTCTTCTTGTTTATAGCTGGTTTCATGCTCTTCATCGATAATAATGATGCCAAGGTTTTGAAAAGGAGCAAAAATGGCCGATCTTGCTCCAACCACTACTTTAACTTCCTGTCTTTGAATTTTTCTCCATTCATCATATTTTTCTCCAACTGAAAGTCCACTATGAAGTACCGCAACTTGATCACCAAATCTCCCTTTAAATCTTTTGACCATTTGCGGAGTCAAGGAAATTTCAGGAACAAGGACAATCGCTTCCTTCCCTTTCTGAAGAACCTTTTGTATAGATTGCAAATAGACCTCAGTTTTGCCGCTCCCAGTTACACCGTAAAGTAAAAAGGTTTCTTTCTTATTTTCCTCAATAGAAGCTAAAATAGGCCTTATCGAATCTTCTTGATCCTCTGTAAGCGGCAGTGGCTCTGTTCTAGTAAAATTTCTGTCTTCATAAGGATCTCTGTAAACTTCTATATCCATTTCTGCTAATATTTTTTTCTGAATTAATCCTTTAATAACAGAAGAGGTGACCCCTAAAGCAGATAGAAGTTCACGCATTTCTACGGGTTCATCCGAATGAAGAAAGAAGTCTATGACTTTTTTTTGTTTTACGACATGTGCTGGCAAATTTTCTTTTTCAATAGATAATTGATCTTTGCTTAACTTAGTATAAATAGCTTTTAGCTTCTTTTTCTTCACTCTATCTTTCACTATATATTGGATTTCAACATTTCCTTCTGCTGCTTCCTTTTGGAGAAGTGACAAGCTGCTTAGCTTCACCGCTTCCTCCCAAGTAACAGTATCTTGATTATTGAAAATCGCTTGTATATCAAATGGCAATTCTTCAAGATTTGCCTTACTCGATAATTTAAGCTTTTTTTCATATTTTGCTTTTAGAGCGGGTGGAATCATGACTTGATAGGCAGAAATCTTATAGCAAAGAGTCGTTTCAGTGAGCCAGTCTCCTAATGCTAATAATTCCTTATTCAGCACAGGTGTTAAATCCATTGGTTCAATTAGTGCTTTTAATTGTTCGTAATCAGATGTTTCCTTTAATCCCGTTACAAATCCTTGTATTTTTCTTGGACCAAAAGGCACGATCACTCTCATACCAGGTTGGATCATCCCAATTAAATGATCTGGTATTAGGTAATCAAAAGGTTTGTCAATTTGTCTCGCTGGAACATCGACAACAATACTTGCAATGTTCATTGGAACTCATTCCTTAATAAATTAGATGCCTCTTCAAGTATTTTTACTGCTACTTCCTTCTTCGACATTAAAGGAAGCTCAATTGATACACCATCACGTTTATAAAACGTAACTATATTTGTATCTGTTCCAAAACCTGCTCCTTCAGATTTCACATTATTCGCCACGATCATATCGGCATTTTTTTTCATTAATTTTGTTTGTGCATACTCGGCAACATTTTCTGTTTCAGCTGCAAAGCCAATTAGAATTTGATTTTTCTTCTCTTTTCCAAGTTCATAAAGAATATCCTTAGTCCTCTCAAGTTCTAATGCCTGTTCTCCAGGCTGTTTCTTCACTTTATGTTCATGGATTATTTTTGGACGGTAATCAGCGACAGCAGCTGTTTTTATCACGACATGAGCGTTCGAATATTCCTCTATTACCTCATAAAACATCTCTTCTGCACTTTCCACATTAATTAGCCTTACACCTTTTGGTGCTTGTAATGATACAGGACCTGAAATTAGCACAACCTCAGCTCCAGTTCGGACTGCTTCCTCAGCAATGGCATAACCCATTTTTCCTGTGGAATGATTTGTTATATATCTTACAGGGTCTATTTTTTCTCTTGTAGGGCCAGCTGTAATGACTATTTTTTTGCCAGATAAATTTATCTCACTAGTTTGAAAAAAATTTATTATATTTTCCGTGATTTTCTCTGGCTCTTCTAATCTACCTTTTCCAACATAGCCGCATGCAAGATAGCCCTCACCTGGTTCAATAAACTGGTAACCGAAGCTATACAAAGTCGAAATATTTTTCTGAACAGCAGGATGACTGTACATATGAACGTTCATTGCGGGTGCTATCCACACAGGTGCAGCGGCCGCTAATAATGTAGTTGTGATCATATTATCAGCAATGCCGTTTGCCAGCTTTCCGATCACATTCGCAGTAGCCGGAGCCACTAAAATTAAATCAGCCCAATCTGCGAGATCAATATGAGCAATCACCTTTGAATCTTTTTCATCAAATGTATCTGTAAAGACATCATTTCTAGATAATGCCTGAAATGTTAACGGTGCAACAAACTTCTCAGCAGATTCACTTAATATAACTTTTACATCCGCACCAGCCTGAGTAAGCTTACTAGTTAAAGCAGCTGCTTTATAAACAGCAATGCCTCCAGTCACACATAATAGAATTTTTTTTCCGTGAAGCATTTCTGTACCTCCATCTACCTACAAATTCTATCTTTATTATGCAAGAAGAACCATTTTTTTTCATCATTAAAGAAAAATTTAGTTGTAAAACTTCCTTGTTGATTTCCGCTGCAATCAACAACAAAATAGCATTATCAACACTGAGCATTAACACAACCTAAATAAAAGAAAAATAACAACCCGATATGAAGGTTGTTATTTTTGCAGGTTATTCGTATGCTTCATCCTTTTGCTTAGTTGCAAGACGGTAATGAAGCTGGTCAGCATGAATCTCCTCTAAAGCTTTACCAACATTTTTATGGGAAACATACTTTTCAAGCTGTGGCTTAGCATTAACTTGTAGCTTGCGTGCACGTTTTGCAGCAACGGATACAAGAGAGTATTTGGAATCAATTTTTGTCATTAATGAATCAATAGAAGGATAAAGCATCTTTTATTCTACCTCCAGCATTTTAATATATCTTGGTTCTACTCGTTCTCTGCGGCAATGTTCAGCAACAACTATGGCTTTAATTCTTTCACACGCCAAATCAATTTGATCATTTTCCACAACATAATCGTATAAGTTCATCATTTCAATTTCTTCTTTTGCTACTGACATACGATTATTTATCACATCTTCTGTTTCAGTGCCTCTAGTTATAATTCTGTTTTTTAATTCAGACAAACTCGGTGGAACAAGAAAAATAAATAAGCCGTCAGGGAACTTCTTCCTGACTTGCCTAGCACCCTGGACTTCAATTTCAAGGAAAACATCTTTTCCTTTTTCGAGTGTTTCTTTCACATAGTCTACTGGTGTACCATAATAATTTCCAACAAATTCTGCATACTCAAGTAGCTTTTCTTGCTCGATTAAAGCTTCGAATTCTTCACGAGATTTGAAAAAATAGTCTACACCATTTACTTCGCCTTCTCGTGGTGCTCTTGTTGTCATCGATATCGAATACTCAAAAGAAGTATCCGGCTGTGAAAAAATTTCCTTTCTTACTGTTCCCTTCCCAACACCAGAAGGTCCGGATAAAACAATTAATAAACCTTTTTCCTTCATCAAACAATCCTACCCTTCATCAATAGTATCATCCCGGTCGTTTAAGCGGTGGGCAACTGTTTCTGGCTGTACGGCAGAAAGGATAACATGATCACTATCCATCACAATAACAGCTCTCGTTCGCCTTCCAAATGTTGCGTCAATTAAAGATCCGCGATCACGAGCATCTTGAATAATTCTTTTAATTGGTGCTGATTCGGGGCTAACAATAGAAATAATTCGATTTGCCGATACTATATTACCAAAGCCAATATTAATTAATTTGATCGCCATTTGCTTCCTCCAAGCATCAGTTATATATTTTGACCCCATGAGCCTAATTCTAAACAAAACCTATTCAACATTCTGAACTTGTTCTTTCATTTTTTCCAATAGGCTCTTCATTTCTACTACTTCAGAAGCAATCTTATAATCATTTGCTTTTGATCCTATTGTATTGGTCTCCCTGTTCATTTCCTGAAGAATAAAGTCAAGTTTCCTTCCTATCGGCTCGCTCGCTAATAAGGTTTGTGTAAATTGTTTTATATGACTATTAAGGCGTGTCAATTCTTCGTTAATATCTACCTTATCCGCAAAGATAGCAACTTCGGTAAGGATTCTTCCTTCATCAAATTGGCCACTCACTAAATCGTTCATCCGTTTTGCCAATTTTTCCTGATATTGCTGTACAACATTTGGGGCATAATCCTTTAAAAGGATTACGTGTTCTTTTAACTGATTTAATTGATGGCTTAAATCTTTTTCAAGTACTGCACCCTCCATTGTCCGCATTTGGCGCAATTGGATACAAGCCTCACCAACTGCTGAGAGCACAATTTTTTCCAGAGTTTCACTATTAGCTTCCTTTTCTTCTATATTAATGAGCTCTTCCCTCGTTAAATCCTGGATGGTTATTTCCTTATCAATGGCATATCTGTCCTTTATTTTCCTTATGTATTGATAATACTCATCTAATAGTGCCCAATCGATATGCACATTTCGGCTTAATATTCCCTGTCCTTCAATCGTAATAAAGACTTCCGTTCTGCCTCTTTGAATATATGCATTTAGCTGTTTCTTTATCTTATCCTCTAAATAAAGAAACTGTCTAGGCATTCTAATTTGGTATTCAGCAAAACGATGGTTTACCGTTTTTATTTCAACTAATGCAGAAAAAGAACCTTCATTCTTATTGCTTCTACCAAAGCCGGTCATACTAACAACCATTTTAAACACGTCCTGCCTATAAAGGTTGACTAAACTAATTAATATTAACTAAAAGCAATTAGTTCGTATTTTATCATAATTGGTGGGAAATGTATTAAAAAAATTAATCACTAAGCTTTAATATTGAAAAGCATTAGAAAAGGTAATAGAGATCCTCTCTATTACCTTTTGGATTATAACATACTTTACTTTCTTTTTCTTGCCAAAAATGATCCAGCTAGTAAAAAAGTTGGCACTGCTGCTAGTCCAGAAATCATAAACCAGTCTTTTAATTCTACTGGTACTGTATGGAAGATCGGTTGAAGAGGCGGATAATAAATAACAATGAATAATAACAGCAGTGATGAAATAACAGCCCAAACTAAATACTTATTCCCAAATGGATTTCTGGCAAAAACGGATTTCTCACTTCGGCAGTCAAATACATGAATAAGCTGTGCCAGAACTAAAGTTGAAAAAGCAATCGTTTGTGCATACTCAAGTTTATCTGGATTTGCTTTATAGACAATAATGAATGCGATTAAAGTAACAATACCGATTAAAAAACCACGTGACACTACCTTCCATCCAAGCCCCCTTGCAAAAACGCCTTCTCTTGGATTTCTTGGTTTACGTTTCATTACATCATCTTCAGGCTGATCTAGCCCTAATGCCATAGCAGGCAATCCATCGGTCACTAAATTCACCCATAGAATTTGAATTGGGATTAATGGAAGTGGATAACCAAGCAGCATGGCAAATAACATCACAAGTATTTCACCCACATTGGAAGCGAGCAAATATCTAATAAATTTCCTAATATTCTCATAAATATTTCTTCCTTCTTTAATCGCTGCTTTAATGGTTGCAAAATTATCGTCAAGAAGAACAAGTGCCGATGCTTCCTTCGCTACATCTGTCCCCGTAATCCCCATCGCGACACCAATATCTGCTGCTTTAATGGCTGGTGCATCATTTACACCATCCCCAGTCATCGCAACAATATGACCATTGTTTTGCAAAGCTTTGACAATTTTTAATTTGTGTTCTGGAGATACTCGAGCAAATACCGACACATCATCCACCACATTTTCAAGCTCATCAATTGTCATTTCAGAAAGTGCCTTGCCATCCAATACTTTTGAAGTATTCGTTAATATCCCCAACTGCTTTGCAATCGCTTTTGCAGTAATAACATGATCACCAGTAATCATAATTGTTTTTATTCCTGCTTCCTTACACTCCTTCACGGCGTCCTTCACTTCAGGACGAGGAGGGTCAATCATCCCTTGTAGACCAATAAAGGTAAGGTCCTTTTCAGCTTCTTTTTCATGTAAAATGACTATGTTTGCAGGTATTTCTTTAAATCCAATGGCAATTGTCCTTAAAGCCTGAGAGGCTAATCCTTCAATTGCTGATTGAATTTTACTAGTAATTTCACGAGACATATACTGACGCTTCTCGTCCCAAAGTATGCTACCGCAAACTTCAGCCAATACATCAGGTGCCCCTTTTGTAACGACAAATTGTTTCCCATGCTTGTCTTTTACTACGATACTCATCATTTTTCTAATAGAATCAAAAGGGAATTCCTTAATAATTTGATACTGGTTTAATAGAGTACTACGGTTGTATCCTGCTTTCATCGCAGCAACTAGTAATGCACCTTCGGTAGGATCTCCATCAATGAAATATTCATTATCTTTCTGTTTGATCTCTGAATGATTGCAGAGCATTCCAAACATCAATAATTGCTGAAGAGGCTTTTCATTTTTTAATTCAACTTGATGCTCATTTCGAAAAAAACTCCCACGGGGTTCATAGCCCACTCCATCAACACGCCACTCTTTACCACCACTCCAGAGATGTGTAACTGTCATTTTATTTTGCGTCATTGTTCCAGTTTTATCAGAGCAAATGACGGAAGCACAACCTAGTGTTTCAACAGCTGGCAGCTTCCTTACAATCGCCCTCTGCTTGATCATTCTTTGCACTCCGAGTGATAATGCTACTGTAACGATCGCAGGCAATCCTTCAGGTATAGCTGCAACAGCTAAAGAAACTCCAGCAAGAAACATCGTATAAAGATCATGCCCTTGCAATACACCAACGGCTACTACTAATACAGTTAAAAGTAATGCAACTGTAATAAGGATTTTTCCAAGCTGTTCAAGCCTTCTCTGTAACGGAGTTGTCATTGTTTCCGCTTTTTGCAGTAAATCAGCAATTTGTCCCATCGCTGTCTTCATACCTATAGCGACAACAACCCCTACCCCGCTTCCTCTTGTGACCAATGTACCCATAAAAGCCATATTTTCCATATCGCCAATCCCAGTATTAGCTGACCTTAGCAAATCAGTTGTTTTTGAAACCGGCAATGATTCACCTGTAAGAGCAGATTCTTCAACTTCTAGACTATTTGATTCTATTATTCTTACATCTGCTCCTATCCTGTCCCCACTAGTAAACTTTATTATATCCCCAACAACCACTTCTTTAGAAGGGATTTTAATCCATTCCCTATCCCTTAATACATGAACTTGAGGTGATGATAATTCCTTTAATGCCGCTAAGGATTTCTCCGCCTTCCTCTCTTGAAAAAATCCTAATAATCCATTAATAATGACGATTGCTATTATGGCAATAGCATCGATATATTCTCCTAGTAAACCTGAAATGAGAGTTGCAGCTAATAATACAAGGACCATGAAATCCTTAAATTGACTAAAAAACAAAAGCAAGGCGGATTGCTTCTCACCCTCTTCGAGTTCATTATAGCCATATTGTTTTCTTCGTTTGTTTACCTCATCTGTTGTTAAACCGGCCTTTGAATCTGTATGAAGGACCTGCTCAACCTCTGTTTCATTCATTTCATGAAATTTCATCCAAACATCACACTTCCTCCTTAGTGTCCAGCTGCGGCTTCTAACTAACTGCATCACTATTTATCTAAAGAAAGCTTATTCATCCTTGTCCAAAAAAATGCTATTATTATAAGAAAAGTGGAATCGGCTTGACAGAGGTACTTCGACTAAAAATCGCCACGTCCTGTGGCAAACGTCGAAGTCAGCACATCCTGTGGGCCGCAAGCATGAGACAAGCGGGCTGGAAGGTAGCTATTTACCTTCTTGAACGATTATCTTAGACCAGAGAGCCGATGGCACTCGTAGCTGAATAATAGAAAAGCAAACAGAAAAGGATGTTTCCCTTATGTCATTCGATGGTTTATTTTCAAGGGCAATGACAAAAGAGCTTGCCCAAGAATTAAAAGGTGGGAGAATTAATAAAATCCATCAGCCTTTTAAAAACGAGATCATATTAATTGTAAGAGCAAACGGAAAGAATCATAAACTTCTACTTTCGGCACACCCTAGCTATGCAAGAGTGCAGCTAACCAACGAATCTCACGATAACCCTTCAGAACCGCCAATGTTTTGCATGTTATTAAGAAAACATTTGGAAGGATTTTTCCTTGAAGACATTCATCAAGTTGATTTAGACAGAATTATTATTTTCGAGGTAAAAGGAAGAAATGAAATTGGCGATACTTCGTACAAACAATTAATTGTAGAAATTATGGGCCGCCACAGCAATATTACTTTAGTGGATAAATCGAGAAATATGATTCTTGATAGTATTAAACATGTTTCATTCGCAGTTAATAGCCACCGAGCCCTTTTACCTGGACAGGAATATATTTTGCCACCTAAGCAGGACAAATTTAATCCGTTTGAAGCAAATGAATCAGAAGTATTAAGACGAATTGATTTTAATAGTGGAAAGATTGATAAACAGCTAGTCACTGCATTTGCGGGAATATCACCACTTTTTGCAAAAGAAGTGCTTTTTCATGCAGGTTTGGCTAATCGGTCCACTATTCCTAAAACCTTCTTATCTTTAATCCAAGAAGTGGATCATCAAATTAGGCCGGCTATTACTACGAATGGTGTGAAAGAAAGTTTTTATCTTTTCCCATTAGAGCATTTGCAAGGGGAGTCTAGGGAATTCCAATCCCTTAGTGATTTGCTGGACCGTTTTTATTTTGGTAAAGCTGAACGGGATCGTGTTAAGCAGCAAGCAAATGATCTCGAACGATTTATTATTAATGAAAAAGAGAAAAATGAAAAGAAAATTAACAAACTCTATACCACTTTGAAGGAAGCTGAGAATGCAGACATCCATCAGCTTTATGGAGAGCTTATTACTGCAAACATCTATGCTATTCAAAAAGGGATGAAAGAAATAGAAGTTATCAATTATTATGATGAAAATGGGGCGACAATTACCATCTCATTGGAGCCACAAAAAACACCATCTGAGAATGCTCAAAAATATTTCATAAAATATCAAAAAGCTAAAAACGCAATTAATATTGTGAAAGAACAAATAGAATTAGCTAAGGAAGAACTTTCCTATTTCGAAACCTTGCTTCAACAGGTTGAAACGGCTTCACCAAAAGATATTGAAGAAATTCGCGAGGAACTAATCGAAGGTGGATATCTTAGAGAAAAACAAAAGCGCAAAAATAAAAAGACTCAAAACACGAAGCCTTCTCTTGATCATTTTACTTCTTCAGAAGGGGTCGAAATTTTTGTCGGTAAAAATAATAAACAAAATGATTACTTAACGAATAAGCTTGCTGGCAAAGATGAAATATGGCTACATACAAAGGATATTCCAGGATCCCATGTCGTCATTCGCAGCAAGAATCCATCTGAAGAAACGATTTTAGAAGCTGCGTCTCTTGCTGCTTATTTCAGCAAAGCTCGTAATTCAAGCTCTGTACCTGTCGACTTTACGCAAATCAGGCATGTGAAGAAACCTAGCGGTGCAAAGCCAGGCTACGTTATTTATGATAATCAGCAAACAGTTTATGTGACACCTGATGAAGAAATCGTTCTAGCATTGAAAAATTCATAAAGAAAAGGCAAGCGATCAGCTTGCCTTTCTTTTTACACGTTTATTTTCCAATTAGTGTAATTCTGCTAATGATAATATTTGTGCATTTTTCCACTAATATCGTTCATAATTACAATTTATCAGCGACTTTTCCCCACTCTATCGGATCTTTTCTCCATTCAGCAAGCTTTTTCATGTCTTCTTCTTGAATATATCCTTTTTCTTTTGCTATTTCTGATAAAGTTTCAAAATCAGTCAATGTATAGGCTGTAATATTAGCGTTCTCCAGTAATTCCTTCCCTTTTTCAAGCTGATAGGAAAAAATAGCTACAACTCCTAATACCTCACATCCCACTTGCCTTAAGGCTTCAACTGCAGTAATAACGCTCCCGCCTGTTGAAATTAAATCCTCTACGACAACAACCTTTTGTCCTTGCTCTGCTTTACCTTCAATTTGATTTCCTTGGCCATGGCCTTTCGGCTTTGAACGAACATAGCACATTGGAAGATCAATTAAGTCACTTACCCATGCAGCATGAGGGATACCTGCTGTAGCTGTACCAGCAATAAGTTCTGCACCGGGGAATTTCGCTAAAATCGTTTCTTTTAGCCCGTTTGCGATTTCTTTACGAACGGAAGGGTATGATAATGTAAGTCGATTATCACAATAAATTGGAGCAAGCAGACCTGATGACCAAGTAAAAGGATCGTTTGGCTTTAATGCGACTGCTTTAATATCTAATAAACTTTCTACTATTTTGCGATTCATGAAAGAACACCCTCCCAACAATGTTTAAACAATAAATATTTTTCAAGCGGTTGATCAGATTGTGTGATTGAACGTCCCACAACAATGGCTGAAACACCTTCAGATTTGGCATATTCAGGAGTTGCTACACGCTTTTGATCCTGAGCATTATCCGTTTCCAAACGGATTCCAGGAGCTACGGTAAGAAAGGAAGAACCAAGTGATTGATGAATAGATCTAGCTTCAAAGGTAGAACATACAACACCGTCCAATTTTGCTTTACTAGCCAATGCTGCATAGTGAAGAACTGATTCTTCTAATGGAACTTGAATGAGCTGTTCATTTTTCATTTGCTCTTCTGAAGTACTTGTTAATTGTGTAACAGCTATACAAGCTGGTCTCTTATTGCCAGCTAGGGTACCCGCTTCTAACCCTTCTAATGCTGATTCCATCATTTCAAATCCGCCAGCAGCATGAACATTTACAAGGTCACAATTAAGCCGGGCAAGGCCTTTCATTGCACTTTTTACAGTGTTTGGAATATCATGAAGCTTTAGATCAAGAAAAATCTTATGTCCTTGTTCTTTTAAATCATGGATAATACTAGGTCCTTCCTGGTAAAAAAGCTCCATACCTACTTTTAGAAAAAGCTTTTCGTTTTCAAAAGCTTTTAGGAAATTCGAGACTTCATTCTTATTTGCAAAATCAAGCGCGATTATGAGTGAATTTTTCAACGTTATTTCCAGCTCCTTCCCGTACATTCAGATATATGCTCAAAGCCAAGGCTTCTTATTAGCTCTGGTAATTCTTCAATGATCGTTGGGCATACAAACGGATCTACAAAGTTAGCAGTCCCTACAGCGACCGCACTGGCGCCAGCATAATAATATTCAATGACATCCTCTGCAGTTTGAACACCACCCATACCAATAATCGGCAAATGAACGTGCTGACTTACTTCATGAATCATTCGAATCGCAACAGGTTTAATGGCTGGTCCTGAAAGTCCGCCCGTCTTGTTAGCCAAAATAGGGTTGCCAGTTTTGATATCGATTCTCATGCCAATAAGTGTATTGATCATTGTTAAACCATCAGCACCGCCGTCTTCAACTGCTTTTGCCATTTCAACTATATTCGTAACATTAGGTGAAAGCTTTACATAAACAGGAACTTCAGATACTTCCTTTACTTTTTTCGTTAAGTTTTTTGCTACTTCAGGAATTGTACCGAAAGCAATTCCCCCTGTTTTTACATTTGGACAGGAAATATTTAATTCAAGTGCATGTACATTAGGGGCTTTAGAAATTTCTTTTGCTACTGCAATATAGTCTTCTTCCAGCGATCCTGCAACATTTGCAATAATTGGCACATCAAATTGTTCCAGCCAACGAAGCTCTTCGTTTATTACTTTTTCTAACCCAGGATTTTGAAGCCCAATTGCATTCAGCATTCCTGCAGATGTTTCTGCTACTCGTGGCGTTTGATTTCCAAATCGAGGTTCAAAAGTCGTTGCTTTAATCATAATGGCACCTAACAAGCTAAGATCAAAGAGCTCGCTAAATTCACGGCCAAACCCGAAACATCCTGATGCTGGCATAATCGGATTTTTTAATTCCAATCCTGGTAAGCTAACTTGTAATGATTTCATAGGACAACCTCCCCCGCTTTAAAAACAGGACCGTCACTGCATACCTTTTTATACGTATAACCAGTTGGATCATCCCCAGTATGGCAAACACATGCGAAGCAAGCACCAATGCCGCAGCCCATACGTTCTTCCAAAGAGAGATACACCTTCTTTTGTTTATAAGCTTGTTCAAGTGCTTTAAGCATTGGTGTTGGACCACAGGAATAGAGAATGTTAAAATCAATTTTTTCACTTTCAATTACATCTGTAACAAATCCATTTGCTCCATAACTGCCATCAACTGTTGCAATATATGTTTCACCAAGTTGTGTGAATTTTTCATGATAGAAAACTACATTAGAGGATTGAAAGCCAAGTACATGGATAACCTTTACACCTTTATTTACAAGCTGCTTAGATAATTCATATAAAGGTGGAACACCGATACCTCCGCCAACTAAAAGAGCTGTTTCACCTGGCTGTACCTCGTTAATTGGAAATCCATGGCCTAATGGTCCTAAAACATCAATAAATTCCCCGGATTTTTTCTTTGATAACAAAACAGTTCCTTTTCCTTCGGCACGGTAAATCATTGTAAATTGTTGTTGATTTTTATTTATGTTAGAAATACTTATTGGTCTCCTTAATAGTGGGTCAAGATGATCAGATACTTTTAAATGAACAAATTGCCCCGGCTCATCCATTTCGTAGACAAGCTCACCTTGTAAGGTGAGCTCGAAAATATGTTCCGCTATTTCTTTTTGTGAAACGACTTTACATAATTCCTTTTTGATCATGCCAAGACTTCCTCCTTGATATCCGCAGATTTCTCCATTGCATCTGCAGAGAAATTCATGGACTCAATTACCTGTAGAATAGCATCAGCTGTATCGAGAGAAGTTAAGCATGGAACACCATTTTCTACAGCTTCCCGACGAATGCGGAATCCATCTCTTTCAGGCTGTTTTCCTTTTGTTAAAGTGTTAATGATAATTTGTGCTTCTCCGTTTTTGATTACATCAAGGAGATTTGGACCTTCAGAACCAATTTTATCGACAGTTTTTACAGGTATTCCCGCTGATTGTAGATATTTCGCAGTTCCGTTTGTGGCCATTAACCGATAGCCAATTGATACGAAGCGTTTCGCAAGTGATAAAGCCTCTTCTTTATCCTTATCAGATACAGTCATAAGGACTGAACCAAATTTATGAATTTTCATACCAGAAGCGACCAAACCTTTGTATAATGCTTTTTCTAATGTGCTATCTTTCCCCATTACTTCTCCAGTGGATTTCATTTCAGGTCCTAAGGTAATATCCACTCTTCTTAATTTGGCAAAAGAGAAAACTGGAACTTTAACATAAACCCCACATTTTTCAGCTACAAGGCCAGTTTTGTAGCCTTGCTGTGCGAGTGTTTGTCCAAGTATAACCTTTGTTGCAATTTTAGCCATTGGCACATTCGTAATTTTACTTAAGAATGGTACTGTACGGCTGGATCTTGGGTTAACCTCTATCACAAATACCTCTTCATTAGCGACTACATATTGGATATTTAATAATCCGATGATTCCTAATCCCTTTGCAAGCTTCTCAGTATATTCTATTATTTTTGATTTTACTTCGTCTGAAATGCTTTGAGGAGGATATACGGCAATTGAGTCACCAGAATGGACGCCTGCACGTTCAATATGCTCCATTATTCCAGGAATTAATATTCCTTCGCCATCAGAGATCGCATCTACTTCAATTTCTTTTCCTGTCAAATAGCGATCAATCAATACTGGATGCTCAGGGTTAATTTTTACGGCATTTTTCATATAATGCAATAGTTCTTCCTCTTTATAAACAATTTCCATTGCACGGCCGCCAAGAACATATGATGGGCGAACAAGTACTGGATAGCCAATTTCGCTAGCAATGGCAACTGCCTCTTCTACAGATAGTGCCGTCTTTCCTTTTGGCTGAGGAATATTTAATTTTGCCAATGCATGTTCAAATTTGTCTCTATTCTCTGCACGATCAAGGTTTTCAAGTGAAGTACCAAGTATTTTTACTCCTCTTTCAACTAGACTTGCTGCAAGATTAATCGCAGTTTGTCCTCCAAATTGGACAACTACACCTTCTGGTTTTTCGAGATCAATAATATGCATGACGTCCTCAATTGTCAGCGGCTCAAAGTATAGCTTGTCAGAGATGCTAAAATCTGTAGAAACAGTCTCAGGGTTATTATTAATGATAATCGCTTCATAGCCAGCTTCCTTAATTGCCCATACCGAGTGTACTGTCGCATAGTCAAATTCTACACCTTGGCCAATTCGAATTGGGCCTGAACCAAGTACAACAACACTTTTACGATCTGTCACAACCGATTCATTTTCCTCTTCATACGTGCCATAGTAATAAGGTGTTTCTGATTCAAATTCGGCTGCACATGTATCAACCATTTTATAAACTGGAATTATTCCATTCTCAGTTCTCCAGTTGTATACTTCTTTTTCCGAAACTCCCCAAAACTGAGCGATCACAATATCCGCAAAGCCCATTTCCTTAGCTTTCTTAGCAATTTCTATGTTGTAAGGATACTTTGATAGTTCTTTTTCAAATGCTACGATCTTTTCCATCTTATGAAGGAAAAATAAGTCGATTTGACTCCACTCATGAAGGGTTTCAATACTTACCCCTCTTCTAAGAGCTTCACCGATAAAGAATAAGCGTTCATCTCCAGCTTTTCGGATTCTCTTCTCTAGCAAATCATCGTCAGCTTCATTAGCACTATTTACACCAAGATGAAATACATTTGCTTCAAGAGAACGGACTGCTTTTAATAAAGATTCTTCAAGTGTCCGGCCGATAGCCATGACTTCACCAGTCGCTTTCATTTGCGTGCCTAAGGAACGGTTTGCTGATTCAAATTTATCAAAGGGCCAACGTGGGATTTTTGTCACGATATAATCTAATGCAGGCTCGAAACATGCATATGTTTTCCCGGTAACGGGGTTCATCATTTCATCTAAAGTTAATCCCACAGCAATTTTTGCTGCTAATTTTGCAATAGGATACCCTGTCGCTTTCGAAGCTAATGCTGATGAACGACTTACCCTTGGATTTACTTCAATAATATAGTAGTTAAAGCTGTATGGGTCGAGAGCTAGCTGAACATTACATCCGCCTTCGATTTCCAACGCACGAATGATTTTTAAAGATGTATTTCTTAAAAGCTGGTACTCACGGTCACTAAGTGTTTGACTCGGTGCAACGACAATTGAGTCGCCAGTATGGATACCGACTGGATCAATATTTTCCATGTTACATACAACGATGGCGTTATCGTTCGAATCTCTCATCACTTCGTATTCAATTTCTTTATATCCGGCAATGCTTTTTTCTAATAAACATTGTGTAACAGGACTGTGTTTTAATCCACTTGTTACAATTTCGATTAGCTCTTCCTCATCATTACATATTCCTCCGCCCGTTCCACCAAGTGTGAATGCTGGGCGAACAATAACGGGATAGCCAATTTTATTTACGAAATCATATGCTTCCTCTAATGAATGAATAATGTCACTTTCTGGAACAGGCTCACCTAATTCATTCATTAAGCTTCTGAATAGATCGCGGTCCTCTGCTTTCTCAATTGCTGAAAGCTTTGTACCTAAAATTTCTACCCCGCATTCTTCAAGGACGCCTGATTTAGCTAACTCGACAGCAAGGTTTAATCCGGTCTGACCTCCAAGGGTCGGTACAAGGGCATCTGGACGCTCTTTTCTAATAATCCGGCTTACAAATTCCAAGGTTAGCGGTTCGATATACACCGCATCAGCAATCTCTGTATCCGTCATAATCGTTGCAGGGTTTGAGTTGATCAAAATGACGCGATAACCTTCTTCCTTTAAGGCAATACATGCTTGAGTACCTGCATAATCAAACTCTGCTGCCTGACCAATAACGATTGGACCTGATCCGATGACTAAAATACTTTTTATATCTGTGCGTTTTGGCATTAGCAAGCACCTTCCTGTTCTTCAGATTCAATCATTTGCAAGAATTGTTCGAATAGACCATTCGCATCTTCTGGTCCAGGGGAAGCTTCTGGATGATATTGGACAGTAAATGCAGGAAAATCTTTATGCTTTAATCCTTCGACTGTACCGTCATTTAATGCTATATGAGTTACTTCTAGTCTAGTATTATCAATAGAGCTATCCTCTACCGTATATCCATGATTTTGTGAAGTCAGTGCAACTTTCCCCGTTTTTAAGTCTTTTACAGGGTGATTAGAGCCCCTGTGACCAAATTTCATTTTTTCTGTATTAGCACCGCATGCTAGAGCGAATAGCTGGTGGCCTAGACATATTCCAAAGAGCGGAATCTTACCTAATAGCTCTTTAATCATGTCAATTGCTTCTGGTACATCTTTCGGGTCCCCAGGTCCATTTGATAACATGACCCCATCTGGGCTTAAGTTTAATATTTCAATTGCTGATGTATTATAAGGTACAACAATTACATCACAATCCCTTTTATTTAACTCTCTTAAAATGCCATGCTTCATTCCAAAGTCTACTAAGACCACTCTTTTTCCACGCCCCGGACTAGGATAAGCCGTTTTTGTAGAAACTTGCTTTACTTGATCCTGGCGAAGCTTTGTAGCCCGCAATTTCTCCAAAACCGACTCTACATTATCGTCTATACTACAAATCGCACCTTTTAATGTTCCGTATTGTCGTATGATTCTAGTAAGCTTTCTCGTGTCAATCCCTGCAATTCCAGGAATATTTTTGATTTTGAAGTATTCATCAAGTGTCTTTTCATTTCTCCAATTGGATGGAAAGCTGGCAGCTTCCTTTACGATAAAGCCTTGTATAGCAGGTGTAATCGATTCAAAATCGTCTCGATTTATTCCGTAATTTCCAACGAGTGGATAAGTTAGCGTGACGACTTGTCCGCAATACGAAGGATCTGATAGTACCTCCTGGTATCCAGTCATACCTGTATTAAAGACAATCTCACCAATCGTGTGTGTATCACTTCCAAATCCTTCTCCAATAAACACAGTGCCGTCTTCTAAAATAAGCTGTTTTTTCATGCTGTAACACTCTCCTTATTCCATACGATTTTTCCATTTACGATTGTTAATACTGGCCAGCCTTTGCATTCCCAGCCAGCAAAAGGTGTGTTTCGCCCTTTTGAAGCAAATTGTTCCGGATTAATCTTTTCAGAATGGTTTAAGTCAAGTAAAACGATATCCGCATATGCTCCTACTTCAATTCTTCCTGAAGAAAGGCCAAATGCTTTAGCAGGTTTTACTGTTAAAAAGTCAATTAATTGTTTTAAGGTAAATATTCCTTTTTCAACAAAGTGAGTATAGAGAAGTGGGAAGGCTGTTTCCAATCCTACGATTCCGAATGGAGCAAGCTGCATGCCTTCTAATTTCTCCTCTGTTGTATGTGGTGCATGATCAGTAGCGATAAAGTCGATTGTCCCATCTAGTATGCCTTCAATGAGTGCTTCTTGATCTGCTGCTCCTCTAAGTGGAGGATTCATTTTATAATTTGCATCAAGACTCGGAATATCCTCGTCACAAAGCAGGAGGTGATGAGGTGTTACTTCTGCAGTAACCTTAATTCCTGCTTTCTTCGCATCACGAACAACTCTTACAGATTCCTTCGTGCTTATATGACAAACATGATAGTTGCAATCTGCAGCTTCTGCGAGCAGAACATCTCTTGCAATATGAACTGATTCACAAACTGATGGAATTCCATTTAATCCATGCTTTTTTGAAAATTCTCCCTCATGTACTGATCCTTTGTTGATAAGAGTATTTTCTTCGCAATGCGCAACAATTGGCATATTGATTTCCGCAGCTTTCTTCATAGCAGCTAGCATCATCGCAGCGGATTGAACTCCAACTCCATCATCTGTGAAGGCAAATGCTCCTGCTTCCTTCAAAGTTTGAAAATCAGTCAGTTCTTCACCTAATTCACGAATCGTTATGGATGCATATGGAAGTACACGGACAGATGCGGTTTCTTCAATTCGTTTATTAAGTTTCTCTAATTGCTCCTTTGAGTCAGGAACTGGTCTTGTGTTCGGCATAGCTGCAACAGTTGTAAATCCACCTTTTGCTGCAGCTCTTGTACCTGATTCAATCGTTTCCTTCTTTTCACCGCCTGGCTCACGTAAATGAACATGAAGATCAATAAATCCAGGAGCAATCAACAAATTGGTTGCATCAATTGTTTCATCCGCTTCTCTAACCATTCCCTCGCCAATTTCCACAATTTTTCCTGAGTCGATTAAAATATTGGTTCTTTTTAACTCACCCTCATTAGTTAGCAACTGGCCATTTTTTATTAGTGTTGACATTGTTATCGCTCCCTTCAGATTGTTCAATTGCTTTTTTTAATACTGCCATTCGGACATACACACCATTTTGCATTTGCTTAAATATTCTCGAACGTTCGCATTCTACTAAACTATCTGCAATTTCCACATTACGGTTGACAGGCGCTGGATGCATGATGATGCTGCCAGGCTTCATTTGTCGTTCTCTTTCTTCTGTCAATCCGTATGCTTTGTGATATTCTTCAACTGTCCTTTTACCTTTAACTTCATGGCGCTCATGCTGTATCCTCAAGAGCATGACCACATCAGATGTTTGTATTGCTGTATCGATGTTCTCATAATCGCCATTTTCAAGAAGTTCATTATCAAACCACTCCTCAGGTCCGGAAAAAACAACCTTTGCACCAAGTCTCACTAGAACATCAGCATTGGATCTCGCTACACGGCTATGTCTTATATCACCAATTATCGCGACCTTAAGACCTTCAAAGCTGCCAAACTCCTGCTTGATTGTTAATAAATCAAGTAATGACTGTGTTGGATGATGCCCACAGCCATCACCTGCATTAATAATGGAAACGTTTGATATTCCTTTTAGTTCGTCAAAATACCGATCTTTGCTATGGCGAATGACAACTGCATTTGCGCCAATCGCTTCAAGCGTTTTAACCGTATCATAAAGGGATTCACCTTTAGAAACACTCGATGTACTAACCTCAAAAGGAATGATATCAAGACCTAGTCTTCTTTCTGCTACTTCAAAACTGCATTTCGTTCTTGTGCTGTTTTCAAAGAAGAGATTGGCCACAAATATATTTTCTTTCGGTGTCCATGTACCACCATCTAAAAAATACTGTGCATCTACTAGAATCTCTTTCACTTCCTCAATTTTTAAGTCAGTTGTGGTAAGTAAATGTTTCAATTAAATCCCTCCCCTTAATATAGAAAAACACCCTAACTTTTGTTAGGGTGTTGAAAAACTTCATAGCAAGGCTCAGCAAATAAATATAAGAACTCTTATATGCTAAGCTTTGGCTTTCAACACCCTTTTAAATCTCTCTGGACTTACTTAAAAGGCGTTATCAAATTCTTTTTCTAATTCAATTTCGAACATATTTTTCTGTTCTTTTTCTCTTCCAGGTAATAGTAGGTTTAATAATACCCCTGCAATTGCTGCTAATGCCATTCCTTGGATCTGTACCATACCTATATCAATATGTGCACCGCCAATTCCAATAACAAGGATAACAGATGCGATAACTAGATTGCGCTTGTCACCAAAATCCACTTTGCTATCTACAAGCATTCTTAAACCTGATGATGCGATAATCCCGAATAAAAGGATAGATACACCACCCATTACTGGTGTTGGGATTGAACTAATTAATGCTGATATTTTTCCTATAAAACCAAAGATAATCGCGATAATTGCTGCTCCAGCTAATACATAAACACTATAAATCTTTGTAATAGCGAGTACTCCAATGTTTTCACCATAAGTAGTCTTTGGAGGGCCACCCATGATTGCAGAGATAATTGTAGCCATCCCATCTCCTAGAATCGAACGATGTAGTCCAGGATCCTTAATATAATCTTTATTTACTACTTTTCCAAGTACAAGCTGATGGCCGATATGCTCAGATATCGTCACGATTGCAACTGGAACCATCAAGAGGATAATATCCAATGTAATTTTTAAATCATAATCGACAAATGGGAAGACAAAATTCGGAACTGCTATCCAATCAGCATCTATTACCCCAGTAAAATCTACAACTCCTACGATTACGGCATAAATATAACCAATAATTATTCCAGCAAGTATCGGGATCATGCTGAGCATTCCCTTGAAGTAAATTGAGAAAATGATCGTTACTGCTAATGTTATGAGTGCAACCGAGAAGTGCACCATACTGTATTTCCCTGTTACGGGGTCATTCATCGCCATACCTACTGCTGTTCCTGATAATGCTAATCCAATAACCATAATAACAGGTCCTACAACGATCGGTGGCAGGAGGTTCATGAGCCAACGATATCCGCCATTTTTAATAATTAGAGCTATAACTCCATAAACGAGTCCAACCATAAAGCTTCCAATCATCATTGCTCCAATCCCACCAGCATTATTAGCCGCTATTAGTGGGGTGATATAAGCGAATGATGAGCCTAAATAGGCTGGGACTTTCCATTGTGTAATGATTAAAAAAGCAAGTGTTCCAAAGCCGCTCGAAATTAATGCAATCGCAGGATCCAAATCTACTAAGAAAGGAACTAAAACAGTTGCACCAAACATTGCAAATAAATGCTGTAAGCTTAATGTTATCCATTGTATTGGTGTTGGTACGTCTTTAATATCTAAAATGGGTTTGCTCATTATTTATCTTCTCCCTATTAGATTTTGCAGGTACTGGTTCTAAAAAAATTCTTCATAAGCACCAGCTTCTCTATATTCTTCTGCGTTTTTCAGTTTTCCAAAAAAATACCCTCTTTTTGCCAATTGGCACAAAGAGGGTATAAAAGTCATGCAAAAGAATAATTGCTTTTGCATGCTTCCCCCTTTGTCAGCCTCACGGGACTGCTTTTAAAAAAGGGCTATTTAGTTATTATGAATACTTACTTGATCGACATTGTCTACTTCTTTTAGTTCCACTACAATTTTTTCTGAACTTGATGTCGGGATATTTTTCCCAACAAAGTCAGCACGAATTGGCAGTTCTCGATGTCCGCGATCGACTAAAACTGCAAGCTGAATTGACGAAGGTCTGCCAATATCAATAAGTGCATCTAAAGCAGCTCTAACCGTTCTTCCTGTGTATAAAACATCATCAATTAGGATAACCTTTTGATCATTAACATCTGTCGGTAAATCTGATCCTTTTACAAGCGGTTCTTGATTCTCTGTTTTTTTTGTCAGATCATCTCGATAGAGAGTAATGTCTATCTCCCCGACTGAAACTTTAGTTCCTTCAATTTGCTCAATTCGTTCAGCTAGACGGTTTGCGAGGTAGATACCTCTAGTTCGAATGCCTACAAGAATACAGCCTTCAATTCCTTTATTCTTTTCAATTATTTCATGAGCGATTCTAGTCAGTGCTCTTCTTATTGCTTGTTCGTCCAAAACGACTGCTTTTTGTGAAATGATAATCACCTCATTTGAATGCTGAAACAAACTAAATTCATTTACTTGAGAAAAATTATTCTAATATAAAAACCCTCTCGCCGATTTGGCGAGAGGGTAAACGACTGTTCCATAAATCAAGGTATAATTCAATACACTTGACCATTATCCGCTTCCTTCCCAGCCTCACGGGACTGCTATTAAAGGACTTATTTAACTATAGCAATTTTATTGCATATTTAGCCGCATGTCAATGGTTAATTTTTAGCTGCTCGAGTAGTTGCTCAAAATATGCAGGCAATGGTGCTTCGAATTCCAAATAGTCTCCTGATCTTGGATGTATAAAGCCTAATACGCCTGCGTGTAAGGCTTGTCCACCTAATTCAAGTGTTTTTCTTGGACCGTATTTTGGATCTCCTACTAGGGGGTAACCGATATATTTCATATGTACACGTATTTGATGTGTTCGACCCGTTTCTAGTTGGCATTCAATATAGGTAAAATCATTAAAACGCTCGAGAACTTGAAAATGAGTTACAGCTTTTTTCCCATTGTCAGATACTGCCATGCTCTGTCTGTCCTTTTGATCACGTGCGATTGGCGCATCAATCGTTCCGTAGTCATGTGGAATCACACCATGTACAATTGCTTTGTATTTTCTTGTTACTGATTTTTCTACTAATTGATTGACAAGACTTTCATGAGCAAGATCATTTTTTGCTACCATTAATAATCCTGAAGTATCCTTGTCAATCCGATGAACGATGCCAGGTCTCATGACACCATTAATTCCAGATAAATCCTTACAGTGTGCCATCAATCCATTAACAAGTGTTCCAGTTAAATGACCTGGTGCAGGATGAACAACCATCCCTTTTGGTTTATTTACGACTAAAACATCATGATCCTCATAATAAATTTCTAAATTCATTTCTTCCGGAACTACATCTAATTCTTCCGGTTCAGGAATATTGATAACGATTTGATCATTGATGCTACACTTATAATTAGTTTTAATTTTTTGTCCATTAACGAGAACATTCTCGTCTTTAATCCACTGCTGAACTTGAGTTCTAGACCATTCCTCATTCAATGCTGAGAGGACTTTATCTATTCTTTCACCCACTTGTTCCTCAGGAATGATGTGTTCCATTTTCTCCATTAGATTTCTCCTTTTTCAATGCTCTCTCTTCCAGGAGCATTTGTATCATCAGCATTCCCACGCCGATTACTAAAGCAGAGTCAGCAATATTAAAGATAGGGAAATTATAGCCAAAAGGATACGTGTCAATAAAATCCACTACTTCTTGACGATAAACCCGATCTATAAAATTACCAATGGCTCCTCCAAGCATGAAGCCTAAAGAGACACCTAAAAGCCACTTTCCCTTTGCTGCCTTTTGAATATAATAAATAATCCCAATAACTACAATAATGGTGATGATATAAAAAAACCACATTCGACCTTCTAATATTCCCCATGCTGCACCCTTATTACGATGGGAGGTAATATAAAGGAAGTTATCAATCACTTCAATGCTTTCGCCTAATTCTAAATTCTTTACGATTAGCCATTTAGTAAATTGGTCAAGAGCAATAATAAATAAGGCAATTATGTAAAAAAACACAAAGGTAACCTCCAAACTCTTCATTGTATTACCTTTGCATTTTAGCACATTCTATTTAAAAAACACAGTTTTACGAAAAACAGTTGCAATTACAATTAAGAAAACTAAAAAATCTAATGATAAGCTTAACTTAATCAAATAATGCCTTTCGAAAATAACCATCTATTTTGAAGCAATCATCTAATGTTTTTATTGTAGGCACCATTTCCAATAGTTCTTCAGGTATTAGTTCCCCTGATATTTCACATTTACCATAAAGACCCATTTCAATTTTATTTAATGTGTCTTCAATATCTGAAAGCTCTTCTTGAATAATTGGTCTGATAAGTGATGATGCATCTTTATACTCTAGTCTTTCAATAAGTTCCTGTCTAATTTTACGGAGTTCTGAATAAAGGGCTTCTGCTTTTGCATCCATTTAAGATCCTCCGTTCTTATTTGTTTCTAACTATTATCTCCGTACAATTTAATTAAAATCTGAGTAAGTTTTTACAATGGGAACAACAATTTACGGACATGGAAATAAAGAAAACTCGCAGATTGGTGAGCCTTGGAAAGGCGAAGACAGAGGCGTAGTTGCACTTATCGCGCTCATATATGCCACGTCCTCCCAAAAGCTTCTCTTTTGGTCGTGCGATGTATCTCTGACGAAGCTTTCCTTGTCCTGTGGCATTCGCCCGACTAGGACATCCTGTCCGTCGTACTTAATTCCTAAATTGGCAACTGCGTCGAATCATCTTCTGCGCTGTCAATTTATACTTTCTTAATGTAGAACTAAAAATCAAAAAAATAAACCCCTGCAAAAATACAGGGGCTTTGTCAATTAAACTAAGTGACTATAATGACTTTTTACAACTTCAGCGCAACGTGGACATAAAGTTTCAAATTCATTTACTTGACCAACTTCAGGTGTAACAACCCAGCAGCGCTCACATGTTTCTCCTTCAGCTTTTGAAATTACGATGGCAGTATTTTCAAACTTGAGTGCATCCTTAGGTGCATCCTCATATTTGCCTGCGACTTCAAATGCAGAAATAATAAAGAGCTGTTGAACATTTTCTTCAATTGAATCAAGTAAGCTCTTAGCATTTTCATTCACATACATCGTAACTTTAGCAGTTAATGATTTACCAATAACCTTTTCATTACGTGCTTCTTCTAATGCTTTTAATACATCATCACGAAGCTTCATGAAGGAAGTCCACTTCTCTTCAATCTCTTTTGATTTTGGAAGTTCTTTAAATTTAGGCATGTCTGTAAGCTGAACACTTTCATCTGTCACAGAAGGGATTGAATTCCAAACCTCATCTGCTGTGTGGGAAAGAATCGGTGCAACTAGTTTTGTCAATGAAATTAAACATTCATACAGAACCGTTTGAATTGCACGGCGGTCAGCGTGATCTTTTCCTTCAATATATAGAATATCTTTTGCAAAATCCAAGTAAAAGGCACTTAAATCAAGTGTACAGAAATTGTTTACTGCATGGTAAATATCAGAGAATGCATAATTTTCGTATGCTTGACGAACTTGCTTAATTAATTTATTTAATTTGACAAGCATAAATTGGTCAACTTCACGTAAACTCTCGTAAGCAACCATATCTTTTGCAGGATCAAAATCTGCAAGATTTCCAAGCAAGAATCGGAAAGTATTTCGGATTTTACGATAGACCTCAGCTACTTGTTTTAAAATGGCATCAGAAACGCGAACATCCGCTTGATAATCTACAGATGAAACCCATAATCTTAAAATGTCTGCACCAAGCTGATCCATCACTTTAGCAGGGACAACGACATTCCCAATCGATTTACTCATCTTTCTGCCTTCTCCATCTAAAACAAAGCCGTGGCTTAAGATACCTTTATATGGTGCTTTTCCTGTGACTGCCACTGCTGTAGACATAGAGGAGTTAAACCATCCTCGATATTGATCAGATCCTTCTAAATAAATATCAGCAGGCCTTTGCAAATCATCACGTTCTAATAATACAGCTTGATGGGAAGACCCAGAATCAAACCACACGTCCATAATATCCGTTTCCTTTGTAAACTTGCCGTTTGGACTACCTGGATGTGTAAATCCTTCTGGAAGTAAATCTTTTGCTTCCTTTTCAAACCAAATATTAGATCCATGCTCACGGAACATGTTAGAAACATGATCAATTGTTTCTTCTGTAATAATTGGATCTCCATTTTCTGCATAAAAGACTGGAATTGGTACACCCCATGCACGCTGTCGGGAAATACACCAATCACCGCGGTCACGAATCATATTATAGAGCCTTGTTTCTCCCCAAGCAGGGACAAATTTTGTCTCATTAACTGCTTCTAAAAGCTCTTTTCGGAAATCCTTAATAGACGCAAACCATTGTGCAGTTGCACGGTAAATAACTGGCTTCTTCGTTCTCCAATCATGCGGATATGAGTGAGTAATGAATGTAAGCTTTAATAACGCACCGGCTTCTTCTAATTTTTCAGTGATCGGTTTATTGGCAGCATCATAGAATAGACCTTCAAAGCCCTCTGCTTCTTTCGTCATATGTCCGCGATCATCGACTGGGCATAATACTTCTAAACCATATTTTTGCCCTACATAAAAATCGTCTTCTCCATGCCCAGGCGCTGTATGAACACAACCAGTACCAGCATCAGTTGTAACGTGTTCACCAAGAACAACTAGAGAATCTCGGTCATAAAGAGGGTGTTTTGCTTGAATATATTCAAGCTCGTTCCCTTTTATTTTTTTCAAAACTTGAGGATGTTCCCAGCCAATTTCCTTAGAAACAGTTTCAAATAAATCCTCAACAACTACATATTTTTGACCTTTTTCTTCAACTACTACATAGAATAGATCAGGGTGGACAGCAATTCCTAGGTTTGCTGGAATTGTCCAAGGAGTAGTTGTCCAGATAATAATTTGTGTATCATTTTCAAGTACATCCTTGCCATCCTTTACTTTAAAGCCTACATAAATGGAAGGTGACTTCTTATCTTTATATTCGATCTCCGCTTCCGCTAATGCAGATTCAGATGAAGGAGACCAATAAACTGGTTTTAAGCCTTTATAAATATATCCTTTTGTAGCCATTTCTCCAAAAACTTTAATTTGCTGGGCCTCATACTCTGGCTTTAATGTGATATAAGGATTTTCCCAGTCTCCTCTTACACCAAGGCGTTTAAATTGTGAACGCTGACTATCAATTTGCTCGTAGGCATACTCCTCACAAAGCTTACGAAACTCAGCAACAGTCATTTCTTTACGATTTACTCCCTTATTTGTAAGTGCCTGCTCAATGGGAAGACCATGTGTATCCCAGCCAGGTACATATGGAGCGTTGAAGCCAGTCATCGATTTATGGCGAACAATAATATCCTTTAAAATTTTATTTAAAGCATGGCCAATATGAATATCACCATTTGCATAAGGAGGTCCATCATGTAATACAAACATCGGACGGCCTTTTGTGCGCTCCTGCACTTTATCGTAAATATTCATTTCTTCCCATTTTGCCTGAATTTCAGGCTCGCGTTTAGGTAAGTTTCCTCGCATTGGAAACTCTGTTTGTGGCATTAATAAGGTATCTTTGTAATCCATTTCAAATCCCTCCCGATTGTTTCACTAGCTTCATAATAGCCATTCTTCTAGTACATAAAACATAAATGGTTTTTTTAAAAAATGGCTATGTTAATTTCCGCTGCAGGCACTAAGCGATCGCGGGCGGTCCGGAAGCCTCCTCGTCGCTATCGCTCCTGCGGGTTCTTCCTTCGACTCGCTTTTCCCGCAGGACATTGAATAAGCTTCCTAGAATAATCACCGCACGAAGAAAATGCGATAGCATTTTCGAGGAGCTCGCGCCTTCCGCTCCAATTAACAACAAAATAGAATTATCAACATTGTGCTTTAACACAGCCAAAAAAATAAAAAAACCTCCTCATCCCAAAAAGGGACGAGAAGGTTATATTTCCCGCGGTACCACCCTTGTAGATAGAAAGACTTAAATCGAATTTCTATCCGCTTAAAACATTCATAACGTGAATGATTCGCCTTTATCTAATAATCCAAATATGGATGTTCAATAAGGAACTCGAGGGTGATCTTCCAAGTTTTCAGCTTATTCGGGCTTTCACCATCCCCGTATCGCTAACAATGCATATTTCTTGAATAACACATTGATTAATAAGCTTCGAGAAAAATGTACTGTCCCTCTCACAGTTACTATTCTTAATTAACTTTGTTTTTAAAATTATATTCGATGTATTCGGCTTTCGTCAAGCTAATGAATCTTCTTCTTGTGCAGATTTTAACTCAGTTGCATCAAGCTTATACGCAAGTAAATGATCCCAATCATCATTATTCAATAAATCTAATTGAGCCTCAATCAGCATTTTAAACCGTGTTCTGAACACCTTCGATTGCTTTTTCAATTCTTCAATTTCAAGAGCAATTTTTCGAGCTTTTGATAATGACTCATTAACAATACGATCAGCATTCTTCTCAGCTTCTTTTATAATTAACTTCGCTTCTTTTTGAGCATTTCTTTTTACTTCTTCAGCTGCTTCTTGTGCTATAACTATTGATTTATTTAGTGTTTCTTCAATATTGTTAAAATGGCCAATTCGTTCGTTTTGGTCATTTAACTTTTCTTCTAATTCCTTTTTTTCACGAATTAAAATTTCATAATCTTTTATCACTTGGTCAAGAAATTCATTTACTTCGTCTTCATCATAGCCGCGGAATCCTTTGCTGAATTCTTTGTTATGAATATCTAACGGTGTTAATGGCATCATGGCCACCTCCCAAAATCAATGTTCAATCATTTATGTATATTATAAAATAAAAAAAGTTTTCTTTCACTCAACAATTCGACAACTTGCACCAAATTCCTGCATTATTAATTATTATTTTTGTTTACCTGCAGTTATTTTCCACTTATCTTTTTTCGTTTTCCCTTCAATTCCAATGAGCTTTGTTCGTCCAAATCCTCTTACTGAAATAATATCACTTTCTCTGCATTCAAATGCTGAATTTTCAATGCTTGTCCAATTGACCTTTACGAGACCATGTTGAATCAGGCTTTGAGATTTCTGCCTTGAAATATTGAAAACAGCTGAAATGACTGTATCTAACCGGAGTGATGATGAAATGACAGATAATTCCACCCAAGAATCAGTTAGTTGAATTGCATTTATTAATGGCAGTTTTTTTAAACTCACGGTTGCTCTGCCAATTGATTCTATTTGAATACTTAAGTACTCTTCAATTTCCTGAGTGACAAAAAATTGGATTCGTTCATCCTGAAAAAGAATGTCACCAAACTTTCCTCGTTTTAATCCAGTCGACATTAAACTGCCAAGCACTTGTGGATGCTCAATCGTAATAAATTTTTTGGGGTAGATCACTTCATATAAAGATATATTAAAATCTTGTTCTTCGCACTGAAAATATTCAGGGAAAATTAGTGCCCTCTTCCTTTCGGCAAAGCTAGTACCGCCAAACAAATTCACTTTCACTTCATGATTACTTCCAATGATGTTATTAACAATTTCCTGTTCCCTCGGGTCTAGAAAATCCGTTAGCTTTGGAGCGTAATCAGCTTCCACTGTATGCTTCCAATTAAGAACCTGATCAATAAATTCCTTTTCTTCAGGACGATAATGCTGATAAATAGTCATCCTAATATTCCCCTTCAAAAAAGCTTAGCGAATATTTACATAAAATTAGCTAATTACATATATGGATTAAAACAAAAAGGGGCCTAAAAAAGCCCTCTTCTGTTCGCAAATTATGCAATCCAGAGAAATAATTGTCTTAATCCACCTGCCGCTAATTTAAGAACAAAAATCGCAACGATAGGTGAAATATCGATCATACCTATCGGAGGAATAATTTTCCTAAAAGGTTCTAAATATGGCTCACATATTCGTGCTAAAAACTGACCAATTGCGGATTCCCGAGCATTTGGGAACCAGGACATTAGAATATAAATGATTAATGCCCAAGAATATATAGAAATAATGGAAGTCAAAACATCATATAAAAAAATCATTAAATTTTACCACCTCGAATTTTCAAAATCTTGTTCTTGCATGATTTGGGAGATATTACCTGAAACCTCAATATTGTCAGGTGTACAGAGAAAAATATCTGTTCCAACTTTTTGGATATCTCCGCCAATCGCATAAACAGTACCGCTTAAAAAGTCAACAATTCTTTTAGCTTGATCCCTATCAATTCTTTGTAAATTAACAACTACAGCCCGTCTGTTTTTTAATTGATCTGCAATATCTTGAGCCTCAGCATATACTCTCGGCTCAACTAAGACTACTTTCGAAGACATTTGAACACTTTGTAGACTGACAATATTATTCTTCTGTGCTTGTTGTTTTTGATGACTTTGTGGTTGCTGTTTTAATTGCTCTGTTTCTTCTTCGATCACTTCCTCTTCCTGATAGTCATAATCATCATCTAGGAAGAAAAATGTTTTAAATTTTGATTTAATGCTCATATCTTTTAACCTCCAATTCCTAAATCTTCTTCACCTACTAATGCTGTCCCAATACGCACCATCGTAGCACCTTCTTCGATTGCAATACGATAATCATTTGACATCCCCATTGAAAGCTCGTTGCACGGTGCATAATCTAGATTTAAGCTTTGGATCTCAGCTTGCAAATCTTTAAGCTTTCGAAAACATGAACGTAAAATCTTTTCATCAGAAGTAAATGGGGCCATCGTCATTAATCCGCAAACACGGATATTTGGGTATTCAATAAGCTGGGAAATAAACTCATTTACCTCATCAGGCTGTATTCCTTGCTTCGTTTCTTCACCGGAAACATTAACCTGGACTAAACATTTTACTTGTTTCTCAGTTCGCTTATTAATTTCTTCTGCAAGTGATAATCTGTCTAAAGAGTGAATATATTCAACTTTATCAATAATATTTTTCACTTTTCTTGTTTGTAATGAACCTATAAAATGCCATATTGGCTTGTCCTTTAACTTTTCCCATTTTTCTAATAGCCCTTCATCTCTATTTTCTCCTAAGTGAACAATCCCTGCATTAAGTGCTTCTATTGCTCTGCTAGTTGAAACATATTTAGTTACGGCTATTATTTTTATATCTTCCATATTGCGTCCAGACTTTTCACATGCTTCTTTAATTTTTAATTGAATTTCCTTTAAATTTTCTACAACTTTCATTTAAGCCTGTAAATCCTCCTTCCAGCCAATAAAACTCATCATTCTTCCAGTTTTCCCTTTATCTCTTCTATGTGAGAAAAAATGATCATTTTGACAGCTGGTGCATAAAGTTGATACTTTAATATTTTTTTCAAAGACTCCAGATTGAATAAGGATTTCTTTATTTAATTGTTTTAGGTCAAGATTATATTGATTCTCACCAATTTGATTATATGGTTTATTATCAATATCTTCTAGTCTATTTTCAATTAATGTAATAACATGATCATCGACTATATAACAGTTATTGCAAATGGAAGGCCCTATCACCACATGAAGTCCTTCTAAATCCATTCCTTCATTTTTAAAGAATTTTACCATTTCCCTTGCAATGCCATTAACAGTCCCTTTCCAGCCTGCATGAGCAGTACCAATTGCTCCTGTATTTTCATGACAAAAGTAGAGAGGAACGCAATCAGCATAGCATAAAGTTAATAAAAGGCCTTTTTCGAAAGTAAAAAAACCATCTGTTCCATTGAACGATTCCTCATAAACAGCCGAGCCTTTACCACCATCGGCTTTTGATACCTTTTGAATGTGAATCTCATGTGTTTGTTCTGCCCCAACCCATGTATCAAGCGGAAAATTTAATAATTTTGCTATTGATTCACGATTTTTCCTAACAGATTCTGATGAATCCTTTACATGAAGACCCAGGTTCATGGAGGAAAAATGATTAATGCTATATCCGCCATTTTTGCTTGTAAAGCCTGCCAATAACCCCGGAAATATTTCAGTCCATTCTTTTATGACAAAATACTCGCTTTTATTCAAAATAAATGGTTCCATTTAACATTCCTCAACTTGTCTAGCGCAAGTAGCCACCCTGACATACAGGACAAGGCAGTTTTTGTCGAAGTTCTTCTTTCAAGTAGCTGCGCATTTCTCATTTTTCTATAGTTTAACACACACGAAGGTGTCTTCACAGTTAAATGAAGTTTTTTTGCACGCTTATTCGACGTCCTTGATCACGCTGTCATCCTTGAATCTTACTAATATGACATCTTCCCCAATTTTTAATATATTTTTCCATGGAATAATGATATCCTCTTCACGGCCAAAAAAACCTAACACTTTGCCATTACCGCCAATAATAACTGCATTTATTTCTCCCGTCTGAACATTAATATCAATATCTCCTATATTTCCAAGCTTCTTTCCATTTGCCACGTTAATGACATCTTTCTGTTGAAATTCTGATATCTTTATCATAGCCTCCCACCTCCGCCATTTTGTCCCTGATTTATATATATGAATTTATTTAATAAATTATCGTTATATGCAGAAAGAAAAAGCTGGATACCCTTCGTATTTCCTGCTAATTAAGTAAAACCTCAATCAGCGTGGGTTTTAAAGCCAGTTAATAAAATAATAAATAAAGCTAAAGCTGCCAAATGGCAGCCTTAGCTTTGAATATTTTTATTCATTTGTTTTATTGCGGCTTTTTCAAGTCTTGATACTTGGGCTTGAGAAATACCGATTTCCTCTGCAACCTCCATTTGGGTTTTCCCTTGAAAAAAGCGCTTTCTTAAAATGAGCTTTTCACGCTCGTTTAACCTTCTCATCCCTTCTTTTAATGCTATTTCCTCGATCCATTGAATATCCTTGTTTTTTTCATCGCTTAATTGGTCCATTACATAAATCGGATCTCCGCCATCATTGTAGATAGGTTCAAACAAAGAAACTGGATCCTGAATGGCATCTAAAGCAAAGACAATTTCCTCATGCGGTACATCTAGCTCCTTAGCGATCTCCGCTGCCGTTGGCTCTCTCGATGTTTTACTCATCAACCGTTCTCTCACTTGCAATGCTTTGTACGCAATATCCCTTAATGAACGAGAGACTCGAATTGGATTATTATCCCTTAAATACCTTCTAATCTCTCCGATAATCATGGGAACAGCATAGGTGGAAAACTTTACGTTTTGACTTAGATCAAAATTATCAATAGATTTCATTAGACCGATACAGCCGACCTGGAATAGGTCATCAACAAATTCACCCCTGTTATTAAAACGCTGAATAACACTGAGAACAAGTCGTAAATTACCATTGACGAGTTTTTCCCGAGCGGTTATATCACCCTTATGCATTTGCTTGAAGAGCTCTCTCATTTCTTCGTTTTTCAAAACTGGAAGCTTTGAAGTATCAACACCGCAAATTTCTACTTTATTTCGAGTCAATCTTTTCCCTCCTCACAGGAGCTGCTGTACAAAAAACAGTATTTCCTTGAGGAGGAAAATTATGCACCTTCATTCGAGCAACTAATATGAGAAAAAAGACAAACTCCATAAATGTAAGCTTTATTTAGCTACTTTTTTATGATAAAAAATTTTTTAATAAAACCATACAAATAAAAAAACTGTGGAACAAGCGTACAAATTATACCCTATACCATTTTATTAAATTCTTTCTTTAATCTTTTAATAATTCTCTTTTCTAACCTAGAGATATACGATTGTGAAATACCTAGCATATCAGCTACATCCTTTTGCGTTTTTTCCTCTCCAGTTCCAAGACCAAACCGAAGCTCCATAATTTGCTTCTCACGATCAGATAATTGATGCAAAGCTTTTGATAATAACTTCTTATCTACATTCGCTTCAAGATCCTTCGTAATAATGTCTTCTTCCGTTCCTAACACATCAGAAAGCAAAAGCTCATTTCCATCCCAATCAATATTTAGAGGTTCATCAAATGAAACTTCTGAGCGAATTTTGTTATTTCTTCTTAAATACATTAATATTTCGTTCTCTATACATCTTGATGCATAAGTGGCAAGTTTTATTTTCTTTTCTGGATTAAAAGTATTAACTGCCTTGATAAGCCCGATTGTGCCAATACTTATTAAATCTTCAATATTAATTCCCGTATTTTCAAACTTCCTTGCAATATAAACGACTAGCCTTAAATTTCTTTCAATTAAAATAGATCTTGCTGCTTTATCCCCATTTGGAAGCTTTTCTAATAAAAGCTCTTCCTCCTCTTTACTTAAAGGAGGAGGCAGTGCTTCGCTTCCACCAATATAGTATACTTCATCTGATTTAAGTCCAAGTTTCATTAATAATTTATACCAATAGTATGATAAGCGAAGTTTTATGCGTTTCAAGATTTGTCCTCCCTCTATATTTCTATTTCAAAAATTACGAGTTATATGCATCTTTAGATTTCGGTCATGCATGCTTTACAAGAATATCGTTTTTCACCTTCTTTATTGTGGTAAGCATTTTAGGATGGACAATACATTGGAATGCATTTTCTGCAGAAAACTGCTGCAGCGAAAATGATACAAGACCTCTCTCCACTTTATATCGTTCATTCTCTTTTTCTATAATAATTTCATCTGGTTTTATTGCTATAATAAGCTGATGTTCTTGTCCAACGACTTTGTATGGAATCACCCTCATTTTATGAACCCATTCTGAAGCTATCTGCTCTTCTCCAAGTATATAATGTTCGGGACTTTGAGCTACTTTTACTAATTCCTCTGGGAAATTTTCTTTCATATCTTTGATTGAAATAAACATCACAGGCATTTTTGTAATCGGGTCATAAAGCTGATTCCCACTATCTACTAACCCATTAAAAATATAAGACTCTCCATTAATTGTAACAATCACTTTGATTAAGGAATCATACTGTATTTTTGTCATTTCAATTTCATCCATTTTTCGCTTAGAAAAATGCCATGCAATTGGAAATCCGAGAAGAACAAACAACCAGCTAATTGGGTCACCAAACCCTTTTACACTTTCAAGAAAAACAGAGGAGGATAACTGGGAATCAAATTTAATAAAATAATGAACGCCAATCATAGATCCGCCAATTAAAAAAGTCGTTAAATAAAAAGTCGTTAGCACTTTAATAAAATATCGTAATCTTTTATATCCAAATGCTATTAATATCATGAAAATAGAAAATAATAATTTTGTTAATGGATGGCCCGAATAGGAATTTAAAGGAGTAACAGATAATAATATAATTACTGAACCAACTAAGCCTCCTGCAAAAAGTCTCCAGATTTTTATATTCCTTTTTAAAATTAACGCGGTTAAATAAAGAAGAAGGCAATCAAATAATAAATTTAATATCCAAATAATATCTAAATAGACCTCCAATCTTCATCCTCCTTATCGATTGGTAGGAACATAATTAGAGCATAGGTAACCGAAATAATAATTTGAATAATATCTAGTTTTATAGCCTATTAATCTGTTAAAAAAAGTATAGCGTACACCATTGTATAAAGTGTGTCACTTTCTGGAACGAAAACTTTAGAAATTTCCACTTTTCTTTTCGTATTTTGTCATTATTTATCTTTTGTTGTTTGAAATCTTCTTTGCTAGTAAATGTGTGATTTAAATCACAATCCAACCTTTTTAAATCACCTATAATTATAGTGACAATAAAGCAAAGGAGTTTGGACATCATGTTAGATCAAAAAACAATTGATATTATTAAAAGCACAGTACCAGTCCTAGAACAACATGGAGAAAAAATTACAAAGAGATTTTATGAATTAATGTTCAACAACCATCCTGAGTTATTAAATATTTTTAATCATGCAAACCAAAAACTAAGCCGTCAGCAAAAAGCATTAGCGAACGCTGTATATGCAGCGGCAAAATATATTGACCAGCTTGAAACGATTATTCCAGTCGTTACACAAATTGGACATAAGCATCGATCATTAGGGATCAAGCCGGAACACTACCCAATTGTTGGTGAGCATTTGCTCTTAGCAATTAAAGATGTTTTAGGGAATGCAGCAACAGATGAAATTATCAATGCATGGGCTAAAGCATATGAAGTAATTGCAAATGCCTTTATTCATGTAGAAAAAAATTTATACGACTCTGCAGAAAATCAGCATGGAGGATGGAAGGATTTCAGAGAATTTAAAGTGGAAAAAGTCGTTAAAGAAAGTGATGTTATTACATCATTTTACTTTAAGCCTATAGATGATAAACCGATCGCAGAATTTATTCCAGGTCAATATATAAGCATTAAATTGTCCACTATACCTAACGAACAATATACACATATTCGTCAATATAGCTTATCCCAATCACAAGATAAATCTTATTATCGAATTTCTGTAAAAAGGGAAGATCTTATGGGCGAAAAGCCTGCGGGGATCGTTTCAAACTATTTGCATAATCATGTCAAAGCTGGGGAAATCATTGAAATCAGTGCACCTGCTGGAGAATTTGTTTTAGAGGAACAAGCAGACAAGCCAACCATTCTTCTTAGTGGAGGAGTCGGAATCACACCTATGCTTTGTATGCTTCACCAATTAGCTGATAAACAACAAGAAACAACTTTTATCCATGCTGCAATCAATGGTAATGTCCATGCTTTTGTTGATGAAGTAAAGCAAATTGTACAGAAGAACGATTTGGTAAAAAGCTATTATTGCTATGAAAAACCAACGGAAACTGATAGAGAAGCAGCCATATTCGATAAAGAAGGCTTTATTACTTTAGAATGGTTAAATAAGATCGTAAAAAATAAAGAAGCCATTGTCTATATGTGTGGACCAGTCAGCTTTATGCAAGCCATGTATGAAGTATTAGTAGAATCAGGCTTTAAAAAGGAAAATATTCGTTATGAGTTCTTTGGCCCTGCTATGGAACTTAAAGAACCTCAAACAGTTTAATATGCATAAACAGAGGCATGACTATAAAAAAGTCATGCCTCTGTTTCAGTTACTCTTCTAATTATCTTCTTCGATTTCTGTTACGAAGGAATGTTGGTATATCTAGTGTATCTTCACTTTGTTGAGAAAAATTAGTTCTAACTGGTTCTTGTGTAACTTCTTCTCTTTTTGGTTCACGTTTAACCGTATTCATTGATGGTTTCGGCTGCTGACCAAAACTTGGTCTAGTCACTTTAGCTTGAGCATTTTCTTCCTTAAATCCAGTTGCAATGACGGTTACAACTATTTCATCATTTAAATTCTCGTTAATGACTGAACCGAAGATCATATTGACATCTTGATCAGATGCAGAAGCAACAATATCAGCAGCCTCTTGAACCTCATAGAGGCTGATATTTGTTCCACCAGTGATATTCATTAGAACACCTTGAGCTCCATCAATTGATGTTTCTAATAATGGTGAAGAAATCGCTTTTTTCGCTGCTTCTGCTGCACGATTTTCACCAGAAGCTACACCAATACCCATTAATGCAGAACCTTTGCTTGACATAATCGTTTTAACATCGGCAAAGTCAAGATTAATTAAACCAGGTTTTGCGATTAAATCTGAAATACCTTGGACACCTTGGCGAAGAACATTATCAGCTTCTCGGAATGCTTCAAGCATTGGCGTGCTTTTATCAACAATTTCTAATAAACGATCATTAGGAATAACGATTAAGGTATCTACTGCCTCTTTCATAGAAGCAATACCTCCAGCAGCTTGAGTTGAACGCTTTCGGCCTTCAAAAGTAAATGGACGAGTAACTACTCCAACTGTTAACGCTCCTAAGTCTCTGGCAATTTGCGCTATTACTGGAGCTGCACCAGTACCAGTTCCTCCACCCATACCGGCAGTAACGAATACCATATCAGCACCTCTGAGTGCTTCTTCAATTTGTTCTTTGCTTTCTTCAGCAGCTTTTTTCCCTACTTCTGGATTAGCTCCAGCACCAAGTCCGCGTGTGAGCTTGCCGCCAATTTGCATTCTTACTTCTGCTTTTGATAGATTTAGTGCCTGGGCATCTGTGTTAACAGCAATAAATTCTACCCCTTGTACACCATGCTCAATCATACGGTTAACCGCGTTGTTACCACCGCCGCCAACGCCGATGACTTTAATAGTTGCTAATGAATCTAAATTAGTATCAAATTCCAACATGACAAATCCTCCTAATTCGTCGATATCCCAGAGAACACCTTTATTTGATTGCTTTTTCTTTTAGGAACTATCCTTGAAATAGCTATTCAAAAAAGTATCCGAGGAACTTCTTCACTCTTGATGTTATTTTTTCTTCCGGTTGTTTTTCCGGCTTTTTTGGTTGCGGTTGTTTTGTTACGCGTTTTTCTTTTATTTCTGGAGTATGAACAGGGGCCCCTCCCCCCGCAACTTTTCTTCCTTGTACTTTCGCATTTTTATACGCAAATTTTATTAATCCTACTGCTGTTGTAAACTGAGGCTCTCGAACACCAATATAATCTGGAATGGCAATTCGGACTCGATTTTGAAAAATTTCTTGAGCTAGTTCAAGTATTCCTTGTGTATTAGCAACCCCTCCTGTTAATACAAATCCACCAGGCAAGTCTTCCGAACCTAATCTTCTAACTTCATTTTGAATAAAATCAAATATTTCTTCCATACGAGCTTCAATAATATCTGATATTTCCAATTGCGTGAACTGCTGATGCTGGTCACTTCCAATAATCGGTACACTGAAAACTTCTTCTTCAGATGCATGATCATAAAAAGCGTACCCATTTTTTATTTTAATTTTTTCTGCATCTTCTGTTGATGTTCGAAGGCCTATAGAGAGATCTTTCGTAATATGATCTCCACCAACAGGTAGTACACTCGTTGCTATCAGATTTCCTTGATCAAATAATGCAATCGTAGTGGAACCTCCTCCAATATCAACGAGGGCCACTCCAAGATTCTTTTCGTCCTTTGAAAGGGCGTATGCACCGGCAGCCAGTGGCTGCAGAGTAATATCAATAATCTCAAGTCCTGCTCGTTCAACACATCGTAATGTATTATGTAAAATTGTTTTCGATCCAGTAATAATGGTGCCTTCCATTTCAAGGCGAACACCAATCATACCTCGAGGATCATTTATTTCATCTAATCCATCAACAATGAATTGCTTTGGAATGACATCGATAATATCTCTTTCGGGAGGAATCGAAACCACTTGGGCGGCATCAAGGACTCTAGCAACATCATCATTCGTTATCTCTCTATTTTCGCTGGAAACAGCTACAACTCCATGACAAGGCTGAAGCATTACATGATTGCCAGTGATACCTACTATCACACTAGTAATTTCCATTCCTATCATTCTTTCAGCCTGTTCAATTGCCTTTCTAATTGAATGAACAGTTTCATCAATATCGACTATAGCTCCCTTTTTTAAGCCATCGGATCGCACACTGCCGACACCAATAATATTTAATGAGTCATTGACCATTTCACCTATGATAACTTTTACATTGGATGTACCGATGTCAAGACTTACATAGATTTCATTGTTGTTCATTCTCTGGCACCTCCTTTTGCTAATCCTTAAAAAATTGATCGATCTAAATCTGATAAAAAATATTAAATACCTGTCATTGCTTCATTCAAACTCCATAATGCCAATTTACTTACAAAGATACTACTAAAATTATTCGTCAAAATTAACAATTTCCCTTTAGAAAAATTAATTTTTTTCAGTTTTTTCACGTATTACAGTCCATTTTGTCAATAAAATTCTTCTAATTACAGCTATGTTTTGGAATAATCTCACTCCAAATGCAAAAACTGCTGCTAAGTATAAGTCTACACCAAGATGGACACCTAGAAAAGCTAAACTTGCAGCAAGCAAAATATTGAAAAAGAAACCTGAAACAAAGACTCTTTCATCATAAATATTTTGAAGCTGAGCACGAATTCCACCGAATAAAGTATCAAGTGCCGCTAAAACAGCAATTGATAAATAATTCGAATACTCATCAGGAATTTTTATTTCTGTTAGCAGACCGAGAATGACACCTATGATTAACCCCAGTATCGGAAGCCACATTATGAATTGCCTCCTTTTTCAGAATCCACAGGCTTCATATCCCTTATTCTAATTGTATTTTGATAAGCAGGTATTTCTATCATTTCATCTGGTTTAACTACTTTTACTCTTAGGTTATCAACAAAAAATTCATCAGCTGATTTGGAAACTTGCATTCGCTTAAATAGCTTGTCCGCTGATTTTGCATTTTCAGCAATTACTTTAATTTCGATGGGTAATCGATTTAAGGAATGACCATCAATTTTTGTTTCTCCATTAATATCTCTTATAACGGTTGAATTAATAATACGCTGGTTATCAATTGATATTTGCATGGCACCATACATATTTAATTCGTTTACAAGCCTTTTTAATAAATCTGGCGAAACACTTGAAACGGTTGTACCAATTAATAATTCTTCATAGACTGGCTCTATCATTAGGATGATGCCATATCCTTTTACATCCGTTAATCCAGCTTCAGCTTTTAATTCATCGAGTGTATCTCGAAGAACCTGTTCTTTACTTTGTTTTAGTTCAGTTTCGTATTTAGAAATTTTTTCCTCATTCGAACGAACTTCTTGAATTAGTTTAAGTTGGAGTTCATTTTCTTTGATCAAATCTTCCCTCAGCTGCCATGTATCACGTGTATCGCGTACAACAGGTTCTTTAACCGTTCGAAATTGTATAGCTAGCATAAAACCAATAATGACGGCTATGAGAGTGAAACTAATATTTTTTTTATATTTGTCCACATTTCCCACCTTACTTTCCAACTAATCTAAACTGTGGACAATTTGGGAGGAATATTGCAGCTAGCTCCCTAATAAAGGCTCCATAATAATTTCAGGTTTTTTCTCGAGAGTAAACTGAATATTATCATTTACTAATGAGTCCTTTACACCTCCTGTCAAGTTCAGTGCAGATGATAACACTTCCGAATCTCCAATGGCAGTAATGACGAATGGTGCAGGATGTTGATAGCCATCAATCTCAATTACAGGTCCATTGCAGAGGATATATGAATTATGAGAAAGCCTCTGTCCATTAATTGCAATAGCAGATGCACCTGATATATATAACTCATTAATTACTTTAAACACATGGTGCTCATGAACAATATAATTATTTACATTTTCTTCATCCGGATTATAAGCTCCATCCGCAAGAGTTACTTCAACACCTTGGCCCTTAACTTTTACTTTTCCTAAATACATTCTATATTTTTCAGTGTCTTCAGCAAGATTGAAATAAATTTGAGCTTCTTGTGACAATTCCTTTTCAATTTCCCGAACTCTTTCTTGTTTTTCATTTAATTCCTTCTGTAAGGAACGATTTTTTTCCTCAAGTTCAACTAATTGATTGCGAAGCTCTATGTCTCTTTCCCATTGTTTACTTGTTATCGTTGATTTTTTATTATCACTTTGTTGAGTCAGGTGGTAAGAAAAAGCAATCATATAACCAAGGACAAGAAACACTAAAGAAAAAATAACATGATTACCCTTCACTTTCATCTTCTTCTTCAACTTGATCAGCTCCCTCTTGTTCATAAGCTTTAAAATAAGAGCCGACTTCCAAATCAATAATACCTTTTTTATCAGGATCCAATTGGCTAACAATTGAAGGATAATGACTCATTTTCTCCGCAAAGCTTCTAACTGTAGCACTGACTTCAAAACCGTCATTCATGTAAAGTGTTATATGGAAAGAATCAGTTTTTTTGGGAGTATGATGTATTTCAGAAATTGAATTTAAGACTACTTCAGGTAATTCTTCAAGCTCTTTAATCATTCCATCTAATTCTTTACCTTCTGAAAAACCAATAAGAATTGGGGCAGATGCAGGAACCTCTGCAGTTTTACTATTTTTTAGTACTCGACCATTTTCCAAAACAGGAAGATAATTTTTCTCTTTCATTATGTATGCAATTCGATTGTATTCCTGAATGGAAATTTTAACAGTATTCGGTAAATGGATTTGAACTTTTGCAGATTTTACTTCATCCAGCTTTTCTAAATTACTCTTAATGACTTTTTCTTCTACCTTCCAAATATTTGTTTTCTCGCTAATCCCGGTTAAGGCAATTAATTCATCTTTACTGTAGATAGAGTTACCTGAAATAAGAATTTTATTAACATGACTTAATGGTGACTGAAAATAAATGATTAATGAGATAAGCGTAAAAAATATTAGCAGTAAAACAATTAGCCTACTATTCGCTTTTTTTCGCCTCTGCTGTTTTAGCTTAGGAATACGGTCCTCTAGAGAAACAACCTTTCCTTTTTCCATTCCCATACACCTCACAAAAAACACTCATATCATTCTAATTGCAATTTTAGTAAAACTTGACATTCGTCAAAACATTACGGTGAATGCCTTAGTTTTCCAAATGCATTAGCAGAGACGTAATCGATATTTCAATATCACTTTCGTATGCTAATAAACTTAAACCTTCCAATTAGTACGAAAAACATTATATTCGCGAAGTTCTCGCTGAGAAGATTAAAGTTTTTACTTATGCAATGACTCAAGTAGGTCTTTTGGATCATTTCTCCAATGAACGAGAAACAACGGCACGTATTAACATGCCGTCTTTTAAGAGAAAAAGACTAAAAACCATTGTCTCAATGAAATATTATACCACAGTAAATGGAATAAGTAAGGATTAATTCCCGTTACTTTCGACCGATTATTTCAACCTCAGTTTCAATATTTATATTGTACAATTCATAAATTGTTTTTTTAATATACTTAATCAACGCTAATACATCTTCAGCTTTTCCATTTCCTGTATTGACAATGAAATTTCCGTGCATGTCAGATATTTTTGCCCCGCCAATTGAATAACCCTTTAATCCAGCAACCTCAATCAATTTTCCTGCATAATTTGGTAATGGATTTCTAAAAATACTGCCTGCACAAGGATAATTCCATGGCTGAGTTTCTTTTCTATAGTCTTTATTTCTTTGCATTTCAGCAGAAATAGAATCTCTATCGCCTTCTTTTAATTCAAATACAGCTTCTAAAACGATACCTGGTCGTTTTTTCTGTAGAATAGAAGTTCTATAAGAAAACTCCATTTCTTCATTTGTTAACCAAGCTACTTCTCCATCCTCGAATAGAATGTGTGCTTTTGTAAGAATCTTAGAGATATCAGATCCATGAGCACCTGCATTCATATAAACGGCCCCACCAATGGACCCTGGAATCCCACTTGCAAACTCTAGACCTGACAGCCCTTTTCTGCTTATCTGAGTCGATAGACTTACAAGCGAGTAACCTCCGCCAACCTTTACCTTGTTTCCGCTCAACTCCATATTTGATACTCCTGCACCGAGCTTGATCACAGCCCCTGCAATACCAGCATCAGATATAAGCAGGTTTGAACCTCTCCCAATAGCAGTCCACTCCACTTTATAATTACGCAAAAGCTCCATTGTCTTTATTAAATTTTCAATAGACGAGGGCTCTATAAACAGATCGGCAGGTCCACCTATTTTCATTGTTGTATGGTTGGATAATAGTTCATTTTCCTTTACTTTTCCAATATTTAATTCATTAAGCTTTGTAATTATTTCGTTCATAAATACCTCCCTTTCTATTCGAAAGTAAGAATTGATATTAGTTTATGCAGTTTCACTTACGAGGGCTACTGCCCTCTTTTGCTACTAGTTCTTCCATTAGACGGAAGAGTCTCTTAGCAGCATCTGGAATACCTAATTTTTTAGAAGCCATTTTCATTTCTGATAATCTTTTATCATCTAATAAAATTAAATCCATAAGTTCAACAAGTTTTTTTCCTGTTAAATCTTTTTCTAATAGTATTTCTGCAGCACCGTGCTCACTCAAGGATCTTGCGTTCTTTTCCTGATGATTATTTGTTACATATGGACTCGGAATAAGAATACTAGGAATACCAAGGGAGGTTAATTCTGCTAAAGTGGTAGCGCCTGCTCTAGCGACAGTTAAATCCGTTCCTGCAAGAACTTCAGGCATATTATGAATGAAAGGTTTAATGATAACATTTTCTGGGCTACCAATTAATTGCACCTCTTTTAGAACTTCTTCATAATGCACATCACCTGTCACATATAATATTTGATACGCTTTTTCACCAAGTTCTGCTAAGGATTTAAGAACCGCTTCATTAATTGGTCTTGCTCCCCTGCTCCCGCCAAAAATAAGAACAACAGGGATATCCGTTTTTAATCCAATCGAAAGTCTTCCTTTTATTCCATCCTTACCAAGCACTTCAGACGCACGAGGATTACCTGTTAGTACAACTTTTTCTTGTGGAAAGAACGAACTTGCTTCCTCAAAACAAACTGCTATCCGGTCAACATATTTACTAAGAAATTTATTTGTCAAACCTGGTACACTATTTTGCTCATGAATAATTGTTGGGATACCCAGTTTACTTGCGGCGTATACAACTGGACCGCAAACATATCCGCCTGTCCCAATAACAACATCAGCGTTAAATTCTTTTATTATTTTTTTGCTGTCTCTTACTCCTTTTAAAAAACGAAAAATCGTCTTTATGTTTTCTAATGACAGCTTCCTTTTAAAGCCTGTTATATGTATTGATTTAAATGGAATATTTTCTCTAGGGACAAGATTGCTTTCCAGCCCTTTTTCAGTTCCTATATATAAAAACTCTGCATTCATATTCTCTTTTTGTATTTCTCTTATAAGGGCCAGTGCCGGATAAATATGTCCACCAGTCCCTCCACCGCTTACTACTACTCTCATTTTTTCACCTCATAGAAGAGTATAATCATTTGTGCATAATAAATGTTGTTTAAACACATCTGCACTTTACTTTACTCTATTCTACAATATAAAATCCACTTATTAGAAATGGATAACATATTGACACGTAAATGTAATAATTATTAGTAAAATATCTTCATTTTTATATCTAAGTAATGCTGTTATAACAAAAAGAAACCCTGTATCCCAGGGTCAAATATTAATAAATATAATTTTTTCTCGAGAAAGAGAAATGTCTAGATCCAGCGCTTTCGCTTTTCTAATACCTTGAATATCTGCTTATATTCAAAAGGACACCTACTGCCATTAACATGAGCGTTAAAGAAGAACCCCCATAGCTTAAAAAGGGAAGTGTTATCCCTGTTACGGGCATTAGGCCAATAACAACACCTATATTGATCATGACTTGGATGGCAATCATGGCAATAATCCCTACTGCTAAAAAACTGCCGAAAAGATCAGGAGCACCTAGTGCTATTCTTATTCCTCTCCATAACAAAAGAGAAAATAATAAAATGACGAAGGAACCACCGATAAATCCAAGCTCTTCAGAAAGAATAGCAAAGATAAAGTCCGTTTGCGGTTCAGGTAAATAGAAGAATTTTTGTCTGCTTTGACCGAGTCCTAATCCGAATAATCCCCCAGGTCCAATCGCAAATAACGATTGTATAATTTGAAACCCACTTCCTAAAGGGTCTTCCCAAGGATCTAAGAAGGATGTAATTCGTTTAATCCGATATGGAGCAGATAAAATCAACCCTACAAATCCTAATAGACCAATGAGACCTAGAATGATAAAATGACTAATCCTAGCTCCAGCAATAAAAATCATAACAATACTTGTTCCAACCATTACAGTACCTGTGCCAAGATCAGGCTGAAGCATAATTAGTCCAAATGCTAAAAACACGAGCCCTAATGAAGGTGCTAACCCTTTCGTAAAAGAGGTAATAAGTTTTTGTCGTTCAGATAAAAACTTTGCAAGGAAAATAATCATCGCAATCTTCATAAATTCTGAAGGCTGAATGGAGAAAGCACCTACACCTATCCAGCTTCTCGAACCATTTCTTTCAATCCCAATACCTGGAATTAGAACAACAAGCAATAACACAAAACAGATGATGATTATAACCTTTGCCCAAGTTCTCCAAGCCCAATAATCAATATTCATAATAAAAAACATCGCTACTATTCCAATAACAGCAAAGAGCATCTGTCTTTTTGCAAAAAAGAATGAATCATTAAATTTATACTCTGCCCATATAGCACTTGCACTGTAAACCATTGTTAACCCTACTGCAAGCAAGGTTAATGTAACAATGATTAGAATAAAATCGGGAGTCGTTCTTTTTGTTGGCAATACAAAACACCTCGAATGCAAGTTTTAGGGCTTTGTAAATTACGCTTCTTCAAGCGAAAAAAGATGACTCCCAATGTTGTTTTTACTGTTTTCGCGTACAAGCCCTCACTTAAGCATATGCACCGCTTGAATAAAAATGTCTCCCCTTACCTCAAAAGTTTTATATTGATCCCAGCTTGCACAAGCGGGAGATAATAAAATAACGTCACCTTGTTCAGACAACTCATAGGCTACGGGAACGGCTTTTTCCACATTATCGACATGTATAATTGTTTTTATTCCAGCTTCCTCGGCCACACGTTCTATTTTTTTAGCAGTTTGACCAAATGTAACAACTGCCTTTACATTTTTCAAATATGGAATTAACTCATCAAATTCATTCCCTCTATCCAAGCCTCCTGCTAAAAGGACAACAGGCTCAGTAAAGGCTGCAAGAGCATTTTGAGTCGCCAGCATATTTGTTGCCTTAGAATCATTATAAAATTTTCTACCCTTATGTTCCGTTACAAATTGCAGACGATGCTTCACTCCTTGGAATGAATTAAGCACTTTAAAAATAGCATCGTTATCAACTTTTGATAGTTTGGCAGCAGCGATGGCTGCTAAAATATTTTCAAGATTATGAGTTCCAGGCAATGCAATATTTTTTAAGGCTATTATTTTTTCATCATTGAAATAAATCCATCCTTCATGTGTATAGGCACCTGATGATAGTTTATTTTTAGATGAAAAAGGAATCATTATCGCCTTTGAATTATTTGCAATTTCCATCACTTCAGATTGCTCAGCATTTACAATTAAAAAATCATTTTCTGTTTGATTTTTTGTAATATTTGCTTTCGCTTTCACGTATTCATATCTTGTTCCATGATAATCTAAATGAGCATCATAAAGATTTGTTAATATTGCAATTCTAGGATTAAACGTTTCTATGCCCATTAATTGAAATGAAGAAAGCTCGATAACGATCGTATTCTCTGTCGATGCCTCCTGTGCTACTTCAGAAGCAACAATACCAATATTCCCTGCGAGTAACGGCTGCTTCTCCCCCGTTTTTAACATTTCAAAAACAAGTGTTGTTGTCGTTGTTTTTCCGTTCGTCCCTGTAATAGCAATAAGTGGGGCTTCCGAAATCTGATAAGCAAGCTCAACCTCAGTAATAACAGGTATTCCTTTTTCGATAGCTCCTGCAATCATTGGATTATGATATGGGATCCCTGGATTTTTAACAATTAGTTCAAAGCCTTCCTCAAGAAGCCCTATTGGGTGTTCCCCGCAAATGACTGTTATCCCCTGTTCAAGAAGCTCTTGGGCTTCAAGATTTTCAGATAATGGCTTGTAATCATTTACTGTAACAAATGCTCCAAGCTTATGTAGAAGAGAGGCTGCGGCAACTCCACTTTTTGCTAGTCCTATTACTAATATTTTCTTATGATGATAGTGATTAATCTGTTTCAATTACATCCACACCTCGATATAAATTCCAAGTATTGCACAAAGTAAGCCAACTGCCCAAAAAGTAACAACTACTCTCCATTCTGACCATCCTACTAATTCGTAATGATGATGTAATGGACTCATTTTGAAAATTCTTTTTCCCGTCGTTTTAAAGGATATTACTTGTAATATTACAGACAATGTTTCTATTACAAACACGCCTCCGATAATAATTAAAATAATTTCAAGTTTCGTTAATATAGCAATAGTAGCAATGGCTCCTCCTAAAGCAAGGGAACCAGTGTCTCCCATAAAAACTTTTGCAGGATGCGCATTAAAGACTAGAAAACCAAGTAAAGCTCCCGTCACTGCCACAGAGAAAATCGAGATTTCAAATTGCGATAAATTCCAAGCTAAAACGGCAAAAGCCCCAAAGGCGATCGCAGCAGTACCAGATAGGAGGCCATCCAATCCATCAGTTAAATTAACTGCATTTGAAAATCCAACTAGCCAAAAAATGATAAAAAATACATACGTCCATCCTAAATCATAGGAGAAATTAGTAAAAGGAATATGAATAACGGTTGAAAATTCATTTTGTTGAAAAACAAAATAAAAAATAACTGAAATGATTATTTGTCCAAACAGCTTTTGTTTCGAAGTAAGCCCGAGATTCCTCTTCATCGCTACTTTAATAAAATCATCAAGAAATCCAAGTAATCCAAACCCTAGCGTTACTAATAAAAGCAGATACGTCTTAACAGTAGGCTCCGCAAACTTATTTGTCATGATCAATGTGGTAATGGTAATGGAAAGGAGGATCATAATCCCTCCCATTGTTGGTGTACCAGATTTCTTTAAATGTGACTTTGGACCTTCTTCCCGAATACTCTGCCCAAACTTCAATCTTCTCAAGAAGGGAATAAAAATGGGAGAAAGTAATACCGTAACTAAGAATCCCATAATAATTGTGAAAAAGATAACTTTCTCCATCATTTTGCTCCCTCCTTTCCTTGTCGGAGCTGTTCTAATAATTTACTTATTTTGTCTGCTATAATTGCATTATCATATGTAGAATTATTATTATTAAGATCCATTTCTCTTGAAAAAAGAAAATGAGTCACTTCATTTAGTTTTATTTCGGTTTGATTTATTTTTTCTATATATAGTTCCATCATGTCCTTTAAGCCTTTCAATAAGTCATTAGTAAAAAATATTGGAAAATGATTTGGTGTATATCGTGGAATCTCTTCCCCCTCTTTCCATAGGGCAGCAATGGCTCCATTTTCAATGGCCATTTTCAATGCCCCTGAATTCTCTTCGAAAGGGATAAATATTCCTTTATACTGTTGTACATTCGAAATCGTTGTGACCGTATGAAAAAAGAGCTCATCATCCTGTATTCCTTTGTTTTTTGGAAACAGATTCGCTAAATCACCATAGGTCAATAACATTTTATCTCTCCTCTATTGCCTCTTTTGCAACTTGACGGTCATCAAAATTAATTACCTGATCTCCAATCAGTTGATAGGTTTCATGGCCTTTTCCAGCAATTAATATAACATCTTCTTCCTGAGCCTCGTGGATTGCAGATCGAATTGCTTCTCTGCGGTCAACTATTATCTTATAATCCATTCCTATTACCCCTGCTTCCATATCATTTAATATTTGGATAGGGTTTTCACTTCGAGGGTTATCTGAAGTAAATATTGGATTTGAACTATATCTGCAAGCTATTTCAGCCATTAGTGGCCGCTTTGAACGATCTCTATCCCCACCGCAGCCTACAATAACGAAAACACGTCTTTTTGCAAACTGCTTAACGGTCAATAGTACATTCTCTAAACTATCAGGGGTATGCGCATAATCAACAATCACTGAAAAATTTTGCCCGGCATCTACTGTCTCGAAACGTCCCGAAACTCCTTTAACTTCTTCTATTGATTTTATTATTTTTTCAATGGGAATATCTGAAACGATTCCAGCTCCAATACTAGCAAGTACATTATAAACGCTAAATTTACCAATCAGTTGCATAGATACTTGATGTTTGCCTAATGGACTGTGTAATTCAAATGTAGTTCCATACGCAGTCATTTGAATATTTATAGCTTGTAAATCTGCTGATTGATCTATCCCATATGTGAGTACATGTGCTGCTGTCGCTTTAATAAATACATTTGATGCTTGATCATCCATATTGATAATGGCGTATTTCTTACGCTCATGCTGAAATGCACTTCCGAGCTGAGCAAACAAGAGGCATTTAGCATTTCTATACTCATCCATCGTTTTATGATAATCTAAGTGATCTTGTGTAAGATTAGTGAATACAGCAATGTCAAAATCACAGCCATGAATTCTTCCTTCATCAAGGGCATGTGATGAAACCTCCATTACTGTAGTTTTTACACCTTTGTCAACCATTTCTTTAAAAATACGCTGTAATGTAAGGGAATCTGGAGTTGTATTTTTTACTTCAGATTTTTCTTCACCAATTTTTGTATACATTGTACCTATTAAGCCTGTTTTTTTTCCAGCATCCGATAAAATTTTTTCAATTAAATGACTTGTTGTTGTTTTTCCATTCGTTCCTGTAATACCAATTAAATAGAGATTCTTACTTGGCTGCTCGAAAAAGGCATCAGCTAATACAGCCATTGCTCGTCGAGTATTTTGTACGACAACGACTGGAACAGGCAGGTCTAAATCAATTTCTGATAGAACAGCAGCTGCCCCTTGCTTTACAGCATTAGACACAAAATCATGACCATCAACAGTAAAACCTTTTATACAAATAAATAGACTTCCCGGTTGAACATTGCGACTATCGTTTTCTATTGAAGTGATTATAGGATTTTCACCGCTAAATACCCTATATGGCTGCAAATAAGAAATAAGCGTATGTAATTCCATTTCGTCCATCTCCTCATAAACAAACTTTACATACATACAACCTATAGCAATCTCGAAAAACAGCCAAAACTCATCGCGGTTTTCATTTTACATGAAAACGAGAGTTTTAGCTATTTGTTTTATATATCCGAAAAATTTGGAGAAATTAAAGGCAGCATTTCTTTGTACCGCCTTTTGCTTTACCATGCCCAATTTTCATTATTCATTATCAAAATAAAGTCTAATGGTTGACCCCTCTTTTAATTTTATACCAGGTTCTGGAGTTTGTTTAACAACTGTATTTCCTTCTCCACTCGCATCAATTTTTAAATTGATATATAATTCACCGAGTTCTTTTTTCGTAATTCCTACTAGGTCCGGAACTTCAATCAACGGAACGTCCGGCCATCTTAGTTTTTTCTCAATTTGACCCTTTCGTGGTTGAATACCCATTGATCGCAGACTATCTTCCATAATATTTCCAACGATTGGAGCAGCAACTGTTCCTCCAAATTGCGGGGTGCCTTTAGGATTATCTACTGCAACATACACAACTAGCTGCGGATCGTCAGCAGGTGCAAAACCAATAAAAGAAACGATATGGTTGTTTTCAAGATATCTTCCACCTTGAGCTTTTTGAGCTGTTCCTGTTTTTCCGCCCACTCTATATCCGTCGATAAATGCTTTTCCGCCTGTACCTTGGGCAACAACACTCTCCAGAGCAGACCTGATTTGGTCTGATGTTTCTTTTGAAATGACTTTCCGTTTCGCTGAAGGTGTTTTTCTCATGACTATTTCACCTGTTTTTGGATCAATCAGCTCCTTAGCTACATATGGAGTATATAAAGTCCCGCCATTAACTGCAGCAGATATTGCAGCAACCTGCTGTATTGGTGTAACCGAAACCCCCTGCCCAAAAGCAGTAGTTGCCTGTTCTACAGGGCCTACACGATCAAGGTTAAAGAGAATTCCAGTTCCTTCTCCTTGAAGGTCAATCCCCGTTTTTTCACCAAAACCAAAATCTCTGATGTATTTGAAAAGTGTTTCTTTTCCTAATCTCTCTCCAAGTTCAACAAAGCCAGGGTTACAGGAGTTTTGAACGACCTCCAGAAATGATTGGCTCCCATGACCGCCCTTTTTCCAGCATCTTAACCTTGCTCCGCCTACCTTGACAAAACCAGGATCGTGAAAATGATCCTTTTTAAGATCTACCTTTCCTTCTTCAAGTGCTGCAGCTAATGTAATAATCTTAAAGGTTGAACCTGGCTCGAATGTACTCCAAATTGGGAGGTTGCGGTTATAGATTTCTGGTGCTGCATCTCCGAATTTAGCTGGATCAAATGTTGGTCTGCTTGACATAGCCAATATTTCACCATTATTCGGATTCATAGCAATAGCAATAATTCCATCAGGATTATAATCAGCTTGGGCAATATCTAATACTCTTTCCATAATGGTCTGAACTTTTGAATCAATCGTCAGCTTTAAATCCATTCCATCAACTGGTGGCTCATAATCATCAGCCATATCATTCATTCGTTCACCTTTAGCATTGGCATAAAACTTTACAGAGCCTTGCTTACCTTTTAACTCCTTATCGTAATACAATTCAAGCCCCATTAATCCTTGATTATCGATCCCTGCAAATCCAAGAACATGAGATAGATAACTGCCAAAAGGATAATGGCGTTTAGAATCTTCTGCGATATAAACACCTTTCAAGTTCATTGCTCTTAATTCTTTTGCTTTTTCATGGGATATTTTTCTGCCTTTTTTCAGTCTTACACTACTCTCATTTTGAGTGATTTCTTTTTTTACTTGTTCCTTTGAGGTATTTAATAATGCAGCTAATTTTTCTGCAGTACCATCTGGATCTTTTACTTGTCTTGGAACAACATAAACCGTTGGGGCACTTATGTTAGTAGCTAGTGGAACTCCATTTCTGTCTACAATTTCTCCTCTTTCTGGCTCAAATGGAATATCCCTGCTCCATAACTCCTTTGCTCCATCAGTTAAAGTGTTACCTAAAAAAAATTGAACATATCCAAGTCGAATATCAATTACAAAAAAAATTAATATACCTACGACTAAAGCTACCGTTAACCTTTTTCTCACGGTTACATTTGAAACACGCATATTAGAACGAACCTCCTTAGATTATGGCTCGTTCCAATATATGCTTGTACCTTTTTAATTAGAAGACTATGTTAAACTTCTCTGTTAATTTCCGCTTCAATCAACAACAAATTAGCATCTTTAAAGATTACTCACTTTCAATTATTGATATGCGATTTATTGTGACATTAATATTATTTTTGCTAATCAATCCTTCACTTCGATCGTCTCTTCCTCTTCTTGCCCTATTTCCTCTTCTTCATCATTATTATATTTCTCTTCAGGATGTTCTAATTCAACAATTAAATATTCGCCCTCTTTAAATTTAGTGCCAGGCTTTAAGTTTTGTTTCACTACATAACCATTTCCAACCGTGTTTAATTGCAAATTTCCCAACTCTGCAATTTTCATAACATCACGCCTAGACCATCCAGTCATATCTGGAATTGTTAAATCTCCCTCTGTTTTTAGAATTACTTTTTCTCCAGAAATCAGATCGGAATCTTTAGCTGGCAGTTGGCTTACAACCGATTTCCCTTTACCTAAAACGATAGGTACAAGGTTTTTGCTGCTTATTTGTTTAATCGCTTCATCAGTTGATTTACCTGTCACATCCGGGATTTTTGTAGAAAGGGATTTGCTTTTCTCTACAGGATCGATATTCAAGTATTGGAGACTGCTTTTCATGACTGGGTTAAAAATCTCCGCAACAGGTGTAGAGCCACTCGTGTGAATATCTATTTCAGGCTGTTGAACAGCTACATAAACAATTAACTCAGGATCATCCTTTGGTGCCATTCCTAGAAATGAAAACACATAGTTTTGACGACCAGTTAAATAACCTCCACTTGGATTAGGAATTTGTGCTGTCCCGGTTTTTCCAGCAATTTCATACCCATCGATTTTAAAATCACGAAAGCCGGTTCCTTTAGGTGATGAAATAACTGTCTCTAATATATCTCTAGTTTGTTTTGCTGTATTCACAGAGATCGGATTACCTACTACCTCTGGTTTTGTTTTCTTTACTACCTTATCGCCTTTATTTGGATCTACAATTTCACTAATAATGTGCGGTTTCATCATATTTCCATCATTTGCTATTGCTGTAGATGCTTGGACTTGCTGTATTGGGGTGATTGCCGTTCCCTGTCCAAAACCAGTCGTAATTTTTTCTAACGGATAGTTATAAACGATTTTACCGCTTGTTTCATTCGGTAATTCAATTCCTGTTTTCTGGTCAAAACCAAATTTAGTTAAATACGTTCCGTAGGTTTCATAGCCCAACTTTTCTTTTACAAGCTTCGCAAAAGCAACATTTGAAGATCGTTGAACTCCTTCTAAATACGTTATCGTTCCCCATCCCCGGCCTTCATTCCAATCTCGAATCGGTCTGGTCTTATTATCTACAGCATATTGACCTGATTTAAACGTTTCATTCGGATTAAAGACTCCTTCTTCAATAGCTGCAGCTAATGTAAAAATCTTCATTGTAGAGCCTGGCTCAAAGGAATTTTCGATTACTTCATTATGCCAGCTTTCCTCAATTCCTTCCTTTGATGCCGGATGAAAGGAAGGTCTTTGTCCCATTGCAAGAATATCCCCCGTTTTCGGATCTGCAACGACAGCAACAATTTTCTTTGGCTTGTATTTTTCTTCCACCTTATTCATCGAATCTTCTAGAAATGTCTGGATTTTTTTATCGAGCGTTAAATAAACATCTTGTCCGTCAGTAGCGGGTGTGACGTGTTCCTTACTATCATTTAATAAATATCCCCAAATATCACTTTCATACTTTACCTTGCCATCCTTTCCTGTAAGGATGTCGTTAAGGCTTTTTTCTATACCAAGCATACCAACGGTTTCCGTTTTATTATTTTCTTTTTCTTTCTTTTCAACATATCCAATCGTATGGGAAGCAAAAACCCCGTTCGGATAAAACCTTTTCTTATCTTTGATAAATGTGATTCCGGGTAATTTTAATTCCTCTATTTCTCTTTTCTCTTGATTTGTTAAATCCCGGCCAGCTTTACCAAACTCTACTTGAAACGGCTTTTTACCATCTTTGTCTACTTTCGTTAAGATTTTATAAATCTCTGATTCTTCCATATCGATAACTTTTGCAAGCTCTCTTGCCGTTTTATCAGGATCGACTACATGGCGGGGTTTGTTTTTATTAGTAGTCATTTTTTCATCCAAAATGGCTACAAGTTTGTATGAATTTATATCTGTTGCAATGACTTCACCATTTCGATCGTAGATCGTTCCTCGTTTAGCTTCAATGGTCTTTTCTTTTTCATATTTTTGCTGTGCCTCTGCTGCCAGAACATGTCCTTTAATTTCTCCAGTTACTTGAATCGATATAAATCGGTAAACTAAGACAAAAAAGAGCAGGCTAAATATTACAAAAAATATCGCTGCTCCTAAATTTATATTCGGCTGTTTTTTTATCATTAATCCTGCACAACCTTAACATTATTTTCGTTCAACTTTAACCCAAGTTCCTTCGCTTTTTCCCAAATCCGTTCATATGTACTAAGTTCACTTACTTGCATTTCAAGGTCCCCATTTACCCTCTGCTGTTCCTGAATGGAAACTTTAGTATCTTGTATTTCCTTATTTAATTCATATATTGCGGCTTGGTTTGACACGATATTAACTGCTGCAAAACATACGATTCCCGTAAAAGCCAATCCTAATATTTTCTCTCCGGGTGAAAGCCATGGATTTCTAGCCTTAGCTTTTTTTGGTGTTTGTACAATTTGTTTTTGCTGTTGATTTCTTTGCTCTTGCTGAAGCTTTCGTGCTAAATTCCCCATTGTATCCCTCCTATAATTTTATCTTTATTAGTGACGGAAACTTATAGCTTTTCAGCGATTCGCAGCTTTGCTGATCTCGCTCTGTTATTAATCTCCAATTCGTTTTCTGATGGGATGATTGGCTTTCTCGTGATTAATTTAATAATCGGTTTATACTCGTCTGGAATTATTGGTAATCCAGGAGGGAGGTTTGGCGTCTCACTTGCTTTTTTAAAGGCTACCTTACATATTCTATCCTCTAAAGAGTGGAAGGTTATGACACTAATTCTACCAGCTGGCTTTAATAAATTGATTGCTTGATGCAAAGATCTTTCAAAAACCCCGAGCTCATCATTTACAGCAATACGGATTGCCTGAAAGACTCTTTTTGCCGGATGCCCACCCTTTCTTCGTGCTGGGGCAGGAATAGCCTCTTTTATTAATTCAACAAGCTGACCTGTCGTTTCAATTGGTGCAATCATTCTCGCAGCTTCAATTTTCCTAGCTATTTGCTTGGAAAATTTCTCTTCACCATATTTAAAGAATATTTTTACCAATTCAGCATAGTCCCAATTATTCACGACATCATAGGCTGAGAAGCTAGCCTCCATATCCATTCTCATATCAAGAGGGGCATCATTATGGTAGCTAAAACCACGTTCTGCAGTATCTAATTGAGGTGATGAAACACCTAAATCATAGAGAACTCCATCTACTTTATTTACTCCCAATTTCGCCAATTCCTCTTCAAGAAATTCAAAATTACTCTTTATAATAGAAATTCTTTCACCATATTCAGCAAGTTTTTCTTTTGCATGTAAAATCGCAGTTTCATCTTGATCAAAGGCATATAACTTACCTTTTTCAGAGAGTTTTGACAGGATTAATTCACTATGTCCTGCACCACCTAACGTGCAGTCAACGTAAACACCGTCAGGATGAATTTTTAATCCTTCAATTGTTTCTTCTAATAATACTGTTTTATGTTCAAACATGTTGTCCACCTCTTTTTTGGAGAGTATTTATTAAATATCAAACCCAATCATATTCTCTGCAATTTCGGCAAAAGATTCTTCTGAATCTGAAAAATAATCTTCCCAAAGGTTTTTGCTCCATATTTCAATCCGATTGGATACACCTAATACGACACACTCTTTTTCTAATTTTGCATATGCCATCAGCGGAGAAGTTATATTTATTCTTCCTTGTTTATCGATTTCACATTCTGTGGCACCTGAAAAGAAAAATCGGGTAAATGCACGGGCATCTTTTTTCGTCAATGGTAAGCCTTTAAGCTTTTCTTCAAGCAACTCCCATTCATTAAGTGGGTAACCAAACAAGCATTGATCCAATCCGCGTGTCAATACAAAATTCTCACCTAAGTGATCACGGAATTTGGCAGGTACAATTAATCGGCCCTTATTATCAACGTTATGATGGTATTCACCCATAAACATGCCCACTAACCCCACTTTCTTACTCCAATGTACCACATTCCCCCACTTTCCTCCACATGTTTTTTAATTTCTAGAAATTATCTCTAAATCCTTTAGAAAAAATAAAATTTTTCCCATTATTCGTTCGCCTTTTCCCTACAATAATTAGCACCAGATTAAAAGCATCTTTCTTTTTCAACAAAAAAAGACTTCATCCTTTAAGATAAAGTCTCTTTTTGGCTATTAAAAATATTTAAGATTAATCATGAACGCTTAATTCTAATAAAGATTATATTCTTATTAATTTATGCGTACCATCAAAAGTGAATGTATTCTCTAAAAGATCGTCTATAAAATTTAAACCATATTGATTTATATAAAATAAACCATTTATGATTCTTTCTTGTGGTGACCCTAAAGGTCTAAGAGCATTTCCCACTTTATTATATTTATTAATCACAACTTCATTTTTCAAATGAACAGAATGCTCAAGCTTTGATTCCATGAAGTCTAATTGATTTAATATTAATTTTTCATTCTTTTTTAATAAAGGTATAAGGCCTCTGTCCTCAATTTGTAAATAAGATTCCAGCTGCTCATAATTTTTCTGAAACTCTAGCTTTGTGTTATTAAATATTTTCTCCAAATGTAGATTTTTTAATGAATGAAGGAATTCTTCCTTTTTCTTTTCAATACCAAAGATAAGCGTTTCTTGTAAATCCAGGTCAAGCTCCTTCAAATCCCTTTCAATCGAACGATCAAGAATAGTAATATTCAGGCGAGGAACGATAGGAGGCATCTTTAGCCCAAATAGTTCAAAGGCCGTTTTAAGCTCTGCCCAATAAGCAATTTCACCAGGACCAGCTATAAAAGCAAGGGTTGGAAATAGCCATTCCTGCATGATTGGCCTTGTAACAACATTATTGCTAAGCTTTTCTGGGAATTCTCCGGCTATCTCTAGCATCTTCTCCATTGAGAATTGAAAAAGGCCGTCTTTTCCATAGAATACATCTTTTGTTTCATCATATTCAAGAAGTATTCTTTCATTATGTTCATTATCGTAATAGAAAAGATTGACCGCGTTTTTGCTCATTTCAATCGCAGAAGGGAAACCGCAATTATTTAGTTCAGCTTGCTGATCCTTCACAGATTTTGTTATTTCTTTAAAATTATTAATTTGTTTAATAAAAAATTCTCTTTCCAATGTGCGAAGCTTTTTATCCCCTGAATCAATGATCAAAAGTCCTGATTCTTTAAACAGCTCCATAATAATATGGGCAAAGAAGTCAACAAATGAGGTAGATTTTCTTATGGCCGATTCCAAACAATCAAGTAATTGCTTTGTATGTTCGGTTTCTCCAAAAGATTGGATAATTTCATCCACCCAACTTAAGCACTGATCCTGATCTAACAAAATATCTGAAACCATCCGTTTGTCACGAAGCTTTTCTGGATAAATCTTTTTTTCTAGTTTATGATCTTTTTCAATATACACATGGTTAACTTCTTGGTAATCATGATCCTCACCTGCAATCCAAAATACAGGAACGACTGGTATATTTAATTCCTGTTCCTTCTGTTTTGCTAGAGCAATGATTGAAATAATTTTATGTATAGAATAAAGTGGTCCTGTTAGGATTCCGGCCTGCTGACCACCGATTACGACCGTACTATTTGATTGTTTTAACTTTTTTAGTGAAGCTCGAACTTGATTAGACGTTGGGAAGTTCTCCATATATTGTTCAATATGGTTAGCAAGCTCCATTCTCATATATGACCGACCCATTAGTTCATGAAGTCGCTTCTCGTATTCTAATTGATCATCATAACGGTAATGAAAATTCCGCTGAACTTCCATAGAATACGTTAAATATTCTGTAGCAAATCGGTTAGTAGCAGGTAAGGAGAGATTTACAATCTCCATGTAAGACTTCCTTTCTTATCAACAATTTTCATTCGTTTCAATACATTATATGCTATGGATTTTTTCTTTGAATTCCATCGCTTACTACATATGAGTATATCATTTTCAGTAATGAAATGAAAAAACTTTGCTTGCGTATTGTTTGTTTACTTTCTAAATGCTTGCAACGAACGAACTAACACTTTGTATTAATCCGATAAGTGTTAGTACAATATAAGCTGTAAAAAAAAGTAGAAAATTAAAGCGCCAATATCCTTTAAAGACACGGGAGAAATTTATTTCTTGCTTTAATTTCCAATGTATCAAAACAAAGATTAAGGCAATGACAAGCATAGAAAGAATAATGACCCATAAATACGATTGATTCCAAATCGTAACAATTAAATAATGTACCGAAATAACAAATAATAAAGTGCTGAAATCCAAAGCCAAATGGACAGACTTTTTGTGTTTCTTTGTCACTTGCTTGCTGATAATGAAAACTAATAAATATCCTAATAATGGGATTGTTACAAAAGTCGCGATTATGGAAGAAAAAATAGAACTCAACCTTACCCCTCTTCTCTTTTATACTCCTTTCCTTTTATCAGATGAAAAAAAACTTCTGTAAGAGGAGCATTTATTTCGTTTTCTCTCGCTTTTTCAAGAACATAACCAAGAATAGCATCTACTTCAGTTGGCCGTTTTTCATCTATATCTTTAAGCATGGATGATCGATTTGCAGATGTTTTTCTACATACATTTTTAATATAGGAAAATACAGCCATTTTATCTTCAATATTTAGAACAATACAAATTTCTTCAAATAACTCTTTAAAAGTATGATAGTAATGCGGATTAACCAAAAGATCACCATTTCTTACATTTAATACTGCTGTTAAAGGATTAATAACTGCATTGACAATCAGCTTTCTCTGCAGCATTTCTTTAAAATCATCTTCAAAAGTAAACGGAAACTCAACTAGGAGAGGATTGATCATTTCTTTTATTGCAGATTGTTCTTGCCCTTTAAAATGGGCCAACTTCGTTACACCGTTACCCGTATGTATTACATGATTGAAATTCAACTTATTCGCACCATGGTCAACAGATCCGATATAAATATTTCTTGCTGTTATTGTCTCAAGCCATTTTAAATGACCCATACCATTTTGTAGAAACAATAATGTCCCCGCATAGAAAGGAACAACTTTCATCATATCTGATAAAACCGATTGCAAATGATATTGCTTTACAGCGATAATCGTTATATCTTCATCGCCCTTCCAATTAGAAAATTCTGTTGTATGGATAGAATCAAACGACTTGCTATCATTCTTCTCAAAGATTAAGCCTTCTGATACTATTTTAAACTTCTGTTCTTTTGTTCGTACATATAAAAAAACTCGATGAAATTTACTAAGATAATGGGCGTACAGCAGGCCAATTGACCCCCCGCCAATAATTGCAATTTTCATAATAGCCTCTTCGTATTAATGTATTTAGTCATATTTTAACAGAAAAATAAATAAAGTTGGCAAGAAAGGCAACTTTATGAAAAAAATTCATAAAAGAAATAAGACTCCCTTCTTCAAAATTCGAAAAAGGGAGTGATGAATTTAAACTGGGTATACTGGATGTTTACGAACACTAAAGATTAATTCCTTCGTCTCATATAATTCATATCTTTGAATAAGGACATCTCTTAATTCTTGAGGTGACACGATATCATCAACAATTAGCTCAGATGCCAGTTTGTATATATCAATATGCTCACTGTATTCTTTCTGTTTTTCCTGTACGAATGCGATTTTCTCTTTCGGATCCTGGATTTCATTTATTTTATTCGAATAAACCGCATTTACTGCCGCTTCCGGTCCCATAACAGCGATTTGAGCCGTTGGAAGAGCAATACAGCAATCAGGTTCAAATGCAGGACCTGCCATCGCATAAAGTCCAGCACCATAAGCTTTTCTAACGACTACTGAAATTTTTGGAACAGTTGCTGAGCTCATAGCGGCTATCAACTTTGCTCCATGTCGAATGATTCCAGCCCTCTCTACCTTTGTACCAATCATAAAGCCAGGAACATCGGCAAGGAATAATAACGGAATATGGAAAGCATCACAAAGCTGAATAAACTTTGCTGCTTTGTCAGCAGAATCCACAAATAATACCCCGCCTTTTACTCTTGGCTGATTCGCAATAATACCTACTGCTCTTCCTCCAATTCTCGCAAGTCCAGTTATTAATTCTGCAGCAAATAGTTTTTTTATTTCAAAGAAGCTGCCTTCATCAATTAATGTATCTATACATTCATACATATCAAATGGGGCATTTTGATTTTTAGGAATGATTTCCTCTAAATCCCGACCTTCTCTCGGCTGTATTACCGCAAGTTTCTTTGGTTTCTCCTTAAAGCTAGCAGGGAAATACGTAAGATATTTTCTCGCTGTATCGATGGCTTCCTCTTCACTTAATGCAAGAATATCCCCACAGCCACTCACCGTACAATGCATTCGGGCACCGCCCATTTCCTCCAATGTTACTTTTTCACCAATTACCTTCTCTGCCATTCGTGGTGAACCTAAATACATAGATGCATTTTTATCAACCATAATGACAATATCACAAAAAGCTGGAATATATGCTCCACCAGCAGCGGAAGGACCAAATAACAAACAGATTTGTGGTATCATTCCAGATAGCTTAACTTGATTATAGAAAATTCTTCCCGCTCCTCTTCTATTCGGAAACATTTCAAGCTGATCTGTAATTCTCGCACCTGCAGAATCAACTAAATACAATAATGGTACTTTTAGTTTTTCAGCTGTTTCTTGAATACGAATAATTTTTTCAACTGTTCTCGCTCCCCAAGATCCAGCTTTAACAGTAGAATCATTCGCCATGACACAGACCGTTTCTCCATTTATTTTCCCAATGGCTGTGACAACACCGTCAGCAGGCAGATCTTTCTCCATACAGTTTGCAAATTTACCATCCTCTTCATAGATACCGTCATCAAAAAGGAGCTCTAATCTTTTTCTCACAAAAAGTTTATTTTGACTTTGAAGCTTTTCATGATACTTTTGATGTCCGCCAGCTTCAATTTCCCTGCTTTTTTCTTTTAACTTTTCAACTAGAGTATGTGCAGTTGTCATTCCTTCTCCCCCTATTCAAGTACTACTAGTACGTCACCTTCATTTACAAAATCTCCAATATTTACTTTAATATCCACCACTTTACCTGCATCTTGACTTTCCACAGGTATTTCCATTTTCATCGACTCCAACATACAAACCTCTTGACCTGCAGTAACTTCATCTCCCGCTTCAACCATTACATTTAATACAGTTCCTGCCATTGATGATATAATTTCTTTCATTATTTTTTCCTCCTATTTTTTTATAAAGTGAAACTTCCTTCAGTGGGGGTTTTTCGACGCACAGGACGTGCTAGTACCGACGTTGCCATAGGACGTGGCGTTCTATGTCGGCTTTCATCCCCCACTGATGGTTAGTTGCGGCCCACAGGAAGTGGGTCACGCAGACGTTGCCACACGATGTGGCGCTTTTAGTCTGTGTTCATTTTATGGCCTTTACGGACAGTTGATCCCCCACTTAGGTTTCTTCGATTCTCTCGCAAACTTGAAGTGGGGGTCTTACTGCCCGTTAATCTGCGATAAAAGATTTTTGTGTTAAGAAGCTAGTGGAATAATTACCTTTTTGAAATTCAGGGTCCTTCAAGATTTCATAAAAAAGTGGTGCATTTGTTTTTATTCCTTCAATTTTTAGCTCGTTGAAAAATTCACTTGCCTTCACGATTGCATCATTCCTTGTTTCTCCGTGTATAATACATTTTGCAATCATCGGGTCATAAAAAGGTGTCACAATGGAGCCTGACTCATACCCAGGATCTACACGTACCCCATGGAAGCTATTCCATTCAAACAATTCAATTTTCCCTGGTGAAGGTAGAAAGCTTATTGGATCTTCTGCATACAATCTAAATTCGATTGAATGACCTGAGCTTTTAATATCTGTTTGAAGCAGCGGTAGTTTTTCATCTTGGGCCACAAGAATTTGCCATTTAACAAGGTCAAGTCCAGTAATTTGTTCTGTAACTGGATGCTCTACTTGAAGCCTAGTATTCATTTCTAAAAAGTAGAAGTTCTCCTTTTCATCTACAATGAATTCAATCGTTCCTGCATTTTTATAGTTAACAGCTGCAGCTGCCTGAAGAGCTGTATCATACATTTTTCGCTTCCCATTCTCTGACAGGAATGGGGAAGGAGATTCTTCAACCACCTTTTGGTGCCGTCTTTGTATTGAGCAGTCTCTTTCAAACAAATGAACGATCTGGCCATGATGATCTCCAAAAATTTGAACCTCAACATGTCTAGCGTTTTCGATATATTTCTCAACAAAAACTTCATCAGAACCAAAATAGGCTTTAGCACGGGCTTTTGTAGATTCAAAGGATTTGGCGAGCGCTTGCTCATTTTCGCAGCGCACCATTCCAATCCCTCCACCTCCACCACTCGCTTTCAGCATTACAGGGTATCCCATCGACTCTGCAAGTTTACTTGCCTCTTCAATAGTAGATGTACCATCTTCACTTCCAGGTACTACAGGAACACCAGCAGCCATCATTGTTCTCCTTGAAACAATTTTATCCCCCATTAATTCAATTGTTTCAGGATCAGGACCAATAAATATGATTCCTGCTTTCTTCACTGCCCTTGCGAAATCTGCATTTTCAGAATTAAAACCATAACCAGGATGGATGCCATCTACCGCTTCTTTTTTAGCGATTTCAAGAATCACATCTGTTTTTAAATAAGATTTATTTACAGGCGCTTCTCCGATACAAAATGCGTAAGTCGCCTTTTTAACAAAAAGTGAATCCTTATCTGCTTCAGAATATACAGCGACTGTTTCTATTCCCATTTCATGGCAAGTATTTATGATCCTTAAAGCAATTTCTCCCCTATTTGCAATTAATATTTTCTGCACACTCTCTCCCCTTTCTATACTCATGATGTAAAAAAAGTTGTTAAAAAAATCTAAAATTTCATAATTGATACTACATTATATGTTTCTACAATCTTCTGTCTTTTTCCTTCTTAATTTGTAAACGCTTTCGAATTTTTTATTACACATCCTTCTAGAAATATTTAGATATGGGACTGATTTTCAATTACATGCAGAATTATTAGTTTTTTTGTTATATAATAAGTTTTATAGAAATGACTCACCTGCATCTTTTAGTTAAAACAAATATAGATTAGGCTAGTAATGTTATTAAAGACTTCAACGGAGGAGGAAAACAAATGGACTATAAAGTGGAAAAGTTAATTGTAAATTACAAAACACTGGAAGAATTTAAAAAGTTCAAAGAATACGGTTTACAAGAGCTATCAATGTTCGAAGACCTAGAAGCCAATATAATCGAAAACGATAGTAAGTCCCCCTTTTACGGAATTTACTTTGGAGATAAATTAGTTGCAAGAATGAGTCTTTATCAAGTGGAAAAAAAATTTGACAGATATTTCGATCCTTCCCAAGATTATTTAGAGTTATGGAAGCTTGAGGTTATTCCTGATTATCAGAATAAAGGCTACGGAAATGCGCTCGTTGAATTTGCAAAAAGTTTCGGTCTTCCTATAAAGACAAATCCAAGAGTAAAATCAGCTGGTTTTTGGCTTAAAAAGGGCTTCTCCTCCGTTCATTATGATATGGAACGTGACAGGGGTGAAAATCCGCTTGTTTGGATTCCTGAAGGCGTTAAGGAACAGTCGTATTAGAACGAGATTAAACCTCTAAATCCCTAATAGCATAGAAAAGCGGACAAATTTTGTCCGCTTTCTAAATACTCCCCATAAAGTTAAACCTTGGCTTGAGTAATGTCATTTCTCAATCCAACCATTTTCCTAGCTCTTTCCATTATTTCTATTAATGCTTTATAATCCTTCTCGATCGTATTTAATTCTTTTATCAACTTTTCATTTTCTGATGCAAGATAGTACAATTGCTTTTCGAGTTGCTGAATTCGATTTTCATATGATGTAATATCTTCGCTTTGCAAACCATATTTTTCAGCCCTATCGTAAAGCACCTTTAAATAGCTGACCAGATCTTCAAATGCTAATATTTTTTTATTTTCATCATTATAAACCGGAGGAACTTCAAGTGTGGAGGATGGTTGTTCTGATTCTACATACTCCTCCGAATTATCAATTTGATGATTATATTTTCTTTCTTTTCGCTGTTTTTTTGCGAGTTCAATGCCTGATTTATATTGTTTCCTTACATATGAATTCCAGCGAAAACCACAAGCTGCTGCAGTTCTCGAAAGCTTTTTCCCTACCATTTCAAATGCTTGCAGCTGTGTTCCCCCTTCTCTAATATGACGAAGCACCAATTCAGCAAGCAGCAAATCTTCATCATTAGACCAAGCATCCTGACGAGTTGAAGACATCGGAATATCCCTCCTATTGTTTTTTATTTATACATATGCTTATGCTAGAAAAGATAGACTGATATCCTGCTTGAATCTTTACAAAGAATTGCAAAGTTCCTTTACTTTTTACCTAAAAATTTTGCAACCTGCTTGTGATGTGCTTCATCTTCCCATAATTCAGAGCATCTGCGGACTTCTTTGTTAACTCTCTCTTTAAGACAAGCTTTTTCCCATTTATTTATGAACATCATTTTATACGCCCCTAAAACACTCCCTTCTAAAAGAAGCATTTTATCCAAAAAATGCTTACTGCTTTCCAGTAAATCACCATCTGTAATCATTTGAACAAATCCTAGATCCTTTAATTGCTCAGCATCATAAAGTGATGCTTCCATTAACATCTTCATAGCATTTGCTGGCAATAGCTTCTCAGTTACAAAAGTTCCTCCTCCCCAACCTGTTGTAATAGCTAAAGTTCCTTGGATAAACCCTGCTCTCACATTCTTTCTGGCAATCCGAAAATCACAAGCAGAAGCTAGCTCACAACCACCACCAACGGCCGTCCCGTTTAGTAGTGCAATGGTTGGTTTTTGTAAATAGAATAGCTTGACTAGTAAATCGGACATTCTACTTAGCATCTCAAAGGCTTCATCTTCCGTTCTTAAGCTATGAAAAGCAGATAAATCGCCTCCTGAACAAAATGCCTGGTCTCCCGCACCTGTAATAGCAAACACTTTAACCTTTTCGTCATTTGCCAAATTAAGTGCATGCTCCAAACCATCCATAATTTCATAATTTACCGCATTCCTTTTTTCCGGTCTGTTAATAGTAAACAACAATATTCCATCATCATATTCTTCCACTATGTACGGTTTCATAAGATCCTCCATTAAATCATTTTATTTCCTCTGCTTTATTCTATCATCTTCATCGTAACAAAAATTATTTCACATATCCCAATAAAGTGGTTATTCCATTAATCTAAAATACTGTAAAAAACGATAAAAGCACAAGAACATATCGTTCTTGTGCTTTTATCAATATGGAATTTAGTTGTTAACAACTTCTTTTCCTTTGTATGTTCCGCAAGCCTTACATACGCGGTGAGCAAGTTTCATTTCACCACAGTTAGGGCAACCTACCATACCTGGAACCTGTAATTTAAAATGGGTACGACGCTTTCTTTTCGCAGTTTTAGAAGTTCTTCTAAAAGGTACAGCCATTCTTCCCACCTCCTTAAAGAGAATAAGAGATATTGTTTTCAAAAAGGATTTTCTTCCTTTTTAAACACTCACTAAGAAAGTTATGAAGGCCAGAGCATACTCTAGTTCTTCAATTGCTTCTTTGTTTTTCCTCCAATTATGAATCGGAAGAAGGATCACTTTGACCAAAAAAATGAGCAAGTCCGGCAAGACGAGGATCGATGGAATCCTTTTTATCTTGCTCTTGAATGACCTCCCAATCATTTCCAGATTGAGGAGCTCCTTCTTCGCTGCTATCTTCGCAGAACACTTGCATTGGAACCTCGAGTAGCAGGATTTCCTGAATGACCGGCATTAGGTCAATTAAATCACCTTTTACTTGGTGAATTTCCTCTTCTGTTTCGAAGTCGAAACTCTTTAAGAGAAAAGTTTCAGTAGTTTCTACATTAATTGGGAAATTTACGTCAACTAAAGTACGAGAGCAAGGCAGGGTTAAATGACCAATTATTTTTAAATGAAAGGTCACTTTAGCAGAATCAATATCCGCTCTTCCAGTAATTTTCATTGGTGAAGCATCTCTGATTGTCGAATCAATTGCTTTGATATCGGCAACATCAATAAATTCATCGATGAGAAATTCCTTGTTTCGATTTTTTTGTAACTGACTTAAAGTCCATTTCATATGATTCACCCCAAGGCAACAAAGGTAATTATAGCTTTCAAATAATTATTTGTCAATAAAATTTCTTTACAGTATAATGTGATCATTATCAGATTATTTTAACCCTTTTATCCTTTTTCAGCCATCCTTTTTTATCCTTCACTCCCTCTCTTCTTTTTAAACAAAAAATAAGGAGATAAATTAATGAATGCTGTTGGCGTAATCGTAGAATATAATCCTTTCCATAATGGGCATGCCTTTCATCTACATGTAGCAAAAGAACAAGCAAATGCAGATATTGTTATTGCGGCAATGAGCGGCAATTTCCTACAGCGCGGTGAGCCAGCTTTAGTATCAAAATGGAAACGAACTGAAATGGCTTTAAAAGCTGGCGCAGATATCGTATTTGAACTACCGTATATTTTTGCTACACAACAGGCTGATTCATTTGCAAGTGGTGCTGTATCCATTCTAGAAGCAGCTGGATGCAATTCCTTATGCTTTGGCAGTGAATCAGGAAATATTGACAGCTTCTATCAAACCATTGGTTTTCTCAAAAATAATAACGAACTTTTTCAACAAAAAGTGAAATACCATATTGCTCAAGGCAATAGTTATCCAAGAGCAACAGCTCTAGCCTTTCATGATCTTACGCCTAATGAAGACATGCTTGATTTGTCTAAGCCAAATAATATTTTAGGTTACCAATACATACTATCTGTACAAAAACAACAGGCTTCTATTAATGTTTTTACTGTATCAAGAAAAAATGCTGATTACCATGATGCTTATTTTTCATCCGAGACGATTGCGAGTGCAACAAGCATTAGAAAAGCGTTATTCTCTGAAAATGGGGATATTTTTTCCGTTAGACAGTATATGCCTGAGACATCATATAATAGCTTGCTTGAGTATAAAGAAGAATATGGTCACTTCCATGACTGGGAGCAGTACTTTCCTTTATTAAAATTTCGGTTAGTTCAGACAACACCAGCTCAGCTAAAAAACATTTACGAAGTTGAAGAAGGACTAGAGAATCGACTGATCTCAACAGCTTTAGAGTCTTATACCTTCAAACAATTTATGGAAAAACTAAAAACAAAACGCTATACTTGGACAAGATTACAAAGGGCATGTGTTCACATATTAACGAATACTACTAAAAATGAAATGGATAGGAAAGTTGAAAAAGCATCCTATTTAAGATTATTGGGAATGACAACTAAAGGCAGAGTGTATTTAAACAAACATAAATCGCAACTAAGCCTACCATTAATTTCAAAGCTTTCCCTACAGCAAAATGAGCAGATCATGCTTGATATTAGAGCATCTAGAATATACGCATTAGGTACAAGAAAAAATCAACAACGCTTGCTTGAAATGGAATTCAAGCAGCCGCCTCTCATTTTAAATTAATTTTCTTAGATAAACTTGGCATTCGCCAAGTCATTTTTGGCGAATCCTTAGTTTTTCTTATGCGATCTTGTTAGAAGATATTTAATTGAAAGCACACTATACTTTAGTACGTTAATAAACTTAAACTTTCCTATTAGCTAACAAAAATAGCGGCATTTTGCCGCTATTTTGTTTTTAACTCTTGCAAATATTCAATTGCTTCATCAAATGTATCTACCGGTACAATTTTCATATTTGTCTTTATATCTTCCGCCGTTTTTACTGCAGCTTGATAGTTTGAATCATTAGCTCCATTTTCATTTGGAGCAAAAAAGATTTCAGCACCCGCTTTATCGGCTGCAACAATTTTTTGTTCTATTCCACCAATTTTCCCTATATTCCCATTCGAATCAATTGTTCCAGTTCCAGCAATTTGATAGCCTCTAGTTAAATCTTCTTTAACTAGTTGATTATATATTTCTAATGAGAACATAAAACCTGCAGATGGACCGCCAATTTCTTCAGTATTAATTGTTACATTCGGTGTAACCTCAATTTCTTTATCGTCAACTAATGCAATTCCAACACCTATTTTTCCGGTTTCCGGAATCTTTGTTAAAGAAATTTTAACTTCTTTAATTTCTTTAAGTCGTTCTATCGTAAATACAACTTCATCGCCTTCATTTTTCCCAGAAATATATGTAATAAATTGCTCCGAAGATTCGAATTCCTTTCCATCAACTTTAAAAATTCGATCTCCAGCTTTTAGCTTTCCATCAGCAGGCATATTCGGGAATACATTTAAAACAAAAATCCCATTATAATCGTATTTAATTGGAATTCCTGCTTTTTTATAAGCTGTTTCGATAGCAGCTTGCTTAGAGGTAGCCATTAAATGCAGCTGGCGGACATTATATTCCTCTTCCGTTTCTTCCTCTCTTCTAATTGCTTCTATAGGGAAAATTTCCTGATATTTACTTAGCTTTGCTATTGCATATGAATAAATATTCGCCTTTCCCATTCTCACTGTCGTTAGCATAAAACTGCCTTCTTCTTCATGTCCATTCTCAACCTGTATAATCGGTTCAAGCTCTTTAGCCATTCCAGGTTTTGATACGTAGTATGGCAAATAGTAGAAGGAGCTTAACATTAGGATAATTGCTGCAATTACAAAGGAACGTAAAAAATATTTCTTTTTCATTAATTAGGAAACTCCTTCCATTCATTCATAAGTTCTTTTATTTTATCAATATGCTTGCGAGTTTCCTCTTCTCCAATTCGAATAATATCTTCAATATTTGTAAATGCTCTTGAACTATACATTTCTACTCTTGGTCTCACCATTATATCAGACTCTATTTCCCTATGTGAAACTAATTCCATTTGCATGATGTCGAGACTTTGCATGATTACATCATAAATAGTGGTAATGTCTGTATTTATTTTTACATGGGAAACATCTACAGCAATGATAATATCTGCCCCCATCTCCTTTACAACAGATACAGGAACTCGATCTACAACTCCCCCGTCAACTAGAAGACGGCCATTTAGCTTTTCAGGAACAAAAATGCCAGGAATGGAAATGCTTGCTCTTACCGCATCTGCAATCGACCCCTTCGTAAATACTACCTTTTCTCCTGTCATTAAATCTGTCGCAACAACACTTACGGGTAGTTCCAATTGTTCCAGTGTCTTTCCATGAGTAAATACTCGAATGAGCTCCTTTACCCTTTTTCCTGCAATAAAGCCCATTTTGGGTATGGTAAAATCTAGATAATACTTACGTTTAAAAGCCTTTGACAATTTATAAAGACGATCAATATTAAGACCTGCTCCATAAAAACAGCCGACCATTGCCCCCATACTGCTGCCAGCGATTAAATCAATTGGAATTCCTTCTTCTTTCAATATCCTAATAACCCCTAAATGAGCGAAGCCGCGAGCTCCACCTGATCCGAGTGCCAATCCTATTCTCGGCCGCTGCAAAAAGAATTCCTCCTTCCAATCCATAGTACATATTTTTTATCTGCCTATTCAAATTTTAAATAATACTCCATGTAAGTAAGTAACTAGATGTATATCTAATTGCTGATACTTTATCATGTTTCAATCTTATGGTCTATTTTAATATTCTATGAGTATATTGATTTATAGAGGACAAGGCTGACAAGTAGTGCAGATATTAATGCAGATATTAATGGCATTATTACTATTCACCTTTTTACAATATTTATTAACATATGCAGTTCGAAAATTACATAAATGGTGCATTTCATATTTATGTATTTTCGTTAAGCTGACAAAAAAGCTAGTTCATCTTTTGAGGGAGGCTTTGCCTGTGTTTCGTTCCAAATTAAAAACAATCATTCTTGCACTTTCCGTTACGATGATGGCTATTGCACTCATATCTTTTCCTCAAGAGTCAGTTGATGCTTCAATTAGAGGTTTAAATATGTGGTGGGAAATTGTATTTCCTTCCCTGCTACCTTTTTTCATCGTTTCAGAAATGCTAATTGGATTCGGAGTAGTAAGGTTTATAGGTGTTCTTCTCGAACCACTTATGCGCCCTTTATTCAGAGTTCCAGGAGTAGGAGGATTTGTCTGGGCCATGGGGATGGCATCTGGATACCCAGCAGGTGCAAAATTAACAGCAAGACTAAGACAAGAAAACCAAATAACAAAAACGGAAGCTGAACGCTTGGTTTCCTTTACAAATTGCTCTAATCCATTATTCATTTTTGGAGCTGTTTCTGTTGGCTTCTTTAATAATGCTAAACTAGGAATTATTCTTGCATTAGCTCATTATCTTGGCAATTTTACCGTAGGACTTACAATGAGATTTTATGGACAAAACAAAGGAACTATTAATCAAGGAAAAAAAAGAACACCATCTTTTAAACAAGCATTGTCAGTTCTCCACCGTACAAGAATTAATGATAATCGTCCAATTGGAAAACTGCTTGGCGATGCGGTTATGTCTTCCATTCGAACATTGCTTATGATTGGAGGATTTATTATTCTATTTTCTGTTATAAATAAATTATTATTTCACCTCGGAATTACTGCTTTTTTAGCGAGTGGATTAGAAGTTATATTATTAGCTTTTCACTTACCTGTTGAATTAAGCACCCCCTTTATTTCGGGAATTTTCGAAATAACACTTGGCAGTCAAATGACTAGCCAAGTTCAAGAAGCCACATTAATGCAGCAAGCAGTCATTACTAGTTTCATATTAGCTTTCAGTGGGTTTAGTGTTCAAGCGCAAGTAGCAAGTATACTTGCCCAAACAGATATTGATTTTAAACCATTCTTTATTGCTAGAATCTTTCATGGTTTATTTGCAGCAATCTATACAGCTATCCTCTGGAATCCAGTTTTCGAGCGTTTTTATAATTCTGAGCAGCCATCTAAGGCGATCCCTGTTTCCTTAATAGGTGAAGATTCTTGGCTGCAAAAATGGTTTGCTGTCTTGACCGAGATTGGTCCTCTTATTACAATTTTTGCATTATTAGCCTATACCATTTTACTTGCCAGGAAAGATAGCAAGTACTAACATCTGTAATTGGTTATTATAAAATAAATAAACGAGCACAAATTGTGCTCGTTCGTTTTAATCCTGAAATTTATTTTTCAATGCCTTTTCAACAGTTGGAGGCACTAGCTCAGAAATTTTACCATTATATTTAGCAACTTCTTTTACAATACTAGAGCTTAAGAAAGAGTATTGGTTATTAGTCATAATAAAAAAGGTTTCAATTGTATCATTTAATACTCGATTCATTGATGTAATTTGCATTTCATATTCAAAATCAGAAACTGCTCTAAGCCCACGAATAATGGCACTTGCTTTCACATTGCTTGCATAATCGACAAGCAAGCCTTGAAAAGATGCAACAGTAACATTTGGAATCTCCTTTGTTACATCCTTTATCAACTCTAATCTTTCGTCTACAGTGAATAGCGGATTTTTTGAAGAATTGTTTAGTACAACAACATGAATTTGATCAAAAACCTTGGCCCCTCTTCGAATGATATCTACATGTCCGTATGTAATCGGGTCAAAACTCCCAGGGCAAACCGCGATACCGCCCATAAAAATCCCCCTTAAAATTTATATATGGTAATAGCAATTATTCCATATGTCTCGTGTTTTTGTTTGAACAATTTCCCCACATTATCAGGCAACTGTATTTCAGAGCCATGCTCACAAACGATAGTACCATATTCACTAAGCAGGTTATGTTCGTTTATTATTTCGAGAAGCTTTAAAAGCTGCTGCTTTTTATAGGGAGGATCCAAAAAAATAATATCAAAAGTTAGTTCCCTTTTTATTAAAGCTTTAATCGCTCTTTCTGCTTCATTTCGATAAACTTCAACTTTTTCCTCAATTTCACAAGTTTTTGCATTTTCATGAATAGTCTGAATCGCTTTACCATCCTTATCCACAAAAATAACCTTATCTACACCCCTACTTAATGCCTCGATTCCGAGACCACCACTTCCGGCAAAAAGATCTAGTCCCATTCCACCGTCAAAATAAGGTCCAATAATATTGAAGATGGCTTCTTTCACTTTATCTGTGGTTGGCCTAGTTGAATTACCTGGTACTGCCTTTAATATTTTCCCTTTCATTGTTCCAGAAACTACTCTCATTTTAATCACCACTTACTTTAGAACAGAATCATTTTTTCCTTCCTATCCTATCATAATTATTTCCCAATCGCCAACTTGTTTTACCTCGTATTTTCCTAACTCAAACTAAAATATTTGAATTTCATAATTCGGATTCTATTGATGGAAAAAATTATCCTTAATCGTGTATATCCAAAACTATTGTGGAGATAATGTTAGTAACAGCATCTATTCGAGGATGTTGTTGCCAACCGCGGAGAAGACTTACGTTTCCCCATAAGTTCTTCCTCCGGTTTCTCCTCTCCCTTTGCCTTCTATCCTATAAATGGATATAGAAGGACCCTGCAGAATTCTGCAGGGTTTTTTAATTTCCAGCTTATTTATGTTTTACAAAGAAATATTAATTTCTTCGTTGCCTACTTCTATATTTACCTTAAATAATGTTTCAATCCACTCTTTATTCATATAAATATTACCATTTATATTTAATAATGGACTTTCTAATAAACCATAATCCTCTTCATTATAAATAAAAATGTTTTGGTTCAAAAAGAATCTATAGCTGTTTCTCCCTTTTGCTAAAAAAATCGTCTCTTTATCAGATAGAACTTGCACATCATATCCAAGAGCTTCCATTGTTTGAACAAATGGAAATAGTCTCTTTTCTTGGTCAATAACAACCTCAATCCCCTTTTCCTCTTTACCAGATACGATAACTTTTCTAAAATCATAAAAGTAGAGAGGAATAATAGAGTCTGTCCTTTCTCCATTGGATATAAAAAACTTTGATTTCCATCCTTTTAGCTCGCTTAAGTAATGATCTAATTGTTTCAGAGTTAACATTTCTGAACATTCGCTAGCTTTTTTAAAAAAAGAATTTAATTCCTCTTCAGAAAGTTTATTACCCAATTCTTCCAGTATTGCTTTACCCTTTGTAGTCTTTGCTGCTTCATTAATCGTATATGAAGTAAAAACATCTATTATCCAGTATTGGTCCTTAGAAATATCTTTAAATTTTTTCTCGAAATAATAATTGATTAATTTTTGTTTAAGTTCATCTTCATTTGTATTAGGGCTTACTATCATGATTCCTTTTCCGTTTTCTTCATGATATTGGTCAGTAAAAACAACAGAAACAAAAGGAAATCCTTTTAAGCTTTTTATTTCTTGAAAATGATTCATATTTTCTAATCCTTGGCTGCCATATAAAAAAACCTTCTCCATTTCACTCTGCTTCTTTTGAATTGGTTTAGGCTGCCAATACAAGGAAGATGGGATTCCAATTCCGTCAAAATAATAATAATCGATTAAATCCATTTCCTTGTATCCCTTTATCGGGGCACCAGCTATCCAAGTCCCTCCCCTTCTCGCCTTATCGATAATTTCTATTGAAGAGCTAGTTATAGCCAGATCAGGTATGTTTGTCACCCATTCATTTAATAAAAAGGCAGAACCATTCGTTTGTACGGGTATCGTGTATTCAAATACTAACTGATTTTGATTCGCTTTAAAGGTATTAGGATTTTCATCCCCCGAATCACATGCTTTCCCTTCTTTATCCTTACAAGACCAATGGAAAAGCGAATCCGGCTTTGAAACCTTATATTCCTTTCCTGACGTAAGCCCAATTATTTTTTGAGAAATTTGCAGTTCCTTTTCATTAGAATGAACAGTAATTTCTTGAATTGCTCTTTCCGTAGATTCATTATTTAAGTTATTTTGCTTAGAATAGGCTTTCCATTGCCATAACAACATTCCCCCAATGAATGTTGTCATGGCAATCAATACAAGTATAATTGATTTCCACATTGGCATTCACCTTCACTATCAATCTAACATTACCATATCAAATCCTTCGACAACAGTCACATAAATTTTGCAAAAACAGACAAAAAATCGCTATTTATTTACAAAATGGTGATTTTTTATATCGTTATTCCTATTTAATATGCTTCAATTTCTTCTTTGGAAATGATAAAGTATGGATGGATAGTAACATGGTATATATTTCCCTTTTTAAAAGGAGGAGCTTTTACTTGATTCAACGATTTATCGAGCTTGGGGAAGGCTATTCAGATATTTATGAATTGATTGAGATTGCAAAGTCAAACAAACATCGCCTTTCTCACATGGTGGCTTTTCACACAATCATTGAAAATAAAAATATGACTTCCCTTGCAGTCATTTTAAACCCCAATTTACCTAGTAGCTTTCAGCCACTATATGTTTGCAGGGAAGGAATTCCAAATCCCAATTTTTCACCTAATAAGAGGTATGATTTATTTGCATCTGCAGCATTAGATCTCAATAAGAAAGTTATCCAAATCGATATTAAACCATCAACACATTTTGCAGATAAAGAATTATTTTATCAATATTTAATCGGAATATTAAGACTGAACCATTATATTCCTCCTTTACAATAAAAAGATGAGAGGTTTTTCCTCTCATCTTTTTATATTCCCATTTTATAATCGTATTCTTTTGCCTTATCAGGTTTTGAATTCTCAAATTCCATTTTTAAAAATGGCTTGTAGGATGGCTCAACCATTTTAACAAATGAATAAGTACTAATTTTAGACATTATTTCGTCAGTATCAACAAGATCACAATATAAAACCACATATTTCAGTCGTTTAGAAACATAATGAACATTCCCAAATCGTCTTAACATTTTTGCCTGTTTTAATGAATAAAGCCAGACAATAATACCTTGCCGTTGACCCAGCATATTTTCTTCCCCTTCAACACAATCATTTTCATTAGTCTATCATATAAAAACAATAATTTTCAATGAACTTTAAAAAGATCATTATCAGAATAATGAGTTATATTAATATGCGGTAAAAAACAGCATGGAAAGCAATCCCATGCCATATTATTAAGAACACCCACAGCTGCCTCCAGTTCCACAGCCCCCTCCACAGCTAGATAAACTATCAAAAAAGGGATTTCCAGTTGGAACCTTTATTTGCTTTGAAACTGAGCGGCCTATTAAAATGCTCACTTCATCTAAAATACTTTGTAGTTCATTTTCAGCCTTTCTAAATTCAGCAACATGCACATCCATATCCATTTCTCTCTTTAATTCTCGGATCGATTTCATCACTGTTTTATATTCTGGATGGTATTTCCCGAATCGCTGTACTTCTTCATATTGCTCTTTTATTTTAATAAAGGAGCTTATTTTACGTTGTGTTTCATTGCTGCTCTTTAATCTATTTAAGCAATGGCGGTAATAATCCGCCTCTACTGAGTTTATTATCATATTCGCAATTTGATCAGCTGTATCTAATATTTCGAAACTTTCAGTTGTTGTAAGCAAAGTTACGCTCACCTCCAACTCTTATTTTACCATGAAACAATGGAATTCTAAAGCTATGGAATCGTTACATAAAGTTCTTTATTCATGATTGGAGATGAATTATTCCCTTTTACAACCTCTAGTTTTAAACGATGTGTCCCTGATGATAGGTCTTTAACAATGAATGCTGCCGTTGAGATTTCCTCTCTTTTTTTTCCATCAATATATAATATTATTTTTCCTTTATCTGATGAATTTGATTCTCTGAAGGATACGCCGTTTACAATACATTCAATTAGAACATCCTTCCCCGTGACTTGATGCTTCACAAAAAATCGTGAATGAATAGTAGCTGCAGTACCAATAACTGGTATTTCATTATTAAGATTAGTAAAATGAATATGTTGAGCGACAATTTTCGTTTCTGGCTTAGGCTTGTCCCTATGACAGCCCGAAACTGTCAGCAGCATGGATGAAATTATATATAAATAAGCGAAATATTTCATTTGCCATCTCTCCTTATCCGTAAAATACACTATTGTAGTAAATATTGTTTACCTTGCTTGCAAATTTTACTCAATATGAATAGATACGTTTGAATAAATATGTACATTATTAATAAATAAAAAAGCTCTCTCATATGAAGAGAAAGCTTTCGTTAAGATTTTGTATTCATTGCTTGAAACATACTCATCATCATAGAGGCCATTTGCACACCATTTGTGAACTTCTCAACCTTATGAGGTATTGTTTTCCTATAGTAATTTAATGAAGTAACTTCAAGTGCTTGAAGATCATATGGATTGCGTGACAACCTTCGATACCACTGGGGCTGCTCTCTAATAAACATCTTTAATTCTTTATTTCTTTCAAGATAATCAATAATTTCTCTTCTCATAGTTACATTTCTTCTCCTTTCCTAATCTTTGTTAAACACAAAAGGATTTGAAGGCTTCGGATCTATACTTTTTGGCTGATTGATGGGACTTCCCCCTTGAAATTGTGAAATAACTCCTTGAACTGCTGATAACGCCTTGCTTACATTTTGAATATAGCCCTGCATTTGGTTTGGATCCATTTTCTTTATTGAACCCATAATATTTGTCATCCAGTCTGATTTATTTTCTTCAGAAAGCGTTTCTTCTTGGTTCTCACTTTTGAAAGAATCCCATCTAGAGTCACCCTCTCCAAGCAAGTACCAATCTTCATATAATTCCTGCCAAGTATGCTTGCCTGATCTTACTTCTTGAATAATTTTTGGATTATTTTTGACAAACCCCTTAAATTGCTCAATAGATGGATGAAGCTTCTTCTTAGTCATTTGCTCTCTTCACCTCGGTTTGTTACAAATGCCTATAACATTTTATGAAGGTTTAGGAAAAAGGTGATATTTACTTGCTTGAACTAAAATAAAATCCCAAATTTAAAAATGGTGTTTTTAATGGTACTATTAATGCAGACTATTTCTGAAAGGTGAAATCAAAAAAATGAATAAGCATCTTAATGAGCTTTTTAAAGCGTGTATAGAAAATGCAACAGAAGAAGAATTAGAAGTACTTACTAGCGTTCTTTCTGGATTTCAAAAAAAACAAAAACAAATAAACAGTTCTTACATAGGGGGGTTACTTCATATGGAAAGAACGATTCATGATGAGATCTGTGAATTAACTGTGCCGCTTAGCCCTCTTCTTCATAATTCTTTAGGAATCGTCCATGGAGGAATGACAGCAACTGTTATTGATTCTGCCATGGGAACATTAGCTAACAGCTTGCTTCCAGACGGCTTTAGTGCTGTTACAACACAACTTAATATTCATTACTTATCTATTGGAAATGGGGAGTTTCTACAGTGTAAAGCTCATATTGATCATAAAGGAACTAAGACAATGGTCATTTCTGCAGATGTATATCGATCTGATAAAAAGAAAATAGCTCAAGCAACAGGCAGCTTCTTTATTATTAAGAAAAAAAACCAATAATTTGGTGATGTGGATATGGTTACTGCTATTGTTATTCCTTTAATTTGTATTTATTTTTTCTGGCTTAGCAAAAAGGAAATGCGTGAAAGTCATCAAAAGTGGTTACTATTAAAGAATGTTTCTGAAGAGGCAATGATTTCAGGTGAAATTGTGCATATTGGCGGACAAAAACAGAGATTTTCCTATAATCGTTTTGTTTATGTACTTGAACTAACCATCCAATCTGAACTAAAAAAATGGAAAGTAAAAAAAATAATCCCCATAGAAAAGAATTTTTCAATTCCTGATTTAAAAACAGGGGCATTCGTCCAGATTTATGGTAATTGGAAAAAAGATTATTTCGTTGTAAGCAGAATTCAAAATAAGAATTAAAATAGAGCTTGTACAATATATGTACAAGCTCATTATAGTAATATAAGAATTTATAAGATCATTCCTGCCATTTTTCAATAAAATTTTGCGTATAATGCTTTTTATACACACCAACCCCAAGGTGAGTAAATTGTTCATTTAGTAAACTTTCCCTATGGCCCTTACTATTCAGCCAGCCTTCAACCACAGCAGGTGCATCTATATAGTTTGCTGCAATGTTTTCGCCTGCAATTTGATAAAATACACTTCCTGCTTCTAAACGATCTGATAGATCACCGAATTCTTCTGATATGTGAGAGAAATTCTTACTATCAAACATATCTTTACTATGAGCTAATGCTACAGCTGCTGTTTGTTCATCCCATTCTAAAGGATTTAAATCGTTTCTCACACGGATAACATTTGTAATATCAAGTATCTGCCTTTCCTTCCCTCTCTCTACTTCTTCATCATTAATTGGTAATTCATCATTTTCCTCTAGCAAATCGCCTCTATAAACCATTTCATAAGGGTGCTGCTTTATTAAAGTTGCGGCATCTAAAAGCCTAATACTTGATAAAGTTCCACTAAATTTATCTAAGTAGAGCTGAGCAAAAATATCACCAATCTTAATAAGAGGACGAGTATTCAAATCATCCTCGGATAATTCAAATTTATAAGAGCTATTGTCATAGTCAATACTAATCGTTGTTTCAAATAAAGTGGCAGAATATATATCTGCGATTGGCTGTCCAATCTTAAAAGGAGGAATATGACTTTCTGATCCGGTAGCGTAAATAGTTACTATTTTATCATCAATTACCCCAACCTGAACATAATTATTATGACTTAATGGATAAATCCACCATTCATATCCATAAAGAGATGGGTCCTTTCTTGTCGGATTTCCCATAATATTAATTAAATGATTGGTTGACTTCCCAATAAAACTAATTAAACCTTCATCGGGCATTTTGATCGTTACCGCATTAAGCAATGAATCATTATCCTCAAGATCATTGTCCACTTTTGGATTTGAAACAACCTCATCTATTAATACTTCTTCTTTTTTCTGCGTTCCAATATTAAAGTATAGACCAATTATAAGTAAACTTGAGATACTTATTAAAATTCGAATAAGATTCCTCAGAATTCTGCCTCCTTTCTATCATTTTATTATATATATATGATCACTTCTTAATATTAGTATATCATTATCAAAATTCTTTTTAATAGAAAGAGCAGAAAATTCTAATAAGTTTTCACCTTGACATTTTAATAATAAAGTCGAAAGAACTAAATTCTACTACTTCAATTATACATAAAAAGAACACCAGGAAGGTGTTCTTTTTATGTATAATTGTATTTTCATGTCGCAAAAGATTCTAGGTTTAACGAATAACAAAACATTTTACATTAATGATGAATTTGATTGTTTGCCTCTGAAATATCTGAAAGAGCCTCTCCTGCTTTTTCATCCGTTAATTTATGAAGTGCAAAATCACCAAGTGATACGATTCCTATTAATTTCTCACCATCAACTACTGGTAAGCGCCGAATTTGATGCTTTGCCATTAGACTAGCAGCTTCATGTGCATCAGTATCTTTAGTAACGGTAATGAGATCCTTACTCATAATATCTTCAACCTTTGAAGAAGGGGGATTCTTATCTGCAACACATCGTATAACGATATCACGATCTGTTATCATTCCGACAACCTTTTCATTATCCACGATTGGAATTGCTCCAACATTTAATTCCTTCATTTTCACAGCTACTTCATACACATTATCTAATAAAGAGCAACAATCAACATCATTAGTCATAATATCTCGGATTTTATCCATTTACCTAATTTCCTCCTTCAATTCTTTGAACAATAAGAATGGTCCAATAGTGGCCGTGAATGCCACCTTCTGCATAGCCAATACCAATATGAGTAGCCATATTGTCTAATACATTTGCTTTGTTCACGGTAGAATTCATCCAAGAAAGGTGTATTTCTTCAGCAGATAAATAACCGGCCCCAATATTTTCTTTTACTTTCTTGAATGGAATCTGAAATGCCTTTAACATTAATGTAGAATCCCCATATGTTGGTGAATTATGCGAAACATATTCTTTTTTCAGCATATCAATGGATTTCTGTCTAGCAAGATAGGATAAAGTTGGGTCAATAATTAATGGCTTTAATCCATAAGTCTGTCTTTCCCTATTAGTTAGCATTAATAGCTTTTGTTCTTTCTGATTAAGAGTTATTTCTTCTCTTGAAACTTGATTACTAGGAATTATTATTGTTTGTCCCGGAAATATTAGATCTGGGTTTTTAACTTGGGGATTACTTTTAATGATACTTTCAAGATTTAAATTGTGATTTAATGCTATTTTCCAAAGTGTATCTCCTTTAATTACGAAATATGTAGACTTTGCTGAAGCACTATTTGCAATAGATAAAAACAGTAAGAAACCAATAATACATGGGACTCTCCTTTTCATCATTCCCTCCTTTTACTCTCTATATTATGGTTTCCAAAATCACTGAAAACTTGAATCCTTTTTAAATCAATATTTTTCATAAACAAAATGTTTAATAAATTTCACATAACGCGCTGCCTTTCTTTCATGAATCCGTTGCATCTTATCCTTAATTCAACTATTATTAGATTTGGATAGCTATTGTTAAGAATTCACATTATTTAACTGTTTACAGTTAATAATGGACTGTTTTTAGGAGGGACAAACATGAAATTTGAAAATACGGGGATTGAAAAGAAAAAAGCAGATTTAGTTCGATTAGATGAAGTAATGCTTTCCAAAGGGCTAGTTCGTGAAGGCCAATGGGATTATGAAAGAGTTACATATGATCGCAAATTTCAATTGAAAGAAGGCATTTACTATTTAAGAGTATTTGGCTATGCTGCTGAAGGAGAGGTAGATACTCATAAAGCAACGATTCAATTAATGACACCAGTATTAGGAAAATATTATTACCCTCATGGTGTTGAATATGGTGAGGATGAAGTTTTCCCGAAAACACTTGTAAGCCAATGTGAAAAAATTCTAGGAGAACTTAACTCAGAAATTGAAAACTTTGCGAAATAAATTAGAAAAGCGTAAGCGCCTTGCTCAGCCCCGACAAGCATAAGACAGGCCGACGGGAAAGTTGTTCTTTAACTTTCTTGGCGGACTGGCTTATGACCTCGAGGGGGTAGGCGCTGGAGCTAGACAATTCTCAAACTCGAAAAAGTTATACTTTCTTATTATAAAATACAAGCCAAGCCTAATTGAAATTCTTTAAAGGCTCGGCTTGTTTTTTTACGTATTAGAAAAACTTGGCGTTCGCCAAGTCCTTTTTGGCGAATGTCTTAGTTTTTCTTATGCGATCTTATTAGCAGATATTTAATTAAAAACACACTTTACTTTAGTACTTTAATAATCTTAAACTTTCCTATTAGCTAAAAAAGAATGCCGCTTTTTAACACGGCATCCTTTTATTAAAAACCTAAAATTGCTTTAATAAGTGAAGTTGTTTCTCCACCTTGATAGAATACATATAACAATAGATAAACTAAAACACCTGTAATTGCAGTAAAAAACCAAATAATACTAGTGATTGGTCCTAATTTTCTATGTTTAGCTAGATTGTTTTTATAGCCTGTAATTAGAGTTACAATCCCAAACACTGCTCCCGTAGTTGCTAAAGTTATATGAAAGATTAGAAAAATTGTATAAAATATTTTAATATCATCGGGTCCACCAAACGATGTGTTTCCAATAAAAACAGTTCTGCTTGCATAAATAACAAAGAATATGATAGCAAATACTGCAGCGAACATCATTGTTTTCTTATGAGCTTCTATTTTTCTTTGTCGAATCTGTCCCCATCCGATTGCAACTGTAATGGCACTTAAAACAATAAAAAATGTACTTATTGTTGGTAAAATTGGCAACGTAAAATTCATAAAATAACTCCCTCTTTCATCTATTCTCATACACATCATTTTATCGAACAATATAAAGGTGCTATAAACAAGAATGATGCACAAATTTTATTCTATTAGAGAACAATAATTTTAGCAATAAACAAAGCTCTTTTTTTGTAAATGTTCCTAAATTGTTCAAATAAAATATAAAAAATGTGATATTTTATATAGCACATCTAATTTTTGGGGGTCATAAAATAGCTATATTAAACTTTCCAGTTGATTTCCGCTGCAGGCACTTAGCGATCGCGGGCGGTCCGGAAGCCTCCTCGTCGCTATCGCTCTTGCCGGGTCTCCCTTTGACTCGCTTCTCCCGCAGGACGTTGAATAATCTCTCCCGAATAAACACCGCGCGAAGGAAATGCGAATGCATTTTCGAGGATCTCTCCTTTCGCTCCAATCAACAACAATATAGTATAATCAACTCTGAGCTTTAACACAGCTATATAAAAAAACTCATCCTTTTGGGATGAGGTTCCTATTAATCAATTGGCTGAGGATTTATTTGATACTGCTTATCAATTTCCTTCTGTTCTTCTTGTTCCTTACGATACCAGCTAAAGAATATTTTGGCTAATGCAACACCATACACTACTTCTTGAATGATTTTCATTATAATTCCGCCAAGCTGTTGATCGTATACCACCGAAAGAGAGCTGAACATTTCAGGTCCACTTAAGGTTAATCCAGAAAGCGTAGCTGCTGGAACACAAAGTTCTAAAGATTTTGACCAAGCTTCAGGATCTGAGTACGTAGCATATAGAGGAACATCTGCAAAAATGATTAATCCACAGGCCGGCAATAACAGCGCACCACCAGCAAAAATATATCCAACCTTTTTTAAGCCGTTAAAAGATTTATTTTCCTCGACCTCATTAATGAGAGGCCACCAAAAAATAATTGACATTAAAAATAATAAACTCGTATATCCTGCATGTAGATACATGTCCGTTTTTACATAGTCAAAAACTATTGGAATATGATAAATGGAGAAAATCACATTAAATAGAATCAATGCTATGATTGGTTTAGTTAGAAAAGAAAAAATCTTTTTAAATGCATTGTTTTTTAGAAGTGAACGCCAAATCCATGGGGGAATCCCTAAAATAAAAAATTGTGGAATAACTAAGCAAAGAATCGCCATTTGAATCATATGTGCATAAAACATCAGATGACCCATTAAGTCAATAGGTGAACCCTTCACAATATATAATACAATAATCCCTAAGGAAAAATAGATTCCTTGCCTAATCGTTAATGGTTCACTATTTGAAAATTTCTTTCTATACTTAACGGTTAACAGAAAAAAAACTATGAGAATCAATGATAAGACAATAAAAAATAATGGGCTCCATAATGCTCGAAAACCAAAAATTTGTATAGCCATTGCATAATCCCCCCTACTTTATTACCAAATGAATTTACATTAAAAATACTGTAAAATGCATTGAATTCATTCTATTATACACTTTTCCATGTATTGATAAGGAATTTAAATATTGCTAATATTCCGCTTACATAAAAAGAAAACCGGCTAAACAGCCGATTTTCCTATTTTTTACCACCAAATAATTGTCATATAGCAAAGAATTGTCACGAAACCAACAACTATGCCAGAGTACATGAACAATTTTGGTGCTTCGTGTCCTTCGTTGCTCATGTGCATGAAATAATAAAGCTGAAAAATTACTTGAACAACAGCAAGAATTAAAATAAACGGAACAATAAACCATCCTGAAAAACCTTCATATGCTACTGCAACGAATGCAACTAATGTTAAGAAAATCATTAAAGCAAATGAAATAACTTGATGTTTCATCTCTTCAGCATTCTTTTTACGGCGATATTCAATGTCTACCCGAGGGTTACCTGAATTTAATTGTTCATTTGTCATCAGTTTATCCCACCATTCCCATTAAATACACTACTGTAAAGATAAATACCCAAACTACGTCAATAAAGTGCCAATAAAGACTCGCAACATAAAATTTCGGAGCATTGTAAAGGTTCAATCCACGTTTACTGTTTCGAATCACTAAAGCAAGGATCCAAGCTAAACCAAAAGCAACGTGAGCCCCGTGGAATCCAACTAATGTATAGAATGCAGATCCGAATGCACTACTTTTAAATGTATGACCAAATTCATGCACATAATGATTGAACTCGTAAATTTCTAAACCTAAGAAAGATAATCCAAGCATAACTGTAATCACAAGCCATATTTGCATTTTCTTAAAATTAAAGTTTTTCATATGATACATAGCATATACACTCGTTAAAGAACTTGTTAAAAGGATCATTGTCATCGTAAAAACAAGTGGAATCTCAAATAGATCTTTAGCAAGTGGCATATCACTATTAGGAACTGAATCCTTTAAAGCAAGATAGGTTGCAAAGAGAGAGGCGAAAAGAACCGTCTCTCCTCCTAAGAATAACCAAAAACCTACAAATTTATTTTTACCCTCGAGGGTTTGTTTTTCAGGCGAAGCAGGCCATTTTTCTAATGTCATTTTTTCTTCTGCGTGCATTATGCCTTAACCCCCTTATCATTATCATCAATTAAATCTTCTTTATGAATATGATAGCCATGATCATCTCTTAGAGAACGAGCAAGCATTGAACCAAAGGTAATAGCCAATCCTAGTATTATTACTGGAATACCCCAAGTAATTCCTTCATCACCATGATACATTACACCAAATGCAGCGATAAAGAGTCCTAATGAGATCATAAAAGGAACAAATGAATTATTAGGCATATGAATATCACCTAATGGTTCAGCAGGCACCATGCCTTTTTTACCTTCCATTTTCTCGATCCAGTATGCATCAAGTCCACGAACAAGTGGTAACTGTTTAAAGTTATAAAACGGTGGTGGTGATGAGATTGCCCATTCAAGTGTACGGCCATCACCCCAAGGATCATTGCCAACCTTTTCATTTTTCACGCTTGTCATAATAATATTAATCAATAATACAATTACCCCAGCAGCCATGAATAATGCACCAATCGTACTCACAAAGTTTCCTGTATCAAGACCTTGACCAGGGAGGTATGTGAAAATACGTCTTGGCATTCCCCATAATCCAAGGAAATGCTGAATAAAGAATGTCAGATGGAATCCAATGAAAAATAATACGAATGTAATTTTTCCTAAAAATTCATTTAACATTGTTCCAAACATTTTCGGCCAATAGTAATGTGTGGCAGCAAATAAAGAGAATACAACTCCACCTACAATAACATAGTGGAAGTGAGCAACAACGAAATAAGTATCATGATATTGGTAATCTGCTGCTGCAGCTCCAAGCATAACCCCTGTTACTCCCCCCATAAGAAATGATGGGATGAAGGCAACTCCCCAAAGCATTGGCGTTGTAAATTTTATACTTCCGCCCCATAACGTAAATAGCCAGTTAAATATTTTAATACCTGTTGGGACGGCAATTGCCATCGTTGCTACTGCAAAAATAGCGTTAGCAATTGGTCCTAATCCTGTTGTAAACATATGGTGCGCCCACACCATGAATCCTAAGAAACCAATTAATACGGTCGCAAACACCATTGAAGAATATCCGAAAAGTCTTTTTCTTGAGAATACGGCAAATATCTCAGAGAAAATACCAAAAGCAGGTAAAATCAAAATATATACCTCTGGATGTCCAAATATCCAGAAAAAGTGTTCCCAAATTATTGTGTTTCCACCCATAGAAGCATCAAAGAAGTTAGAACCGAACAAACGGTCAAACATCATTAAGAAGATACTTACAGTTAATGGAGGGAAAGCAAAAAGAATTAAAGATGATGCAACGAATGTTGTCCATGTAAATAACGGCATCCGCATATAAGTCATTCCAGGAGCACGCATATTAATGATCGTAACAAGGAAGTTAATTCCTCCCATCAGCGTACCAAAACCTGAAATCTGCAACCCTAGTACATAAAAATCTATTCCGTGTCCTTCTGATGCAAGTGATAATGAAGCATATGAAGTCCAACCAGCATCTGGAGCACCGCCTAAAAACCATGAAAGGTTTAAGAATACTCCCCCAAAGAAGAATAACCAAAACCCTAAGGAGTTTAGGAAAGGGAATGCAACGTCACGCGCACCAATTTGGAGTGGCATAACAGCATTCATAAATCCTAGCAAAAGTGGCATCGCTGCCAAGAAAATCATTGTTGTTCCGTGCATGGTTAACATTTCATTGAATAAACCAGCACTAACAAAATCATTATTTGGTTTAATAAGCTGAATACGGATAATCATAGCCTCTATCCCACCAAGGATAAAGAAGAATCCACCAGCAAAAAGATAAAGGTGTGCAATTTTCTTATGATCTACAGTTGTAAGATACTCCCAAATAACTGCACCGAACCCTCTTTTTTGAGCAATGGTACTCACAATTTTACCTCCCTTTTGCAATTACACTATTTCCCTTGTACTTTTAAGCCCATTAAGTATTCTGTTAAGGCATCAAGCTGTTCTGGAGTAAGTTCACCATAAGTTCCAGACATTTTGTTTCCTGGCTTATACTTCTCAGGATCAGATAACCAATTCTTTAAATCCTGTTCAGAATGATCTAAAACACCAGCAATCTTTTCACGTTCACCAAATGTCGTTAAGTTTGGTGCTTGTCTAGCTGCTTCAGGAGTTGTGTTAGCAGGAGTAACAGCATGGCATCCGATACAGCTTTGATTAAAGATTTCTTGACCTTGACTAGCTAAATCAGAAGTTGCCTTCTTTGGTTCTTTAACACTTTGCATATCACTTACCCACTGATCAAAATCATCTCGAGAAATTGCTTTCACCTTAAAATCCATCAGGGCATGTGAAGGACCGCAAAGCTCAGCACATTTCCCATAAAACAGATTATTTACTTCATCTGATTTTTTCTCATCAAATTCTAGCCAAAATTTATTAACGTTTTCTGTATTCGTGTCCATTTTTCCACCTATTGCTGGAATCCAGAACGAATGTTTAACATCTGAAGCAATAAGGTTGAAATATACTTTTTCACCTGTTGGGACTACAAGAGTCTGGCTTGTTAGGATTTCTTCATTAGGGTATTCAAATTCCCACCAATACAGATTTGCACGTACGTTTACTACTAGTGCATCTGTTTTTCCATCAGCATTCTTCTTATCCATAGCAGAAACATCAGCAAATTTGAAAGTTGCCATAACTGTTGGAACTGCAAGAACAAGTACTAATAAAATTGGAATTACGGTCCAAATAATTTCTAATGCGTGACTTCCTTCTACTTGCTTTGGTATTTTTTCATCCTTACGACGGAATTTCACCATAACAATTATAAAAATCACTGCTACTACTGCAATTACCCCTAACATGATTGCAGTACTTAGAACCATTAAATCATATTGATCTTGTGCTACTTCGCCAGCAGGCTGTAACGTAGATAAATTCGGTTTTCCACAAGCAGAAAGAATGAGCGTCAAAATTGAAAACAAGACTAAATGACGCCATTTTGCAAGCCTTTTCATAGCTTAATCAAACCCCTCTTTCGTATAGTTTCTTTTTGCATTGTTTGATCGAAAAAATTATTTATAAATTCTTTCTAAAATTTAGGAAAAGAAAGAAATTCCTAACAAAATTCGTTATGTAGTGCAAACATTCAGTTAAATATATATATAATTCACCTATCTATTTATCTAAGGATGGACAAGGGTTGAAATATTGATTATTCTTTCCTTCACAATCGTTGCCCATCCCTTAATAAATTTAAATAAGTGTGATAATTACCATAGCTACAAACATAATCGTCAGATATTGTAGAGAGTATACAAACATTAAAGTTGCCCACTTAATATCATCATTAAATTTTCTAGCATAAATACCTGTTACAACCCACCCAATATTTAACAAAGATGCAAGAATTAAAAATGTCATTCCTAATTCAGGAAGTAAAAATGGGAGAGGGAATAATGCTGCTATCCACAAATAAATTGAAATTTTTGTTCTTCTAAACCCTTTTACAACTGGAAGCATTGGTATATTTGCAGATCGGTATTCCTCAGCCCTTCTCATAGCAAGCGCATAAAAATGTGGAGGTTGCCATGCAAACATAATTAAAAATAATGCCCAAGCCATTACATCCAGATTTGCGTCTACTGCTGCCCACCCAATAAGTGGTGGAACTGCTCCAGAAATACTACCAATAATAGTATTAGAAACATATCTCCGTTTCGACCAAATCGTATAAAGAACGATATAACTAAATACGCCAATTAACCCTATTAATGCAGCAGTTACAGTTGTTAACAGAAGAAATATCGTACCTGCTACTATTAGTAAAGCACTTAACATCGCTACTCTAATTGGAGAAACCTTTCCAGTTACTGTTGGTCTATTCTTAGTTCTTTCCATAAATGGATCAATATCACGATCAATATAATTGTTTAGCGAACATGATCCCGCGATTACTAAAGACGACCCAATCACAGTATAAAATACAACATCTAAATTATTTAAAAAGCCCTGACCTGTAAAATGAAGTGCAAGCCACAGTCCTGTGAACGTAGTAATTAGATTGGAATTTACAATCCCAATCTTAATTAAGGACAAAAAATCCTTCCACACTGTTGTCCTCGACACGTCATTTTGTAGGCTTTCATCGCTTTTTTTAATCCCAGCATTAATGAAGGCCCTTGAGTTAGACATACTATTTCCTCCTTTATCCCTTATCACAAATACGACAATAACACTAAAATCAATATAAAGCACCCTAGCTAACTATGCTATATTTGCAATAAAAAACGAAGAGTCTTTTTATAAATATTACACCGATTGAAAATAGTACACCTGTGGTTTTCTACTATTTCAATCGTAATAATACTATTAACAAAAAATATTTAAAAAACAATCTTCCTCTGTATATTAAATCACACTTTTACCTCTTTTTGTGAATTTTTTTCGAATAAATTATGAATAATTTGTGTCATAGTATTTTTTTTCTTAAAGAATTGTTGTTTTTCTGCCATAATATAAGCTATGAATGTACTATCAGTTCATCCAAACTATCTATAATTAATAATTATTTCTTTTTTCAATGTTAAGAATAGAAATTTAAAAATTTTTACAATCAAATCATTTAACACTATTGGTACAGTGAATACCATAATAATTATTGTAAAAATATTTTCTTACATAAATAATTAGAATAGAATCTCATGTTACACTGTTCTTTTCTTCTATTTTTCGATATGATGGAATCGGAATATTTAGATAGGCATTTTTATTATACAAGTCAATAAATTTGAATTACAATTTAATGAATTTTTTAGGAGAAGGTGAAAGATTTTGCAACGAACATTAAAATGGTTCGCTGTTTTTACGACAATTGGAATGTTATTCATATTGTTGGGCGGAGCACTTGTTACAAAAACTGACTCAGGAATGGGCTGTGGAAGATCCTGGCCACTGTGCAATGGGGAGTTGCTTCCAAAAGACATTACACCCGAATTAATTATTGAACTAGCTCATCGGGTTGTCTCTGGTTCTGTCGGCATTATGGTGCTAATACTTTCAATATGGACATGGCGTTCAATTGGACATATTAGAGAAACTAAGTTTTTATCCATTACCTCATTTTTATTCCTAGTCCTTCAAGGATTAATAGGAGCCGCAGCTGTAATTTGGGGGCAATCTGATTTTGTTCTTGCACTTCATTTTGGCATTTCATTAATTTCATTTGCCTCTGTACTGCTACTTACACTTCTAATATTCGAAGTTGATAAAAAATTCGATGCAGAAAAAGTAATATTGGATCAGAGAATGAAAAAGCATATAATTGGAGTTTCCATTTATAGCTATTTTGTAGTTTATACAGGTGCTCTTGTTCGTCATGTTAATGCAAGTTTAGTCTGTAGAGATTGGCCACTCTGTATAAATGGCACTTTTTCACTTCCAAGTAATATGTATGAGTGGGTACAAATGGGACATCGCGCAGCAGCAGGCTTAATTTTTATTTGGATTGGATACATTACCCTTCTTGCGATAAAGTACTATAAAAATCAAAAAGTCATTTATTGGGGATGGATTATATCCTTTATATTAGTATCTCTTCAAGTGATTGCAGGAGCTTTCATTGTTATTTCAAAATTGAATTTGTATATTGCTCTTGCCCATGCCTTTTTTATTTCATGTTTATTCGGTGTATTAAGCTACCTAATATTACTTACATCAAGAAGTAAAAAAAACGCACAATTATTAAATGAGGAAAATGAGTTAAGCGAAGAAAATAAAATACAATCCTCTCCTCCAGTTTCAGCACAGTAAAATAATGCTTAATTTCAGTTTAAACGGTAAAATGTTGAACATTTCATTAGAGAAACTAAGGCTTTCGCCAAGTCCATTTTGGAGAATGCCTTAGTTTTCTTATGCGATCTTATCAGGATATATATAGTTAAACACACACTTTACTTTAGTATTTAATAAACTTAAACTTTCTTATTAGCCTAGCAAAAAAAGTTGCAGCCTATTGCTGCAACTTTTTTATTAACCATTTATTTTGTTAATTCGATTAATAAATCTCCTGTTTGAATTGCTTCGCCGTTTGCAACAAATAAATCTTTAATTATGCCAGAGAAAGGTGCTTGGACAGTTGTTTCCATTTTCATTGCTTCTGTAATCATTAAATGATCACCTTTTTCCACTTTCTCGCCTTTCTCTACCAATATCTTTATAACAGTTCCTGGCATGGAAGCGCCAATATGATTTTCATTGTGGGGATCAGCCTTTATTTTTGAAGCAACGGTAGATTTAATGTTTTCGTCTTTGATGACAACTTCTCTCGGTTGACCATTTAATTCAAAATATACTACTCGATTGCCATCGGCTTGTGGCTGCCCGATGGAAACTAGCTTCACTATTAAAGTTTTTCCTGTTTCAATTTCTATTTCTATTTCCTCTCCTAGTCTCATTCCAAATAGGAAGGTCGGAGTATCTAAAACTGAAACATCTCCAAATTGCTCTACCGTTTTCACATATTCCATAAAAACCTTCGGATATAGAGCATATGCTAGCTTATCAAAGCTTGTCACTTGTCTTCCTAACTCTTTATAAAGCTTTTCTCCCAATTTCTCAAAATCCACATTTTGTAATAGTTCTCCAGGGCGGACAGTGATAGGTTCTTTGTTTTTCAAAATAACCTTTTGAAGCTCTTTTGGAAAGCCGCCGTATGGTTGTCCTAGATACCCTTCAAATAGCTCTACAACGGAATCTGGAAAATCAAGTGAATTTCCTTTACTAATAACATCTTCTTCCGTTAATTGATTTTGAACCATATAAAGAGCCATGTCTCCTACAACTTTTGAAGATGGAGTTACTTTAACAATATCTCCAAACATTTGGTTTACACGAGAATACATTTCCTTAACATCATCCCATTTTTCACCAAGACCTACACCCTTTGCTTGCTGCTGAAGATTGCTATATTGCCCCCCAGGCATTTCATGCTGGTATACTTCAGAATGCGGTGACATCATACCACTTTCAAAATCTTGATAAAATTTCCTGACATCTTCCCAATAATAGGATAATTGTTCTAGGGCATTAATATTAATATTTGGCTTTCGATCTGTTCCCTCTAATGCATAATATAAAGAGTTGGCACTCGGCTGTGACGTTAACCCCGCCATTGAGCTTAACGCAACATCAACGATATCTACTCCAGCCTCAATTGCTTTTGCATACGTATATATCCCATTTCCACTTGTATCATGTGTATGGAGATGGATTGGAATGTTGATCGAGTCTTTAAGCTCTGAAACTAATCGATATGCTGCTTGTGGCTTTAACAAACCGGCCATATCCTTAATCCCCAAAATATGTGCACCTTGAGCTTCGAGTTCTTTAGCCAAACTTTTATAATAATTAATATCATATTTTGTTTTTGTTGGGTCAGAAATATCACCTGTATAACAAATCGCAGCCTCTGCTATCTTCCCTGTCTGCCTAACTGCTTCAATTGCTATTTCCATTCCCTTAACCCAGTTCAAGCTATCAAAAATTCTAAAAACATCAATTCCTGCATGCGCTGACATTTCTACAAACTCTCGAATTACATTATCTGGATAGTTCTTATATCCAACTGCGTTAGAGCCTCTTAAAAGCATTTGGAAAAGAACATTTGGCATTTTTTCTCTTAAGTCAATTAGTCTTTCCCACGGATCCTCTTTTAAAAAACGATATGCGACATCAAACGTAGCTCCTCCCCACATTTCAAAGGAAAACATTTCAGGCAAAAGCTTAGCAGTAGGCTCTGCAATTTTTTTAATGTCATTTGTTCTTACTCGAGTCGCGAGTAATGACTGATGAGCATCTCGAAAGGTGGTATCTGTCAGAAGCACTTCTTTTTGTTCTTTTACCCATTTTACAAGTCCTTCTGCTCCATACTGATCAAGGATTTGTTTCGTACCATTTTGATTGTCGATAATACTATTTATTTTCGGTAATCTAGGCATGTCAAATACAGGTCTCTTTTTCTTTTCAATTCCTGGAAATCCGTTAACAGTAACATTTCCAATGTAGGAGAGCATTTTTGTTCCACGGTCTTTCCGTATAGGGAATAAGAATAATTCCGGTGTCTGATCAATAAAGGATGTATCGTATTCACCTTTTAAAAACTTTTGATGCTTAACTACATTTTCAAGAAATGGAATATTTGTTTTTATTCCACGAATTCTAAACTCCTGGAGATTTCGAACCATTTTCGAAGCAGACTGTTCAAATGTCATGGCATGTGTAGATAATTTGACAAGTAATGAATCATAGAAAGGCGTTATAACCGCGCCCTGGAAGCCATTTCCAGCATCAAGACGAACACCGAAGCCTCCACCTGAACGGTACGCCATGATCTTACCTGTATCAGGCATAAAGTTATTTAGGGGATCCTCCGTTGTAACACGAGACTGAATTGCATATCCATTCACACGGATTTTGTCTTGTGTAGGAATTCCGATCACTTCTCCATGAAGGGCATGTCCTTCGGCAACAAGGATTTGAGTTTGAACGATATCTACACCTGTTACCATTTCAGTTATTGTATGTTCTACTTGCACACGAGGGTTTACTTCAATGAAATAGTATTTATCACCAGAAACTAAAAATTCAACTGTTCCCGCATTGATATAATCCACATTTTTCATTAATCTAACTGCTGCATCACAAATAGCATCTCGTAAATTTTCCGAAATTGAAACACAAGGGGCTACTTCCACTACCTTTTGATGACGGCGTTGAACAGAACAATCCCTCTCATAGAGATGAATGATATTCCCATTTTTATCTCCAATAATTTGCACTTCTATATGCTTAGGTCTCTCAATAAACTTCTCAACATAAACCTCGTCACTTCCAAAAGCTGCTTTCGCTTCCGATTTTGCACGGTCATAAGCTTCTTTTACATCATCTAGATTTTTGACGATTCGCATTCCCCTACCGCCACCACCAAGAGAAGCTTTAATAATAATAGGGAAATCATGATTTTTACCGAAATTAATGATATCTTCTAATCCTTTAACTGGCCCATTACTTCCTGGAATAATTGGAATCTCAGCAAGCTGTGCTTGGGTTCTGGCTTTCACCTTGTCACCAAACATTTCTAAATGTCTGGATTCCGGTCCAATAAAAATAATGCCTTCTTCTTCGCATCGTTTTGCAAAATGAATATTTTCAGACAAAAATCCATAGCCTGGATGAATTGCATCAACTTCACTGTTTTTGGCAATTTGAATAATACCTTCAATGTCTAAGTAAGCATCGATCGGTTTTTTTCCTTCACCAACCAAATATGCTTCATCAGCCTTATATCGATGAAAAGCGCCGGTATCTTCCTTAGAATATATGGCTACTGTACGGATATTTAATTCTGTACATGCTCGAAATACACGGATGGCTATCTCGCCTCTGTTCGCTACTAACACTTTGTTGATGCGTCTACTCAAGAAAAAACACCTCGTCTTCATATTATTTTGATTTTTCTGGAAAATCAAGACATGCGACGGCCAGTGACGACCCGTTCGCAAAATACAATGAATCTCTCTTGTTACAATTGTCATGTCTTATATCAAATGAATAATATCATTTGATTATCCCAGGATTTCTTTATTAAAAAGCGCAGTGGAGACTGGACACTTATTTACGAGAATTATAAACTTTCCCCGAAAACGTCTGAATTTGTTCAGGTGGATCATTTTCAATATTTCTTTTATATTTTTGTTCATATTTTACAAACATAGATACATTTACGAGTATCCCCATCGCAAGTGATAGCTGCAGAAATGATGAACCCCCATAGCTTACGAATGGAAGCGGCACCCCAGTAAGCGGGATTAATCCTGATATCCCAGCAAGATTGATAAAGGTTTGAATTCCAATCATACTAGATATCCCAATTGCTAATAGACTACCAAAAGGATCTTTACATTTTAAAGCAATGTATAAGCCACGAAGGACAATATATCCAAGGAGCAGTAAAACAAAACAAACTCCAAATGCTCCAAGCTCTTCAGCAATAACTGCCATAATAAAGTCAGTATGTGCTTCAGGCAAGTAACCAAGTTTCTGAACACTATTGCCTAGCCCTAACCCTTTTAGCCCTCCAGAACCTAATGCATAATAAGAATTGACGAGATGATATCCAAATTCAGTATCAAATGGATTAGCAAATGCTTCAAATCGTCCCATTCTCACGTCAGAAAAAATTTCGTCTTTCATGATTAATAAAAGCGGTGCCACGATCAAAATTCCAATGGAACATAGCTTAAAGATATTTTTATAATTCATTCCTGATGCAAAAATGATCATAGCTGCGATCAAAAAGATAATTGCAGCTGTTCCAAAATCCGGCTGGATTGCTACCAATAAGCATACTAGAAACAAATAAACTAGTGGAGGTACAACTCCTTTATTGAACTCATTGATATATGATTGTTTCTTTGCATAAACCGCTGACAAATAGATAATGACTGTGAGCTTAACAAATTCAGCAGGCTGTAGACTTCTGCTTCCTACTTTAAACCAGCTTAATGCATTATTTGTAGCATGTCCAAATACAAAGACAGCAAATAAGCCAAATAACGAAAGAAAAACCATAGGAACGAGAATCTTGTTCCTTAACAAGGCTTTATAAGGAAAAATTGCCATGATAACAAAAGCAATTGCACCTAAAATAAGATGAACCTTTTGCTTATTATAAAAATGATCACTTTCATAGCCATATAACTGTACAGAGGTAACCATACTTGCACTAAAAATCATAATAAGCCCAAAAACTGACAATAGCGCTACTGCAATAATTAATGAATAATCATATGATTTTAAGATTTTTTTTAACATCTAGCCTCTTCCCTTAACTTCTATGTAGATTTATTTATTCGACTAAAGCATTAAAATATCCTGCACGGAAGATATAGAAAAGTTATATTAAATGTAACACACTATTTATTTAATATCCACAATTATGTCATACTAATTAATTTTATTATGACACATTATCAACTTCTCTTATTTTTTCGAACAGAATATATATGTAAATTCATTTAATAGCTAAAAAAACTCAAACAATCATTAATGAATGTTTGAGTTTTTATTTAACTGTCTAGCTATAGCGCCTCCTAAGACATACAGGACGTAATAGTGCCGACAATTCGACAAGTCTATGAAACCTTCGTTATTGATACTACTCAGGAAGAATCTTGTTCCGAAGGCTCAAGCGCTTTTTTATTTTATTTTCTTACTGACGCATCATGCAGAATAGATAACTCTTTTTCTAATTTATCTAGAATAGCCTTTCCATCCTTCTCATCAATCAAGCCGAGGCGGACAGCAAAATCTATTTCTCGAGACAATCCAAACATTTGTGTGTCAAGTACCTCTTCATATAAAGGACACTGTGGCATTGTAAGATTGTCCATCTGCACTTTAATTAATTTTAATATTTTATCAGCATCTGCCTTTAATAGGGCATTTGCTTTTTCTTTATGATCTATTATCATTTCAGAAGCCAACTTTCAATCCCCCCGATTCCGAGCGATCATCTTATCTATAAATTTTATACTTATAATAAGAAAAAAGCAAGAATAATAAGGATTTCACAGGAATTAAAAAATACTAAAATCATACTGTTGAGCAAGAATTTCAAGTAGTTTTATACCTGCTATACTATTTCCTTTTTTATCGAGTGATGGTCCAAAAATACCAATCCCGAATTTCTCGGGTACCACAGCAAGAATACCTCCTGCTACACCACTTTTAGCAGGGATCCCAACCTTAATTGCAAATTCACCAGATGCGTTGTACATTCCACATGTGACCATGAAGGTTTTACAAATTCTTGCGATATGTATCGGAATCAATCTTTCCCCAGTTTCTGGATCTAGTCCATTTAATGCAAAAACAGCACCAATTCTCGCAAGTTCAAAACAATTCATTTCAATGGCACATTGCTTCGTATAAACCATCATTAAATCCTCAATGTCTCCATCAATCACATTATGCTGTTTCATAAAATAGCAAAGTGATCGATTAAGCCAAGCTGTCTTTAGCTCTGATGTTGCAACCTCAGCGTCATAAGAAAGGTTCTTTTTATTAGATAAACATTTGACAAAACTAATGATTCGATTCCATTTTTCTGCATCGCTTTCCCCTCTTATCATATTTGTAACTGCAAGTGCTCCAGCATTTATCATCGGATTAAGCGGTTTTGAAGGTATCGAGGTTTCAAGCTTGGAAATCGAATTAAAGGGATCTCCAGTCGGCTCCATCCCGACCCTTTCAAATACATACTCAACCCCTCTATCTTGAAGGGCCAAGGCAAGAACTAACACCTTTAAAATACTTTGCAATGTAAAATTTTTCAGATAGCTTCCTGCGTATAAGCAATTATTATTGGCTTCGTAAATCGCTACTGCTAAATCATTTTTAGTTGCTTTTGCTAATGCGGGGATATAATCGGCAACCACTCCTGCCTCAGTTAAAGGACGTACCTCATCAATAATATTTTGTAAATCTTTATTTGATTGGCAAGTCAAAGAATTCCCTCCGATATATTTGTTTACAGGAATTCTAGCATGCAGAGCAATATATGACAATTCCATTAATAATCTGTATACTAAACATTGTAGTTAATGATTTTTTTGCGCCTTTTTTAGGAGGAGTTTTAATGGAAAATATTATTTCAATAAGTGGTAATGCTAAATATTCAATAACTTTAGATCCGGGAGTGTGGATTTTTGATGACCGGAGAGTTGATTTAGATTCATTTTTTAATACTAATACAGCGCAAGTTGATGAGTTAGATGAGTATACTAAGTCCATTTCTAAGCATTGGGATAGAGAAATTATGGAGGGTGCTGTATTTCCGCCGACATTAAAAACTGAAAAAAAATTCGAAAAGGAAAAGGTGTTAACAGGAACATTTGGAATTCCATTGAAACCTTTTTTACAAAACGCTGAACCAGACAAAAGCGCTGAAACACTTACAATTGTTTCAGATGATGGAGAAGAACATGTACCTCTTAGTGAAGCTAGGAGTTTTATATTAGGTTTTTCTTTGAAAGGAAAGCCTTTAAGAGAAGATGGGCCTGTCCATGTTTATTTTGGAGATGGACGTAATAAAGATAATCCAATAAAAAGGGTAAGAGCATTTATAATAAAATAATTCCGATGAAGGGCGATATTTTTTATCGCCCTTTCTTTTATCACTTAAACATCTTTTACAAAAGATCGGCAGCTAATTGTGCAAGTCCAGATCTTTCCCCTTTTATCAATTTAATATGTCCTGAAATCGTTTGATCCTTAAATCTCTCCACAACGTATGTTAACCCATTATTATAAGCATCCAAATAGGGATGATCAATTTGCTCCGGATCACCCATTAAGACAATTTTACTCCCTTCTCCGACTCGAGTAAGAATTGTTTTTACCTCGTGTTTCGTTAAATTTTGGGCTTCATCAATAATAATATATTGATCAGGTATACTTCTACCTCTAATATAGGTCAATGCTTCCACTTCAATGGAACCCATTCCTGCTAAAATCGCTTCTAATTCCCCAGGCTTCTTTGTATTAAATAAATATTCTAGATTATCAAAGATAGGCTGCATCCATGGCCTTAGCTTTTCTTCCTTTTCTCCGGGAAGAAAACCAATATCTTTTCCAACAGGAACTATCGGCCTAGCAACAAGAAGTTTTTTATAATGCCCATAGTCCTCCGTTTGCAATAGTCCTGAAGCCAAAGCGATTAATGTTTTTCCTGTACCGGCCTTACCTGTTAATGTTACTAACGGTAGGTCTTTCCTTAATAATAGCTCCATTGCAATGGTTTGCTGAACATTACGTGGCTTTATACCCCAAATTTGATCATTGTCAAAAATCAGTTTTTTTATTTTTTTTCTAGATTTATCAACAAAACCAATTGCAGATGCTGACGATCCTAGCTCATCCTTCATAATTAGAAATTGATTTGGATAAACAGTGAAGGATGAAACGTCAGACACTGGAAGCTCTCCTTTTTCGTAAAAACGGTTTAAAGCATCTTGTGATATATAGGCTTCCATAAAACCTGTATACTGATGGTCATTCTCAACGACTCTATCACTCAAAAAATCCTCGCTTAATAGACCAATGGCATCCGCTTTAACTCGAACCAGAGCATCTTTACTGACTAATATTACAGTTCGGCCATTTTCCTTTGTTTCTTCTTCCAATGAAAGATTTTTTGCTACTGCTAATATTCTGTTGTCATTTGTTTTTTCAATAAAAATATCTTGGAGCTGCTGGAATGAACGGTGGTTTAATTCAATTCGCAAGCTTCCCCCATTTTCAAGAGGGATTTTTTCATGAAGTTTGCCTGTTCCTCTAAAGCTGTCAATCAGCCGTGATACTTGTCTTGCATTCCTGCCAATCTCGTCCATATACCGTTTCTTTGAATCAACTTCTTCTAGTACAACGGCTGGAATAACCACTTCATTTTCTTCGAATGAGAAAATCGAATAAGGGTCCTGTAACAAGACGTTGGTATCTAACACATATATTTTACTCAATCTTTTGCCTCCTGCTCTTTATAGGTCTAAAAAACAGTGGAACGAATAGAACTTTGCTTAAATATATGTTTTTCGGTATAAAGATAGACGAAGTTTTGCACAATAAACGGTAAAGAACCCTTTAAAAATACTGATATTTACACAATCAATTATATGAACTGCAAATATCAGTTCAAGTTTAGGAGATGGTAAAATTTGACTAAATGGCTATCTTTAGTATTGATTGTCTTTTTAACAAGCTGTGGGCTTAATAATAATCAAGTTCAGGAAAATACAAATGAAAATGTTGTTCATGTAAAAAACAGTGCTATACAGGAAGTGGACAGAACTTCAGGACAACAAATATCAAAACGATTGGTACAGCTTGCATCAAGCATTCCAAATGTAAATGATGCTACTGCAGTTGTCTTAGGAAAGTATGCCATAGTAGGAATTGATGTTAATGCGAATCTCGAAAGATCTGAAGTCGGGTCCATTAAATATTCAGTCGCTGAAAGTTTAAAAAATGATCCTTATGGTGCAAGAGCCATCATCATAGCAGATCCTGATTTAAATGCACGACTAAGAGAAATATCAGAAGATATCCAAAACGGAAAACCGATTCAAGGTATTATGAATGAATTAGCAGATATTTCAGGGAGGCTAATGCCAGAAATACCAGCTGATATAATTGAACCAACTCCTAAAAATGCAACAGAAGAACCGAAAAAGAAATTAAATAATAAGGATGAACAAAAACTGGAAAAACAACAAGATACACAGTCTAATTATTATAAGGATAAACATGAATAATTTGTAGCTAAATAAATGCTATTCAAGTAAACGCTTAGCCCAACAGGACTAAGCGTTTTTTATAGCAGCCATTACTTGTTTATCTAAACGAGCAGCAGCTTCCTTATCATATGTTTTATCATATTGTGGTTCGGATACGATTTTTGAGCCGTAAAACATAACATCGCGAACCTCTTTTATCGCTACTTCAATAAGTGCCAACTTCAAAGGCACTCCCTCTAGTTTCTCTGCTTTAACTGAAGCATTTCCGCTAATAGAATATGTAGATTCATTCGCAATCATATTAATGACAACTTTATTATTCGCCTTTATGTTCTGAACAATTCGAGAGCGATTATCTACAGCAAAATAAATAATTTCCTCATTTTTAGCGAATACCCATGAAATTGCACTTACATTTGGACCGCCAAATTCAAAGTCAATCGTTGCTAGAGTACAAAAATGTTCCTGCTGTAGCCTATCCAATAAAGCATTGATTAATTTTGGTTCTACTTGATTTGCCATTATTATACCTCCTTTATAGAATTATCATATTATGACCGACCTTAACTTTCAACTTATTCATTTTTATTGAAAGTCAGTCGATATGAATCGTTACATAATATATAATTAAACAATAACAAGAAAAAAATGAATTTATGTTCAAAATATTTAAAAAGACTAATATTAATGATAATAGAGGTGTCAATATGAGAGTAAAATGTGTTCTATGTGATAAAATCGAATCGATTGAAGATGAGTCCCTTCAAGCAAAAAGGCTACGAAATCGCCCAATCCATACTTATATGTGCAAGGATTGCCAGGCAAGAATAACGACTAAAACCCAAAAAAGAATTGAAACCGGAAACTTTAAACTATTCCAAAGCAAAGTGAAAGAAGAGGAATGGTGATATACTTTGCGCTACAAAAAAGGCCGCTCATTTAATAATATGAGCGGCTTTTCTATATAAAACAGAAAGAATCTTAGTCTTCAGGGTAATTCACATATTTTTCAGGCTCTAAATTGATTTGATTTAACATGACTTCAATTAGCTCTCTAGGGAATCGTGATTTTTTTCTCTCCCCGTTCTGATCAAAATGAACATAGTACATGATTTCATCTTTTTCTATTTCAATATTAGATAATCGATGTTCATCAATAAGCATCGCTTCAAACATTTTTTCAGTTTCAGAAGCGGCAGTGTCGCTAGGACGTTCATCCGTAACAATTTTAATGGTTAGCCAATTGTATAAAGCATCCTGCAAAGATTTCATGAAACCATCTCCAAGTTAAATCTCTTTTCCCTCTTGCTTTTTTGACTGATGAAGACGGATTTTGTAGACTACTAAAATTAATGCAGCCACAACTAATCCTTCAGTAATCGGAAGGAACACTGCGAAAAAAGTTAATATTGTACATCCTAATAATAGAAAAAGATAAATAATTATTGATTTTCCAATTGGCAGTTTTGGTGCAAACCCTAGCTTAAAAACAATAATACATAAAACGACAATCGTTAAATAAAGAAGCCACATACCCAATGTTGAGTTTTCTTGTACTTTAAATAGAGCGGCGAAAAAAGACAGATGCTCATTTATATCAACACCCATTTTCTCCCTCCTTTTTAATGATCATTTCTTAGCTCATTTCAGCATATTTTTTCTTCTTAGCCAATCTCTCACGTTCGTTTTTATCAAGAATTTTTTTACGTAAACGGATAGATTCAGGTGTAACTTCGCAATACTCATCTTCATTTAAATATTCTAAAGCTTCCTCAAGAGTCATAATGCGAGGCTTTTTCATAGTTGTTGTTTGATCTTTCGTAGCAGACCGGACATTGGTTGCTTGTTTTACTTTTGTAATATTTACAGTAAGATCATTTTCACGATTATGCTCACCAACAACCATACCCTCATAGATCTCTGTACCTGGTTCAACGAAAATTGTTCCGCGATCCTCTACTTGCATAATACCATAAGTTGAAGCTTTACCACTCTCCATTGAGACAAGTACACCTTGGCGTCTTCCTCCAACTTGTCCCTGTGTCATTGGCTGGTAGCTATCAAACGAGTGGTTAATGATTCCGTATCCACGAGTTAAAGTTAGAAATTCAGTCGTGTATCCGATTAATCCACGTGCAGGTACATTAAAAATCAAGCGAACTTGCCCGGTTCCATTATTGATCATATCAAGCATTTCACCTTTTCGGGCGCCGATTGATTCCATAATAGCTCCTGTATGTTCCTCAGGTACATCGATTTGTACTCTCTCAACAGGTTCACAGCGTACTCCATCAATTTCCCTTACAATTACTTCTGGCTTAGAAACTTGAAGTTCATAACCTTCGCGGCGCATATTCTCAATTAAAATTGATAAATGCAATTCTCCACGTCCAGAAACAATCCATGCATCCGGGGAATCTGTATTATCAACTCGTAGACTAACGTCTGTTTGCAGTTGAGCTCGTAATCTCTCTTCAACCTTTCTGGCAGTTAAATATTTTCCTTCTCTACCAGCAAATGGACTGTTATTAACAAGGAAGGTCATTTGTAATGTTGGTTCGTCAATTCGAAGAATCGGCAATGCTTCTTGGTGTTCAACTGGACATACAGTCTCACCAACATTAATATCTTCCATGCCTGATAAAGCGATTAAATCCCCAGCACGTGCTTCTTCAATTTCTTGGCGCTTTAGTCCAAAGAACCCAAAAATTTTCGTAACACGAAATTGCTTAACTGTACCATCTAGTTTCATTAATGCGACTTGTTGTCCAACCTGAATAGTGCCTCGGAAAACTCTTCCAATCCCAATTCTACCAACATAATCATTATAATCAAGTAAAGCTACTTGGAATTGTAAAGGTTCTTCACGATTATCTACTGGAGCAGGTATATTGTTCACGATTGCATCATAAAGTGCCTGCATGTTCTCATCTTGTTTAGTTGGATCAGTACTTGCAGTACCATTAATTCCTGATGCATAAATAACTGGGAATTCTAACTGCTCCTCATTCGCTTCTAGCTCGATAAATAAATCAATTACCTCATCAATTACTTCCTCAGGTCGAGCAAAATCACGATCAATTTTGTTTACAACGACAATTGGGGTTAAATTTTGCTCTAATGCTTTTTTAAGAACGAAGCGGGTTTGTGGCATACAGCCTTCATATGCATCCACAATAAGTAATACTCCGTCAACCATCTTCATAATTCGTTCAACTTCGCCACCGAAATCAGCATGTCCTGGTGTATCAAGAATGTTAATTCTTGTATCCTTATATTGAATCGCAGTGTTTTTTGCTAAAATCGTAATTCCGCGTTCTCTTTCAATGTCATTAGAATCCATCGCACGCTCTTCTACATGCTCGTTTGATCTAAATGTCCCAGCCTGTTTCAGAAGCTGATCAACCATTGTTGTTTTACCATGATCGACGTGAGCGATAATGGCAATATTACGTATATCTTCTCTTAATTTCAAGGAAGTTCCTCCTACCTATATTTAGGGAATATTATCAAATTTAAAAATTGCTTATCTACAACTGAGATATTATAACACAAATAAAGTGGAAACCTAATAGCTTTTTGTGTAAAATAATAAAGCATTGTAAAATTTTTTTTAATTAACTTAGTACACACCCAGAATGGGAGGTTACATATTATGAAAAAAATAAAGTGGCCATTATTAGCTTTTGCGATTGCTGCTGCACTATGCATCATGGGAATCGGCATTGCTATTGCAGAAGAAAGTATGATTGGGATATTAGGATCAATTATCGCATTAGTTCTAGTGATGGGGTTTGGCTTTAAAACAAAAAAGAAAATGAGGGAAAATGGATTACTATAATAAAGAAAAAGAAAACCGTTTTTAAGCGACGGTTTTCTTTTTAACTTTACCATTTTCCATTTTTTAAATACTTTTCCAATATTTCTTGATGAAGTCCTGGCCTCGAAATGAAAACTGAATTATTTTTTAAAAGATTTAATGGTTCACCCTTCAAGGTTGTCGCCACCCCGCCTAATTCTTCTACCATAATAATTCCTGCTGCAATATCCCATGGTGCAAGACGTAAAGTAATGTAAGCATCTAGTCTGTTCGAAACAATATAAGCCATTTCCAATGCAGCAGATCCGTATGAACGTGTTCCCCGCGCATGCTTAACAAGTGGAGATAACATAGAAGGGTCAATTCGCGTATTTTCTGTAACCCATGTAGCGTTCATCCCAATTATTGCTTCTGAAACATTTACTTCCTTAAGAGGAGGAAGTAATAATTCATTCAAATATACACCATGCCCTTTTTGACAATGGTATAGCTCATTATGAACGACATCATAGATCAGACCAATTTTTCCCATTCCATCCTTATAAATACCAATAGAGATGGCAAAATTCCTTTGCTGATGAACAAAGTTCATTGTTCCGTCAATAGGGTCAATAATCCAAACAATTCCTTCGAGATTACTTAACTCATCACCGAAACCCTCTTCACCTAGAATTTTATGTTCTGGGTAAAGCTCTCTTATTTTCCCAATAAAATATTGTTCCGTTTTTTTATCAATGTCGGTCACTAAATCGTTCGCATTTGTTTTTGTTTGAATAACTAAAGTTTTACTGAAGGAATGTTTAATTTTTTCCCCAGCTTCTTTTATCCATTCCCTAGCATTCTGATTTATTTCTGACCAATTTGTCATCTTTCAGCCCTCCGAAGATACACTTAACATTCTTATTTTCCTATTATTCACAGTAAAATTCAAATTTACAATTAGATAAAGTGAAACTTCCATCAGTGGGGGGGTTTTTCATCCCCCAGTGATGGTTAGTTGAACCAATCACGCTCAAAACGCCACGTCCTGTGGCTATCGCCTGACTAGGACATCCTGTCCGTCGTCGGGCTTTTACGGGCAGTTGTCCCCCACCTATCTTCCCCGCTTCTCTCTCAATCTTGAGGTGGGGATCTTACTGCCCGTTAATGCGGGATAAACATGGCTAAAATAATAAACGAACCCCTAATTTCAACAAGGAGTTCGTTTGCTATTGGCTAAGTCTTTTATTTATATACATTTTCTGAAAGCTTTCTCCTTTTACCTCTTCATTTTAGAACAATCGATTAAAGTGCATGTAGTTTTAGCAGCTCTTGCCTAATTCCTTCAAGCTTTTGTTTACTTTTCATTTTTAAATCTTCATTTTGTTCATTCATAGCATCAAATAATGTAGCAAGTTCATAATCAAGTTCTAACCGGAGAACGGCTGTCCTTTCTCTTTCTACTTCCTTATTCTTTACTGAATTCATTAGCTGTTTCATAGATCATACACCCCTTCACCCAAAAATATAAATTAAAAATTTCTGATTATTTTTACTATATAATATGAGGAATTTAGAACATATGCAACAAATATGTGTGATTACCTAATTTTACAACTTATTTTCCATGAAAATGCAAGATTGTTTTTGTTTTTACTACCTTATGCTACAATATTTCACATAGGTTTTAGGAGGTTAATGATATGACATTTTCGGGTTTTACTCATACAGATTTTGATGTTTTTAAAATTAACGGACTTGATGAACGAATGGAGGCATTAATCACTCATATTAGGCCAAAGCTAGAAGGATTAGGACATTACTTTGCTCCAATTCTGTCCCTCGAGACTGAGGATGAAATATTTCCTCATGTAGCAAAGCATGCACGTCGGACAATAAACCCTCCTCAGGATACTTGGGTTGCCTTTGCAAGTAGCCGAAGAGGCTATAAAATGCTTCCCCATTTTCAAATTGGTTTATGGGAAACACATGTATTTATCTGGTTTGCGCTCATTTATGAGGCACCTAATAAAGAGATATTTGGTAAGGAATTAGAAGCAAATATAAATAAAATATATAAACAAACACCAAAGAATTTTGTTTGGTCAGTTGATCACACAAAACCAGAGGCATCGGTACATGGAAATTTATCAAAGGAAGAGCTTCGTTCAATGTTTGTTCGCTTACAAAAGGTAAAAAAAGCAGAAATTTTATGTGGCTTACATCTTTCAAAGGAAGATGCCATTCTTATGACACCTGAGAATTTTCTAGAACAAGCTGAATCTGTTTTTAAAACTTTATTAACGTTATACAAACTGGCCTAAATCTGTAAATAAAACCTTCTATTTGCATTAGGCTTTATTTACTTTATTTTGTTCTTCTGAGAATGAGCACCCTCCTCTATGCGTTTGCAATAGTGGGATTTTCTAATCAGGTAGGGTATAATCCCCACCTGATTAAACCAATGTAGAGAGTTCAATTTTAATCATTTCATTTTTATTGTTTTACCTGTTTCTGTCTCCTTTACAGCCTTTAAGATCCTATAAGAAGATAATCCGCTTACTTCTTCAAACTCATCACAAATCTTTCGTTCTTGAGCTTTACCTGGGACAATTTCTTTAAATCTTCTATAAGCTTCGAGAAATTTTTCTCGATCAACGCCTTTTCCATATGCCTCTTCAATTTGTTGAAAGTAATGAATGACATCAATAATTTCTTCTGTAGTCCAATCATGCTCAATCGGGTATTGGTATTCCATAATAAATCACCTCTTAATTCTTCACTTATGTAATTCACTTTAATTTGCCCACCTATTACGGATGCTTTCACTTTCAGCTATCATTCGATCAAAAAGTTCCTGAACCGTTGGGACATCTTTAATTAACCCCATAACTTGTCCTGCCCAAGCAAACCCCTCCTCCGCCTTGCCATTATGAATATAATTCTTATTAGCCTTCCCGCTAATAAAGTCTTTTAATTGTTCGTAGCCCCCATTTCCTTTCTCAATTTCTAATATTTGATCAGTCCATGAATTAGATATTACTCTTGCGGGAGCACCTATCGATCTTTTAATAACAACTGTATCATTTTCATTCCCTTCAACAAGTTGTTTTTTATAAACATCTGATGCATGGATACATTCCTTCGTAGCTATGAATCTTGTACCCATTTCAATCCCCTCAGCCCCTAAGCTTAAAGCAGCCATTAGCCCTCTTCCATCCCCAATTCCACCAGAAGCAATTACAGGGATCGAAACAGCATCTACGACTTGAGGTGTTAAAACAAAAGTACCAATATCATCTCTTCCTAAATGGCCTCCTCCTTCTTGACCGACAACCATAACCGCATCCGCACCAAGCTCTTCAGCTTTTACTGCCTGCCTTTTTGCAGCTACTAATACAAGCTTCTTAACATTTACTCCTTTTAATTGATCAAATATTGGTGCAGGATTCCCCCCAGTCATCGTGATAACAGGGACCTCTTCGTCGATGGCAACTTCTAAATAATGAGAAAAAGCTCTCCCATGCTGTCCTATTGCAAAATTTACACCATATGGTTTACTAGTCAATATTTTTACTCTTTTAATTTCTTCTCTCAATGCTTCAGGGCTTTCAAGTGACATTGCCGTTACTTGCCCTAATCCTCCAGCATTTGATACTGCAGCTGCTAAATCTGAGTAAGCGAGATGAGCAAGCCCTCCTTGAATAATTGGGTATTCGATATTTAATAATTCCGTTATCCTAGTATTCCATTTCATTTTATAGTCCTCCTCAACCATTCATCTCCTACATACTTCTATTTTAATGTTATATTTTCCTGTTTACATCTAAAACTAATAAAGTGAAACTTCCCTCAGTGGGAGTTTTTCGACGCACAGGACGTGCTAGTGCCGACGTTGCCATAGGACGTGGCGTACTTAGTCGGCTTTCATCCCTCACTGATGGTTAGTTGCGGCCCACAGGAAGTGGGTCACACAGACGATGCCACACGATGTGGCGCTTTTAGTCTGTGTTCATTTTATGGGCCAATACGGGAAGTTGATCCCCACTTAGGTTTCTTTGATTCTCTCGCAAACTTGAAGTGGGGGTCTTACTGTCCGTTAATCTGCGATAAAAATTCACTTTATTTGACGGAAAAAATTGTACTTTCGTATGTATCGAATTTTCTATGCAAGGATAAATAAAAGTGCTATAATTCAAATGTTTTATGACCTTTTTTGACAAAAAAATTTAAAGAGGTGTGGAAATAAATTGTCACAATTCGAAACACCGTTATTTAGCGGATTACTGGAACATGCAAAAAAAAATCCAATCCAATTTCATATACCTGGGCATAAAAAAGGAAACGGAATCGATCCTGAATTTAGAGAGTATATAGGAAATAATGCTCTTGCAATTGACCTTATTAATATAGGACCCCTTGATGATCTTCATCAGCCTAAGGGAATTATTAAACAGGCTCAGGATTTGGCTGCAGAAGCGTTTGGAGCAGACAGGACATTCTTCTCTGTTCAAGGAACTAGTGGAGCAATAATGACTATGGTAATGGCAGTTTGTGGTCCTGGTGAAAAAATAATCGTTCCCAGAAATGTTCATAAATCTGTTATGTCTGCTATAGTTTTTTCTGGAGCAACCCCGATCTTTATCCATCCAGAAATAGACGAAAATCTTGGAATTTCTCATGGGATAACGACTGACTCTGTAGCCAGGGCCCTTGAACAGCATCCTGATGCAAAAGGAGTTCTTGTTATTAACCCAACATATTTCGGGATTTCTGCTGATTTAAAAAAGATCGTTGAAGTTGCCCATTCCTATAATGTCCCTGTTTTAGTTGACGAGGCTCATGGAGCTCATATTCATTTTCATGATGATTTACCTATGTCAGCCATGCAAGCAGGTGCAGACTTAGCCGCAACAAGTGTTCATAAGCTTGGTGGTTCCATGACACAAAGCTCAATCTTAAATATGAAGGGAAATCTTGTTTCAGCTAAAAGAGTGCAATCCATTCTTAGCATGTTGACCACTACTTCAACATCATATTTATTGCTGGCCTCTCTAGATGTAGCAAGAAAGCGTCTCGCAACAGAAGGTAAAGAGTTAATCGACAAATCGATTATGCTTGCTCAATCCATTCGCAGACGAATTAATGAAATTGAGAATATTTATTGTGTCGGAGATGAAATATTGGAAACGGATGCTGCACATGGCTTTGATCCTACAAAATTAATAATATCAGTGAAGGATTTAGGATTAAATGGATTTGATGTAGAAAAGTGGCTCCGCGAAAACTATAATATCGAAGTTGAAATGTCCGATCTATATAATATCCTTTGCATCATTACGCCTGGAGATACAGATTATGAAGCAGATATGTTAATTAAGGCACTTACAGAGTTATCTGCTGCAAGACATGGACTCATCGAAAAGCTAGAAACACAAGTGTTATTGCCGGACATTCCAGTATTATCACTTTCTCCACGAGATGCCTTTTATGCAGAGACAGAACTTGTGCCCTTTGATGAATCTGAAGGGAGAATCATTGCTGAATTTATTATGGTATATCCTCCTGGTATCCCTATTTTCATACCTGGAGAAATCATTACACAAGAAAATCTTCGTTATATAAAAACAAATATGGATGCTGGGCTTCCTGTCCAAGGTCCTGAAGATTATGATTTTAAATTTCTTCGTGTCATAAAAGAATTCAAAGCAATAAGATAAAGAAAACTCACAATTGGCGAGCCTTGGAAAGGCGAAGACAGAGGGGTAGTTGCACTTATACTTAATTCCTAAAATCGGCAACTACGTCGAATCATTTCTGCGCTGCCAATTTATACTTTCTTAAAGTGTAAAAAGGAAAAGCCTTCCCAATTGGGAAGGCTCTTTAATATTTTATATAGAATAGAATATTATTTATTTGCTTCTCGCATATGTTTTTTATGCTCTCCATCACAGGAAGTACATTCACACTTGGAATATAAAACTGTTACTTTTTCATCCTCGAAATAATCTATCGTAGAATTACACGCTTGGCATACAATTGTACCCATCTTTCATTCTCCTTTGTATATAAAATAGCATGAAAACGCTTTAATAATCTTAATTACATAATAATATAACATAATTATTTTTTCAAGGATAAATTGTATAACCTATTAGAAACTTTATTTTCAAAATATACATATTCGACAAGTTTCTTCTTTCTTTTAGTATGACACAATAACTAAAATGCTACGAAGCTTTTATTTCTACATTATTTTTTTACACATATGTACAGCAGGCAAAATACTGCCTGCTTTAATTATTCATACTGAGTTTGAAAACTGGATCCAGGAATGGCAATTTTGAAGAATTCACATAAGTCTTCCACTTGCTTTCGATTATCCATCTTAAAGGCTTTTTGTAAATATTCTATGTCTTCGAGGTCCTTAGGATCGAGGAGTGTTGAGCGGCTAGTTTGCATACAGACGACTAGAGGTTTTCCGAAAAATAAATTGGTATAAACAATCCCAAAATCATATCTTGTTTGTTCAGTTGTAAAGCCAACGAATCGAACCTTTACATTTTCGTGCTCATCATAGAGCTTTTCAAAAAGATCCATTTGACTCCTCCTTATTTTAATATTTAGAATATTATTATAATTCACTATTTAGAATTTTACAAGGATTTTATGAAAATTCTTTGTTTAAGTTGTCATACGATTTTGATCAATGCTAGAATGGAATGGATAATATATAAGGAATATGGGGGGATGGATGATGGCAAACAATGCATACATAAAACTTGTGCCTTCATCAAATAAAGAAAGCATAACGACTGATGAAGTTAAAGAACTATTTCAATACTATAAAGAAACAACCTCAAAAACGGGTGACCAAGTTGATTGGAAGTACAATGAACCTGCCTTTCCATATGAAATAAAAGAAACACATGAGGGCAAAAATAAGTGGTTCTACCTTCATTCAAACAATGATCGTTACAATACAATTCTACTTGGAATCGATCAAGAAATAATCCGTGATGAAGATGGTTCTGAACGTCAACAATCATATATTCAATTAACTTTACCTGAAACAGCTACTTTTGGGGATAAAGGCAAAGCCAATGAATTCAGTCGATATTTAGCCAAAAAGCTACAAGGAGAACTGCACTTATTTAACGGAAGAATCATGTACTTTTATCCAAGAAAATAAAGCAGAAGAACAGCAAAGTGCTGTTCTTCTGCTTCATTTCATACTGCTATACACTTTTCAAAGAAAAATTTTATGAGGTGGATATTTTTGTTAAGAAAAAAACTGCTTATTTTTGGGATTATAAGCCTAGCAATTACTATTATGTCTCCTTTTATGTTTTATTCCTATATTGAGAAAAAACCTAATTCTCTGCAACAAAATATTACATTCGGTGGACCATTTCCTTTTGCTGAACAAATGGTTACTCTTCCTGCAGATAAAAAATTATATCCATTAGAAGTAAAATTCGAGTCTCCTTTTGAAAAGCAAACAAAATATAAAGCTACCCCTTTTCTTTTTTCTTTTATTTGCTTTTATTTATTTTTGTTTGCACTATATAGTATCGTTACGAGATTTTTCATTAGCAGAGAAATAAAAGAGCCAGAATAATGGCTCTTTTTGTCTTTTTCATCCCCTCCTACCACGAATCACCCACCCATTAAAGACATTGTAAAGTGGAATGAACCATACAAGGATAGACTTAGAGCCGTAACAAAAAATGTTTTTCTCACTGATTTCATGATGAAGTTTCCAATGATGATGGCTAAATATAAAAATACGAAAAACATCAGCACTTTAAACATTAGCTGATCATATTTTGATAACCATTCAATAAAGGTGTAGCCACTCCAAATAATAAGCTGTAGAAGAAGCACGGTATATACCTTCATGATCTCACCACCAGATTCTAAATATCCATAAAGCAAATTTCATTTGAGTCTTTAATTAGTAATTCTTAATAGTCCTGTTTTATGTAATATATGTAGAATATACCATTCTTATTTTTCAATTCTATAACAAATCTGTGACAAGCCATGTTTCCTAATTATTTATGATAAAACACTTATTAAAATGCAAAAAACTGGTTTTTCTTTTAGCAAAAAAAAAGCCCCTTTCCAATTGGAAAAGGACTTTTCATTCTACTTAACAATATGAATTGGAGTACCTAGAGCAACTTCAGCAGCTTCCATTGTAATTTCGCCTAATGTTGGATGTGCATGGATCGTCATCGCTAAGTCTTCAGCTGTCATACCTGCTTCAATAGCAAGGCCTAGCTCAGAGATCATATCAGAAGCACTTGCACCCGCAATTTGTGCACCTATGACCAAGCCATCTTCTTTTCGAGTTATGAGCTTCACGAAGCCGTCAGTTGCATCTAATGCAAGAGCACGACCGTTTGCTGCAAATGGGAATTTTGCTGCAGTCACTTCGATTCCCTCTTCCTTGGCTTGTTGCTCTGTATATCCTACAGAAGCAAGCTCAGGATCAGAGAAAACAACTGCCGGGATACCTAAATAGTCGATTTCTGAATGATGTCCAGAAATAACCTCAGCCGCAATTTTACCCTCATAGGATGCTTTATGTGCAAGCGGAGGCCCTTCAATAACATCCCCAATGGCAAAAATATTACTAATATTTGTACGACACTGCTTATCAGTTTTAATAATTCCACGATCTGTCATCTCAATTCCAACTTGCTCTAATCCAAGCTCATCGGTATTTGGACGACGGCCAACCATGACGAAAACATAATCAGCTTCAATTGACTTTTCTTCGCCTTTTACCTCATATTTTACAATAACGCCATTCTCATTTTCCTCTACACCTTTTGCAAGTGCTTTTGTAATGATTTCAGCGCCCTTTTTCTTAAGGTTTCGTTTTACAAGAGCGGACATTTGCTTTTCGAAGCCACCAAGTATTTCATCTGTACCCTCTAGGATCGTCACTTGAGTTCCAAAATTAGCATATGCTCCACCTAATTCTGTACCAATATATCCACCGCCAATGACAACAATTCTTTCAGGTATTTCCTGTAGGGAAAGAGCACCTGTCGAATCAAGAACACGTTTTGAATACTTAAATGCAGGGATTTCAATTGGTCTAGAGCCTGTAGCGATGATGGCATTTTTAAAGTTATAAGTTTGTGCTGAATTTTCATCCATAACGCGAAGTGTATTTGCATCAACAAAATAAGCTTCACCGCGGACTATTTCAACCTTATTGCCTTTTAATAATCCTTCAACACCGCCTGTTAATTTCTTTACTACTCCACTTTTCCATTCCTGAACCTTTGAAAAATCGACAGTTACATTCTCAGCTGTAATCCCGATTGAATCAGAATGCTTAGCGGTTTCATAACGGTGCCCAGCAGCAATTAATGCCTTTGATGGAATACATCCAACATTTAAACAAACACCGCCTAAATTAGCTTTTTCTACGATGGTTACTTTTTGGCCAAGCTGTGCTGCACGAATAGCAGCTACATACCCTCCAGGGCCTGAGCCTATGACAAGTGTATCAGTTTCGATCGGGAAATCTCCAACTACCATTTTTCTACGCCTCCATTAGCAAAAGTTCTGGATCGTTCAGTAAACGCTTAATATGATTCAACGCATTTTGCGCTGTAGCACCATCAATTATACGATGATCAAAGCTTAATGACAATGCAAGTACTGGTGCTGCTACAATTTCTCCATCTCTTACAATTGGCTTTTCAGCAATACGGCCAATCCCTAGTATCGCTACTTCTGGATGATTAATAACTGGAGTAAACCATTGTCCGCCTGCTGAGCCAATATTCGTGATTGTGCATGAAGCTCCTTTCATTTCTTCAGGAGCAAGCTTACCCTCACGCGCTTTCGAAGCCAATTCGTTGATTTCATTTGAAATGGCAAAAGTTGATTTTCGATCAGCATCTTTAATAACAGGAACTAGTAGACCTTTATCTGTATCTGCTGCAATTCCAATATTGTAATAATGTTTTTGGATGATTTCAGATGCAGCATCATCAATCGATGTATTCAATACTGGGAATTCACGTAAAGCACTTGTTAAAGCTTTTACCACATACGGAAGGAAAGTTAGCTTAATTCCCTTACTAGCGGCAATTTCTTTAAACTTTTTACGATGTGCTACAAGTTTAGTCACATCGATTTCATCCATTAATGTAACATGCGGGGCTGTATGTTTCGAATTTACCATCGCTTTTGCGATTGCTTTACGGATACCACTCATTTTTTCACGAGTTTCTGGATATTGCCCTTCTGGAATAGCTTTTACAGCTGCAGGTGCTGCTGTTTTTTCTTGTGGTGCACTTACTTCTTGCTCTATTGCTGTTTCCGTTTGAATTTGTGTTCCACCATTAACAAAGGCATCTATATCCTTTTTCAAAATACGGCCATTATTCCCGCTTCCTGAAATCTGCCTAATATCAATCCCTTTATCACGTGCATATTTACGAACAGAAGGCATAGCAATGATTCTGCGGTCAACATCTAAATTTGATTGCGTTTTATCCATATTACTTTCAGAAGCTTCTTCTTTTTTCTCAGGCGCTTGAGTTTGTGGTTCTTGTTGCTCCTCATGCTCGTCGCCCTTAAACTTTAGGTTTTCATATCCAGGCGCATCAAATGTAATTAGAACCTGTCCTACAGTTGCAACTGTTCCTTCTCCTACTAAAATTTCTTCTACTGTTCCTGCAACAGGCGAAGGAATTTCTACAACAGCTTTATCATTTTGTACTTCACATAAAACGTCATCTTCTTGGATCTTATCTCCTGGCTTTACAAACCATTTAACAATTTCACCTTCATGGATCCCCTCACCTATGTCAGGCAATTTAAATTGAAATGACACTTGGAATCATCCTCCTAAGCTAGACTAAATGAGAAAGGACGGAAATCGGAAAAAGAAATCGAAAAAATATAATTGATCTCCTTTCATACCCTATTCTCCGCCTTTCAACACTTTAATAAAGTTACTTTTAACCAAATTAGAAAGTTAACACTTTTTTACCTGTTTCAATAATATCCTTATAATTTGGAAGCCATACTGTTTCAGCTTGTGGGAACGCGAATACTGTGTCAGGTGCTGCCACACGAAGAACAGGAGCTTCTAGACTTAAGATTGCACGGTCATTAATTTCCGCAACTACATTAGCTGCGATTCCAGCTTGCTTTTGTGCTTCTTGTACAACAATAGCGCGACCAGTTTTTTCTACTGACGCAATGATTGTTTCGATATCAATTGGAGATACTGTACGTAAATCAATAACTTCTGCAGAATAACCTTCCTTTTCTAGCTCTTCAGCAGCTTTTAATGCTTCATGAACCATAGCTCCATAAGTAATAATTGAAAGATCAGAACCTTCTCGTTTTACTTCTGCTTTTCCAAGCGGAATAGTATATTCTCCTTCAGGTACCTCTTGACGGAAGGAGCGGTATAATTTCATATGTTCTAAGAAAATAACAGGATCATTATCTCGAATACTTGAAATTAGCAATCCTTTAGCATCATAAGGCGTTGATGGAATGACAACCTTTAATCCCGGTTGTTGTGCCATTAACCCCTCCAAACTGTCTGCGTGCATCTCAGGAGTATGTACTCCTCCACCGAACGGTGAGCGAATTGTTACTGGTGCATTGTATCTACCGCCTGAACGGTAACGCATACGAGCGAGCTGTCCAGAAATGGAATCCATGACTTCATATACAAAGCCGAAGAATTGTATTTCAGGAACAGGACGGAAGCCTTGTAAGCTAAGACCAACCGCAAGTCCACCGATTCCAGATTCAGCAAGAGGAGTATCAAATACGCGATCTTCGCCGAATTCAGTCTGAAGGCCTTCGGTTGCACGGAATACACCACCGTTTACGCCTACATCTTCACCGAATACTAATACATTCGGATCGTTTCGCAATTCTGTACGTAATGCATCAGTAATTGCTTGAATCATAGTCATTTGCGCCATGGCTTACTTCGACTCCTTTTCTTTATAAATTTCATATTGTTCTTTTAAGTTATAAGGCATTTCTTCATGCATAATTGATATTAAATCAGTTACCTTTTGCTTTGGTGTATCATCAGCCTGTTTAATTGCTACTTTAATATCTTCTTTTGCCTTTTCAATTGTTTCATTTTCCATTTCTTCATTCCAAACTCCTTTATCTTCCAAGAACTTACGGAATCGGACAAGTGGGTCTTTCTTTTCCCATTCATTATCAAGATCGGTTGTACGATAGCGAGTAGGATCATCACCAGCCATCGTATGAGGACCGTAACGATAGGTTAATGTTTCAATTAGGGTAGGACCTTCTCCATTGATTGCGCGTTCACGAGCTTCACGAACTGCAACATAAACCGCAAGCGGATCCATTCCATCAACTTGAATACCCGGAATCCCTGCTGCTACAGCTTTTTGAGCAAGTGTCTTCGCAGCTGACTGTAATGAAACAGGAGTAGATATAGCAAATCTATTATTTTGAACAATGAAAATAGCCGGAGCTTTAAAGGCACCTGCAAAGTTAATTCCTTCGTAGAAATCCCCTTGAGATGTTCCTCCGTCACCAGTATAAGTAATTGTCACTGCCTTTGCACCGCGTTTTTTCATTCCAAGTGCAACACCAGCAGCTTGAATAAATTGGGCTCCAATTATGATTTGTGGAGCAATTACATTGACACCTTCTGGAATATTTCCGCCCTCAAAATGGCCTCTTGACCAAAGAAAGGCTTGAGATAATGGCAGTCCATGCCAAATCATTTGTGGAACATCACGGTACCCAGGAAGAATGAAGTCTTCCTTTTCTAGGGCAAATTGAGAAGCCAGCTGAGATGCTTCTTGTCCTGCTGTAGGTGCATAGAAGCCTAGTCTCCCTTGTCTATTCAATGAAATTGAACGCTGATCAAGAATACGTGTATATACCATTCGACGCATTAATTCCTGTAACTGCTCATCGCTTAAATCCGGCATAGCGGATTCATTTACAACCTTACCTTCCTCATTCAGAATTTGGAATGTCTGAAATTGTTCTTCAACTCTTTCAAGCTGCATTTTGGCATCAATTTGTGCCATTTTTGTTTTAGAAGCCATGTGAATCACCCTTTCCTTTCTTTAAAAAGACGTTTATTAATATAAGTTAAGTACAAATCTATGTTGCCCAATCTTAAGTTAAAATAGAAAATCTTTATTTCATGAAATTCCCATTATAAAACGTCTGTTTTTGATTATCCATTTCTATCTTATTCTGTATCAATTAAATTTGCAACCAGATTGATACACAATCATTTGAATGATTTTAAGTTTAATCCACCAAATCCCTATCGTCAACCCCTTTATATTACGTTTTTACATCATTTTCACAATATTAATATATTTTCTCTTTTTTATAACTGTATTACAAAATACATAAAACTGTTCTATAAGAAAATGAAAATATATATAGATGTGTTATAACACATATTGAATATTCTTAATCATCATTATATTAGTAAAGTCAATTATTTTAATAAATATTAGGATATGTTAAACTTCCCTGTTGATTTCCGCCGCAGGCACTTAGCGATCGCGGGCGGTCGGGGAGCCTCCTCGTCGAAGAGCACTCCTGCGGGGTCTCCCATAAACACGCATTTCCCGTAGGACGTTGAATAATCTTCCCCTAATAAACACCGCTCGAAGGAAATACGAATGCATTTACGAGGTTCTCGTGCCTTCCGCTCCAATCAACAACAAAATAGCTTTTTTAACACTAGCTTTAACACATCAAAATATTAAATAAAAAAGAGCAACATTCATAGAGAATGTCGCTCTTTCAAATTATTCCTTTAGATTTACATCAAGCCCCGATTCTTTATAGAAGGATAATTTCATCTCGTTATATTGCTTAGTTTTATCGTTAAATTTTTCATTTGCTTCTAAAACTTTACCATATTCTTCATTTATTTTCGTAATTTGATCCTCTAACTGGTCTAATTGGATATTTTCATTTTTAAACATTGCATATAACTCTTTATCCAATTCAATTGCTTTTGAATAGTCTAGATATAATTCATCGTGAATTTTATATCTTTCAGTCATAGTTTCGTATAACTGAAGTGATTTTTCCTTAAGAGATGGATTTTTTAAGTCTTTAATGATAGGTTTTAATTCTTTAAATTCTTTTTCAGAGGCTCTAATACTTTCCTCTTCCTTCTCTATATGTTTTTTTCGTTGATCAACAATCGCGGATGCTTCATTTGATAGTTTGGTAATTTCTTCAAATTGCTTCATACCAAGAGAAATAATTTTATCATAAATTTCCTTTTCTTTTTTCTCTAATTCGACAAGAGGAACTTGCTGTGCTTCAAATGCTTCTTCAGACGCAACTACATTTTCCAGTACTTCATACATTTTTTCGACTGGTGTCTGTTGTTTTAGGCAACCTGTTAAAAATACTGCTCCAGCAATACAAACGAATAATATATAGCTTTTTCGGATTACCAACACATTGAAACCTCCTTAAATATAACAATTTTACTATATCTTTTGCTTAATCATTTGACAATACATGTGAGGTTTGTCCATTAATAAAATCTATTCAAAACACTTTTCATTTATGACTTAGGCAGAGGCCTACACAAATTAATCGATATTTACATAGGCTATATTAATCGTCCGGTACGAGACAAAATGTGAAGTGGACGATAATCTAACTTTTAGGGAGGTTATCCTTCGTGTACGGATATGGTGGATACGGATTTGGCTGTGGTTATCCAGGATTTGTAGGCGGAGCTTGCTTTGGCAGAGGCTTTGCATTAATTGTAGTATTGTTCATTCTTCTTATCATTGTTGGCTGCTCATGCTTGAGATAGGTTGTTTTCTGAGAAGGTACAAAATGTGCCTTCTCTTTTATTAACTTTTTACATATACTCTGATAGACTATTAAGAAAAGAAAAGCACTAGAGCCATGAAGTTTGACACAACTATGTAAATGCCATAGTAAAAAAATTGGAATTAACACCAAAGTTTCCAGTCTATTCTTTTATAATATATATTAATCACAGGAGTGAATGATCCAATGTTAACAATGAATGATATTATCCGTGATGGTCACCCAACACTTAGAAACGTTGCAAAGGAAGTTCCCCTTCCGCCATCAATTGAAGATATACAAATTTTAGAAAGCTTATTGGAATATGTTATTAACAGTCAAAATCCTGAGGTTGCTGAAAAATATGGTCTTCGACCTGGTATTGGTTTAGCAGCTCCGCAAATAAATGTTGCAAAAAGAATGATTGCAGTCCATTTACACGATGAAAAAGGGGTTCTTCACAGTTACGCTTTGTTTAATCCAAAAATCAAAAGTCATTCAGTCGAAAAGACCTATATATTGGCCGGAGAAGGTTGTTTATCAGTTGATGAAGCAATTCCTGGATATGTTCCAAGATATTCACGAATAACCGTTCAAGGTACAAGTATTGATGGCTCTGAAGTTAAGCTGAGATTAAAAGGCATGCTTGCAATTGTATTCCAACACGAAATTGATCATCTAAACGGAATCATGTTCTATGATCATATTAATCAAAACGACCCATTTAAGCCTATTGAAGATGCAGTACCGATTGACAGATAGGAGATTAAAGGTTGTCCCATAAGGTGTCTGGCATCCACTTAATACACTATATCTAGAATTCCACCCTCTTATTAATTCTAGATATAATTTGTGGTGCCTGACACCTTTTCTTTTGGGACAGCCCCCTTCATTTGGAAACACTTATATTAATGCTAAATCTTTTAATCCATTCCAAATTCCATCATGATCAACAGAAGTTGTTGTTCGGTTAGCTGCTTTTTTAACCACATCTAGAGCATTTCCCATAGCAACTCCAGTTCCAACCGCTTGAAGCATTTCAATATCGTTCAAGCCATCACCAAATGCATAAACGTCCTCCATATTAAAGCCAAGTCGATTGATCATCGTTTTAATTCCTTCTGCCTTTGATCCTCCAGCAGGTAAAACATCTGTTGAATACTTATGCCAGCGAATAAAATGGAAGTTCGGAAAATCCTTTCGATAAACAAAATCCTCTTTCTCTTCAAAAAATAAAAGTGCTTGAAAGATTTCATTGGTTTTATAGAAATCAGAATCTAAAGCTGGATAAGGAAATTTTAAGCTTCCGATACTTTCTTCTATTAAATCATTTTCCAAAACGGATGATTTCATTGATTTTTCATTTAAAAATACTAAAGGGTTGTTTTTCTTTTTTGAATAATTCACTAATCTCTCAACTTCCCCTGTTGGCAAAGAGTTTTTGTAAATAACTTCATTTTCAAAAACAACATATTGACCGTTAAAGCTAACAAAGGATTCAATTTCAAGCTCTTCTCGTAATCTTTCAAACATAAATGGAGCTCGGCCTGTAGCAATAGCAACATATACACCATTTTTCTTTAATTGTTCTACTGCTTTTCTTGTATTATCAGGCAGCTTTTTTTCACTATCTAATAAAGTCCCATCTATATCAAAAAATACGATTTTTTTCATTGGTAATTCCCAACCTTTCTTCATTCAGAAAACTAAGCTTAAACTTTTCTCAAAATGCTCCCCACATTATAACAGATGCTAGTACAAAATAAAAAAAACCATAATTATCCACGGAAGATTATCTCATTTCGTCATATAATAAAAATAAAAACAGTATTTATTCTTTAAACACCCCCTTGTTCGCTTTTACTTTGGACAAGTATCGTTTAAAATAGAATGTAAGGAGTTGATCCACGATGTTAAAGAAGCTAAGAAAGAAGCTTTTAAAACAGTGGAGAGATATGCTTCGAAAAAAATCAATTGCTTAAAATTCTTTTGGGCCCTTCATGCTTGAGAAGGGCTCCTTCCTTATTATCATTTGAATTACCTTAAGAAGCCCTATTTACATAAAATGTATAATTCATCTTAAATAAGAAAAAACATGAAAAACATGTTATTTTTATATATAATAGAAAAAGTTATTCGGAATAAGGAGAGATATTAGATGATATTTAAAGTTTTTTATCAAGAGTCAATCAAGGAAGTACCAGTACGGGAAAAAACACAAACAATTTATATGGAAGCAGAATCCGAAAGGGATGTACGGCTTAAATTAGCAGATAGACCATATAATATTGAGTTTATTGCAGAGCTTAAAGGGGATTTTTTAGAATTTGAAAAACAACGAGAAGACTTTAATGTATTGGAGATTAGATAAATTATGAAATTTGTTAAGAACGATCAAACAGCCGTTTTCGCCCTTGGTGGATTAGGAGAAATCGGAAAGAATACGTATGCTGTTCAATTCCAAGATGAGATCATCTTAATTGATGCTGGGATCAAATTCCCCGAGGATGAACTACTGGGAATTGATTATGTAATTCCTGACTACACTTATTTAGTAAAAAATGAAGAAAAAATTAAAGGTCTATTTATTACGCACGGACATGAAGATCACATAGGGGGAATTCCATACCTTTTACGGGAAGTAAATATCCCTATTTACGGCGGAAAACTTGCTCTCGGCTTACTTCGTAATAAATTAGAAGAACATGGTTTACTAAGACAAACGAAAATGCATGAAATAAAAGAAGATGATGTAATTAAATTTAGAAAAACATCAGTTACTTTTTTCCGAACAACGCATAGTATTCCAGATTCATATGGGATTGTTGTTAAAACTCCTCCAGGACAAATTGTGCATACAGGTGATTTTAAGTTTGATTTCACCCCTGTCGGGGAACCAGCAAACTTAACAAAAATGGCTGAGATAGGTAAGGAAGGCGTTCTTTGTTTATTGTCAGACAGTACAAATAGTGAAATCCCTGAGTTTACAATGTCGGAGCGGAGAGTCGGGGAAAGTATTCATGACATATTCCGCAAAGTCGAAGGCCGAGTTATTTTTGCTACATTTGCTTCAAATATCCATAGGCTTCAGCAAGTAACTGAAGCAGCTGTATTAAATGGCAGAAAGATTGCCGTTTTCGGCCGCAGTATGGAAGCAGCTATTAATATCGGACAAGAGCTTGGCTATATTCAGGCGCCAAAAGAAACATTTATCGAGGCCCAACAAATCAATCGCTTGCCTGCAAACCAAGTCACAATCCTTTGTACTGGAAGTCAAGGAGAGCCGATGGCAGCACTATCTAGAATTGCTAATGGAACACACCGTCAAATTCAAATCAATCCTGGGGATACGGTTGTATTTTCATCATCTCCTATTCCAGGAAATACAATTAGTGTTAGCAGAACGATTGATATGCTTTCCCGTGCAGGAGCAGAAGTTATTTATGGCAAGTTAAGTGATATTCATACATCTGGCCATGGCGGTCAGGAAGAACAAAAATTAATGCTTCGACTAATAAAGCCAAAATTCTTTATGCCAATCCACGGAGAATATAGAATGCAAAAAATGCACTCAAAATTAGCTGTAGACTGTGGTGTGATGGAAGAAAACTGCTTTATCATGGATAACGGTGAAGTGCTCGCATTAAGCGAAGATTCTGCACAAATTGCAGGTAAAATCCCTTCTGGCTCTGTTTATATTGACGGTAGCGGGATTGGTGATATCGGTAATATCGTCTTAAGAGACCGCCGTATTCTTTCTGAAGAAGGACTAGTGGTTGTTGTAGTCAGCATTAATATGAAGGATTTCAAAATCGCTGCAGGGCCTGATCTCATCTCACGTGGGTTCGTCTATATGAGAGAATCAGGAGATTTAATTAATGATGCTCAAGCACTAATTACAAAGCATTTGAGCAAAGTAATGGAAAGAAGAACAACACAATGGTCAGAAATTAAAAATGAAATCACTGATACTCTTGCTCCATTCCTATATGAAAAAACTAAACGCCGTCCAATGATTTTACCAATCATTATGGAAGTGTAAACATAAAAAAGGCTGTAAATCCCAAATGTGATTTACAGCCTTTTTAGTTATCCCATTACCTTTTTCTCAAATCGAACAATATCTACGTCTGCTCCGATGACAATTAAAATATCATTTGTTTGGATTTCTTCATGTGCAAGTGGGGAAACAATAATATCATTTCTTCTCTTTATAGCTACAATATTAATTCCATATTTCGCTCGGATGTCTAGATCGATAAGTGTATGTCCACTGAGCTTCTCATTTGCAACGATTTCAACAATACTATGCTCATCTGAAAGCTCAAGATAATCTAATACATTATTTGAGGAAATATTATGAGCAATTCTTCGGCCCATGTCTCGCTCTGGATGAACTACATGGTCTGCCCCAATTTTTCTTAAAACCTTTTCATGATAATCATTTTGAGCTTTAACAGTAATTTTATTAACTCCTAATTCCTTTAATATTAAAGTCGTTAATATACTTGCCTGAATATTATCACCAATTGCTACAATGACATGGTCAAAGTTTCTAATTCCTAGGCTTTTAATAACTGATTCATCCGTCGTATCTCCAACGACAGCATGGGAGGCAATCATAGAAAATTCATTCACGCGATCCTCATCAACATCTATTGCCATGACCTCCATGCCTTCTTCAGCAAGTGCACGGCAGATACTTCCACCAAAACGTCCAAGCCCAATCACAGCAAATTCCTTTTTCACCAATCATTCCTCCAGATAATTACAAACTAAATAATTTAGATTATATTGTATCACAATGATTGAAATAATCTAGTTCCCAGAATAGCATGCCTCATTTCAGTTGTCTATTATGTTAATATTATATTTTTCTAGCCAAGTGTTAATTTGTATGAGATGAGCAATTAGTTGAGGGCCTGTCATTAATTGACCAAACCAAGGTGCTTTAAATGAGGAACCATCTGAATTAATGATGTCTTTAATTTTTTGTTTGGATATTATTTCGAGAATCGGAGAATTTTTGTTGTCTATAACAGTATTTAACATTTCACTAACAATCTTCAAATATTTTGGGTTGTGCGTTTTAGGGTACGGACTTTTTTTCCGATATAGAACATCATTTGGAAGTATTCCTTCCAAGGATTTTCGTAATAATCCTTTTTCCCTTCCATTTAGCATTTTTAATTCCCACGGAATGTTCCAAGCATATTCAACAAGGCGATGGTCAGCAAATGGCACACGGACTTCTAAGCTAGCCCCCATACTCATTCGATCTTTTCTTTCTAAAAGAGTTGTCATAAACCAGACCATGTTTAAATAAAACATTTCCCGACGACGTGCTTCTAATCTACTTTCTTCTTCTAAATGAGGAACTTCATTGATTGTTTCTAAATATCTCCCATTCACATACCCTTTCAGATCTAGCCTCTTTTGCCATTCTGGAAGTAAAAGCTCCTCTCTCGCTTCCAGAGAATTCATCCATGGAAACATAGCATCTTCTAACGATTCCTCTTTATAAAACCAAGGATACCCTCCAAAAATCTCATCAGCACATTCACCAGACAAAGCAACTGTAAAATCCTGTTTTATTTGTTCACAGAACCATAATAAGGAGGAATCCACGTCAGCCATCCCAGGTAAATCCCTCAATAAGATTGCATCTTTTAAGTAGCTGGCTAATTGATTAGTATCTATTACTGCTGAATGATGAATGGAGCCTATATACTGACTCATTTTTTGAATCCATGGTCCATCTTGATCAGGCTGAAATGCGCTCGCCTTGAAATATTGACTATTATGCTCATAATCAATTGAGTACGTATGAAGAGAGCCTCTACTCTCCTTTTTAAAAAAATCAGAAGCTAACGCACTAATTGCACTAGAATCCACTCCTCCAGATAAAAACGTACAAACTGGGACATCTGCAATCAATTGGCGTTCCACAGCATCCTTCACAAGAAACCTTATGTGCTCAACTGTTTCTGCATACGAATGATGATGTTTTCTACTTTCAACATTCCAGTAGCGCCATATCTTCAACCCTTTTCGATCATAATGAAGTGCATGAGCAGGCCGAAGCTCTTTGATTCCTCTAAAAACACCAAGTCCAGGGGTCCTAGAAGGGCCTAGCCCAAAAATCTCCTGAAGCCCTTCTCTATCCACTTCTGACTTAATATTCGGATGTGCCAATATCGCTTTAAGTTCAGATCCAAATAGAAGTGAGCCGTCTTCTTCTTTGTAAAAAAGCGGTTTGACCCCAAGCCGATCTCTAGCAATAAAGAGCTTTTCCTTTTGCATATCCCAAACAGCAAATGCAAATATCCCATTCAAATACTCTACGCATTGCTCCCCCCACTCTATATAAGAAGTCAAAAGGACTTCCGTATCAGAATGTGATTGAAAGGAATATCCTTTTTTCACCAGTTCCTTGCGAATTTCTTCTGTATTATAAAGTTCGCCATTGTATACGATTGTGTATGTTTGCCCGTTTTTTCCTCTTGTCATGGGTTGTGCACCACCGGCAGGGTCGACAACAATAAGCCTTTTATGACCGAATATAGCATGTAAAGAGCTCCAAATATTGGATGAATCAGGCCCTCGCCTTGATAATGTATTCGTCATTTTTTCCACGATGAATTCTTTCTGAGTTAAATCTTGATGCCAACTAATCCACCCTGTTATTCCACACACGTATATCACACGCTTTCTTCATATATTTACGGAAAACAAATTTTCATGGCAAGTTTTTAATATTGTAAAATATACTGCTCACGCTCCCAAGGATGGACTTGCGTACGGAACATATCCCACTCGATTTCCTTTGCTTTTACAAAGTGATCAAACAAATGGTTTCCTAAAGCTTTCATGATTACTTCATCAGTTTTTAAATTTTCGAGCGCTTGTGCTAGTGTAGAAGGTAAATCGACAATTCCATTTTCTTCTCTCTCTTTTTTTGACATCACATATATGTTTCGATCGACAGTTTCTGGAGGAGTTAATTTATTTTTTATCCCATCTAATCCTGCTGCTAAAAGAACAGCCATTGCTAAATACGGGTTTGCAGCTGGATCCACACTGCGGACCTCAACTCTAGTACTTAAACCCCTTGATGCTGGAATACGAATAAGCGGACTTCTGTTTCTTGCGGACCAAGCAACATAACAGGGAGCTTCATAGCCTGGCACTAAACGTTTGTAGGAATTGACGGTAGGATTTGTTATAGCAGTAAAATTGGGGGCATGCTTTAAAATACCTGCAATAAATTGTCTTGCAGTCTCACTCAGTTCTAATTTCCCGTTTTTATCATAAAAAGTATTTTCCTCATTTTTGAACAAGGATAGGTTGCTGTGCATACCTGAACCATTTACACCAAATAATGGCTTTGGCATAAAAGTAGCATGCAGCCCATGTTTACGGGCAATCGTTTTTACGACCAGCTTGAAGGTTTGAATATCATCACAAGCCTTGAGGGCATTCTGATATTTAAAATCAATTTCATGCTGACCTGGGGCAACTTCATGATGGGAAGCCTCAATTTCAAAGCCCATTTCCTCCAGTTCCAGAACAATATCTCTTCGACAGTTTTCCCCTAGGTCAGTTGGGGCTAAATCAAAATATCCACCTTGATCATTCAATTCTAGCGTTGGATCTCCTTTTTCATTCAGCTTAAACAAGAAGAATTCTGGCTCTGGCCCAACATTAAAATCAGTAAAACCCTTTTCCTTCATTTCGTTTAATATTCGTTTGAGATTACTGCGAGGATCGCCTTCAAATGGAGTACCATCAGGATGGTAAATATCACATATAAAACGGGCTACTTTTCCTTTTTCTGCTGTCCATGTGAATATAACAAATGTATCTAAATCAGGATATAAGTACATATCAGACTCTTCAATTCGTACAAATCCTTCAATTGATGATCCATCAAACATCATTTTATTATCTAACGCTTTTGGCAGCTGACTTACGGGAATTTCGACATTTTTAATAATTCCAAATAAATCAGTAAACTGTAATCGAATATAACGGACATTATGTTCTTTTACCATTTGAATAATTTTCTCTGTTTTTTTTACAGCTCCCATTTTATTTTCCTCCATTTTTTAATCTGAATTTACTTATTGTTCACATTTGATTACTCGGAAAAAAGATATTACTATTCATAGTTAGGGACTAATTTTCTATTTCAATGCTATAATTGCAATTCTCCATGACAAATGTATTCGGCCCCGCCATTTTTCCATACATGATCATTATGATCCCAAGTAATCGTCAAATCTCCTCCTGGAAGGTGAACGGTTATCGGGACATTCTTATCTACTACGTTATTAATTACAGCTGCAACAACTGCTGCACAAGCACCAGTTCCGCATGCCATGGTTATTCCAGAACCTCTTTCCCAAACTCGATATTGTATCTCTTGACGGTTTATTACTTGAACAACACCTACATTCACACGTTCAGGGAATAGAGGTGAGTGTTCAATTTGTGGTCCGATCTCTTCTAAGGGAACTTCCATAACATCATCGACAATCATTATTGCGTGAGGATTCCCCATCGATAAACAAGTTAATCTATATACAGAATCTTCAATTTGAAATGGCTCATTAACGGCATAGGCTAATGGGTCTCCTGCCATAGGAATTAACCCTTTAGCCATCTGCGGCTTGCCCATGTCTACCGTTACTTGCTGGACAGTTTTCTTATCATCAAAACCCACCGTGACGGTTACAATCCCACCCAAAGTTTCAATAGTAAAACTAGGATTTGTTGTATACATATGATCAAATAGGTATTTGGCTGTACAACGCAATCCATTGCCACAGTTTTTTGCTTCCGACCCATCTGCATTAAAAATCCTCATTTTAAAGTCTGCCATTAATGATGGGCAAATCAAAATTATGCCATCTGAACCAATTCCAAAGTTAACATTTGAAACTTTTTTAGATAGCTCTGCAAAATCCAGATTCTCAAATGAATGCTCTAATAAATTTATAAAAATGTAATTATTCCCTAATCCATGCATTTTCGTGAACTCCATGTTAACACTCCTCTCAATATATAAATTTGCTCTTGCTTAATCTCGATTTGATTTCTTCTATAACATCCATTTCCGCTTGTAATCCATCCGCCTGAAATGTAACAGAAAATCTAACATATGAACCTGCATCATCCCATGGGACAGTAGAAATTAAATGTTCCTTAATTAAATAATTGCTAAATTCCTCAGCAGTATGAAAATCTGGGCCACCTACTACTGCTTTCGGTGCTTTTGTATATAAGAAAAAAGATCCTTTAGACTTTTCAGCATAAATGCCACATTCTCTTAATGCCTTTGACAATAATTCCTGCCGCCTTGAATATTTAGCAGAGGTTCGTTCCGTAACTTCAGGATGAGAGAGAGCATAAGCTGCTGCTTTTTGAATTGCCATGAATTGACCTGAATCATTATTGTCTTTTACGGTAGCAAATGCATTGATGAGCTTTGAATTTCCAGCAATAAACCCTATCCGCCATCCGGTCATATTGAAGGATTTTGATAATGAATGAAGCTCTATTCCAACGTCCTTTGCTCCTGGAACTGAGAGAAAGCTAAGCGGTTTTTCATCGTCAAAAACGAGGGCTGCATAGGCAGCATCATGGACAACAATTATTTTATTTTTCTTAGCGAATTGAACAACTTCTTCAAAAAATTCTGCATTAGCAATTGCACCTGTTGGATTATTCGGGTAATTCAAATATAGGAGCTTTGCTTTTTGTAAAACACTATTATTAATTTTATCTAGTTCTGGCAAGAATGAATTTTCTTCTGAGATTGGTAAATGAACAATTTCTCCTCCATAGTATTTTGTAAGTGTCGCTAATACTGGATAGCTAGGCGATGGCATTAGCGTAATATCACCAGGATTTATGAAGGCTGCTGGCAGCATGGCTAAAGCAGATTTCGAGCCAATCACATGGTTTATTTCAGTTTCGGGATCAAGCCCTTTTACATGGAAGACCCTTTCCATATACTTTGATGCTGCTTGATTAAATTCAATTAGCCCATTATCAGCATAAAAACGATTTTCAGGCTTATTTGCTTCTATCGCTAATATTTTTACAACTTCTTCGTCTGCCATAGAATCAGGTTCACCGACTCCTAAATCTATCAATTGAATATGTGGATTTGCGAGAATGGCTGCTCTTTTTGCCCTTTTAATTTTCTCAAATTTAAAGATTTCTTGAGTTAATCCAAAATTAGAACCTCCTATTCGATCAGCAAATAACTGTTGAATATAATCATTTGACATAATAATTCCTCCTATAATATAGCGAAGAGCTTATAGCTTCCTTTCTATCTTTAGCAAATCTTAATTAATTCTATCCCCTAATATTTTTATATTTATCGCAGATTAACGGGCAGTAAGACCCCCACTTCAAGGATCCGCGTATGCAAAGAAGAGTAAGTGGGGGGTCAACTGCCCGTAAATGCCCGTAAAAAGAACACAGACTAAAAGCGCCACATCGTGTGGCAACGTCTGCGTGACCCACTTCCTGTGGGCCGCAACTAACCATCAGTGGGGGATGAAGGCCGATTAAGAACGCCACGTCCTGTGGCAACTTCGGCACTAGCACGTCCTGTGCGTCGAAAAACCCCCACTGATGGAAGTTTCACTTTATCGAACTTTATCGCCGCTTCTTTACTCGATATAATAATTGTTTTTAATCATATCACTTTATTTTTTTATTTTATTTAGACTTTTCCTTTAAATATTTTCACTTTTCTTATACTCTTAACGATCATGATTATCCGCACACAACCTTGTATGTAAAATGTCGATGGTTTTATTTATACTCAGAAAAAGTAATAAACACAAAATCGCCAGGTAAGAATGAACCTGACGATTCGTTTAGTTTTAACTTATAATTGCATTGATTATCGAATTTGGGAGGGTTTTTTTCCTGTATATTTTTTAAATTGCCTGCTAAAAAAATGGAGACTATTATAGCCGAGGGCTTCTGCAGCCTCTGTCACTGTCATACCGGTGTAATAAAGCAAATGCTCAGCTCGTTCAATTCGCATACGAATTATATAAGAGCGAACAGTTTGACCAATAATTTGTTTAAACTTTTGAGAAAAATAGGGTGGAGAAAGATTTGCACGAGCTGCAAGACTTTCTATAGTATGTGGATCACTTGGATGCTGTTGAATATAATTAGCACTTTCCTGTATCGTTTCAAGCAAGCTGTTACTCTCATTAGACATTTGACTTTCTGGAACTTGCTCTTCTCTCAATAAATGGATCATCAATTGCTTTAAGATTAACTTTGCTTCGATTTCTGCACCAAAAGTTTTTACTAAAAACAAACGAACATAACGAGTTAATAAAGATTCAAAAATAATGCGATTTTGAACGATTCGATATTCCTGAGGTATTAATTGAGGTAATTCTTTTAGGTCAAAATGAATATATGATAGAACAAGTGGTTTTTGGGGATTATGCTTTGCAGTCGTTTCATCTCCTGGCTTAAAGAGAAAACAACTCCCTTTCTGAACATTATACGGTTTTCCATTTAAAACAACTGTTCCTTCCCCGCTCCATACATAAAATAAATCATAATTCGGAAGGGGTTTATCACGTTTTCTCCATTGCCAGTTAGGCTCACAATGAATAGTTGCAAAAGCTGGTTTCAAAATAAAATGATCTGGATTCAAATGCAGCATTTATATCCCCACTTCCATCATTCAGAATTTAATCTTATATTAATCTGAAAATGTCTTTCTAGGCAACTGTGGGATATTATTTTGAAATTATATGTAAAGGGGAGTCTCAATGTCATAAACTTGGCAAACGAGACTCCCCATTCTTATTTATCGCAGATTAACGGGCTATAAGACCCCCACTTCAAGAAGATGAGTTAAGAAAAAATTTCTAAGTGGGGGATCAACAGCCCGTAAAGGCCCGACGACGGACACGATGACCTAGTCAGGCGAAAGCCACAGGACGTGGCGTTTTGAGCGTGATTGGTTCAACTAACAATCAGTGAGGGATGAAAGACCCCCCCTCCACTGATTGAAGTTTCACTTTATCCTGCACTCAACATATTGAATTGAGCCTTTACGAGTTGAAAATATTCTCCTTGAAGGTCCATTAATTCATCATGATTTCCTTGTTCTATGATTTTACCATGGTCAAGGACAAAAATATTATCTGCTTCACGTATGGTAGATAGACGATGCGCTATGATAATAGCAGTACGGCCGTTTAATAGCGTCTTTAATGCTTTTTGGATTTTGACCTCTGTTTCAGTATCAATGCTCGCTGTCGCTTCATCAAGAATTAAGATTCGCGGGTCAGCAAGCAGTGCTCTAGCAAAGGAAAGGAGCTGTCTCTCTCCAACAGAAAGAATATTCCCTCGTTCCTCTACCTCCGTTTCATAACCGTTTGGCAGATTTTCTATAAATACATGTGCTCCAATTGCTATCGCAGCCTCCATTACTTCTTCATCACTAGCATCTGGTCGACCGAAACGTATATTGTCTTTAATGGTACCAGAAAAAATAAAGGTATCCTGTAAGACAACACTAATTTGATTTCTAAGGCTTGCTAAGGTCACATCTCGTAAATCATTCCCATCAATTTTAACCTTGCCTGCCGTTGGGTCATAAAACCTGTTAATTAAGTTCGCAATAGTCGTCTTCCCCGAACCTGTATGACCAACTAATGCAACCGTCTGCCCTGCTTGCATTTCCAAATTAATCTTGCGCAATGCTGGGCGTCTCTCATCATATGAAAATTCAACATCTTCAAAATCAATCTTTCCAATAATATTATCCAATTGGATAGCATCCTTTTTCTCATCCACATTTGGCTTTTCATCCAAGAATTCAAATATTCTTTCAGATGAGGCCATACCCATTAATAATTGATTATAAACCGTACCTAAACGAGAAATCGGCTCCCAGAACATGCCAAGATAAAAGGCGAAAGAAACAAAATAACCTATTGATATTGTTTTTTCTTGGATTAAACTTGCTCCATACCAGATTAGTACAGCTGTCCCAAGTGCATTTGTTAATTCGACTAAAGGTCTGAACATCGCGTTTTTCTGTGAGGCTATTCGCCAGCTTTCAAAATTTTCAGTGTTTATACCATCAAAAAATGTCATATTTTCTTTTTCTTGTGTAAAGGATTGAGTTACCCTTATGCCTTGAATACTTTCATTCAAATGAGAATTTAATTTAGACTGTTTTAATCGAACAAGCTGCCATGATCGCCGAATATTTCTCCTTAATGAGGTAGAAATAAAGAACATAATCGGCAATATTATCATAATGGCTAATGTCAGCTGGGGACTTAATGAGAATAATATGATAAAAATACCAACAAGAAGAATCATATCCATTAATAAATTGATGACCCCATTTGTAAATAACTCTTGGAGAGAATTAATATCATTCATGATTCGTACTAGAATGGAGCCAGCCGAGCGCTGATCAAAGAAGCGATGAGATAGTGTTTGAACATGGGTAAATAAGTGCTTTCTTAAATCATAAATAACACTTTGACCAAGGATATTCATCCATTTAATCCGAAAATAATTGGCAACATAGTTTATTAAATATAGAAATGCAATTAATGCAACTAAAATCGCAAGGAGCTTTCCATCCTTTTCAAATAGTGCCTTATCAAGGGTATATACTCCTATTAAAATCGGTATAAGTAATTTAACGCCTGTATTGAGTAAGACCATCATAATGGATAAAGGGAGGAGCCCTTTTCGATAAGGCTTCATATAGCTGAATAGCCTTAACATTTGCTTCCAGTTAAAAGGCTTTTCAATTACCTCATCCGATGAGTATTGAAACCTTGATAATACTTTGTCACTTACTGTCTTCTTTTTCATCCTTTCACCTCCTACCCTGCATGGGTTCCAATCACTCTGCCAATATCTCGATATTGAATATCGTAAATACGCTGATACGGACCGTTTTGTTTTAATAAAATATCGTGAACTCCTCTTTCGACGATATGCCCATTTTCAAGAACAAGAATTTCATCAGCATGCTTTAGTGAAGAAATCCTGTGAGCAATTATAAATGTCGTTCTTCCATGCATGACTTCCTTTAAAGACTTTTGGATTTGGAATTCTGTCTCCATATCAACAGCACTTGTCGCATCATCTAATATTAAAATACTTGGATTAATACAAAATGCTCTAGCAATGGCAATGCGCTGCTTTTGTCCTCCAGAAAGTCCCATACCTCTTTCACCAAGCATGGTGTCGTAATCATCTGGAAGCTCCATTATGAAGTCATGGGCTTGAGCTCTCTTGGCAGCATCAATGATATCTTCCATAGTTGCATTCGGTTTGCCATAAGAGATGTTTGCTTTTATGGAGGATGAGAATAAAAATGATTCTTGAAGGACAAAGCCGATATTACTTCTTAAGGAATGTAATGTAAATTCTTCGACATTTTTACCATCCATTCTTACTTCCCCATCAACAGGCTCGTAAAATCTTGTCATTACCTGAGTTAAGGAAGTTTTTCCTGAACCTGTGGATCCAATTAGTCCGATTACCTTTCCAGGATGTGCATGGAAATTAATATTATAAAGGGCATCCTTATCCTCTTCCGAATATCTGAGAGTCACATTACGAAATTCCACCTCTCCTTTTAAGCGTTCCGCTTTAATGGCTGATGGTTTATCTTCGATCTCATTTTCCGCTTCAAGAATTTCTAATAATCTTTCTCCAGATGCTTTCGATTGTGAAAATAGATTGACAATAAAACCGAGGTTCATGATTGGCCACATGATATACCAGACTAAGCTATAAAAAGCTACTAGTTCTCCTAAAAATAGGTCACCGATCATCACTAGGTATCCACCATAAGCTAATAAAAAGACCACACTTAAATTACCTAAAAATTCCATTAAAGGGAAAAACTTAGCCCATATATCAGCTGTAAATATATATTTTTCTTTGTAATCACCATTTGAATTATTGAATTTATCAATCTCGAAATCTTCTCTCGATAAGGATTTAACAGTATTGATGCCACTAATATTTTCCTGTACCTTTGTATTTAATTTTCCAAAGGATTTTCGAATACTTCTAAACGCTGGATGTACCGCTTTATCAAATTTAAAAGTAACGACTGCAAGAAAAGGTAAAGTAATTAATGTAACAATTGTTAGTGAAATGGAGTAGTAAAACATGACAGAAAAGCTAATGCCAATTAAGAGGATAAAGCGAATCAACTCGGAAAAACCTATCGATAAAAAGAAGCGAAACCCTTCGACATCAGCAGTTAATCGTGACATCAAGTCACCTGTTTTTGCCTTGTCATAATATCGGAAAGGTAAATATTGAAGTTTATTATAAAGAGCATTTCTTAGTTTATAAACAGATGTAATCCCAAAGAGATCACCGGTATATTGATGAATAAATGTCGCTACCCCTTTAATGATCATTATTCCGATAAATCCTAAAGCTAGATAAGGAATCCACTCATATTTTCCTCCGTATATTACCTCATCTATCGTAATTTGGAGAATCATTGGATAGACTACCGTTATTGCTGTTGCAATTAGTAAAAAAGCGATTGACCAAAAAAAATAACCTTTATATGGCCAATAATAAATTTTTAATTTTCTAAATATCCCCAAGCTGTTTCCCCCTTCACCCTATTGCTAAAATATTTTTTAATTTTTGGCTATGTTAAACTTCCCTGTTGATTTCCGCTGCAGGCACTTAGCGATCGCGGGCGGTCCGGAAGCCTCCTCGTCGAAGAGCGCTCCTGCGGGGTCTCCCTTTGACTCGCTCTCCCGCAGGACGTGGAATAATCTTCCCCGAATAAACACCGCACGAAGGAAATGCGAATGCATTTTCGAGGATCTCGCGCCTTCCGCTCCAATCAACAACAGAATAGTATTTTCAACACTGAGATTTAACACAGCGTAATTATTAAAGCGTAATATTAAATATAACGGTTTTCGAAATATAATTCTACCCTTTTTGTTAGAATTTTTTGTTTTTTATGAAATTTTTTCTAATGCAAAAAAAAGACCAAGCTAGGCTTGATCTTTTTTTATTCAGCTTTATTCATTTCATCTAATACACGATTTACGCGCTTTTCTAACATTTTCATACCGCTTCCACCTGCTTGGAAGTGACGAAGATTGCCATCTTTATCAAATACATAATAAGCTGGAACATATTGATTTTCAAACGCTTCATTTAGCTTATGCTCACTGTCGACGTATATTGGCTGCGAGATTTCATGCTCTGCTGCGACCTGTTTAATCAATTCAATATTAAGATCGTCCTCAGAGCGAGGCATATGAACGGCAATTACATTTAACTTATCCTTATAATCATCTCGGAATTTGTTAACCTGTGGCATTGCTTCCTTGCATAAATGACAGCTAACAGACCAGAAATGAATTAAAGTTGGCTTTTCACCTACAAGCTGCTCTCTTGTAACTTCTCCATTTAACCATTCAGTAGCGCCTGTAAGTTCAGGCATAGATTCACGTAATTTCATTATTTATCCCCCTTAAGTAAGGCTATTGTTGTAAGAATCATTACTTTAAGAAAAGACCTAACTAACGTTAGGCCTTTTCAAAAATTTTAATTATACATTTAATGTATTTTGTCCTGGTTTCCAGTTTGCAGGGCAAAGTCCACCAGTTTGAAGAGCCTGTAGAACACGTAATGTTTCATCAACGTCACGGCCAATATTGTTATGATTAACAACTGAATACATTAATTCGCCTTCTGGGCTAATGATGTATAGTCCACGAAGTGCAATACCTTCTTCTTCGATAAGGACACCATAATCGCGAGATACAATATGGTTAGTATCTGCAGCAAGTGGATATTTCAAATCACCAAGACCATTGTTCTTGCGATCAGTATTAATCCAAGCTAGGTGTGTATGAATAGTATCAGTAGATACTCCAATTACTTCTGCATCAAGGTCTTCAAACTCATCGTAACGATCTGAAAGAGCAGTGATTTCAGTTGGACATACAAATGTGAAGTCCATTGGATAGAAGAAAAGAACAGTCCACTTATCATTTTTCATATTTTCTTCAAGACTAACTTTTCCAAACTCCTTGTTTGCTAATACTGCATCCATTTCAAAACGTGGTGCTTGTTTACCTACCATACGTTCTGGCATATGTAATCCCTCCATTAACTTATTCAAATGAGAATTTATTATATAATTTCTCATTTGAGTTTTTGTTCACAAATACAATTATAGACTCATAAATATTTTAAGTCAATATTAAATTGTAATTAATTTAATTAAACATCAATTATAATTAATTAATGCTTACTTAATAAAAAGAAATCCATTACATGTTTTGCCCTTTATTTGAAAAATTTAATCAAAATAAAGCCCAGAGTTAGTAATAGTTTTTTCATTTCCAGTTTATCAAAGTAGTTATGCAGAATAAAACAATATGCTTCCTACTCTATATTAAAGTAAAGAGTCCATTCCTCTATTCTTCTCGTCGCGGATAAATTCCTTTATTAATTCAACAAAGGCCTGAACTTGCTTTAGCTGAAATGCAGATTCATACCCAAGGAGCCAGGTATCACGCTTTAGCGGGAGATTATTTTCATCTAACAATGGGATTTTAAAGATATTCTTTTCGACTCCATTTAGTGTTATTTCAGGTAAAATCGCATATCCAATTCCATTGAAAGTCATTTGCTTACATGTTTCGATCTGATCAACGACTATCGTTCTCTTAGGTGGTGTCTTGAATTTTCTTAGCCACCAGTCTTGAATTTCCTGATAATAATTTGAATCACTTTTAAACTGGATAAATGGCCTGTCCGTGTTAAGAATTTGCTCAGGACTTGTGATTTCAGTATCTACTAAGCAGAGCGGATCCTCGAATAGATGAATTTTTACCCCTTTCCAATCAGGTGTTCCTCGAATGATTCCAATATGAACATGATCCTCATATAATGTTTTTAAAATTTCACTGCTCCATCCTGTCAAAAGAGAAATTTTTGCTTGTGGGTAACGGGTTACATATTGTTTAAGTACTTGTGGCAGCCAATTTTGCCCAACAATAGAAGCAACCGCAATCTTTAATGTTCCATACACCTCAGCATTCAAAGCATGAATAGATTCTTTAACCTTTTCTTCTTTAGTAATTACTTCGTTAATAAATTTAATAACTAACTCTCCAGCAGGAGTTAATGATAGTCCCTTTTGAGAGCGGACAAACAGCTTTTCGCCCCACTCCTTTTCAATCGTTTGTAAGCGTTGTGATAATGCAGGCTGTGAGACAAACAGCCTTTCAGCAGCTTTTCTCATATTCATTTCCTGTGCTAGAACTGAAAGAAAGTGAAACTCTGAGAGAGAAGACATTCAATCCCTCCATTTTAGTCTTTTCTTTAACTATAACGTACAAATTAATAAATTTCATTTTTTATCAATTAGAAAATGCATATTCGCTTTGTTCTCATTCCCTTTAGAAAAAAAGACTCTGTCTTAATCGACAGAGCCTTTGCTTTTATTAGTGCCCCTATTCAGGGAGCAAAAGAAATTAATTTTTATTTAACTTACGTTTATGCTTATTTAACTCAATTAATACTGTCCTGCGTGTAAATATCCCTTCGAAATAACCATCCTCATTTTCAACACACAAGAAAGGATTATCAATGAGAAAAGGAATCGAATCTTGAATGGATGCATTGATATTTAATCTTGGAATTTTTCTGTTCATAACTTCTTCTACACGTTTTTTCTCAAGCTGTTCAAATTCAATTCTTTCAAGGCCTAGAATAGAGTCCATAATAATCGGGGTGCTTATTAAGCCATGAAGTTTATAATACGGATCTAGTACAGGAATGGCCGTGTAGCCACTTTTGGTTAACACTAATAAAGCATGTTCTAGATTATTGCCTACTTGAACATGTGCAACCCGTTCCGATGGTATCATAAAATTACGAATATTATTATCTAAATATTCCCCGCTGTGAAGACTAATCATCGCCGTAACTCCTCAATAGTAATATTATCTATTTTAGTTTATCACAGTTTTCGGTTCGGTGCCCATATTAACTTTTAACCCTTGCTCGTGTGAATGTCCTTCATTTCAAAATGACAATGAGGACATGTAAAAATTACATTTTGATTCGATTGGGCAGTTAAAACTAAAGAAATTTCTGTCTCGATTAAACATTGTGGACATTTTACGGTTGGTTGCATAAATTCTCACCTCAATACTTATACTTTACCATTTTTGAAGGAGAATTCATTAGAAAAACTTGGCGTTCGCCAAGTCCTTATGGCGAATGCCTTAGTTTTTCTTATGCGATCTTATTAGCAGATATTTAATTAAAAACACTCTCTTCTTTAGCACGTTAATAAACTTGAACTTTCCTATTAGCTTAGAAAAACTTGGCGTTCGCCAAGTCCTTATGGCGAATGCCTTAGTTTTTCTTATGCGATCTTATTTGCAGATATTTAATTAAAAACACTCTCTTCTTTAGCACGTTAATAAACTTGAACTTTCCTATTAGCTTAGAAAAACTTGGCGTTCGCCAAGTCCTTATGGCGAATGCCTTAGTTTTTCTTATGCGATCTTATTTGCAGATATTTAATTGAAAACACTCTCTTCTTTAGCACGTTAATAAACTTGAACTTTCCTATTAGCTTAGAAAAACTTGGCATTCGTCGAGTCCTTTGGCGAATGCCATAGTTTTTCTTATGCGATCTTATTTGCAGATATTTAATTGAAAACACACTTTACTTTAGTACGTTAATAAATTTAAACTTCCCATTAGCTTTAGCTAAAAAAAAAAAGGAACCATTACGGCTCCTATATATGTTCTATTGAATTAAATCAAATATCTCAATCGTGATCATATCGATATTGTCAAATTGATATCTTTTTGGTTTTTCCTTATCAAAATAAACTTCTAACTCAAACATTTCACTTTTTGGCTGATAAGTAACCTGACATTTCCTTTCTCCATTTACCTCGAAAAATCTTTGCATCGGCTCCCCACCGATTGATTGTTCCTGTAAATTTTTTAAGCGTGTTAATATTCCTTGAAGCTGTGACATGCTCCCTCTCCTTTCACAAAAACCTAAATTCTTAACAATAGGTTTCTCTTTTGGCATGTTTCTATCCTTAAGGATTAAATTCAGAAAATTCAACGAAAAATCCCTTTCATACCAATATTAACAGCATAAATTAATGGTGCTCTTTTGTACAAGAAAAAAATAATTAAATAAGTAATTTTTTTTGAGATTGAAATATTTTTTTCTTTTCCCTATCATAAAAAGAAGTGAAAGTGAGGAGATTACATGTTAAATATTACTATTTATACACAACCAGATTGTCCACCATGTGAAATTACAAAAAAATTCTTAACCGAATATGGATTTCATTTTGAAGTTAAAAATATTAAAACTGATGCTAAAGCGAAAAGGGATTTAGTCCATAAATATCAATCCTATTCCACCCCAACAATTGTAATTGATGAAACGGTCATTACAGGCTTTGATCTCGAAAAATTAAAAGAAGCCTTGAACATTGAATAATAAAAAAACTTGGCGATTGCCAAGTTTTTCCCATTATTGGATTTATTTAAAGATAAAACCTTTTTTAGTTAATAAAGGATATCCATAAAAAATATAGGATTCAAACGGATATAAGAATAGCCCCATATATACGGAATACTCAGAATATCTTTCTGAAAAAAACGTCCTTTGGATGATCCATTTAATGTATGTTTTAGTTTATTTATTCCATTAGATTGCTGAATAATTTGCTCAGGTATGTTATCGTAATAGATTGCAGCGACCTTCCAGCTATTATCGTTTTTTTCAAGCGATACCCCTTCATAATGGTTATTGTATGAAACGGGTCCTTCATCATTTTCGCTAAAAAACTCAATCACATATATTTTTTCATGATCCCAAACAACCTTCGTTTTATCAGAATAGGAGAAAAAGGGAATATAAAGTAGAGGGAAATCTGTCCCATAAGTAATATATCGATCATCTACTAAATGAAGATTTTCATTTAAAAAGAGTGTTTGATATTCTTTTGTTAAAAATGGAGACAATAATTCATTAATCTCTTCCATCGTTCTTGGTTGTTCACCTATATCCACCTGTGCCTGAAACGCTGCTTGTACAAAGTTTATTACCTCATTTTCATTAGAAAAATCTGATCCCGCCTTAATTTTTAACGGAAAAATCATTGATATAACAACCAAATACGACAAAAAACGAAAGACATTTTTCTTCATTTCACCCTCCCTTTCCTTTTCCTAGCTAATAATTATCATTTTACCAACAAACTATTTTGACATATAGATAATATCGTTCGTAAAATAACTGCAGATTTTGACAATAGAACTGTCATTAAATGTTGCAGAAGAAAAATATTTAAGATAAATCAACAAATTTTATCATTTTTTGATTAGAAAAGCGCAAGCGCCTTCAGAACAATCAAAGTTCAGATTGTTCTTGCGATGATTATTCGGAGGAGCTTTCCTTAATGCTCACCCCCGACAAGCATAAGACAGGTCTACAGGAAAGTTGTTCTTTAACTTTCTTGGCGGACTGACTTATGACCTCGAGGTCGACAAAAGTGCGACGTCCTGTCGCATTGTCGACACTAGTACGTCCTGTACGTCGGGGGTAGGCGCTGGAGCTAGACAATTCTCAAATTCAAAAAAGATATTCTTTATTCATATAAAAAAAAGGCCTCGAATTGAGACCTTCCATACACTATAATAAACCATCACGTTCATACAAATAGTTATAAGTTATATCCACAAACAAATAATCATTTGAGTTTAATGGATATGAAAAAGTTCGAATCGTTTCTCCTGTTTCCATATCAGTGTATAAATCAGATAGTATTCCTTTCTTTTCCTTTCTCATCTTCATAATATTTTCTAGAAAATATGGGCGCCAGCTCCAGTTTTTATGTAAATACTCGTGCTGAATTTGCCAACCACTTTCTTGTTTAAAAATATTAGCAGATTTTTGAAAACCATTTTCATCACAAATATATAAACGGAAAGCAACATCATCAAGATAGAGGGAAAGGACTTTAATTAGCTCTTCATATTCCAGTAATTTACGATTTTTGACTTGAAGATATTGATGAAGCATTTCATTAAATTCCTCTGTAACAAGGTACAATGCTTCAAGTTTCTTCTTCTCATAAGAAATAAATTGATAGCATTTATCTTTTAACTTTTCTTTCTGCACATCCCGATCTACGAAGTCCTCTGCTGGTCTATGCAAATAATAGCCTTGATAATATCTTCCCCCATTCCTCCAAGCAAATTGTAGCTGATACACCATTTCGATATTTTTAAAAAGCAAGGTAGCTCCAATCTTTCTTGCTAATAAGGATAGCGAAAATAAAATATCATGAAGTACATGTGCTGTAGCCTGAGAACGGAGCTCATTCAAATCTACCTTTAATATATTAGGTGAAATTTGGCCTATTCTATCTAATTGGCTTCTTTCATTCCCGCTATTATCAATCGCTATTTTAATACCATACGTTCGTATATAGTTTAATAAGTGATCTAATTGCTCTACATCGCCATTATAAACTCGTTCTGTTGATTCTAATACAATTCGATCTAGCTTAATACCTTTCTCTTTAAATTCATGCAATATGGCTAAAAATGATTCAGCATTATCAAACATTAATAAATCAGCATCTTTATTAATAAATAAAAGAATATCTTCCTCAAGGGATAAAGATTTTTCCAATGCTTTTTTTAACACAGTGTGATCAACTTCAAGTCTATATTCTTCCGGAATACTTTCGTCAAGAAAAAAAGGTCCTAAACTAACGATCCCATTCTCACTTCTATATCTTCCTAAAATCTCGTAGCCTATGACTCGATGTTCATCAGCACTGAATATCGGTTGAAAGAACGGAAATACATTATCCAGATCTGTAAGGATTTCCAGTGCATCCATACTCTTTTCCCTCCTGATATTTTTAGACAAGTACAAGAGCCTTTAAAACAATCTAAATTGGATTGTTTCGGAAATGAATTTCCGAGTAGTTTTTCCTTAGTGCTCAGTCTTAGGCATAGCATGAGACGAGCCTCCCAAAAATGTGTGTACATTCTTTTCTGGAAGGTTTGACCGTAATAAAAAGTAATGTTTTTTTATTCTACTATAAATAAGATACCGATATTCCTACCGGTATCTATTAATAAATTTTCAATTACGTGGCTTTTTGACTTTTACTTTTCAAGTAAAGATGCTCCTGCGATTCCTGGCTTTGTCATCTCGTACGGATCCAAAATAAGATCTAGTTCTTCTTCACTAAGAACATCGTATTGCAAACATAATTCACGAATTGACTTTCCGTTTATGATTGATTCTCTTGCTATGTCGGAAGCGACATTATAACCAATATGTGGATTTACTGCAGTTAATAAACCTACACTTTTTTCGACATAGTCTTTTAGACGATCCACATTGGCTGTAATGCCGGAAACACAGAAGTCAGTAAACACACGGAAACCATTGTTCATAATAGAAATCGATTGCAATAAATTAAATAATAGTACAGGCTCCATTACATTTAACTCGAATTGTCCAGCTTCTGATGCGAGAGAAATTGTATGATCATTTCCAATAACCTGAAAAGCAATTTGATTAATAACTTCAGGCATAACAGGGTTTACTTTTCCAGGCATTATTGATGAACCTGGCTGTCTAGATGGTAAATTGATTTCATACAATCCTGCTCTAGGGCCAGAAGCCATTAATCGAAGGTCATTAGCGATTTTCGACATATTAACCATACATATTTTCAAAGCAGCAGATACTTCAGTATATGTATCAGTATTTTGTGTTGCATCAACTAGGTTCTTTGCTGGTACAACTGGAATTCCAGAAATTTCAGCTAAATATTGAACAACTTTTTCTATATAACGAGGATCAGCATTTAGCCCTGTTCCCACTGCAGTTGCTCCCATATTAACTTCTAATAAATTTTCCTTCGAATTTTCAATTCTTTTGATATCGCGTTCAATTACATTTGTATATGCTCGAAATTCTTGACCTAATCGAATAGGTACTGCATCTTGCAAATGAGTTCTGCCCATTTTAATAACAGAATCAAACTCGATTGCCTTTTCATTGAAGGCATCCTTCATTTTATTCATTGTATTGATTAATGATTCAAGAGCTCTATATACAGCAAGATGTATTGCTGTTGGAAATGCATCATTTGTCGATTGTGCCATATTCACATCAATATTAGGATTTAAATGAAAGTATTCGCCTTTTTCTTTCCCTAATAGCTCTAACCCTCTATTCGCAATTACTTCATTCGTATTCATGTTAATCGATGTTCCTGCTCCACCTTGGATTGGATCAACAATGAAATGATCATGCCATTTTCCAGAAATAATCTCATCGGCTGCCTCACAAATTACATTTGCTTTGCCTTTATATAATCGACCAATATCAGAATTGGCAAGGGCAGCAGCTTTTTTCACAATGGCCATCGCGATGATAAAATCCTTGTTTAATTTATAGCCTGTTATGGGAAAATTCTCTACAGCTCTTAAAGTCTGTATCCCATAATATGCTTCAATAGGAACATGTTTTTCTCCTAAAAAATCCTTTTCAACTCGAAATGAACTCACCATAAACACTCCTAATTACATTAATGAATGAATGAGAAGTTAACAGCTCCCCACGGCTATAGTATACTACTAATTCTGAACTTTTTCCGTTAGTTTTTCATTTACTTATAATTTTTGAATAGTAAAAAAATACTAAAATTTTCTCAATACTTTTTCAGTTTCTTTAGTAATGAACATTAAAAAAACCCACGAAACAAGTTAAGGGGTTCCGTTTAGGGAGAGAAAACCTTGAATCACAACTGAATTAGGTATAGAAATAACAATGTAATTAGCACTGCATCTAGCACTGTATTTAAACAGTGAAAACCCCAGATCCTAATGGTTCTGGGGTTTTGAATCTGTATGAATTACTTATTCCATTAAAGGTCCCTTACGGAATAAAGGATTGTATGATCAATTAGGTAGTATTATCAGGGTTGCACATTTCCTTATGATAAGAATATATAGTGCTACTATAACTTTTTCGTTAAAGGGAATAATGTACATTCTTTAATTGAATCACTATCCGTTAGTATCATTAATAACCTTTCAATTCCAAATCCCCATCCAGAAATAGGAGGCATCCCATATTCCATAGCTGTTAAATAATCTTCATCCATCTCCATAGCTTCTAAATCCCCATTGCTTTTTAAAATGGCTTGATCTTCCAATCTTTTTCTTTGTTCAATTGGATCAACAAGTTCAGAATAAGCATTAATAATTTCTGCACCGTTTACGACTAATTGGAAACGGTCAGTAAGAGTTTGATCCCCATCATTAGCTCTAGCGAGTGGTGATAAATCAATAGGATGTTGGATTAAAAATGTTGGTTTTACAAGTTGAGGTCGGCACGTTTTTATATAAAGTAAATCAATGAAACTACCTCTTCCTATAGAATTAATTTCAGAATGATCTAGGTCAATATTTCTTTTTTTCGTTTCTTGCAATAAATCTTTTACGTTAGGATAAAGGTTTATATCTATTCCTGTTTCATTGAAAATTAAATCCCTGAAGGAGATAACTTCCCATTCAAGTGAAAAGTCAATAGTTTGTCCTTTTATTGTAATAGTCGTGGTATTAAAAGTTTGCCTTAGAATATACAATATCATCTCACGCATTAATTTCATTGTATCTTCATAATTCCAGTATGCTGCGTATCCTTCGACCATAGTAAATTCTTGAAGATGTTGAGGACTTATCCCTTCGTTCCTAAAGCACTTTGCAAATTCAAATACTTTCGTAAAACCACCTACGATTAGCCTTTTCAAATAAGTTTCCGGAGCAATCCGTAAGTTTAATTCAGTATCCAAAGAATTATGATAAGTCCTAAAAGGTTTCGCAATTGCACCCGAGGAAGTATGTTGTAACACTGGCGTTTCTACTTCCAGGAATTCTTGATCCTCAAAAAATCTACGAATCGCCCGTACCATTTTGCTCCTAGACAGTAATCGATTTTGTGTGTCTTTTGTCATCATTAAATCTAAGTAACGCTGTCTATATCGAAGTTCAATATTGCTTAAGCCGTGCCATTTTTCTGGAAGACTTCGCAATGCTTTCCCAAGAAAAACATAGCTTTCGATACGTAATGTTTTTTCTTCCGTCTTGGTAGTATACATCCGACCTGCCACGCCAATAAAATCTCCTATATCTAATAAATCATTAAATTGTTCAAACGGTATCTGGCCAACCTCATCCCTTTTTAAAAGAAGTTGTAAACTGCCTTGAATGTTTGAAATGGTAATGAAAATTAATTTGTTGAAATTTCTAATACTCATTATTCTTCCCGCTACTCGGACACCAGAAGTACCGTCTTCAAGCTGAGAGGCTTCAAAAAGTTCATAATTAGTGGAAAACCTTTCTGGGTATACTGAAATCCCCTGCGATTTTAATGTCTCTAATTTCTTAATTCTACCCTCTGTTTGTTCATTAATCATACATTTCACTCCATTCTTTTAGCTTTTTATAAGTTTATAAATTAATGGATTGTTCCTTGTAAACAACAAAAAAACTCTCACCCCCAAGATTATTCATCTTGAGGACGAGAGTTTATAGCTCCGTGGTACCACCTCAGTTTATTGATATGTCACCATATCAACCTTTTCGGGTACGGCAATTTAAATTATTGATTATACCCTATCTCTATAACGGGAGATCCCGTCGCAACATCATTAAGAAAAATCTTAAATCCGTGCGAAGCTCCAAGTCTTTTTTCATTAAGACTATTATTACTCCTTTTCACCTACCGGAGCTCTCTGAAAATAATTAATCAAAATTACTCTTCTCTTCATAGCCGATTATTACGTATTGAAAATTAAGAATATTTTACAATTAATAAATTGATAAGTCAAATTCGATTATGAATTTAATCTGACTTGTTCCACTGCCCTTTAATGGAATAACTGATATTTCCTTATTACATAAACAGCTGCAATTGTGTCCGAAAATTAAAAAACAAACCGTATGGTGTGCTCGAAGAAATTCCTCCTCTTACCTAAGATATAGAATATCTTCAATTGAATATGCCTTATCATTTTCAAAATTAGAATGGAAATTGATTCAACCATTGTCCTCCATCCATTGTAATACATTCTCCATTGATATAAGCTGCATGATTGGATAATAAAAAATAAGCTAATTCGGCTATTTCCTCTGGTTTTCCAAGTCTTCCTAATGGAACACTATTGATTGTTCGAATTGCCGCCTCTTCAGATTCCCATAGTCTATCAGCACCACCAGTACGCTCTATTGGACCAGGCGCAATAGCATTTACTCTTATTCCGTATTTTCTTCCCCATTCTACCGCTAAGGTTCTTGTCATTGACAATACACCAGCTTTTGCTGCAGCGGAATGAATGACACCAGCACCCGCATCCCATGCATATGTAGCAACCATATTAATTATACTTCCCTTAATTCCATTTTCAATCCAATATTTTCCGACTTCACTTGAGCAATAAAATGTCCCATTCAAGACAATATTTATGACCGAATTCCAACCATTTGCACTTAGTTTTTCAGCTGGACAAATAAAATTACCCGCAGCATTATTAATAAGATGATCTATACGCCCAAATGTACGAATGGTTTCTGCAACCATATGCTTAACATGCTCTATTTCTCTTACATCCATTTGAACTGTCAACACTTGTCCTGAATATGTTTCAATCTCTTTTTTTGCTTCCTCTAAGCGTTCAATTGTTCTTCCAGTTATGACGACTGATGCATTTGCTTCGGCAAAACGCTTTGCCATGTATTTTCCCATGCCGCTTGAACCGCCAGTAACAATGACAACTTTACCTTTCATGATTTTCGCCCCCTATTATGAATGACTATTCATTTCTTATTTTACCATTTTTTCGTGAATATTCGAACAATTATTTTTATTATCATAAAAAAGATTTTACTTTCATAAAAAATCTATAATACTTACCCTTCTTTTTAGGTTCAGAGTTTGATAGTATTATAAGGTATTTATTAATAGATAGGTTGGTAATAACTATGGCAAAAAAAGTGACTAGAAGATCCTTTTTAAAAAGAGTATTCGGCTCGCTTTTTACAGTGGCTGGGGTAGGAGCTGGAGGCTATTATTATGCTGGTCACATTGAGCCGATGCTTTTAGATATAAACCATCATACAATAGTTAAGAAATCAATCCCCAAAAGCTTTAATGACTTCAAAATCGTTCAGTTCAGTGATACGCATTTAGGCTTCCAGTATGATAGACAGCAATTAATTGAGCTTATCGAAAAAATAAATAAATTAAAGCCTGATATTATTTTCTTTACTGGTGATTTAATGGATGCACCAAATAAGTATCAAGAAGGAAATCAATTAATTCCTTTGCTCAAAAAACTTTATGCACCTTTCGGTAAATTTGCTATTTATGGAAATCACGATCATGGAGGATATGGATCAAATATTTATAAATCGATTATGGAACAAGCAGAGTTCAAGCTGCTGCAAAATAGCAATCAGAAAATTACACTACTAGATGGAAGTGCTATTTATATAATTGGAATTGACGACGCAATGCTTGGTAAACCTGATCTCATGACTGCATTAAATGGAGTTCCAGAAGATTCTTTCAAAATTCTCTTATCTCATGCCCCTGATTTAGCTGACGAGGCGAAAGAATTCAATATTCAGTTACAGTTAAGCGGCCATAGCCATGGAGGACAAGTAAAGATTCCATTTATCGGTGCTCTCGTTAAACCTCCATTTGCAGAAATATATCATGAAGGCTTTTACGAAATTGGAGATACACCACTGACTCTATATGTCAACAGAGGTATTGGCACCACGCGTTTGCCCTTTAGATTTCTATCTAAGCCTGAGCTAACTGTTTTTACACTATTGTCTGAATAGAGGGAAAATCAAATAATAATTATATGTAAAAATAACTGAATTTAAAAACCACATCCATTCATAGATGTGGTTTTGCTGCTTTTTATTGTATTTTTTTTATTATCTAATATAGTTTTTTTCAATTTCCTTTGCTGGTAGCGGTTTCGAGTACAAAAAACCTTGTGCTTTAAAGCAGTTAGCAGTCCTTAAAAATTTTGCCTGCTCTTCCGTTTCAACACCTTCAGCAATGACTTCCATTCCTAAGCTTTTCCCTAGATGTATGATCGTTGTTGTGATTGCTGCATCTTTTTCGTTAGATAATATATCTCTAACAAATGATTGATCAATTTTCAAAACATCAATTGGAAATTTCTTTAAATAATTCAATGATGAATAGCCCGTACCAAAATCATCAACAGATATGGATACTCCAAGTTCTTTTAATCCAGATAGAATAGGAGCTGTGTCCTTTGTATCCTGCATGGCCCCCTCAGTAATTTCAATCTCTAATAAATTTGGTTTAATACAATGTTTTTCTATGGACTGTTGAATTATACTAAGTAAACTATGTTGTTGAAATTGTTTTGGTGAGATATTAATTGCTATCCTATACTCCTCAGTTCCTTTTTCTGACCAATCGCGAATCTGTTTACATGCAGTGTCAATTACCCAATTACCAATTGGAATGATTAAACCAGTATCCTCAGCTAACGGAATAAAATCTGATGGAGGGATATTACCAATCGTAGTATTGTTCCAACGTAGCAACGCTTCAAAACTATTTATTTTCCTTGTCGTTAAATCGACCTGAGGCTGATAGTGAAGCGACAATTCTTCACGCTCAATAGCTTTTCTTAAAAGAGTTTCCAGTTCTACCACATTCTTAAATATGGAATTCATATCAGAACGGTAAAATTGGAAATGGGCTTTTCCTTTTTCTTTTACTCGGAATAATGCCTCATCTGCATTTTTGATTAGAGTCTCGGCATCCCTGCCATCGTTAGGAAACATGCTAATACCAATACTCGGTGAAATATAGTATTCTTGTGAGCTCAAATAAAATGAACTCGAAAATTTCAATAATATATTTCGAGCAAATCTACTCGCTTTTTGCCGGTCTGTTTCAGGCAGAAGGATTATGAATTCGTCTCCTCCTTGACGGTATGCTGTGCAATTGTTAGGACTAATTTCAGAAAGTCTTTCAGCCACTTTAATTAATATTTTATCACCCAAAATATGACCTAAAGTATCATTTAAATATTTAAACCGATCTAAATCAATCGAAAGGAGTGCGAATTCTCTTTTAGCATTTTTTGCTTCTGAAATATTGTCTTCCAGATCTCTCAATAAAGCTCTTCTATTTAATAACCCTGTAAGCTGGTCATGAAATGCCATAAACTTTATAGTTTCGGCATTTTTTGATTGCTCAGAAATGTCACGAATGATCACATAAATGCCAACTATTTCAGAATTAATAACAATAGGTGCTGTCTTAACATGAATAGTTATATTATTACCCTTCCTATGAGTAAATCGGCAGTCAAGAGATTCACTTGGAAAGCCATACTTTGTCTTTAGAAAAAGTTCTTTAAAATCTTCCACTTCTTGATCGGGAATTAAATCAAAGATTGAACGATTGGTCAGCTGCTTACCAGTAAAACCAGTAAATATGCTTGCAGCAGGGTTTACCTCAAGAATGATTCCTTTTAAACTAACAGTTAAAATGCCGTCTAAATTATGGTCCACTATGGAACGAAATTTTTGCTCGCTCTCCATTAAGCGTTTCTTTTCAATTAAAGTACTTGTAATATCCCTTGTGACCGAAACGACGTAGTGAACCTCATTATTTTCATTCAACACAGGAGTTAAAAATGATTCACCAACAATCTTACTACCATCAGGTAAAGAAATTTCATCAAAAAATTTCACCGTTTCTTTAGATTCAATAATTTTTTCATATTCCTTCTGTAAAGGATAAGCGATCTCGAATGGAAGAACTTCTTCAAGCGTTTTTCCGATGAAGTCAAATGTTAAATTTGCATGCTTTAATCCTGGCTCATTTGCAAATAGATAACTAAATTTTTTTCCTGCTTCAACCTTCATAATAAAGACCATATCTTTAATATGATTAAGAATAATTTCAAAGATAATTCCTTCAATCTTCTTTGATGTATGAATAATATTTAATTCAGTCGTTAATAGTTCCTGTAACTTTTCCATCTAATCATCCTTATACGAAATCAGCCCCATAAGAACTATCCCATGATATAATTTTCAAAAGGTGCTTTGAATGATTTCCAAATTTAGAGTACTTTTTACAAACAATACGTATTATTTACAAATTTCCCCTATTGTTTTTTTATTATAATATAAAATGAATAAAAAGGCATAGATTGATTGATTTATTTAACAAAAGCAAGAGGAAAATGAACTACCTCTTCTATTCTGTTTTCAATTTTGGAATAATAGGGTTATAATATTGATATACCTCAACATTTTTGAAAGGAGTCTTACTATTGAATTTGGAAAGGAACGATCATCCTCATTATCTACGCCCGACGGTTGAAAACCTCTCACAAGCAATCTTCACCGTTAATCGCCATGCAAAAACGGCGCCAAACCCAAAGTTTTTATATAAACTAAAGCAAGATGCTTTACAAAAACTGATTAAAGAAGGAAAAGCAAAAAAAGTGGGGCTTCACTTCTCAAGTAATCCGAAATTTAGTCAGCAGCAATCTGATGTTCTTGTTGAATGTGGGGACTATTTATTTCATTTACCACCTTCTAAAGCTGATTTCGAGAAATTGCCACATTTAGGAAGATTAAATGAACATGTTCGGAATCCAAAAGCCTCACTCTCCCTAAACCAAGCAAAAAAACTTTTAATGTTTTATACAGGATTAAAAGAAAACCAAGAACAACCTGAACATAAGAAACGCCAATATGAAAAACCCGTTTTTAAAAAGCTGGGAGAAAGCTATTTTTAAAACGGTTTAATGAAAAAAGCTAGATACCCTCGGGTAACTAGCTTTTTTCCATGTATTAAAGAGCAATTTTATCGATTAATAATACGAGTTCTGCTATTTCTGGTTTACTTACTTGGGCATCAGCCCCCACCATTTGTCCTTTATGTCGAAGATCGTCTGTGATTAAGGAAGAGAAAATGATTACAGGAATTTTTGATAATTCGCTATTATTCTTAATCCTTTTCGTTAAGTGATGACCATCCATTTGTGGCATCTCGATATCAGTAATAATTAGCTGCACCTCTTGCTCAATTGTCTTGCCTGACTGAACGATATTCTCCAAATAATGTAATGCATCTCGGCCATTTTCGAAAAACTCAACACTTTGAAAGCCCGCTTCCTTTAATGTATCATGTAATAATTTTCGTAATAATGGTGAGTCTTCTGCCACGACAAGTCGTTTATTTGAGCGTTCACGTTTTCCCAGCTTCTGAACCTGTTGAACATTTATTCCTGTTTCCGGATTTATCTCTACAACAATCTTTTCAAAATCCAATAATAAAATCATTTCTCCATGAAGCTTTATCACACCGATGATTTGACTTTCGGGTCCTTGGTACATCTCTGATGGCTTTTCAATCTGATCCCATGAAATTCGATGTATTTGTGTTACACTATGTACATGAAAAACAATTTTCTGCTTATTAAACTCAGCTACAATAAATTTGTCCAAATGAGGATTTTCTGATGGAGGGAAACCAAGTGCTGTTGCTACATTAACAACTGGCAATACTTCTCCTCGCAGTTCAATAATTCCTTCGACATTTTTATGTGCATGCGGTACTTGAATAATTTGGACAGGGTTGATAATTTCCTTTACCTTAATAACATTAATCCCAAACTTATTCTTCCCAATTCCAAATTCAACAATTTCTAATTCATTTGTACCACTTTCTAATAATATCCCTCTTTTTTGTTCCACTACAATTTCGCCCTTCCTATTTATGAAATGATCATATATACCTATTACTATATCATGAATGAATATTTTTGCTAAAATCATTTTGAAAGATTTGGTGAAATATTTTTAGTTATTTTATATCATACTATGATAAACTTCCCTGTTGATTTCCACTGCAGGCACTCACTTTCCGCGGGCGGTCCGGAAGCCTCCTCGTCGAAGAGCGCTCCTGCGGGGTCTCCCTTTGACTCGCTTCTCCCGCAGGACATTGAATATACTTCTTAGAATACTCACCGCACGAAGAAAATGCGTTAGCATTTTCGAGGAGTCTCGCGCCTTCCGCTCCAATCAACAACAAAATAGCATTATCAACACTGAGCTTTAACTCTTCCTAATATGAAAGAGTGTGTATTGGATAACTATTATTAAATTTAAAAAAGCAAGCGGGATGCTTGCTTTTTTATTTTCACTTTGTATTCAGAAATGTAGTAATGTCTTTACTTTCTAGTGGTTTATTTCTTCGCTGCGATTGTTTCAATAGATTGCATCACTTGTTTTTGATGGTGAATATCATGTTCTACAAAATCTTTAAAATAATCTTTAATTGATAACGCATGATCCCCAATGAAAAAGGATGTTTCGAGCTTTTCTTCTGACATTTCACTTAGCATAGACATAAATTGATTTCTGATCTTTAGCAGTTCATCAATCAATTCATCCTTTGAAACTTTCATAGCATATTCTTCTGCTTTATCATTTACCGATTGAAAGTCTGGAAACCGTTCAAGCCTTGCGCCCTCCTCGAAATAAGGAAAGCGTTTCTCTAAAGAATATTTATCCCATAAGAGAAGATGCGATATGACTGCACCTACTGACCATTTTCCTTCATCTAGAGGCTGTGACCAATTCCCATTTTCTAATTGCTTTAAGGACAGTAACCATTCAGAAAATGTCTCGTAATGGTTTCTGATTTCTTGTATTTTCATATTTCTCAAACCTCCCATTAAGGAAAATAGGTGAAAATATTAATTTTTTACAACAACTGTCCCTGCAATGAGATCATGAAGTGCTTGCTTTTTTTCTGTAAATGCCGCAATTATAAAACCGATCAGTAAGATTCCTGATAAAAAAGCTAATGATAAATATCTTCCTAATGCTCTCCAGAAAGAAATACGATTGCCGTTTAAATCCGTAACTTTTAAACCCAAAAGTTTTTTTCCAACAGTCGCCTGCCATTTTGATGAATGCAGTCCTGCATAATAAGCAATAACTCCTGCCATATTAATTAAAAATGCTATTGCAAATGCCCCCAAATATGATCCAAGTAATGCTAAAGCTTGCTCTTCAGATATATCTGCATAAGGATCTGCTAGAATTAACTCAAAAGCACCAAATGCCCCAAAAAAGAGAGTAAAAATGAGCAACGTAATGATCCCTAATGGAATTCCAAGTATAATAGAATCAATTAAATATGCTGCAAAGCGAAGCCAGAATCCACCGTATTCCTTTTTTTCTTCATAGTCCCCTTCGCCATAGGAGTTTTTCTCTAAAATTGTTTCCACTGTAATACCTCCAAAGTGTAAAAAAGTAATAAAAATATAATAAAAGCGGTAAAAAGAGTAATAAATATACGATCTTTTTACTATAAACACTTCTACTATTATACTTAATAATTTTGAATATTTAACATTACTATAATACTATTTTATTGGATTTTATGAAAAAATAAGGTAAATTTCCAGGATTGACAAATTATCATTTTTATACTTAATTTCCTAGTAAATGCGAAATAAATAATCCAATTTAAAAATGATCTTTTTGTGAACGTTTTCACAAAATGTAGACAGACTTATAAATACTGAATACAATTAAGCTGTAAACGGAAAACAATTTACGATGGGTTTCAAAATAATTTAAAGAGGTGCGATTAACCGATGAAGGGCACAGCAATCCTTTACCAGGAAAATCAAAAAGTAACCGTAATTGAAAATGTGGAATATTCTGTTTTCGAAGAGATTAAAGCTCAGTGTGGATGTAGCCATTGTAACTGTAAGATTGAAAATAAAGTAATTAACTTTGGATCCGTTTCTCCTGTTTTCTGGCATGAAGAGGAAGTTGACTGGGATTATGGATATTAAATTATAATAAATAGATTATCTAATTTATTAAAAGGTGAGCATTTTAGCTCACCTTTTTTCTATCCTTTATATTCCCCAATGTTCTTTCCAGATTTTTCTTTTTTCGCTTTATCTTTATGAATCTTATTCGTGTCGGCACTTCCGAACTCATGAGCAAATTCTGAATCCAGTACGGCCGAATCAAACCCTTTTTTATTCTTTTGTTCTGCATCATTTTTTTTCGTTCTCTTTGCCATTTGTATACCCCCTTTAATCATTCATCATTATTATTGTTTTATGGGGGCTGCGTTATTCGTTATTTTTCCCAATATTTATATAGCGCTTGTGTACCGCTATTTTCTTCGCCTGTTTCAGCAAGGTCTGTATACATTTTTTGGGCAAGAGCTAACCCCGGAGTTTCCATCCCCATATCTTTCGCCTCTTGCAGGGCAATATTCATATCTTTAATAAAATGCTTTATGTAAAATCCAGGCTCAAAATTATCGTTTATCATCCTTGGTGCCAAATTGGATAAAGACCAACTGCCAGCAGCACCTGATGAAATACTCTTGAGTACAGTTTCTGCGTTTAGTCCAGCTTTTTCAGCATATACAATCGCCTCGCAAACACCAATCATATTACTGGCGATTGCAATTTGATTACACATTTTTGTGTGCTGACCAGACCCTGGTTTACCCTGATAAACAATATTCGTTCCAAGTAGACCTAATATTGGCAACATTTCTTTGAAGCATGCTTCATCTCCCCCAACCATGATAGAGAGCTTCGCCTCTCTTGCTCCAATATCCCCACCTGAAACTGGAGCATCTAGAGCAAACATTTCTTTTTTTCTTGCTTCCTCGTGAATTTTTTTTGCAAGAGTTGGAGTTGACGTAGTCATATCAATGACATAAGTATTTTTTCTACCATTTGTAATGACCCCATTCTCGCCTAAATAGACCTCTTCAACATCAGCAGGATAACCTACCATTGTAATAATAACATTTGCCTTTTCGGCAATTTCCTTTGGAGAATTCGTCCACTCTGCTCCTTTGGCAATTAAATCTTCCGCTTTTGTTCTTGTTCGAGAATAGATAACTAATGGATACCCAGCATGAAGGAGATGTCCGGCCATACTATTCCCCATCACTCCCGTACCAATAAAACCAATGACCGTATTTTCAAGTAATTGCAACTCCAAAATCCCCTCTCAAAAATAATATTACCTACCTAAAAAATAATTCTTTCTCATAATGCAAAGAAGTCTGAATAATATCTTTAATTCTAGCACTCTTATTTATATTTTTGTATTCATTATTCTGTAATACTCAATTCTTCTTTAATGGTGATGCTCGTCATGGCAGCAAAATAAATAGAAAAACGTAGCTTTCACCAAGTTTTACGGTAAATGCATTAGTTTTTCTATGAGAAACTAGCTCACATTGATTGGTTTGTTAAAACTGTGTAGAAAAATTTGTTAAAAACGTCTTTGCAATTACTTCATTATCATTAAAAACTTCAACAGATACAGCTTCCTCATTTATAATCATGTCTTTAATTTCAAACACATGCAAATCCTTCAACAATGGAATTGGCTCCATATAGATGAAATTTTCTTTATCACTATTTACTTCAATATATTCTCCTTCAAAATTAGCATTGGCGCCGTAAATAATTTCATTTGTCCCTAGTGCAGAAGCAAGCTTCACGTTATGTATAGACACTTTAACTTTGTACATTTCCTCTCCACTTAAAATTTTGTCATTAATTTTAAACCTAAATTGAAGCTCATTGTTTTTCGTCAGCAGGGCATCAGCATATCTATCTACAATTGAATGATTTTTGCTAACTTGTATACATCCAGTTAATGATAGTGAAAATAGGATACAGTATATTACATTAGTCCTTCTACGATGCATTGTAGTTTCCTCCTTTTTCCTACCATTGCCTTTTTCTAATATTTATAAACAATTGAAAACTAAATAGAAACTTAATTTGTCTTATCTGCACCTATATGAATTGAATTTAATAGTTTTTACATTATAATAAATATATAGTTGAATTTTCCATATAAAATCTAAATTCATAAAATTCAGATAAACAAGCAAATAAATCTAATTCTATTTATTGGAGAGTATAGAAATGAGATATAAACGTGAAGAGGCATTTCGCTTCCAATTTCGGGAACCGCTTAATGGTTCCCTAAAAATAATTAGTATAAATGGTCAAAGGGAAAATTTTTTTAGCGATTCGATTGAAATTATGGATGTTAGTCCCAATGGTCTAAAATTCAAAACTCCATTAAATCTATCTATAGATGATAATAAATATTTTCTAGAGGTTACATTTATCATTGAAGGCAGAAACATTCGACTATTAGGAGTTCCAGCTTGGAAAAAAACGGAGGGTTCTTTTTTTGCCTACGGCTTTAATGGAATTAAAGATGAGTATACGAAGCAGGAAATTATTCATGCATTAAAAGAGTACTCTAAAAGGGTATACGACGAGCAAAAGAATCGGAAATAGGATAGAAATAAAGGGTTGTCCCAAAAGCAAAGATGTCAGGCACCACGAACAATATCTAGTATCAATAAGCGAGCGAGATTCTAGATAAATTGTATGATGTGGATGCCAGACACCTTTTGGGACAACCCCGTTTCTTCAGAATCGATTATTTATTTGGTTTAAGATTTTTCAATATATTATAAACAAAAATTAAAATACTGATACTAGTTATAGTAGCGCCAATGGCTGTTCCTTTTTGCATTACACCATTCTCTGTCGTGATTAAAATGGCTAAAGATAACATCATGATTGGCAAGCCAATATTATGAAGCCAGAAATGCCATTTCCCTAGTTTTGAAGCTGCAAGATTCGGAAATAAATGATAAAGTATCCCTGCTAATGTTAATGAAGTCCATCCAAGTAGATTAATGTGAACATGCACTGGTGTTAAGATATAGGAATGAGAACTTGACATATAATACCCCAGTAAAATCCCTATTGCAAAATAAATGGATGAAATTTTTATTAGTCTGATTCCCACCTTTAATCCCTCCTCTCTAAATGTCATAATGTTGTTAAAGAATATGTGCATAAAACCTCTTTTAGAATATAGGGCTTTTTCAATTTCATAAATTATTTTTATGAAGAAAAGACACTTGAGGCATTCTCAAGTGTCTTTCTATAAGGCAAATATTAACTTCTGGGATTCTCTAAATATTGGTAAATAATATCCCCTCCACGCTGTGCAATACCCCGAAAATGCCTGAAATCATCCCTCTTAACGATCACACTGCGAATTTGAAGAAAATCTGACTTTGTTACGTAGTATTCCGTCAATTCACCACTTTTTAACTTTTCAAGAATCTCTTGGAAATGCTCTTCTTCCATCTTCATACTCCTACACTAAAATATTTTTATTCATAATGATTAGTTTAAATGAATATTGCTCAAGTTGCCATAAAGTTGATAAATATAGGCAAATTCGTGAAATAATAACATATTTCTTTACGAAATATAAAATTTAGTGCAAACTGTTAGTAATCTTTTAATTTAATCTTTATAAAAAAGGAGCGAGATATTTGAAAAGGGCAGAAGTAGGAAATGTAATTGAATTTCGCGATGGATTAAAAGGTATTGTCGAAAAAGTAAACGAAAACTCTGTTATCGTCGATCTATCCTATATGGGTAATTATCGTGATCTAGATTTAGAACAAAGGACCGTTGTTAATCATAAAAACTATAAAGTTATTAAAGAATCAGTATTGTAAAAATACCCTAAACAGAAATAATAACATATAAAAAGCAGCATATCGCTGCTTTTTATATGTTATTATTCATTTTTTAAACATTACATGTAATTCCAATAAAGTGAAACTTCCATCAGTGGGGGTTGGTTTTCTTTCATCCCCCACTTAGGTTTCTTTAATCCTGTCGCAAACTTGAAGTGGGGGTCTTACTGCCCGTTAATCTGCGATAAATTATTCTTTTTCTTGAGAAAGCTCTTTTAATGATTTTACTTTTCCATGTGGGTTCTGATCCTGCTTTCTTACCGACCATGCACGCTCTTTTTCTCGTTTTGATTTTGTCACAATATCCCTCCTTTCTTTTCAAAACTTAGGATAATCAATTTTGTACATTTTATTTCAAAACAACAGGAAAGTAATTGGTAAGGAAATCTTTTCGTTACAATTCTAGAGCTCTTTTGTTAGAATAGAATTGTTTGTTAGAAAGGAGTTTATACGCTTGAAAAATTTAACAACCGATTTTCGCTTGTTAATCGGACTTTTACTCGCGCATTTACTTATGTTTTTCACTTTTCAGGATAAGGCTGTTTTTTGGTACATCTTTTCAGCTACCATGTTAATTTTAATTAGTTACTCCATACTTAATGAAGAATTGGAGGATAGATCCTCTTTTATGTCTTATATTTTGTATGGGATTCTCTCAGGATTTATACTATTTGGGGTATTTTGGATTGGTTACAATCTAATTGAATTGTTAAATCTCCCATTGATTAATAACATTTCAAAATTATATGGGCGCCTTTCACCAACTTTACTTTGGCACTACATTGTCCTTATGTTAATTATTATCCCTGGAGAAGAAATTTTTTGGCGTGGGTTTGTTCAAAAAAGAATCTTAAAATACATAAATATCCCTTCAGGAATCATTCTTTCGTCGATTTTATATGCATCAGTACATTTTTACTCGTCTCAATGGATTCTTGCTTTTGCTGCATTCGTTGCAGGCCTTTTCTGGGGATGGCTATATGCATGGAAACAAAGCATGCCACTAATCATCGTGTCTCATCTGATTTTTGATTTACTCCTATTTGTTTTCCTGCCCTTTAGTTAATAGGTACCATTTACTAAAATAGGATTTATTAATCATTTCTTATAATATGTTGAAGGTTAAAATGAGAAATGGTAATGTATGAATAATAATGTAACTCCATTTTTTTTATTTCGTCAAATTAATTACAAAGCTAATTGCAACTAAGGGAGGAATAACTAAATGAAATTATTGACAAAATGGATGCTCATTTTTGGATTACTTAGTTTAATCCTTGCAGGCTGCGGAACGAGTGAAAATGCTAATGACAAAACAAACGGATCCAAAACTGCCCAGAATGAAAATCAAGATTCGCAAAAGCACGATGAACATGAAACTGACAATGGACAAGGTGTAGAAGAAACAAATAACACGGAACAAAATAATGAGGAAAAAGGAACCGATCGGATCCTTGAACAAAATCTACAATATAAAATAAATGATGAAATGAAAGAAGAAACTGCTTTTCTAAAATCTAGCGACAATATGCCTTACTCCATGTATGTGTTACCAGGATTTGAATTAACAGCTGAGGAACCTAATAAAGATGTCCTATATCTATCAGAAAATGATCATATCTTTATGCGTATTGAACTCCTCCCTGCTGATACTGATTGGAAAACATTAGAGGATGGTACAAAGACACAGCTACAATCAGTAAATGATGATGTTCAAACAATTGAAGCACCAAGTGATGATTTCTTTAAAGACACGATCGCTATGGAAGCTAGCAATGATGAAGATGTAATAACCGCATATTTAATCAAAAGTAAGGAACAGCCAATAAAATTAACCATTTTTACGAAAAAGGATTTAAATTATAAAGATGCATTCCTGCAAATGGGAAAAACGATTTTGAAAGAAAAGTAAATTACTATAGCTAAAAAAGATCTGGCCGGTGCCAGATCTTTTTTAGTATCCCTCATCCAAAGGCTTCATCCATAGTAATACAATAAAAGCAATGCTTAAGTATCCAAATATCGGGTATAAGTAAGCTAATAATGTGCCATAATTTATTAAACTAATGAAGTAACAAATAACAAAAATGAAGCTAACCGTGATAATACTTGGGAGTGCGATATATTTCCTCACTTGTCGTTCAATTCCGAATACATTTCCAATCACAGATGTGAAAATTTCACCATATATAACGAACACATATATCCAAAAAAATGAAGAAGCAACCGTTCTCATAATTACTGCCATAGGAATTTGATAAGATTCAAGATTAGGGAGCATTACTAACGTAAAATGGCTTGAAATAAGAATAATTGTTAAAGCTCCCCCTCCCAAAATTCCTCCCCACCTAATTGTTTGATCATCCTTAATTTCAGTTGCTATTGGAACTAAAACAGCCTGAGCTAAGCTTAAATTCATAGCAGCATATGAAAATGGTGCCACAACTGCCTTCCATCCGTCTTCAGCAAATGGAATAAACAACACTTGATCTGCAAAGTTAGGGAGTGAAATAGAAATAATCATTAGAAGAATACTAAAAGCAATCATCATCGGGACAACAAATGTATTGACTGCAAAAATACCTTTTGTCCCTAATATCATAACTAAAATGGAGAGGCCGATTGTAAAAAATATTCCAGTGTATTTTGATAATCCAATTTGTTCTTCAAATACTGCTCCTGCCCCGGAAAGCATCACAGCACATACTCCAAGCAGCATCAAGAGCATTAATAGATTGATAACTGAACCAAAGAGCCTTCCAAATAAGTATTCATTCAGTTCTTGATAAGATGTTGCTTGAATTCGAGCTGCAATCCTCATTAATTTTGAACCAAGAAAAATAAATATGTAACCGCTCATTAATATTGAAATGAATCCAATAAATCCAAAGCGAGAGAAAAACTCAACTATTTCACGACCGGTTGCAAATCCAGCCCCAACTACTGTTCCTACATATACTGCAGCAATTTGAAAGGCTGCCCCCCAGTTTGTTTTCACTTGATCTCCTCCTTCCCTTTCAATATATGAATCAATTTCTAATCTAAGACGAGCTATTTATGAAGTCATGTAATATGGCTAATTTTATAAGGATAGGGATAAACCTAAATTTTCCTATAATATTTTAAACAAAACACTTGAAAGTCAAAAAAGGTCAAAGTATAATGAATTCAAAGGTCAAATATAGTCAAAGTCAAAGTAAAGTACAGGAGGTAGTAATATGCTTTGTCAAAAATGTCAACAAAAAGAAGCTAATGTACAATTGAAAGTAAATATAAACGGAAATGAAAAAAACCTTATCCTTTGTCAAAGCTGTTATCAACATGAAAAAGCAAAAATTGGTTCCTCCTTTGGTTCAAAAGGATTAACAGATATTAATCAATTTCCATTTGATGAATTATTCAAACATGTTGAATCAAGTAAGCAACCTTTTCAAAAACAATCATTTACACAAAATACTGAACATAAAAAATCTGGTGGATTTATAGATCAATTCGGCAGAAATCTAACTCAATTAGCAAGTGCTGGACTCATTGATCCTGTTATAGGAAGAGATGAGGAGGTATACCGTGTCATTGAAATTTTAAATCGAAGAAATAAAAATAACCCTGTATTAATTGGTGAACCTGGCGTAGGTAAAACAGCAATAGCCGAAGGACTTGCTACGATGATTTCAGAGGGGAAAGTACCGAAAAAGCTTCTCAATAAAGATGTTTACTTGTTAGATGTTGCTTCGCTAGTAGCAAACACTGGAATAAGAGGCCAATTTGAAGAAAGAATGAAACAATTAATAAGTGAATTACAAGAAAGAAAAAACATTATTCTATTTATTGATGAAATTCACCTTCTTGTTGGTGCTGGTTCAGCAGAAGGATCAATGGACGCAGGTAATATTCTAAAACCAGCATTAGCTAGAGGTGAACTGCAATTAGTTGGTGCAACAACTTTAAAGGAATACCGTCAAATTGAAAAAGATCCAGCACTTGAACGCCGCTTTCAGCCTGTTTATGTACAAGAGCCAACAGAAGATGAAGCTTTTGAAATTCTTAGAGGCCTAAAGTCTAAATATGAAGACTATCATGAGGTTTCTATTTCGGAAGAAGCAATTAAAGCATGTGTTCAATTATCAAGCCGTTATATCCATGATCGCTATCTCCCAGATAAAGCAATTGATTTAATGGATGAAGCGGGATCTAAAATGAATTTAAAATCAGACTATACACCTTTCGAGCAGATTAATAGCCGCTTAGAGGAAATTAGCAAACAAAAAGAAAAAGTATTAAAAGCGGAAAATTATGAAGCAGCAGCAAAGCTTCGTGAAGAAGAAATTAAGCTAGAAAAAGCACTTAACACGAATAATCTCTCTTCACGCCCTATCGTCGAAGTCCATCATATTCAAGAAATAATTGAGAAGAAAACTGGAATCCCAGTCGGCAAGCTCATTGAAAATGAGCAGGTAAAACTAAAGAATCTTGAGGCAAACCTATCTCAAAAGGTTATTGGACAAGATGAGGCTGTAGAAAAGATCGCTAAGGCCATTCGCAGAAGCAGAGCTGGACTTAAGGCGAAAAGTCGTCCAATTGGTTCATTTCTATTCGTTGGACCAACTGGTGTTGGTAAAACCGAATTATCAAAAACCCTTGCGCAAGAATTATTTGGCTCAAAAGAAGCAATGATTCGTCTTGATATGAGTGAATATATGGAAAAGCACAGTGTCTCAAAAATCATCGGCTCTCCTCCTGGGTATGTTGGCCACGAAGAAGCAGGTCAATTAACTGAAAAGGTGCGCCGTAACCCATATAGCATTATTTTGCTTGATGAAATTGAAAAGGCACACCCTGATGTTCTGCATATATTTCTACAAATCTTAGAGGATGGGCGCTTGACTGATAGCCAAGGCCGAACAATTAGCTTTAATGATACAGTCATTATTATGACAAGTAATGCAGGTGTTCAGAATAATAAAATTCACGTTGGTTTTGAAACAAATGATGTGTTGAAGGAAGCAAGCATTTTAGATTCACTTGGTTCTTTCTTTAAACCAGAGTTTTTAAACCGTTTTGATAGTATAATTGAGTTTAAATCCCTTGAAAAAGGACATTTACTTGAGATTGTCGAGATTATGCTTAATGACCTGCAAGAAAATCTATCAGGGCAAAATATGAATCTTACCATTTCTGACCAAGTAAAAGAAAAACTTGCAGAAATCGGATATCATCCAGCGTTTGGAGCTCGACCTTTAAGAAGAGTCATTCAAGATCAGCTTGAAGATAAGCTAGCAGATTTCATTATCGATCATTCAGATAATCCTGAACTACAGGCAAGATTAGAAAATGAGGAAATTATAATTAGTATGAAAAGTAAATAGTGGAACAAAAAAGGACCGGAAATGAACCGGTCCTTCCATATAAATTAATTACAAGCTCTTATCATTAACGGCGTTTAGCCAGCTTTCAATTTCTCCTACAACTGACTCAACACAGCCATCCTCAAATGGAGAAATTAAATTTGCTTTAGCAACCAATCCTGTAAATGCCTTGCTGCCTCCTAAACTGCAAAGATGCACATAATCTTTCCATGCTTCCTCTTGATTTTCTCTTGAACGCTTCCAAAATTGGAACGCGCAAATCTGTGCCAGTGTGTAATCAATATAATAAAAAGGCGAATTATAAATATGAGCTTGACGCTGCCAGAAGCCGCCATTTTCTAAATACTCATTACCATCATAGTCTTTATGCGGTAAATATTTCTTTTCTATATCTCTCCAAGCTTGTTTTCGTTCTCTAGGAGTAGCTGTAGGATTTTCATAAACCCAATGCTGGAATTCATCAACTGATACACCGTAAGGCAAGAACAATAATGCACCGCTTAGATGAGTAAACTTATATTTATCTGTATCTTCTTTAAAGAATTTTTCCATCCAAGGCCATGTAAAAAATTCCATACTCATTGAATGAATTTCACATGCTTCATAGGTTGGCCAATAATATTCAGGAATTTCATAATTGCGGCTAGAATAAACCTGGAATGCGTGTCCTGCCTCATGGGTAAGAACATCTATATCACCTGAAGTCCCATTAAAGTTTGAAAAAATAAATGGAGACTTGTAATTTTCTATGTATGAACAATAACCGCCACCTGCTTTCCCTTTCTTAGCAACAAGATCCATGAGCTGCTCATCTCGCATATAAGAGAAAAATTCCCCAGTTTCTTTTGAAAGTTCATCATACATAGTCTGACCATTTTCGATAATCCAATCCGGGCTTCCTTTAGGCACAGCATTACCAGATTTAAAATTAAAGCCTTCATCATAATATTTAAGCTGTTCGACTCCAATGCGCTCTCTTTGACGCTCCTTCAGCTTTGTTGCAATCGGAACGATAAATTCTTTTACTTGATCTCGGAAATTGGAAACCATTTCAGCATTGTAATCTGTTCGCTGCATCCGTAAATACGCTAGCTCAACAAAATTTTTGTAACCTAATTTATGAGCAATTTCAGTTCTAACTTTGACCAATTCATCATAGATTCTGTCAAGCTCATGCTCATTTTCAGCAAAAAATCCGAATCGTGCTTCACTAGCTTTTTTACGTATTTCTCTATCAGTTGACTCTGTAAAGGGTTCCATTTGTGCTAGAGTGCGTTCTTCCCCTTCAAAATCAATTTTGGCTGATGCAATTAACTTTGTATATTCAGATGAAAGCTTATTTTCATTTTGCAATAACGGTACAATCTCGGGAGAAAAGACTTTTAATTGTGCTTCCGCTAAGGCAAAAAGCTGTTTTCCCCACTTCTCCTCAAGCTCAGAGCGAAAGTCAGAATTCACAAGTGCTTCATAATATTTCGTTACAAGTCCTTCCACCTCTGGTTGAATTTCATCCATATAATCCTGTTCAGCTTTATAAAATTCATCATTTGTATCCACAGAATGGCGGATATAACAAAGATTGAACATTGTTCCTACATCATTACGCAAATCATTGATTTCATTCATAGCTGAATTCTGCTCTTCAGAAGATTTTGCATCTTTAAACTTTTCCAATGCATTTTCAAACTTCTTGCTTAAGTCTTCTAAATTTGGACGAGAATATGAATAATTTTCAAAACTCACTCCAATTCCCCCTTTTTATTAACTTCCTTTAAGGCACTTTATTATTTCGACAATAATATATATAAATCCTCTAAATAATATGACGATCCATTTGGATCGTCATATTATTAGGTATATTAATTTGAATTAGTTGATATGTCTGTTAATCTGTGATAACCCAAGTTTCTTTAACAGATTTATTGCTGTATCCTTTTCTTCCTCAGATAGCTCCGACATTAACGAATCAATTTGCTTTTCATGGTCAGGAAAGATTTCCTCGATAAAGGCTTTACCTGCTTCTGTAATTTGCCCGTAAGTAACCCTTCTATCTTTCGGACATGCTGCTCTTCTTATAAACCCTTTTTGCTCCAATTTGTCTACAACATAAGTAATACTGCCACTTGCTAACAATATTTTTCCACCAATTTGCTGTAAGGGCTGGTCTCCTTTATGATAAAGAAGCTCAAGAACTGCAAATTCAGTTGGGTTAAGCCCATATGTTTGAATAAGTTTATTAACATTCTCATTAATAGATCGGTATGATCTTGAAAGTACAATAAATAATTTTAATGATTGTTTTATTTGTTCAGAACTCACTATTATCCAATCCTTTTTTAAATATAAATTATCTTGAAATCTAAGTAAATTATAAAAAATCAATCGTTTAATGTCAATTTCCATCCTATTTCCACATTATTGGAAAATATTTTTTGTATTTTGCATATAGTAATGAGCTTCATCTGGTTTAAAATGGTATACTATATTCTAAATTAATTATCTCAAACGGAGTCAAAATTGATGAATAGTAGAAAAAGTAATTATCTTTTATATATTATCGTTGTCATCATCCCGATATTCATTGCATTTATTTACCATATGTATGATGAATTTAATCGCGATTTTAATCAGCGAAAAGAAAAAGCCATATGGATAGCCACCATACACCAAAAAAGCTGGGATCAGTTTATTTCCGAAACCGTAACAACGCTTGACATTCTCGCACTAACTGCTGAAACAGAATTAGATTCAATTGAAAAGCTTTATCCTCTCTTGAAAAAAGCCCACGGCAAAGATCCAAGATACGGGGGAATCTATTTACTTGATCCAGAAGGAAAAGTTATTACGGGTTCAAACTCTCTATTAACCAATACTAATTTATCAAACCAAGAATATATTAAGGAAATTACTCGTACAAAAGATATCGTTATTTCCAATAATCTAGAAACATTAAAAAATGGTCAAAAAGTTATTGGGATAGGAGAACCTGTTTTAAATGATGAGGGACAATTAGTATCAATCATTATCGCCCATTTAAGAATTGATTATGTACAAAACATAATGAGATTATTAACTCCAGATACAAAGCTTTCAGTTATTAATCAAAATGGATCGGTCATTATGGACATTAATATGAATGGCTCTACTAAATTCTCTCAAAAAAATTCTATCTCCTTACCATTTGATCGACTTCCATGGAGTATTAAGGTAGAAATCCCGAATAGAGATATGGGTAAAATTATAAAAACGGTTTCCCTCGTAATGGTTCGTTTTATATTTATTTGCCACATAATGTTTTTATTGATTAAGTATCTCATGCTTAGAAAACAAACAGCAAGAGAGAAAAAGGAAAATGAACTTCAGAAGCTAGAGCTTGTTGGAACTTTGGCAGCAAGTACGGCACACGAAATCCGGAATCCTTTAACAGGAATAAAAGGGTTAGTTCAGCTTTTAAGTGAAAAATATACGAATACAGACGATCAATATTATTTCTCTGTCATCAATGATGAAATAAGCAGAATAAATGAAATCGTTAGTGAGTTTCTTATACTTGGAAAACCGACAGCACAGAAAACTGAAATCATTGATACTAGAAAAATAATAATAGATTTAGAGCCACTCATTATATCAGAAGCTAATTTAAATAATGTTCAATACGAGTCATCTCTTCCATGTTCACCTATTTATGTAGATTGTACGAAAGATCAGCTGAAACAAGTACTTCTTAATATTACGAAAAATGCATTAGAATCTATGCCAGAAGGTGGCAAGCTATCCATTTCACTCATTGAACTGCCCTATAGATGCCAAATCCAAGTATCAGACACAGGTTCTGGTATTCCTGAAGGAGAAATCGAAAAAATATTCCAGCCTTTCTATACTTCTAAAGATTTAGGTACAGGACTCGGTCTCGTTGTTTGTAAAAGGATCCTTCAATCATTTGGTGGGGAAATTCAAATTGCAAGTAAAGTAAATAAGGGAACAATTGTAGATATTTTTCTACCGACTAAAGAAAAATAAATAAAAGAGCCGTTTTGGCTCTTTTATTTATTATAAATGGACGATTGGTTTTTTCTGTTCAATCCTGACTTTAATCTCTTCAAGCATTTGCTTCACGCGCTCATTTCGATCCTCAGGAGCTATTTTTTTGTTAAGAGCTGAATATAAAGTAATGTCCCTTAGCATAAGAAATAACGGCAATTGCTGCTCAATGTCCTGTGGAAGCGAATTTTCTGTTTTGTATCCTTCAATAAATGATGAATAGAAAAATTCCCCAAACTCATTTCTTCTTTCTGTTTCACTTGCTGAAAACCCAGATAAAGTTGAATAATATAGCGGAATTGCAATATCTGACACAAACCATTGGTAACAGCAATCATCAAAATCAAATACATAAATGCTTTTGCCATCATAAAAAAAGTTTCCCCAATGGATATCTGAATGAATAAGACCATAGTTATCTTTGTTTTTCCGTAATTTATTAATTTGTTCAAAAAGTTCCTTGGCATTTTGAATAGCAACTTTGTCTTCAGCAGGAAAATATTTTTCTACATCTAGTAGCTCATCCTCATTCCAATGATACCTTTCCTTGATATTTGGAGACGGTACGTATGTTTTAGTTACGGCATGCATTTTACCTATCGTTTTTCCCCAAACATAAAATAACTGTTCATTAAAAAGTTCGTCTTTTATCTTTACTTGTTCACCTGAGACTTTAGAAAAAAGAGTCGCGTAAAAAATCGACCCATCCATTGCCGAAATGGACTCCACATACTTTCCATTATTAGATTGAAATGCCATCGAGATATTTAATCTTTGACTGGACAAGTACTGGATCCAATCAATTTCTGCGAGAAGATTTTCAAGCTCCCGATGTGTGCTATGTGTCAATCGCAATATAAATGTACAATCGTTCTTATTAACCTCGTAAACATAATTCTCAAAATCCCCCAGTAATTTATACCCTTCTTCTAACGAATAAACATGTAAAAAATGATTTATTATTTCTTTCGTAAGTAATATCTCAACTGTTTTTTCCATTAGTACCCCCCAGAAAATAAATTAATCTGGTCAGCTGACCAATTTGATTGAAAAGTCTAAATTTTATCATTTTTATTGTACAATAAATGATGAATAGAAAAAACCATTTGATATCCTTCATCATCTAGTATTATATTTATTTAGTAATACTAAATTTATTAAAACATTATTTCCAAAGGAGTCCTGATAATGAGTAACACAGCAGCAGCGGCCCAGACAATTTCAAGAAGCAATGAAACGTCTTTTAAAATATTGATCATCATAGGCCTCTGTCATTTATTGAATGATTCAATCCAAGCGATTATCCCTGCAATGTTTCCAATTTTGGAAAACTCAATGGGCCTTTCCTTCACTCAGCTTGGAATTATTGGATTTGCACTAAATATTGTTGCTTCAGTCTTACAGCCAATTGTCGGTATGGCAACTGATAAAAAACCAATGCCCTATGCTTTACCAATTGGATTAACTTCCAGCATGATTGGTGTACTTGGATTAGCATTAGCTCCAAGCTTCGAATATATCGTGATATCAGTTGTATTCATTGGACTAGGATCAGCTGTATTTCATCCTGAAGGCTCCAGGGTAGCATATATGGCAGCTGGTTCTAAGCGCGGACTTGCCCAGTCCATATACCAAGTAGGGGGAAATAGCGGACAGGCAATGGCACCTCTTATTACTGCATTAATCCTTGTACCTCTTGGCCAAATAGGAGCAGCATGGTTCACGGGTGTTGCTGCTATTGCTGTAGGGCTTTTAACTTATATTGCCATTTGGTACGCTAGAAATCTTCGAATTGAGCAAAGCATGCTTAATAAAAAAAGTAAATCAACCATCGAAAATCAAAAGGGACTAGCAAAAGGTGTAAAATTTGCTCTCGTTCTTATATTGGTTCTAATTTTTGCGCGATCTTGGTACATTTCTGGCATGACAAATTATTATGCTTTTTACACGATTGAGAATTACTCTTTTTCTATAACGCAAGCACAAATCTTTTTATTCGCCTTTTTAGTCGCAGGTGCTCTTGGAACTTTTTTTGGGGGCCCGCTTGCAGATCGATTTGGAAAAAAACGAGTCATCTTCCTTTCGATGATTGTTTCTGCTCCATTAACAATTTTGATTCCCTTTGTACCACCCACAGCAGCATTTTGCTTACTCACAGTAACAGGTTTTATTCTTATGTCTAGCTTCTCAGTAACAGTGGTATACGCCCAAGAGCTAGTTCCAGGTAAAATTGGTACAATGGCTGGATTAACAGTTGGTCTTGCATTTGGGATGGGAGCAATTGGGGCGATGGTAATCGGCCGTTTAGCAGATATAATTGGTATTACAGACACAATGATACTAACTGCTTTTTTACCGCTAATCGGGCTACTAACACTCCTTCTCCCTTCTGATCAAAAACTAAATGAGTGGAATCAATAAGAAACTGTGGAGCCTCATTTAATGGGGCTCCCTTTTCTTTATAAGTTTTGGCTGTGTTAATGCATAGTGTTGATAATGCTATTTTGGCTAATAGGAAATTTTAAGTTTATTAAAGTACTAAAGTAAAGTGTGTTTTTAATTAAATATCTGCTAATAAGATCGCATAAGAAAAACTAAGACATTCGCCAAAAAGGACTTGGCGAACGCCGAGTTTTTCTAATTGTTGATTGGAGCGGAAGGCGCGAGGTCCTCGAAAATGCATTCGCATTTCCTTCGTGTGGTGTTTATTCGGGGAAGATTATTCAATGTCCTGCGGGAGAAGCAAGTCATAGGGGGACCCCGCAGGAGCGCTCTTCGACGAGGAGGCTTCCTGACCGCCCGCGAACGCTATGTGCCTGCAACGGAAATCAACAGGGCAGTTTGATATAGCCTAAGCTTAAATAAATATTTATTAAATATTATGAAAATAAATAATCGAATACCATATAATAAATACATGAACTAAATAAATTCATTTCAAATAGATTGGAGGGTGAAAATATGTGTCCGCCCAATTATAAAGATTTTTATCAAAAGGCATTAGTTCCAATTGGCACTAACGATTACAAGTGTCTTAATGATTTAGAAGAGGTTGATAAACTTAAACATTCTCATTGGCTTATTGCCCTTGAAGGAGAAATCCGGAACCCAGATAAAGAATATTACACATGGAAGATTACGATTTATCCATCAGATTCTAATGGAAGCTTTACTTGGAATACCTTCTACTATTCATCTCCGATCTTTGATTCCTTCCATCTTGCATATGAACATGCAAAAAACTTAGAAAAACACAGTGTGAACGACAAGTTATTTTCTACAAAAATACGAGGAAGCGCAAGTTAAATCTCCCACTTTACACCTTTTGCTTTTCCCTTTTTATCCCCATATGTGAAAATACATACAAATTCAACTTAGAGAATTAACGCAACTCTTTACGAATAAGTAAAGACGATGCTTATTCGTGCACCGTCTTAATGGATTCATTTATTTTTCAATTCTTTTTAGTAGGAAAAAATCAATGAACCTTTATTATGCCAGCCTAAAAACAATCCCATGTCCGCCCTTCGGATACTCCCATTTAATATTTTGATAAGGACAGCCAATCCGGCAGCTACCACATTCATGACATCCTTCGTATCCAACCTGCATTCTTAACCCTTCCCATTTGTATACCTCGGCTGGGCAAAAAATCGTACATATTTTATCAGGACATTTTGTCATGCAAATATCGTGGTCTAGAACGGTTAAATGCGACTTCGTATCTGCTTTAAAACGAATTAAATATTGCTTTTCTTCAATATTCTTCGTTGACATTATTTCACCGCCTTCCATGCACGATACATGTCTTGAATAACCTTTAATCTGCCACGTTCTCCAGTAATGCTGCGCATAATTTGTTTTTGCTTATCCTTTTTAGAAGTTCCGTCTACAGTAAAGAATTTACTGGCGGCACGATTGATCATCGGAACATACTCATTAAAATATTGTGGATAATGCTCAAATACATGTGCGGCATCTTTATATTTTTCTAAATCCTTCATAATAAAGCTATCATATAGGGCTTCCCTGTATTTATTCAAACTGGACTCGCTAAAGTCATTTCGTTTTTTTGCATCAATAATGGCTTCAGCTGCCATTTTTCCAGATTTCATAGCCATATTCGAACCTTCTCGATGGATGGCATTTACTAACTGTGCAGCATCTCCAACTAATAAAACCCCATTACCTGCAACCTTTGGAACGGAATGATACCCTCCTTCTGGAATAAGGTGGGCTAAATACTCAAGAGATTCTCCACCTTCCATAAGCGGCCTAACCATTGGATGAGTCTTCAAATAATCTAAAAGATCGTATGGCTTGAGTTTTGCTTTTATCATACTTGAAAGTGTCGTTCCTACTCCGATATTAATGCTTTCTTTATTTGTATAAATAAAAGCTGTTCCTAAATTTCCTTTCGTTGAGTCTCCAAATATTTCAATTGTACAGCCCTGGTTCTCCTCCAAATTAAAGCGATCATTTATTTTGTCTTTTGAGAGATTGATTACTTCCATTACGGTTAGGGCTACTTCGTCCGGCCTAAATTCCTTATGAAAACCAAGCTGTTTTCCAAGGAGGGAGTTTACCCCATCAGCCAATACGACAACATCAGCATATACTTCTCCATCTGGGCGATCCGTTCTAACTCCGACTACTTTCCCATTTTCCACAATACATTCGAGGACAACTGTTTCATTTACAAGCAATACACCTTGTTCGACTCCTTTTTTCGCAAACCATTGGTCGAAAGGAGCACGGAGAACTGTGAAGTTATTATAAGGCTCCATCCCCCATTCAAGCCCTTTATAGCCAAAGGTAACAGCAGATTCTTTGTCCATCATCCAAAAGCGCTGCTCAATAACGGGTCTTTCTAATGGAGCTTCTTTCCAAAACTCAGGTATAATTTCCTCCATTTGCTGCCTATAGAGTACACCGCCCATTACATTTTTGCAGCCTGGATATTCTCCCCTCTCAATTTGTAATACTTTCAATCCATTTTTTGCACATGTATAAGCACATGATGTACCTGCAGGGCCCGCTCCAACTACAATGACATCAAATTTTTCAGACATAACTAACTTCACCACCCTTTTCTTTCTGCATCACCTTGAACTGCTCAATTAATTTTGGGACTATTTCTATTGCATCTCCTACAATTCCATAGGTGGCGACATCGAAAATCGGTGCATTTGGATCTTTGTTAATCGCAATGATAAACTCAGAATTTTTCATACCGACAATATGTTGGATAGCACCCGAGATACCTATCGCAAAATATATTTTTGGGGTAATCGTTTCCCCGGTTTGCCCGACTTGTTGCTCATGTGGAAGCCACCCCGCCTCAACGACGTCCCTTGTCCCACCAACTGTTGCTCCAATTGTTTCAGCTAATTCATGAATAAGCTGAAATCCTTGTAAATCTCCCATTCCTTTTCCACCTGCAACCACTACATGTGCATCAGTTAATCGTGCTTTTTTTGTGATGTCTTTCACAATTTTAAGCACTTTCGTTCGCATATCTTCTTCTTGTAAGAAAATTTCCTCTTCTATTATTTTTCCAACTCTACTATTATCCTTTTCTAGTGCTTTCATCACTTTTGGACGAACAGTGGCCATTTGTGGGCGATGTTTTTTACATAATATTGTGGCCATAATATTTCCGCCGAATGCAGGTCTGCTTGCTTCAAGCAATCTATTATCCAAATCTACATCAAGCATCGTTGTATCTGCTGTTAAGCCTGTGCTCAAATCTGTGGCAACCGCGCTTGCAAGGTCCTTCCCATTCGGAGTTGCCCCGTAAAGAAATATTTCTGGCTTAAATTTTTCAGCTAATTGAATAACACCCTTCATATATGACTCTGTACGATAATCCTTTAGTACGGGGTGGTCAACTACAAATACTTGATCTGCCCCATAAGAAATGATTTCAGGACATAATCCCTTCACATCATGCCCTAATAATACTCCAGATAATGGAACTGAAAGCTTGTCAGCAAGCTTCCTCCCAGCTCCCAAAAGTTCTAAAGACACTCCTTCAATTTCTCCTTCGTTCTGTTCAATAAAGACCCAAACTCCCCGATAATCCTCAAACATTTAGCCCACTCCTTTGCCATTAAAAAATAGGTTAATGATTAGCGAATAATAATTCCTTTTTGTCTTCTAATAAAGCGATTAATTGAGCGACTTGTTCGTCTGCATTTCCATCCAGCTTCATACCGCCTTCTGGCTTTGGAGGAGTGAACATTTTTCCTACAATTGTTGGAGAGCCTTTAAGCCCTAGTTGTGGACGATCGACATTTTCAAGATCATTAACAGTCCATATGATTGGTTCGTACCTAGCGGCTTTAATCATGTTTGGCATTGGAGAATATTCGATTTCATTAATTTCTTTGCCAACTGTCAGTAAACAAGGATATTGAGCTTCAATCAGCTGATATCCATTCGCAATTTTTCTTTTCAGGAGCACTGTTTTCTCTTTTTCGTTAAATTCTGTTACTTCAATTACATTCGTTATTGGTGGTATATCCATTCTCCTTGCAATTCCTGGACCTACTTGTCCAGTATCCCCATCAATAGCATGAAGCCCGCAAATAACGAGATCTATTTGTTGTTCCTTCGAGATTCGTTCCAATGCCTTTGATAATGCATAACTTGTTGCTAGTGTATCTGCACCAGCAAATGCCCTGTCCGAAATTAAATACCCTCTATCAGCTCCAATTTCAATGCTTTTCTTTATAACTGCAGTCGCTTGCGGGGGACCCATTGATAAAACTGATATCGTGCCCTCTCCAATCATTTTCTTAATCTTGACTGCTTCTTGCACTGCATGTGCGTCATATGGATTTAAAATTGCAGGTGCGCTTCTTCGATCAAGTGTGTTCGTTTTGGGATTAATTTTTATTATTTTTGTATCTGGTACTTGCTTCACACAAACGACAATATGCATAAATGATTTTCCCTCCTTATCCTTGAAAACGCTTTCCTTTTTTGTATATAAAAAAGCTATGTATTAACGATATATGAATCGCAACACATGCATAGTACTAACAATTTCGGAAAATAATCTTCCATTTATAGATTATATATTTCTTTAAGAATAACTATTGATTTAAGAATTGTTCATGTTGAGAAAGTAATGTTTATTCTAGAATTGTTTTTCGGTCAGGGGCATTGAGGCAAAAAGTAGAAGTAAATACTAGGATTATATTATTCTAATAAATATTTTATTCAAAATAATCGGAAATATCTGTGATAAAGCTCACAAGTTTGTTTTTGATCTTAATTGAATTTTATAATTGTCATCTCTTACTATTATGGAGAAAAATATTGACCGTTTCTTTGTTTCAACACAAAAACCCCTTTGACGAAGATGGGCGCCATTGGGGGTATTTTTAGTAAGAATATATTAGATGTATCGGTCATTTTCTCTCTTTTTTCCTTAATGGTAAATAAATATGAAAATTTGTCCCAACTCCTAATTCACTTTCAACCTCAATCGTCCCTGCATGCTCTTCTACAATTTTATAGGTTACCATTAAACCTAAACCAGTCCCTCTTTCTTTAGTTGTATAAAATGGTTGTCCTAGCTTATTGATTTTATCCTTTGGAATTCCACAGCCTTCATCTTGAATGGAGATATGAATTCTTTCATCAGAGGCAGAATTCATAGTAATTGTGACAAAGCCTCCTTTTGGCATAACTTCAATCGCATTTTTTATAAGATTGATAAACACCTTTTTCATTTGATTTTGTTCACAATAGATAGGTGGTAAATCTTTCTCATAATATGTTTGAAATTGAACATTATGTAAGACCGCTTGGGCACTTAAAAACTTTACTGTTTCTTCCATTATCTGGGTAATATCTCTTTCAATAAACTTAACTGCTTGAGGCTTTGCTAAAATCAAAAATTCATTTATGATTGAATCGATTCTTTGCAATTCAGATGTAATAATATTAAAGTACATAGAATAATCCTCTTCTATGTTATCTTCTAATAATTGAATAAAACCTTTAAGAGCAGTCATAGGATTTCGGATTTCGTGGGCTATTCCAGCTGCAAGCTCACCAATAACATGCAATGTATCTGATTTTCGCAGTTTGACATCCATCTCTAATTTTTCAGTTATATCTTTAAATGTTATTAAACTAAACTCTGAGAAAACATTATGCTTAGCTGCAAATTCAATAAATTTTGTTTCATCTGATCTTAAAGTTACTTCTACTGTCCCTGTTGCTTTGCCTTTTCTTATTAAATCAGTTGAATAAAGTTGAATTTCATCATCACTTAATTGAAACTCTCTTAAAATTTCAGTAAATGAATGACCAACCAAGTCTTTTTTTAGATTTTTTAACAATTTTTCTCCAGCTTGGTTGATATCTACTATTTTAAAATCATTATTCAAAATAATGATCCCCTCTATGGCTCCTTCAAACACTTTACGAAATTTTAATTCACTTTCCCTTAGCTCTTTTTCCATTCTGCGAGTGTCACTAACATTCCGTAAAATGGTCAAATGATATCCTTCTACTGCATGTAACTTTGTAGTAAATTCTAAAGACTTTTTTTGACCATTTGGCATAAGAAACACAAGTTCGTCTCTAATCGCTCCACATTCAAAAAGATTTTTATACATTTTCTTAAATTTATCATCTTTAGAATAGATATAATCATTGATATTTTTCGATACAAGGTCGTCGTAGCTGCTTTCAAAAATCTTGCAGGCCGACTCATTTGCATTAACAATTTTCCCTTTCTCTGTCCAAAAAATAATTCCATCGAGAGCCTCAGCGAATAAATCCTTATACAACTCCTCATTTTTTCTTACTTTTTGCTCTAACTTCCTCTTTTCTGTTATATCTCGAAAAATAGATAAAAAAAGGGTATCCTTTTGTAAAGTACTTGTTGTGAACTCAAAATAAGAGAGGCTATCCTTAACTAAAATCGGAAGAACTCCCCTTACGCTGTTTTTTTCTTTTAATATTTTTGCTTGCATATCTAACTTAAAATGCATTTCAAATGGCACTAACTTTTCCAATGTTAATCCAATCAAGTCGTGTCGATTCCTATGCACACTTGTACAAAAAGAGGGATTTACTTCAAGAATCCTTCCCGATTCATCAAATATGACCATTCCATCTGCTGCATTAAAAAAAATCCCTTCAATAAGTTCACCATTTAGAAAGTTTGAATTGCTCTTGTATATAGATTTTTTTTCAAGATCATCTGCATCATACCTGTTGAGTTTCTTATTAAAAGTCACTTCTCTATACCCTCCCTATTGGGATTTACACTATACATAATTCTACAAAATAATTGGATTTCCTTTCTAGAAAAGGAAAATAATAAATCGTCGTCCTTTCATATTTATTCGTTCATATAGAATGAAAAGATAACGAAAAGGTGTCCCTCATATTTCAAAGGACACCTAAGCTAAAAAATAATTACAGTTTAAATTTAGAAATCATTTCATTTAATTTGTCAGCTTGTACTGATAAGGATTGGGCATTTTCAGAGATTTCTTCTATTGAAATGTTGGTTTGCGACATACTTGCACTCGTTTGCTCGATGCCAGCAGCTGACTCCTCTGAAATAGAGGCAATAATTTCAATCGACTGATTCATAAGTGAGGAACCTTCAGAAACCTTTTCTAGATTTAATGATATTTCATTCACATTATCCGTCATCAAATTAATAGCTTGATATATTTTATTAAATGTTTCACTGGTTGATTGAATTTGGTCTGTTCCTTTTTCCACTTGAGTATAGCCTTCTTTTAAAGAGGCAACCACATTATTCGATTCATTTTGGATGCCTTTCACAATAGTCGTAATATCAGCAACAGAATGAGATACTTGCTCAGCTAGCTTTCTTACTTCATCCGCTACAACTGCAAATCCTCTGCCATGTTCACCTGCTCTTGCTGCCTCAATGGCTGCATTCAAAGCAAGCAAATTCGTTTGATTTGCGATATCGTGAATGACTTGAACCAGCTTAGAAATTAGCTTTGTCTGTTCATCTAGGCCATTCACTCGATCAACGGATGTTTGCATAATTTCATTTATTATAGTCATTTGCTCTTGAGATTCTCTCATCAGAGATACACCATTTTTTGTCATGGTTAATACTTCATTTGAGGTGTTTTTAATCATAAATCCGCTTTCGGTTGCTTTTTGGACCTTTACTAAGTAATCGTCCATCATACTAGCTAACCCTGTGGTCGAATCCGCCTGTTCAGTTGCTCCTACTGAAAGCTCTTGCATAGTTGAAGCTCCTTGCTGACTTGCAGCACTCACTTCATTTGCAGCATTATTTAATTCTCCACTCTTTTCCGTTACAAAACTAGAAACAGCAGAAATTTCCTGAATCATAGCCTGAAGTCTTTCTTTCATTGCATTCGTTGCCTTGCTTAATTCAGCAATTTCGTCTGTACCCTCATATTTGACTGATTCGACACTTAAATTTCCTATTGCAACTTCATTTGAAAGATGTACTATTTGCCCAAGTTTGTTTGAAATGATTTTCCCAATGACTAGAATACTAGCAATACCTAATGCAGCCGAAATGACTATAGATATGACAAGTACAACTAATGTAAGAGTTATTTCTGATTTAGCTGAATTTACTGCACTTCTTTGCTCTTTTATCAACATATCACTTAAGCTTTCTAGCTTATCGACAGTTTCCGAAATAATTTTATCTGCTTTCAATTTCCCAAGCCGGTATTCTCTTTCATGCTGAAGCTTAACATTAGTCTTGATCGTAAAATGAAACAGATTAGTAATTTCTTTATCATTTTTAATAATCTCAGAAAATAATTTTTTCGTTTCTGAAGTTGATAAGGTAGGTTGAATACTTTTCTTTAATTGATTAAATTCCTTAGATAATTCATCATAAGTCCTTAAATGCTTTGGATTTGAATCTATAATATAGTTCCCAATAGCACTTCCTTTTTGATGAAAAATAGCAGTTGCTTCTGAGATCATGATGGCCTTTTCACCGGTATCCTCAACTGTTTCCATTTTGGAATTAGCAATCGTTAATAGTACAAATGTAATCAAGGTAGACATAGTAAAGAGTCCAATCGTTACAAATAATGCGACTCCGTATTTTTGACCAAGCTTTAATTTCTTCCATACAGGAATATTAGCGAAAAAATTTACTAATCTATTTTCCTTTTTTGGTTTGTCCTTTTTCTTTTTACCTACCTTTTTAAATCGTGTTTTTTTTACCCCTTTCATACTAGGTACGCCTCCTTTGTCCAACCATAGTTGCCTAATAATAAGCCAAAAGTTATGTAAAATATAAAACATTTTTACTATTGCATTATTTTATTATAATGCAAATTATTTAACTTTTGAAGGAATAGTTTTCATTTGTGGGAAAATTATAATAAATAATATATTTATATCCATTTTTTAATAAAAGGCTATGATAATATTCCCTGTTGATTTCCGCTGCAGGAGTCTCGCGCCTTCCGCTCCAATCAACAACAAAATAGCATTATCATCACTAAACTTTAAAACTGCCTAATAAAATAAAAAAGAGCAAAGTACAAATATTGCACTTTGCTCTTTTAAAAAAATGAAACATTATTTAATCATACTCTAAGAAAAATGAAAGAAATTTACTTACAAATATGGATTCTCATGCTTGGCAAGCAGACGCTGCCAACGATTTTCGATTTCTTCTTCTAATTCTGTAAGCATTTCACGATTTTCTTCTTTTAACAAATGTTTTGTCTTCCCCATATATTTCAGCCATTCAGGCAGTGCGACTTTCTTCTTTTTCTCAACTGGATTATAAGTGATCGTTGTTAAACCTTCCTCAACCTCGTAGAGTGGGAAGAAGCATGTATTTACAGCAGCCTCAATAATTTTCTCACCATACCGATCCTCTGATTTCCAGTTTAATGGACAGGTAATAAGAATCTTCCCATATACTGTTCCTACATTATGTGCATACCACTGCGCTTTCGCAGCTTTTTTTATTAAATCCTGTGGGAAAGCCTCTGCTCCAGTAAAAACGTACGGAATATTCGTTGAAGCCATTATTTGTGCAGTATCCTTATGATGAAATGATTTTCCCTTTTGCGCACGTCCAACATTACTAGTACTAGTCATATGACCTTTTGGAGTAGAATAGGACAATTGTGACCCTGTATTCATATATCCTTCATTATCATACTCAAGCATAATTAGTTTGTGATTCCTTAAAGCCGTTCCTATACTTGAGCCCATACCGATATCCATTCCACCGTCGCCTGTGATCATAACAAATGTAGCATCGTCAGAGACATCGATTTCTCCACGTTCCTTTAATTCAAAAAAGGCTTCAACTGTTCCAGATAGTGTAGCAGCTCCATTTTGGAACAAATTATGAATCATTGTTTGTTTATGTGAGGAATAAGGATATGAAGTAGTTGTTACATATGCACATCCAGTTTGGAATAGTATAACGACATCTCCTTCAATTCCTTTAAAAAATAACTCAAGCCCAGTAAAAATACCACACCCAGGGCATGCTCCATGTCCAGAAGCTAAACGCTTTGGTTTTGTAGTTAGGGAACGCAATGGTGGAATCTTCACCTTTAATTTTTTTGTTTCCGGATCCTTCTCTACATGGATTAAGCCAGAATTATATACATCTCCATGCTGGGGAGAAATGACGGGCTTCAATGCCTGATCTTTGTTTCCCGGCACATGACCATAATAATCAAATGGCCTATTTGCATATCCTTTTTTCATTGCATCTATTGCTTCGTGAAAGAAATGTTCTGCATCATCTGCATAAAAGTCCTTCCCGCCAAGACCAAACACTCTGCTCAAAACGATTGTTTTATTCTCTTTATCATCTTGTAATACCGACTTTACTTCATGAGTTAGATTTGGGCCGTTTCCACCATAAGAATCTGCTCTTTCACCAATAAGCAATGCATTTACATTCTTTAATGCTTCACGGATTTCTTGAGCAGGGAATGGCCGGATTATATTTGGACTAATGACACCAGCTTTTATCCCTTGTTCTCTAAGTTGGTCCACGACATCCTTAGCTGTTTCTGCAGCAGAATTCAATAAGAATAAAGCAACCTCAGCATCTTCCATTTTATATAGATCAAGTACAGGATATTCACGGCCAGAAATTTTCGAGTATTCCGCTGCTACTTCCTTAAAGACTTCACCTGCAGCATACATCGCTTCTGATTGTTGGTAATGATTATTTATTAAATCTTCGCCATTCATATGTGCGCCTATTGTTACAGGCCTTTTCGGGTCCCTTGCAAAATGATAATCAGTCGGACATTCACCAACAAATTGCTGAACAATTTCACGATCCTTGAAATATTTTACCTTTCTTTTTTGATGAGATGTAAAGAAGCCATCATAAGCAACCATTACAGGCAATCGAACTTTTGCATGCTCCGCAATTTTCAACGCCATAATATTCATGTCATACACGGCTTGCGGTGTTCGTGCTGTCAATATAACCCAACCGGTATTTAATGCAAAATACAAATCAGAATGATCTCCACGAATATCTAATGGTCCACTGATAGAACGGGTAACTAGGTTCATGACCATTGGGAAACGTGTTCCAGATTGAACGGGAAGCTGCTCAATCATGTACATGAGTCCATTTGCACTCGTTGCATTAAAGACCCTTGCACCAGTTGCAGCAGCACCATAACAAATTCCTGCAGATCCGTGTTCCCCATCTGCTGGGATTAACTTAATATTATGTTCTCCTCTTGCTTTCATTTGATCTAAATATTGAGCAACTTCTGTTGAAGGCGTTATAGGGAAATAGCCCATGATATGATAATTTATTTGTGCAGCAGCCATTGCCGCCATTTCGTTGCCGCTTTCAAAAGTTGTCAGCTGCTCTGCGCTTTTTAATACTTTTAGTTCTTCTTCCACCATTGCCATTATGAAATACCTCCTACTATATAAGGAAAGCTTTGTTTGACCCAGTGTGATTCAGCATAGCCAATGGATTCTCGCAATTCACTTAATGCAGCCGTTGGACAAGCTTCAACACACTTCAAACAGCCTTTGCAGTATTGATAATCTATTCCTTTTAGGAACATTTGCTTTCTTCCCCGTTTGTCTTCTCCTTCTTCCCATACAAAACAATAATCTGGACAAACGGTATCACATGCTGCACAGTTAATACATTGTTCTTGTTCGAACTTAGGAAGAAACCCTTGTCTCGAACCGCTAAGATCCTTCAAAATGCTATTTGCCTGAGCAGTAATAACGCCGCCAATTTCCTGGGTTTCATATCCTAGTAGTGGCAATGGACGCGAAAATTCCTTTCCAATGGCATCTTCAGGTGTTTCATATGTTTTAAATTGAACTTCGTTATATCCACGTTCAAAGGTTCTAATATTTGGTTCTACTAGATGTGGATATTTCTTTTCAAATGTGCTGCGGATTACATTCTTCATTGATTCTGGGTCAAGGAAGTCACAAATCCGGAATAACGCCCCGAGCATAGCTGTATTTACTTTTGTTTTCTCTTCGACAGCAATTTGCAATGCATCAACGATTGCTAACGTGCCATATTCTAATTTCAAATCTTTTTTAATATCATCAAAACTCCTAATTGAATTGACTAATAGAATTCCATCCGGCATAAGGCCGCTAACTACATCGACAGTTTTATATAATGCTTCGTGAAAAACACCGATCACATGAGGCTGCTCGATTGGGCTATGTGCGCGTATTTCTACATCATTATCACAAAAGCGGATAAAGCTTTTCACAGGAGAACCTTTTTTTTCAGATCCATAGGAAGAAAAGTTTGATCCGTTTAGGCCAAGCCCTAATACACCAGCTTCCGCCAGCATTTTCCCAGCCAAATTGGCACCTAGTCCACCAATTGACTCCAGTCTAATTTCAAAAAATCCAAGTTCATTTTTCTTAGGTAAAATTGACATATTCACCCTCCCAATATTCTTCATGTCTTTTGCTAATTTGAAAAAAGCTTTCTAATTGTGTTTACATTCCCCCTAAAAGTTATTGTATTTGAAAGGTTTATTAACTGCTGTGACAAAAGTCAAACATTTCATCATTTATGATTGGAACAGAATTATATTTCTTTCTAAAACCCAATTAAATAAACTCTGAAAACGCATACACAATTATATAACAGATGTTTTTATGTATTATAACAGTAAGATAAAGTATACTAATTGCTTTTTTTGGAAATTCATCCTTTCATTCACATGTATTTATTGGTTTTATTCATGATAGGGTGGGTGTATAATAAAAAAATCTTTTTAGGGGGTCTAAAAAGAGGAGGAAGACATGCAAAAGCGTGAATATTATTTTGATAACGCAAAATTTATTTTAATTTTTTTAGTTGTATTTGGACATTTTCTACGGTCTTATATTTCAGAAAATGAGACTGTTTATACATTATATAAGCTGATTTACACCTTTCATATGCCTGCATTTATTTTAATATCAGGCTTTTTTGCTAAAGGCTTTAATAAGCAAGGTTATATAGCGAAAATATCGAAAAAGTTAATCCTTCCTTATATCATATTTCAGGTTATATATTCATTTTTTTATTATTTTCTATACAATGAGTCGTCTATTGAGGTTGATCCACTAACACCACATTGGTCCTTATGGTTTTTGATTAGTTTATTTTCCTGGAATATAATGCTTATTCTATTTACAAAAATAAAGCCCATCATCTCAATCATTGTCGCTTTTGCTATTGGATTAATTGTTGGATATGCTGATTGGATTACTGAATTTTTAAGCTTATCAAGAACTTTTGTGTTTTTCCCGCTTTTTTTAATTGGCTACTATTTAAAGAAAGAGCATTTTTCTTTAATCGTGTTACCTAAAGCAAAGATTGCTTCAATATCCATTTTTATTATCGTTTTTACTGGTTTTTATTTATTTCCGGATATGAATCATGAATGGCTCCTTGGATCGAAACCCTATTCAGAGATGGGGGTAGATTCCATTGCGGCAGTTTTTGCACGGCTTGCCTTCTATATATTAAGCCTAATAATGGTCTTTAGTTTTTTCTCTCTTGTTCCAAGGAAACAATATTTCTTTACAACTGTAGGTAAGAATACTCTTTATGTTTATTTACTTCATGGGTTCTTTGTACGTCTTTTTAGGGAAAGCAATATACAAAACTATTTTACTGAGCCAAAAAACTTTCTTTTGCTAGCAGGAATCTCTTTAGTTCTCACCTTGCTATTATCGAGCAAAATGACCATTCCATTTGCACAGCCGTTAATCGAATTAAGTACATCAAAGCTCAAAAATTTGCAGAGAAGAGCAGCTACTATTTTTAAGTATTATAGAAAAAAGCTATTAAACTAAAGCTAAGGGCGATTGGCATGTCCGTTCGCCCCTTTTCATTCGAAACAATTGACTGCACTGGAAAATTGGGTTTATAATGAAAATCTAATGTAATGTCCCAGTAGCTCAGTAGGATAGAGCGACAGCCTCCTAAGCTGTAGGTCGTAGGTTCGATTCCTATCTGGGACGTCAAAATAGAAAGTCGTCAATTCCTTGGTAAATAAGGATTGGCGACTTTTTTAATTCCGAAACAAATGTTCCTATCTACATCACCTGCCACCTCCGATATTTGAGTTGTTTTGGGCAAAAGAAAAAGCACCCCGATGGATGCTAATTACTTATTACGGAAACAGGTAAAAACGTAAATAATATTAAAATCAGTATGCATTTTTTAATCACGAAAAGATCTCCTTCCACCTTACTATTCGATAAAAGAAGACATGTTCCATCAAATGATTAATTTAAGTTTCTTCTTTATTGGGATACTATAACATTCATCACAAACACCGTTATTATCTATAAATTCATTCTCATCTGTTATCTCTATGCTGCAATTCGAGCAAATCCATTTTTCAATAACTTGCTCCATTGCCTCATCTCCTTTTTACATACATAATTCGGGAGATTTAAGCAAATTCCTGCAACAATTTTGTTAATTTCTCCTAATAACTCCACGAACCCGCCTGTAAGTCATATTTTTGGAGAAACATAATAATTCAATTGAACATTATTACTCCACCAATAATTTACATTTAATGCTATCCAATATTTACTATTTAAGTTAGGATAGTATTGAGGTGACATAATGCTCTATTTAATTTGTTTAATTTCAGGTGTACTATTGGGTTTATTTCTTTTTGGACTGCCTGGTATTCTAATAGGAGCGATTTTTGGAATTCTTGCTATCATTGCTTGCCAACTGGAATTAATTTTTCATATTCTTAAAAAACAAAATTCTTCAAGCATTGGACCTAAAAAATAGGTCTTTTTTTATGAAACTAAATACAAAATCTGTTTCCTTGTCCTATGTATCTCCATACCACCTTAGCTTCTTTCAATTCCCCAACAATAAACAACGTACAAGACTGACGCTTTGATAACCTTCCTGAAAGTACTTCACTATCCTTAAAGTTTAAGATAAAATGAAGCATATGAAAAATAGGATTTCTAGCAATAATAAAATCCTGAAAGGCTGGTGGATTTCCTTTGAAAATTCTTGAAACTGAAAGACTTATCCTACGCTTACAAACAACTGATGATGCAGCATTTATTTTAGAGCTTTTAAATGACCCCTCATGGCTGCAATTTATAGGCGATCGCGGTGTGAGAACTCTTGAAGACGCACGGGCTTATATTTTGAATGGAGCGGTTCGCTCGTATGAACAATTCGGATTCTGTTTCTATTTGGTGGAGCGAAAGGAAGATCATGTTCCGATTGGAATCTGTGGTCTTGTAAAAAGAGATACATTGGAAGATGTCGATCTTGGATATGCCTTTCTGCCAAAGTATTGGGGAAAAGGATATGCCTATGAAGCAGCCTCTTCTGTAATGGCATATGCAAAAGATACTCTGGGGTTAAATCGCATTGTGGCGATCACCGCTCAAGACAATCACGCTTCTGCCAAACTGCTTGAAAAAGTGGGATTACAGTTTGAACGACTGATTCAGCTCCCTAATGATTCTGAAGAACTTAAGCTATTTGCATTTGAAGCTTAAAAGCCCTTACTCATTGAGTAAGGGTCTTTTTCTATTTGCAAAACTCTTTAGATTTACCCACCAGCTCTTTATTTAAGAATTCGTAAAAAAGTCTTTGTTCTCATCCTTTTCGATGAGTTTTTCTAAGTATTTATTACAATAATTTGTCCAATCATGCACCAACTATATTATCAATCCCTGTCATTAACAATTGCCAGTATTCATCATACAATGATCAAAAATATGGAGTTGATCTTCATGGCGAGATGGATTGACGTATCTACTTCAAAACATCAATTAAAGCTTTTTGATGGAAATAGGCTAATAAAAACTTACCCCATTGCAGTAGGAAAAATACTATCACCAACACCTTCAGGGACATACAAAATCATCAATAAACAACCTAATCCCGGCGGACCATTTGGTGTGCTGTGGATGGGATTGTCACAACCTCATTACGGTATACACGGAACAAATAACCCAGCATCAATTGGAAAGGATGTCTCACATGGATGTATTAGAATGTTTAATCAAGATGTTCTAGATTTATCTTCTAAAGTTCCGGTTGGTACTAGTGTTTATATTCATAGATGACTTTTTTAATTTCACCACCTTTCCTTCAAAGTTTGAGTCAAATGTATAAATCTTTTATTATCTTTTTGAATATATTATTAATAAAAATTTTGGAGTTGATTATATGGAATTAGTCGTTTGGATAGCTATTTTTATTGGTTCATATTTTGGAATTACTAATTCAACATGTAAAAAGAATAAAAAAACACCTTTTCAAAAATAAAGTAAATACCTTCAACTCATATATTGCCGCACACAAATCTTCTCTGGACAAAGAAGCCCATTCAAGTCCAGCTTCTTTTTTTCTTTTTTCAAATCCTCAGTCTAATAAACATGGTCTACACAAAAAATCCCCATTGTATTCTTGTTATATTTTGGGATATATTTAAAATGACTATTATTTATGAGTAGGTGAATGAATGGAAATAATATATGAAACTAAACGTCTATGTTTATGTGTTTTTGATGACATTCATCTGGATTCCGTTAAAGAGTTTTGGGGTGATGAAGAAGTTATGACCCTATGTAATGGATCTTCCCCACATAATGTTTTACTTCAAGTAATGAATGGCTATCGCAAATGCCATTATGCAAACGCTCTTTCTGTATATGCTGTATTAGACAAAGAAGCTAATGAAATTATTGGGGCTGCAGGTTTTAACATCACAGGTCCTTTAGACAATGTTGAATTAATTTATCATTTTAGTAAGAAATCTTGGGGAAAGGGTTTTGCCACAGAAGCAGCAAATGCTTGTTTAGTTCTTGCCAAAAACCATGGTAAAGTTCGCTTGATTACCGCATCTGCTGATCCTCAAAATAAAGGTTCATTAAAAATACTAGAAAAAATCGGTTTTACATATAAAGGGACAAAATGGTTTGAAGATACTGAACAAGAAGAGCCTTATTACGAATATAAAGTTTAGCCATAACTCTATTTTCCAAGTAGATTCTTAATCTACTTTTTTATTTAAATTACTTTATACATCCTCTACAACGACATAAGCAGCTTTCACTGGCCCATGTACTCCGACAACTAAGTTCATTTCAATATCTGCCGAGTTGCTTGGACCTGTAATGAAATTTATGCAGGAGGAAAGATGCTCACCTTTTTTTATTTTGTCCCTTATGAGTCTAGCTGCCTGAGTCATACGAGGGACAGTAGAGCTTTTTGGAATAATTATAACTGACGCTAAAGGTAAGAAATTAATGCTTCTTCCTCTATCCTTACTACTGAAAAGGACTGATGTTCCTGATTCGGCTAAAGTAATGTCACTAATAGTTATCCCTATGCTTGCCTTCTCTGCATTTTTGATATTCACATCATCTTTAGTGGAGTCCCACTCATAAATGTCGATATTTTCATTCGGCCAAATTTGATTAAAAAGAGGTGAAAGTCCATATTCTTCAAATCGAGGGTCCTTCCCTCTTACAATCGATCCTCCGCCAAACTCAATTACAATATTATTTAATACTTCTGATAACCCTGTTTTATTGGTAACAAAAATGTCTGTGTGAATGCTTTTACATTGCTTTATTAGTACCTCAAGTAATTCATCTGTGCTTGCACCCTTTAAGACTGTATCCTGTGGATGAAAGCTCCATATTGGCCTTTCTACAGCTTTAGCCACTTGATTTCTCCCTAAACGTTGAGCAATTTTATGAAGGAATACATCTCTGTTTTGAACTTCCCCACTCACTGCTTATTTCCCCCCTTTATCGCGATTATTAAACCAGTCTCGAAATCTTTCTTTATTTGGCGCTGGAAAGTCGCGAATTTCCGTCCAAGCCTTTAGCGGACCTGGTCCTTTAGAAATTTTATCTCCAACAGTAAAGGGATTCATCGCAGTTGGTGCAAGCTTTGATCCAATTTTATATATTGATGCTGATGCTGCCCCAAGGCCAAAGGCTTTCATAGCCATTTTTTCTGAGATTGGCGCTTTTCCCTCCCGCTCGACGATTACTTGTCGGTGTTTATGAAGTAGCTCGTGTAATGGAATTTTCACAGGGCATGCCTCTGTACAGGCGCCACATAATGTCGAGGCATAAGGTAGCTCCTTATAATCTTCATACCCTCCTAATAATGGAGATAACACCGCTCCGATAGGCCCAGAGTAAATAGATCCATAAGAATGTCCGCCAACATGACGGTATACTGGACAAACATTCACACAAGCTGCACATCGAATGCATTGCAGAATGGAATGAAATTCACCACCAAGTATTTTAGACCGTCCATTATCCACGATTACTAGATGAAAATCTTCAGGACCATCTATTTCCCCTTCACACCTAGGTCCAGTCAAAACTGTGATATAGCTTGTAAGCTTTTGACCAACCGCACTCCTTGTTAATAAGCTTACGAGAACTTCCATTTCCTCAAATGTTGGAACAAGTCTTTCCATCCCCATAACAGTAATTTGCGTTTTCGGCAGAGCTGTCACAAGATCTGCATTCCCTTCATTTGTTACTAATGTAATTGAACCTGTTTCCGCTACTGCAAAATTGCAGCCTGTAATCCCTACATCAGCTGCCAAAAACTCCTTCCGAAGCATTTTCCGGGCATGTGCTGCTAATTCTTCTGGTTTCTCTGTTTTTTCATAGCTTAATTTTTTTGAGAAAACATCCCTAATTTGCTCTTTATTCTTATGAATTGCAGGGGCAACTATATGGGAAGGTGGATCATGATCATCAAGCTGTAAAATGTATTCTCCTAAATCGGTTTCTATCACTTCACAACCTATTTCCTCTAGGCAGGCATTTAAATGAATTTCTTCGGTAACCATTGACTTTGATTTCACGATCTTGTGCGCGTTTTTCTTTTCAATAACATCTCGAATATATTGTCTTGCTTCTTCTGTTGTTTCCGCAAAAAATACATGTCCACCTCTATTCGTCACATTCTCACTTAACTGAAATAAATAGAAATCTAAGTTATCAAGAACATGCTGCCTGATTTCTTCTCCAAGTGAGCGCCATTCCTCCCAGTTTCCTAGCTCCTCAGCAGCCAAAAGCCGCCTAGTTTGAAGCCTTTCTTGACCTAAAGAAACAGCTCCTCTCATAAAGGCATTGTTAATTCCAGCATCGACTCTCTCATTAAAATGATCATTGCCTATTTTCATAGCCACCATTTTGACCCCCTTTATGAAAAAATTTAGTTTTCATCCTTCTTAACGGCTATTTAGCACTTCAGCAATATGCATTACTTTAATAGGTTTTTCTTTCCGATCGATACGTCCCCCAATGTTCATTAGGCAACCTCCATCAGCACCTATTAAGAAATCGGCCTTCGTTTCTTCTACATGATGAACCTTTTCATCTACCATTTGCTCAGATATTTGTGCCATTTTCACAGAGAATGTTCCTCCAAACCCACAGCAATAATGCTTACCAGGCAGTTCAGTGAATTCAAGCCCTTCTACATGACTTAATAGTTTCATTGGTGCCTCTTTCACCCCTAATAATCTCGTCATATGACAGGAGGTATGGAAGGTAGCTCTCCCTTCTAATCGTGCTCCAACATCTTCAACTTTCATGACATCAACGATAAATTGTGTTAATTCATATGTTTTTTCTGAAAGTGCCTTCGCCTTTTGTTCCCATATCGGGTCTCCTTTGAAAATTTGGGGATATTCATGTAACATATAAGCGCACGATCCTGATGGTGCAACGACATACTCTGAATCTTTGAAAGCCTCAATCATTCTCTTCATCGCTTCCATTGATTCCTTTACATAGCCGCTATTAAAGCTAGGCTGGCCACAGCAAACCTGTGATTCTGGAAAATCAATCTCGCATCCAAGCCGTTCTAATACTTCCACAGTTGCTTTTCCAACCTTACTTTGGAACATATCGACTAAACACGTAGCAAATAGGCTTACTTTCATATGGCAACCTTCTCCCTATATAAATTTCTTCTCGTTGATATTTTTGAATATTCTTTATTTTATTCTAATTTTTCTTAATAATCAATTAAAGGAAGATTTCACTTTGTTTTGCATCGTGTTGCATGGTTTCTCTTCTATCAATTTGGTCAACAATACGTTATAATAGTATGTTGTTGTTTCATTACTCTTAAAGGAGTTTCAAAAATGAAGATTATTTGCTCGACATTGAATGCTAAATATATTCATACAAATATTGCGATTCGTTATTTAAAAGCTTATGCCAAGCCAGATTTTGATATTGAACTTACCGAATATACGATTAAAGATCCTGTTATGAATATTGTGACAGATTTAATACAAAAAAAGCCTGATGTGATTGGTTTTAGCTGTTATATCTGGAATATGGAAGAAACGATTAAAGTGATCAATATGATCAAAAAGATAAACCCAGCTATCCAAATCATAGTAGGAGGACCTGAGGTATCTTACGATGTTTTAGAATGGATGGAAAAGGTCAAAGATTTTGACTTTATTGTTATTGGCGAAGGGGAAGAAACATTCAAGCAATTGCTTACTGAGCTTAGCGGAGAATTAAAGCTGGAAAATGTTCATGGCATTGCTTTTCGCGAAGATAGCCAAATAAAAATAAATCCTCAGCGCAACAAGCTGGATCTTCGTGAGCTGCCTTCTCCTTTCAGATTTGAAGAGGATATTCCTCACCTTTCAAAGCGGGTTACTTATATCGAGACTAGCCGCGGCTGCCCTTTTAGCTGCCAGTTCTGCCTTTCATCTATTGAAGTAGGCGTCCGATACTTTGATCGGGAAAAAATTAAAGAGGATATTCGCTATTTAATGCAAAATGGAGCGAAAACCATTAAGTTTGTCGACCGTACATTTAATATTAGCAGAAGCTATGCCATGGAAATGTTTCAATTTCTTATTGATGAACATTTGCCAGGTACTGTATTCCAATTTGAGATTACCGCTGATATTATGCGGCCAGAGGTTATTGAGTTTTTAAATAATGAAGCCCCTGCTGGCTTATTCCGATTCGAAATTGGAGTTCAATCTACAAATGATTACACGAATGAGCTGGTAATGAGAAAACAGAACTTCGAAAAGCTTACTCGAACAGTCACAATGGTGAAAAATGGAGGGAAAATCGATCAGCATCTCGATCTAATCGCTGGACTTCCTGAAGAAGATTATCATTCCTTTAGAAAGACATTCAATGATGTATTTGCTATGAGACCTGAAGAGCTGCAGCTTGGCTTCCTAAAGCTTTTGAGAGGAACAGGACTTCGCTTACGGGCTGAACAACATAAATACATTTATATGGACCATTCACCATACGAAATGCTGGGGAATAATGTACTTTCATTCGATGATATTATCCGTATAAAACAAGTTGAGGATGTTCTAGAAAAATATTGGAATGATCATCGAATGGATTTTACCATCGAATATCTTGTAACAGAAACATTCCCATCTCCATTTGATTTCTTTCAGGATTTCGGCAGCTTTTGGGAAGAAAAAGGCTGGTCAAGAATTGGCCACCAATTAGAGGATCTATTCAAACGCCTTTATGAATTTCTTCAAGATAAAAATATTGCCAGCTTAAATATTGCTGAAGGACTAATGAAGTATGATTATCTTTCTAGGCAAAAATATAAGCCAAGAAAGCCATGGTGGGGATCCTCTTCTAGTTATGAAAAATCACAAAGGTCTTCTATCTATCAGAATATCTTAAAAAACCCTTCACGATTGGGTCCTGAGTTTCTAAAACTAGAGCTTAATGAAAAGGAATTATACAAACACACATTAATTGAAAAGCTTTCATTTAATTTGGATAAATACCTGACTACCGGAGAGATCGAAAAAAAGGATACAACCATCCTAATCTATTTTGATCCCTCAAATGAAAAAACAGCTATTTTCTCGGCAGATGACAAATGGAGTGAATAAATAAAACCGGCAAAGAAGCCGGTTTTTTTATTTTTTATTCTTCCTCTTTCCTTTATCCTCATTCATAAATGGAACCTCGTATTGCTTACTCGCATTTATGTCTCCAAATTCCATTCCTATTTCAAGATTTGCCGTTTCTTTTGCCTTCATGTTTTTATTTTTTTTCATTTAGATCTCCCCTTTCTTCCCTGCTTAGAATTACGGTTTGCCCCTTTCATCGGATTTTCTCCTTGACTAAATTCTGCAGAGAATTCCGTTTCCTGTAAATTCTTCTTCGGGGTTTTTGTATATTTTTCTACTGCATCAAATTGGGCTTTTCTCTTAGCCATTTTTTGCATCCTCCTAAAGAAATGATTCCATCTTATTTTCTACCCACTAGCATTATTTATTCATTCATTACTCTTCCTAAAAATTTAAATTGATCATACTCATAAAATGAGTCTTAAAACAAAACCTAGTAGTATATTTTGACAAGCCACATAGAAAGGAAGGAACACATTTGAAAAAGAAAAAGGAAGTTAAGTTAACAAAATTAGGAATAGATGAAACCCTTCCACATCAAATTGAAGCTCCAAGCTTCAAGGGAACAGGTATTCAAATGAAGCCACCTTTCGAAAACTCTCAAGGAGTCGTAATTGGTGACAGCTTCTACGCTTCTGAAAATTCCCCATTGGAAAATTGGAGTGATGAAACTGATCCATCCATTATGTCAGGTGATGAATGGGTGCATCCGACTAATGATATTGGCTGGAATACAACTGAGAACAAAGAATTATTGGAACAAAAAAAACGTCCACAAGCAAGCCCTTTTATGCACCCTACACATGATGTTAGTAAAGGAACTGATTAAGAAGCATTTTTCAAAAATTAGAGGTTAGAAATTAGAATTGATGGAAGTTCTAATCAAAAAATCCGGAATCGCCACTTCGATCCCGGATTTTTTGATATTATGATTTCATTAATAAAAACTATTGTATCGTAATACTTATCCTGTAATCACTCGTTCTTTTGGATAATGATAATTTGCTTTCTTTTCTTTTCCTCCAATAATAAACAAGAAGGAAGTTAATCCGATTCTGCCGATAAACATCAAAATCATTAATATACATTTTCCAAAAACACTAAGATCTGGTGTGATCCCCATTGATAAGCCTGTAGTACCAAAAGCAGAGCAAACCTCAAGGACTATGGCAATAAGATCATGCTGACCGTCAGAAATGCATAATAGGACTACAGAGGTAAAACACATCACGATAGCCAAAAGCGTAATAGCTAATGATTTTAAAATATCATCTTGATGAAGCTCTCTATTAAAAATTTTGATATCACGATTTCCTTTAGCAAAGTGATAAATAAATAATATGTTTAAAGCAAAAGTTGTTGTACGAATACCACCTCCTACAGAACTTGGAGAGGCACCGATAAACATGAGAATACTCAAAACCAATAATGTTGGCATTGAAAATTCACTGATATCCATAGTTGAAAGTCCAGCACTTCTTGTTGATGCTGATTGAAAAAATGCGTAGAAAAAGCTTTTATGCCATGTCATTCCTTTAAAATAATGCTGAAATTCTAATATCAAAATTAGCACTGTCCCTAAGATAAGGAGACCAGCATATGTGATGGTTGTTATTTTTGTAAACAAAGAAAAGCGAAATTGGACTTCCTCCATATCAGTTTTCTTTCTAAATAAATATTCCTTAACTTCAATTAAGACAGGGAAACCAATAGCTCCTAGTATGATTAATATAATATTAATTAATTGGACAAAATAATCACCAGCAAATGGAACAAGGGATGCTCCTCTAATATCCATTCCAGCGTTTGTTGTCGCACTAACAGAAGCAAATAATCCATGAAGAAATGCTTCTTCCCATGTTGGATAATATTTCAAAAAATGAAAACCTAAGATGAGTGCACCAACCAACTCAATAAGCAGCATAATTTTAATAATTTCTCTAATCAAATGAACTAGTCCGGATAATGTGATTTGATTATGATCAGCCATAATTAGACGGCGGCTTCTCAGGCCAATTTTTCTGCCAAATAACATCCAAAAAAAGGTACCAAGCGCCATAATTCCAAGACCACCAAATTGCAATATGGCCATAATAACAAAATAACCAAATATACTATATGTTTGTGATATATCAACTACTGTCAAACCTGTAACACTCACAGCGCTAACAGCAGTAAATACAGTATCAATAAAATCAATTTCCACTCCTGGCTTATGTACGTAAGGTATGCTTAAAAGCAATACTGAAACCGTTACTGCAAGTAAATAATAACTTGTAATTACTTGAGCCGGAGATAATTTACCTAATCTGACTCTTACCTTTCTCCACATGAATTACAATTCCCTTCATTTTTTTCATATCCTCTATCATAATGAAAATCTCTACTTTATGAAAGACATATAAGCTTTTTTTCGTTAAGCATATGTTAAAAATGCTGCTTAAGGAAAAATATTTCCACTTATTAAATGGCCATTTTTAATCATACTACATTTACAGAGAAAAATATCCTCTGTTATAAAATTGATTGGAGATGAAAAAAATGGCAAATAGCACAAATAAGCTATTAGTTCCTGGAATAGAGCAATATCTAGATCAAGTTAAATATGAAATTGCCCAAGAGTTTGGTGTCCATTTAGGTTCTGATACTGTCTCTCGTGCCAATGGTTCAGTAGGCGGAGAAATTACAAAGAGATTAGTTAAGCAAGCGCAAGCACAAATGAATGGTATTAATAATAAATAAATGAAAAAAAGTGCCTCATGCGGCACTTTTTTTCATCTCAACTTACGTTAATCGTCATTATCTTGATGATTTTGTTTTTGATTTTGTTTTTCTTCCTTTATTTTTTGCTTTTCAATTTGTTTATTTTCTTTTTTAATTTCTTTTTGTTTTTCTATTCCTTCTTTTTCTATATGCTGTTCCTTTTTATCATTTTCTTTTTCCATTTGTTTTTCTCTTTCTTTATTTTCTTTCTCTATTTGCTTATTTCGTTCTTTGTTTTCATTCTCTATTTGCTTTTTACTTTCTCTATTTTCCTTCTCTGTTTGCTTATGTCTTTCCCTAATTACTGTTTCAATTTTTTTTTCTCTTTCTCTATTTTCTTTCTCTATTTGCTTATCCTTTTCTCTAATTTCCTTCTCTGTTTGCTTATGCATTTCTCTATTATCTTTCTCTTCTTGCTTTTCGTTTTCCCTGATTTCGTTCGCTCTCTGCTGATCGCTTACTTCATTTTTCAACACTTTTTGTTTTGCTTTTTCTTCCTTGACTTTGTTTTCTTTTTCTAATCGCATTTCTTTTTCTTTATTTTCTTTCTCTTTATAAAGGCCCATTGTAAGCCCCATATCGTTCGCTTTATTCCTTTCTTCAATTGAGCCATTAACAATTTTTAATTCTAGGTTTTCATTTTTTAATTCATTTCTAATTTCAGCAATTTCTTTCTCCCACTGCTGATTTTCTTCTTTCTGTTGACCCTTTTTTTCATAAGCTGTACCAATCACGATTTCATGATTATTTTTTGTGTAACCGCGCGCTTTAATTTCTTGAAAAATTTCATTTGTTAATTCATGGATATCTTTCTTTTTCCAATCATGTAATTGATTAACTATTTCTTTTCCATCTTCATTATATGGAAGGATTTCAACGACTTGGAACTTTTTATTGACACCAAGTTCAATACTTGGGTTAATATCGATTGACATATAGGCGTATACCTTATTATTACCGAAGAAAGGGAGTAATGTTACACTCACTAACATGAATATTAAAGCAGCTGCAAAAGCAGTTTTTGCTTTAAAGCTATTGAAAATAGAAAAAAATGATTGCTTTTTTGTTTCCTCTTGATTGATTGGAAAAAAATCAATTTCCTGCCCAATTCGATAATCTCTATCAAGCTTTCGAGCACGTAGAAATTCACCATCTGGGGTTATCAGCGTCAAAAAACGTTCATTTACTTCCATAATTATTCCTGTTTTCACGTTTCCAGCACCCCTTTGATATAATCCTTTAAATATACATAATCGCTAATTAATATTAGGGAAATGGCAATTATGTACTTTCTATTTCTTTCTATCGTCTTTCTGCTTAGCGAAACATGGTCTTCAAGCTGTTTTATAGGAAGTCTTTTCTTTTCAAGTAAAACCTGTTTAAGTTCTTCATTTTCACAAATGATTCTAGCTATGTTCATTGCATTTTTTCTAGCATCTGCATGCTTAGGCGATTGTTCAATCAAATCTGAAAAGGATAAATTATATTGGCGGAGTAATTCAGTAAATTGAAGAATTTCTTCTCTGCGCAGTTCTTCTTCTGTCTTCTTATTATATTGTTCTATGGAGAGTTCGTTTTCAATTGTGGTGGCAATTTGATCCTCATCACCTTGACTTACATCAATGTCTAATTTAAGATTCTGGTATTTTACTTGCTTTCGTATATAATCAATAACCCTTCTCTTAATAATTACTTCAGCAAAGCTAATTAATGAGCTCCCTTTATCATGACTGTATTTTTGAATAGCTTCATTAAAAGCAATAAGGCCAATGCTAAATTCATCGTCAGATTCATGTATGTATCTTTTGCATACTGAAGAGACGGTTTTAGCAATAAATGGCTTGTATGATTGGATTAGGTCATTTTGTAGTGCAGAATCACCCTGCTGTATTAAAATAACTGTTTCTTCTAGTGTTTTTTTTCTCTTTTTTGCAACAAACAAAAAACTTAGCATTTGCTCACCTCTTCATCCAACACATTATACCATACGATATTTAGTTAGATTTTTTAAGGGTATGCTAATTTTTTTGGAAAGAAAGCCTATGACAGGCTTTCTTTCCTATTTTTCTAGATGGTAATTATTTGTTATCTTTATTTCCTTTTTCTTCATGATTCACTTGTTTTTCATCATGAGTAGGAGCTTTTTTCTCTTTTTGGATCTCTTTTTGGATCTCTTTTTGGATCTCTTTCTGCTGCTTTACAGTGTTCTTTGATTCCTTCCACTCACGTTTTGCTTCTTCACGTTCTTGTTTTTCTTCAATTCGTTGCTGCTTTTCCTGCAATTTTGCTGCTTCTTTTGCTTGCTTTGTTTCGACTTTTTCTAACTCTTTTGCCTGTTTAGCTTCTTCCTTTGCCGCTTCTCTTGCTTTCTTATTTTCTTCTCTAGCTTGAGCAGCCTTTTCTTTATTTTCTTTCTTTTCCTCTTTTACTTCACTTTTTGTTTCCTTCTTTTCCTTATTATCAACTTCCGAATCAGTTGATGTTTTATCTAAGTTCTCATTATCCAAAGATGGAATATCTTCTTTGTCTTCATCCTTTTCAGGCTCTTGATTGCTTCCATACTTTTTATCCAATTTCTCTATCTTTTTTTCTAATTTAGCATAGCTCTTATCAATATTCTTTTGTAATGCGGCTTTAGCGACTGGATTTTTCACTTTTTCCATTGCAGCCTTAAGAGCAATAATATTTTGAGAAATGATTTCGTTTATCTCATCAATCGCTTCTTCATCAGTATCCTTATCTTCAGTATCTTTATCTTCAGTATCTTTTTCTTCATCAGCGACTTCATCTTTTGATTGATCATTACCGGCAATTTCCTGATCTTTTGAAGATGATCCCTCAGTATTTCCATCTTCATTTTCTTGCTTAGAATCTTTATTCTCATCAGCGATTTGATCCGCATCTTCCATATTTTCAAGGGCTTTTTTAATAACTTTTATCGCTTCATCCTCTTTGCCTTCAGCAAAAAGGGCCTCCGCTTCCGCTAAACGCTCTGACGCAAATTTTGCTAATAGCTCTGCTTCCTTTTCTTGATCAAATGTTAGAGCCAATTTTATTTTTTCTAAAGAAATTTTAGCAAAATAGAAAAAGCTTCCAGGCACAAGAGATGGTGCTTCTTTATCGCTTTCTTCTTGCTGTACTAATGATTCTTTCACATCTGAAGAATCAACTTTAGCTGATACATCTGTTGATGTACTCGAAGGAGCTACTTTTTGTAAATCGACAGTTTCATATTTTTCTTGATTATTTTCTTCTGCTGAAGCAATTGTAGTTGAAAAAGTGAATCCTCCTGCAATAACTAATGCTAAAGTGCTTTTTGCGATTTTGTTCATTTCTTTGTTAGATAAAAACTTCAAATTTTTCACCTCGTTATTTTTTACAAGCGGCCGCTTTGTTCATTACATCTGTACGGATAAAAATCAGAGGTTTTGGGGGTGAATATAAAAAAAGTTATTAAAATTAAAAAACCCCCACTAAATGTAGAGGGGGTAAGATTCAATATATCTATGGACTACTTATCTGAAGGATGGTGATTATTCTTATCCTGATCATCGTCTTTAACAAGTTTTAACAGTTCTTCGAGCATTTGAGCCATTTCATTTCTGCTGAAATTACGAGAGTCTTGTGCTGGAGGCATTGGATTCTCAATATCTTCCTCTTTAACTGATTCTACACGTTCTTCTAATAAATAGGCTGGTATCAAATGACCCTCTGGTGTAGCATACATTCTATTCATTCTTCGTGTATCTTTATCGAATAAACTATATACAACCGGAATAACAAATAAGGTTAAGAAAGTGCTACTAATTAATCCTCCAATTACTGTAATTCCCATTGGCTGATTGATCTCTGTTCCTTCCCCAATTCCAAGCGCAAGGGGAATAAGCCCTAGAATTGTCGTTAAAGCAGTCATTAGAATTGGCCTAGCACGGTCTTTAACTGATGTAATAATCGCATCATATATTTTAAGACCATTATCTTTCCTTTGATTGATATAGTCTACAATAACAATTGCATTGTTTACCACGATTCCTGCTAGGACAATAATACCTATAATCGCTGTAATCCCTATTGGAGTTCTTGTTGCTGTAAGAGCAATTGAAACACCAATTACCATCAGTGGAACAGTAATCATAATAACAAATGGATATTTTAATGATTCAAATTGAGCCGCCATTACGAGATAAATGAAAATAATCGCTAATACAAACGCCATAATCATATCATCAATAGATGACTCTAATAGCTCTCGGTCACCACTAAAAACTATTTCTGTATCATCTGGTAAATTAAGATCTGCAATTTTTTCGTCCACTTCCTTAGAAATAGCTCCTAAATTTGTGGTTGATTTATATTTCAATGTAAATTGCACAGCATTTTGTTGATTAATACGTTGAATTCTTACTGGACCTTCACCTTGTTCAATATTTGTAACTTGATCTAGAGAAATATAACTACCATCTGGTTTTTTTATTAGTAATGTTTTTAGTTTTTCAAGGTTCTGCGTAACAGTTTGATCATATTCTACCAAAACTCCATAAATATTTGATTGATCATCAACCAACTGTGTAGCCTTATTTCCACGAGTAACATCATTCACGATCATAGCGATCTGCGCTGGGGCAAGGCCGTGTTCGAATGCTTTATCCCGATCGACTGTAATCTGAATCTCTTCCACAGTATCGATTAGATCAGTTGACAACTCTGTTACATCATCAATATTTTGTAGTTCCTGATAAATTTTTTCTACTTGCTTATTCAATCTGCCCTTATCCGTATCTCTTACACTAAAAGTAAGAGTATTTGGAGCAGTCCCTGAAGAAGAATGCATATTAAAGGAAACTTCTGCACTTTGATTTGTATTTTTAGCTGTTCTTTCCAGTTTCTTCTTAACATCATCTACAAATTCAATTGTAGATCTTTCCCTTTTATCTAACTCTTTCATTTTCACATATATCTCTGCACTATTAGCATTTTTTGATCCACGAAACGAACCTTCCTGGGTCGTACCAATAAGACTGACATAAGTCTCGATGTCCTCTTCAGCTTGTAGCTTTTGCTCCATTGCAGTAATAACCTTTTCCGTTTCAGTTAAGGCAGATCCGTTTTCTAATTCAACTCGAATTGTGAAGAATCCTTCGTCCGTATTAGGGAGAAATTGTGTACCTACTGTCGTTAATCCATATGCACCGACTCCAAGAAGTAGTAATGCGATGATAATAACAGCAGCCCGGTGACGTAATGACCATTTTATTGATTTTTCAAGTGAAAGCATCCATCTTGATTGTTGTCTTTTTTCTTCTAAGTTTTTCCTCGGCGCCTTCAATAATCGGCTAGCAAGCATCGGAACAACCGTTAGAGCAACTACTAATGAAGCAAATAAACTAAAAGATATTGTTAATGCGAATTCAGTAAATAACTCCCCAATAATACCTGTGATAAAGACAACAGGTATGAAAACAGCAACTGTTGTTAATGTTGAAGCTGTTATCGCAGTGCCAACCTCCTTGGTACCGTCTATAGCCGCTGTTTTTGAATCCTTCCCCATATTTAAATGACGATTTATATTTTCAATCACAACAATTGCATTATCAACAAGCATTCCGATCCCGAGAGCAAGGCCGCCCAAAGTCATGATATTAAGAGTAAAATCAGAAAAGTACATTAACACAAATGTAAAAATAACAGAATATGGAATTGAGATTCCGATAATTAGTGGACTTTTCACATTTCTTAGGAAGAAAAAAAGGACAACCATGGCAAAAAGACCGCCAAGGATTAAAGAATTGGAAATATTCCCAATAGCAAGCTGGATATAATCACCCTGATCAAACAAAATATCATACTCAATATCTTTGAATTTCTCTTTTTCTAGAAGTTTATCCAATTGATACTTAAACTCCTTTGAGACCTCTGCTGTATTTGCATCAGATTGTTGAAGTACACTTAGTAAAACTGAGGGTGATTGATTTGTTCTTGTAATGGTTCTGTCATCCTGATTCACCATTTCAACTCTACTAACATCTTGAAGAGAAATTTTCTCCCCATTAACTGGGTTAACAGTTACAGTTAAATTTTTTAGAGTATCAACCGAATCAATGGTACTTATAATTCTTGTTGTCAACTCTTTTCCATTCGTTAAAATGGCATCACCAGGCAATGAAACATTATGAGCTTGAATGATATTAACGATATCCTCTTGACTTAGTTGGTAATCCTTTAGTTTGTCTTGATCAAGCTCTACACGAACCTCTTTAATAGCTGTCCCCGAAAGGTTTACACTTGCAACGCCGTTAACCTTTGTAAGCTCCAGTTTCAGCTGATCTGCAATTTGTCTTAATGCTTGTTTGTCCTCATCTCCACTTAGTGATAATTGAATGATCGGAAATTGTGATGGATCAAATTTTAAGAAACGCGGTCTTTCCACTCCATCAGGCATTGAAGTTTGATCCAACCGCTGAATTACTTCGTTTTGAATTTCATCAATGTCCGTCGTCCAAGAAAACTCCAGCAGAATGAGATTAGCACTTTCTTGAGAAGAGCTAGTCATTGTTTTAATTCCTGGTAGAGTAGCAAGATTAGCCTCCAAAGGCTTCGTCACTTTCTCAACTACTTCCTCAGGACTTGCCCCTGGATAGGAAGTTACAATAACCCCCACTGGAGGATTAATATCTGGAATAAGCTTCATTGGAATATTTAGGAGAGAAACAATTCCTAATATAAGAACTAAAAACATAGTAACCAAAGTGAAAATCGGTCTATTTATTGAAAAACTGCTTATTTTCATTCAAGATTCTCCTTTCGAAAATTTGATTGGCTTATGTAGATGTCGAATTATGTATAAAGTAATCCTCCTATTTCTATTTTCGACTTCTGTTCATTAGAAGGCGATATTTTCTTATAATCCCAATTATTTCAATACACTCTTACTATATTAGAGGCCATTTGCTGATGCAAGCATTCACACATAAGAAAATGTGGCAATCACATGGATTAATAATACTTAGCGTTCATCAATTCATTTAGCCGAAAAAAAAAGGAGAAAAAGCAGCCATCAAACAGCTGCTTTTTCTCCTTTTTTCGTAATGGTAAAGCCTGTAATTCCATAAACTATTGTTAGTATAGGCGATAGAAGACAGAAAAATGTGTATGGTAAATAATCAATTGTTTCGACTCCCAAAACCCCTGTCAAAAATACACCACATACTCCCCAAGGCACTAGAGGGTTAATAACAGTTCCCGCATCCTCTAATACTCGTGAAAGATTTTTCGGATGCAATCCTGCTTTATCATATGATTCTTGAAATGTATTCCCTGTCAATAATATTGAAAGATATTGTTCTCCGAGAAGGAAGTTGATTCCTATTGCCGTTCCTGCAGTGGAGGCAATCAAGGCTGGAACCTTTTGCAAAAACTTTTTCATTCCTTCTAGTAATGAAGGGATAATTCCCAATTTAAAAAGCAGTCCCCCCATAGAAAGAGCTAACAGGACTAATGAAATGGAAAAAAACATACTTTCCATTCCACCCCTTGATAAAAGTGAATCCACCTCTTTTACGCCAGTATTTGATGTAAAGCCATCAAATAATAGGTTCAACATTTTGTTTATTCCAAAATCCTTTTGAACAAAGAAACCAATCAGTAACGCGGATAAAATACTCGCTGATAGGGTGATCATGGCAGAAACTTTTTTTATAGCCAAATATGTTAATAATAGAAAAGGGATAAGTGAATACCAATGAACATACCCCTGATCAATAAGAGTATTCTTTAGAATTTCTATCTTAGAAAAATCAGATGCAGCTTCATCTGGTGATAAAATGGCAAAAAGGATAAAAGAAATAATGAAAGCAGGTCCAGTAGTCCATGCCATATTTTTAATATGTTCAAATAAATCCACCTTTACAATCATTGAGGCAAGGTTCGTTGTATCTGAAAGTGGAGACATTTTATCTCCAAAAAAGGCTCCTGAAATAACAGCTCCTGCAGTCAATGCTTCTGACAAGCCGAGAGCTGTCGAAACACTCATAAATGCAACGCCAATCGTCGCTGCTGTTGTAAGTGAACTCCCCACACTCACACCAATGATAGATGATACAACAAAGGCAATAGCATAAAAGAATTTCCCATTCACTACGTCTAATGCAAGGTAAATAAAAGTGGGGATCGTTCCGCTTGCCATCCAGCTGCTAATTAACATACCGATAAAGAAAAAGATAAGCACTGCCCCGAGGCCAGATTTCGCACCATCTGTTAAACCTTCCTCCAATTCCTTTATACTCACCTTCTTTAATAAACCTAGTCCTAGTAAAAACATAATTGAAATGACAATGGGAATATGAGGCACAACACCACCAAAAATCATTGCTGTGCCAATGCCACCCAAAAGGACTATTGTAATAAGTAAAGCCTCCATCGGCTTAAAAGTAAAATTTAATTGTTCCTGCTTCATGAAGCCACCCTTTCATTTGCTTTGCAGGGATATTACATTGAAAAAATAAAATTTATCAAATCCTGCTATCGTACTTAAACGCTTTTTCGCGTTAAAGCAAAAAGATATAATATTAATATAGTATTCTTTGAATTCTATGTCAAGAACTATTTGGGTTTTAATAGAAAAAGATTGAAATTTACTTGTTTAATTTAAACAAAAAAAATATAAAAACGGTTCCCCTGAAGGAAACCGTTTTTATATTTGAGAACAAAAATTGGATTAGCTTAATACTCTGAATCCATTGGATTATATAATTTTACATCTGGATTTTTTTCTTGGAACCAACGCAGGGCGAAATCATTTTCAAATAAAAATACTTTCTTATCAAAACGATCATGTACAAGAAGACTTCTTGCACTTGAAAGGTTTTCATTTACTTCATCGCCTTCTACCCAACGGACTATTTTGGAACCGATTCTTTCCATTATTACTTCCGTATTGTATTCATTTTTCATGCGATGCTCGAATACCTCAAATTGCAGCTGTCCAACAGCTCCAAGTAGCAAGTCCTCTGTTTTAACAGTCTTATAAAGCTGAATTGCCCCCTCTTGAACAAGCTGTTGAATTCCTTTATGAAAATGCTTTTGCTTCATAACATTTTTCGCATAAACTTTTACAAAGAGCTCGGGGGTAAACTGTGGTAGACGATCAAATTGGAAATTATCTTTTCCAGATGTAAGAGTATCCCCAATTTGATATGTTCCTGTATCGTATATTCCTATAATATCTCCACTAACTGCTTCATCAACAGTACTGCGATCATCAGCCATAAACTGAGTAGATTGTGCAAGCTTGATTTGCTTGCCAATTCTCGGAATGTTCACAGACATTCCTCTTTCAAACCGACCTGAACAAATTCTTAAGAATGCGATTCTATCCCTATGAGCTGGATTCATATTTGCTTGAATTTTGAAAATAAATCCTGAAAATGCCTCAGATAGAGGATCAATTTTACCTACAGTAGAATTTCGAGATTGTGGTGGCGGAGCAAACTGTAAATACGATTCTAAAAAAGTCTGAACCCCAAAATTCGTTAAGGCACTTCCGAAGAAGACAGGCGTTAACTCTCCATTTTTCACCTTATCAACTGAAAACTCATTTCCCGCCTCATTTAAAAGCATAATCTCTTCTAAGGTTTGATCATAAAGTCCGGAATCCTTTAGTTTATGGTCACCTTCAATTTCCCCATCTTCATTTAAGGAAATAAAGCGACTTTCTTCATCAACACGAAATTGTTCAATTCGCTTATTGAAACGATCATATATTCCAAGAAACTCCTTACCCATCCCTATCGGCCAGTTCATTGGATATGATTCAATTTCCATTACTTCTTCAAGCTCAGCAAGCAGTTCTAAAGGAGTTCTTCCTTGCCTGTCAAGTTTGTTAATAAAGGTAAAAATCGGAATTCCCCTCATGCGGCAAACTTTAAAGAGCTTTAATGTTTGCTCCTCGATTCCCTTCGCTGAATCAATAATCATAACAGCACTATCAACAGCTGTTAAAGTACGATAAGTATCCTCACTAAAATCTTGGTGACCTGGTGTATCAAGTATATTTACTCTTGAACCATTGTAATCGAATTGCATGACACTGGAAGTAACTGAGATTCCACGCTGCTTCTCAATTTCCATCCAGTCACTGGTCGCATATTTCCCTGTTTTCTTCCCTTTGACAGTACCTGCATCTCGAATAGCTCCCCCGAATAAAAGCAGCTTCTCTGTTAAGGTTGTTTTCCCTGCATCCGGGTGGGATATGATTGCAAATGTCCTACGTGATAATACTTCATCTTTAAAATTCGTTCCCATCTTGTTTCCTCACTGACTATCAAATTTAATCATAACTTTAATTTTATCTCGCTGAAAAACAGATTGCAAGGCTATTTCATTTATAAGTAATTCGAAGATCATTACGATCAGATTGCACTTTCAGCCGTTTTTGTTCCATGGACCTACTCTGTCATTACAAAGAATGAAGAACAAGTAACGATTTTTTTAGCGTATTAGTAAAAAATAATATGTGTTTCGATTATAATTTGTAAATAATAGTGTTAGGAAATTTATTAAAGGGGTGAGAAAAATGGAGGAAAAAAATTATGGTAAATCAGGCTATAAGATTTTTAAATCAGCTGCAAAGGATTATGCTAATCATCCAGAAAAAACAGCGAGCCTTATAAAGAAAACAATCAGAAAAGCAAACAAAAATAAAACATCTCTAAAAAATATATGGGGAAATTTCCACCTTCTCATTGATTTAATAAAAGCATGGTCTAATGGTGATTATAAAAATATTTCTAAGAAGTCGATCGTTTTCATCATTGCTTCGATATTATATTTTGTTTCTCCAATAGATATTGTTCCTGACTTTATTGTTGGCTTTGGTATATTAGATGATGCTGCAGTCTTATCATTTGCGATAAAACAACTTTCGAGTGAATTGGAAAAATTTAAGGAATGGAAGAAAAGCGAACCAATAAATTTAAAATGATTATGTGAAATCTTTACTTATAGTAGGGAAATTGCCCCTTTTCTGTTAATAAAAAAATGGAGGGTGTCCTAAAAGCAAAGGTGTCAGGCACCACGAACAATATCTAGTATCAGTAAACGAGTGAGATTCTAGATAAATTGTATGATGTGGATGCCTGACACCTTATGGGACAACCGCTAGGCATTACTTTGCGAATTGATGATTGCCAATGACCATTGTAGCTGTTCTTGTGCTAAGCCAAGTATTGCTTACTTTATCAGGATTATAAAAGTAGACTGAATCATTTCCCTGACCTTGCAGGGCAAGTGCCTCCATTACTGCTTTTTGTGCTTCCTGATCTGCTGGCTCGTTGATCGACCCATTATCTACTGGTTCAAACTGTCTTTCTTCATAAATTACATCTTTGATCGTATCCGGGAAACGATCATCTTCTACTCGGTTTAATACGACTAATGCAACAGCTACCTTTCCCTCATATGGTTCTCCCTTTGCTTCTGCATGAACTAGTCTTGCAAGAAGATCCTTTTCTTCGTTTGTAATAGACTTTGGTAGTATGAGCTTTTCACCTGGATAAATTTTATCCGTTTTTTTATGGTTAATCTTTTTTAGTTCAAGCTCAGAAACTCCATACTTCATCCCAATTTTTAAAAGAGAATCATCTTTTTTTACAGTATATATATCAACATTATCTAATGTTTCCGCATAAGTGCGATGATTATTTGATTGACCAAATTGGAATGAGAGCATTATGATACCTGCTATAAAAGCTGCAAGCATTTTCATCTTATCTCCTCCTATATTTACGGTTTGTCAGTGTACCAATGATTTAGTTGGTTACTTTCAGATCGTTGAATTTACGATCAACTGCCTTGTCAACATATTTAACCGTAACATAGATCAGCAATACACTCCACACCTCAATCTTTACCATGGATTTCGAGGAATTAATAGGAAGAATTCCTCACTATTTTTATTCAGAATATTCACAATAGATAGTAAGAACCATGATAATATAAGCGTTATGAATCATTTAATAATTGGAAAAATAAGTTATTCTATTAATGTAATTTAGTAATATTTTTAGGGGGATAAAAATGAAAAGGTCCGTTTTTATGTTGCTTGTTTTCCTATTAGCAATCACTAATCAAGCCTTTGCATCACCGAAAAATAACGTTCAAACGAATGATGAGAAAGTTGAGGTTGCCGAAATAACCGAAGTAACTGATGTAAATGAAGTCACGGTGGAAACGGAGTTAGAACAAATCCTTAAACTAGATCTTGAATGGTCGGGAGAATTATCAAATAGTCTTGATGAAGATAATTCGTCAAATGCCGATAAACTCTGCTGGGTATGTACAAAATTAATAGTTAGTGAAGATCCAAAGTACTATGTATGTGTTGATGGATATTGGAGTAAATATTGCATTATTAAATAAAAGGAAAATCGGCTTAGCCTATCGCTTTGCCGATTTTTTAAGGATTTTAATTAGCGGTGTTATTTTGGCTTTTCAATATTATGATGTAATGAATTTACATACTTAAAAAATACTTCGCTTTTTTCCTTTGAAACATAATAATATTCATCTTCGCTCAGTTCTTTTATATATAAATCTCCTTCTTCTTCCCAAACCTTTATTTTCAATATTTCAGGCCCCTCTAGTGTGAGCATCAAGTCATAAGATGGATCAAATACTGGTTTGATAGTACTTTTTTCTGCATTTTTTATCATATCAAAAACCATTTTACTCCAATTATCATCATTTATTATATAAATATTTTTCTGTCTCTCCTCTTTAACTGGTATAAAAGAAGTTTCCGACTTCGAAAAAGCTAAACCCATTTGGACAATTTCTTTCCCTTCAATACTCGTTTTCAAATTAGCACCACTATTGAGGTTCGTTTCGGTAAAAATGATAAACACAAATAGAAAGCACGCTGCGAGCGAGACAATACCTGTTAAAATTTTCGGAAGTAATAGCCTCTTAGTTTCAGTCTCTCTTCTTTTCTCAAGCATAATTTTTTGAAAGGTTTGCTGTTTTTGCCGGCTTGAACGAGGAATTTCATTCAAATCCTGAAATGACAGCTCACATTCAGATGACCTCTTCATTGCTTTCCCGCCTTTTCATTAATTCTTTTTTTAATGCTGCTATGGCTCTTGTCGTAGTAATTTTTACTTTGTTTTCATTCCAGTTTAATATTTCAGCTGTTTCTTTTATGGATAGCTCTTTGATTTTCCTTAGAATTAGTACTTCCTGATAGCTAAGTTTTAATTTACATATTGCCTCGTATAAAATGGTCGTCGCTTCACCTTTCATAACAATCTCTATAGGCGTCTGTTGATCAGACTCAAATTGGTACTTTTCTATCGAAAAAAACTTTAACAAACGTTTTTTCCGTAAATAATCGATCGTCACATTTCTGGAAATACGAAAGAGCCATGTGAATAATTGAGATTCGCCATTAAATTGATTGATATTTTTATAAGCCTTAATAAAGGTATCCTGAGTTAAATCTTCAGCCACCTCTCTGTCATTAACTAGGAGAAAGATAAAACCGTAAATTTTATCGCTATATTCATTGTATAGTTGTTCAAAAGCCTCTGAAGAAACTTTTTTCATTTCGCCCGCTCCCCTCAAGCATATTGTTAGACGAATTAGTTTGAAAAAGGAAACACATTATGTACAGTTATTTTGAGAAATATCTAACTCCAAAAGTAAAAATTCATCAGTGACACATATAAGGAAATCCGGCTTTAATTGTCCCAAAGTATTTACTCAATTCTTATGTAATATTGTCTACAATACCAATCATTAGAAATACTTTCCAGTACCATTTTTCCTTATATTCTTGCATGTGCAGAGGTGTCTATTTCCATTTTCCTATACTTTCTCGGAATGTAGGAAAATGGACTCTTTTTTTAGAAATTTTTGTAAATAATCCTTTAAGTCTGTTACTTTTATCTTTTTACTTATTATTCTCTATTTTCCAAAAAGTTACATAACTTTTTTACTATTTCTATTTAATAATTTCAAATGTATTTTTTATTAGGCCAAAATACTTAGTGTCTAAAGATCCCTTCCCTTTTCACCATGTGACTTTTATGAAAATATACCTCTACATCCCTTCTTCTTATTTTTTCAAAAATCATTATTCAAATAATGGCTTTCTATTGTAAATAGAGCATTTTTAGCTAAGTAGATTGATATTTCCCTGAATCTTTTAGACTATATGACTTTTTTACTTCTAATTCATTCCTATCATTTTAATCTAGCACACTTTTTCTTCGTGAATATTCGACAACTTTCTTTTTTTTCATTAGGTAAAGTTTCTATTAACAAAGGGGTTTCTTTTTACCCCAACTGGAGGTGGTTATTTTCTAACAGGGGATAGCATTAAATGTTTGTATTTATCAAACTGATGAGGAGGAATTTTTTTGAAGAAAAAAAGAAAAGTAAGTTTCCGTTGGCAACCTATCATGTTGATCGCATTTTTGATTCTCCCACTCATGTTTCCAAATATGGGGCATGCACAAACAAATAATTCACCGCACACCTCTTTAAAAAAATCATCAACTGAATCAACCAAAAACAAAATTAGCAGCAGATTACAAGATGAATTCGATAAGCAAGATCAAGTCACTTTCTTAATTAAATTTAAGGAACAAGCTGATCCTGCAGCAGCAGCAAAAAATGCTGAAAAAAATGCATTAAATCAAAACCTTACTCCTGCAAAAACAAAATACATGAAGCGATCAGCAGTCCTTTCCTCACTAAGATCAGCTGCTATTGAAACACAAGGCTCTGTAGCAGACTTCCTCCAAAAGCAGGAAAAAGAAGGTAAAGCAAAAGAAATCCAATCCTTCTACATTGTTAATGCTATCGCAGTTACAGCAACGAAAGATGTTATGGAACAAGTTGCTGCCTTCCCAGAAGTAGAAAAAGTACTTCCAAACGAAATTAGACAACTTCATATCCCTGAGAAAGTTGCAGAAAAACCATCTATGCAGCTTGGAAAAGAACCTAAAGCTAATACAAACTCGATTGAATGGAATATCGAACGAGTTGGTGCTCCAGCTGTTTGGGAAATGGGTATAGATGGTTCAGGTACAGTTGTAGCTTCTATTGATTCAGGTGTACAGTGGGATCACCCAGCATTGAAAGAAAAATATCGTGGCTATAATCCAGCCAATCCAAATTCTCCTTCACATGAATTCAACTGGTTAGATGCAACAGCAGGAAGATCAGCCCCATATGACGATCACGGACATGGAACACATACAACGGGAACAATGGTCGGTTCTGAGCCAAATGGGGCTAACCAAATCGGAGTTGCTCCTGGTGCGAAATGGATTGCCGTAAAAGCGTTTACAGCTAATGGGGGAACCGATGCAGACTTACTAGAAGCTGGAGAATGGATTTTAGCACCAAAGGATGCTGCTGGAAATCCTCATCCTGAAAAGGCACCAGATGTTGTGAATAACTCTTGGGGTGGAGGGCCAGGTCTTGATGAATGGTATCGTCCAATGGTTCAAGCTTGGAAGGCTGCAGAAATCTTCCCAGAATTCTCTGCTGGAAACACTAGAGCAGGAAATCCTGGCGGACCAGGCTCCATTGCCAACCCTGCTAACTATCCAGAATCCTTTGCTACAGGAGCAACTGATATCAATAATGGATTAGGAAGCTTCTCCCTTCAAGGTCCATCACCATATGGAGAAATCAAGCCTGATATTGCTGCACCAGGTGTAAATATACGTTCATCTGTCCCAGGAAGCAACTATGAAGGCGGCTGGAATGGTACTTCAATGGCTGGACCACATGTTACTGCAGTTGCAGCTATGCTTCGCCAAGTTGACTCCAGCCTAACCGTGGATGAAATCGAAGAAATTTTAATGAACACAGCTACACCGTTAACAAACGGAACATATCCTGAATCACCAAATAATGGCTTCGGATCTGGTCTCGTTAATGCTTTCGATGCTGTTTCATCTGTTATTTCCGGTCTTGGAAAAATCAAAGGCCAAGTGGCGAAGGAAGGAAATGACAGTGAAGCACCTCGAGTAGAACATCAAGCACCTCAAGAAACATACGCAGGAATGGACCTGCCTCTAGAATTGAAGGCAACTGACAATGTTAGTGTATTGAATGTTGTCCTCGAATACTTAAAAGCAGACGGCAGCTGGGCAGCTGTTCAAGCAAGTAGAATGTCTGGAGATTTCCGAGATGGAACCTATAAGGCTGTAATCCCTGGAGAGGATATTGTTGCTCCATCTTTATCATACAAATGGAAAGTCAATGATTTCGGAGGAAACGAAGTTGTAACAGATACGTACAGAGTTTCCGTAAAGCCTGGAATCACAATCGGATATTCTCAAGATTTTGAATCGAATCCAATTGGTTGGACATCATATGGGGCAAATAACAGCTGGCAATGGGGAGTTCCAACTTCTGGACCTGGTAATGCAGCTTCTGGAGAAAAAGTATATGCGACAAATCTTTCAGGAAATTATGATAGCAGAGCGAACATGACATTACTAATGCCGCCAATTGACCTGCCAGAGGGAAATGCATTCTTACAATTTAAACAATGGCATAACCTTGAAAGAAATTATGATTATGGCCATGTCTTCGTTTCTACTGATATGGTAAATTGGACGCAAAAACTTCGTGTTAATGATATTACTTCTGGCTGGATAAATGGCCAAGTAGATTTAAGTGAATATGCCGGCCAAAGAATCTATGTTGGTTTTAACGTAACAACTGACGGTTCTGTAGTTAGACCAGGCTGGTACATTGATGATGTACGTTTGGCTAACACTCCTCTTCAGGCATCTAATAATGCACAGCTTGATATTACAAAACCAGATACTGCTACAAATGACTCTAAAGACACTTTAAAGGATGAAAAAGTAGATCCAAACAAAATTGTACCTGCGAAGGATGCAATTGCGAAGAATGAAGGCAGCCAAAAACAGGCTTTACCTGCTCTTCTTCCATTAACAGCTGAAGTAAGTATTTTAGAATCAGGAAGATCTGTATTCACAAAGCCTCAAGATGGATCATATGAATTTACACATGCATCTGGAAACTTTACTGTTCAAGCGGAAGCATACGGCTATCGCTCTCAATCTCAGACTGTAAATATTCCGCAAGATGGTGAAGTTACTGCTAACTTTGTACTCGAACCAATTCCTCAAGGAACAGTTACTGGTACCGTTACAAACAAGGCTACGGGTGAACCAATTGCAAATGCAACGCTTCTTTTAGTTGAGGATGCAGCTGTTCAACCGGTAGAAACAAATGCAAACGGTCAATATTCATTAACAGCCTATGAAGGTACCTATACATTAAAAGTAATGGCACCGTCTTACTATAGTCAAGAAATCGAAATTACAATTAGTGAAGGCTCAATAGAACAAAATGTACAGTTAAAGCCATTTATCGGATACCCTGGTGAAATTGGCTATGATGACGGAACAGCCGAAAATGCACGTGCATTCTATGATGCCGGCAATGGCTGGGCTGTTAAAATGTCGCTGGCAGCAGGACATAAAAGTGCCATGGTTACTGGTGGATTATTCCGTTTCTGGGATACTGCATGGCCAGTTCCAGGCGGTACTGCATTCAAGGTTGAAGTATATGATGCAAGCGGTCCAGATGGAGCTCCTGGTAAGAAACTTGCCGGACCATTCGATGCAACCGCTCTAAGGAACGGTGAATGGACACATGTTGATTTAAGCGAACACGGTATCATGGTAAACGGTGATTTCTACATGGTTTACATCCAAAGCGTACCAAATCCAAATGCTCCTGGCTTAGGAACAGATGAGGACGGAACAAATGCGAAGCGAAGCTGGCAGCTTGTCGGAGGAGCCTGGTCCCCATCACCTGTGGCAGAAGGAAACTATATGATCCGTTCCACTGTCAATTATGAAGTGACAGCACCAGTTATTACTTCACCTAAAGACGGATCTTATACTAATGAAGGAAAAGTAACAGTTGAAGGTACTTCTACACCTAAGACAACGATCAAGCTCTTCAATAAAGGTGAAGAAATTGCCACTACAGAAACAACTGATGCGGGAACATTCTCTTCAGAGGTTACATTAACAGAAGGGGAGAATGTCTTAACGGCAAAAGTGACTACAGATTTAGGATCAACTGATGCTTCTAATCCTGTAAAAGTCATTTTTGACCAAACGAATCCTGAGCTAGAAATTACCTCACCAGAAGATAAGTCCAAAACGAACAAGGAAACAGTAACAGTTGAAGGAACGGTTTCTGATGAGCATTTAGACTCTGTTAAAGTAAATGGACAAAAGGCAAATATTAAAGATGGCAAATACTCTCTTCGTATCATTCTAAATGAAGGTGAAAACATTATCTCAGTAGTAGCTCAAGATAAAGCTGGAAATACAGTGGAGAAAACAGTAACGATTCATGCTACTTACACAGCCCCAGCTATAGAAAATCTTGTTCCAAAAGTAGATAAAGAACTGAAGAAGGGTGAGTCTGTAAAAATTGAATTTGACAGTGCACCTGGGCTCAAAGCAACCTTTGCCATAAGAATGCCATTAACAAATGCCGGAGATCTTGCTAATGCAACAGAGCTACCTATGACGGAAACTTCTCCAGGACATTATGTTGGTTACTATACAGCCACATCAAATGTAAAAGCAGCTGGAGCTGAGATCGAAGTGAAAGTAACTGATGATTTTGGCAATGAAACACGTAAAGTTGCTGAAGGAAAACTGTATATTAACGAGAAGAAAAAGAAGGAAAATAATAAATAAGACGATAATAAAAAAAAAGCAGAAAACCGAGATAGTCTTATTTAGTAATTTTCGTCAGGCCCATTTTCCATAATGGGTCTGTTTTTTTACTAAAAAGAAAAAAGCAGGAAAGCTTTCCCTCCTGCTTCAATAATTAATTATCTAAAAACTAAAACAAGCTGCGCCTACGATAATAAGAAGTATAAACAATACAACAATTAACGCAAAACCTCCGCCAAAGCCGCATGCTCCGAAACCGCAGCCGCCATAACCATAGCCGCCATACCACATAATCCTATTCCTCCTAACATTTTTAAAATTTTGTACTACTAAAAACCACCGTATCCACCGTAACCCCAAGATGCGCCAATGATGATTAACAAGATAAACAATACAACTAGTAGAGCGAAACCTCCACCTATTCCGCAGCATCCATCTGACATATCCAAATACCTCCTTTGTTTGGTTCTATATATCCTATTCAATAAAGGAAGATTGTGCGATAGACGAACACACAATTTTTGGGTTCTTTCATTAGTACAAGCTTATAGGAAAAGCGCAAGCGTCTTCGGAACAAACCGCTTCTATAATTCAAAAAAGTTATTTAAACTTCCTTGTTGATTTTCGCTGCAGGCACATAGCGATTCCGGGTGGTCGGAAGCCTCCTCGTCGAAGAGCGCTCCAGCGGGGTCTCCCTTTGACTCGCTTTTTCCACAGGACATTGAGAATAAACTTCCTAGAGTAATCACCACACGAAGGAAATGCGAATGCATTTCCGAGGATCTCGCGCCTGCAGCGAGAATCAACAATTAGAAAAACTCGGCGTTATCCAAGTCCTTTTTGGTGAATGTCTTAGTTTTTCTTATGCGATCTTATTAGCAGATATTTAATTAAAAACACACTTTACTTTAGTACTTTAATAAACTTAAAATTTCCTATTAGCCAAAATAGCATTTTCAATACTAAGCTTTAACACAGCCATTTTAATAAAAATGGCGCCAATTATATATTTGGCGCCATTCAGGGGATTATTCGTCTTTTCCGTCTACTACTTTTTTATGCTTTATTTCTTCTGTTAGCTCGTTAATACTTTGACGAACATTACCTTTTCCGGAGAAATTTTCTAACAATTCCTTTAAGTCAATTCCAGAAGATGCTTTTAAGCTTTCCTGCATCGTTGACATAAGATTTGTTGCATAGCCAGTTATTTTATTTGCTCCACCATTTGTTCCGTCACTTCCAGTATCGACCACTGTTATCTTATCAATATTAGAAAGCGGGCTTGCCACTTGCTTCGCATATTCTGGTAGCATTTTCAATACCATGTCCATAATAGCTGCCTGGCCATACTGTTCAAATGCCTCTGCAATTTTCCGCTTCGCCTCAGCTTCCGCTAGACCTTTTAGACGAATAATATCAGCTTCTGATTCCCCTTGTGCACGCTGAGATTCTGCTTTCGCTAAACCATCCACTCTAACTCTCTCTGCTTCAGCACGAGCTTGAGACTCGATACGATATTTATTAGCATCCGCTTCCGCAAATTGCTTTTTCTTTTCCGCTTCAGCTGCCTGCTCAACAGCATATCGATCAGCATCCGCCTTCTTTTTAACTTCAGAATCGTATTGACGTTCTCTTCTTAATATCTCTTTTTCCTCTAGTTCAATTTGTTTTTGACGCTCAATAATTTTAATTTGCATTTCCTGCTCAGTTACTTCCTGTTTGGAACGCGCCGTTTCGAGATCATAGGCTTGGTCAGCACGAGCCTTTGCGACATCTTGCTCCCTGCGATAATCCGCCATTTTCATTTGGTTTTCTTTTTCTGCTTCTGCGATTTCTGTTGCTCTTTCAAGCTCTGCCTTTTGGGCATCTTTATCAGCTTCAGCACGTTTAATGCGTGTTTCTTTCTCTGCTTCAGCAGTAGCTATATCTGCATCCCGTTTTACTTGAGCAATTCTCGGTTTACCTAATGAATCTAAATAGCCGTTTTTATCACGAACATCTTTAATGGTAAATGAGACGATAATAAGTCCCATTTTTGCAAGATCCTGAGATGCAACCCTTTGAACCTCTTGAGAAAATTTATCCCTATTTTTGTAGATTTCTTCTACTGTCATCGAACCTAATATCGATCTCAAATGACCTTCAAGTACCTCTTTCGCTTCATTTTCTCGGTCTTCCTTCGATTTTCCAAGAAACTGTTCAGCCGCGGTTGCAATTTCTCCAATTGAACCGCCAATTTTTATAATGGCTGTTCCATCCGCCATAACCGGAACACCCTGCTCCGTATAAACCTCTGGTGTGGAGACTTCTAGTTTACTAGATAATAAGCTTAAAGGCTCCGATTGCTGGAATACAGGTAGGACAAACGTACCTCCTCCGCGAATTATTTTTATTTTATTCCCAGATTCATCTACATGTACATTTTTACTTCCTAAATAGCTCCCTGTTACGATTAAAGCTTCGTCGGGACCTACCGTTTTATACTTTGTAATAAAGATTCCTAATAAAGCAATTACTAAAAATGCAACAATTCCAATCACTATCCATATTGTGAGCATATACTCTCCTCCGATCTAATATTGGTTATGTGGCACCACATACAGAACACCATCTTTAACATCGATCACAAGAACTTTTTTTCCTTCCTCAATCTCTTTATTTTCAAAACTAGTAGCGGGCTTGGAGATCCTACCGCTAATGCTATCAATCAAAACCTCACCAAATCCATTCTCAGGTATCGGGATGATTACCGCCCCTATTCTTCCTTTTAAAGAATCCTCTGTATATACAAGTGATTCTTCTGCATTTGCTAATGGTATAAGTACAAAAACATTAAGTAAGGTGTCTAATATCAATGAGGCAATGCTAGAGATGACAATAATCAGGATACTGCTGAGACCTGTGAAAGCTTCAAGTAAATAGCCGATGGCAGACATAAAGGTTAAAAAAGCAAGAACTAGTACAGGATTAAGAAATCCCGTCGCTTCTGATATTCCCTCAACAACATCTCCTAAAAATAGGTAAAGGATTATTAAACTTCCTGAAATGATTAGCGTATATAGATAAATAGTCTGAATTGGAATTCCGAATAATTCCATCACTAACCAATCCTTTTCCTCATATTGTACAAAATGCAGTTTGAATTCACTTTTTGATTACATTCATCAATATAAAATATCTTTTTAACATACTGAATCCCATTACTTGGTATCCTACTTTTTTCAATGACACTCATCTATATTCCCCCCTTATTAAAATTCTTTTATTTCTGCCACAATATATTTACGATTAAAATGTAAAAATGTTTCAAATTTTAAATTTTTTATATTTATTTCTTCCTAAATATTGTAATAAGTGGTCTATTTCTGTCATTTATTTTAAAGTTCGTGCATACGATACTCAAGGATTATATAAATTTTTGGAGGTAGTAAAGAGTCATTATGACAAGGTCAGAAAGGCATATCGAAAGACAAAGGCCTTCTTTCAAAAAAAGGTTATTCATTTTCTTATTCATTTGTATTTCTACTTTTGCTGTATTATCTTTTTATTTAAAAAGCATCATTAAAATAGAGGCTCCCCAAAAAGATCTTGGACAAAAAGTTATCATTCAACTTCCATCTGGAAACCATATATATACTTACGAGAATTTAATTGTAAAAGAAAATGGACGGCTTTATTACAAAGGAGAGAGGAACACACTTGACTTAACAGGCGGGATTATCCTTTATGAAGAATGGGATGATTAAAAGAGCTCTGCACAATCATGCAGAGCTTTTCCGTATTATGATTATTAGCAACATCCATAAGGATAAGGTGGATAAGGTGGATAATATGGGGAATAAAGGTACCCGAAACCACCTCCTAGTGCTGCACCTAAAGCTAATCCCCATAAAAATGGAATACAAAATCCAAAAAATGGTCTTCCAAATTAAAACCCAAACCATAGATGTCAATTAAAAATGATTATAAGTTCGATCCGTTAAAAACAATGGCTGTCTTGTAAACTGTGATAAGTATCGAGAATTTAATCTGCTATACTGTGAAATTAAATAAGCTGATCTTGTTGCGTTTTTTTTTCTTAATTTGTTTAATTCTTGAATCATCCCTTCTTCGCTCCTAATCCCAATCCCATGACCAAAATACAATCCATTTCCCAAATAGAACGCATTCTCTCCTGACCACACAGGATGATCATAATCAGGGTTATTAAAATAGACGACATCTCCTGGAATAAAATCTCTGCCTTCCCTAGTAATGATGCCTAAATCCCTATCATAGTTCCAAGCCCAGACAAGCAGTCGTTGGAATAGCATATTGAAAAAGCTTGTTGAAATCGAATTGAGCACAGCTTTATAATAAATAATGACAATAGCAGTCGTACATTCAAATGCATATTCCTTACCATTTTCAAAAATATCCTTTATTGCATCTGAAGGTAATACAGATGGGTCAAGCAAATAACCATATCTAGTTTTCTTCCATATACGCGGGTTAAATTTTGATGTCACAAATGGGGCAAATGCTACTTGACTTTCATTAAGTTTTCTTGCAGTTAGGATAATGTTTTCCCTTAATTTTAAATCAAAGAGCAATTCATGAAGAGAATGATATCGGTGAACTTCCGGGCTATCCTCTAAGGCGATAAAAATCTCTCTTTGAACCCCATGAAACCGATTTGTAGCTGGCTTCGCCCCATAATCTTCTATATAAATCATTCTTCTCCCTACTTCCAATAGGTTCTTAGTTTACCTTATGGGTTTTCTTGTAGGTGTGTTCCATTTTCCTATATTTAACTTTCTATTTTGCCAATATTTAGTACTAACAATTTACTTTACAAAAGGAGCCCTTCAATGCTAAGTTTAAAAATAAAGTGATTTACCAAGGGGGTATGAGTATGCGAATGAATAAAGAAATTATTAAATTCATACGAAAAAGCTATGAGATGAATCAGCGTGATTTCGCAAAGATTGTCAGTTGCAGCTTCTCACTTATCGCCTTAGTAGAAGTCGGTAAAAGAAGTGTAACAGCCAATCTTGAAAACAAAATAAAAACAGCTTTTGATTTAGATGATCAACAGCTACAATCAATCGCTTCTTTCGTATCTGAAATCAGTAAAGGAGTACCACCCTTTATGTAAAAAGCCGTTTAACTCTCTCTGCAACGCTTTGCATGATCACCATTTCACCTTCTATTGCATGACCATGGCTTAGTTAGGCAATGGCCGTGTCACTCCGCAGCAGCCTACATAGATTATAGGGAAACATTACCATGAATAAAGGAGATATGTCCCTATGCATCCTAATGATTATTATTATGGATTAGCTCCACACCAGTACGGATCTTACATGCCATCTCAGGTCACTAATCCACATGAGCAAAATGATCTTTACAGGCAACAACCGCAGCAGATTCGGGAATTGGAAAAAAGGGTTAACACCCTTGAGAGGCAAAATGAAGAGCAGATTAGAGAAATAACGAGATTAAATAATGAAATTCGACGACTAAATCAAGAAATTATCCGAATAAATCAGGAAATAAAAAGATTAAATCAAAACGATGAACGCACTTTTAGAAGATTAAATCGACTAAATCAAAGACTAAGAGTAGTAGAAAACCGATTAACCATTCCATTTCAAGCGACTGAAGATGGCTTTTGATCTGACCAAAATGAAGTCATTATCATAATAACTATTTGAATCAATCCTCTCATAAACGGTTAAGTTAAATTTGAGCAATTAAATAAATTGCTCAAAATAATCGTGGTGGGAGTGATGTATCATGGCAAGAAACAAACTTTTAGTACCCGGTGCTGAGAATGTTCTAGATCAAATGAAGAATGAAATCGCGGGAGAGTTTGGAGTTCAACTTGGTGCTGATACAACCGCACGAGCAAATGGTTCTGTCGGAGGCGAAATGACGAAACGTCTAGTAGCCATGGGACAGGAACAACTAAAAAATCAGCAGGGACAGTAAGCTGATTATTGTGAAGGGGACCTTTTTTCGAGGGTCCCCTTCCACTTTAAGAATAAAGTGAAACTTCCATCAGTGGGGGTTTTTCGACGCACAGGACGTGCTAGTGCCGACGTTGCCACAGGACGTGGCGTTCTTAGTCGGCCTTCATCCCCCACTGATGGTTCGTTGCGGCCCACAGGAAGAGGGTCACACAGACGTTGCCACACGATGTGGCGCTTTTAGTCTGTGTTCATTTTACGGGCATTTACGGGCAGTTGATCCCCCACTTACTCTTCTTTACATACGCGAATCCTTGAAGTGGGGGTCTTACTGCCCGTTAATCTGCGATAAGTATATTTTCTTTAGTCCGCATATATACCGCACGACCATAAGGAGCTTGTGCTTTTCTAATTTTCCCAAGGCTCAAATGAGAATGGAATTCCAATCATTTTCGCAGTCAATTCATCGTAAGAAACTAAATCCTTTTTAGATAACTCCTTTAATGAGCGTTTACCCATTGCTCTTAAAGCCATTTTCATCTCTTCAGTACTAGAGGTTAAGAATTTTTCTGCCGTTTTTACTCCAGTTTCTTTGTCAAATTGATCCTTGAATTTCCCTTGATTCCAAACAACTTGTGTTGGCGGTTCAAAAGGGAGTGCATTTAATACTTGATGATGTGAAACAACAAATAACATAGCAGAACCAACATAAACTGCATCAGCACCAAGGGCAAGAACCTTTAAAAAATGTCCAGGTGTAAATAAACCTCCTGAAGCGATTAAACTAATCTGCCCTTTCATTTTCCTTTTTTCTAAATGTTTACTAGCTCGGAAGATAGCATGCAAAGTCGGAATTCCAAAGTCATCTGAAAGAATAGGAGCAGCTCCAAGTGTCGCCGCTTGTCCTCCATCAATTGCAATATAATCTATACCCATCTCAATTACATGGTCAATATCTTCTTCAATTTTTCCCCCTGCCCCCATTTTTACACCAATGGGTACTCCTCCAGATATTTGTCTAAGCTCATCAACAAGTCCTTTTAAATCCTTTAAGGTTTGATTTTCAAAAAAATTATCATAAATAACAGCCGTTTCATTCTCTTTGAGACCCATGATTTCACGAGCACGACCTGTTAAATTATCTGGCGAAATTCTTCCGCCTACAGCAAATAATGCACCTTGCCCAAGCTTAATTTCAATTGCATTTGCCCGCTTAAATAAATTTTCTTCTTTTGACCATTCAGTTTTGGAAAACTGAACAATATAATTCCCTGCTGCATTTAATTCTTCTGGCATGATTCCCCCTTCTCCAGAATTAATGGCTGTACCGGTATTATTCGCAGCTTCTGCCAAAGAAAGCCTTACTTCCTCGCTAAGTGCAATTCCATAGGCCATTCCGCTTATCATAAGTGGAATTTTTATTTTCATTGGCTTTTTTGCTTTTGGTCCAATTGTTACCTTCACATCTACATCTTCATCTCCACTAATGGCAAATGGTGTTGTCTGCGCAGGGATAAATGTAATCGGGTCTAAATGTGGCCACTTCTTTGATGAACCAAGTGGACGATGAAGGACATCTCCACTTTCTGCCCGCAAGCTATTTTCCAGCATATTTTGAATACCCAAATGTCTGAGACCCGGCATTAACTCCATAATATTTTCTTGATAACTGTCGGTTAATATAATTTTACCCATCTTTTTTACAATTTTTTTCATTATCCAACGCCAGCCAACAAGAGTAAATAACATAAAGACAAATATTATTACAACCATAGCAAAAGTAATATATGTTAAAATGTTTGTCATTTTTCCTCTCCAATTGCTTATTAATTAATGATTTTATTAATCCTTATTATTACCAAATAAGGAAAGTTCTATTATTCAATAGATTCCTCCACAGTATTATTTTTTCATTTGAAGAAAAGACTATAGAAAATGTGGAATTTGAAAAGGAGATCATTTTAATGAAATTAATAAATGATACCGCTCACCGCCCTTTTCTATTACCTTCAAAAAATTGGATAATGCGTCAAGCTTGGCGGAATCTATTGTTTATTCATTGGCCAATTTCTCCTGAAATAATTCGGGAGCATATACACCCTTCTTTACATATTGACACCTTTGGCGGAGTTGCATGGCTGGGTATCGTAGTATTCAAAATGGAAGGCATCTATCCACGTGGTTTTCCACCAATATCCATTCTCCCGCCATTTCCAGAAATCAATGTACGCACATATGTTCAACACAATGGGAAACCGGGAGTTTATTTCTTGTCTCTTGATGTTAGTGACTTGGCGTCCTACACATTAGCAAAAAGATGGTTTCACTTACCTTATCACTCTGCGAATATTTCTGTTCAAGAAAAGGAGCCTAGTTTTCATTTCGAAAGTATTCGAAAAAAAAACCAAAAAAATCCTATTCTTTGTAAAGGAACATATACTTCTCTTCCAGAGGTTTATTTTCCGAAAGAAGGAACGCTGGATCATTGGCTTACAGAGAGATATTGTCTTTTTAGTACAAATAAAAAAGGAAGCGTCTTTTGCGCTGAAATACATCATCGTCCCTGGCCCTTACAAAAAGCGAATTCAGAAATTTATAAGAATAACCTGTTTTCACCATTTAAAATTGACCTTGCTGGAGTACAATCCATCTCTCACTTTTCAAAAGGTGTAGATTCACTTATTTGGAATATCAAAAAACAACCTTCTAAATGAGTTTAAAGGATATTACATCCACAAAGCGATATTTAGGATGTCCTGTATAAAATATCCTATATGAAGAATCATAGAAATAGGAGTTCGATTCATCCATAAAAATTGGGGGAACAAAAGCGTGATTCGTAATATAAAAAAATTATTAAGGAATATGAATGAAAGGCAGAAACAAATACAAAAGAATCTCCAGGATCCTAAGCCAGAGAGTTCCCTTAATTTTAGTTATCATCAAAATGTCGAAGCACTTCGTTCCATCTACAATAATTGTTCAGATGTCTTTTTTCGAGAGTTTTTACTTCTAGGAAAAAAGAAAGCAATGATTATTTATATTGAAGGACTTTCAGACACTATAGGAATCGAAAAACACGTGCTTTCCCCTCTTATGAATGAAACAGCACATGAAACACTAACGGTCAATGAAATGATTGAACACAAACTAATAATCTCAAAATGGAATTCAGTCTATTCCTTGAATGAGTGCATTGAATCAATATCCTCTGGGAATCCAATTCTTCTCTGTGAAGGAGAAAATAGTGGTTTTTCTTTAGGATTATCCAAATGGGAAAAACGCAGTATAGAAGAACCAGAGGCTGAAGCATCAGTTAGAGGGCCACGTGAAGGATTTATCGAATCAATTGGAGTTAATATCTCATTATTAAGAAGAATTATTAAAAGTCCGGCACTTAAGATCAAAACCATGAAAATAGGAACTTATACAAAAACAACAATTGGACTTGCGTATGTTGAAGGAATAGCCAATATGACTCTTATCGAAGAAGTTACGAATAGGCTTAATCGGATTAACATCGATGGAATCTTGGATAGTGAGTATATTGAAGAAATGATTGAGGACAACCCTTACTCACCATTTCCTCAAATCTTGTCAACTGAGCGACCTGATATTGCATGTGCAAATTTACTAGAGGGGAGACTGGTCATTTTAGTTGAGGGTACTCCTTTTACTTTAATTGCTCCTATTTCGTTTTTTTCATTACTCCAATCACAGGAAGATTATTATCAACGCTTTATGATAAGCACTTTTATTCGTTGGCTGCGCTATGTATTCCTTGGAGTTTCTCTTTTGCTTCCTTCTTTTTACGTAGCTGTTACAACATTTCATCAAGAAATGGTGCCATCCGCATTGCTTCTGAGTATAGCAGCCGCCAGAGAAACTGTCCCTTTTCCAGCTATAATAGAGGTTTTGATCATGGAAATAACGTTTGAAGCGTTGCGTGAGGCAGGAGTTCGATTACCAAAACAGGTTGGAGCCGCTGTCAGCATAGTGGGTGCATTAGTAATTGGTCAAGCTGCCGTACAAGCTGGATTGGTTTCCGCACCGATGGTCATTGTTGTAGCGATAACCGGAATCGCTTCTTTTATGATTCCTCGCTATGTAGCCGGAATCGCTATTAGATTAATCCGTTTTCCAATTATTTTTCTTGCTGGGACATTAGGATTACTTGGGATAATGATGGGAATCCTTGCTATTTTTATTCACCTATGCAGTTTACGTTCCTTCGGTGAGCCATATTTAGCACCACTTGCGCCATTAAAAGTAAGGGAATTAAAAGATGTGCTGTGGAGATCCCCTTTATGGATGATGGATACTCGGCCTCGCTTAACTGGTGAGGCCAACCTATATAAACAACCCTCTGTTCAGAAACCTGGTCCAAATAAAGGAGGAGATTAGGAGAATTTACGAAAGTAGGGAATCAACAATGCCTAAAAGGAGGAGTCATTTCAAAAAAAAATTTCTTATTTTCATCTCCTTTAGCGGATCATTATTTTTATTAAGTGGTTGTTGGGACAGGTGGGAAACTAATGACATAGCAATTGTAACGGCAACTGCAATTGATAAAAAGGAAGATAATCAAATTGAACTAAGCCTTCAAATTTTTATACCTAGAGCATTTGGTATGAGCAGTAGCCCAGGCGGAGCATCTGGAGGAGGAACCGGCGGGGAGCTTACTTTTGTCATTTCCCAAAAAGGAGTCAATATGGCAGATGCAATCTCAAAGCTACAAGCCGAACTGCCTCGTAAAATTTTTTGGGGTCAATGTAAGGTGTTTATTTTTGGCGAAAAGATAGCAAAAGAAGGAATACAAGAACATTTAGATTTCCTTCTTCGTCATCCACAGCCAAGAGAAAGAGCATATATGTTTGTTAGTAAAGGAAAAGCAAAACATATTCTTGAACTTCAATCAAAACTTGAAAGAAGTTCAGCGGAAGCAATGAGAGAACTTGTTGATTTAGAGATTGGATTAAAAGTCACATTGAAAGATTTGAACGAAATGCTGACTAGCGAAGCGCAAGCTGCTGCCCTTCCATACCTTAAGACCATGACAGAAAAAGGAAAAAAGAAGTCCTTTCAATTCCCTAAAATTTTTGGATCAGCAGTAATTAAAAAAGACCAAATGATTGGATATATTTCTCAGAGGGAAACGAGAGGAATCCTATGGTTAAGGGATGAAATAAAGGGCTATACAGTTACCTTTGAACCTGAAGGAAAAAAGGGGAATGTCTCTTTAAATCCAGTAACTGCCAAGGTGGATTTGATCCCACAAATCAATGGTGAAAACTGGAGTATGATTGTAAAAATCCAAACTGAAGGAACTGTAATACAAAACAATTCGAGCTTAGATATTTCAAAATTAAGTAATTTAAAAGTAGTTGAAAAAGCATATCAAGATGGAATAAGAAAACGAGTCGAATTTGTATTAGTGAAAGTACAGAATGAACTGAGAACTGATATTGTCGGTTTTGCAAAGGAATTTCATCGAAAATATCCAAAACAGTGGAGGAAGGTAGAAAACCGTTGGGATGAAGTGTTTCCAGAGATAAAAATAAAATACGATATTAAAGCTCATATACGCAAAGAGGGATATATTAATAAGCCAATGAAATTAAGAATCGAAGAGGAGAAAGAATAATGAAATGGGGGAGCTTTCTTGCAACAGCTTTTATCATTTTGATCATCATTTTGTTGCAATGGCCAAAAATGAAACCAAAGCCAAAAGTGGAGAAAAGTGCATTCATCGTGCTTCTCCTTATTGCGTTACTCCTATCTATGTTCAATCTTCCTTATATAAGCGGTCCAGCTAAGTGGATTGAATATGTCTTCAAACCTTTCGGGGAAATTTTAGAAAAATAATTTTATAACGGTAACAAGGAATTATGATGAAAAACTTCAAGTTTTCATCCCAGCAGATAGCGATGTTTACATACCCGGCAATTATCGTAAAAGGAGATAGCTAATGAATACGGTCAAAATTTCGTCTCTTCAGATGGCGATGTTAATGTACCCAACAATTGTTGCTACCGCTATTCTTTCAGTACCAAGTATAACAGCGACTTATGCGAAACAAGACCTTTGGATTTCACCTATTTTTGCGTCCATTATAGGATTTTTAACGGTCTATATTTCTGTTAGTTTACATAATCATTTTCCGGAGAAAACAGTTATTCAATTTAGTGAACAGATTATTGGTCGAATTCCAGGAAAGATTCTCGGACTTGTCTTCTTATTTTTTTATATCCACTCTGCTGGAGATATTACTAGAGCATATGCTGAATTTATCGTTAGCTCTTTTCTTTTTCAAACACCGATAATTGTAGTAATTGTTACAATGGTACTCCTTTGTGCTTTTGCCGTGTATGGAGGTTTAGAGGTATTAGGACGTATATCACAGTTGCTTTTCCCTCTTTTTTTCGTACCACTATTATTATTAATACTATTATTGAGCCCTGATTTCGAGATAGGAAATATATTTCCAATTTTAGAAAAAGGGATCATTCCTCCAATCAAGGGTGCCATAGTGCCAAGCGGATGGTTCTCAGAAATTTTTATGATTATTTTTTTCCTGCCTTTTTTAACTGATAAGAAAAAAGGCAGGAAATACGGAGTATTAACAGTTTTAGCTGTAATGATAACATTAGTTGTTGTGAACTTAATCGTTTTGTTTATCTTAGGAACTACTACTTCTTCAAAGAGTTACCCACTGATGAATATTAGCCGGTATGTTAGTATTGCGGATTTTTTTGAAAATCTTGAATCAGTCACAATGGCTATTTGGATTTTAGGAACATTTGTAAAGATTTCTGTGTTTTTCTACGTTGTTGTTTTAGGTACGGCTCAGTGGCTAAATATTGAGGACTATCGGCCAATTGTCTGGCCAATTGGAATTTTGATCGTAGAATTTAGTTTTTGGGCAGTCCCTAGTTCAATGGCCTTTATTCATTATGAAATCACAGCATTCCCTTTTTATTCGGTTACTATTCAAACGATTATTCCCCTGTTATTATTAGGAATTGCATTTTTTAAAAATAGAAATAGAAAAAAGGAATCAAATTCAGTCTATAAATAATTTGTTTTTTCTTATCTATTGATTTTAAAAAAACACCTGAATAGAAATACAATATCTCCTAATAGGATGTAAAAAAGACCTCATTGTGTAAGGAAAAGAGGTCTTTATAAGTGTTTTATTATGAATTCTTGAAATCAAATTTTACCATTTCTCCTGATCTGCTTCTAACAAAAGACTTGTTAATATTTTCGTTCCGTACACCAAGGCTCCTTGATTAAAATTCATTTTTGGATGATGAAGGCCTGGCTTTAGATCACATCCTAGACCAATCATTGTAGCTGAAATTTCCGGTTTTTTTAACGAATAAAAGTGGAAATCCTCCGCTCCTGGAGAAGGGCATTCTTGAACATAATTTTCTTCCCCAAGGATAGAAGTAATGGCTTTTTTCCCAAGCTCCATTGCTTTAGGATTGCGTACAGCTGCGGGTGAATATTCCCCAAGACTTGACTCAATCACTGTTTCTGTCAGTTCAGAGATTTTCTTTATCGTTTGTTCTGCTTTTAATATAAGCTTGTTCATCGTTTCATTCGTTTCAGCTCTTAAATCGAATGTAAAATGAACCGTTTCCGGAATTAAATTCGATGCCTCACCACCGTGCAGCTCTGTTATCTTGATAGAGTACTTATGTGCATCCTTCAATTGGATCTGACGAATAGCCTGAATTAAGAAAGCAGCTGCTTCAAGCGGGTTATTTCCTTCCTCTGGTCTTGCCGCATGTGCTGGAACACCCTTTATTACACCTTGAATAGTTGCCGTAGATCCATGAAGAATGACAGGTGCAGCCTTTTTAAAAGGAATTTCTATAGCTGGTCGTACATGAATCCCTCCAAGAAATTTAACATTTTCTAATGCACCTGCTTCAATCATTTTCAGTGCCCCTTCCGCTTTTTCTTCAGCAGGCTGGAAAATAACACGAACAGTATGTTTGAATGAGTGCTCCGAATTCGCTATGGCGAGCGCCGTAAAAAGGGCCATAGTACTATGTCCATCATGACCACATGAATGATTTGCACGAACCTTTCCATCCACTTCCTGAACTAATGCATCCATATCTGCACGAAGGGCGATGACATCATTTAATTCTCCCTTCATCTCTACAACCAAACCAAAATGATCTTCAAACGTTCTTACATTTAACCCAGCTCGAATTAGTTTCTCTCGAATATAGGCAGATGTTTTTTCCTCCTGCCAGCTTGGTTCTGCAAGCTGATGAAGCTCTTGATAGGTTTGTAGAATTTGTTCTCGGTTATGTTCAATAAATTGAATCGGATCTTGTTTCACTATGTATATCCCCTTCGCAGAAAAAATTTTGATAATTTCGATTTGAATATTCAATAATTATATAACAACTTCGATTTGGAATGTCAATTTTTCAACGGTTTTGAAAACTATGATAAAATGAAAAAAACACCATTTAAAGGAGTTGTGGAAATTGAAAAATGAAATCATTGAAAGATTAACCACTTACGTAAAAATCGACACACAATCTAATGAAGAAAATGAAACATGTCCTTCAACGCAAGGTCAAATTATATTGGCAAATTTACTAGTCGAGGAACTAAAGTCAATCGGAATGGAAGAAGTAACAATTGATGAAAATGGATATGTGATGGCGACTCTTCCTGCCAATACAGACAAAACAGTACCAACGATTGGATTTTTAGCCCATCTAGATACAGCGACTGATTTTACTGGTGCAAATGTCAAACCACAAATCCATGAAAAGTATGATGGAAATGACATTACCTTAAATAACGAGTTACATATTGTTCTCTCACCAAAAGATTTTCCAAGCTTAATCCAATATAAAGGTCACACAATCATTACCACAGATGGCACAACTCTTCTTGGAGCTGACAACAAAGCTGGGATTGCTGAAATTATGACCGCAATGACATACCTTATTAACCATCCAGAGATAAAGCATGGAAAAATTAGAGTTGCTTTTACACCAGATGAAGAGATTGGAAGAGGTCCGCATAAATTTGATGTTGCAGCCTTTAATGCAAAATATGCATATACAGTAGACGGCGGCCCACTCGGAGAACTCGAATATGAAAGCTTTAATGCCGCAGCTGCTAAAATTACTATTAAAGGGAATAATATTCACCCTGGAACAGCGAAAGGAAAAATGGTCAACTCTGCAAAAATAGCAATGGAATTCAATGCTAAGCTGCCATTCGAAGAGGCACCTGAACATACAGAAGGCTATGAAGGCTTTTATCATTTAAGCTCTGTAAGCGGAGATGTGGAGGAAACAAAGCTCAGTTATATTATTCGTGATTTTGATAAGGATAACTTCCTTGCAAGAAAAACAAAAATAGAAGAAATCGTTCAGGAACTGAAAGAAAAATATGGTCATGACAATATTCGTCTTGAAATGAAGGATCAGTATTACAATATGAGAGAGAAAATTGAACCAGTCAAGAAAATTGTAGACATTGCCTATGAAGCGATGATGAAATTAGACATTAAGCCAATTATCAAACCAATACGTGGAGGAACAGACGGCTCACAGCTTTCATATATGGGACTTCCAACACCAAACATTTTCACTGGCGGCGAAAATTACCATGGAAAGTATGAGTATATTTCTGTTGATAATATGGTGAAAGCTACAGAAGTGATTGTTAATATCATTAGACTGTTCGAGGAAAAGGGAGAGTAAAGGACTGTCAGATCCTTTCTAATCGTGCAGTATATTATATGCAAAAAGACCTTCGCATTTAATACGAAGGTCTTTTTATCATATACCTATTAGTAAGCCAAACTAAACAAACCTTTAATATGTGTCAAGTAGCGCACATGACTTGCTTCCTTCATTAGGGAAGCTGGTAATCCTTTAAGTGATGTACCATTAGCTCCGATAGAAGCAACGCTATCTTTACGGCCAAGACTTGCAAGTGTACCTGAATTTACAGGAGCAAACTTTTCAAATGCTTTGTCTTGAAGATATGCAAATAGGTTGTAGCCAACTAGTTCGCCCATTTGCCAAGCGTTCTGTGCTGTTGGTGCATAAGGACGACCGCCATCTTCAGGGAATGCAACAGCACTATCACCAACAACAAACACATCAGGGTGAGTTGTTGATTGAAGGAATTCATTAACTGTTGCACGGCCACGATCGCAAGCAAGTCCTGACTGTTCAACAATAGGAAGAGCTTGGATACCGCCTGTCCAGACGAAAGTATTCGCAATGATTTTCGTACCGTCTTTAAGATCAATTTCATTGCCGCTTACATTTGTGACAGGAAGACCAGTTAAGAATTCTACTCCACGAGCTTCTAAGCTAGTCGTTGCACGTTCAATTAAATGATCTGGTAAGACAGGAAGAATTTTCGGACCTGCTTCAACAAGCTTGATCTTCAATTCTTTTGGGTCAACACCAAAGCTCTTAGCAACTTTAGTCATGTTATCAACAATTTCGCCAACTAACTCTACGCCAGTTAAGCCGCCACCGCCAATAACAATGGTTGCATCTGCTTCATTTCTCGTTTTTGCGTATTCACGAATTCTGCCAACAATATGATTGTAAATATTATTTGCATCATTAACTGATTTTAATACCATGCTGTTTTCTTCAAGCCCTGGAATACCAAAGTAACCAGTTTTACTTCCTAAACCAACAACAAGTGCATCATAAGTTAAAGTAGAACCATCATTAAGCTTTACCTCTTTTTTATCTACAGAAAAAGAGTCTACCGTAGCAATTTTCAGGTCGATATCCTTACCTTTGAAAAGTTTTTCTAAAGGCATAGAGATAGCTTTTTCAGAAATTGTTCCACCTGCTAGACGGTGAAGTTCAGTAATGATTTGGTGTGTTGGGTATTGGTTTACTACAGTTACATAAGCTTCTTCTCTATTTAAATATTGACGAACAGTTAAAGCTGAAAGAAGTCCGCCATAACCTGCACCTAAGATAACAATATGTTTTGACATGATTTATCCCGTCCTTACTAGTTGTATTAAAAGAACAATACTATTTTTGACTATTTTTTTCTTCTGCGATTTGCAGATAAGCATTTACGAAACGGAAAAGCTTCTGTGCTTGCGGATCTTTTAGCATTTTTAAAATACCGAAAAGACCAATCACTTCATGGCTTTCTTCCGCACGGTCCTTAGCTTCAATAGCTGTAGCTGCAATATTTTTCACAGTATCTTTAACTGGATCTACCATTTCTTTGATAGCGCCAATTGTATCATTCTTTAATACGTCATCAGTAGCAACTGATTGAGCAAAGTCATATGACTTATTTAAGATCGAAACAAGCTCAGTTAATTTAGGGAGTTGTTCTACTAATGTTGTTAAGGATTCCTGTACCTCAGGTTTTAATAGCTGATCAAGTAATTCTTGTCTTTCCTGATTAAATGACACATCAAGATTTTCTTGTTCTGGCCTTGGTTGAGTAAGCGTTGCAGTCATATCCTCTTCCCCTTTACAAGTAAATAATAATTTATTAAAAAACTATTAACTGAAGGGTGATTTTAATTTGTGTGATATTTCACAAAAGTAAATAAAAAAACTCTAAAACATAATATATCAGCAAATTTATTAATTTAATGTTCAATTAAACTAAAAAATTTACCCCTTCAGTTACCCCTCAATTACTATACGCTTATTTAAATGTAATTTCAATTTAAATTTTTATATTATCATCACTTATAAGGTATTAATGGGGTGATTGATAGAAATTACTTTTTTTGATGACTGAAGGGTTCACTTTCTCCCTGAAAATAAAAAGTCTGCAATCCCTATATAGAGAATGCAGACTTAACTTACCTGCTAATTTGATTCGCAGCAGATTGCTCCGCAGAGAACACGACATGATTTGGAACCCGCCAGAGAATGAAAGCGCCAAAGACAAATAATACGATCAAGCTAAAGACTCCGCTGCTCGTATTTCCTGTTAGTTGAGCTGTTACACCCATTAGCGTGGGGCCGGCTATTGCTGCAATCTTTCCGAAAATATTGTAAAAGCCAAAGAATTCATTGGAAGATTCTTTTGGAATAAGCTTAGCAAAATAGGAACGACTTAAAGCTTGAATTCCACCTTGAACTGTTGCCACAAGCATAGCTAAAATCCAAAAGTCTATGGCTGTTTTTAAGAAATAGGCGTAAATACAAATAATTATATATACAATGATGGCCACAAAGATCATTTTCTTTTCACTAAATTTCTGACCTAGCTTACTAAACATAATCGTGAATGGCGCTGCCACAACTTGGACTAAAAACAATACGATTAACAATGTTGAAGCACTAATGCCTAAGTCTGATCCATAAGCAGTAGACATAGTTAAAATCGTATGAACACCATCAATGTAAAAGAAATAAGCAAGTAAGAATAGAAATAGTGCACGATATGCTTTAATATTTTTCAAAGTGGTAAACAGTTTTTTAAAGCTTGTTGCAACAGGATTAGAGACTCGCTCTACATAGTATTTCTGCTCCACATTTTTTAACATCGGGATTGTGAAAAGTCCCCACCATAGAGCTGTAATCACAAATGCAATTTGACTTGCAATCCCTACAGATAATGGGATGATTTCTTGCTGAGCCAAAATAATTATTGCAATTGAAATGATAAATGGGATTGTACTCCCAATATAACCAAGCGCAAATCCATTTGAAGAGATGCGGTTCATTCGATCTTCACTCGTTACGTCTACTAAAAAAGCATCATAAAAAATATTTGCTCCTGCAAACCCAACGGAAGTAAAAACAAAAAATCCTAACAATATTAACCATTGATCATTTGGTACAACCGCTAATAGAAGTGTAAAAATAACTCCTAATGACGCAAAAAAAGTAAAAAATCTCTTTTTAAAGCCTCTAAAATCAGCAATTGTACCAAGCAATGGAGCCAATATGGAAACGATCAGTGTAGCAAATGAGTTTGCATAACCCCAGTAGGCTGTTGATGTAGTTGCAGAAATTCCGGCTTCTGTTGCTGCAGATTTAAAATATAAAGGAAAAATAGCAGTAACGACAACAATAGAATATGCGGAATTTGCCCAATCATAAAAGGCCCAGCTTCGTTCAGGTTTAGTCATTTTCCCCATTATACTACCCCCTTTGTTAAATTATTTTTTGTATCAATAGTTAAAAAATCCGCGATAACTTCTCCATCCGTTTGCCCTAAATCCAACCCTAGTATTCTTGCTAATGTTGGACCAATATCAATAAGACGCATAGATGGAATAACTTCATTTTGCCGAATCCCTCTGCCAGTGGCTAGAAAAATTGTCTTGTATTCCTGTTTTTCAGGCGAATAGCCGTGTGAAGCAAAAGTGTATTTTTTGCCAGGCAGAACATCTTCATTCGTAATATGATGAATATAATCACCAAGATGCTCATCATGAAAATAAAATCCATGCCTTGCCTCAATCATAAAAGCACAAGCCGGATCTGCTCCTTTTTTACCAGCCTCCTCTCCTGTTATCATGCTCTCAATTCCATTGCTAGGATCTACTATTAAATCCTCTAGTATGCTCCTTACAAAAAGATTTGTTTCAACATCATCTTTGTTTTTTAAATAAATATATGCAGAGCCGTCACAGCTTTTGCAATATGCCTTCCAATCAATAATTTTTCCATTTACATTTACTGAAATTAAGTTCTTCTCCTTAAATAAAACGTTTAACTGCACGGCTTTATTCTCATCGAGAGCACTATGATCACCAAGCACTACAATGGTTGTGTCAGAAAGTCTTCCACATTCCTCAAGAGCATTTAATATACGTCCAAGCCTTATATCATGGCGATGAATGGCTTTAATTGCTTCATCAGAAAATACACCATGGTAATGGCGCTGAGTATCCAAATCAGTAAAATGAACAAGTAATAAATTGGGGCTTCTCGTTAAAATCGTGTGAACAGCTGACTCTAACACAAAGTCATCTAATTCAGGCTGACTTAAACCATTTCGAATATGACCAAAACGATTATTAAGCTCCCATTGATAGTAAGGTGTTCCACTCAAAAGCGAAACGAGGATTTGATTTTGCCATTTCCTATTTGGAAAAATTTCCGGTAGATTATATTGTATACTTTTTGCTTTCCCAGTAACTGGCCAAAGAAGAGCGGCGGTTGTGAGATTTGCTTTACTAGCCTCATCATATAAAGTTGTACCTTTTATGGAGCTTCGATACCAGTTCCAATCCGGTGAAGCTACCCCAGGCTGCAAAAGAGTATTATTTATTATCCCATGGTTTTTGGGGTATTTCCCAGTAATAATGGTTGTATGACAAGGGTATGTTAAAGACGGATAAATCGTATCTACATGCCGAGAATATGAACCATTCTGCAAGACTCGCTGGAAATTTGGTAGTGTACGAAGAAGTTCAAAATCTAATGCAGACAGACAATCAAAAGAGATAATGACCATGTTTTTAGTAAGTGCTTTATTCATCAAAATCCTCCATTGAAAATAAATCCTTATTTACATTGTACACTTTATGGGTAGAGTAATAGTATTATTTTTTCGTAAATAATTAATTTTTCAATTTCTTTCGTCTTTTAATAATTTGATTATTGATTTGTGTATTGTTATCCTAATTAAAGATTTACTTAGAAAATTTAATGATAGGAGCAATGCCAAATGAATTTTGTTGTTTTAAATAATGGTTTAAAAATGCCTCAGCTTGGTTTCGGTGTTTGGCGAGTGGAAGATGAAAAAGCAGAATTTGCTGTTGCAAAAGCACTTGAAGTTGGCTATAGATCCATTGATACGGCAATGATATACAATAACGAAAATGGTGTCGGGAATGCAATAAAAAAATCATCTATTCCACGTGAGGAAATTTTCATAACAACAAAGGTGTGGAATAGTGACCAAGGCTATGAAAATACATTGAAAGCGTATGAGGAAAGCCTAGAAAGACTTGGACTTGAATATGTTGATTTATATTTGGTTCACTGGCCAACTCCTCAATATGATCAATATGTTGAAACTTACAAAGCACTGGAGAAGCTTTATCATGATGGACGAGTAAAAGCCATTGGCGTTTGCAATTTTGATATTGATCATCTTGAACGTCTTTTACAGGAATGTGATGTGAAGCCAGTATTAAATCAAATTGAATGCCATCCATATCTTGTTCAAACCGAATTAAAAGAGTTCTGTGCCAAACATGATATCTTTATAGAAGCTTGGAGTCCTTTACAACAAGGCGGCGAGGTATTGAACCATGAGGTCATCCAAAAAATCGCTGAACAACATAATAAGACAACAGCACAGGTTGTCTTACGCTGGCACCTGCAAAATAATACAATCGTTATTCCTAAATCCGTAACACCAGTACGTATTGAAGAGAATTTTAATGTATTTGATTTTGAACTTACAGCAGAAGAAATAACTGAGATCAATAGGCTTGACCGTAATGAACGAAAAGGTCCAAATCCTAGTGAATTCAATTTGAGATAAGTAGATTTTCTTCCAAAAAGGAAGGCCAGACCCAATCTTCGATGAAATTCGATTTGGGTCTGGCCTTTTTTACTCTAATTTATTTGGATTTTCATTAACTCATGAAAAGAATTATTTTTATAAAGATATATTTTGACCAGTAGATTGGTTTGCCCGCTGTTTCTTAGATTTTCTAAAATAAAGCAGCTCATAAATACAAGGGATGACGATTAGTGTTAGCAGTGTTGCCATGGCTAGACCGCCAATGACAACTACTGCTAGGCTTTGTGAGACTAAGCTTCCGGTTTCTGTTTCTTTCAATAATAGTGGAAGCATTGCACAGATTGTGGCAATCGCAGTCATGAAGATCGGCCTCATTCTTGTGTCTGTTGCTTCTACAAGCGCTTCTCTAATCGTCATTTTTTGTTCATTTTGTTTAACACGATCTAAAAGAACAATGGCATTTGTCACTACAATTCCAATGAGCATCAGTGCCCCAAGAAGTGCTGTTATATCTACAGATATTCCGCTTATAACAATTCCTAAAATTGCTCCGATTGCCGCAAGTGGCAGAGAGCAAAGAATAGCTATTGGTGCTTTTATTGACTTAAAGGTAATAACCATGATTAAAAAGACGATTCCAATGGAAACAAGCATAGTAAGAAATAAATCTGTAAAATCATTTGCCTGCTGGGCACTTGCCCCTCCAACAAGTACTTCTACGTTATCTGGCAGCTTCATTCCTTTTTGATCCTTTTTATCACCGAATATCACAAGATTCACTTTTTGTGATATTTCTGATAGTTTAGCTGGATCTACTGAAGCTGTTACACGAATGAAAGTTTCTCCATCTTTATGGAATTGGTTTGTTGAACGCTCTTCCTCTTGTAATGATGCAATTGACGATACTGGAACAAGGCCTGTATCCGTCATGACTGGAATTTTGCCAAGGTCTTCTGTTGTTTTCGTGTCAAAAACGGGTTCTAGAAAGACTGGTGTTTGTTTATCATCCAAGCTGATTGTCCCAATTGGTGTTTGATTTATCATCACACCAAGTTGCCTAGCTATTTGTTCAGTATTTCCTTTCTTAGGGTCAACTGTAAAGGAAAAAACGGTTTTCTTTTCATCTTGATTGGTTGTTACTTCTTCAACTCCGTCAATTTTTTCCACTTTCTCTTTAATATGATTCGCTGTTTTTTCAAGATCTGATATATTTTCCCCCGTCACATCTATCGTAATATTGGTACTAGCTCCCCCCATCATGAAAGAAGCGGCCATTACGTCTAACTGAGCGTCAGGGTATTGATCCTTTTTCTTTTCTACCTCTTCTATTATTTTATCTGTATTAGCATGATCCTTTAACAAAATACTAAAGGTCGCTTCTGTAGGTGAACCTACATACCCAAATCGAGCTGCTTCAGCGGGAGATCCCACTTGTGAAATAACGTAATTGACGTCATCCATTTCTCTTATCGATGTTTCAAGTTCAATTGTTTTTTCCTTTACATTTTCAATAGGTGTATCATTTGGGTAACTTAGTGTGGCAACAACATAGTCAGCTGAAGAGTTGTCAACCGCACCCTTAGGAATGACGAAGTATGTTCCAATAGAACCTACAAAAAGAAGGAATGCAATTGAAAATACTATCCATTTATGATTTAAAGACCAAGTGACGATCTTAGGAAATCTAACTGCTGGTTTATGCTCAGGAAGTTTTGTATTCTTCAATAATCCAGCACTCATTAACGGAACAACAGTTAAAGCAACAATTAATGAAGCAAGCAAGGAATAAGTGACCGTTAATGCGAACGGCAGTAGAAATTCCTGAAGGCCACCATTCAACAAACTCATAGGTAAGAACACAGCAACTGTCGTTAATGTAGAGGAAGTAATCGCTACTCCTACTTGTTTCGTTGCATCGATGATCATTTGAACAGAGAATTTCTCTGTCTGCATTTTTCGGAAAATATTTTCAATAACAACAATACTATCATCAACTAGACGTCCAACAGCAACTGCGACTCCGCCAAGCGTTAAAATATTCAATGTGATGCCAGACCATGACAACAAGAATAATGTAAAGCAAAGGGATAACGGAATTGAAACAATGGTAATAAAAGTCGACCGGATATTTCTCAAAAATACCATAATGACAATAGTTGCAAATAATGCGCCAAGAAGGACTTCTTTTATCATTGTTTGGACCGAAGTCTCCACCATATCAGCAGATGATATGTACACGACTGATTCCTGCTGATCATATAATTTATTTATTTCCTTTGTTACTCTTTCAACCTCTTTACTTATTGACACAGCATTCGATTTGCTGTCCTTTGTGATACTAATATCTAGACTTTCTTTCCCATTAAAACGGCTAATGAAATTCGCATTCTTTGTTTCATCAATCGTTGCAATATCTCCAAGCGTAACATTTGGAGCTACGATTAAACCTTTAAGTTTATCTAAACTAGTTACATCACCAAACACCTTAATATTGCTTGTTTTTCCATCAATTATTTTTTCTCCGATGGCTAAGGCTGAATTTTGCCCTTGAAGAACGCCCATAACAGCTTGAAGTGAAACTTGTTTTTCCGCTAATTTTTCATTATCAATTTTGACGGAAATGACGGAATCTGTTATCCCATAGACATCAACACTGGATACCCCTTTAATATCTTGATATAATGGCTGGAGTTTTTCCTGAACTAATGCCATATTTTCTGAAGTCATTCCATCTTTAAACGTTACAGCTATATTTGCAATGGGAATCATAGAAGTATTGAGCTGTGAAACGGTTGGCTTTGATATGTATGGAGGTAAATTTACGTTATTTAATGCATCTTGAACTTCTTGTTTTGCTTGCTTCATATCGGATCCAGCTTCAAAAAATATATCAATTTTTGAAAATCCGTCCCCTGTTGTAGAGTAGACAGATTTTTTTCCATTCACACCAGTAACTGCTCGTTCAACCGGAATAGTTACCTCAGATTCCATCGTTTTCGAATCCGTCCCTTGACCCATGGCAATTATGGTTACTTGCGGATTATCAGCAGTTGGCAAAAACTCCATAGGCAGTCTAAAATAACTTACAACTCCAATAACTAAAATTAATATGGTCATTAATGTAACAGCAGCTTTATTGCCAAATGCCCACTTTGTTATGAAAGACATTCTTTGTTTCTCCTCTCAAAAATAAAATTATTACCGAAAATCCTTACCATAAATTTCCTTAAACCCCAATAAATATTATTAATTTTATAAAAAATTAACAATTTTACATTTATTTCATTAATATCCCTCATTTCTACCATTTCCTTTGCATCTTCATTTTAGAAAAAATGGAATTTAATTGCATTGATCTACAGGATTATATTTTTCTAAGACTTGAGGTGTATTGACTTTTGTCTGGATCAAAGTAATGCTCCCTTCTATTCCGAATATCTCAATAAAGTGAAACTTCCATCAGTGGGGTTTTTTGATCCCCCACTGATAGTTAGTTGAACCAATCGGGCTTTTACGGGCAGTTGTCCCCCACCTATCTTCCTCGCTTCTCTCGCAATCTTGAGGTGGGGGGGCTTACTGCCCGTTAATGCGGGATACAACAATAAAGACCTATATACCTTAAAATTAATAAGGTAATAGGCCTTTTCTCAATTCATATAAGCAAGTAAATTTTTTAACAACTAAAACCACTTACTCCTAATTCAATGTCCTCTTCAAAAACTCCCTTGTACGTTCCTGGGTCGGCTGATTAAAGATTTGCTCTGGGCTACCTTCCTCGGCAATTACGCCCTTGTCCATAAAGACAACACGATCCGATACTTCCTTAGCAAACCCCATTTCGTGGGTGACGATTAACATCGTGAGACCGCTATCTGCAAGTTCCTTCATGACCTTCAGAACTTCTCCTACCATCTCAGGATCTAGGGCAGATGTTGGTTCGTCGAACAGCATAACATCTGGTTCCATGGAAAGTGCACGTGCAATAGCGACACGCTGCTTCTGTCCACCTGATAATTGCTTTGGCTTTGCGTTCACATATTGATCCATTCCAACAACTTTCAAATATTTCATCGCGACTTTTTCTGCTTCTTGGCGGGAACGCTTTAGTACTTTCATTTGGCCGACGGTACAATTCTTTAAAACATTGTGGTTATTAAATAAATTAAATTGTTGGAACACCATTCCTAACTTTGTACGGTACGCGGAGATGTCATGCTTATTATCCAAAATATTTTCTCCGTTATAAATGATTTGGCCGCCGCTCGGTTTTTCTAATAAATTTACACATCGCAGAAGAGTTGATTTCCCTGACCCTGAAGAGCCGATGATACAGACAACCTCGCCCTTATTTACCGAAAAATTAATGTCCTTCAACACTTCATGCGTACCAAAAGCTTTATTTAAATGTTGAATTTCAATAACTACTTCCATTCTTTTGCCCTCCTTCGCCTAATGATTATTCTTTTTTCGCAGCAAGTCCTCCGGTGTCTCTACTTGCATTTGATTGGCATACATCGTGTAATTCTCCGGTCCATCTATTCTCTTTTCGATGTAACGCAGAATTCTTGTTACCGTAAAGGTCATTATAAAGTAAAGAATACATGCTACGAAAAATGATTCGAAATATCTGAAGTTGTTACCTGCGATTGATTTTGTTTGGAAAAATAATTCAGAGACCGAAATGACATTAAGCACTGAAGTATCCTTTATATTGATAACGAATTCATTGCCTGTTGCTGGTAAAATATTTCGGATGGCTTGTGGCAAGACAACATTCTTCATCGTTTGAAAATGGTTCATCCCTATTGCTTGTGCTGCTTCATATTGTCCTTTATCAATAGAAAGAATACCACCTCGGATGATTTCTGACATATATGCCCCTGTATTAATTGATACGATTAGGAATGCAGCGTTTAATCGATCCATATCAAAACCGAAAGCTAAAGCAGACCCATAATAAATAACCATTGCTTGGACAATCATAGGAGTTCCACGGAATATTTCGATATAAATAGAAAGTATTGCATTAATCACTTTAAGAAAGATTCTCTTTGCCCCACTATCTGGTGTAGGAATGGTTCGGATTACGCCAATTAATAAACCGATGATAAAGCCTAATATCGTACCAACCATTGCAATTAAAAGCGTTACACCAGCACCACGAAGGAACATTGGCCAATTATTTGTAATGATTTCAACTACCCACTCAAAACTCATAGTTCTCCCCCTTTAAGAAAAGCGAAACCGACTGCATGAAGATGCACCCGGTTTCACATAATCATTAATTGGCTGCTGGTTGATTTTTAATAGCAGCATCCATAATGCTTGTACGTTCATCCTCAGAGATGCCTGCCAAGATTTTATTGATTTCTTCCGTTAAGTCACTGCCCTTTGCAACACCTACTGCAATTGCAGTATCATCATCTGATGTTTTAAAGCCATCTTTAAATTCAATCATCTTAAAGTTTTCGTTAGCAGATTCAGCACTTACTCCTTCTGGACGTTCAGATACATATCCATCAATAACTCCTGATTCAAGCGCAACCCTCATTGCTGGGAAGTTATCCATAGCAGGCTGTTTGTTCACACCGTCAATTTGATCGATGACTGAATAGTGGAAAGTATTTAATTGAGCAGACACTTTTGCACCATTAAAATCTTGGATAGATGTAGCTCCATCATATTTTCCGCCTTTTTTAACAACCATAACTAAATTCGATTTATAGTAGACGTCTGAAAAGTCAATCGTCTTTTTACGTTCAGCTGTTGGCGACATTCCTGCAATAATAGCGTCAATTTTTCCAGAAGTCAGAGCCGGGACTAGGCCATCCCACTCAGTCTTCACGATCACTAATTCTTTTCCTAAACCGTCAGCGATTTTTTTTGCGATTTCTACATCGTATCCACCTGCATATTCTGCACTTCCGTCAATTTTTACGCCGCCATTTGCTTCATCCATTTGTGTCCAGTTGAATGGAGCATATCCAGCTTCAAGCCCCACTTTAAATGTTCCATTTTCAGACTCTCCTGCACCACCTGTTTTTTCAGAATCCTTGCTTGTACCACATCCTGCCAAAAGTAAAATCATAGATAAAGACATTACTATTAAAAATGATAATTTTCTCCTCATGAAGCTTCTCCCCTTTTGTTATGATAGTTTAATATATTTCTATAATCGGAAAGGTATGCATGCCACCCAATTATAAAAGTCCCATTATTCAATTTATTCGGGAAATTTACATAATAAAAAGAGACCTGAGGTAAACTCAGGTCTCGTATTATACATTTGCCCTTAAGTCCTCTTCTTTCCCTAAATGAGATAGCACAACTCAATAAACCGGGATGTTTATTGAGACAGTCCTGCAGTTCTTAACTGCAGACCCAGCAAGCAATACAGAGAATATTACAAGCTTCGGCGACATTTCCTTCTCAATAGCATCATAGCTTCTCAAGCTCCGCTAAAGACTGTTAAATATCGCGCCTCTACCTCACTAGTAAAAAGTGAGGTCTTATTAAATTGTTACATGTAGTCTACAATAATCGATATAATCTGTCAACATTCTATAAGGAAAAAGTCACAGAAAATCATTATTTTAATATTATATTAATTTAATGTTCTTTTATCACGCGAATTGTTTTTAATTCAGTATCTCATGCACCTTGAACTGGAAGACCGGCTTCAATATTTGTTCTTGTATACATTACGAAATTATTACACCAGGGATAAAGATCGGAATCCCAGGAGGATAAACCATAACACTTTTAAAATATAGGCTATGTTAAACTTCCCTGTTGATTTCCGCTGCAGTCACTTAGCGATCGCGGGCGGTCCGGAAGCCTGCTCGTAGCTATCTCTACTGCTGGGTCACCCTTTGACTCGCTTCTCCCGCAGGACATTGAATAAGCTTCCTAGAATGATCACCGCACGAAGGAAATGCGTTAGCATTTTCGAGGAACTCGCGCCTGCAGCAAGAATCAACAACAAAAATAGCATTATCAACACTGAGCTTTAACAAAGCTAAAATATAAAAAAGGATCATGAAATTTTCATGATCCTCCGATTAAATAATTATTATTTACTGCATTAAGTGCTTCGGTAAACCTCTTTATTCCTTCATTTATAGATTCTTCATTTTCCCTTGCAAAGGTAAAGCGGACGAATCCCTTTTTGGATCCCATTGTAGTTCCGGGTACATAGATAACCCCTCTTTTGATTGACTCTTCCAGCAATTGTACTTCATTAAAATCTTTATTCAACTTGCACCAAATATGGATTCCACCCTGCGGTATATAAAAGTCAACTTGATCCTTTAAATAAAATCTAAGGCTCTTGACAATTTGATCCCTTCGCTTCTCTAACTGTTTGACTAATTTCTTGATATGAAAATGAAATTCTTCCGATTCCAAAAAATCATTAGAAATCCATTGAGTAAAGCTAGCATGCCCGAAATCTATTTGCTGTTTCGCATCGGATAATCTTTCAATAACTGGTCTTGGTCCAATTATCCAACCAATTCGCAGCCCTGAAGCAACGATTTTCGATAAAGAGCTAATATATAAAACATTTCCGTTGAGATCCATTGATTTTAGAGTTGAGATCTCTTCTCCTGAAAAGGACGTTAAACTATATGGATCATCTTCAACAACAGGAATCCCATATTCAGAAGATATTTCCAAAACTGTTTTCCGCCGATTTTTGTGAAGTAAAGCTCCTGTTGGATTTTGAAAAATCGGATTTAAAAATATCATCCGAATTCGATGTTTTTTATGTAATGACACCAAATCATTAGGGTTTATTCCATCTTTATCTACTGGTAAATAATATATTTTGAGCCCTGCCGATTTAAATATAGGGAGATTATAATGGTAGGATGGCTCTTCAATAGCAATTGCATCTCCCGGTTTTAACAGACATTGAACGACTAAATGTAAGGCTTGTTGGGCTCCCGATGTAATAAGTATTGATGAAGGATTTGTATCAATTCTTCGAAATTGTTTAACGTGTTTTGTAATGGTCTCTCTTAATACTACATTTCCTTGTGGATGGTCATATCCTAAGCTTCCAATAAAAGACCTAGTAGAAGTAATCTTTCTTAAGGAATCCAATGGAAAAAGATCCTCCGATAATTCCCCGCTTGCTAAATCAATCAGTTTATGCTCTACCATTTCTTTGCGAATTTTTTGTGTAACAGGTAAATTGGGCAAAAAGGATCCAGCCTTAATATACCTGTTCCAGCTCGGTATACGTTTCCTCGTAATTCCCCATATATCTTTGCTAATGGTCGTACCGCTTCCTCTAGTTCTTTGTACGAGCCCATTGGATTCCAACTCGTCATACGCGGCAACAACTGTGCTTCTATTGATGTTAAGCTCTTTAGCTAAGTATCTTTCAGAAGGTAATGGTTTATCAGGTGGAAAAGTACCATCTGCTATGCCATTTTCGATATATTCTGCAAGCTGTTTATATATAGCTTTTTTCGCTTTTCGATCTGGTTTCCAGTCCATTTACTACATTCCTCACTACTTTGTTTAGCCCTAATACTAATTATTGTATTCATATTTCTTTATTTATTCAAACTTAGGAAAGTTCATTTTTCCAATATTACCTATTGCACTATTACTTCTCTAGGTTAAATGACAGTATCGGTGTTAAGCAAAAAAAGTAATATATACTCCAAGAGCAATTATTGCAAGGATGATAATTACACCATAAATTAAAGATAAATTAATATTATTTCTTCTTGTTGAGCTGCTATAATTTTCGTCGCCATTACGAGTGACTAATAGAGTTAAGACAATTGATATGAATAAGATACAGAAAACCAAAGCAAACATAATCTTCATGTTACACCTCTTAAGACATTTTAGATTCTAACTAAAATTATACTAGGATAAAAAAATATCAATAAAAAAGTAAAATCAATTGAGATATTTTTAATCTTCAAAGAATTTTTTTTGTTGGGTAAACTATTAATCTTTTAGGATACTATTTTTTCTAAATAATAATAGTATACGATATGTCTCACAATTAAATACCATCCATTTTGTCAGAAATTTAACCAACCACTTTTGTAAAAGTGACTTGTTAAACGATTCTTTATTTTAAAAGAAAAGGCTGATGTACCAATATTTACAAGCGTATTTTTGAACATTTTGTGACACCAATCACATTTCCTTGCCTTTCAGAATTAGAGCGACTAATATATAAATCGACTGTGAATCATGAAACATGCTAAATCATTATTTCGCTATGAAACTACAAAATAAAATATGGAAGGGGTTATTCCATGAGAAAAAAATGGTCTTTTTTATCAATAGTTTTCACTATTGTCACTATGTTAACAGGATGCGAACCGCTATTGGTTTTGGATCCTAAAGGGCCCCAAGCTGAAAGGCAAGCAAGTGACATCATGTTATCGATTGGAATTATGTCGATAATTGTCCTAGCTGTCTTCGCTATTTTAATTATTATGCTAGTAAAATATCGTGCTTCAAAGCAAAGAGATGATTATGAACCACCTCACATTGAAGGAAATATATGGATTGAAGTCATTTGTGTGGGGATTCCCGTTTTAATAGTCGCTTACCTTTCCTTTGTTTCCGTTCAAAGTAACAATATCGTTGAGTCAGCACCGAAAGGGTATGAAGATAAAGAGCCATTAATTGTATATGCTTCAACATCTAATTGGAAGTGGCATTTTAGTTACCCTGAAGAGAATATCGAAACAGTTAATTACTTGTATATTCCTACAGATCGAGCACTTGAATTTAAACTCTATTCATACGGCCCAATCACGAGCTTCTGGATTCCTCAGCTTGGTGGACAAAAATACGCAATGTCTGACATGGTCAATACATTACATTTAGCAGCTGATGTTCCAGGTGAATATATGGGACGAAATGCCAACTTTAGTGGAAAAGGATTTGCTGAAAATACCTTCAATGTCAAAGCGATGCCTGAAAGTGAATTTGATGATTGGGTAGATGAAGTGAAGAAAACAGCGGAACCTCTTACTGAAGAGAAATTCGATGAATTATTAAAACCAGGTCATGTTGGGCAGTCCACATACACTGGAACTCACTTAGAATTCATGCCTCCTCCAGAAGGTGAAAATGGTGGACATAATCACGGATCATCTAATTCAGAAAAATCTGCAGATGATTCACATGAAGAACATTCTAATCACCAACATCATTAGGTTTATCTTACGTTAAAACAAAAAGCTAGTTTTATATATCAAGAATTCCTGAAAGGAGTCACAAATGTATGGATTACTTTGATCGATTTGCCGTACCACATACAAGTCCTGCTATTTATGCATCGATGGTTGCCATTGGACTTACAGTTATCGCAATTATCGCTGGCTTGACCTATTTTAAAAAATGGGGCTATTTATGGCGTGAATGGTTAACAACAGTTGACCATAAACGTATTGGTATTATGTATTTAATATCTGCATTATTAATGCTATTCCGCGGTGGAGTAGATGCAATTATGATGCGTGCTCAACTAGCAGTGCCTGAAAACACGCTGTTAGATGCTCAGCACTATAATGAAATATTCACTACCCATGGAGTCGTTATGATTATCTTTATGGCCATGCCATTCATTATGGCCTTCATGAACTTCGTAGTTCCATTACAAATTGGAGCTCGTGATGTAGCGTTCCCGCGATTAAATGCAATTAGCTTCTGGTTATTCTTCACTGGAGCGATGTTGTTGAATATCTCTTTCGTCATTGGTGGTTCTCCAGATGCAGGTTGGACTTCTTATTTTCCACTTGCAGGAAATGAATTTAGTGAATCTGTAGGAACAAACTATTATATGATTGCTCTTCAGATTTCTGGTCTGGGTACATTAATGACAGGGATTAACTTTATAACTACTATTTTAAAAATGAGAGCACCAGGCATGACACTAATGAAAATGCCAATGTTCACATGGTCTGCTTTAGTTACGAACGCTATTATCGTTTTTGCTTTCCCTGTATTAACTGTAGCACTTCTTATGGGCACGATGGATCGTTTATTTGCTACAAACTTCTTTACTACAGGAAATGGCGGTATGGATATGCTTTGGGCGAACTTCTTCTGGGTTTGGGGACATCCTGAAGTGTACATCTTAATTCTGCCGGCATTTGGTATTTATAGTGAGATTATCTCAACCTTTTCACGCCGTAATCTATATGGTTATAAATCAATGGTCGGCTCAATGGTTATAATCTCTCTATTATCATTCTTAGTTTGGACACACCATTTCTTTACAATGGGTCAAGGGGCTCTAACGAATAGTATTTTCTCTATTACTACAATGGCGATTGCTGTTCCAACGGGAGTTAAAATATTCAACTGGTTATTTACACTTTATAAAGGTAAAATCGTTATTACCACTCCAATGCTTTATTCATTATTGTTCATTCCGATTTTCACAATCGGTGGGGTTACTGGGGTAATGCTTGGAATGTCAGCTGCCGACTACCAATACCATAATACGATGTTTTTAGTCGCTCACTTCCACATGGTTATTATTCCTGGTGTCGTGTTCGCTATGCTTGCTGGTCTCCATTACTACTGGCCAAAAATGTTTGGTTACATGTTGAATGAGAAAATTGGTAAAGCAGGGGCATGGGTTATCTCCATGAGCACTCTTTTAGCATTCATGCCAATGTTTTTCACTGGTTTAGATGGTCAAGCACGTCGTATGTACACTTACTCTGAATCAACTGGATTTGGATTTTTGAATATGCTTTCGTTCATTGGAGCACTTGGACTTGCTATAGGTTTCTGTTTAATCGTGTACAATGTTTACTACAGCACTCGTTACGCTTCAAGAGATATTGGTTCAGATCCGTGGGATGCACGTTCTCTTGAGTGGGCTACACATAGTCCAGTACCAGAATATAACTTTGCTATTACGCCTCAAGTTAATTCATCTGAAACATTTTGGGATGCTAAGAAAAATGGTCATAAACTATTCACAGGTGAATATGAAAAAATTCATATGCCAAATAACACCGGTGTTCCTTTCATTATGGGATGTATATTCTTTGCATGGGGATTCTCATTTGTATTCGGAATGTGGATTCCTGTCATCATATCAACAATTGGGATTTTTGCTTGTATGGCTCTTCGTTCCTTTGAGAAAGATCACGGTCGTTACATCTCTGTCAATGAAATTAAAAAAACTGAAACATCGCGAGGTGCTTAATTAATGAAAATAGATAACTCGCTGCCTCTTGAGTATAGTACAGGGCAAAACCAAATAAATATTTTAGGATTCTGGATTTTTCTTGGTGCCGAAATTATGCTTTTTGGTACCCTTTTCGCCGCATATTTCACATTAGTCAATCGTACAGGTAGCGGTCCTTCTGGAGCAGATATTTTTGAAATAGCGCCAGTACTGATTGAAACATTTGTACTTTTAACTAGTAGTTTTACGATTGGATTAGCAATCCATGCTATGCGTCTCGGTAAAAAGAAGGCCATGCTGGCGTTTTTTGGGATTACCCTTCTTCTTGGTCTAGGATTCTTAAGCGTCGAGATTTTCGAGTTTAATCACTTTTATCACGTAGGTGCAGGACTACAAACTAGTGCATTTACAGCGATCCTATTAACAACATTAGGGACTCATGGAGCGCACGTTACATTTGGTTTATTTTGGGGATTATCCATCGTCCTTCAAGTTAGAAAGCGTGGATTGACTCCTGAAACTGCCAATAAATCTTTCATTTTCTCACTTTATTGGCATTTCCTAGACGTTGTTTGGATCTTCATTTTCAGCTTCATCTACATGAAAGGACTGATGTAAACATGAGTGAATTATTCCCGTTTAAACAAGTTATGGGTTTTGTATTTTCACTAATCCTTACAGCAGTAGCTCTTATGGTTTACTTCTTAGACATGCCATTCACAACAGGCATGACGGTTCTTCTAATTACAGCATTTATACAAGCGGCTCTACAACTAGTTGTATTTATGCACGCTGGGGAAACTGGAGATAGAGGGTCAATCTACACGAACCTATATTACGCCATTTTCATAGCACTAGCTACCGTTTTTGGTACACTGCTTACTATGATTTGGGGTTATATTTAAAAAGATGTCTTAAAAGGAGCGTCCAACATGGCGCTCCTATTTTATTTTCATTGGAGCAATGGCAATTCCTTTATCCATTTTCTCAAGCATCTCTTCCGTCGCCACAAAAAACACACCCATTAAAAAGATGAAAATAGCTCCCATCACTGTTCCAATGCCAATTGGAGTTAATACACTTGAACCTCTTTCAAAAATACCAAGTAAGAATGTAATGATTCCAATTGTCAGTACGATTCCACCTACATATTTTATTGTATTTAATAATTTCGCTTTCGATTTCATATCACTTAACCTCCTTTACATATATTATCTAACTAAGTTCACTAAATTGTCAAATTATTTCGTTATTTTTTCTTCTAGGTATTGACATTTTTAAAATCTATATTTTTATCTATTTTCATGCTCTCACTTCCAGCTTAGGATTTTGTAACTTCCCCTCATTTTTTAAAATTATCCAAGCATACAAAAAGGGCACATTTCATATTTGAAATGTGCCCTAAACTTATGATCTGAGAGGGATTTGAACCCCCGACCCCTACCCTGTCAAGGTAGTGTTCTCCCGCTGAACTATCAGATCCAATATTAAGTACATATTTAATTATATGTAAATAACGGAAAAAGTCAATAATTATTTTACTGCTCCTTTTTCAAAAAAAGCAAAATGGCCATCATTATTCCTATAATTAAGTAAAGGAGCACATGTAATGTATCAAACCAAAACACTTGATTAGCAATCAACTGATCTCCTGCGCTCATATAGTCAATCACTTCAAACACCGGTGGAAAAACCCATAAGCCCCATTTCAATAATGAAACCGCCTCAATCAATGATTTTGAAGCAAGGGATACGACTAAGAAAAAGACAGCAGAGAGCCACGAATATTTCTTCATCGCAAAGGTTGTGGCTGAAAAAAGTGTACCTATTAAAATACCAAACATCCCGAATATAATATGACTATAGAAAGTCATTGCATAAAGGCTAACCGTCATACTTCCTTTGAAACTACCGGCTAAAATAGGATAAAAAATCGCAAAAAATGCGAGAGGAATCATGAAAGCTAGAACTGCAAACCATTTTCCTATAAGGTATTTTTGCTTTCCCCCAACATGTGTAAAAAGAATATGCTTTTCACTATCTTCTTCCATCGTAAATATTGCCATGGCAATCCAAGTCATTATCATGTAAAGGGCAATTGATGATGCACCATAGCTGCTTAAAATCGGAACGTTCTTATAGGCATATAATATAAATACCCACGTTAAATAAACGATAACGGGGGGAATAAATTTCAATGAACGAATAAAGCTGATTAATTGGTAACGGACAAAAGTTGACAACACTACTACCTCTTCTCTCTTAACTCTAAAATGAGAAAATCTTGCTCTAGGAGCTTTTTTAGTAATTTATTTGATTCCTCGGCCAGAACCATCATTTCAATAATGTTCTCTTCAATCCATTCAAAACTAATACAAGGTAGTCCGGAGACTTGTATTTGATTAGAGATCACCGCTTTTATAACCATTATTTTTTCTTTTTTAGTCATCACACTATCATCAACAATTCTACCATTCTTAATCATTAGCACTCGGTCCGCTAACCGATCAATTAGCATGGATTCGTGAACTGTAAAAATAATCGTATTATTTCCCCTCTTTGACTCTAACTGATTTAGCAATTCCAGCTGTGCCTGCTCATCTAATCCCGTCAACGGCTCGTCCAGTAATAATAATTCTGGGTCCATAAGCAAAGCCTGAATAATACCAGCTTTCTGCTTTGTTCCTTTTGAGCAATTTTTTAAAGGTGTATGTAAGAATTCTTCAATCTCAAAACTTTTCGCATAGGCTGTGATTTGTTTCGACAACTCATCGCCTTGACTTCCAGACATTTTTCCCATTAATAATAAATATTCCTGCATTTTAAAACAGATATTTTCCGGGAAGTGCTCTGGCACATAGGCTGTTTTAATGTTCGCTCGTTTTATTTCGCCACTAGATTGCTCAAAGATTCCTCCAATGAGCTTTAAAAGGCTGCTTTTTCCCGACCCGTTATGACCGATAATGGCAATCCTTTCCCCTTGTTTAACACTTATTGAAATATCTTGTAATAATAAGTTTCCATTCATTTGTTTCCCTGCAACATTTGCTTCAAATATATTCATAAAAAACCCTCTAGTTTTTTCTTTATTTTACCATTAGCTCTTCAGTAGTTCATCTAAAATCCTAGTTATGAAAAAACAGAAAAAGGAAGCACCCTTTTCTGGTGCTTCCTTTCATTATAAAGCAGTTTGTTGTTGCTTTGTCATATTATTACGCTTGAAAATAAACTGTAAAGCAATCACAGTGACAAATAAACCTATTCCGATAATATCTGTAATTCCATTTGGATCAATTAACAGAAGTCCACCAGCTAATGCGAGAATTCTCTCATACCATACTAGTTTTCTAAACCAATATCCGATTACCCCTGCTCCAATCGCTGTCATACCGGCTAATGCTGTACAAACCACCCAAATTAAGGTATACCAATTTGTATCAATCATTAATAGTTCCGGAGAAAGGACAAACATATATGGAATGATAAAGGCTGCTATGGCTAGCTTCGCTGAGCTGACCCCGGTCTTTATCGGATCGCCCCCAGATACCCCTGCGGCAGCAAATGCTGCTAAAGCAACTGGTGGTGTAATATCTGCAATGATACCGAAGTAGAATACGAATAAATGTGCAGGTAGATCTGGAACACCTAATAGAATGATAGCTGGTGCTGCAATCGTTGATGTAATAACATAGTTTGCTGTTGTAGGTGAGCCCATTCCTAGAACAAGAGCAGCTAACATTGTTAACATTAATGTTGGAATTAGTGCACCTCCGGCAAGATCAAGCAAGCCGTTAGCAAGCTTTAACCCTAAGCCTGTTTTAGTTACTACCCCAACGATTATTCCAGCTGCTGCTGTAGCTGAAGCTACACCTAGAGCAGTACGGGCACCTTCTACAAGTGCGTCAATAGCATCCTTAAAGCTGATTCGTGTTTCTTTTCGGATCGCACTCACTGCGATTGTGATGACAATCGACCATAATGCAGCACGAATAACACTCATTCCGCTCATTAGTAGAATAATAACACCAAGAATCGGTAAGAGTAAGTAAATATTCTTTAATACTTCTTTACGATCTGGCATTTCTTCGTCTTTCAATCCACTTAACCCTACTCGCTTCGCTTCAAAGTGGGTCATAATCCAAATACCTGTGAAATATAGCAATGCTGGAATTGCTGCAGCTTTTGCAATTTCCCAGTAAGTAATACCGCCAATAAATTCTACCATTAAGAATGCAGCAGCACCCATTACTGGAGGCATAAGCTGTCCGCCCGTTGAAGCTGCTGCCTCTACGCCGCCAGCAAATTCTTTCTTATAGCCTAGCTTTTTCATCATTGGGATCGTAAATGATCCTGATGTAACTACGTTTGCGACAGAGCTTCCACTTATTGTTCCTTGTAAAGCACTGGAGAAAATAGCTACTTTTGCAGGTCCTCCGATTCTCTTTCCTGCTATTGACAAGGCTAAGTCATTGAAATACTGTCCAACCCCAGTTTTAACAAGAAATGATCCAAACAGTAGGAATAAGAAAATAAAAGTCGAAGATACCCCTAAAGGCGTACCGAGAATCCCTTCTGTCGTATAAAACATCGTTTGCACAAGTCTTTCCAAATCTAACCCACGATGGGCTAGGAAGCCTGGCATATAAGGTCCATAGACTGCGTAAGCTATAAAGAGACCCGCAATAATTGTTATCGGAAGGCCAACTGCTCTGCGAGTAGCTTCCAATACGAGGATGATCGCCATTAAACCAATAATAAAGTCGAGAGTCGTTAGTCTGCCGACCCTCATAACAAGCTCGTCAATCATAAGCGGCCAGTATGCTCCGACTGCTACAGATGCAAGTGAAAGTATATAATCATACCAAGCTGGCTTATTCTTAACACCGCGATCTTTTTTTCTAGCAGGGAATAATAAGAAAATGAGTGCCAGTGCAAATCCTAAATGAATGGATCTTTGCAGCTGGGCAGTAAGCATTCCAAAAACAGCCGTGTAAAGCTGGAATAAAGAAAATGATAATAAACCAATAAAAACAACCTTTCCCATTATTCCTTTGAGTTTTCTCGTTCCAGCTTCTGGGTCATATTTTTCAAGTAATTCCTGTTGTTCTTCTTGAGATAATGTTTCATGTTGACTCAAGGATGTTCACTCCTTTCAATTGCTGAAAAATATTGATTTTTTTGAATTTAATTCTGATCCATGTTCCTGGTTCAATATATCTAGACAGCTGATACTCTTCATTTTTAAAAATAACTCTGTGGTTTGCTCTAACTTTTCCGACACGAAGGTCAAATGAAGGAAAAATACGATTCATATTTTTCAAAAAATATTTTCCATCTTTTTGTTCAAAAATCTCGCCTTCTGAAGCATTCTCTGGCATTCCGATCGAATAATCTTCATACATTAGCTCATATTGCTGAATATGACCTTTTTCTGTTATCTTATAGCTTTCTACCACATCAGATAAATGAATAGAATGAGTATATTTGATTTTAAATGTCTCTTCCTTTGAAAAAGGGATATAGGCAAGTGGTCTTCCAGAATCCTGAAATTCAAAAACTAGTGCTTGCCTAAATGGAATGAAAAATATTATTGCAATGGATGAAATGATGAGGAACAGCAGAAAGATAAGTTTTCTGACTGACTTTCTTTTTTCCACATTGATCCCGCCTAAAAGTGTAAAAATAAAGGGAATCGGTGAAACGACGATTGCATATCGTATCACATCTGACCTCTACTAAAAGAGGAATAAACATTGTAAAGCAATCATTATTCTAATAGAAACATAGATACCGAAGAAAAGTAATATTTTCACTTAACTTATAATATGTACCACACACTCTGCGAAAAGAGAATTTGACCGGCAGTTTTACCTACATGAGAGGTTAATGCTACCGGTCAACCTTCTTCCATCTAATTATTGAGCTTTAACGCCTTTTTCATCGAAATATTTTTGCGCACCAGGGTGTACATCAATTCCAACACCAGTTAAAGCATTTTCTACCTTAATTAATTTCCCTTTAGCATGAGTAACTTTATCTAAATTTTCGAAAATAGCTTTTGTAATTTCATAAACTACTTCGTCTGATAAATCATTGCTAGCAACAAGCATTGCTTGAACAGCTACTGTTAAAACAGGATCAGCTAGCTTGTATGTTCCAGCTGGAATTTCTTCTTTTGCATAGTATGGATATTTTTCAACTAGTGCATCGATTTTATCTTGAGCGATTGGAACGATGACTACATCTTCAGTTGCAGAAAGTCCTTCAACAGCACCAGTAGGAGTTCCAGCTGTTACGAATGCAGCATCGATTGTTCCATCTTGAATTCCTGCAGTTGACTCATCAAATGAAAGGTCCTGCTTCTTAATATCATCGAAAGTGATTCCGTGTACTTCAAGAATTTGCTCAGCATTTGCAGCTGTCCCAGAGCCTGGTGCACCAACAGATACCTTTTTGCCTTTTAAATCCTCTACAGATTTAATACCTGATTTAGCAGTCGTTACAATTTGGATTGTTTCAGGATAAAGTGTACCAATTGCACTTACATTATCAATGGATTCACCTTCAAACATTAGTTTTCCATCTTTTGCATAGGAAGCAATATCCGTTTGAGTAAATGCAATTTCAGCATCTCCAGCTTTTAAAGTGGTCATATTCTCTGCTGATGCACCTGAAGTTTCAGCATTTGCCTTTATACCTGTTTCATCAGTAACGATATCGGCAAATGATCCGCCAAGCGGGAAGTATGTTCCGCCAGTTCCACCTGTTAAGATGCTAATGTATTCTGGTTTTTCAGCAGTAGAATCTCCACTCTTACCGCCATCTGTTTTTTCTCCGTCTACTTCCTTTGAACCACCGCCACAAGCAGCTAGAATCATAGAAAGCGCTAACAGTAATACTGTCGCAAGAAGAAAACTCTTCTTTTTCATAAAATTTCCCCCTTTTTATACATTCCAAGTTTTCAGAATATATTCTATCACATTACTAAACATAATTGTCAATAACTACTCTAATTAACTTTTATTTCCCAATAATATTAATACATAGAACGTATCGTAAGAATAAGCGTATTCATTGATATTTAACTCTATTAGATCGCTATCCAATATCCTAAAAAAATAATTAGATTAATTTTATTTTTCAGCATGTTTTTCAAAAAAATAACCATATTATAACAGACATCCTAATATTTGATCAGTCAACTACTATGCCTAAAGATCCCTATCAATTAGATAACAATTTTTTAAACTTGAAAAAAGCTTTTCCACTATTCATATGTTAAAATAACAAGAAAAGCTTTACATATTATACGGAGGAGACAGCTATGGAAAACACTAGAGGAACAATTAAAGATTTTACATTTTCAAGCAAAGAATTAGGGGAGGATATCGAGCTTCTCGTCTACTTACCAGCGACATATACACCTTTATATAAATATTCCATCATCATTGCCATGGACGGAAAGGATTACTTTCAGTTAGGGAGAATTGGCCGTACTGCAGATGAATTATTAGAAAAACAAGAAATTGAAAATATTATAGTGGTTGGAGTTCCTTATAAAAACATTGAGGATCGCAGAAGAAAGTACCATCCGGATGGTGAGCAGCATCAAGCGTTCATCCGCTTCCTTGCGCATGAACTTGTACCATATTTAGATCAAGAATACCCTACTTATCAAATGGGAATGGGACGAGCATTATTAGGAGATTCTCTAGCTGCTACTGTATCATTAATGACTGCGATGCAGTATCCACATACTTTTGGAAAAGTTTTACTGCAATCACCAATGGTGGATGAAAAAGTAATGAATGCAGTTGAAGAATTTAGTCAGCCTCATCTATTAACTATTTATCATGTAATTGGCAAAGAAGAAACAAATGTTAAAACAACACTTAAAGTTGAAAAGGATTTTCTAACGCCAAATCGCGAGCTCTCGAAGTTGTTTGTTGATAAAAAATTCCCATATTTCTACGACGAATTCGATGGAGATCACACTTGGACTCATTGGCAGCCAGATCTTAAACGTGCATTGAAAAAAATGTTTTCTTAATATTTGATTTAGCCTGAGGGTCAATTTGGTTTTTAGTTCAATAAGCATAGAAACCATTCCCTCAGGCGAATATAAGTTTTTTGAAATAACAAAACGATCAAATATAATAAATGAAAATTTTCCCCTTGACGAAAACAATATTTTATTTTCAAGCCTTTATGCTCATTTTTTATTGATTTCCCCAATAAAATGAGTTTACTATACTTTATATTTAGAAAATTTGTTATAATAATAAAAATCTTTACAGTCTGTTCCTTTCTAATACTATTATCTCAAATAATAAATATGGAGGTCATAATATGAAATTGGGTATTGTTATTTTCCCATCGAAAAAAATACAGGATTTTGCAAATTCGTATCGAAAACGGTATGATCCAAATTATACGTTAATTCCTCCACATCTAACATTAAAATCTGCATTCAAAGCAACTGAAGAAGAAATTAAACAGTTAACTGCAACATTAGACAAAATATCAAACCACTTCCAGCCTTTTCAAATAAAATCAACAAAAATCAGTTCATTCAAGCCTGTTAATAATGTAATTTATTTAAAAATTGAAGAATCGGAGGAATTGAACGGTCTTCAAAAAGAAATAAACGAGAAAATTTCAGAAGAAGTATTAGAATATGCATTTGTCCCTCATATTACAGTTGGACAAAAACTTTCAAATGATGAACACTCAGATGTATATGGTTCTTTAAGCTTAAATCAATTTAACTACGAAGACACAGTAGATCGGTTCCATCTACTCTATCAGCTTGATAATGGCTCATGGACCGTTTATGAAACATTTCGTCTAGGAAGGGATTAATGAGGGATGATTGTAAAAATCGTATCAAATGAGCATGAACTTCAAGATGCTTTTTCTATCCGAAAAATCGTATTTATAGATGAACAACAAGTTCCAGAGGAAGAAGAAATTGACCAGTATGAAGGTTCTTCTTTTCACTTTGTTGCCTATGAAGGTGTCACGCCGATTGGAGCTGGAAGATTCCGATCTATTGAAGGCATTGGAAAAGTAGAAAGAATTTGTGTCTTGAAGGAACACCGAAAATCCGGTGCCGGAAAAGCTATTATGGAAGAAATTGAAAATTTCGCTAAAAAAGAAGGATTTCATAAATTAAAACTGAACGCTCAGACACACGCAATTCCGTTTTATAGTGGATTAAGTTACGAAATTGTTTCTGAAGAGTTTTTAGATGCTGGAATTCCTCACAGAACTATGCAAAAAAGGGTATAAAAAAAGCTTCTGTCATTTTAGACAGAAGTTTAATGCTGTTGACAAACGCTCGCTTTCTTCGTTACTCACCTTCCTGCGGTGCTCATTACCCATCCATGGTAACTCCGCTCCTCGTAAGGCTTCGTGCCTCGAAAGACAAGCGTTTTCAATCAGCCTTAAAAAGTATTTAATTATACATTCTCTACACTCTGAGGCTTCTGTCATTTTAGACAGAAGTTTTTTTAACTAATGCTATGCAAAAGTATTAAAATATCTGCCCTTCCCTGTTATTTCTCCAAATACCCTTTCTATTGCACCATTTTCCAAATGGCTGTGATGATTTTCTCTTGGGAGTTTTTTCGGTACTGTGGAAAAATGCGGTCGATTTTTTTGCTCATATTCAGGAGGATTTGTAGTTGGTTTAATTGGTAGGATTGGTACAAATCGATATGGATCATACCTTTTGGAGATATCCCTCTCCGCATACTGGTTATATTCATAAAGTGTAACTGGTGCGATTAAGCCCATGGTCACTTCACCCCCTTTTAAAAAACTATATATATGATAGATATACGAGAATGACATAAGGTTTTTGTACCATTTTTAGAGAAAATCTTTTGTAAGTACCGTTGATTTGATATGATAGAGTTTGTCTAACGAAAGGCAAAGAAGAGGAAAAAATGATGAAAACTACGATGCTACATAATAAAATGATTCATCTTGATAGAATTGATAGAGAAACGTTTCAATCCATTTATGAAAATGGAAAAAAGGGACTACTCGTTTGTCCTGAATGTGGTGAAAAGGTTAGGTTCTACATTGGAATTGAAAAAGAGCCTCACTTTTATCATATTATGGATAAAGACACGAAATGCAGAGATTCTACTATGATCGAATCTTCTCCTTCCCATGAAGAATACTCGGAATTCAATGGATTTAGAATGCCCGTATCTCGTACCATTACATCTGTGAAGGAATCAGAAATAACTTATAAAAATGCACAAGCTGTTAAAAATATCCCTCCATTCACTCCGATTAAACAATTGGATACCACCTATTCTAATAAGTACATACAGGATCTGTGGGATTCAGGTATCATGCTTGATTTCGCTCAATCGGATGCTGTTTCCTGTATCGATGGCCCCCTCCTAGTACTTGCTGGAGCAGGCAGCGGGAAAACAAGAGTGTTAACAACGAGAACGGCCTATATGATATGTGAAAGAAAAATTGATCCTAAATCGATTATGCTGGTAACTTTTACAGCAAAAGCAGCTGCTGAAATGAAAAAAAGACTAATCATGTATCCTCAAATGGGCCAAAAAAGTATTCAGCAAATTGTAACTGGCACTTTCCATAGCATTTTTTATCGAATTTTAGTCTTCCATAATCCAGAAAAATGGGCTTCTCACAAACTACTAAGCAAAGGCTGGCAGCGAGAGCAGCTAATCAAGCAAGTAGGCAGATCATTAAATATAGATGAAAAGGAATTTGCTATCGATCTTGCACTCCAACAAATTAGCTATTGGAAAAATTCGCTTATCCCTCCATTAAAGGTTAAGCCTGAATCAGCTTGGGAAGAGCGTGTTGCCCTATTATATGAACAATACGAACAACTTAAAGATAACGAAGGATACTTTGATTTCGATGATATGCTTGTAGGCTGTTATATACTATTTCAAAACGAGCCATCTGTTCTGAAAAAATACCAAGATCGCTTTCAATATTTATTAATTGATGAGTTTCAAGATATTAATAAAGTGCAGTACGAACTTATGAAAATGATATCAGCAAAATCGAGAAATATATGTGCTGTAGGTGATGATGATCAATCTATCTATGCATTTCGAGGCAGCGACCCGAAATACCTTCTAGATTTTGAAAAAGATTTTCCAGGTGCTAATATTATGAAGTTAAATCAAAACTATCGTTCGGCTCATGAAATTGTTTCAACAGCTAATCAAGTAATTGTACAAAATAAACTTCGGCACAGTAAGAAAATGAATGCTCAATTTTCAGGTGAAAAACTGCCAATCCTCTTTTATCCTTATGATGAGGAAGAAGAAGCAACCTCAATTGTAACTGACATTCAAGAAAAAATTGCACTTGGCTTTGAACCACAAAATTTTGCAATTCTTTTCAGGACAAATTCAGGAAGTCGTGCAGTATTCGAACGCTTAGCTAATTCAAGCCTCCCTTTTAAAATTGAACAGGATGCTGAGTCCTTTTATGACCGATTTATTGTAAAAAGTATGCTTTCTTTCTTACAATTATCCATCAATGAAGAGGACCAAAATGCGATTAAAAATATTCTCCCTGCCTTATTTGTTAAGCAGACGGCAATGAAGGATTTGATTGCTGAAAGTATTTTAAAGGACTGTTCTTTGCTTGAATGTTTGAAATACATTAAAACAGGATTTTCTTTTCAAGAGCAAAAATTAAGAAAGGTCATTCCAGTCATCCGATCCATATCAAAATTATCTCCTCAAACAGCCATTACGAACATAGAAAAAGAGCTTGGCTACCAGGACTTTATTAAAAAACGTGGTAATGAAGGAAATAAAATGGAAAGGGGTTCTGATGATCTAAAGGATCTTAAGGTGGCAGCAAAAAATTTCACAACGATCCAAGAGTTTTTAGACCATGTTGAACACATGAGAGCTATGAATAATGAAATAAAGCAAATGAGTAAAAAAAATCAACATGCGATTACATTAAGTACAATACATCGAGCTAAAGGACTCGAATATAAGGTTGTATATATTATTGGGGCTAATGAAGGAACCCTCCCCCATGAATATGCTTTAGAATCGTATCGTAACGGAGATTATTCTCCAATGGAAGAGGAACGGCGGCTTATGTATGTTGCGATGACAAGGGCTATGGAGTATTTATACATTTCAATCCCTGAAAAAAATCGCGGCAAAAAATCCAATCCTTCAAGATTTCTAACACCCATTACAAATATTCATAGGATTAAATAAAGTGAAACTTCCATCAGTGGGGGTTTTTCGACGCACAGGACGTGCTAGTGCCGACGTTGCCACAGGACGTGGCGTTCTTAGTCGGCTTTCATCCCCCACTGAGCTTAGTTGCGGCCCACAGGAAGTGGGTCAAACAGACGTTGCCACACGATGTGGCACTTTTAGTCTGTGTTCATTTTCCGGGCCTTTACGGGCAGTTGCCCCCCACTTAGGTTTCTTTAATACTCTCTCAACCTTGTAGTGGGGGGTCATACTGCCCGTTAATCTGCGATAAACAACAAGGGCCTGGTTATTAATCTCACCAGGTCCTTCTTAATAAATTTCATTATTTTTTATTTATCATTTGTGAAATCGTTCCAAAATCAAGCTGTTTGCCTTCAGTGACAATTGACTCGACAATTTTATCCTCTGTTTCTTTTGATACTTCGCGATTGGCAATTTGTGATACTCTCCGAATAACACTTCTAACTGTTTTTTCATCTTTAAAGTTTGCATTCTGTAAAGAGCTTGCTAAATCAAAAACATCCTTCATATTAACGCCTGTTTTCTTTTCAATATTTTTGAAGAAATTATTATCCATACTTTTTGTCACGCCCCTTCCTAAACTACTTTATATAGTATGAACATGGGCAAAAAAGGTGAATGAGTCAGACGCTTTTTCCATTTTTTTTAAAAACGGCAGATTTTCTTTTACGATTTCCTAAGCAGAAGCTCTATGTAATAATTTTTTTATCCTTTTGGTCTAAAAAGCAATGCACCAATAAAACCAAAAATGATTGCAGCTGATATTCCAGAGCTTGTAACTTCAAACATTCCAGTTAGTACACCTACAATCCCATGCTGCTCCGCTTCTTGCAACGCCCCATGAACAAGAGAGTTACCAAAACTTGTAATCGGAATCGTAGCCCCTGCCCCAGCAAAATCTATTAAGGGCTCATAAAGTCCAAAGCCGTCTAATACTGCACCAATAACAACTAGTAGGCTTAAGGTGTGTCCTGGTGTTAATTTCGCAACATCAAACAATAATTGACCAAATACACAAATGAGACCCCCAACAATAAATGCCCATATAAACATTGGCAGCATGTTCCTATCCCCCATTCAATTAGTTATTCATTTCAATGGATACAGCATGAGCAATACATGGAATCGTTTCGTTTTGCTGAAAGGTAAGCGGTGACAAAAGGGCACCAGTTGCTACGACAAGTATTCTTTTGTAAGCTCCTTGCTTCATTTGATTCAATAAATGTCCATATAATACAGTTGAGGAGCACCCAGCTCCGCTCCCACCCGCATTTACGGGCTGATCCTCTTTAAAGATCATTAATCCACAATCTTGAAATTTTCCCTTATCAATTTGAAGTCCAGCGTTTGTTAATAATTCATATGTTGTATTATGACCAATTTCACCTAAATCTCCTGTGACAATGAGATCATAATAAGAAGGATCTACTTGCATATCTTTAAAATGAGCGGTAATCGTATCAGCCGCAGCTGGGGCCATGGCCCCTCCCATATTAAATGGATCTGTTAACCCCATATCTACAACCTTACCAATAGTCGCTGAAGTTGTAACAGGTAAATTTCGGCTTCCTACATTTTCTTTAATGATTGCAACACCTGCACCTGTAATCGTCCATTGGGCAGTCGGCGGCTTCTGTCCCCCATACTCAGTTGGATATCTAAACTGCTTTTCAACTGCTGCATTGTGGCTTGATGCACCTGTAAGAATATATTTTGCCCCTTGATTATTAATAATGAAAGATGCAAGGGCAAGTCCCTCCATTGAAGTAGAACAAGCCCCGAAAATTCCAAAGTATGGAATCTGATTTGTTCTTGCACTAAGGCTTGTTGGGGTAATTTGATTAATTAAGTCCCCTGCTATAAAAAAATGAATATCCTCCTCCAAAATATTTTCTTTTTTTAATGCAATTTGACAAGCTTCTTCTATTAATATTCGATGTGCCTTCTCATAGGAATCCTGTCCCATCCATAGATCATCGTGAAGAATATCAAAATCCTCAGCAAGCCTGCCATTTGCCTCAAAAGGACCTCCAGAAACTCCAGTTGCAGCGATTACAGGGCGATTTTGAAATACCCAGGATTGCTTTCCTTTTAGCATTACAAAACCCCCCATTGAATTAAGATTGTTTTGATTAAAGCGACCACAAATGCTGAAAATACACCAAATAGGATGACGGAACCTGCGAGTTTGAACATATTCCCACCTACTCCTAGTACAAATCCTTCTGTACGATGCTCAATAGCTGCAGAAATTACCGCATTTCCAAAGCCCGTTACAGGTACAGCTGTACCTGCTCCGCCAAATTGAGCTAAATGATCATATATTCCAAATCCTGTTAACAACATTGAAAGAAATACCATCGTCGCTACCGTAGGGTTCCCTGCAGTTTGTTCTGTGAAATTAAAGAAGTATATATAAAAATATGTAATAGCTTGTCCAACCGTACAAATGAGGCCACCAACCCAAAAGGCTCTAATACAGTTTTTAAGAATGGGCCTTTTAATCTCATGTTTCTGTTGAAGTACTTGATATTTTTGTTGCTCAGGTGTCAAATTCTTTTTATCCTTCCCCATTAAGGTTCTCCTTTCTTATGTCAACTCTTGCTTTAGCTTTATTATTTTCTTTAACTCTTTATTTGCTTTTTCTTGAGAAAAATTAGGATCCTTCATTTTTTCATTTAACTTAACTGCCTCGAGAAAAATTTTATAATCACTGGAAACGGTAAAGTTCTCATCTGGGTATTTTTTCTCTAGCATTTCATTCACTTTTTTCTCAATCTTTTTCATTTGAAATCGATAAAAATGTTTTACTTTGTAAGCGACTAGCGTGTCTTTTTTCCCTTTTACAACTGCTACATCATATAGCTCCTTCATGGACGCAATATCATGTTTGACGCTCTCCACAAAATCAAGGTTTTCTTTCGTGTTTTTTTCTAGTAAGGCAGGACTAGGATCCGTTGTTTTAATCAGAGCAAGCTCACTATCCTTTGAATCTTCACCAAGACCACAACCAGTTAATCCTAATAATAATATTGGAGTCATCAAGAAATGTTTTATCCTCATAAACGGTCCCTTCTCTAAATAAAATCATTGTTTCTAAATAAAAATATTCATGCTCTCACGTAAAAGTATTTCTGTAAGTATATTGTCCTCGAAAACCTGTGAAATTATGAATAAACGGATAAGTACAACAAAAACCAAATAATGTAAATAAAAAAAACCGGGGTCTCCGGCAGTAATTTAAGTATTCTTTTTTGATTTCTTTCCACATCCACACCCTTTTTTCTTCTTAGGTGATTGCTGCTTTGGACTTTTCAGCGGCTGTGAATTTTCCTTTAACATAAAGTTATCCTCCTTTTTATTATTTCTGTAAAACTACTCCTTTATTTAATATATGAATAACGGATTAGCTTGTGTAAAGAAGCCGCCTATTTAAGTTTTTTTTGCAATATATTCATACGGACTAATTTATTCATTTAACAATTTTTGGACAATTGTTTCGATTATCGCTGCTAGACCTGCAACGGACAAAACGATCATTATTGGGACAGCAATTGTATAAAAGAAAAAATATAATAAATACAAAATAATAGAAGTCCACACACCAGTACACCAATAACAGCTAAGCAATTCTCCGAAAAATCCACGAATGCCCCTATCTTTCGGAATGATATATACTTCCATATCACCTACTTCATTCTTTTCTTCTCTTTCATCAAAAAATGGCCTTCTAATAAATTCAGTAATTTTGTCATATACCATTAACCTGGTAAGGCGAAAGCTTGCTAAAGCTAAAATCATAAGTTCCATAAATGATAAATCCAAATTTATTACACCCACCTTAAAAAAACACCTATTTTTTTATAAAACAAGGCGTTTGTCCGTTACCCATAGGGCACTTCAGCAATATGTTATTAGTGTAGTATCACAAGAATTAAACAAGGAGGAAATAAAATGGGTTGTGGAAAAAAAGACGACTTCAAAGGCAATAGCAATAGCTGTGTATGTGAAGTAGTTCGTGCGATAAAAAATATTCAGGATAATGCAGAAGAAGTATGTGAATGTCCTTCTAACTGTTTTCTAGAACCTCTTGGAGCTATCTCACCTACTTCTAACAGAAAAAATTCTCACCCAGATACTCGTGTTTTTGTTTTAAAGACAGCAGATGGTTCGCCATTCCATGCGTTCTTCAAAGGAAATGACCATGCATGTGTCTCTATCTTCTTCCGCGTAGAAGATGTATTTGACAACTGCTGTGCAGTGCTTCGAGTTCTAGAACCAATACATCGGAAACCTGGACCAGATAGAACGGTGAATTTAGCGGATGATTGCTGCATTGATTTGAAAAAAGTCTGTGAAGTTGACCATTTCCGTAGTACAAATGACTGTGTAACAGTTGATTTGAAATGCTTCTGCGCTGTTCAATGTATCGCCGACGTCGATTTAGATATCTGTGAGTAAAAATGAATCTATAAAAGAAGCCAGTCGTTCATATACGGCTGGCATTTTTTTTAAACAAAGAAGTTCATTCTACATAGCCGCCAATTTGCTAAATTTTTTGGATATTATCTTCTAAACCCTACCATTCTTATTTCTTTTAATGCTTGAATTTCAATGGATTTACTTTTCCCATCAAGAAGTTTTATTTCTATTGTTTCATCGTTTTTGCCTACGAAAATTCCTCTCCAAGAATTCTCTTCTGTTTCAAAAATACAAGGAACAGGCGGCATTTGCTTCGGAAACTCTTTTAAATAATCAATCCGCTCTAAATTATTCATTTCTTTAAAGCTTTTGAGTCGTTTAAAAGAAGGAGTAAGCTTCATCTTAGGCTTAGATTCAAATGAAGAAGAGTTAATATTTTTTTCTTCAATAGAATCAATCACTTCCTGAACCATTTCACTATCCTTGATCACCATTTCAGCTTTTTTTAACTCACTTACTTCTATTTCGCTACTAAAACTCTCTTCCTTTGACGAAGGGAGATTTGTATTTTCTTCTATTGAATAAGCGGCGGGCATTGTTAATTTGTTTTCAGCTCTTTTACTTGAATAGATTTCCTGCATATTTCCTACTGGTAATTGTATTACAGGCTGTTGAATATAAAATAAGGGAGCTTTTTGTTTCTTTTTTAGCATCTTCCTCAACCTCCACATACAAATGGGTTCACACTATATGTATGCAGAACATAGGAATTCGTTTCCATCAACTATAGAAAATTAAAAACAAAAACCGCTTCACGATCCGGAAGCGGCTTAAAAATTTCTTCAAAATTAAAGAATATGAAATCCTGAATCAACGTGAATATTTTCTCCAGTAATACCACGTGACAAATCACTGAATAAGAAAACAGCTGTATCTCCAACCTCTTCTGGAGTTGTTGTTCTACGAAGAGGAGAGCGTTCTTCGATTTCCTTTAAGATAGAGTTGAAATCACTAACTCCTTTTGCAGAAAGCGTGCGAATTGGACCTGCTGAGATGGAATTGACACGGATACCCTCTTTTCCTAGGTCGCTCGCTAAGTATTTTACACTTGCATCAAGGGAAGCTTTTGCAACACCCATAACATTATAGTTTTTGATTGCACGTTCGCCACCAAGATATGTTAAGGTAACAATGCTTCCACCCTCTGTCATTAAATCCTTTGCTACCTTTGCAACAGCAGTTAATGAATAAGAACTGATATTGTGAGCTAGTAAAAAGCCATCTCGCGTTGTATTCATATAATCGCCCTGCAATTCTTCCTTATTAGCAAAAGCAATACAATGTGCAAGACCATGTATCGTTCCAGCCTGCTCTTTAATCTCTGCAAAGCATTTTTTAATATCTTCGTCACATGTTACATCACATGGCAAAACAAGTGAATTGGCATCTTCTAGAGATTCAGCTAATTCACGTACACTATTCTCCAGACGCTCGCCTGCATATGTAAAAATTAATTGTGCACCAGCAAGATGAAGCGATCTCGCAATTCCCCATGCAATACTTCTTTTATTCGCAACACCCATTACAACATAAGTTTTTCCTTTTAATGAAAGAGTCATATCAAAAGCCTCCTAAATTATCACATGTTATTAGTACCTAGTACTAATTTTACTATAAATCATAAAAAAAGAAAAGGAGGTTATTTAAAAAGGTCAAACCCAGCTCTCATGATAATAGCTGATTTGACCTTTTTTTAACAGTTTTCACAAAACTCAAGTTCCCTTTTCAATTCATCAACATATTCTTTCGTACCAGTAACGATCAGCCTATCATTCATTTGAAGCTCTGTATCCCCATGAGGAACAATTGAGTCATGACCTCTGAAAATTCTTACAAAAATAACATCCCCTGTAAAAGGAAACTCCCTTAAAGTCATCCCTTGAAATTGATTATTTAATAATTCAATTTCATACAAAGCATGTTCTTGATTGGTTAATATGTCCATGATGCTTGGGGATTCAATTAATGCTCTGAGCAATGTTTTCTGTGACAGTAGTACAGAGAACACTTCTATATCAAATTCTTTCATATTTTCCTGTAAATCAGGGCTTTCAAGCCGGCAAATGACACGCTCAACACCTTTTCCTTTAAAAGCAATTGCTAGCGCTGCATTTAATTCTTCATCACCAGTAGAGATGACCATGATATCTGATTTATATAATTCCTTCTCTTCAAGATTTTCGAAAGAATAATTATCTAATTCGATAATTTCGAATAAGGAATCTGCGATATTTTTATCTGACTTCTCCTGTTTTTTATGATATAGAGTCGCTTCAAAATGGCTTGAGTTGAGTTCTCGATAAACAGGCAGCGTCAACTGATTTGCGCCAATAAAAGCTACCTTCAATTTCTTCTCTGCATTAGCCTCTCTTGGAAAAAGCTTTTTAAAAACTACAGGTGTAAAAACACTCGTAATAACCGCAACAAGAATTAATGTTCCACTCATTTCAGCTGTTATAACGCCTAATCTTTCTCCTATTGTTGCAGATGCAATAACGAGTGACAATGTAGAGGTTAATAAAAAACCGGAAGCAATAACGGTTTTTATGTCATACCATCTCTTTAGGAAATAAACAGGAATTAACTTGGACAAAAGTAATCCAATAAGTAAAAGCGGAATGAGCATTAATAATTTTTTATCACTCAATAAGGACCAAATGTTTAAATCTACTCCAACCATAACAAAGAATATCGGGATAAAAAAACCGTAGCCAAACGAATCTAGCTTATGGACCATCTCTTGATTCAGTGCTAGTAGAGAAACAAGAACACCTGCTAGAAAAGCACCTAAAATATTTTCTGCACCGACTGATTCAGATAGGGCTACGAGAAAGATAATAAGTGTAAATACGGCTCTTGTTCCAATTTGAACAGTACCCGCCCGCATAGATTCAATAAATTTACGATTTTTAAACCTTCTACCGATAAAATAGAGAAGCACTCCTGCTGCAAAAAGGATAAGCAGCAGCCATACGTTTCCTTCACCGCTATCATATAATGAAACAAATACAGCCAATAAAATCATCGTAACAAGATCGGCGATAACTGCAACTAACAAGATGATTTGACCAATGGCGGTTTTCATAAGATGAGCTTCTTTTAAAGTAGGGACAACAACCCCTAATGATATTGTAGATATTATTAACATCATTAAAAATGCATTGTCAATAAATCCAGCCCATACAAACAAATAAGATAAGCCTAATGAAATAATAAATATGCCTGCAAAAATAATTGACGAAACCAAAAAGGAATTCGGTTCTAATTTTCCGCTTGACAGCATCTCGCGCTTTTTATTGCCGGTAAACGCAGAAAAGTCAATTTCTAAGCCACTTAGAAACATTAGAAAAATAAAACCTAATGTACTTAGGGTTTCAAGCCACATATCTGGATGTACAATATCGAATCCGCTTTTACCTATTACTAGACCCATTAATATTTCAGCCACAACAACAGGGATAAAATTCAGTTTAAAACGATACAATATAATTGGTGTTAAAAAAGCAATGATAATAACAATGACAAGAGAAGCAACAGAAACTCCATGTTCTTCCATCAAATTCCTCCCTTTTTAGCATTGTTAACAACAAGAAAGAAATACGGCTTGCCGTCTGCGAGTGGGGCCTGACAGTCTACTTTGGTAAAAAGTTCATAAATAAATTTGCGATGCTAAAGTAAATTAAAATACTGATAATATCATTGATTGTTGTGATAAATGGACCCGATGCAACCGCTGGATCAATTTTGAATTTATGCATAGCTAATGGAATAATGGCTCCAGCTAAAGTTGCAATAATCAAAGTACAAAAAATCGAAATCCCAACTAGAATTCCCAGAAATATATTACCTTTCCAAATAAAAATGGTGATCGTAACAAGAATTCCACATATCGTCCCTGTAATTAGCCCTGTACCAGCTTCCCTAAGAATTAATTTGAGTCTGCTTTCTTTTTCTAAATCACCAGTCGCGATTCCACGGACAACAACCGCTAACGCTTGTGTACCAGTATTACCAGCCATGCCAGCAATTAGTGTAATAAACGCACCTAAAATAGCCGCTTTTTCTAATGTCGCTTCGAATCGCGCAGCAAGGCTTGCTGTTCCCATCCCAAGATATAGTAAGATTATCAACCATGGCAGACGCTTTTTTGCAGCCGATAAAGGACTGCGGTCGATCGTATCCATGTCTGAAACGGCAGCAAGCTTCGAGTAGTCATCTGATGCTTCTTCCGCCATGACATCCATTACGTCATCAACAGTAATAATTCCTAAAAGATGGTTTTGAAAATCAACAACTGGCAGTGCAAGAAAATTATAATCCTTAATTTTTCTAGCAACTTCTTCCTGGTCATCTCCTACAGATACGGAAACAATACGATCATTCGTAATTTCTGAAATCATTGTATCATCATCATTAACAATTAAATCTCTTAGCGAAATAACCCCAGCTAATCTTTTTTCATCATCTAAAACATAAATATAATAAATGGTTTCTGCTTTTGGTGCTTCATTTTTTAGAATATACATCGCAGATCGGACCGTTTGATTAGCAGAAATCGATATGAAATCTGTTGTCATAATACTTCCGGCTGTATATTCCTCATAGTGAAGAAGTTCTTTTATTTCCTGTGCTGCCTCTTCATCCATGATCGTTAAATAGCTGACAACCTGATCTTTTTCAAGTTCATTTAAGACGTCAACTGCATCATCAACGTACATTTTAGAAATCATTTCAGCTGCATAATTTGGAGTCATTTCTGCAAGAACATCTTGATAGTTATCGTCACCCATTTCTAGATTCTCAAACAATGTTGCCATCTCTTCAGGAGAAAGATAATGATAAATCCTTTCCCGTGTTTCCTCATCCAATTCCTTAAAAAATGAAGCTTGATCATAAGGGTGTAAATCTAAAAATTCATCTCGAAATTTTTCCATATCTTCATTTTGTAAAGAATCGATTAATAATTTCCTATCCATATGATGGGCATCCTTTTCATTCACTGCCTCTTCCATCATCATTACCTCCTCTCTCACAAGTACAATACCTCATAATACTAGCAAATCTTAAATTAATTGTCGCTCCATTTTATTATTCTTTTCTAAACATCTGTTCCTTCTGATTAAATAAAGTGAAACTTCCATCAGCGGGGGTTCTCTTTCATCCCCCACTAATGGTTAGTTGAACCAATCACGCTCAAAACGCCACGTCCTGTGGCTTTCGCCTGACTAGGACACATCGTGTCCGTCGTCGGGCCTTCACGGGCAGTTGACCCCCACTTAGGTTTCTTTGATTCTCTCACAAACTTGAAGTGGGGGTCTTACTGCCCGTTAATCTGCGATAAACTTAGGATAAAACATTTATAAATTGTTATGATAATAAAAAATGCACAAACTCCTTGACTTGAATCTTGAAGAACAAGGGAATTTTACAATAGTACATAAATTTTGTTCCATTTTCTATTAACGAATAAAGGAGTATTTTAATGAAGCTTGATATTATCGGTGATATCCATGGCTGCTTTGATGAATTTCAGGAACTCACCCTTCAACTTGGCTATGATTGGGGAAAGGGATATCCCATTCATCCAGATACTAGAAAATTAGCCTATGTAGGTGATTTAACGGATCGGGGGCCCCAATCACTAAAGGTAACTGAAATCGTTTGTAAGCTTGTCAAAGAATCATTAGCCTATTACGTACCAGGTAACCATTGCAATAAGCTTTATCGTTTCTTTTTAGGGAATAAGGTACAGCTGACCCATGGCTTAGAAACAACAGCTTCTGAGTATGATTCATTGGATGAAAAAAGCAAACACACAATCCGTAAAAATTATATGAAACTATATGAAAATGCGTCTCTTTATGAGGTTTTAGATGATGGAAAGCTAGTTATTGCCCATGCAGGCATTCGCCAAGACTATATTGGTCAATACTCTGCGAAAGTCAAAACCTTTGTTCTTTATGGGGATATAACTGGAGAAAAAAATCCAGACGGCTCTCCGGTTCGTCGTGACTGGGCTAAGCAATACAGGGGGGATGCAATAATTGTATATGGACATACTCCTGTAAAGGAAGTTCGAATCGTTAATAATACGTATAATATCGATACAGGAGCCGTTTTCGGCAATAAATTAACCGCTCTAAAGTATCCTGAGATGGAATTCGTATCAGTTTCATCAAGTATGCCGTTTGTGGAGGAGAAGTTTCGTAAATTTTAATATAAACAATGTGACTTAATAATTTGAGTACAAAGAGAGAAAAGCCGGGATGACCGGCTTTTGTTTGTTTCAAAGCAATTGCATCATATCAATTGGCAATTCTTGCTTGAAAAATAAATTTTTCTCTAAAAATGGATGATAAAACGAAAGCATACAGCAATGCAAGGCCTGTCGAGTAATCAAGTCTGCATTTCCCCCATATAGGTTGTCACCAATTAAGGGATACCCTAGATGAGACAAATGAACACGGATTTGATGGGTACGTCCCGTCTCAAGCTTCAATCTTAAATGGGTAAATAAAGCCAAACGGCGAATTACCTTAAAGCGTGTACAAGCATACTGCCCAGTTAGACTGACTTCTCTTTCAATAATACTGTCACTTTTTCGAGCAATTGGCTGCTCGATTACACCTTGATCTGCTACTATGATGCCCTCAGCTAATGCTTCGTACTCCCTATTTATTGTACCGTGTCTTTGCTGCTCACTTAAAAGATGATGAACATGACGATGTTTGGCTACAAGAACAATTCCAGACGTATCACGATCAAGTCTTGTCACAATATGTGTTGTAGCCTTTAACCCAATTTGTTCGTAATAACCGATTAGAGCATTTGCTAGGCTGCCCGTTGGATGCTCCCTTGAAGGAATCGTACTCATACCTGCTTGTTTATTCACAACGATTACATAATCATCTTCATACAAAATATCTAATGGAATTTTCTCGCCTTTTACTCCTTCACTCGGCATTTCCTCAGGGAACTTAATAACTAAAACGTCACCTCGTTTTAGAGTGTATCTTACCGTTTCTTCTTTATCATTTACGGAAATACTACCACCTTTAAATTTAATATCCGTCAAAGCCGTTTTTGAAATTTCCTTTTCTTTCAAAAAGTCTTTAATGAGTTTATTTTCATCATTGGAGGTAATTTTCCACTTCAATTGAAATCTTGACATCCGATCATATTCACCTTTTCATTAATCCGCAACGAATGAGTCATGGACTCTTTTCCAGAATGGAAATGGACGGAAGCGCGCGAATCGGATTTTTTCATCGGCCACTCGGAATTGAATAGATTTCACATCCTTATGGAGCAGAGTTAGATGATCGATCGTAATTTGAAAGTCTGGCTGGTTCACCGGCTTAAGCATACAAGTATGGTGAGCTGGAAGAACGAGCGGAGATCCGACTGTCCGGAAGACTTTATTATTGATAGAAGCCATTTCAGCAATTTGAATGGCAGATAGGGATGGATGCAAAATCGCTCCTCCTAATGCTTTATTATAAGCAGTACTTCCAGAAGGAGTTGAAACGCAAAGTCCATCTCCTCTAAACCGTTCAAAATGTTGACTTCGAATTTCTACATCCATAACAAGGGTAGCGTCTACTGCTTTTACAGTGGATTCATTCAAAGCTAGATATCTAGTTTCTCTACCTCCATGCTGGTATCTAATAATAACCTCAAGCAGGGGGTATTCACTTACCTGAAAGGGAGTCTTGGCGATAGCAATGACAAGCTTCTCAATTTCTTCTGGTACCCAATCCGCATAAAACCCAAGATGTCCTGTATGAATCCCGACAAAAGCCGTTTTGTCCAGACGACCAGTATAGCGGTGAAAGGCGTACAATAAAGTACCATCCCCGCCAATAGAGACGACAATATCAGGCTGCTCTTCATCATAAATAAGATCAAAATCCAATAAATAAGTTTTCATTTTATGCATGAGTGCATTTGATTTATTATCGCCTTTTGAGGTAATGGCAAATTTCATCGTACTTGAGCTCCTTTTGAATTATTGCTGTGATTAATGTATTATTCCTGCTGGTGTTCTTTATTTCTCGTAAAGAAGGCCTGTGCATCCTGGATTTCTCCACGAATAAGTGACATCTCTTCATCAAGCCTAAAAGCCGCTTCAGCTGCCCTTTGAAGTCTCATCTGAATATCTTCAGGGAACTGTCCTTTATATTTATAATTTAAAGAATGCTCGATTGTTGCCCAAAAATTCATCGCTAAAGTGCGAATTTGAATTTCTACTAAAATCTTCTTTTCCCCTTTTATCGTTTGGACTGGGTATCGAATGACTACATGATAAGAGCGGTAGCCGCTAACCTTTTTATGAGAAATGTAATCTCTTTCTTCTACAATCTCAAAGTCATTACGATTTCTTAGCAACTCAACTACCATTTTAATATCATCCACGAACTGGCACATCATCCGTAAACCTGCAATATCCTGCATCTCGGTCACTAGCTTATCTAATGGAATGCCTTTTTGATTTGCCTTATCCAAAATACTTGCAATCGGCTTGACCCTTCCAGTAACAAATTCTATTGGAGAATGAGTTGCATCTTGTTCAAATTGTTTTCTCATTCCCTTTAACTTAATCTTTAGTTCCTCGACCGCCTGTTTATATGGAGCTAAAAATTGATCCCAATTCTTCACGTCATACAACACCTCATCTTAGAAAAGCGCAAGCGCCTTCGAAACAATCAAAGGACGATTGTTCTTGCAATAATTATTCGCAATCTTATCAATTAGCTTAGAAAGTACTTTCTACTTTTTCGACCATTGACTCTCCGTAATTACTATTTCCCTTTATATTCTCAATCAAATAGCTTAATTCCTCAATAAACCCTGGAAGATGCTTACGTTCCTGTCGATCACTCAAAAATACTGACATATTTAAGTCAATGGCCCTCTTTAGCTGAACCCAAATAGTATCAGGAATTGATACATATAAATAATCATCATTCTGATCTGTTATGTAAATAAACGAAAGGTTATCCGAATCAACTAACATTTGCTCCATAGGTATTATATCTTTTATGGAGAGACCATCTTCCGCTACAAGTTCAACCTCATTTAGATTCTCATTATATACAATATCAATAATTAACATTTTCTTTTTCATCATTTCAACCTCCAAACTCTTTATTTATTTTATCGCAGATTTAATTATCAAGCCAACTAAAATTGCCTTGTCCTTGAAAAAGCTGTGATGATTTGCCCAGATTATTGCATTGCGACAAGTTGGTAATAAAGAGATAATAAGAGTATTGGCCATATTGAAAGGATGAAGAATTTTGTCTCAAAACCTAGAAATTGAGTTTAAAAATATCATTACTAAACAGGAATTCGAAAAGTTAAAAAACTATTTTCAATTAAATAATGATCTCTTTTTCACACAAGAAAATCATTATTTTGATACTAGTGAATTTGCTTTAAAGCAACGAGGCTGCGCACTAAGAATTAGGCTAAAAGATTTTAAATATGAACTTACATTAAAGCAGCCTTATCAAGATGGGCTTTTAGAAACGAATGAATGGATTGATCCTGCATCTGTAGAAAAAATGTTTCAAACGGGAGAAATAATAAATAAGCCAATTCGAAGCCTAATAGAAAAAATGAATATCGATCCAAGTCATATTCAATATTTTGGTTCATTAACAACAAATCGAGCTGAACGAGAATATGAGAACGGATTAATTGTCTTGGACCATAGTTACTATTTAAATATAGAAGATTTTGAGATAGAATATGAAGTAAGTAACAGACAAGAAGGGCAAAGTACCTTTTTTACTTTACTCAAACAGTTAAATATACCTATACGTGAAACCGATAATAAAATTAAGCGCTTTTACAATGAAAAATATAATCAGCAAACTCACTTTTAAAGGAGAAGCACGATCATGAATGTTGAGCAATTGAAAGTAATGCTTGAACTGCAAGCATTAAAAAACTTTAGCAGCTCTTCAGCATCTGGAGAGAAAAATCCATTATTTCAGAAGCTGTTAATGGGTTTATTAGAAAATCAAACTCTTCCTTCAGAAACCATTCAAGATGAATCTGCAATGGTAGACGAAGATTTTGACTTTAATTTAAATAAACCACTTCAGACACTGAATGGACCAGCTTTACCTCCTGCAAGTATGACAAAGATTTCAGGATCTAATCAAAATTTTGATGAAATAATAGAGCAAGCCTCAGAGCTATACCAGATACCGACCAAGCTGTTAAAGTCCGTTATCAAGCAAGAATCGAACTTTAATCCTAATGCTATTAGTCATGCTGGGGCATCAGGTCTTATGCAGCTTATGCCGGAAACAGCAAAATCCCTTGGGGTTAAAAACATTTTTGATCCAAAAGAAAACATTTTTGGCGGTGCGAAATATTTACGTCAAATGCTTAATAAATATGATGGAAATATTGATTTAGCATTAGCTGCCTATAATGCTGGACCTGGAAATGTGGATAAGCATGGTGGCATTCCTCCTTTTAGAGAAACAAAGAACTATGTACAAAAAATAAAAAATTCCTATTTAGCATAAAAAAACGGAAGCATCTTGGGAAAATCAAAGAACAGATTGTTTCTTCGATATGTTTTCGCCGAAGCTCAAATAATTTTTTTACCAAGGGCAGTCCTATAAGGTGTCTGGCATCCACTTAATGCACTATATCTAGAATCCGACTAACTTTTTGATTCTAGATATTGTTCGTGGAGCCTGACACCTTTGCTTTTGGGACAGCCTTTTTTTGCTGCTGAAAATAGCTTATTTAAGCCTTCATGAATTTTTATAGAGCTATTTGTTTGAGATATAAATCGCACATTGATAGAATGTAAGAGATTCCAGATTATTTGAAGCTGGAGAAATTGATTAATATAATGTATATAAGGGAGAATTTATTAATGGTCGAGAAAATGCATACACCTTTCGACGCGATCGGAGAGGAAGCACTTCATCTTCTTGTAGAAAAATTTTATCATCGCGTGGGGCAACATCCTGATCTCGCTCCAATTTTTCCAAGTGATTTAACGGAAACAGCCAGAAAGCAAAAACAATTTTTGACTCAGTATCTAGGAGGACCACCTTTATATACATCTGAGCATGGCCATCCCATGCTACGTGCCCGACATATGCCTTTTGAAATAACAGAGACTAGAGCAAGAGCATGGCTTTTATGTATGAAAGAAGCAATGGATGAAGTTGGACTTGATGGGCAAGTTAGAGAAGACTTTTATTCCAGACTCTTTTTAACAGCACAGCATATGATTAACACATCTGAAAATGAATTGATGAAAGGTGAGAACTTGTGAACAATCAGGAATCATTCGAATTAAAGTCTACATCACCTCATTGTCATGGCAGTGAGAAAAAGCCGCTTGAATTGTACATGTTCATTGACCCTCTTTGTCCAGATTGCTGGGCTCTAGAACCCATTATCAAAAAGCTTATGATTGAGTATGGGCGATATTTTACCATTAAACATGTCTTAAGTGGAAGACTGGCAACATTAAATATCGGCAGAAAGCAAAGCTATGATAGCATTGCTGAGCTTTGGGAAAAAACCGCGAGCCGCTCTGGAATGTCCTGTGATGGCAGTCTTTGGTTTGAAAATCCAATTTCTTCTCCTCATCTTGCTTCTGTTGCAATAAAGGCAGCTGAATTACAAGGAAGAAGAGCTGGAATCCGCTTTTTAAGAAAATTACAAGAAGTATTATTTCTAGAAAAGCAAAATGTATCTAGCTTTGAAGTTTTAAAGGAATGTGCCATAAGTATTGGTTTAGATGTAGCAGAATTTATTAATGATATCCATTCTGATAGTGCCGGAAAAGCTTTACAATGTGATTTAAAAATCACTTCTGAAATGGATGTTCACGAAATTCCTACACTCGTCTTTTTTAATGAAAATATTGAAGATGAAGGTATAAAAATTACAGGGTATTATCCATATGAAGTTTATGTACAAATTTTAGAAGAAATGCTTATGGAAAAGCCAGAACGATCCTCACCACCACCTTTAGAATTATTTCTACAACATTTTAAATTTGTTGCATCAAAAGAAATTGCTGTCGTTTATAATATGTCCTTAAATGAAGTAGACCTGGAAATGAAGAAGTTGCAATTAAAACAAGTAGTAGAACAGATCCCAGTAAAATATGGCGTTTTTTGGAAATATAATCCTTCCGAACTGACTTGAACTTATTTTTAATTCATAAATAGAAAGACCATGCTAAATTAAATAGCATGGTCTTTCTTCTATACACGAAAAAAAAGGGGATGGGAGAAATTTTTCACGGTCAAACAAGGGGTAAGTGTTTGTTTGTGATCAACTTCATGACTGTAATATAACATGAAAAAATATCACAAACAATAAGTTTGTGTGTTATTTCACAATATTGTCAAATACAAAACATATCAGCAGGAAAAATGAATATAATGATGTAAAGTATTCATTTCGGAGGATATTCAAGTGCATAGGCTTCCTTTTATTCTTATGCTAATCTTTATTGTTTTCTCCTTTATTCTAAATTTCTTTGCACTAATGGACATTTTTCCAATCATAATAAGTTCTCCTCTTTTGTTTCTTTCACTTTTGATTTTTATGATATCAGTGAATGACAGGAAAAAATTTAAGGGATATTAAAGGGAGAACGGAATTAATTCCATTCTCCCCTTTTTCTTACCCTAACAGTTTTTCCATTTCATCAAGCTTTTCTTCAAATACTTTACACGCATCCTCAATTGCCTTAGAGCTTGTCATATCGACTCCAGCTTTCTTTAACACTTCAATTGGGTAATCAGAGCTGCCAGATTTCAAGAACTCAATATAACGATCAACTGCAGGCTGCCCTTCTTCTAAAATTTGTTTACTTAATGCAGTTGCTGCACTAAAGCCAGTTGCATATTGATAAACATAATAGTTGTAATAGAAATGAGGAATTCTAGACCACTCTAAACCAATTTCTTCATCAATAACAAGATTCTCTTCACCAAAATACTTCTTATTGAGCTCATAATAGTCATTTGTTAATGCTTCAGCGGTTATAGCTTCATTATTTTGTGCCTTTTGATGGATCATATGCTCAAATTCCGCAAACATCGTTTGGCGGAAAACTGTACCTCTAAAGCCTTCTAGGTAATGGTTTAGTAAAAATAGTCTCTTTTTATCGTCATCAATTGTTTTCAATAAATAATCGTTTAAAAGTGATTCATTGCATGTTGATGCAACCTCAGCAACGAAAATAGAATAATTTCCATATGGATAAGGTTGAAACTTTCGTGTGTAATAGCTATGCACGGAATGACCAAATTCATGAGCAAGTGTGAAAAGATTATTAACATTATCCTGCCAATTCATTAGTATGAATGGATTTGTTCCATAAGCACCTGATGAATATGCTCCGCTTCGCTTCCCTTTATTTTCATGAACATCTACCCATCGGTTTTCAAAGCCTTCTTTTAACACATTTAAATAATCCTCACCCAGTGGTGCCAAACCTTTTAGTATAATATCCTTCGCTTCTTCATATTTAATTTCCATTTTGACATCTTTTACAAGAGGCGTATAAAGATCGTACATGTGAAGTTCTTGTATACCGAGTACTTTTTTGCGAAGTTTTATATATCGGTGCAATAAATGTAAATGATCATTAACTGTTTTTACAAGGTTATCATACACCGATTCAGGAATATCGTTTGCCGATAATGCTGAATGGCGTGCTGATTGATAGTTCCTAATTTTTGCATTGAAATTATTCTTTTTTACGTTTCCGCCTAATGTACTTGCAAATGTATTGCGAAATTTTCCGTATGTGTCATATACAGCTTTGAAAGCATCATGCCGTACTCTTTGGTCATCACTTTCAAGGAATCGACTGTAGCGACCATGAGTAACTTCTACTTCCTCTCCATTCTCATCCTTAATAGTGGGGAATTCAAGATCAGCATTATTTAGCATTCCAAATGTATTGCTTGAAGCATCAAATACTTCAGAAGCTTGAGCAAGTAATGCCTCCTGTTCAGCTGATAACACATGTGGACGCTGAAGATTAATTTCCTCTAATGACTGCTTATATAGCTTTAGCTCATTATTTTCTTCTAGAAATCCATTAATCTTCTCTTCATCTACAGCTAGAATTTCTGGCACAATATAGGCTAAACCGCTTGCTGCCTGTGCGTATAAATTTTTTATCCGACTATCCATCCCTTGGTAAAAAGAATTCGTCGTGTCTTGATCATATCTCATATGAGCATATGTATAGAGCTTACCAAGGCGTTCTAAAAGATGATCTTGATATTGAAGTGCTTCGAATAATAAATCAGCACTTTCCCCAAGCTTGCTCTGAAATTCTTTTGCACCTGGAATTAATCCGTTCACATCATTATATTCTTTTTCCCAAGCCTCATCGTTCGAAAATATATCCTCAAGCCTCCATGTATCCTCAACTGCGATTTCACTTCTGCTAGGAAGTTTTTTAACTGCTGTTTCGTTTCCCATTCCTTCATCCTCCAATAAACAATTTCGACTTTCGAATAAATCATACATATTTATTCGATTTTTTACGTTAATTTCCTTCTATATTCATACAATTTTTTATTTCCTCTTTATCATACCCAAGCTTTTAATGTAATACTATTGCCCAATAAGGTGAAACTTCCATAAGTGGGGGTTTTCTTTCATCCCCCACTTATGGTTAGTTGAACCAATCACGCTCAAAACGCCACGTCCTGTGGCTTTCGCCTGACTAGGACATCGTGTCCGTTGTCGGGCCTTTACGGGCAGTTGATCCCCCACTTAGGTTTCTTTGATTCTCTCGCAACCTTGAAGCGGGGTCTTACTGCCCGTTAATCTGCGATAAAGATCGTTATTTTAAGTTTTCCATTATTATTTTTCCATATTTCTGATAAAATTCTCTTTCCATTTCAACTTGCTTCACTTGATTATCTTGTATTGTTATTGGAATATCTTTTTTGAAAAAATCGTGATTTACATTATCCAATCTATTTGTTTTTACGAGCAAATCAATATACTCTTTAACAGCTGCGAATACATCACCATTTCGATTTAGAGGAAGATTTCTTATTTTTACATCCTTTTTACTCACTCTTCTAAAAAATGAACGATGGATTTCATGTAGAGAAAAGCACTGTTTATGGCTTAGTAAGTCCATATACAAATAACTTTGCCACACGATAGCTGGTGTTTCAATTAAGGGTGCATGTTTAACAGGTAATCCAATTTCTGGCGGGAGAAGAGAAGGTATTAATGAATGAGTATATAGCTCTTGGAGAAATTTATTCTGATGAGATCCGTAGAGGGATAAAGTGATATTTTTCGCTTTTCTAATTTCTCTTTGCCAATCCTCAATATTAAATAACCGGCTACAATTAGGTTGAATTAAATTAGCTAGGGAGGCAGTGTTTATATCCATAACAGAAAATTGGGCAATAGAATTTTTTACTGAAATGGGTAGGATATGATTTACGATAATGAGGGTATTCGTGACGGGGCAAAATGCGGGTAGTATCCATTTTTCTGAATCGTTCTTTGATAAAAATAAATAATCAAAACCTGTTAGCTCTGTTCGATAATTCCCTTTTCGTTTAATATTTTTCCCTGCCATGATCCATATAGGTAAAATTTCTGCTTTATAATAATTTTCCGTTCTTTTGACAAACAATTCTTCTGGAATAACCGAGCATTGAAATTCAATGGCATAATGGACTCCATTGTGCATGAATCCAACATCCGGACGCTGGGATATCTCTTTATAAAATGGCTCAAGTTGAGGTGTAAGTCCAAGTGAATTCAGCCATTCAAACAATCTGAGCTTCCCCTTTAAATGATATTCTGATTCTCTCTCATAACTTTCAGAGCAACTGGCATCTTTCTTATGAGCAAAATGCGGTATTCTTTTGGAGCCGATTTTAAGAATGACTTCTTCTTCGCATTCTGGACAATAAAAGCTTTCCTTTTTCCTTATTTCTTTTAATCTCTCACCGTTTCGAATACTTGTTAAACTAAACCAATCACCATGCTTTGTTTTTGAAACAAGCAAAAAATCATCTCCTTTCATACGATGTGTATTTCGTCATAAACAATGATAATCCTTTATTTTGTCGAACAATTAATTTCAAAAGTATTATTACTAATAATAAAGAAAGGCTGTTTTCGTAAAGTTTGTTGTTTTTAATGCAATTTTTATTTAACTATCTGAGTTGATTGGAGCGGAGGGCACTTGACTCCTGCGGGAATGGAGGGAAGCGTGAGACCCCACAGGCCTTAGCGCCGAGGAGGCTCACGTCTCTCCCCGCGGAAAGCAAGTGACCGCAGCGGAAATCAACGGGCAAAATTTGAAAGTATGCGAAAAGAGCCTAAAGAAAAAACCTAGCCTGTTTTAGACTAGGTTTCTATAAGAATGGCGAAAAAAGCCTTGACGTAGATTCGATAATCCGATAACCAATATGTCTTTCCTTAAAATGCTCTAAATCAATTTGCTTGGAATTTTGAAGATCATTCATATATTCATGTACAAGCTTTTGTGTACTTCTTGTCCGATATAAGAATGCATTTACCTCAAAATTTAAATGAAAGCTTCTCATATCCATATTTGACGTTCCAATTGATGCTAGCTCTTCATCCACGATGATAATTTTGCTGTGCATAAATCCTTTTTCATACTCATAGATTTTTACACCAGCTTCTAACATTTCAGGAAAATAGGAACGTGATGCATAAAAGACAATTTTCTTATCTGGTCTTTGCGGCATTAACAGCTTGACATCTATTCCACTAAGGGCTGCAATTTTTAATGCAGAGAAGATATCTTCATCCGGAATAAAATACGGAGATGCAATCCAAACTGATTTTTGGGCTGAAGTGATCATAGAAAAGAAAATATTCTTTATGACGCTCCATTCAGTATCTGGACCTCCAGCAATTAACTGAACTCCGCCATGATTGTTTTCTTCCAAATCTGGAGATAAATAATCTGCAGTTAATATATTTTGGTCTGTCATATAATACCAATCTTGAAGGAAAATAAGCTGAAGGGTTCTAACTGCTTCCCCTTTCATTTCCATATGAGTATCTCTCCAGAAGCCAAAGCTTTCATCTCTGCCTAAATATTCATCACCTATGTTTAAGCCCCCTACAAATCCTACGCTTCCATCAATGACAATGATTTTACGATGATTTCGGAAATTAATTTTACTGCTAAGAAAAGGAAGGCGAACAGGGCCAAACGGAACAATTTCTACCCCAGCTTGCCTTAGTTCAACAATAAAGTTCTTCGACAGCTGAAAAGACCCTACCGCATCATATAGGAATCTCACCTTTACTCCTTCTTTTGCTTTTTGAATTAAGATGTCCTTTATTTCTTGACCAATTTCGTCATGTCGAACAATATAATATTCTAAGTGTATATGATGGCTTGCTTTTTTTAATGCTTCTAATATTTGTTGGAAGGTCTCGTCTCCATTTGTTAAAACCTTCGTTTGTGTGGCAAATGAAATTGGACTATTCCCTAAATTCTGTGCCAAATAAAACAGCTTCCGCTGATGGTCTGCCATTTGAGATATTTTTTCCTCATTTGAAGGATCTATTTCGCCTTCTACTCTTAAAAAAGCCTGTTTATCAAGAAAATATTTACGTCTATACATTTTTTCTTTCCGATAATTTCGGCCAAATAAAAGGTAGAAAATAAACCCTACTAAAGGTAAACTCCCTAAAACAACGATCCATGTTAATGTTTGTGCGGGATGGCGATTTTCAAGGAAAATGACAAAACCAATAAAAATCACCGACAATGACATTAAAATACTAAAAAATCCTAAATAATCCCCTGTTAACATGGTAAAATGGTCGTAAAGAAAAATTATTCCGGCCATTAAAAAGATAAAAATAATAATTCTGACTGTATTTTTCACACTTTCACCTGCCATAGCGGCAACCCTTATGATTTTCTTTGAGTCGATTTGAATCGTTTCATTATCCATAGAAAATCCGATTTCAACACTGAAATCGGATTTTCTAATTAAAATAACTTCTTAATTTTTCAAATACATCCTCAGCGATGATTAAGTTTCCATATTCCTCAACACGATGAATCGTTACTTGAGTTTCAATTCCATATTCCAATAATAACGATAATAAATTATCAATATCCTCTTCAGCAAATAGCTCTTCTGGAAATTCGACAAATAGATAATATTTTCCCTCAAAAGAAAATAATTTGGTTGGAATATTGTCTAATCCATGTTGTTTTGATAATAAGATGACGTCTTCAAAATCCTTAAATGTCAAAAGGAAGTCAAGATTTTCCTCATAATCTAATTCATTATCCTCTGATTCAGGATTGAAATGCTGATCTAACAGCTCTTCAATACGTTCATCGACAGGTATATCTTTTAATTTTTCATTTGGAATAGGCAACTCGAATTTGTTTCCATCCTTAGAAAGCTGAGCCTTCGTAACCAATATCTCTAATCCTTTATCTAGAGCTTGAACCTGTATCCATAGAGGTCCTTCCACAGTGAATTCCTCTTCATCGTGGACCTCCTCCATCATTTCCCAAAAAAGCTCCTCGCTTCGTTCGCGGTTATACCAAATTTCATCGCGCTCAAAGCCTCGTTCTTCTATATCAACGTAAGAAATATAAAACTTTACTGTGTTGTCATTGATTCTTTCTATTTCCATTTTACACCTCTCCCTTCTGGAGTTGGTTGAAGGGACAAATATACCCTTATTAATTCATATCTGTTATCTATGATTCCATATAAATGACAGTATATTCCTTAAATTGAGAAGGTAATTTATATTGTACCTTGTACTTTTATTTTATGACAAAATGACAATAAAGGGAATTAAAATGTCACAACTTTTAAAAAACCATTATTTGCCTATTCGGATTTCCAGATTTAAAAAGACCTTCTTCCAAAGAAAGAAGGTCTCTTTTTTTAATTAACTAAGCGCTGAGCTTCACGAAGTTGAAATGTACGAACTTTCCTTGGAAGAAATCTTCGAATTTCATCTTCATTATAACCTACTTGTAGCCTCTTCTCATCAATAATGATTGGACGGCGAAGTAAGCCAGGATTTTTTTTGATTAACTCAAATAAATCTTGAAGTGGCATAGATTCCAAATTTACATCAAGTTTTTGGAAAATCTTAGAACGCGTAGATATAATCTCATCCGTACCATCTTCCGTCATACGTAGAATGGCTTTTATTTCATCGATTGTCAAAGGCTCAGAAAATATATTTCTTTCTTTATAGGCAATATCATGTTCTTCCAACCATAACTTTGCTTTTCTGCATGAAGTACAACTTGGTGAAGTGTATAATGTAACCATTTTACAAATTCACTCCCTTAAAATTTAGACATATAATCAAATCTTTTGATTTTTATTTGTTTAAATATGAACATATGAGCTAATCTTAAATTAAAATTACTATAAATAAGTAATTTTATATTCATGATTATACACCAAGAAAATCAGTTTTGGTATATCTTTTTAAAATAGATTAAAGCCTTAAATATTCATTAAACAAATGATAATTCTGGCAACTCTAGTATATAAGACGAATGAAACCATGAAAAGTTTCATTAAATCTTTATTATTTTTTTGATTCACAAATTGTTCACAATATAGTTGACATCCTTTTTAATTTTAGAGCACCTTTTTATGAAAGAGTCCATCACCTTTTTTTTATAAAATATCTAACTCTTCATTTTTTTATATCCTTTTTTTTCTCAATTATTATCATGTTATTGAAAAAAAGATAAAAACCCTTATGATAGTTGATCTAAAATATTTTGATTATTACTGTCTTCTTCATAGGTGAGCACTTCCTCAACAGGCTGATAAGCTTCGCCATAAAAATGGACATCACGATAAGTATGTATAGATTCATAAGTTTTTTTCATTGCCGTAAATATTAATTCTTCACTTTCATTATTTGGTGCCCAATAAAGTATTTCCATTTCATTTATTTCTTTAGTAGCAAGAGAACGTCTCTTATATCCAATTGCCTGCGCATGCTCAAATCCTTCTCGTTTATAAAAATGGAGTCTTTTTTCTGTATCGGTGTCTTCATAATTAATAGGCTCAACTTCTAAAATAATTGGTTTTTCCTTTTTCTTCAGCTTATCAATCAATTTATGTCCTAATCCTTGGCCCCTTGATTCTTTCGAGACGAATAAATAATCTATAAAAATAAAATAATCAAACTCGGCATACATGAGAACATGATAAGGTCCTTCATCTTTTTGATAAATCCCTGGCTGTTCCTTTAATAATGTCTCCATATGTTCTTTTGATTTCATTTCTTCAATTGGAAAATATTGATTTAATTTTTCATACCAGTGCATAGATGACTTCTCCTTCTTCATCCAGTATTAAAAAGTTCTTATTAATAAAGTATTTCGCTGATTCCCCCTTTTAATACATGATAACTTCTAATACAATAGGGATATGGGGATAGCTTCTGAATCACAATTTTTTTTGTGAAATAAGGAAAGTGGGGGTTAAGATGAAAGAATACATATTTGATCTTACGGTTGTTGCATTGCTAATTATTGGCCTAACAGCAACATTGGGTGTTTTTACAAATGGTCTTGGTGAAAGGCTATTTGGTGGTAAAAAGAAAAATGAATTTGTTGATCAATCTGCAAGATATCAAACTGGTTGGAAATATGTTGGCGGAAAAAAGAAATAAAATTGAATTAAACCAAAGAGACTGGAATATAACAGTCTCTTTTTCTTTGTAAAAATGAAACCGACGACATTTCCAATACTCAGAAAAGTAATATTAGTAGAAATTTTTATAGAAATTTCTTTTTGGATAGTGTATGATGTTAAAAGAGTAATACGTTATCGCACAAAAGTATAGAATTGTTTTTTCAACATGGATCAACCTCTTCAAATACTAAAGAAAAAGAAGTTTTTCTTCATTATTCGATCCCAAAATGAAAAAACGATCTCATTCAAGAGATCGTTTTTATTATTTAACATATTGTGCTTTATATTGATTTGCTTCCTTTTCTGAACAATAAACAAAATGCCCTGGAGCAATTTCACGCATTTCAACCTTGTCATTTTCACTGTAATTGTGAACCTTTGGATCATAGGATTTACGCTTGCGTGTTCGTTCAGTATCAGGATCTGGAAGTGGAATGGCTGATAAAAGCGATTGGGTATATGGGTGAATTGGATTTTTATATAAATCTTCTGCTGTTGCAAGCTCAACTAGCTTACCAAAGTACATTACCCCAATTCGATCACTAATATACTTAACCATGGATAAGTCATGGGCAATAAAGAGATAGGTTAACCCTTTTTCACGCTGTAGCTTTTTCATCAAGTTAACAACCTGAGCCTGAATAGAAACGTCTAGTGCAGAAATCGGCTCATCCGCAATGATGAAATCAGGTTCAACAGCAAGTGCACGTGCAATGCCGATACGCTGTCTTTGGCCACCAGAGAACTCATGCGGGTAACGGTTAGCATGCTCTTTATTTAAACCGACTGTTTCCAATAGTTCATAAACTCTTCCCATTCGATCTGTTTTGCTATTCGCTAAACCGTGAATATCAATGCCTTCAGCAATAATATCCGCTACTGTCATACGCGGGTTAAGTGAAGCATAAGGGTCTTGGAAAATCATTTGCATTTTACGATTGAATTTCTTTAATTCTTTAGATGATTTCTTGCCATGTACGTCTTCCCCGTTGAAAAGGACTTGGCCGTCAGTCGCATCATATAGTCTAATAATTGTCCGTCCAGTTGTCGATTTTCCACATCCCGATTCACCAACAAGGCCGAGTGTTTCACCTTTATAAATATCAAAAGAAATTCCATCAACAGCTTTTACCATATTCGGCTTTCCAATATTGAAATGCTGTTTTAAATTTTTTATTTCTAATAATTTTTCAGCCATGTTTAGTTACCCTCCTTTACAAGTACTGGTTGCTTGAACGCAGAGGATAATTGACGCATCCGTTTTTTAACTGAATCTGGAGGCTCTACCTTTGGTGCATCCGGATGAAGAAGCCATGTTTTTGCAAAATGTGTTTCAGAAATTTGGTACATTGGCGGCTCTTCTTCAAAGTCAATTGCCAAAGCATAATTATTTCTCGCTGCAAATGCATCTCCCTTTGGAGGATTAGTTAAGTCTGGCGGTGTTCCAGGGATCGCAGCAAGCTCTGCTTTGTCATCGTTGTCTAAGCTTGGCATGGATGCAAGAAGCCCCCATGTGTAAGGATGACGTGGATCATAGAAGATTTCATCAACTGTACCCATTTCAACAATTTGTCCAGCGTACATAACAGCTACACGATCTGCAACATTTGCTACAACACCTAGATCATGAGTAATAAAGATAATGGAAGTATCCATTTTGTTCTGTAAATCTTTCATTAAATCAAGAATTTGTGCTTGAATCGTTACATCAAGAGCTGTTGTTGGCTCATCAGCAATTAATAGCTTTGGATTTGCAGCTAACGCTATGGCAATCATTACACGCTGTCTCATTCCACCTGAAAATTCATGCGGATATTGATTTACGCGCCTTTCAGGCATTGGAATACCAACAAGACTAAGCAGTTCTACCGCACGAGCTTTCGCAGCCTGCTTTGACATATTTTGGTGTTTTATCAGAACTTCCATAATCTGATAACCCACTTTCATCGTAGGATTCAAAGATGTCATTGGGTCTTGGAAAATCATACTAATTTCTTTTCCTCGGATTTTCTCCATTTGTTTATCCGTCTTTGGAACAATATCTTCTCCGTTAAAAAGAATTTGACCGCCTGTAATTTTACCAGGTGGCATTGGAATTAATTTCATGATCGTCTGAGAAGTAACACTCTTACCTGATCCTGATTCGCCAACAATGGCAAGTGTCTCACCCTTATGAAGGTCAAAGCTTACACCACGAACTGCTTTTACGGATCCTCCATATGTTTGGAATGAGACTTCTAAATCTTTTACTTCGAGAATTTTTTCCATAATCTCACTCCCTTATTTACGAAGTCTTGGGTCCAGAGCATCACGTAATCCGTCTCCAACTACATTAAATGCAAAAATAGTTACACAGATAAATGTTGCTGGGAAGAATAAACGCCAAGGATAGTAGCGTAGTGCTGGAAGTCCGTCACTAGCCATTGAACCCCAGCTGGCAAGAGGCGGAGTTAATCCTAACCCTAAATAACTTAAAAAAGATTCTGTAAAAATTGCACTTGGGATTGTTAAAGTCATGGTAACAAGAATTGGAGCCATTGCATTTGGAATTAAATGCCTTGCCATAATTCTGCTAGTATTTGCACCTAAAGTTTTGGAAGCAAGAACATATTCTTGATTTTTTAATGATAATACTTGACCACGTACAATCCGTGACATATTGATCCATCCTGTAATTGTCATGGCAAGAATCATAGTTCCAAGCCCTTGGCCTAATACAACCATTAATAAGATAACAAGTAATAAATAAGGTACACCGTAGAGAACGTCCGCAAAACGCATCATCATTTCATCAGTACGACCGCCTTTATAGCCAGCAATACCACCCCATAGTACCCCTATGAATAAATCAATTAACGCAGCAGCAACACCGATAAAAATTGAAATTCGAGCACCTTCCCAAGTACGTGTGAAAACATCACGCCCCAGATCGTCAGTACCAAACCAATGTTCGGATGAAGGAGGTTGATTTTTATTTGCTAAATCATTCGTACTATAATCATATCCTGATAGATGCGGTCCAATGATCGCCATAATGATTAATAGAACTAGTAGGACTAATCCAACCAAAGCGAGCTTATTTTTTCGGAAGCGGATAAAAACGTCTTTCCAGAACGAAAGACTAGGCTTTGAAATTTTTTCAGCGTCTGAATATTTTGCTCCAACGAGTTGAAATTTATCTTTCGAAATCTGCATGATTCATTACTCTCCTTTCTTCCCACCGGCAAGTTTAATACGTGGGTCGATGAATCCGTATGCTATGTCAACAAGGAGAATAGATACGAGCAATAGAATACTATAGAAAACGGTTACTCCCATTATTACCGTATAATCACGATTATTAATACTTGTAACAAAGTGAGCACCTAGGCCAGGAATCCCAAAAATTCTTTCAATTACAAAGCTTCCTGTTAAAATTCCAGCTGTTAATGGGCCCATATAAGTGACAACCGGTAAAAGTGCATTTCGTATTGCGTGTTTAACCGTTATTACTCCTCTACTTAATCCTTTTGCTTTTGCTGTTTTAATATAATCATTACTTAAAACTTCCAGCATACTTGAACGAGTTAAACGAGCGATAAATGCCATTGGAGTTGCAGCCAGCGCTAGTGCAGGAAGAATGGTATGCATGAATGTTTCCCAACGTGCTACTGGGAATAGCCCCATTTTGATGGCAAGGAAATATTGCAAAAAGGTTGCCATGATAAAGGATGGAACAGAAATTCCTAATACTGCTATAATCATAGCCGTGTAATCAGGCCATCTATTATGCTTTAATGCGGCGATAATTCCTAGAAGTATTCCAAAAGAAACAGCTAGTAGTAAAGCCTCTGCCCCAAGCATGGCCGATACTGGGAAGCCTTCATTGATTAAGTCATTAACTGTTTGAGATTTATATTTAAATGACGGACCAAAATCCCAGTTTAATATTCTTACAAGATAATCCCAATATTGAGCATACCACGGCTGATCTAAACCAAAGTGAGCATTTAAATTCGCTTCAATTTCGGGAGGCAGCTTTTTCTCAGAAGTAAACGGGTTTCCTGGTGCAATGCGCATGAAAAAAAACGTTGCTGTCACAATTAACCACAAGGAAATGATCATGTACAGCAAGCGCTTTCCAATATATTTCACCATTGTAAAACACCTCCAATTAATACATCTCTAAAGCAGAAACGAAGGTATACAGGAGGTCCTCCCCCCTATATACCTTTCGTCTTCAAGATTTTTTATTCAAAATGTGCCCATTTGTATTGAACTTCACCAAGACCAGTTACAACAACATCTTTTAAGTTGTCAACTTTAACCCAGTTTTGAGTATAGAAGTAGATTGGCATTACTGGCATATCATCCATTAATACTTTCTCTGCATCTTTAAGGATTTGTTGACGAGCTTCTGGATCACCTTCAGTAGCAGATTTAGCTAGTAAGTCTTGGAACTCTTTGCTTTCCCATCCTGTATCATTGTTACCGCCATCAGCATCACGGTACATTTCAAGGAAGTTAATAGCATCGTTAAAGTCACCTAACCAACCCATACGTCCAACTTGATAATCAAGTGAATGCATTTTATCGATAAATACTGCCCATTCTGAGTTTTCAAGTGTTACTTCAACACCAAGGTTCGTTTTCCACATATCTTGGATTGCTTGTGCAATCTTTTGATGTCCTTCAGACGTATTGTAAGAAAGAGAAATAGGAGGTAGTTCAGAAACATCTTTAAGACCCATTTCTTCTAAACCTTTTTGTAAATATTCTTTTGCTTTTTCAACATCGTTATCAGGGAAATAGCCTTTTTCGCTCTCAGGGAACATAGATGGCGGTACAATTGCCATTGCTGGAAGCTGTTCACCTTGAGCAACGTTGTCAATAATTTCTTGACGGTTAATTGCATGTGCAAATGCTTTACGGATATTTACGTTATTGAACGGCTCAACAGTTGTGTTGAATTTGTAGTTATAAATACCTGCGATTGATTGAGTTGTTAAACGACCTTCGTCTTTAAGAGCTTGCATTGCATCTGTCGGTAATGTGCCTGTTGGAGAACCTGCCCAATCAAGTTCGCCATTATCAAGCATTGATAACTCTGTGTTTGGATCGTTAATCATAACCATTTCAATTGAAGTTAATTTTACTGTATCAGCATCCCAGTATTTTTCATTCTTTTCTAGGACGATTTTATCACTATGAGACCATTCCTTCATTACGAAAGGTCCGTTAGAAGTGTAGTTTTCACCAGCATCATTTGCCCAGTCTTTATTTGCTTCAGCAATTTTGCTGTTGATTGGAAGATAAGTATAGAAAGCAGTCAACTCTAGGAAGAATGGAGTTGGGTTTTCAAGTGTAACTTCAAGTGTTTTGTCGTCTACAACTTTAATTCCAACATCATCCAATGAACCTTCACCACTGTTTGCAGCTTGTCCACCTTTAATATAATAAAGTTGGTATGCATACTCAGATTGGTTATTTGGATCTAAAGCCCATTTCCAAGCATATTCAAAGTCTTTAGCAGTTACTGGATCACCATTTGACCACTGTGCATCACGAAGTGTAAATGTATAAACTGTTTGATCATCTGAAACCTCGATTTTTTCTGCTGCAGCCTCATGTGGCTTACCATCAGCTTCAATACGAGTTAAACCTTCGAAGGTTTGACGAAGAACTGTTCCAGAAGTAGAATCTTTCGCTAGTCCTGGATGTAAAGATGGTGGCTCAGTATTGATATTTACTCGTAATTCTTGCGGTACATCAGACTTTCCTGCGTCTTTTTCTCCGCCTTTTTCACCGCTGTCAGCATTGTCTTTGCCGCCGCAAGCTGCAAGGAACATGCTAAGTACTAACAACATGCTAAAAAAGATCGATAATCTTTTCTTCACGGTTTCAACCCCCTGTGTATTTTTTCACCAAACAGTTACTTTAGAATTGTCACCATACAAATACAAGTGTACGCTCCGGGTATATTGCTTAAATAGTCTGTCAATTTAGGATAAAAAAATGACATACAAACATTAGATTAAAAAAAAGAAAGTTGTTATTCTCTTAATAGAAAGATTATCCGTTCTATTCTGATAATTAATCAGATTATATGTATGAATCTTTCTTTCTATGATAGTTTACAACCTGCTTTTCTAGTATAGTAATACACCTCAAAGTTATACTGTAAATCTATTGTAATTTTTGTCACAATTTCGTAAAGAATTTGTTTGTTAGGTTTATTATAATTTCTAAAAAATGATTATGCAAGTAGGTTTTTAAAAGCATTATAGTAATCTAGCAATCACTTTTTCTAGAAATGCCTATGAAATAAGAGTTTTTAGACAAATAAAAAAATATTTTTTTCGCCTATTTTCGACTTTTTTTACAAAATAAGAATAATAATCTTTATTTTAATTTTCCGAAAATAGTTATTTGGTGTTAAACTGTAACTCCACTTGATTTCTCCTCCAAGTTGCTATATTATTACTTTTAATAAAATTAATACAAATGGCTATGAAGAAGAGGAGTATATTTACTTAAGGTTTCAAGAGAGTCTGTGGGTGGTGTGAACAGGTAACCTGGTAAATAGAATGGACTTTTGAGCTATCTAGTTTATAGACGTCACCTCACGTTATAGAGGGTCCATGGCTTTTGTATGGAACAGAGTGACTCATTTTTTGAGTAATTAGGGTGGCAACGCGGACCATTCGTCCCTATTTTTTAGGACGAATGGTCTTTTTTGCGTTTACTTTTAAAGGTACTTTATTTGTCTATTGCTAAACATCAACTGCTCTCTATTCTAAGGCGACAGCCGCTTTTCTTAATTAAAGGAGGAAAATTATGAAAACTATTTTTTCAGGCATTCAGCCTAGTGGCACCATAACTCTGGGGAACTATATCGGTGCTCTAAAACAGTTTGTTGAGCTGCAAAATGAATACAATTGTTATTTTTGCATTGTTGATCAGCATGCCATCACAGTGCCTCAAGATCGACTTGAGCTTAGGAAGAATATTCGCAGTCTAGCTGCACTTTATTTAGCAGTAGGAATAGACCCAGAAAAAGTTACTTTATTTATTCAATCTGAGGTCCCTGCACATGCACAAGCAGGATGGATGATGCAATGCATTTCCTATATCGGCGAGCTCGAAAGAATGACACAATTTAAAGATAAATCTGCTGGTAGAGAAGCTGTTTCGGCTGCATTATTAACTTATCCGCCATTAATGGTTGCCGATATTCTTTTATATAGTACCGACCTTGTCCCGGTTGGAGAAGATCAAAAACAGCATCTTGAATTAACTCGGGATTTAGCTGAGCGATTCAATAAAAAATATAGTGAAATCTTCATCATTCCTGAAATTCGAATCCCTAAAGTTGGTGCGCGTATTATGTCTTTGCAAGAACCAACAAAAAAAATGAGCAAATCAGATCCAAATAAAAAAGCATCGATTACTCTTTTAGATGATATTAAGCAAATCGAAAAGAAAATAAAAAGTGCAGTTACAGATTCAGAGGGAATCGTCAAGTATGATACAGAAAACAAACCAGGTGTCTCTAATCTTCTTTCTATCTATTCAATTTTTTCTGGAAAAGAAATTACCGATATTGAAAAAATGTATGAAGGAAAGGGATATGGAGATTTTAAAGCGGATTTAGCAGAAATTGTAGTTAATGAAATCAAACCAATTCAAGAAAAATATTTTGAGCTCATGGAATCAAGCGAGCTTGATGACATCCTTGATCAAGGTGCAGAAAAAGCGCAAAAAGTTGCAAATAAAATGTTGAAGAAAATGGAAAACGCCATGGGTCTTGGAAGAAAAAGAAGATAAAAGTGAAAGTAAAAAAAATCTATCGCATACGTGATAGATTTTTTTTGTTAATTAAGGAAAAACACATGATTTTGTAGATTTCCTCTTACTTGATTTAATTTATTAGTGGGATATTTAATTTACTTTTGGGCCATGTTCCATTTCCCATAGCTTCTCAAAAAATGGCTGTCCCTTTATTAAATTTTCGCAAAATTGTTCGTGCTTGCTTGTCCACCCATATTTGCTTTTTTCAAAAAGCTGAAGCCAAGCCTCCTCGATATCCATTTGTTGGATATCTGAATAAAATTCTGGACTCCACTCTGTGTACCAATAACGAACTTCAGCGACATTCTTCGAAGAATACAATTGGTCAAGCGCCATAAACATTAATTGTTTTAGCTGTCTTTCCTTTCTTGTTAGTCCATGCATAAGTTCTGGTGCAGGTGATAAGATATGGAAATCCTTTAATCCCCTTTGATCATTAAACGAATAAAAAACCGATTCATGATTCTCTAGCATTTCATAGGCTAATTGCTCTTGACGAGGGATAAGTCTGCTTTTTCGAATCGGGATATTATAGCCAATTGTATCAACAGCAAGTATTCCATTTCCATCTGAAACAACGAAACAATACTCCATTTGAACACGTTCATGATTTTTCCTTAAATACGCCTTTTGAAAAATATCATCTAAAAGTTGTTGAGGAAGCTCTGATAAATCATTTTCAATGTAATGAAATAAAATGGGATCGATTTTTACTAACGGTACCTGGTCAAGCAGTTCTACTCCATCATCCTTTCGCCACTCATGAAAGTGGCAAACATTGTATCCATTTTCTTCTCCTTCAAACCAGTTCACCCAAACATCATGAAGATATAACATTTATAAACCCCCACTTCAACAAACTATTTGTCACTCAGTATGGGCAGTGGGCAGTAAAATTATTCCTATAATAGAAGTTGAAATAAGAAAAGCGTAAGCGTTTCGGTCACCATTTTGCATCACACATTTCGTGTTTCAAGGGTTATGCTTTATAGAATAAAAAACCTGTGGCTACATGGTTCAGAAAATGATTCCTAAATACGAATCAAATTTTGAACTCATACCCCACAGGTAGTTTTAAATAATGAATTTCTCATGTTAGAAAATTCTTGAAATATTTTATTCAATTGTTTTTGGATCGAGAGCATCCCGAAGTCCGTCTCCAATAAAGTTAAAGGATAATACAGTTAGGAGAATAAGTAACCCTGGGAAAAATGGATACCAAGGCGCTGTTAACATAACCGTGTAGTTTTGAGCATCCTGAAGCATATTTCCCCAGCTTGGAGTCGGAGGTTGAATTCCTAGTCCTAAATAACTTAGTGCCGCCTCTGAAAGAATAACTCCACCAACTAGCAATGTAGCTGATACAATGATCGGACCCATTGCATTAGGCAAAATATGACTAAAGATTATTTTATAAGATTTCGTCCCTATCGTTTTTGATGCGAGAACAAACTCTCTAGATCTTAATGATAGGAACTCCCCCCTCACAAGACGAGCGGTAGACGTCCAGCTTATTAAAGCAAATATAAGAATTAAATTAGCCACACTTGGTTTAAAGATAGTAACGACAGTGATTAATAAAAAGATACTTGGAATAGAAATAACAATATCTACTAATCTCATTAAAATCGCATCAACGATTCCGCCAAAGTATCCTGCAACTGCCCCGACACTCACTCCAATAACAAGTGCACCTGCAACTGAACAGAAACCTACAAGTAAGGATATTCGTCCACCGTAAAGAAGTCTGGTAAAAATATCCCTGCCATAACGGTCAGTGCCAAGCCAATACTCCTTGCTTGGCGGTTTTAGCTTGTCCAATAAACTAATATCCTCAAATTTATATGGTGCGATCCAAGGAGCAAGGACTGCTGACATGATGATAATAAATAATATAATGGATCCTATTACAGCAAGCTTATTTTTCGTAAATTTCTGAAAAAATATCCTCGTTAATGTATCTGGTTTACTTTTTAAATTGGGGTTTAGTCGTAAATCTTTTTGCGATACTTCCATATTGATTTGTGACACTAATAACCCCTCCTTAATATTCAATACGCGGATCGAATATCGCGTACAAAATATCTGCAAGTAAATTTCCAATAACGACAAATACAGCTGAAATTACAGTAAGCGCCATTATAACTGGATAGTCGCGCTGAAAAGCAGAATCAATAAACAATTGACCAAGACCTGGCCATGAAAAAACCTTTTCTGTAATGGCTGCTCCACCAATAAAGGATGGAAGCATTAAACCAAAAAGTGTGATAATTGGAATCATTCCATTGCGTATTCCATGCTTAATTACTACTTTCTTCTCTTTAAAACCTTTTGACATGGCTGTACGTATATAATCCTGCTTCAAAACATCCAACATCGAGGATCTCGTATAGCGTGTTAGTGCTGCCAAATCAGCTGTTGCTAGAACAAATGCCGGGAGAATCAAATGATGAATACGATCCCATAGACTAAACGGTGCATTCAATGTCGCTACTCCACCTGTTGGGAACCAGCCTAGTGTTACAGAGAAAAACATAATTAATATTAAGCCAAACCAAAAGCTTGGTGTTGCAACCCCTAGGAATGACCCGACTGTAAACGTATAATCAAGTGGCGAGTAGGGTCGCATCGCTGAATAAATTCCAATTGGAATTGCAATTAAAACAGTAAGCAAAAACGAAACAGTCATCAATAGTAAAGTATTTGGGAGCCTATTTAGAATTAGCTCACTTACAGGGGTTCCTCGTTTAATTAAAGACTCCCCAAAATCGCCTTTTGCCATATTTCCAAGCCATTTGAAGTATTGAACAGGGATTGGATCGTTCAACCCATATTTTTCTTCAAATTTCTCCTTATCCGATGCCTTCATTTTCGGGTCCATAAGCATGGCAACCGGCCCCCCAGGTGCAGCCTTTATAATGGCAAAGGATAATATGGTAATTCCAAGCAACAAGGGAATAGCCATTAGTGTTCGTCTAAAAATGTATGAGACCATCGTCTATTCTCCCTCTCAATAAATTTTGCGTTTATTAAAATACATGGCTATAAAAAGTAACCTGTAGAATTTTCAGTAATTAATGTAAGAATATTAAGAATAAAAAAGTAAGGGAAGGGTATACAATCCCTTACTTTTCCATGATTAATTATCAATTATTCAGGCTTTAACCACCATTTTTCGATATTGTACATTTGGTCTTTCGGATGGAATTCATAGCCTTCTAGATTCTTAGGCAATGCACGGAATTCTTTCGGATAGTATAAGAATGTATATGGTTGATCTTCAGCAAGAAGCGCTTGGATTTTTCCAATCATTTCTTTACGCTTATTTTTGTCAAGCTCTTTAAGCTGCTCATCCATTAGAACGTCAATTTCTGGATTTGAGTAGCCAGTAAAGTTTAGACCTTTTTCAATTTCTTTCGTATGGAAAATACCACTTGGATCTGGATCAACACCTAAGCTCCAGCCTAAAACGATAGCTTCAAAATTCCATACACCAGGGTCGATATCAGCGATTAAAGAACTGAATTCTACGATTTGTGGCTTAATTTCAATGCCAACTTCTTTCAATTGCTGTTGAAGAATAACTACGATATCTTCACGTACTTTGTTTCCTTGATTCGTTTTAACTTCTACTGAGAATTTCTTACCATCCTTTTCAAGGATGCCGTCAGCACCTGGCTTCCAGCCAGCTTCTTCTAACATTTTCTTCGCTTTTTCTACATCATATTCAAACTTTGGTACATCTGGATTGTAAGCCCAGCTTAATGGACTTTCTGGAACGTGCGCAACCTCACCAAGTCCAGCCATTACATTTTCTACGATTGCTTTACGATCAATTGCATGTGTAATCGCTTGGCGGACTTTTTTGTCCTTGAACTTATCGTCTCGCTGGTTGAAAGCAAGATAAGTATAGGAAAGAGCTAAACCTGATTCTAGACGAAGACCAGCTGCATCAGCAAAGCCTTCTACTGTTGGAACATCAGGCTGTGCAATACCAGGATAATAATCGATGTCACCTGCTTGAAGTTGAGCAAGGATTGCGTTTGCATCTGGAACAAGCTTGTAAGTAACAGAATCTAAATATGGTCGACCATCAAAATAATCATCATTAGCAACAACCTTTACATACTCGCCGTCTTTCCATTCAGAAAATTTAAATGGACCAGAACCAATAGGATTTTTTGTATTAAATTCATGTTCACCCATTTCAGCGATCGGTACATCTTTTAAAATGTGTTCAGGAAGGATTCCAAATCCAAGGCTCACAACAGGGAACTGTACATCTACTTGCTTTAACGTAAATTTAACTGTGTATTGATCAATTTTTTCTACTTTTTCAATGTTTTCGAAATAGGATTTACGTACACCATCATAGTCTGGGCTTAATGGAATGTTGTATGTAAATACAACGTCATCAGCATCTAATGGCTCACCATCATGGAATTTTGCATTTTCAACAATTTTAATTGTGAATTCTTTCCCGTCTTCTGAAGCTTCAAAAGTTTCGGCTAATCCACCTTCAGTAACAGGGTTGAATTCTAAGTCCGAACCCATTAAACTACTAAAAATCATATCTTCAATATCAGAGCTTGAAGCATCATTTGAAAATAAAGAATTGAACATTGTTGGTGCTCCAGTTGAACCGATTACAAGATCTCCACCTTGTACAGGACCTTCATTTTTTACTTCTTCTTTTTCAGTACCTTTTGTTCCATCTTTTGGTGATTCAGTCGTATTTGTTTTTCCTCCGCCGGAGCATGCGGCTAAAAACATCGATAATACTAGCATTAAACTCATTAGCAACCATGCTGGTTTTTTCATTGATTTTCCCCCTTATGTTTATTTGTTAAATCAAAATCCTTTTTTCAGAGAACGCACTACTGAATTCACCGCCCCCCTTCAAAGATTTTTATATACTAAATGCCTTTTTCCATAAAAATGAAGAGCATTTAATAACAGATTGTTAATATAAATGACATGCAACAAAATGATCCTTTTTTAATTCCTTATATTCTGGAACCATTTGACTGCATATTTCCGTTGCTGCAGGGCAACGAGTATGGAAGACACAGCCTTGAGGCGGGTTTGCCGGGCTTGGTAAGTCTCCTTTTAAGATAATTCTTTCTCTAGCCTGTACCCCTTTTTTCTTTGGAACAGGTACAGCGGACATAAGAGCCTGCGTATACGGATGCAGTGGATCTTCATACAAATCTTTTTTACTGGCAAATTCCATCATTTTCCCTAAATACATAACCCCTACCCTGTCGCTAATATGACGGACAACACTTAAGTCATGCGAGATAAACACATATGTTAATCCTAAATCCTCCTGTAAATCCTCCATTAAATTAATAATTTGGGCCTGGATGGATACATCAAGTGCGGAAACAGGCTCATCCGCAATTATTAAATCTGGATTCAGTGCTAGAGCACGTGCTATTCCAATCCTTTGTCTTTGTCCACCTGAAAACTCGTGAGGATAGCGGTTAACGAATAACGGATTAAACCCTACTTTTTCAACTAGTTCGTTAAGCTTTTCCATCCTTTCTTTTTGCCCATATAAACTATGTGTGATCATTGGTTCGGTTAATATAGCTTTCAATGTTTTTCTCGGATTAAGAGAGGCATATGGATCCTGGAAAACCATTTGAATGTCTTTTCGTACTGAGCGACGAAGTTCACCTTCACTCATCTTCGCAATATTCCGGCCCTTAAAGATAATCTCTCCACTAGTTGGTTCGTAAAGCCGGATGAGTGTTCGTCCAGCTGTCGATTTTCCACAGCCAGATTCACCAACGATCCCGATTGTTTCTCCTCTTTTAACGGTAAAGCTTAAACCATCAACAGCTTTAATAGATCCAACAGTCCTCTGTAAAAAGCCTGCTTTTATAGGAAAGTGTTTTTTTAAGTCTTTCACTTCTAATATATAGTCTGATTCTTTTTTGTATGCTTGCTCGTTCATGCCTTCAGCTGTTGTTACGCTCATACTTTTGCCTCCTTATCACCGTGTAAAAAGCAGCGGACTGATCGTGATCCTTTTATTGTAATTAGTGAAGGATCTTCATTTCGACAACGATCAAATGCATGCGGGCAGCGCGGTGCGAAACGGCAGCCTTCCGGGAAGTGCTCTGGTGGTGGAACTGTACCTTCAATAGAATAGAGGCGTTCCACATCGCCATCGAGTGATGGAATGGATCCCATTAATCCTGTGGTATACGGATGTAGAGGTTCATCAAATAAATCATCAACTGATGCCTCCTCCACTACTTGGCCACAATACATAACCACAACCCGATCGGCCACTTCCGAAACAACACCGAGATCATGTGTAATGATTAGGATGGATGTATCAGATTTCTTACTTAAATCTTTCATTAAATCTAGTATTTGAGCTTGAATAGTTACATCGAGTGCAGTGGTTGGCTCATCAGCAATTAGCAGCTTTGGATTACAGCTCATTGCAATCGCAATCATAACGCGCTGTCTCATACCTCCTGAAAGGCGGTGAGGATAATCATCTATAAGCTCTTTCGCCCGAGAAAACCCAACTAATTCAAGCATTTCGATCGCTCGATTTCTAGCTGTACTCTTTGACATTTTTTGGTGATACATGAGAACTTCAATAATCTGCTCACCTATCGTCAAAACAGGATTTAGTGATGTCATTGGTTCTTGAAAGATCATCGATATATCATTTCCACGGATTTTACACATATCATTTTCAGTAAGCTTTACGATGTCTTTTCCATCGAAAAGAATTTCCCCGTCAACAATTTCCCCTGGCGGACTAGGAATTAGACGCATGATTGATAGGGAGGTAATACTTTTTCCAGAACCTGACTCCCCTACAAGTGCTACTGTTTCACCTTTATTTATTTTCAAATCAACACCATCAACGGCAGGTATATTTACTTTCTTCTTCTTAAAATATGTTTTTAAGTTTTTTACTTCTAATAATGCTGTCATAATGCCCTCCGTTCATTTCAAAAATAATGGCTATTTCGCAAATTGTCGCTTTTATATCAGAATCTATTACTCATTAAATCTGAAAAGAGCCTTAATAATATTCGAAAATATCTTTTTACAAAATTATAAAATATTTTCTTAATTGGAATTTATTGATTATTTATCTGTATATTATTACAGAAAGATTACGAATTCAAGAATTTTTTAAAATATTCTAGTTTTTATTAAAAATCAATCTAATTAGAATTTACCAATTATTTAATTTATTTGTCCGCCATCAGTGTAAATAATAGGCTGGATAGATGTACTACCCAGCCTAATTTAAGTATTATTTGAATGATTAATATTTTTTAAGCCCGTTAAAAAGCGTTCAGACGGGAGAAGAAAAGAATCTTTCAATGAAAAATTAGTTTCCTCCTTGTACATGGAAACGATTTCATAACCCGTAGAGTACCCAAGCATTTTTGGGTAATTTTTTTTTCCGAAAAGAATTTCATCATGAAGTTGAGAATTCTGTTTTATCATAAGTTTCGGCTTCAAATACCTTCCCCAAAAATATAAAATATCTTTCCTAGAATAATAATTACACCATTTTGCCTTATACTTTTGCCCGCAGCACTCCTCTACAGCATGCTCAGCAAGCCCTTCCAATATGATTGAATCGAGCAAAGTAAATGCTTCACTATTCTTTTTTTTATGATGAAGCCTGCAAACATGGTGGTATTCATGCACGAAAAGAGCTTCTAGTTCCTTATCATCATCAAATGGTGATATAAAAAGGAACATCTTATCTTGAAAAGCTACACCTGACTTAGTATTATAAGTCTGAGAAAATATGGAAGTTTTTCCCACGATCGGAAAAATGTATATAGGAATATTAGGACCTTTCCATTTTTTTTCGTATTTCCGAAAAATCTTCTCTGCCTTTCCCCAATAATCCCTTCTCTTAAGCGCCTCGAAGCATTCATAGCTTCTTCTATTTGGTTTGTACATTCCAAATTTCTTTAAATAATTATATATCTCAACTGATTTACCCTCTTCCTCTGAAAATACTTTCAATAATCTTTCACAGATCTTAATGGGATTATTGAAATCCTCTTCAAGCCATTTATCCGTTCTAACTACCCCAAAGAATCCTCCCCCCATCCGATTCCCATACATACAAACAAATTCTTTCATTCTAGTTTATGTGGTAATAATTCTTCCGTTCTTGTAGTAAGGCCAAAAAAAGAGGGTTGTCTCTTAGTCGATAAATCGACTTAGAGACAACCCCATCTTATCAGGTTATTATTCGTATTTTTTAAATACAATTGTTGCGTTATGTCCGCCAAATCCTAATGAATTACTTAAAGCCGCTTTTATTTCTTTTTTTCTTGATTCGTTTGGCACATAATCCAAATCACATTCAGGATCTGGTGTTTCATAGTTAATGGTTGGCGGCAATACACCTTCCTTCAAAGCTAAAACTGTAAAAATAGCTTCGACTCCGCCAGCTGCACCAAGAAGGTGGCCAGTCATTGATTTTGTTGAGCTTACCGCAAGTTTATAAGCATGTTCCCCGAATACTTCTTTAATCGCTAAAGTTTCATATTTGTCATTATAATCGGTGCTTGTTCCATGGGCATTCACATAGTCGATATCCTCTGGCTTTAGCCCACCATCGTGAATAGCCATTTTCATTGCTCTTGCACCGCCTTCTCCTGCAGGAGCTGGTGCAGTAATATGGTAGGCATCCCCTGTTGCACCGTAACCGACAATTTCAGCATAAATTTTTGCACCTCGTGCAAGAGCATGCTCTAGTTCTTCTAGAATCACGATTCCTGCACCTTCTCCAATGACAAATCCATCCCTATTTTTATCAAATGGACGGCTAGCCGTTTTCGGATCAGGATTTGTAGAAAGGGCTGTGTTTGCACAGAAACCTGCAACCGACATTTTCGTAATCGGTGCTTCGGCCCCTCCTGTAACCATCGCATCTGCATCCCCACGCTGGATTACCTTAAATGCATCGCCAATTGAATTTGTTCCTGTTGCACATGCAGTAACTGTACAAGAGTTAAATCCCTTAGCTCCTAACATAATAGACACTTGCCCTGTTGCCATATCAGGAATCATCATTGGAACAAAGAACGGACTCACCCTTCTATATCCTCGATTTAGAAATGTTTCATATTGATTTTCAAATGTTTCCATGCCACCGATCCCAGAACCAATCCATACCCCGATGCGATGTGCGTTTTCTTCATTAATCGATAAATTTGCATCTTTCACTGCCATTAATGATGCAGCAACTGCATAATGAGTAAAGCGGTCCATCTTTCTAGCATCTTTTTTATCGATAAATACTTCAGCATTAAAATCCTTTACCTCAGCAGCTACTTTAGCAGGATATTCATCTGCATTCAAACGTGTTAATGGACCGACTCCACTTACTCCACCTAAAGCATTTTTCCATGTTGTTTCAGCGTCATTTCCAAGTGGTGTTACAGCTCCAATACCTGTCACGACGACTCTTCTTTTATTCATGCTCATAATATCTCCTTTATTATCTTAGTTATTAATCGTTCATTTTTCATGAATAAGATGATTATCTTCCCCATCGTAAGGCAATAGCTCCCCATGTCAAACCGCCGCCGAAGCCTACCATTACGATTATATCATCATCCTTTACTTTACCAGCTTCCAACTCCTCAACGAGTGCAATTGGGATTGAAGCCGAGGAAGTATTTCCATACTTATGGACTGTCTTTGACATTTTCTCCACTGGCAACTCAAGCCGTTGTCTAGCTGCTTCCATAATGCGAATATTCGCCTGATGAGGGATGAGTAAATCAACATCCTCTTTTGAAAGGCCAGCTTTTTCTAAAACATGGATACAGCTTTCTCCCATTTGTCGGACTGCGAATTTAAAAACTTCACGACCATTCATGATGATGTATTCATCCTGATATAAATGCTTTGCTCCTGTTCCATCTGCACCAAGTTCAAAAGAAAGAATTCCTCTTCCTTCCGAAACAGGACCAATAACCGCTGCCCCTGCACCATCCCCAAATAAAACAGCTGTATTTCGGTCTTCCCAATCCGTAATTTTTGAAAGCTTTTCGACACCCACAACTAAGATATGTTTATAAGCTCCTGTTTCAATAAATTGTTTTGCTGTTATCATACCATACATGAAGCCTGCACATGCAGCACTAATGTCCATTGCTGCAGCATTAATTGCTCCTAACCTTTCCTGAAGGAAGCACGCTACGGATGGAAACGGATGATCTGGTGTTACAGTTGCAACCAAGATTAAATCAATATCTTCTGGAGAAATATTTGCGTTAGCTAAAGCGTTTTTTGCAGCTTCATATGCAAGATCAGATGTATCTGTGTCATCATCTGCAATTCGTCTTTCTTCGATACCTGTCCTCGTCTTAATCCATTCATCTGATGTTTCAACCATTTTTTCTAGATCTTCATTAGTGAGAATTTTCTCAGGCAAACATCTGCCCATCCCTATAATTCCTGCATTCATGGAGCCACTCCCTTTTCCTTATTCTCATTCCTGCTCTAGACAAGCTATTTTCATGAAATTTCATTAAGAATTTTACTTTTTATTTTTATTATCAATTATTATGACTTGGTACTAATTTTATCAAATTAATAGGTTAGTTCGCAACAATAAAAAACCGGCCTTCCTCGAAAAGACCGGTTCGTTTCTATTCCTTTTCGGCAAGAGCTTCTGCTTTGCCCATTTCATAGGCCTCGTTCATAACCTTAGTAAAAAGGTTCATGAAGGGCTGAATCATATCAAATGATAATTCGACACCTGCATTTTCTAATTGTTGTTTTGCTTCAGGTAAATATTTCATCGCAATTTGCATAAATTCCATTGTTTTATCTGTTGATTGCATAGTATTTTGCCTCCTCAAAAGTTGCATTATTCGTTAGGTAGTTTTCCCGTTTTTTTATAGTCTTCAATTGCTTTATTTATTTTATCAATAAACTCTTGATCCACGTCAGAACTAAATTTCCCTAAAGTGATGACATCATCTTGAAAATCGAATGAAAGATTTCCGGATTTTAGTTCCCCTTTATCAAACATATCTGCCACTAATTCATATAGAACATCCACATGCTGAACCGTACTTGTCAATACAGCAGATTCTCCAAGATCTGATTGGTCTGATATATACCCAATGGCATAGTGTCCTTCTTCTTTGACCTTTTCAATTACGGGAACATTATAGCCATCCCCTGCAGGGTAAACAACATCCACACCTTTTGCAAATACTTTATCCAAAAGTTCAATTGCCTTTTTATCATTATCCCAATTTCCGACATATTCAATTATGACATTAACGTCTTTGTTCTCAAAATTTGCCCCTTCATAAAAGCCTTCGATTTCTGGCTGCCACTCATAAGCAGCAATGATTCCAACGGTATCTGTTTTTGTCATATGTCCAGCGATCATTCCGCCAAAAAAGCCCATTGCATATGCTTCAAAATTTAAACTTGTTGTATTCGAGTTTTCAGCATTTCCGTTGAAGCTAACAAAATGAATATTTGGATACTTTGGAGATATTTCATTAAAATATTCCGCATATTCATTTCCATGACCGAAAATGATGTTAACACCCTTTTGGTCAAATTCTTTAACAGCACGTTCCACAACCAATTGTGAATTCATGCCCTCTTTATAATATACATCTATATTATGGTGGGATTGAATCTTTAACATTCCTTTATAGCCCTTCGTTCCCCACACTTGATCATTTATAGTATCAGGGATTAGTAAGCCTGCTTTCTTAAGATTACCTGAGGACATTGCTTGTCCACAGGAGGTCAATAAAAGAAGGCTTAAAAGAAGAATCCCAAATTGTGCAAATAATTTTTGCATCTCCCTTTGATCCGCCTCTCCGAAATAGCCGAATAATATTTTTTATTTCACCATATTCACCCAACTCTATTTATTCTACCCTTTATAAGCAAAATTTGAAAAGACTTTTTTCCTATCCCTCATATTCGTCCTTCTTGCAACAGCTTTAAATGCCGTTTTTGATTTTCTATTCCTTCTGAAAAAAGGAGATGACTTTTAACTATTATTATATTTATATGAGTGGTATTAAGTGTCCCCTGAAGATGATTAAGTTTATCTTCTTCAACGGGAATGGAAAGGTAATCCGCACATTTTCTCCAATGATTTGGATCCTCACTTTTCAAAATACTAGAAGCTGATTTTTTTTCAGCCAACATTAATATTGGATCTACAATATCTTCAATGTATAGTAAATCGTGAAACCATTCACGATCATTTATGGAAATCCTTGTTTCAGGACTCATGCTTTTTAATAGGTATTGCTGAAATAAAAATGCGCTTGATTGCCATGGACCATATATGGAAGGGAGATAGATACAGTGACTAATAGATGCTTTTTGAAGGATATGATCGATTTTGTCATTCTTTTGATGATGCCATTGAATAGGCAGAAGGGATACAACTCGAGAATTTGTTTCTTTAATATTTTTTTTGTTATTTATTAAATAGGCATCAAGTAAATGTAGTTTTTCGAAAAAATCAGTATGGTGATTGATGAAATAGTCGTAAAAATCTATAAGGACTAATGTTTGTTCACTTATGCTATCAGAGATTAGCCAGTCTGAAAATGATTCTTCTTTAAAATTTGCATTCCTTCCTATTTCCAAGCGCTTTTCTATTAAAATTGCATTATCTACATCATTATCTAAATGAACACCTTTTACTTCGTATCCTCTCTCTAATAAAGCATGACAAAAATGAAATCCTAAAAATTCGAAAGATCCAATGATCACTGCACTGTCCAAAATAAATCCCCCCAAAACCATTCTAAAGAGTATCCTATGTTTCATCACATACAATTATTTCTTTTTTGATTACAGCATATGAGAATGATTATAATGTCATTTCATTTTTTTTCATAAAATGAACGATTTGGGAACCTATGGATTGCTTTTTTTCAGGCAATAAAAAGCAAATTGATACAGGAGGCTCTTTTTCCTTCCATTTTTCTAAGAGACCCTTTATATGATTGGATTGGTTAAATGTCCTTGCATCTGACATAATATGAATAATTCTTACTGGTATGTTTCCTGTATCTTCAAAACCTTCCTTTTTGATTTTTATTTCATTTTCAACTTGCAGTAAATCGATTTGAAATGCGTTGGCAATTTCTTTTAATAATTTTTTATAGAAAAATTTATGCTCTTTTTCCATTTCCAAATGGTCCTTAAGAGATAAGATTGGGTTTATAAAAACACATGTACGAATAAGTCCAGGACCCATTTCACCCATTAATTTTAATGCAATTAGAGCCCCCATTCCTTCTGCAAGCAAATGAATTTTTCCATTTAATATTTCCGAGCGTATCACATGCTCATACAATCTTCTTGATAATCTTACTGCCTTCTCGTTTCCCCAATTCTTTCTATACAAATTGGAATAAAAGATCGTATAGCCCGATTCTTTAAATTTTTGTAAAAGCTCTAATTTCCCCTCATTCTGTGTCCAAAAACTCCCTTTATCCGTTACAAAGTGCTTTTCATCACCAATTATTAGGATACCGAAACCATTTGGCTTATTAGGATAATGGATCATATTCCACTCGGTATCCAATATAAAGTTCCGGCTTTCCATTTTTATTTACCCCTTTACGCCTTAGTTCATAATAATGTATGAAGGTTCACATAAAATGAACGGGGATTTGCCTAAATTTTCTTAGAAACTAAATATCAATTTCAGTATAGACGTTTATTAATTATGCACCATATGGTAATATGATAAGGGATTTTAAAATGTTGAGGTGAGAAAGATGAGATTCTTTTGGACATTTTTCTGGACTTTTCTACTTGTTCAAATGGTAACTTACGTTGTTAGTTCAATGATTGGTGTTTCTTATGATTTTAAAACTGGTTCCATACTAGGAGTAGCATTAACAATATTAATTTTTGTCGTATCTTCCATAATTCCTGCAGGACCAGCTGAAAAAGAGAGTTTACATTAAGAAATGCGAAATCACCTTTGCAACAATCAAATTACAGATTGTTCCGAAGGCGCTGGATTTAAACAATGAAAAGTGCTAGCTCCTTTTGAAGCTAGTTAGTCAAAAAAGTCATCCTGATTCTCAGGATGACTTTTTTTCAGCTAATCGGAAAGTTTAAGTCTATTAACGTACTAAAGTAATATGCGTCTTTAATAAAAGGTTGTTTTCGTAAAGTTTGTTGTTTTTATTGCAATTTTTATTTAACTATCTGAGTTGATTGGAGCGGAGGGCACTTGACTCCTGCGGGAATGGAGGGAAGCGTGAGACCCCACAGGCGCAAGCGCCGAGGAGGCTCACGTCTCTCCCCGCGGAAAGCAAGTGACCGCAGTGGAAATCAACGGGCAAAATTTGAAGGCATAAGCAACAATATATGCGAAAAGAGCCTAATAAAATAACTGCTAAGAAGATCGTCTAAGAAAAACTAAGGCCTTCACCAAACAAAGACTTGGTGAAGACCAAGTTATTCTAATGTATATTCAAAGCGATTTCACCGTTATCGATTGATATATTAACCTCAGAATAATCTTTAATTAGCCCTGCAATGATTTTTTTAGCCAAAATCGTTTCGACATTTCTTTGAATATAGCGTTTTAACGGTCTTGCACCATAGATTGGATCAAATCCATTTTCAGCCATAAAAACTTTAGCATCATCTGTAATATTTAATTGAATATGCTGATCAGATAATCGAGCTTGGAGCTGATCGATAAGCTTAGCAACAATCTCTTTAATATTATTTATTGAAAGAGGCTTGAATAAAATAATCTCATCTACTCTATTTAAAAACTCTGGACGGAAGTGACTTCTTAATTGCCCCATCACTTTATTCCGAGTTTCTTCATTTATATACACTTCCCCACTAACGCGTTCAAGCAGGAATTGCGACCCAATATTAGAGGTCATGATAATGACTGTATTTTTAAAATCTACGGTTCTTCCTTGTGAATCCGTAATTCTACCATCATCAAGCATTTGTAGGAGAATATTAAAAACCTCAGGATGAGCCTTTTCAATTTCATCCAGCAAAATAACCGAATATGGCTTCCTGCGTACTGCTTCAGTCAACTGTCCGCCCTCTTCGTATCCAACATATCCTGGGGGAGCACCTATCAATCTTGAAACTGCATGCTTCTCCATGTATTCAGACATATCGATGCGAATCATTTGTTCTTCACTATCAAACAAGCTTTGTGCTAAAGCTTTTGCAAGCTCCGTCTTCCCTACACCAGTTGGGCCAAGAAAAATGAATGAACCGATTGGACGGTTTGGATCTTTGATTCCCGCTCTTGCACGAAGGACAGCATCAGAAACAAGCTGAACCGCTTCATCCTGCCCAATAACACGTTCATGCAAGATGCTTTCTAACCGTAGAAGCTTATCTCGTTCACCTTCCACAAGCTTAACAACGGGAATTCCTGTCCATCTTGCGACGATATTAGCAATTTCTTCTTCCGTTACTTCTTCTTTTAATAGTCTTTCCCCTTCATTCTCATTCACTTCTTGCTCAAGTTGTTTTAATTCCTTTTCTAGTGCAGGAATTTTTCCATGACGAAGCTCTGCAGCTTTGTTTAAATTATATTCATTTTCTGCTTCTTCCAGTTCTCGGCGCATTTTTTCAAGTACTTCTCTTTTTTCTTGTACCTTTTGAATACCTTCTTTTTCAAGCTGCCATTTCGCCTTCATTGTATAAGCTTTTTCCTTTTGTTCTGCCAATTCTTTTTGTAAGGATATCAGCCTTGATTTACTTGCCGCATCGCTTTCTTTTCTTAATGCAGCTTCTTCAATTTCAAGCTGCATAACTCTTCTCGTCACTTCATCAAGCTCTGAAGGCATTGAATCAATTTCCGTTCTGATCATTGCACATGCTTCGTCAACTAAATCAATGGCCTTATCTGGAAGAAATCGATCTGAAATGTATCTGTCAGATAATGTAACTGCGGCAACTAATGCCCGATCATGAATATTTACTCCATGATGGATTTCATATCTTTCTTTTAATCCTCTCAAAATAGAAATGGAATCCTCCACATTTGGCTCCTGAACGAGTACTTGCTGAAAACGCCTTTCTAACGCAGGATCCTTTTCAATGTATTTTCTATGCTCGTCTAGTGTAGTTGCACCGATACAATGTAATTCACCGCGAGCAAGCATAGGTTTCAGCATATTACCCGCATCCATAGCTCCTTCTGTTTTCCCAGCTCCAACAATAGTATGAATCTCATCGATAAAAAGAAGAATTTGTCCTTCACTTTTTCTAATTTCATTTAAAACAGCTTTAAGCCGCTCTTCAAATTCCCCTCTAAATTTCGCTCCAGCTATTAAGGCGCTCATATCAAGTGAGAAGATTGTTTTATCCTTTAATCCTTCAGGCACATCTCTACGTACAATTCTTTGAGCCAGTCCTTCTACTATCGCCGTTTTACCAACACCAGGCTCTCCAATTAATACTGGATTATTTTTTGTTTTTCTTGAAAGAATTCTGATTACATTCCTGATTTCACTATCCCTTCCGATTACAGGATCAACCTTTCCAGCCTTTACCTCTGCGACTAAATCCCTGCCATATTTTTTTAATGCATCATATGTAGCTTCTGGATTTTGAGATGTCACTCTTTGATTCCCCCTTATATCTTTAATTGCCAGCCCCAGCGTTTCCCTATTCACATCTATTTGTTTTAAAATATCAGCAACGTCTGATTTTGATAAAATAGTCGCAAGTAAAATATGCTCAACTGAGAGATAGTCGTCACCAAAATTCTTCATGATTGAATCTGCTTCTGCTATTATCCGTTGTAGATTCCCTGTAATATACAGCTTTCCTTGCTCAATCCCAGTACCAGATACTTGAGGCTTTTTTCTTAAAAGCTGTTGCAGATTACTAATTAAGTCGTCAGTCGAAACATGCATTTTTTGCAGAATTGAGGTCATCAAACTATTTTCTTGTTCTAATAGTGCTAAAAATAAGTGGACGTCGTCTACCTCTTGTTGATGTTCTCGTATTGCAATATTTTGTGCAGTCATGAAACCATCCTGCATCCGTTCTGTCATTTTGTTTATATCCATGCTTATCCTCCTTTTTAAAAAGCGGAGAGCCAATCGCGCTCAGAGCTAGATATTAATTCTGACCTTTTTTGACCTTTGTGTATATTATAGCATATGTAAAGCCACCCATAAAAGGATGGCCAATGTAATTTCATTCATTTTTGTAAATACTTTCACTTTTCTATTTTATCCCGCATTAACGGGCAGTAATACTCCCACCTCAAAATTCAGCGAAAGCAAAGAAGTTAGGTGGGAGATAAACTGCCCGTAAAAGCCCGACGACGGACAGGATGTCCTAGTCAGGCGAAAGCCATAGGACGTGGCGTTTTGAGCGTGATTGGTTCAACTAATAATCAGTAGGGGATGAAGAAAACCCCCACTGATTAAAGTTTCACTTTATGGCTTTCTTTGATACGTCCAAACACGATTGTGATTTGAGTTTTCTGGAAACCGGTCCCCTGCTTTTAGCCTAATCATTTGTGGATTGTTCACATTGCTTCCTGTTTCCCCAACTTCAATATAAATTCCATTATTAGGCGCTTTATGTCCAGGTCTAAATTGTCGATTTTGTCCCATATTTTATTCCCCTCCTTCATTCCTAAAATCTTTAATATTATTTCCAATTTCAAAAATCATCATGAAAACATCTTTTTCCATTCTTTATTGACTTTTCAAGCATTCTACATTATTTCTGATAGAAGTGCTTTTTGCACATGTAGTCTATTTCCAGCCTGTTGAAAAACAGCTGAATTTGGTCCATCAATGACAGCTGTAGATACTTCTTCCCCTCTATGAGCAGGCAAACAATGAAGAAAAATGAAGTCATCTTTCGCTTTTTGAACAAGACTTTCATTTACTTGAAAGTTTGAAAACACCTTTAGTCTCTGTTCGTTTTCTGATTCCTGCCCCATACTCGTCCAGACATCCGTATAAATAGCGTCTGCATCATTCACAGCTTCGACAGCATTATTAGTAATGGTTACATTAGAACCACTTGCAGCAGCAAATTCCTTAGCCATCTTCACGATTTCTTTTTTAGGCTCATAACCAACAGGACAGGCAATCGTAATGTCCATGCCTATTTTGGAAGCTGCAATCATTAATGAATGAGCCACATTGTTTCCATCACCTACATATACAAGCTTTAATCCAGGAAGATCCCCTTTTTTCTCCTGAAGAGTTAATAAATCTGCAAGTGCCTGGCATGGGTGAAAAAGATCTGTTAATCCGTTAATGACAGGAACTGTTGCATGATAAGCAAGTTCTTCAATCGTATGATGGGAAAAGGTGCGAATCATAATCGCATCAACATAATGTGAGAGTACCTTAGCTGTATCAGCAATAGACTCACCTCTACCTAATTGCATGTCTTGACTGTTTAAATATAAGGCATTACCGCCTAATTGAAGCATACCTGCTTCAAATGATACTCTTGTTCGTGTCGAAGATTTCTCAAAAATCATTCCTAATATTTTCCCTTTCAGAGGTGAAGAATGATATCCAAGTAAAGACGCACTTTTTAGCTTTTTTGCTTTTAATAGTAAGCCATTAATAACCTCCGGGGAAAAATCGGCTAATGTTAAAAAATCCTTACCTTTTATATTTATTTTTTTTTCATCAGCTTGAATTGAAATCAAAATATATTCACTCCCTTTAAATTAAACTTTTACTTAATTGTTCTTGCCAATCATGAATGGAACGAACGTCCCAATCCTTTACTTTCACGGATTGCAAAAATGCAATAAATGTTTCCTTTTCAGTAAACGTAAGAAACCGATTCCTAACAGCAATCTCTCTCATTTTAATGTCTTCATCACTTTGATTTGGATTATAGAGGACAATCGTTTCATTTTCAGTTACAGTTTGATCCATCGTTTTTGTATGCACTGGGTTGATTCCAGATTGCATAGCAAGCGATGATAATTCATGCTTTTCTTCTCCATCAGCAATGATTACTTTCGTGATTTCTTTTTGGTTTATGCTAGTATGAAAGGATTTTCTCATTGCTTCGTTAAAGCCAGACGCTATAGATATTCCTTCCCCTGTTGATTTCATTTCTGGTCCTACTTTCGAATCAAGACCCTTCAATGCGTAATTAGAAAAAACAGGGTATTTAACACATGTAAATTCCCACTTCTTATCAAAAGGCAAAATATCTTTTGACAAATGATATTTCCCGAGCAATACCTTTGTCGCAATTTGAACAAGTGGGACATTACTTACTTTGCTAATAATGGGTGCAGTTCTACTTGCACGAGGATTTACTTCCAATAAATAAACATTATCACCCTGTATGATAAATTGGATATTCATAAGACCTTTGTATTGTAGCTTTCGAACAATATTTTTACCATAATTAACCATTTTTTCTTGAACTGATTTTGATAGACTATTCGGTGGCAAGACGGACATACTATCACCAGAATGTACGCCTGTTTTTTCAATATGCTCCATGATAGCTGGAACACAGATATTTTTTCCATCTGCTGCTAGGTCGAGCTCGGCTTCTAAAGCATGAAGGAATTTATCTACAAGAATTGGATATGAAATATTTCCTTTTTGAAGATATTGTTCGAACTCGTATTGGCTGTTCATTAACTCCATCCCTCTACCGCCAATAACATAGGAAGGGCGAACTAATATTGGAAACCCAATTTTTTGAACAGCCTTTGTCAGCTCATCTTTAGAAAAAGCAATTTCTCCATCAATATGTGGAATCTTAAGTTCATCAAGCAATTGGTAAAAGCATTTTCTATCTTCGAGTATATCAATCGTTTTTGAGTTCGTACCTAATAATGAAATTCCATATTCCTCAATCTCTGCAGCAAGATTCAATGCTGTTTGACCACCAAGCTGTACGATCACTTCTGTAATACCTTCCGCTTCGATCACATTTAATATCGCTTCAATTGTAAGAGGTTCAAAATAGAGGCGATCTGCTGTTGTATAATCCGTACTGACCGTTTCTGGATTATTATTGATCATGATTGTTTCTATACCTTCTTCTTTCAAAGCAAATACACCTTGAACAGAACAGTAGTCAAATTCAATTCCTTGGCCAATTCGTATTGGCCCGCTGCCAATAATAAGCACTTTCCTATTCTCACTTTTTACTTGTTCATTTTCTCCAAAATAGCTCGAATAAAAATAATTAGATTCAGCCTCATAAGCTCCTGCACATGAATCGACTGATTTATATACCGGAAGAACTCCATGAATTTTCCGCAAATTCCTTATATCCTTTTCCGTAACATTCCACTCATTTGCTAAATAGTTATCACTAAAGCCTTTTTCTTTGAAAAGCTGCAGCTCCTCTTTTATAACCTTTAACAAAGAAAGTGAGGAGATTTGATTTTCTAAATTTACTAATTGCCTAAAGGATTGGAGGAATAAATAATCGATTTTCGTTTTTTCATGTAAAGCCTGTAATGTATATCCACGTCTAATTAGCTCAAATATAATAAAAAATCTTTCATCTGTTTGCTGTGCAAGAAGTGATTCTAATTGATCATTTGTTTTATTGCTTATATCAGGCATTTTTAAGTCTATAGAATGAAGCTCAAGTGAATGAACAGCTTTTAATAAAGCCCTCTCAAAATTTCTGTCAATCCCCATTACTTCTCCAGTTGCCTTCATCTGTGTTCCAAGCTTGCGATCAGCATGAGGAAATTTATCAAATGTCCACCTTGGAAATTTCACAACAACATAATCAAGCTCTGGCTCGAAGTTCTCAAATGACTGACCTGTAAATGGATTGATTAATTCTGATAATGTGTATCCGACTGCTAGCTTCGTGGCTATGCGTGCAATTGGATATCCAGTTGCCTTTGAAGCAAGAGCTGAAGAGCGACTAACTCTTGGATTAACCTCAATTAAATAATATTTTTTACTAAATGGATCCAATGCGAATTGTATATTACATCCGCCAATAATCCCTAGAGCTGAGATAATTTTAATGGATGCAGATCTTAGCATGTGAACTTCTTCATGGGTTAGTGTTTGTGTGGGTGCTACTACAATGGAATCTCCAGTATGAACTCCTACTGGATCGATATTCTCCATATTACAGATTGTAATACAATGATTTTGTGAGTCCCTCATCGCTTCAAACTCTATTTCTTTAAATCCAGCGATGCTTTTCTCGATCAAGCATTGATGAATTGCACTTTCACTTAAGCCGCCTTGAACGAGGGAGATTAGCTCATGTTCGTTATTCGCAATGCCTCCTCCTGTTCCCCCTAATGTATAGGCAGGACGTACGATAATAGGAAAGCCTATTTCATTTGCAAAAGTTAGAGCATTTTCTATATCGTGAACGATTTCGCTTTCAGGCACTGGTTCCCCAAGTACCTTCATTAACTTTCGAAATGCCTCACGATCCTCTCCATTCTTAATTGATTCAATTGAACTTCCAAGAAGCTTTATTTGAAAGCGATCTAAAATTCCTTCTTTATTTAGCTGAAAAGCCAAATTTAAACCCGTTTGACCACCTAATGTTGCTAGAAGACCATCTGGCCTTTCTTTTTCAATAATTTTCTCCAAGCTATCAACCGTTAAGGGCTCAAAATATATTTGATCTGCAAATGTTTGATCAGTCATAATGGTTGCAGGGTTATTATTAACAAGAATAACTTTATAGCCCTCTTCCTTTAGAGCTGCACATGCCTGTGTCCCAGCATAATCAAATTCTGCTGCCTGGCCAATTACAATCGGACCTGATCCAATTACTAGAATCGAGTGAATACTGGGGTCTTTAGGCATATCCAACCACACTCCTTTTCTCCGATTTTTGATGTTCTGTACTGGAAATAATCGCAATAGCCGATACTTGATTCCGAATTTTTTTTGAAATTGCTCTCGTATCCATATGAACAAGCATAGGAATATTCCACTTCTGCAAATATTCATTAAGTGTATATTCAGACTCGTAATGCGAAGGAGATAAACACTCTTCATAAACAATCATGCCGGCCAAATGAGGTCTTTTATTAGAAAAATTATTATTCGTGATGCCACAGTTCCCTAAAATGGGGTAAGTAAAGACAACAATTTTATCTTTATAAGAAGGATCTGTCAGTACCTCTTCATAGCCAGTCATACCTGTAAATAATACGATTTCCCCCGTTACGTCCTTTTCAGGCGGTTGTGTAGCCCAGCGACCTTTGAAACTCTGTCCGCTATTTAAATGCAAATATCCTTCCATATTCCACCTCATATTTTTGTATATTTATTTGCATAATTACATTTTTATTCATAAATTCGAAAAAGAATCAGCCTAAACGGCTGTCTTTGAAAAATGAATAACGGCTTCTTGAATGATGTTTACTGCTTCATCTATTTCCTCAGTAACTACCGTCAATGGGGGCAGCAATCGAACAACATTATTCCCTGCTGGGAGTGCCAGCAACCCCATTTCCCTAAGCTTTTTTAATAGTGTCGGTAAATCAATAGAAGTTTCAATTCCAATCATCATACCAAGCTTCCTTATTTCCAATATTTCAGGAATTAAATGAAGACCATTTGACAGTTTATCAAACAGATATTGGCTTTTATGCTCCACTTGCTTCAAAAACTCTCCACAAAAAATGGATTCCATCGTTGCAATGGAAGCAGAAATGGATAATGGATTTCCGCCAAATGTTGATCCATGGCTTCCAGGACCAAATACAGATTCAAGTTCCTTCCTCCCAATCACTGCTCCAATTGGCAAACCATTTCCTAATCCTTTAGCAGAAGTAACGATATCCGGAGCTAATTGAAAATGTTGGAATGCAAAAGGTTTACCAGTCCTGCCAATTCCTGTTTGGATTTCATCAATGATAAAGAGAGCTCCGTAATCTTTACAAAGCTGCTCAACTTCACTTAAAAACTCTCTTTCTCCAATATGAATACCGCCTTCACCTTGAACAATCTCGATCATTATAGCAGCTGTTTCTGAATTCACTTCTTGTTTTAAGGCATCAATATTATTATAAGGAACATATATAAATGTTTCTAACATTGGTCCGTATCCTGTTTTGATCTTATCCTGACCAGTTGCAGACATAGCAGCAAAAGTACGGCCGTGAAAGGAGTTATGAAACGTAATAATTTTCGTTCGACCTGTCGCCTTTCGTGCTAATTTTATTGCTGCTTCATTTGCTTCTGCTCCACTATTAGCAAAGAAAACCAATTCCATTTCCGCGGCATCTGCTAATAGCTTTGCAGCCACTTCCTGCTCTTCTTGAATAAATAAGTTAGAGACATGCCAGAAACGATTAAGCTGCTTGATAATGGCATGATGAACTGCCTCTGGACGATGCCCAAGATTGCATACACCAATCCCTGATGTAAAGTCTAAATATCTTTTTCCATCTTTATCTATAATGATGCTACCTTCGGCGAAATCTGGCTCAATCTCCCAACGTGAATAAGTAGGAAATAAATGGCTCATTGTAAAACCCTCTCTTTTGCATGTATTTCTGTTCCGCTCCATTCCGAACCTTCAAAAAACTTTTTTTCTCCAGAAACGATCATCACACTATGAAGTCCTTTTTCAATCGCATCTATCGCAGATTTAACCTTAGGAATCATGCCGCCCGTTATTTTTTCTTCAGTAATATATCTTTGCACTTCAGCTATATCGGTTTGTTGAATAAGCTTGCCATCAATCATAATTCCATCTACATCTGTGACAAAAATGCATTTATCAACTTGAAGGGCGTTAGCAATTGCTGCAGCAGCAAAATCGGCATTTATATTAAGCTTGATTCCATTTTCAGTAATAGCAATAGGAGTAATAACTGGTATATATTTTTCTCGTAAAAGCAAAGACACTATACGAAGGTTGATTTTCACTACTTCACCAACAAAACCAAGCCTCTCCCGATCAATAAATCTCCCCTGTAAAAATTTGCTGTCACTGCCATTCAATCCGAAAGCCTTTAATCCCTTAGATTCTAGGTTTGATACAAGCTTCCTATTCGTGTGACCTGACAAAACCATTTCCACAATCTCCATTGCTTTTGCAGTTGTCTTACGTAAACCATCAACAAATTCATGAGGAACCTGGAATAAATCAAGCATCCTATTAATATCTGATCCTCCACCGTGCACAAATACAAGCTGATACCCGTTACTTTCTAATTCTTTAAGACTTTCAAAAAATGTTGGTGCTAGCTTATCCATCACACTTCCACCGCATTTTATTAAAATGGTTTTCATGCGATTTCCTCCTTAAGTTCGGTAACTTGCGTTAATTTTCACATAATCATACGATAGGTCACATCCCCATGCTTTCCCATTTCCCTTACCATTATTTAAGTCTACAAAAATATGAATTATTTTATTTTTTAAATACTCACTAGCCTGTTCCTCTGAAAAGGCTTGAGGTACACTATTTTTTAGCATCACAATAGGACCAATGGCAATATCTACAGAACTAGGATTAATATTGACACTCGATTGGCCTATTGCTCCAATGATTCTCCCCCAGTTGGCATCCTCACCATAAATTGCTGTTTTGACTAGGTTTGAACCCACAATTTGCTTAGCTACCTTTCTTGCATCTACAACAGTTTCAGCACCTATTACCTCAACCTCAATTAACTTCGTTGCACCTTCACCATCTTTCGCAATTTGCTTTGCTAGACTTTCACAGTTTTTTGCCAGCAATTGCAAGAACACATCCCAATCTGGATGATCAGGTGTAAGAGATGTATTTCCGCTTAAGCCATTAGCCATAACTAGAACCATATCATTCGTTGATGTATCGCCGTCCACTGTAATTTGATTAAATGTTGTATCTGTCACTTCCCTAAGCGCAGCCAAAAGGTGCTTGCTTTCAATATTTGCGTCAGTAGTGATAAATCCAAGCATAGTTGCCATGTTTGGGTGAATCATACCAGACCCTTTTGCCGCCCCGCCCATAACAACTGTTTTGCCGTCAATTTTTGCTGAATAACAGCAATTTTTCATCACTAAATCAGTTGTTAAAATAGCAGTTTGAAAAGCATCCGAATGAGCAGGCTCAATACCAGGCTGAAAATTCTGAATTCCTGTATCAACCTTATCCATTGCCAAATATTCTCCTATGACACCAGTAGATGCAACAGCTACGTAATGTTCAGGCAAATCAAATTTCTTCGCCGTCCATTTTCTCATTTGGAATGCATCTCTTATGCCGCGCTCTCCCGTACATGCATTTGCACAAGCACTATTCACTACTACTGCCTGGATTGTTTCCTCAAATGCAATGCTTTCCTGTGTCACTATTAATGGCGCTGCTTGAAATTGACTCGTAGTATAAACTGCACCACAATTTGCTGGAACATCACTAATAATAATTCCTAAATCTTTTTTCGAATATCTTAAACCTGCATGAACGCCATCAGTTTTATAACCTTTTGGGGTAATGATACTTCCTCCGGTAATTTCTTTGATTAACCCAGTTTGGGATACTGCTTGCATTTTTTATTCCTCCTTATGGATACATTGGGACAAAATCTAGTCCTGCTTCATCATCAAAGCCACACATAATGTTTGCATTTTGTACAGCCTGGCCTGCTGCACCCTTCATTAAATTATCAATGACTGATATTATTGTTAGCCTGCCTGTTCTCGGATCAGCATGAAGACCAATATCACAATAATTTGAACCAGCAACCTCTTTTACAGATGGAAAGCTGTTTTCAGGGCGTATTCTGACAAATGGATGTCCTTTATAAATTTCTTTATATAGCTCAAGCAACTGATGAGTAGTGTAAGCTGTTAATAGGTGAGAATAGCTAGTAGTCATTATTCCTCTCGTAATAGGCAATAGATGTGTTGTAAATGTTATTGGTTTTATTTCTTTATTCCATAACAGAAGCTGCTTCTCAATTTCCGGTGTATGCTGATGTTCATTCACTTTATAGGCTCTGAAGTTCTCATTTGCCTCTGAAAAACTAGTATTTCTTGATAAAGATCTTCCAGCACCAGAAACACCTGATTTCGCATCAATTATTATGCTTGATGGATCAATCAAATTTTCTTTCACTACGGGTGCAAGACTTAATAGTGCTGATGTAGGATAACATCCTGGATTAGCAATCAAAGATGAACTTTTAATTTCTTCCTTATACCATTCTGATAGCCCATAAACTGCTTTGTCAGTCAAGCCTTCATTGACAGGTTCATGTTTGTACCATTGCAAATACGTCTCAGGTGGTAATCTTAAATCTCCTGATAAATCAATCACTTTTATATCTTTATTAGCGAAATCTGCTGCTAGCTTCCCGGAAATTCCCGATGGTGTTGCAAGAAAAACGATGTCCGATTGTTCCGCAATTTTTTCTGAGTTAATGCTTTGCAATTTTTCGTCCATTACATCATAGAGGTGAGGATATTCCTTCCAAATGGGAAGGTCTTCTTTCGTTGAATGAATAGACTGAATTTCAAATTCAGGATGTCTATATAAAATACGCAGTAATTCCGCTCCTCCATATCCAGTTGTTCCAATTATTGAAACTTTCATAGCTTTTCCCTTCATTTCCTCTTTGTATATTTAATCATTTTAATTTATATTTATAAATCGTATTTCCCTTATTATAGAAACTTGGAAAAATAAAATCAACTGTTTTTTCTTGATGTTTTACAACTTTACAATATAATAGTAGTATTATCTTAGGATTCATTTATTTACACTTATATAATTGAGTGATAGAAGTTCGTTTTCCCACGGACAGAAACTACGGGAAAAGGTGGTAATTTTCAATGCAGTCTTTTACTGAGCTTTCAGAAGAACTGAAAGAAATATTATTGATGGCTCATCATAAAAGAAAAATTATAAAAGGAACATTTCTCTATCAAGAGGGTATGCACGCAAATGAGCTTTTCATTGTGGAAAGTGGACTAATTCAGGTTAGTAAAATTGTCCCTGATGGCCGCGAGCTCACGTTAAGAATGTGCTCAAAAGGTGATTTAATTGGTGAATTATCGCTTTTTTGTCTTTCACCAAAATATATGATGAATGCTAAAGTAATTGAAAGTGGAGAAGTTTTAGTTATCTTTAAAGACGAACTTGAGGAAAAGCTTGAGCAAAACCATCAACTTGCACTTGAATTGATGAAATGGATCAGTCTTCAATACCGTAAAACACAAACAAAATTTAGAGATCTTGTTCTTCATGGAAAAAAAGGAGCTCTATACTCAACCTTAATACGACTTGCGAATAGCTATGGAGAATTATCGAGGGAAGGTATAACAATTAAAGTACCATTAACCAATCAAGAACTAGCCAATTTTTGCGGAACATCAAGAGAAGTAGTAAATCGAATGCTTGGTGAATTAAGGAAAATTGGAATCCTTTCTATTGATAAAGGAATTATTACAATCCATAGTCTTTCTTACTTAAAAAAAGAAATTGATTGTGAGAACTGTCCTCTAGATATTTGCAATATTGAATAGAAAAGAGTAAGTGCCTTCAACTAGTCATATCTCGAACTCTTAAAATGCTATACATATTTTAATAGGGGCTGTCCCAAAGCAAGGGGTCAGGCACCACGAACAATATCTAGAATCAATAAGTGAGTGGAATTCTAGATATTGTGTATTAAGTGGATGCCAGATACCTTATGGGACAGCCCCTTTTCTAGATAATAACGAAAAGAATAGCGATAAAGAAGAAAGCTGTATTAACAATTTCAAGAACTCCCAGTTTGTTCATAGACATTGGCTTCCCATAAAATACAAATGCCCTTATCATACTCGGTAGGAATGCAATGGCAATTTGCCACTCACCCAGTATGAGCCATGCAATGATCAAACCAATATGATAAACCCATGATATCCATTTATATGTTTGATTCTTTTTCTCTCTAATCATTGTTTTTACATAAAAAGTACAACCAGTAAAAAACAAAATTGAACTAAAAAAGACAATAATTGCCGATGAGTTGATTTCACCGTTTGGCAGAAAACTGCTTGCTAGTCCAGAAAGTGAGAAAGCAAAAATAGCACTTAAATCATTGCCAAATGCCCGATCTCTATTTTTCGATGAATAATAAGCATTAAGTATAAAAAAAGGGGTCATCAGCAAGCCAAATATTAAAATAGAGGGCCTTACCAATAATGGGATACTTAGCACAGCTAATGCAGGAACAAAATAAATAATCGTCCATTTTACATAAAAGGATGTTTTTTTCTTTTTAAATAATAAAAGCATTGGATATGTAGCTAAATATAATAATAACCACCCAATGAAAAAGGGAATATGAGCCCAGTGAAATTCAGATGCTGCAACACCGAGCCAAAAAGGGATAATTAACATTGCCCATGCACCATGCTGTTTCGGTAAAAATAGCTTCATTTTCATTACCTCCCTACTGAAGCTTTCTATACTATATACATAAATCCATACTTATAAAGTGAAAAGCATCACAGATAAAGAAAGAACCGTCAAAATTTGACGGTTCTTTGACAAAGCTCTATTTATTTAATTGTTTCATCAAGTACTGGCAAATCCATTCTAACCCTTTATTGTCATGAACATTGAAAAAGGAGATTGGAGAAAATGTATTTTGGATTTCTTCAGCTATATTGTTCCAAGAGATAACAGCTTTAATATTTTCCAAACTTGATAAAAGAGCATGGTCTTCTTTTTCCTTTATGATCACAACTTTAGGATACTCTTCATTTTTATGTCCTTCAATGATGATAAAGTCAGGCTTTAGAGACTCCAGAATTCTAATTTGTTCTTGTAAAGTCCAGGCCAATTTTTCGGCTTGCAACAGAAGCCTTCCACTTCCTTCTACGATAGAATATAGTGCACCTGAAGCTATATGCTGACCTGAGTCCTTACTATCAATAATGTCCGGTTTGCCTCCATGCCCATGATGCTTGATAGTAGCCACCGCAAATCCATTTTTAGATAAACATTCAATCACTTTTTTCACAAGCGTTGTTTTTCCGCTATTCTGGTAACCAACTATTTGAAAAATTATTGGTGCTTTTACCATGGCCACTCATTTCCAGTAAAATCTTCTAGCAATAATACATCTACTTCTGTACCTGCCTCGAAGCCTCTTGTTCCTCCTGGTAAAATAATAAAGGAGTTAGCCCCAGCAAGACTCATCACAATATTAGATTTATCTAATCCGCTTGGAGAAACTGCCAATTTACCTTCTTTAAAAGTTAAGTCACTTCTTACAAAGCGAGTAAAAGGATTTGCCTTTAAAAAGTCTTCTTCAAGAATTGCTTTTTCTTTACGTAGATGTGGCTTCTCAGTAAACAGCATTTTCCTTATAATTGGCCGTGCATAAAGTTCAAAACCAACATAACATGCGGATGGGTTTCCAGATAATCCAAATAAAAGCTTTCCCTCAAATTGAGCTACAGTTGTTACACTGCCAGGACGCATAGCCACCTTATTAAATAGAACCGCGGCCTTCATTTTTTCATAAATGGCAGGTAAGTAATCAAAATCGCCTACAGAAACTCCACCTGTTGTAATTAGCATATCAACTTTATCAAGTGCCTGTTTGACCGCTTCATAGCAGGTTTCAAATTCATCAGGAAGCTTGCCAAAATAAAGGACTTCTGCACCTGTTCTTTCAATTTGAGCCGCAATCATATGTGAATTGCTGTTCCTGATTTTTCCTGGCTCTAATGGATCATCAACATCCAATAGCTCCGTACCTGTTGCAAAAAGACCTACTAATGGTTTCCTTGCCACTGGAACTTTTGCGTAGCCGAATGTAGCAAGAATCGCTTGTGTTCCAGGATTAATCTTTGTCCCTTTTCTAATGAGGACATCGCCTTCCTTAGCATCTTCCCCTCGATATGAAACATTATCACCTGAATTATATGGACGTTTAATTGACATAAAGCTTTTTCCGTCCTTTTCATATACCTTTGCTAACTCAAGCATAACAACTGCATCACATTCAGAAGGCATTTGAGCACCAGTCATAATACGAACAGCTTGAAAAGCTTCTACACTCTTTGTTGTGATTAATCCTGCTCCAATATGGTCGACAACCTCGAATTCCACTGGATTTGTTTGTGCCGCTAATTTTGTATCAATCGCTCTAACAGCAAAACCATCATAGGGGGCACGATCAAAGTGTGGAACGTCATTTGTCGCAGTAATATCTTCAGACAAATATCTGCCAAAACTTTTATTTATTGAAATAAATTCTGTTTGTCCCTGTATTGAAAAGTCCATCACACGTTTGACTGCTTCTCCTACAGGTATTGGAGTTCTTCTTTCAACCAATAGTATCAGCTCCTAAGCCTTGATCTTCTACTTTATTATATATGTAATTCATTTGATTCTACATGACAAACCTCACATCCTCTCTCTCTTTAATAGTTTTTTTCAAAAAAATAAGAAAGTGTGATTGAGGTCACCAGCTTCATATTATTTATCCTTTATGCTAAGCATGTATACAATAGAATTTTTATAAGGAGGGTATTCAAAGAATGAACATGCCTTTTACAGAAACATCATTAGTTAAAGATATTGTCAATGCACTACCGAAAACAAGTGATGTGTTTAAACGCTATCGAATAGATTTCTGCTGCGGTGGAAATACTCCATTAATTACAGCTGCAACTGAGCTCTCCATTAATATGGAGCAACTAATGAATGATTTAAATGAAATATACACGAAGGAAAATAATCATAACGATGATATGGAGGTTTGGACTAACAGCAGTTCAGAAGACATTATCAATCATATCAATGTCCATTATCATACCCCTCTTCTAGATGAGCTTGCCCAATTAAGCCCGTATGTGACGAAGGTATCTAAAGTTCACGGTTCTAATCACCCAGAGTTAGTAAAAGTTTATGAATTATTTAGTGTGTTTAAAAAAGAAATGATTGAGCATACAGCTAAAGAAGAGGAAACTGTTTTCCCTTTGTTGAAAGAATTAGACAATCCAGCATTAGAAAATCGCGAAGAAATAGTAAATTATATAAAAGAGCTCGAAAAAGAGCATGACCAAGTTGGTGAAATTTTAAGAGAGCTTAGAGAGGTAACATATGATTATAAGCTTCCTCTAAATGCTTGTGGTACATATACACTTGTATATAAGCGCCTTGAAATGCTAGAAGAACAAACATTTATGCATGTACATTTGGAGAACAATATTTTATTCCCAAGATATATGTAAATACTAAAATTGTTCCATTTCCAAAATTAGCGATAAAGACAGAATGGGAGAAATCGGCGAGTTTGCCGATTTCTTTTTTGCGAAATGAATTTATAAAATATAATTCTGTTCATTTCATTATTAAAAAAAACACCCTGCCTAGGCATTCTGCTAGACAGGGTTATACTAACCACCAATATAGGACATTTCTATTTTTTTCCGATTTCTTGCTGTTTCTTCTGTTCTTTCATCAGAGTAGCGGTCTTTCCTGTCACTCCATATGTCTTTAATGCGCTTACTTATTTCTTCGTCTGTTGTACCTTGTCTCATAAATTCTTTTATATCATGTCCATCTCCATTGAAGAGACATGTGAAAATTTGTCCATTTGCAGATAATCTAGAGCGGGTGCAGCTTGAGCAGAATGATTCCGATACAGAAGGGATAAATCCAACATCAATATTCGTTCCTTCATAGCGATAACGCTTTGCAACTTCCCCAAAGTAGTCTGGTTCAACTGGATCCAATAAATAATGTTTTTTAAGTAGCTCAAATATTTCTTTTTTGGTTATAACATCATCCATTTTCCAGCCATTGGTGCTGCCGACATCCATGAATTCTATAAATCGAAGCTGAATTCCTTTTTCCTTACAAAAGTTAGCCATTGGAACTATTTCAGAATCGTTTAAGCCTTTTTTTACAACCATATTGATTTTTACACCAAGGCCTGCTTCCTGAGCCGCTTGGATGCCATCTAGAACAGCTTGAACTCCCACATTTCTTCCGTTAATTTTGCCAAATAATTCACTATTTAAGGAATCCAGACTAACATTTACTCGTAATAAACCAGCTTCCTTCAATTCTTTAGCATACCTTGGCAGTAATACTCCATTGGTTGTTAGGCCGATATCTTGTAAGCCTTGAATATTAGAAAGCTTTTTGACTAAAATCGGCAAATCCTTCCTGAGCAAAGGCTCTCCGCCTGTAAGCCTAATCTTTTCTACGCCAAGATCTACAAATATTTTGGCAAGCCGTTCAATTTCCTCATAAGTTAATAATTCACTTTTCGGTAAGAAAGCAAAATCTGGTCCAAATTTATCTGCAGGCATACAATAGGTACAGCGAAAATTACAGCGATCAATAACAGAAATTCGTAAATCTCTTAGAGGTCTATTTAATTTGTCTTTGATGATTAATTTTTTCATAATATCAACTCCAATAAAGAGTGATCTCTTTTTCAATATTGTAGCATATGTTGCCATTAAAAATGGTATTATTCACATATTGTTCTTAATCGGTTCATCGTGGTACTGTTTTTACGATGTTGCTTTCTTTCTTAATGCTCTAGGAATATAGACACAGAATGGCTCACTTTCCATGTAATCCCCCGTCATAGCATAGGCACGAGAGCGTGAACCTCCACAAACATACCTAAATTCACAAACTCCACATTTCCCTTTATATTTATCCGGATTTCTTAAATCTCTAAAGATCGGGGAATCTCGATAGATTTCAGCTAATGATTGTTCTCTTATATTGCCTGCTTTTACAGGAAGTAAGCCGCTCGGATATACGTCGCCAATATGGGAGATAAAGACGAAGCCATTGCCATCATTAACCCCTTTTGGTGCTCTTCCAAGCCCATCAATCGATCCTGTCAAGCCTTGTTGAGTTAATGCATCCAAATATTGAATATCTTCGTTATTGCCCTTTGCTTCTTTCATTTTGTGCTGAATAACTACACGGCGATAATGCTGTGCAGCTGTTGTTTTAATATCAAAGGAAACTCTTTTGCTTAAATCATACAGCCATGTGAAGACTCTTTCATGTTCAACTGGTGTAATCATATCACTTTCTTGTCCTCTGCCTGTAGGTACTAGAAAAAAGACACTCCACAGAACACACTTTAAATCTTCAACAACCTTCGCCATTTCATCAAGACAATCAATATTATAACGGGAAATGACCGTATTAATCTGGATTGGAATTTCTAGTTCATGCAAATATTTAATTCTTTCCATTGTTAAATCAAAGGAACCCGCAGTCCCCCGAAAATGGTCGTGAATTTCAGCAGTAGGCCCATCAAGACTAAAAGCCCAGCGGGAAAGCCCCACTTCCTTCGCTTTTTCAATCGCTCCCTTCGTTACATTAGGTGTTGCACTCGGGGTCATTGATACACGAACACCCTTTTCAACGGCATATTTGGCTATGTCGAAAACATCCTCACGCATTAAAGGATCACCACCGGTAAAAACAAGCATAGGGCTATTCATTTCATAAATTTGATCAATTAATGACTTCCCTTCGTCAAATGATAGTTCTCGTGGATCTCTTTTATATTGAGCTTCTGCACGGCAATGCAAGCATTTCAATTGGCATGCTCTTGTTAATTCCCAAATTACTATAAAAGGGTCTTTATTAAAATCACGATTAAAGGGCATTATATATCCTCCTTTTGATTCCTCCGATACCATTCAAAAAACGAAAAGCGAATATAACAATCATCTTTGCTGCAATTGTATTATATGGGAAATGACAAATGAAATAAGTGAAGAATCTCACATGTATGATAGATGATATTGCTAGGGGGAAAAAGAAAAAAATAGCAGGAGCATATTGCTCCTACTATTTATGATATCGTTATTATCTCGTATTTAGATGCTAAATCAATAAAATGCGGCATTCCACTAATTTTTCCTGCGACTAATTTGTCTTCAATTTCATAATAATCAACACAAGTTTTGCAGGCAAACACTTCAACACCTTTTTCTTCAAGCTCTTTAAGGTGAAGCGAAACAAAAGAATCCTCAGTTAAGGTAAATACTCCTCTATTCATGCAAAAAATAGCGGCAGGAAGCTCTTCCCTTTGTTTTAACAATGTAAAAAAGGTTTCAAGGACTCCTTCTCCAAGCTCCTTTTCTCCTTTGCCGAGTTGATCAGAGCTGACTAAAATCACTTTATTTTTCATTAAATTTCACCTCTTAACGAATTCCTAAAGCAATTTTTGCATAACGAGACATTCTTTCTTTCGACCATGGAGGATTCCAAACAATATTTACTTCTGTTTCCTTTACTTCCGGTATATCTGAAAGAGCAGTTTTTACATTATCCACAATCGTCCCTGCTAGCGGGCAGCCCATTGAAGTTAAAGTCATATCAACTGTTGTCTTCCCATCATCATCCATTTTAACATCGTATACTAATCCAAGATTTACGATATCTATACCTAATTCAGGGTCAACAACAAGCTCAAGAGCACCCATAATATTATCTTTTACTTCTTGATCCATGCTTTCAACACTCCTTTTTCTACATAATGTTATCATATCAAATTTGTATAGGATTATGAATGATAGAAACCGTATAAAGTGAAACTTCCATCAGTGGGGGTTTTTCGACGCACAGGACGTGCTAGTGCCGACGTTGTCACAGGACGTGGCGTTCTTAGTCGGCCTTCATCCCCCACTGATGGTTAGTTGCGGCCCACAGGTAGTGGGTCACGCAGACGTTGCCACACGATGTGGCGCTTTTAGTCTGTGTTCATTTTACGGGCATTTACGGGCAGTTGATCCCCCACTTACTCTTCTTTGCATACGCGAATCCTTGAAGTGGGGGTCTTACTGCCCGTTAATCTGCGATAAACTTATGACAATATCATAAAGCTTATAAGTATGTTTCAAACCATTCAATTGTCCTCATTACCCCCTCTGTACTGACTTTATGACCGGCGTTTTCTTCAGAAATAAAATTTAGACGTTCAGGCTGCTCTTGATATAAAGGTCTTATGGACTCATAAAAATGATAGGTAGGAGAATATGGTACGACTGAATCCTGCTTACCATGCCAAAAAAGCAAAGGCCTATTTCCAAGCTTTTGAGGCTGCAAGCTTAAATCAAGCTCCCTAAGCTTACTCATTAATTGAGACATTTCCACTTCTGAGACTGGAATTTTAATCCCTTTCTTTTTCATTTCATTTATTTGAAGGTCAGCAAATTTTTCATAGTACGGCATCGCCATTAAGCTTGTAGCAGCTTTAATCCAAGGGTATTTTGTCAATGCACCTAATGTAATAATTCCTCCCATTGAAGTTCCTACAACCCCTATCCTAGAAGGATCTATTAATTTTTGCTCTTCAAATTTTTGCTTTAAAATTTCTAGTTCATCAATGGTTCGAAGTACAATTTCCCAAAAGTGGAAATTCAACTCATTACTAGAAAGTCCAGAGCTTCTTTCTCCATGGTAAAGTGCTTCTGGAAGTATCACCCTAAATCCTTTTTCTGCTAGTAAATAAGCATAGTGTAAATTAAATTCCTTTCTGCTTGTATAGCCATGTATAAAAATAATGAATGGCAGCTTTTCTTCCCATCTATTTTTATCCGCTATATGCAAAACAGGTATTTCTTTTATTTTTTCATGTTCAACAGTGATCACTTTAAAGCCTCCTAATATTAAGCAAATCTATAAATTATGTTAAAATTGAATAACATAGTAAGTTTTTTTACAAAACGAATGTATATTTGTTAACATAGTGGTAATGATACAATCTCTTGTTTCGCCAAATTCCTTTGGGTATGCGATAATGACTCATTCAATTTTAGTGTATCATGTGAACTTTTATTTTCCTAAAACTTTACACTCTAATATAGAAAAAAATGTATAAAGTAGGTGTTGGATTATGGCAGAAAAGCATTTAATTGCACTAGATCTTGACGGAACATTGTTAAGAGACGATAAAACTATATCAATAAAAACCAAAAAAGTTATACAGAAAGCAAGAGATGAAGGCCATATCGTCATGATCGCAACCGGAAGGCCTTTTCGCTCAAGTGAAATGTATTATAAGGAAATGAACCTTGATACTCCCATTGTAAATTTCAACGGAGCGTTCATTCATCATCCTAAAGATAAAAATTGGGGTGTCTATCATACTCCCCTTGAGGTTAATGTAGCTAAGGAAATCGTAGAAGATTGCAGCTCATTCCATTTTCATAATATTATTGCGGAAGTAATAGATGATGTATACTTCCATTTTCAAGATAAAAAGCTATTAGAAATTTTCGGATTTGGTGATCCAAATGTAACGACTGGTGATTTACGCAATTTCTTAAATGCCTCTCCAACAAGTATGTTAATTCATACGGATGAAGAGCATATTAAATCCATTCGTGATCATCTCTCAAACATTCATGCAGAAGTAATTGATCATCGAAGCTGGGCTGCCCCTTGGCATGTTATTGAAATTGTAAAGGCTGGTTTAAATAAAGCTGTAGGTCTTAAAAAGGCTTCCGATTATTTTAATATTCCACCTGAAAGAATCATTGCTTTCGGAGATGAAGACAATGACCTAGAAATGCTTGAATATGCTGGATTAGGGATTGCCATGGGAAATGGAATTGATCAAGTCAAAACAGTTGCTAATGAAGTAACACTAACTAATGAAGAAGATGGGGTTGCCGTTTATTTAAACGAATTATTAAATTTGAAAGTACAATAGTGCCTTATGTTTGGAATCATCCCAGAAAATTCCCCTTTTTAAAAAAGTTGATTGGAGCATACTAACAAACGAGGCAGCAAGAATGCTGTTTCAACTTTCTTCTTTGGAGGGGATTCGATTGGGTAGAAGTAATAAATCGAAACGTTTTGTGCAACAAGGTGTAGATTCAGTTACCAAGCATGCGGAACGTATCCCTTTTCATATGACATACGCTGAAGCCGAAGCACAAAAGCTGGCTAATGTGAAAAATTCTTCTATTGGAGGAGCCTAGAATGGGAAACAGACTGTTTCAAGAAGCGAGACGATCTGTTGACCTAGCTAAGACAGCTGAAGCTTCTCAACTTGAAACGATGATGCTGCAAGCAAAAAATGCATTAAGTTCAGCATACGCCAATTCTACCAGAGCTGAACAAGAACAGCTGGCTGATATGCAACGAGAGCTTGATCAACTCAAAAATATTCAATAATTATGAAACTAAACAGCTGACATAAAAATGGGTCAGCTGTTTAGCTTCTCTCTAAAATTATGGGTAAGGTATGAAACCTCTGATTCTCATTATTCACTTCAAAAAAGTATAGGATAACTGTACCATTATTAGGAAGTTTTTTATTTGGGATATGAACTTCCATCTCAAATTTTGACCAATTAGGGAAACTTGGTTCTACCTTTTTCTTTGTTGCTGGAATTAACTCATCATGGCCATCTTCAACGACATAAAAAAATTCTCCTTTTCTAAGACGGACTTCCCCTGTAATTTTGTACTTCATATTTTCTTTCCTTACCTTTACCATTCGAAACACTTCATTGTCCTGAAGCCTTTCATCCGATTCAGTTGGGCTCGTCAAGATCCCAGTGTAATAATGGGATGCACTTGATACTAATATTAACGCCATTAAGATTTGAAGCATGAATATCCCTCCAAGATCATTAATCCTTACGGAATAAACCGAAAACCCCGACTGTTTGCACTATATTAGTAAAAGCATTTGGATCTATTTCTTTAATTATTCTTTCTAAATCAAATAATTCATACCGAGTAATAACGATCATCAACATTTCCTTATTCTCATTTGTAAAAGAGCCTTTTGCAGGCATAATAGTAATCCCTCTTATTAGCTTTTCATGGATTGCCTTTTTCATTTCTTCTGTTTTTTTCGTAACGATCATTGCTGTCAGTTTCACATGCCTTGTATGAATCGTATCAATGACCCTTGTAGAGGCGTATAACGTAACAATTGTATACAATGCCTTTTCCCATCCAAATAATGCTCCAGCAGTAATAATAATGATGGAATTGAGTGTAAAAAAATATGTACCAATTGGCTTATCAGTCATTCGAGATAAAACCATGGCAATAATGTCCATTCCACCGGTGGAAGCTCCCCATTTTAAAGTTAAGCCAACACCAACTGCAGCAATCACTCCCCCAAAAACTGCATTTAGTAAAATATCATTTGAGAAATGCTTAATTGGGATTACTTCTAAAAAGAATGATGTTGATAACACACTAATAAAGCTAAAAAGAGTAAAAGATTTTCCGACTTTTTTCCAGCCTAAAATTGTAACAGGGATATTCAATATTAAAAGTAAAACCCCTGTAGATACATGCCCACCAAATATACTTGAAAGCAATTGTGCAACTCCAGTGAATCCACTTGCATAAACATTTGCTGGGATTAAGAAAAAATTCATTGAAATTGCACCTAATAGTGCACCAATTAATACGATCCCTAATTTTTTAGTACCTAACCAATACATGTTAATCACCTATCTGAACTTAATAGTATTTACCCAAATTTGGAATTTTCATTGTCTTTTCTACCTATTTTCTATAAACTTAAAGAATATATAGTTTTGAAAGCAGGTGAATATGTATGTCAGTTAAAATATTGACAGACAGTGCATGTGATTTACCATTACATTTTTTTAAGGAAAATGATGTCACATTATTTCCGTTAAAGGTCCACTTAGATGATACAGAATATGAAGATTTAGTAACGATAGATCCCAAAAAAGTGTATCAGGCAATTCGAGAGGGAAAAGTTCCGAAAACTTCTCAAGCCTCACCACTCGCCTTTGAAGAAACTTTTACGAATATGGCAAAAAATAATGAAGATGGAATTTATATTGCGTTTTCCTCTGAATTGTCAGGAACCTATCAAACAGCTGTTATGATGCTTGATCAAGTAAAAGAAAAATATCCAAACTTCAATCTAACTATTATTGATACAAAATGTGCCTCACTTGGATTTGGCTTAATTGTCCAAGAAGCGGCTAAATTAGCTAAAGAAGGTACTTCCAAAGAGGACATATTAACTGATATTAAATTCCGCTGTGAGCATATGGAACATTTATTCACTGTCCATGATCTTGATTACCTTGCTAAAGGCGGACGTGTTTCCAAAGCATCTGCATTTTTGGGCGGACTGTTAAACATTAAGCCTCTCTTAAATGTTGAGGATGGAAAGCTTGTTCCTATTGAAAAACATCGAGGCAAAAAGAAACTCCTTCGACGAATTATTGAAATCATGAAAGAAAGAGGAGATTCCTTTGAAAGTCAAATCATTGGAATCAGCCATGCTGATGATGAAGAAACAGCGCTAGAAATGAAAGAACTAATCATTCAGGAATTAAACGCCAAAAATGTCTATATTTCTTCCATTGGTGCTTCCATTGGTTCACACACAGGCTCTGGAACGATAGCCATTTTCTTTTTAAATAAAGTAAAACCATAAAAACATAAACCGCATACTCCTTTTCATTTTGACAGACAATAACATAGGCCAAGCTCATTAAGTTGAGGTTGAAACGACTATAGAATTGGAAAGGAGTCATTATATTATGTCCAAAACTACTGATAATGATAAAAAAGCAAAAGATAATAATGCCTTTCGTCATGAAAAAAACATGATGCGCGAAAAAAACAGGAAGGCAGGAAAAAACCAGTATTCAAAAACGACAGATCATATATAGAAATAGAAAAACGAGCAAGCGGGTGCTTGCTCGTTTATTTATCGTCTTTTATCGCAGATTAACGGGCTGTAAGACCCCCACTTCAAGAAGTTGAGTTAAGAATAAATTTCTAAGTGGGGGATCAACAGCCCGTAAAAGCCCGATTGGTTCAACTAACAATCAGTGAGGGATGAAGGCCGACTAAGAACGCCACGTCCTGTGGCAACGTCGGCACTAGCACGTCCTGTGCGTCGAAAAACCCCCACTGATTGAAGTTTCACTTTATATAAGTCCATCCCTCTTCTTGATAAATTTTTCCATCCTTCATTAATCGGCCTAGTGCACGTTTGAATGATGCCTTACTTAGTTGAAAACGATCCATTATATCTTCTGGCGTACTTTTATCTCCATAAGGCATAGCCCCGTTACGTGAAGCCAAATAGGATAGTATAACTTCCGAATCCTGATCAAGTGCTTCATGTTTTCTAGGTGACATTGAAACATTGATGGTTCCATCTTCTTTAATATCAATGATTCTGCCTTCTACTTTTTCACCGAGACGTGGTTCAGTTTTCCTCTGAGATTCATGAATAAATCCCTTATAACCTTCTGCTGAATATAACCAGCTTCCGACCTTAGCAGTTCGATATATGTAACCATGAATATTTTTATTAAAATCTTTTCTTGTTGCTTTTTCAGAAATTTCTTCAATAATAGGATCAGTAGCTAATTTAACATATATTCGATTGTTTTTATTTACTCTTAGGGTAATGTAAAGCATATCTCCCTCGATTGGCCAGACAGAACGATGTACAGGGAGATCTTCTTCTCCTAGCAGCATGTCCTTATTAATACCAATATTCAAAAATACACCTATTCCAGGCTTCACATCACTAACCTTTGCCCATCCATAGGAGTCCGTTGTTATTTCGGGAATTTGAGTTGTGGCGGCTACTCGCCCCTTCGAATCCGTATAAAGAAATACCTCAACTTCCTGCCCTTCCTCTAAATGCATATCTGTATCGTTTTTGTGCAATAAAACATCCTCATTGCCGTCAGTCAAAAAATAGCCAAAATCTGCAAGTCTTTCAGTCTTTAATTGAACTGAACGGCCAATAAATTCATTTAAAGCCATATTAGCTCCTCCTTCATATTCACCCAATTATATTTAATTTCACTATTATCCTTAATGTTGTTTAGACTGCTATATTTTACTATAATTAATGTAAAAGTAAAACTTCTAATCAAAAAGTCCGAATCTATTCGAACCTTTTGATTAGAAGGATGTCTAAGGAGGCAGTCATGTCTAAAGAAAGCTCATTTGATATTGTATCCAAAGTTGATTTTTCTGAGGTTACAAATGCAATTAACATAGCAATGAAGGAGATTCAAACTCGCTATGATTTCAAAGGAAGCAAGAGCAATGCTTCTCTTGATAAAGAGGAACTCGTGCTTATATCTGATGATGAGTATAAGCTCGGCCAGCTTAAAGATGTCCTAATTAGCAAAATGATTAGAAGGGGCATTCCAATAAAGAATCTGGACTATGGTAAAATCGAAGGAGCATCTGGTGGAACAGTTCGCCAAAGAGCAAAAATTGCACAAGGAATCGATAAAGAAGATGCAAAAAAAATCAATACCCTTATTAAAAACAGCGGTTTAAAGGTTAAAAGCCAGGTTCAGGATGACCAAATTCGTGTCACTGGCAAAAACCGTGATGATCTTCAAAAAATCATTGCAGCCGTAAAAGAAGCAGACCTCAACGTTGAAGTGCAATTTGTAAATTATCGATAGAAAAGCGGAGAGCGCCCTCTCTAAGGAACGTAGACAAAGAATGCCACGTCCTGTGGCAACGTCTGCATGACCCGCATCCTGCGGGACTCAAGCATTAGACGAGCCGGCGAGAAGGATGTTCTTTAACCTTCTTGACGGATTGGCTTATGGCCTCGAACCGATGGCGCTCGGAGCTAGACAATTCTCTAACTAGAGAAAAGTAATAAATATTATTTAATAAAGCCAAAGGATCTTGATCCTTTGGCTTTATCTTCTTATTCTTCCTGCGCTCTCTTCCTTTTTGATCTTCTCCAAACCATGAAAATAAACACAATAAAGGCTCCATAAACGATAATTGTAGCAGTAACATATGGGATATTGATACCTGATTTTTGAGATAAAACATAAACCTCAGCTTCTTCCCTGTCAAGAATAAGATCATAATGACCATCTTTGCTTTTGACAAGGTCATTCGTTAATAATCCCCGAAGCTCTTTATCATCTTCTAATTGATCAGCATTGATTGAAATATTTTGCGACTCAGACGTATTATTAATTGCAATCACAGTGGTTTCATTTTCAAATGTTCTTTTATAAACAGTTACACCGTCTTCATTAGCTAGCCACTTCATTTCTCCCCTAGTTAAGCTTGGGAAATTATTCCGCAGTTCACCAAGTTTGGTAATATAGTCAATGAGGTCCTTATCCGTTCTGAAATCCATCTGTCGATGATTATCTGCTCCCACACCGCCTTCTAATGCAATTTCACTGCCATAGTATACAACTGGAATTCCCGGTGTCGTATACAAATAAGTTAAGGCTAGCTTCCACCTTGGCCCTGGATGTTGATTCTTCTCAACTGTATCATGTGTAAAGCGGACTGTATTGAGATTATCCATGGATGATCCCATTAAATATGGATTTTTATATGTAGATAGCAAGTCTTCTTTTTGCTTATTCATCTCAACTAAAGATTTGTCTACTTGATCAAAAGCTGGTCTTAATGATGCTGTAAGAGGATAATCAATAAATCCATCCATTCCTGTTCCTTGATATTCTGCAATCCTCTGAGGATCATGAGAGCTTACTTCTCCTAGGAGATAGAAGTTATCCTTTGCAGCTTTTACCTCTTTGACAAAATCAGTCATAAAATTTTTGGATACTTGATCAACTGAATCTATATAATAACCATCAATATTTGTTTCGGAAATCCACCACTTTGCAGCATCAATTAAATAATTCTTAAGCTCCTGATTTTCTTGATTCAATTTAGGGAGACCTTCTAACCAATCCTTTACAATGGGCTGACCGCTATCTGTTAGTTGATTTCCCTCTTGATTATTGAACCAATCCTTCTTGTCAGCTTCCTTCATCCATGAATGATTTGGGCCAACATGACTAAGAGGAAAATTCAACATCACTTTCATATCTTTTTTATGGGCTTCCTGAACGAGCTTTTTAAAATCATCTATTGTTCCAAAATGTTCTTCCGTATTATAGAAGTCTTTAACCCAGTAGCCATGGTACCCTTTATCTTCATTATCAAATACAGGTGTCAGCAAAATGGTTGTAAAGCCCATATCCTTAATATAATCTAGTTTTTCGATAATCCCTTGAAAATCACCGCCGTGAAAGCTTTTCGGATCTTTTACATTAACATGAAAATCATTTTTGAAATCCCCATTATTAAAGCGATCCACCATTAAAAAATAGATGGATTCATCTTGCCATTTTCGATCTTCTTTTTCGACAGCACCTACAGGTAGGGCGTAAAAAAGAAGCAACGGGATTAAGATCAGAGTCCATACTCTTTTTTTCATCGTCGCTCCTCCTCCTTCAAAATCAAAACAATAAATAATTTCTATTTGCTAGTATAAAATACACAACTCTTTAAGAGTAGCCTTTTTCCCCCTGTTACGTCAAATTACGTACATTAGAATTGACCAATAATATTTTGTCATAATACAAATCTAATTTGGGTATTTAGCCATATCCATTTTGTACCCGAAAGACATTTATACGAATAACCTACTATAGGGAATTATATTGGAATGGTATAAAAATAGGTAAATATCACTCATTAAGTTATAAAAATTGAAGAATATGTCTAAAAAGATTGTTGAGGAAATCAAATGGAGGTTTTTTATGAATAGACAGCAGCGCACTAAACTTTTAGAATACCAAACCCGAGCATTCACTGAAGGGACCATTGAATACATTAATGATCAATGGGTATTTTTTGATAAAGATACCGAAGAAGCATCATTATTGGATGAATTCCTCCACCAGGAAATTGAATTATATCGTTTTAAGCGCTGGAAAAAGGGGTTATTACTTGAAGAAGGAAAAATTTCATTGGAAAATGAAGTATTTCCACTTAAGGATCAAGATACTATGAGAATACGTAAGCTTCTTATTTTTTCTTTAGAAAAATTGTTAGATGAAATGAATGATGATGCTTTTTTCCAATTTATCACCACATTAAACTCCTTGCAGTTCTCAGTTCATGATTGTATATATTGCTATAACCAATTATCCTATCTTGAAAATAGCGATAGGAAAAGTGGTGTTAATATTATTGTTTTCGATAATCAAGAGCATATTTGCAATGTACAGCATCATTTCAGTTACTTTGAGAAAACAAACGATCGCTTTGAATTTACCTTAAATAGCGGAAAAAGAATGGTTATTGAAAAAATATCTTTGTAAAAAAGGGTTCAGATTATTTTCTGAGCCCTTTTCCATAATATTCGCTAATGAATATTCACAGTCTGTTCTAATCCTTTTTCAAAATCAGTTGCTGGGAGTGGTTTATGGATATAGTAGCCTTGAGCATAGTGGCAATTTAATTCTTTTAAAAGCTCAATTTGTTCCTTTGTTTCTACCCCTTCAGCTACAACTTTAACTTCTAACCCATGCCCCATTGTTATGATTGCTTTAACAATTGCAATATCATATGTATCGACTCGTAGATTATTAATAAACGATCGATCAATTTTCAATGTATTAATTGGTAAGTCCTTTAAATAACTTAATGAAGAATAACCAGTACCAAAATCATCGATTGACACATTAACACCTAGATTTTGAAGAGACCTCATAACCCGAATGCTATAATCAATATTTGTGAGCATTGTACTCTCTGTAAGCTCTAATGTTAAATACTGTGGGTCTAGTTTTGATTCAGCTAATGCTTGTTTTACTTCTTTTAAGAAGCCTGGCTGCTGAAACTGATATGCCGATACATTGACAGCCACCGACAAATAATCATTTCCAAGCGATTGCCATTTCTTATTTTGTATACAAGCTGTTTTTAATACCCAGCGGCCAATTTCCTGGATGATTCCAGTTTCTTCAGCTAATGGAATAAAATCTGCTGGTGATACGAGCCCCAATTTCGGATGATTCCACCGAATCAATGCTTCACTTCCAAATATTTTTCCTGTTTCTAAATCGATCAATGGCTGAAACATTAAATAGAATTCGTTTTTCTTAAGGGCCTTACGCAAGTAGCTTTCTAATTCTAATCTTGTCATAGCCTGTTCATTCATTTCTGTAGAGAAAAAAGTAATTCGATTTCCTCCCTGATCTTTTGAACGATTCGTAGCAATATCAGCATTTTTCAATAGATCATGCTCATTTAGGCCATCTTCTGGAAAAAAGCTAACTCCAATGCTTGCAGTAACAAAAAATTCTTGATCCTCATAATGAACTGGATCAGCAATTTCTGCGAGAATAGATTTCGCTGTCTTCATGACCTCTTCAATTTGAACATCCTTTGACAGAATGACTGTAAACTTATCTCCGCTAAATCTTCCAATATACGATCCACTTGGAAGAACTTTTTCAATTCTATAGGCAAGCTCCTTTAAAATCATGTCTCCAGCATAATGTCCTAGGCTATCATTGATGAGTTTAAAACGATCAATATCAACAGAAAGGACGGCAAGCATTCTCTTTTTCTTCTTTGCTCGCTGCAGCATGATTTCTAACTGCTCAGTAAATTTCATACGATTTGGAAGACCGGTATCATGATCATAATTAGAAAGCTCAGTAATTTTTTCTTCAATTTTCTTCTGTTCTGTAATATTTCTTCCAATGCCATATATTCCAACACATTCTCCATCTACTGTAATCGGAATATTTTTAATCTGAAAAAGATTCATTTCCCCTGATTTAGTCATCAGTTTTACATTATAATACTGTTCTTTTCCTTTAAGTGCTTTGTAAAAATGCATCCTAACACGTGCAACGTCCTCACTTAAAACATACTTCATTGCTGATGTTCCAATTAATTCATTATTGCTGTCACCAAACATTTTCTCAAAAGCCGGATTAACACTAGTAATATGTCCTTGTAAATCAGCAGAATAAACAATATCTGTATTATTATTAAAAAGAGATTTATAATATTGCTCAGATATTTTTAAGCTCTCATTTAATTGGTAAAAATCATTCTGTGAAGCCTCCATTAAGTGAGTAAGCGATGCTAAGGTTTTTAATTGGTCAGGCATTGTATATTTAAATACAAGCCGTCGATCTTCTCCACGAAGGTTCTCTTGTTCGGATAAGGATAAATATGTAAGAGTTAACCCGACTAGCTGTGGTTCCCCTGCTTTCATGGAGGCTATTTCCCCTTGAGAGAAAAAACCATTTGCCGGAGCAATACTTTGCAGCATAGCCAATTCTTTCTCGGAAAAATCTCGCGCAAATTGTTTCCTTGACAAACAATTATAAACAAAAATGGATTCAACCTGTTTTTTCGCTAGCTGTTTAAAGCCTTGCAACGAACTATTAATAGTCCCTTCAATATTAGGATAAGCAAAGGTTAGCTGTTCCCCTTCAGTCACTTTCCTATTTACTTTTATAGCTCCATTTTTCAATATCTCTAAAATAAATAAAGTAACTTTTTCACCTTTATGATCATTAATGAATGGAAACTCTAACCCTGAATTTGGAATGCCTTTAATAAAGCCCTCACCTAAATAATGTCTTAAAAGTTGAAGAGGTTTTTTCTTGTCTAAGGAATAAATAATGTCTCCAGTTGCCTTCGTAATGGTAAAAGCCTTCCCAATTTCCTGCCACTCGAAATGACTGTTAGACTGAACAATAAGCTGTTTGCTTTGAAGCGAAACCGCCACTACACCTTGATTTGTTAATTCGTCTTTCGAAATTGCATAAGATTCATTCGTGGATTTATTAATACTCGCTACCCCACCTGCGACAATTAATTGTGAGTTAACATGATAAACCCCATTTATAAGCGATTGCGCATCTATTTTATTTCCTACAGGAAATAATAATAGTGCCTTAGTGTCAAAATCCGAAAGCTGCTCTGCCAGACTTATCCCCATATCAAAACTATTTTCAAAAGAATCTTGACGAAGCAAAATCGATTTTAATTCAGTCTTTTCAAAGATGGTGAAGGAAAGAATTACCTCATTCTCAATCATTCTACCCTCAATAATTTCACCTGATGACGTGCAGCCTATGACAGTTGCATAAGGAAGATATTCTTTTATTGTGCTTTGTAGCTGCAGAATAAAAGATCTATCTGTTTTTCCAGAGAAAACTTGTATAAGCAGATTAGGATATTCATTCAGTTCATGAATTTCAATAAAACTATTTAATTGAGTATTATTTTCAAATATACATGTGATTGTTTTAGCCATAAGAATCACCATAAATTCTGAGACGTTTTTATAAGATAAAAATACCATAAAAAATGATTTCATGATATGTCAAAATAACAAAAAGCTACCTTTTTCGGCAGCTTTTTTCAAAAATTGAAGATTTTTATCAAATTTTGTTTAAGAAAGAAAGGTTAAAGGCAGTTTCATAAATCCTAAATAAAGTACAAGAATAAGAGAAATGATGAACAGAAGCCAGAAGATTGTTGTGCTTTTTCCCTTAACTAAACGGACAAGGATCATTTCAATACTTGCAATAACGGCAAGACCGATTAATGACTTTATAACATAAAGCATACTAATACTGTTGAGAGAACTCAAAATCCATATTCCCGTTCCAATGATTAGAAGATAAAATAATCTTAAAATCATATGAACTACCTTTAATCCTCTAGCTTTCCCACTTTTATGTAATCCAAGCGCAACGAAAAAGAATACAAGTGCTAAAACCCATGTTGTTATGTGTGCATGTATCATAGATTAGCCTCCTTAACTAAAATCGATTACATCATATCATATTTTAAACATAAAACCTAAGGTTAAGTTTAATGTTTTTATCTTTAACCACATGTTTATATAAGTTATTGTAAGTATGTGTTCACATAGAACTGAAATAATCAATCTTGTATTTGATTAGATAAAGTTCCGATATTTTCTACTGTAATGTCGATGACATCCCCTTTTTTTAGGAAACGAGGTGGCTTGAAGCCTTTTCCAACTCCTGCAGGTGTTCCTGTAGCAATGATATCTCCCGGTTCAAGAGTCATTCCTTCAGAAAGAACTGAGATTATTTCTTCAATAGGAAAAATAAAGTTTTCAGTATTTGAACTTTGTCTAATTTCTCCGTTAATGCTTGTTTGGATATTCAGCTTATTTGGGTTTTCAACAGCTGATGAGTGTAATATCCATGGGCCCATTGGGCAAGTGGTATCAAGGCTTTTCCCAATAAAAAATTGCTTATGACGAGCCTGAAGATCTCTAGCTGTAATATCGTTAATGATTGTATAACCAAAAATATAATCAAGGGCTTCTTCTCTCTTAATCCCTTTTCCTTTTTTGCCGATAATGACTGCGAGCTCTCCCTCATAATCCAGCTCTTCAGTTAAACCATGATGACTTAGAACCGTTTCCTTATGACCGATAACAGTTGTTGGCGCTTTAGTAAAAACCATTATATGCTCTGGAATGTCTTCTTTGCTCCCCATCTCAATTGCATGATCTGCATAGTTTTTGCCGACACAGAAAATATTTTTGCTTGGGCGCGGAATAGGTGCCAATAGTTTTATAGATTCAATCGGGAGAAATACATCCTCATCGCTATCTGCCCAATCCAATAAATCATTTACCTTTTGAATAAATATATTCCCCAATGCAATGCATTCTAGCATCGTTTCTGGAAATTCTTTGCTGCCTGATTTCTTTTCAGAGGCTTTATTTAGCGGCAGGATTTTTGTTTTTGCTTCATTAACTAGTCCTACAAAGATTTCACTGCTCTTTTCTGCTGTCACAAACTTCATTTGAACACCTCATTTTTAATTTCACGTTTCTATAATGGAATACTGAAATAACTAAACTTCTCTTTTACTATTTTAACAGGACTATAATAATGTTGGCTAATCCAAAGTCGTCTGAAATTAATTTGGGAGGAAAAAATCATCAATGCAATCACTTTTCCAGTAAAAACTGAAACCTTTCCATTAGAAAAACTTGACGTTCGCCAAGTCCTTTTTGGCGAATGCCTTAGTTTTACTTATGCGATCTTATTAGCACATACTTAATTGAAAACACACTTTACTTTATTACGTTAATAAACTTAAACTTTCCTACTAGCTAAAATTCAAAAAGCTGCAACACTATGCTGCAGCTTTTCTTTTGAGATTATTAGATCAAAGACTAATTTACAAACCTCCCAGCTGTTTTCCCCTTTACTTCCCAATAGTCATTTCTAAGGTGGATCTTTTGGATTTTTCCAGATGCCGTTTTTGGCAATGCTTCAACAAATGTGACGCCGGTAACTGCCTTAAAATGTGCTAGTTTTTCCCTTGTAAATGTAATAATATCCTGCTCAGTCACCTCTTGATTTTCTTTAAGAACAATAAAAGCATGAGGTGTCTCTCCCCATTTTTCATGAGGAACAGCAATGACAGCTGCTTCTATTACTGATGGATGTTCATATAGAGCACCTTCAATTTCAATTGACGAAATATTTTCTCCTCCGCTAATAATAATATCCTTCTTACGATCAACAATATCAATATTTCCATACATATCGACAGTTGCCATATCCCCGGTGTGCAGCCAGCCGTCCCGGATGGCCTCCATTGTCGCCTCTTTATTTTTCCAGTAGCCCTTCATAACGCCATTACTTCTCGTAATGACTTCTCCTATTTCCTTTCCGTTATGAGCAACTTCCTCCCCAAACTCATTTACTACCTTAACTTCACAGCTGATCATTTGGTAACCAGCTTTAGCTTTCATTCGATATTGTTCCTCAATCGGCAAAGATTTTAAATGAGAGCGAATAACTGAGAATGTGCTTAATGGAGATGACTCTGTCATTCCATAAACTTGGATAAATTCCCAACCGATCTCCCTTTCTACCTTTGAAACAAACGCAGGTGGTGGAGCTGAGCCGGCAATAACCACTCTTAATTCCTGTGTAATATCCGGCCTGTTCTTTTCAAAATATTGGATGAGAGAGTTAAGAACGGTCGGCGCCATATGCATAATCGATACTTTATGGTTTTGGATAGCTTGAAAGATTAACTCAGGCGAAGCTTTTCTTAAGCAAACCTGTGAAGCACCATTAGCAGTGTAATAAAAAGGAGACCCCCACCCATTCACATGAAACATTGGCAATACATGCAGCAGTACATCTTGATCTTGAACTCGAAGATGATGCATCGTGGTTAGTGCATGCAAATAATTATTACGATGAGTCAGCATAACTCCCTTTGGATTCCCAGTTGTTCCACTCGTATACAAGAGGCTACAGACATCGTTCTCGTCAATAGATTCTCTTTTGAATGGAAGATCTGATTGGCTCGAAAGCCATTGATCGTAATCCGTTTCTTCAGAATGTTCTTCTTTATAATGGATAATAATTTTTTCAACCGTTTTTAACTGACTCTTTACAGGTTCAATAAGATTGTATAAATCTTGATCAACAAACAGCACCTTTGTTTCACTGTGGTTCAAAATGAAAACATAATCATCTGGCTTAAGGCGAATATTTAACGGAACCATGACAGCCCCCAGCTGAAAAACTCCATAAAACCCTTCCAGCATCTCTACAGTATTGGGTGCCAAATAAGCTACACGATCTCCTTTCTTTACGCCAAGGCCTTTTAAACCATGGGATAGACGATTTACCCTGTTGTTGAGCTCATTATATGTAAAAACTCTTGTATCACAAAAAATGGCTTCTTTGGATCCATATAAAGAAACAGCGCGATCTAAAAACTGATTTAAAATTAAAGGGACATACATAATCGGACACCTCACTGAATATTTATTAAATTCTAATAATATTTTACCATATTCTTTCAAACAGTTAAGAACTTTTTCATCTGTTATATTACAATGTGTAGGAATCGAGTTTTAAAAGATTGTTAGGCTTTTTAATCACAATCCTTTTCTAGGCACATACGATATAAAAGAAAAACAAAAAGGATGTCGTATATGCCAGCAATTGTAGGAGTCGCCCAAGTTATGGCTATTGGAACCGGTTCTGTATTTAACATTGGGGATGTTTATAAAATAATGCCTATATCAAATGCAAAAACCTATTCAGGGGCAGGTTCTTTTAATACTGGTGATGGATTAAATGTTTATAATCACCAAAGCAGTACGAACACATATGATTCAGACGGAACAGATCAAGGGATTTTTCTAAATGCATAGTTAAAGGTGATAATTGTGAATTTTTATATTCAACAATCCATTCAAATAAATTTCATTAAGATTGGAGGAATATCTAACTCATCCGTATTTCAGATCGGCAGTGCGGGTATGATTATTCCATCTTCTCATTTATACAATACGGGAGGTTTTACTCAACCTGCACCAACGGCAGCAGCTACTGCACCTTTAGTACCATTATCAGCACAATAATTAAACTGTTATGGATATGCACTCTTTTTCTTGATTCTTGAAAGTCAAAAATGAGGTGGGAAAATGACTTCAGACTTATATTCTTATCTGCAAAAATTACATGTATTTATCGATTATCAGGAGAAGAGAATCCTTAGCTTAGAGAGAAAGGTTTCTAAACTAACAGAGGAAACAAAAACACTAAAAGAACGTCCTGCGGTTAATGTTGACAAAATTGAGTATAAATTTGATCAGCTAAAGGTAGAAACCTTAGAGGGAACATTAAACATTGGACTAAATCCATCAGATTTAAATAATATTGATGATTTTACCATTGAAAATAAAGGCATTCATACCCCATACTCACCAAATAATCAAATGTATAGGACAATTGATATTGAAAATGCCATTTTTCATTATTTAGATAATGAACTAACCGAATTCATCACTGAAATTGGAAAGAGTCAGAATATTGATATTGGTGAACCACAAATATCCTTTATTAAAGAGGATATTAAAAAACAATTACCTAGCAGAATTGACTTTTATCTTAAAAAATATCAATCTCCTGAACATGAAAACAATGCTGATCGAACTAATAATTTGAATGATGAAATCATAAACCAGCTGAAAATGGAAATACAAAAAGGAGTTCAAACCTTTTTAAACCATTTGCCTGATAATGTGAAAGGATTGAAGAATGAATGAACTTCCATGTTTACAATCGGGAGCTTTCTGTAGGAAGTATACGAATTATTGGGGTATCCAGCTCCTCCATATTAATGATTGGAGATACACAAACCATTCAGATGGCATCCGCTTTTGATACACCTCCAGAGTCTTTAATAATCGGACCTTTTGTTCCACTGACACGGGAGTAACTATGTTTCGAAGAACATCGATTGTTGATGAGATAAAAATAGATACCTTTTTCTATTCTTCTATATTTCAAATTGGAGACTCCTCCATCATACAAGGCTTTTCACGGGCGCTAGCAGTTCAAAGGGAACAGGAAATTTTTTATGGAAACGAAGGAAACTTTAATGTCTATCCAGTGTTTACTAAACCCATACCATTCCAGCCAGTTGAAATAAGTATCCCTATGTATACAGAAAATCTGAATCCGATTATTAAAGTTCACCATTTAGATATTGTTGGTGTATCCGTATCTTCCATCATCCATATTGGAAGCAGCAATCATGTCTCAATGGAGACAAGAATTAAACATATTCGCCAGCTGCTACCGAAAAATAAAACTCAATCTGAAAGCAGATAAAAACTTACACAGCACGTTAACCTTTGATAAATGACCCCACTAAAAAAATCGTCAAAATAGAAAAGGATGTTTCGTATGCCAGCAATTATTGGCCCCGTTCAAATTATTCATGTTTCAGGCGGAGTTGTTCAATTCGGTGATACGGTAATTATCTCTCCAAAAACCGCTTCAAAATCAACTTCAGGGCAAGGAGCAATCAATACTGGTGGATTCATTGTTACAAATAATGGACTGAGTGCAAGCAATGTTCTGGATACAAACCTAATTGACCAGCCAATTGTTGGAAACAATTAAAACAGGCTAGGGAAATGGATTCCCATGCCTGTTTTATTAAAGCTTGATTATATGAGCTCCATCAAAAAAGAATAAATACCTCTCACTAATTTCCCTTTTTAAAATTTGCTCCAACGCCTTCGAATACATTTCTATTTGCACTCGGTATCGTTCCTCTAGGACTTTCCTTGCTTCAGTAAAGCCTCCCTTAAAACGATTGGTAATTCCATCCGTTTTATAATCTAGAAGCACTAGACCATGTTCATCTTCAAACAGACAGTCTATAATTCCTTGGATCAAAACATGCTCATCTTCCCCTTCCCACTCATGGTAGATATCACTAGTAGGAAATGAAACACTAAAAGGGATTTCACGCTTAATTCCTTTAGCTTGAATCATCCTTTTTCCAAGGTCTGTATGGAAGAATTGTACAATTAAATCCGGATCTATTGCCTCGAACTGATCTGCAGTCAGAAGTTCCTTCTGAACCATTTCTTCCATTTTTACTGCAATTGACAATTCCGTTGGCTCCTTACTGAAATCAATATGCTGCATCACCGTATGCATAGCAGTCCCTTTTTCCGCGGGAGATAATGACTTCTCCTGCATAAATTGAGGACGGTTCAATAAAGGCTTTTTTAATTTTTGAATGTATTCAATTCCAGCATCTTCATGAGAGAATATTTCCTTCTGCCTCTTCACTTCAGATACAGACTGTTTTGAACGATGATTAGAAGCTTTCAAATTCTTGTATTTCCATGATAGCTGAGCTTCAACCAAATCTTTAAATGGAGATTCCACAGGGATAGCCTCCCCGCTCAATACCCTATCCAGTAAGTCTTCTCTTTGTATATCCATCTCTTCTGTAATGCTCGCAGCCTCATTGCCGTTTAATATTTGGACATTCCAGCATGAAGGGTGAGTAATAATTTCTTCTGAGATTAGCGGATTTATTCCTGACCCCTTTCCTCTCAATGGTTCACAGTCTTTATGCCTCACAAGCGAAGGCCCTATCCAGTCCAGATAAGTATTTGCCGATGCACGATCAAATTCATTAAGGAGCCAGTCTTGAGCTTCGGCGAATTTGCCCCATTGACTCAGCTTTTTCTCTGCGCTTTTTACAGAGGCAACTAAATATAGCTTCTCTTTTGCCCTTGTTAAAGCCACATACAGAACACGCAGCTCCTCTGCCAGCATTTCCATTTTCTTTTTCCTTTTAAAAGCAAGCTGAGGAAGGGACGGATACGAAATTCTTTTTTCAGCGTTAACGTATTTTGCTGCAAAGCCGTATTCCTTATCAAGCATATAGTTTTTTTTCAAATCCATCGTATTAAAATTTCGTCCAAGCCCTGCTATAAAAACAATTGGAAATTCAAGCCCTTTACTGCTATGAATCGTCATCAGGCGTACAACATCCTCCTGTTCCCCTAATGCACGGGCTGCACCTAGATCATCTCCGCGGTCACGCATCCTTTCGATAAATCTTAAGAAGCGGAATAATCCCCGAAAAGATGTAGCTTCATATTGGCGGGCACGATCATAAAGAGCACGAAGATTGGCTTGTCTCTGTTTTCCTCCTGGCATTCCGCCTACAAAATCATAAAACTTTGTTTCTCGGTATAAGTGCCAGATTAACTCAGATAGTGAACCCTTCCTTGCCATCACACGCCATTCCTTTAAATCTTCAAAGAATGGTAATAGTTTTTCATACAATTCCTCTGTTTGAATTGAAGGCTTTTCCAAACAAAAGGCTGATATAGCTTCATAAAATACGCCTTTTTTATGATGAATCCTAATCTGTGCCAGTTCTTCCTCTGTTAAACCGACAATTGGCGATCTAAGAACAGATGCAAGAGGAATATCCTGATACGGATTATCAATAATTTTCAAAAGTGACATCATAATGGCTACCTCAGTTGCTTCGAAATAACCCGAGGACAAATTAGCATATACTGGAATACCCTGTTGTTTAAATTCCTCCATGATTTGCGGTGCCCAAGTCATGGAACGGAGTAAAATAACGATGTCACGGTACATCGCAGGTCTTCCAGTTTTTGTTTTTGGATTATATACTTCCTTCCGTTCAGCGATGATTTCTTTTATTTTTGAAGCCATATATCTAGCTTCAAGCTGAGACTGAGCTAAATCAGCACTATCAAAGACTTCCTCTTCTGCCTCTTGAGGCTCTTCCTCTTCCTTACCTTCTAAATCGATTACAGTCAATTCAATTGGATAGGTTTCATCCACTGGGTATGGGGCTCCATTGATCAATTCTGCTGCTTCATCATATTCAATTTCCCCAACAGAAACATCCATCAGCTGCTTAAAAAGATAGTTTGTTCCATGAAGCACTTCTTTACGGCTTCTGAAATTTTTAGCGAGGTCTATTCGTAAGCCAGCTTCTTCACCACCTTTTGTAAACCGGTTATACTTACCTAAGAATAAGTTCGGTTCTGCAAGCCTAAAGCGGTAAATGGACTGCTTCACATCACCAACCATGAAAAGATTGCCCATTAGCTCTGAATCATTTGTAACAAGCTTCAAAATGGTTTCTTGAACCATATTGGTATCTTGATATTCATCAACAAGGACTTCTTTAAACTGTCTTTTGCAAGCGAAGGCAGCTGCTGATGGTAATAATGCTCCATCTTCTTGAATCGTTGAGAGTATAGTTAGGCAATAATGTTCAAGATCGGCAAAATCGACAATTCCTTTTTCAGCTTTAACTTGCTCAAATCGGTGTGAAAATGACTTTACACTTGAAACAAGTGATTCGATATGCCGCTTCATCTCACTCATATCTCGAATAAAGCTCTCAGGCTTACGCGAGAACAGCTCGTCTTGGATATCCTGAATGATTTTTTTCGCTTTATCTCTAAGCTTTTTTGCCTTTTCAATTAATTCGTTGTCATATTCCTCACCTTTGCAATTCTTTGCCCTTCCGAAGGACCATGATTGCAGTGCTTGATAAAGTGTTGCCCACGAATCGTTTTTAGCTTGAATAAGCGTATTAACAATTTGCAGGTCATCGATGAAATTTTCCGCTCTTGGTGCAGGACCTCCAGGAAGCTTTGTCAGCTCAAGTCCATATTCGAGTAATTGTTTTGCCCCATTTAATTGCAGATCAATGTCGTGCAAAAGAGATTGAACAAATGGAAGCTGCTCGATTTCTGTTTGTTTTTCTACATTGTACATCTCTATGATCGAGTCTAAATATTGATCTGGTGAAGGATTTGCCCGTGCAAAATCATACAAATTCCTAATCATTTCCTGTAGCGCAATATCACTGCGATCATTTGTGAACGTATCAACTAAGGCAAAGAAGTCCTCATTTCCTTCTTTCCCGTACTCCTCTTCAAAAAGCTCTTCAAGCACTTCATCCCTTAGAAGCTGAGCTTCTGTTTCATCAGCAATCCGAAAACCTGGATCAATATCGATCATATAATAATATTTCCTGATCATTTCCAGACAGAAGGAATGAAGGGTAGAGATCGACGCTTTATTTAATAAACTTAACTGTTTTCGTAAATGAATAGATTTCGGATTTTCGTTAATAGCTTTTTCTAAAGCCTCTCCAATTCTATGTCTCATTTCTGCAGCCGAAGCATTTGTGAAGGTTACAACAAGCAATTCGTCAACATTGATCGGATCTTCCTCAGATATAATTTTATTAATGATACGTTCAACAAGAACAGCCGTTTTTCCGGAGCCAGCCGCTGCAGCAACTAAAACATCCTGTCCTTTGGCCATAATGGCTTTCCATTGATCATCTGTCCAAGTAGCATTTGCTGGCTTAGATGGTATTCGTGTTTGCATTTTCCTCTACCTCCCTTCTCATACATTCAAGCACCTCATCCTTAGGTTGTGGAACAAGTAAACGATAATCATTGCCATCTAGAGATTCATCAAATTGGCAGACAGATTTAAAGGAACAAAATGTACAAGGGGTTTTCTCCTTCAGTTTATAAGGGGAAATATCCACGTTGCCGCCAATAATTTGATTTCCTGTTTTTGTATACATTCCTCGCACATATTTGCGTAAATGATCGAATTCCTCTTTACTTGCAATTTTTGAGCGTTTTGAAAGACTGCCATCCTTCTTTATTCCTGCAGAGATGATGGAGGAATCTCCTGTCACCAGTGTCTGATCCATGAGCTTAACAACATTTTCTTCACCGAGCAAAAGGCCATTCATTTTAAACTTTTTAAAGATTTCCTGTTCGATTTCTTCAAGTGTCAGCATTTTTGATGTATTAATGATTGGGTTTTGAACATGGAAATATAAGACACCAGCCGGATTAGCCTCTGTTCCAATAAGTGATTTTGAATGAGAAATGACTATGTCTAAATAAGTGAGCATTTGCAGTGCAAGACCATAATATACCTCGTTGATATTTAAATCCTTTGAACTGGATTTATAGTCTATCACCCGAAGGAACACATCATTTCCTTCCTGCGCCTTGTCGATACGGTCAATTCTTCCGACAAGCTCCATTTTAGTCCCATTTTTAAGTGGGAAGGAAAGTGGTGGAAGATCAGCTTTTGGCCCGGGCCCGAATCCAAGCTCTAGCCCAACCGGTGAAAAGCCGCTTGCCTTTGCATGTTCGCTTAATATAAATGATGCCCTGCTAATAATTTGCTCTAGCTTTCTTTTTATATAGTAATGGCGATTGGAGCTTAACAATATTTCATTTTGCAGTTTTGGTGCAAGCATTTCAATTGCTTCTTGTGCGAGAATTTCACATTGCTGCCTTGTTAATTCTGTCCATGACATCCTTTTATTCATAACAGTTTCTGCAATGTATTTAAGTGCAGCATGGAATAATTCACCGATATCAGGAGCTTCTAGACGGAAAATCTGCCGCTCCCTAAGTTTTAGTCCGTGCTGGACAAAATGTGAAAACGGACAACCATGGAATAATTCCATTCGAGAAACACTAGCATGAATGGTATCTCCATATAAATCTTGACTAATATGTTCATTTAATTTTCGTGTTTGATTCTCATAGTTAAGGCTAGAAAGAACCTTTTGGACATTTCTTTTCCAGCTCTCATTTTTAAGATAGAAATTATAAATATCCCACCAGAAATCATAAATTGGATAATTTCTCTTTTTAAGCTGCAGTTGTGATGTTAAATAGGCGAGCGTCGTATTTAAGCTGGATACATACTCCAGCTGTTCAACTTCAGGCAGTTCAGCGAGGTCTGCTAAATAATAATGCTGTTTACATTCCGGCAGTAAATCCTGTAATCTTTTTATATAGGATGAAGGCATTAATGCCTTTCCTTCCTCATTCGCAAGCGGATAGCTTATAAAAAGCCATTCCGATGGAGTTACAAATGCTTTATAAGCGATAAAATCTTCATCGAGAAGACGAGTTCTGCCTGATGGAGCAATTTTCATTCCATTTGAAAGGAGCTTCTCTCTATCATCATCTGCAAATACTCCGTCCTCTGAAAACTTAGATGGAAGAATTCCTTCATTCATCCCAATAATAAATGCAGCCCTAATATCTGAAAGCCGAGAATTTACCATATCAGCTGCAACTACCTGATCTAAAGAAGGAGGGACAAGTGAAAAGCGAAGAGTCTCCATTCCAGCATCAAGGATTGAAGCAAACTGCTTTTGCGATACCTCATCTTCACCAAGCATTTCTACATATTGATCTAGAAGCTCCATGATGGCATTCCATACTTGTCCATGTTCTCTTGATTTTACTAGATTCCCTTTTTCCTCTTCCGAATTCTTCCATTGTTCTATTTTAGCCGGAACATCCAGTTCCTCAAGATATAAATAAACTGCTTCACAAAATTGACGGCCGAATTTCGCTTTGTTTAAGCGCCGTGACAATCTTAGAATTGGACCAGTAATCATATCCCTTAAATCATTAAGCTCCTGCTCAATTTCTTTTTCGACATCCGTTTGAACGAAGGAATCAAATTCTAATCCCATGATTCTCCGGTAAATCCACCTTTTCTTATTCGTCCATTTATCTCCTTGAATCCCCTTGGCCAAAACATAATTTTCGAGTCTATCCATTTGTTCTCGTATTAAAGTGTTATTTAATTTTACTGGAAAAATTAATTCTGTTTTTACCGCTCTAAAAATCGGCTCGTAGCGCCAGTTTCCGTTAATGACCTCGAGCGTGGAACGGATTAATTCAACTAGAGGATGATTCAGCATTGTCCTTTTTTGGTCAATAAAAACAGGGATTTGATAGTCTTGGAAAACCGTTTCGATTAGGTCATGATAGTCTTGTCCATTTCGTAAAAGGATGGCTATATTTCGATATCTCATGCCTTCTATACGGACAAGCTGATTAATTTTCCTTGCGATTCCCTCGATTTCTGCTCGACGATTAACAGCTTGACCAATGTGAACAGCTGTTTCTCCTTTGTAGCCAATAGCAGGCCGAGTATCAAAATTTGCTTCAAGATGCTGTAGGGACGGCTTTTCCCATCTTTTCTGATCGGAAAGCAATATTTCCTCCATTTGAAGTCCATTTGCTGTAGCTATTTCATAGATTGTCTGACAATTCTCACCAGACATTCTAAATAAGTGCAGCTCATCAGGTGAATTTTGCTTAAATGGCCGATCAAGCGTCAGGGTAATGGTTACTTTTTTGCATAGCTTCATTAACTGCTCAACAATCATATATTCCTGAGGGGTAAAGCTATAAAATCCATCAATATATACTTCTGCGTTTTTTAAATAAGCTGATTCTAACGCTTTTTCAGACAGAAGACGAAAATAATCCTCAGAATCTAAATATTTATTAATAATCGATTCTTCAAATGTTTTATAGATGAGTTCAAGATCGTGAAGCTTATCCTGAAGGGCATTATTTGATTGTTCCTCTGTTGATAATTGGTCGTGTCTTTCAGCCAGCTCTTCCGGTTTAACACAATACCTTTTGAATTCTGTAATAATTTGTTCAATCTGCTGGATAAAACCATTTTTATCTGCAGCACGTTGAAAAAGCTTTAGCTCTTCTTTTTTTTCATCGATAATTTTTCGAATTAGCATACTAATGCCAACGCTATTAATATGATAACGGTTCATGCCGCCGGTTTCCTGTAAAATTCTCCATGCTAGACGGGTGAATGAATAGACCTGGCAACGGATCATCCCGCCAAGGTCAGGTGTTGTAATCAGCTTATATTCTGATAAGAATGTCATTTGTTCTGGCACTAAATAAATGATGGGCGTGCTTCCATCTGGTTTTCTTTTTAGCTCATCACGAATTTCATTCAGACAGTACTCCGTTTTGCCGCTGCCCGAACGGCCGATCAATAATCGCACCGACATAATCAGTCTCTCATCCTTTCTTAGAAAAACTTGGCGTTCGCCAAGTCCTTATTGGCGAATGCCTTAGTTTTTCTTATGCGATCTTATTAGCAGATATTTAATTGAACACACACGTTACTTTAGTACGTTAATAAACTTAAACTTTCCTATTAGCTAAAAAAACGAACTTATTCTATGAATATATTATCACAGAAGCCGTACAGTATATTAAATTGAGTTCTGTAAGATTAATGGAAACAATTTATTTACATATATTCCTATATTCTAAGAGTGAATAAGAAGGGAAATGGATTTTCCACAAAGAAATAGATAGTGTGAACTGTTTCAACAAGAGATAGCAACGAAGTGGTTTCAGCCCGTTATTCTGAGATAAATAGTTCGAGGTGAGTAGATGGAGATTAGAAAAGCTTGTTCTAGTGATTGGTCAGAGTTATGGTACCTTCTGTTTTCAATGGGAAAAACAGATAGTGAACACAATACGAAACAAAGATTTTTAAATATGTTGGACAATCCCCAGCATTACATACCTGTAGCAATTATAGAAAAAAGAATTGTCGGTTATGGATGGTTACAAGACTATGGCTTTCACTTAAGAATGGGAAAAAAAACAAGTAGAATGAATGATTTATTTGTTCTCCCTGAATATCGAAAAATAGGAATTGCTTCAAATATATTTAAAGCTATTCAAGAATGGGCAATCGAAAATGAAACATCTTGGTTGCAATGGAACTCAAGTCCAAATGCCGTTCAATTTTATCAGAAATTAGGATTGTCACCCCTTATAGAAGAAGATGATTATCCTTTTTTTGAGATTGAATTCTAAGATTAATATTTAATAAATTTAATTATTAATAAAAGAAAGGATATTTATTATGAATCGGACGTTAATTGGTTATTGTGTAAGTTGTGTAGGTTTAGGGATTTTATTTAGTGCCATTGTCTATCCATTAGGATATTTAGAATCAACTGCAGTTTTTTACACAATGACAACAGTTGGTGCGGGACTAGTAGTAATTGGAAGTTTTATTAGACCTACACGTAATAAAGAAAAACACGAAGAATAAAAAACAAATTTCTTCGTGCTTTTCTTATCTATTTTTCTATTTGAAATTGAATACCAATCCTTTTTAATTCTTTTTTATCCACCTTGCCTACATGAGTCTTAGGAAGTTCATCTAGAATCACTATAGTTCTTGGAATCTTATAGCTTCCTAGTTTAGAACGGCAATACATTTGAACTTCCTCTACTGTCAAAGCTCCATCCACTTTTAAACTAATGAAAGCTGAAACCCGTTCTCCCCATTTTTCGTCTGGAAGGCCAATAACCGCAGCTTCATTTATGTCCGGGTGTGCTGACAACCATTGCTCTATTTCTAATGGATACACATTTTCCCCACCGGTAATGATAATCTCTTTTTTTCTTCCTACGATGTAATAATAGCCCTCTGAATCCTTTCTAGCTAAATCTCCAGTATGAAGCCAATCATTTTTTTTCGCATCCTTCGTAGCTTCTTCATTATTCCAATAATGGCTGAATGTATGTTTCCCTTTAATCAGCAGCTCACCTGTTTCATTTTCTCTTGCCTCTGTTCCATCTTCTTTAACAATCTTTACTTCATTAATAATCATCGGCTTGCCAACAGACCCTCTTTTCCTATCTGCATCCTCTAAACCTATAAAAAAGTTATTCGGTCCTGCCTCTGTTAGTCCGTATCCTTCTTTAAACTGGAGCCCCTTGTTTTTAAATTTTGCATAGATTTCTAGAGGACATGGTGCTCCCCCAGATAAAAAAGTTTTAGTAAAAGGGAAGGAAGCATAGCTAAATTCTGGCTTTTCGCTGATCATATGGTACATAGTAGGAACGAATAAGACAATTGTACATTTATAAGAATTTAAATAATCCATTGCTTGGACGGGATCAAATTGATCTGCAATAACTACTTTTCCCCCACTCATGAGTAGTGGAATAGAAAGCGCATTTAATCCACCTGTATGGAATAATGGCAAATAAGTTAATGTTACATCCTTTTCATTTAATCCCCAGCTAATGATTGTATTTATTGCATTCCAAATAATGGATTGGTGTGAAAGGACGACTCCTTTTGGTTTACCAGTTGTACCTCCAGTGTAAATGATAATAAGAGGATCTGTTTCCAGGAATGCTGTTTTTTCCATTCCTTCTATTTTGTTTTTTACTATTTGCTCATATCGATCACTATTTGTTTGAATCATTTTAGAATGCTTATTGGTGACTTTCATAACAATATTAGAAAAATTTGAATGGCATCCTATTATTTTAGGTGTGCAATCTTGAAGAATATATTTAATTTCCTCACTAGATAAGCGCCAATTTACTGGTACAAAAATCGCACCTAGCTTTCCGCAAGCAAATAACAAATCAAAATAACTTATATGATTTGGTGATAGTAAGGCCACACGGTCTCCTTTTCCTATCCCTTGATCGGCTAACCAACCTGCTAATCCATTTGCCCGGTTATTAATTTCTTTATATGTAAGCATTTGATTTTTTTCGGCTTCAATAAGTGCAATAGAATCCGGTGTTAATCTCGCTCTATTCTCCAGCCAATCAAGTTCCCACCCCACAACAATCTCTCCTTCTTCCAAGATAATTTTATTGTAGGATAGAAGAGTTACATCTTAGTTACATAGAAGATCGGAAGCGCCTCGTAAAGGAACGAAAAAGAGCACCAATTGATGCTCTTTACTAAAATAAATATTTTTAAATCTAATGTCTATTTCACGGTAAATCTTATTACTAAAACTCTATTCCCCTAATGGAAACCATATATTTTGGAGCCTCATTTTTTCACATCATAATCCCGCCATCGACATGCAAGACGGTGCCATTGACATAATCTGATTCGTTTGAAGCGAGGAAAAGGTAGGCATTGGCAATATCCTCCGGGTTACCTAGTCGTCCTAAAGGGATCATCATTTGCATTTGCCCAATTACCTTTTCGGGAACTTTAGCTGTCATTCCCGTATAAATAAACCCTGGAGCAACTGCATTCACATTAATTCCTTTACGACCCAATTCCTTTGCCCAAGTCTTGGTCATCCCAACTACTCCTGCTTTCGTTGCAGCATAATTCGTTTGCCCAATATTGCCATACACTCCTGAAACAGATGAGGTGTTTATAATTTTTCCTTTTCCCTGTTCGAGCATGGCAGGCAGTACCGCTTGGGTGCAATGGAAAACTCCAGTTAGATTCACATCAAGCACGGACTGAAAATCTTCACTTGATAATTTCGAGAGCATTCCATCTCTTGTAATCCCTGCATTATTAACTAAAATATCAATTTTTCCAAATGAATCTTTTACAGCCGTAACCATCTGATCAATACTTTCTCTTTCAGCAACATTTACCTGGAAGAACTCCACACTAAACCCCTTGTCTTGCAGCTCCCCAGCTCTTGCCTTACCTAATTCTGCATCATAATCAGCCAGTGCTACAGACGCTCCTTCGCGAGCAAACGTCTCTGCTGCTGCAAAACCAATCCCATTCGCAGCACCTGTAATAATAGCTACTTTATCTTTAAGTCTCATGTAATGTCCTCCATTATTTATCCAAAAATTCCGACATTGCTTGAAGCAGCTGCTCCAAATCATCGATGAGTGGTGAATGTCCGCAATCTTTTAATTCGACAAAGAAAGCATTCTCTCCTATGTCATCCACAATCTCTTCATTCATTTCCTTCGTAATCACCAAATCACGATCTCCATACAGTACGAGTGTCGGAATTTTAATTTTTTCTGCTTCACCTGTTCCTTCTGTTAGTCCATTGAATTCCTTACTAATGTTAAATGTATTTAATGCATGCAGGATTTCAGCATAATTCCTTTGTGTGAGCATGTCATCAATATATTCTTCATATCTCTCTGGATCTGGTTTGTTTTTTGTATAAATGACGGCATCGTAAACCATTCTTAAAAATTCACGATTTCTCGTTGCATACGCATGCTCAGTTGTCACGACCTTGGTTTTCTCGCGTTTTGTTTGATCATACGATTGGACACGCTTCGTTAAATCCGGAAAGCCATTTTCATTTGATTCAAAGAGAGGATATCCCCTTGTAGATCCAGATGCAAGCAAAATCATTTTATCGCAAACATCGGGATTATCAGCTACATACTGCATACAAACAGCTCCACCTAAAGACCACCCAACAATTGTAAAGTCTTTAAGTCCAATTGCTTCTATAAAATACTTAAGATCTTCAGCAAGCTCTTTAATTGAATGGAATGGTTTATGATAGCTTGAAAGGCCAAAACCCCTCTGATCCAAAGCATAAAGTTTATATTTTGGGTCCATTTTTTCTAGAACAACATCCCAATGCATAGAGGAATTCATATTTCCATGAACGAGCAGAATGTTTTGACTCCCCCCTAATCTTTCCCGATAGCTAATCGTTTCCCCATTAGGCAGTTCAACTTCTTTTATCATGATTTCATTCATTCTACTATCTCCTCTCCCCATTTTATTGTGGAAGCACCCCAGGCATAACCTATGCCTGCACTTACTAGAACTGCAACATCACCGTTATTTAATTTTCCCGATTTTTCAGCTAGTTCCAGCGACAAGATTTGATCAATTTGACCAATATGGCCATAATCTTCTAAATAAATTGAAGCATCTTCAGAAAGACCTAACTCCTTTAATACATATTCATGTGCTGACTTTTTCATATGAAGCATCCCAACATAGGAAATATCTTTTTCGGAATATCCGCTTTTGTGGACAGATTTACGAATAACATTCAAAAAATTGCTCATAGACTTTTGCTCTAAACGCGCCTTCATACCTGCAGGATCAAGAACATCCAATTGATAGCGACCTTCCTCCAACGCAGTACTAGTTAAAGGATATTTCGTTCCACCTGCTACAACGACAACATCCTCGGAAAAAGAACCATCTGTCATGATCTCAGTTTCTAAGAGACAATTTTTTTTAAGTCCTTTTTGTAAAATAATCGCGCCCCCGCCAGCACCAAGATTATACATAAATCTTGTCCTTGGATTTTTGTAATCTATAAAATCACCATTCCTGTATCCGCCAGCAAGAAGTACTGTGTTAATCTCCGGGTCTGCAATCATTAGGTTTTTTGCTACCTTTAAAGCCATGACAGTCGTTCCACAGCGAAGGGCTGTATCAAAAGCCCATGCATTATGAGCTCCTAATTCCTCCTGAAGCTTAATACCAGCTGTCCAAAGTGGATATTCTTTATGTTCTTCTCCAATATAAATGACCACGTCAATATTTAGTGGATCTATATTAGCTTTCTTGATTGCCTTCTTTGCAGCTCTTATACCCATTTCACATGTGTGATCCTCTATACCTGGAACAGTCTTCCTTTTTATACCCATTTTACCTTCCACAATTTCTTTTGGAATTCCTGCCTTAATAGCAATTTCTTCGCCGGTAATGTACTGATCAGGTAAATAGATTCCTGTACTTAAAATACCAATGTCCAACACTCCACCGCCTTTCTTTTCTGACCATCTTTTGCTGTTTTTCCATATCCAGTGGTCTATTTGAATAGTTTTCTGACCATCTTTTGCCTGTTTTCCAGGGGCAAGGCGCCTCCGCTTTTCTACCTGTCTAGCTGCGGCGCCTAGGGGCTCGAGGTCATAAGCCATTCCGACATTAAGGTTAAAGTACAACCTTCCTGCCGGACTGTCTTTTGCTTGTCGCCCCTGGACAAGGCGCCTCCGCTTTTCTATGAATCTCCAATAATATTTTTCATGTAGGACGTGGCTTCATCTATGGTTTCAAATAATATTTCTATATCTTCCTGAACATGGGTTACCTTTATTCGCCATTTTTTCTTTCCTATTTCATCGATGTCTGCTAAATGAAATCGGATAACAAATGAGGCAATCTGTTTTTGCTCCATCCTTTTCCCCCCTAACTGGCGATTTTCTCCTCAGCTTTTTGCTCCTCTTTTTTCGAACGATTCAGTTTTAGCTTTTTCAATGTACCGACAATTCCCATTGGAAAGAACATAACGGCTAAAATATATATGATTCCGAAGAAGATAATCCAGCGCTCAAAGATCCAATGGACCTTTGCCAATTCAGTTAGCCAGTGATGGGCAAATTCGATGAGACCGGCTCCAATAATCGCCCCAACTAAAGTACCGACTCCTCCGATGATTGTCATTAGCAGGGCATCTAATGTTATATCCATTGTGAAAACACTTGTATTAACAAAACGCAGTGACATTGAATATAGAATCCCAGCAATCCCCGCCATAACACCAGAAATGACACTCGCAACCACCTTATAATGAAGAATGCTATACCCAAGAGATTCTGTTCTCTGTTCATTTTCACGAATCGCTTGCAGAACTCTTCCTAAAGGAGAGCTTGTAAACCTTCTTAAAATTGCAAACACGACTATCATCGTTACAAGACAAATAAGATAAAAATCAGTACGATCTTTAAAAAGATCAGGAATTCGAAATGTAAAACCATCATTCCCATACGTTACAGTTCGCCACTTCTCAGCTAAAACAAGAAATAGACCTGAGAAAGCAAGTGTTAACATTGCATAAAAATGACTCTTAAGCCGTAATGTTAATAATCCGAGAGCAAAGCTTACGACCGCAGATAATACAATTGTTACCAAGACCGCTAGAAGAAAGTACGGAATAGTTGGATCAAATCGCTTCATAAACACACCGATTGTGTATGCACCTATACCAAAAAACATCGCATGCCCAAATGAAACAATTCCGGTATAGCCAAGCAGAATGTCATAGCTCATGGCAAAAATGGCGAATATAAATACCTGTGTTAATAAAATTAGAAGTGTTCTAGATTCATATATAAATGGCAAGACGAGGAGAAAGACCGCTGTTATCACGTACAAAATGTTCATTCTATTGTTCATTGATATTCTCATCTCCTCACCCCTTCAATCCAAACAAGCCTTGTGGTCTAAAAATCAATACGACTGCCATTAAAAGCATATTCACTGCTAAAGAAAGTGACGGAACATAATATGCCATAAAGGAGCCAGATACACCTACTAAAATGGCTGCTAAAATAGAGCCTGGAAAGCTGCCCATTCCTCCAATTACAACAACGATGAAGGCCAGGATTGCAAATTCTAGGCCCATTTCTGCATAGATAACTCCTGAATAAGGTCCAAGCATAGCGCCGCCAAGTGCTGCCATCCCTGCTCCAATCATAAAGACAAGCATAAATACCTTCTGAATATTAATACCGAGAGCCTGAACCATTTCTTTGTCCATAACCCCCGCTCTTACAATCAACCCTATTTTTGTGTTTTTCAAAATGTATTGAACTATGCCAAACACGAGAATACCAACTGCAATAATAAATACTCTATACTTGATAATAATGACATTGCCAAGCTCCCAGCTTCCTGCTAAATAACTCGGAGGTGAGGCGGATATCTGATTAGGACCCCAGACCACTTTAAGTAGCTCTGACAAAACAAGCATTAATCCGAGAGTGATTAAGATTTGCTGAACATGATTTCCATAGACTGGTTTTATTATCCATCGTTCTGTAAGCAATCCAAGGATAAGCCCTGTCAAAATAGCTCCAGCAATTGCAATCAAAAAGCTTCCTGTTGTCGCATATATCCATGTCCCGCTATATGCTCCCCATGCAAAAAGCCCTCCATGAGCAAAATTTAGAACATCCATTAAACCAAAGATTAGTGTTAACCCTGCTGCAAGAAGAAAGATTAGCATTCCAGTCGCAAGGCCGTTCAATGACAAATTGATTAATACATCCATGACTTCTCCTCCTTTCCTTACGCAATCCCTAAATATTTTCTCCTCATTTCTTCATCTTCTTTTAAAAGGTTCATTGATCCTTCGCTTACTGTTTTTCCATCATCAATAATATAAAACTTGTCTCCAATTGTGCTTGCCATCATGAAATTCTGTTCCACGAGAACGATTGTTGTCTTTTCCTTCATTTGCAATATTGTTTCCATTACCTTTTCAACGACAATTGGAGCCAGCCCCTTACTTGGTTCATCAATTAATAAAAGATCATTTTCATTTATATATGCCCTTGCAATGGACAGCATTTGTTTTTGCCCTCCACTTAAGAGGCCTCCTTGTTTTTTCCAGAATTTTTTTAAATCTGGAAATAGCTCTAGTATCCAATCTAATCTTTCCTTTGTTGCATCATCATTATTTTTCATAGCTACTTTCATATTTTCTTCAACTGTTAAACCTGAAAAAATCCCCTGATCTTCTGGAACATAGCCGATGCCTTTCTGTGCGACCGTGTATGTCGGTAAGCCTTGTATGGCTTCCCCCTTATAAATGACCTCTCCCTTTGATGGAGGATTCAGCCCCATAATCGTGCGAAGAGTTGTTGTCTTTCCAGCTCCATTTCTGCCAAGCAGGACTGTTACATCACCTTCTCGCACTTCAAAAGAAACCCCCTGCAAAATATGATACTGTCCTATATACGTTTCAACTTCACTAAGCTTTAACTGAGTTGACATCGTACAACCCTCCTAAATACGCGGACTGAACAGTCTCATTTTTCATGATTTCATTTGGTGTTCCATCAGCAAGCAATTTGCCATTGAATAAAACCATGACGGAGTCTGATAAATCCATAATCATATCCATTTTGTGTTCAATTAATAAAATCGTTCGATCGTTTCCACGCTTGATTTTTCTAATAACATCCAAAATTGCTGGCACTTCTTCTACTGACATTCCTGCTGTCGGTTCATCAAGAAGGAGAACCTCCGTATTTAGTGCTAAGAGCATAGCAATTTCTAGCTTTCTTTTCTCACCATGTGCTAGATTTCTTGCTACAATCTCCTTCTTATTGTCAAGAAACACGAGTTCTAACCATTCTGCAGCCTTTTCTTCATATATTCGATATTTCTTATAATGGGCAAGCATTTGAAATCGGGTACCTGCTTGGGATTGGACCGCTAGCCTAACGTTTTCCAATACTGTTAAGTTTGGGAAAACATTTGTAATTTGAAAGGAGCGACCTAGCCCAAGACGTGTTCTTTCTGTTGGTGACATTTTTGTAATCTCTTTATTTCTGAAAAAAATTTGCCCTTTTGTCGGTAATAATTGACCACTTAGTAAATTAAAAAAGGTCGTTTTTCCGGCACCATTAGGACCAATAATTGATTTAAAGTGATTTTTTGGTACTGATATATTGACACCATCTACGGCTGTATGACCACCGAAAGTAATGGATAGTCCTTTTGTTTCAATGATAGGTTCCACTATCTTCACCACCTACTACTATTCAAAAATTTATTAATAGAAAGAATGAACTTCGGTAACATGACCGAAGTTCATTCTAAGGAATAATTCCGAAGACCATTAGTTTCTAATCGGCGGTTCAGTCTCTTCTGGGCTTAGTTCACGCATTAATACTGGAACAGGGTAAGGTACGCCATCCTTCTTCTCGAGCTTAATTGCATATAAGGTTTGAAGTGCCTGATGATCTTCAGGACGGAAAGTCATCTTTCCTTTAGGTGTTTCAAAGCTCATCCCTTCCATTGCTTTAATTAATGTATCTGCTTTTGCATCTCCCTCTGTTTTCTTTAATGCCTCAACAATTGCGATTGCTGCACTCATCCCTCCTGGAGTGAATAGATCTGGGACCTCCCCGTTAAAGCGTTTTTTATGCTCTTCCACTAGCCATTTGTTAACATCATTACTTGGTAAATCATGATAATAAACAGTAAACCCTTCCATGCCAATAAGCGGCTCCATTGTTGCTAAAGCAGCAATATCTGGTGCCCCTGTGGAAATTTTTATTCCTTTTTCTTGAACCTTCATATCTGCAATTTGATTCCATGGAGAGTTTGCACCAGCCCAGATGACAAATAAATAGTCAGGCTTAGTATCGATAATTTTTTGAATATTTGATGTAAAGTCCGTTGCAGCCGGATCTGCGTATTCTTCATGAACAATTTCTGCTCCAAGCTTTATTGCAGCTTCCTTAAATGCTTGAACTCCATCCCGTCCGAAGGAATAATCCGGTGCCAGGGTAGCAATCTTAACACCTTTATCTGCAATTGCAGCAGCACCAGCAACAGCATCCTGTGAAGAGTTTCGAGCTGTCCGGAAAATATATTTATTAAATTCTGATCCTGTAATCGAATCTGCTACGGCTGGTTCTACCACCATAATCTTTTCATACTCTTCAGCAAGCGGCAGTACGGCAAGCGTGTCTCCTGAGCTGGAGGAACCTACTAAGAAATCTACCTCATTTTCCTCAAGAAGCTTTGTTGCTTTCTGTACAGCGACTTCAGGCTTCGTTTCTGTATCCTCTATAAATACTTCAATCTTTCGGCCTGCTACTTCCCTCGTACCGTTTGTTGCGTAATCAAGTCCTAGTTCGAATCCTTGTAAGGTTTGCTTTCCATAGGCTTCCAACCCACCAGTCTGTGATGCAAGAACACCGATTTTGATCGGCTCACTGTTTTTTGTTTCAACCGGTTCTTTTGAATTATTCTCCTCATTTCCAGCTTTATCTGAGTTGCATGCACTAGTGAATACCATCACTAAAATCAGAAAGCATATAAAACCCATTTTACGAGACAGTGCTCTCATCCTCTTTCCCCCTAATGTTTAGTTAAATAAAAGCTTCTCAACTCTAAAACAATCATATTGAATGAGGGTTACAAATGAGTTACAAAATAGAAAAGCGCAAGCGACTTGCTCAAAAAGGAACGCAGGCTAATTACGCCACGTCCTGTGGCAACGCCTGCATGACCTGGATCCTGCAGGCCTCAAGCATAAGACGAGCCTCTCTGAAAGGTGTTCTTTACCTTTCTGGGAGGATTGGCTTATGAACTCGAGGTCGACAAAAACGCGACGTCCTGTCGCATTGTCGACACTAGTACGTCCTGTACGTCGGGGCTAGTCGCTCCTTCTAAAAGCTACCGCTTTCAGTCGTGCGATGTATAGCTGTCGAAGCTTTCCTTGTGGAGCTAGACAAAGAAAAGCGGAAGCGACTTGGTCTAGGAAGATTGCAGCCAAAATAAAAAGCAGCCTTAAAGGGCTGCTCAGAATGAGTTCAAAGTATTTCCGGCTTCTATTATCATTTCATACATATGGCGTGTCGGATCAAGTGGAGAAACTCCAAGTTCCTCTTCTAGAGTCTCACAGCATTTCTGATACCACTTTAGAGCAAATGGGCGATTGTTTTTCCTATAATAGCAATACATCATGAGTCTATAGGCTTCCTCCCATGTTCGATCCTTTTCAAGAATTTTTCCGCACCAATGTATGGCTTTATCATATTCTTCATTTCTTACATAAAGCTGTGCAAGCTTTTCTGCTGCTCTTATAAAATAGACTGCTAACCTTTCTTTTTCATTAATACACCAGTCTTCAAATCTACGTTCCGGCAAATAATCCCCCTTGTATAATTTTAGTCCCTTTTCCAAGTAATCCTTTGCCTTTTCCTGTTCATTTTCTTGTAATCCAGAGGTAATCCAATGTTCAAAGCTATGACTGTCTAACTCTAGTACTGCATATGGATTTAATCCATATGCAGTACCTTCTCTAATAATAAAAAATGGAGTACCTCTAGCCTTCCTATTTGGTTCTAGTACATTATTTAATGCATTCAAAGCTACTTTAAAGTCACGAGCAGCACTTTTTTCATCCTGGTCAATCCATAGAAGCTGGTAAATTTCATCCTTTGGAATTAATTTATCGTGATTAGTTATAAATAATTGTAGCAATTCTTTTGCTTTCCCTCGCTGCCAGTCCTTTTCTTCTACTTCCCTCTCTCCTAGCCATACTTGAAATTTACCGAGAGTATGGACTCTTAATGTGTATCCGGGATGAGAATCAAGCTTTGATAGATTCATTTCCTGAAGCAGCTTTGCTACATATCGCGTCATGATGTTCTTCTTCTCTGCCTCAATCAGCATAGGTGCAAATATTTGTAAATCCCTTGGTCCTAAAAACGTCCTTTTATTAAATATATATTCATATTCTCCTGTATGAACTTCTTTTAATAGAAGAGGGAGATATTCAAGAAATGATGAAGAATCATTTTGACAATAATAAGTGTATGTTTTCCAAAATAGACAGAGCATGTATCCATATTGGTCCCCGCACTGATTGAAAATTTTTGTTGATTTATCGATATATGCCAAACCATTTGTGAAGTGTCCGCTATAAACAGATGCTATTCCCATTGATAGCTGAATGAGAGCCGATAACCAAATGTCTTTTACCTTTTCCGTTTCAACTAGAGCTTCTTCCCCAGAAGCGATCGCTCTTTCATATTCTCCTTTATTTCCATATAGAATACATAGTCCCATTAATGGCTCTGCTTTTCCTCTTTCTATTCTTAGCCTATTCATGATTTCAAGAGCTGTATCATAACACTGTTTGGCTAAATTTTTATCATAGTCATTCACAATTTGAATGGCGTGTCCCATTCTAATCCAGCCACAAGCCTCTACATACAGTGACTTGGTGCTAATCCCATTCTGTATTCCTTCCTGTGCATAGGATTTAGCTTGAATACCATTACCACAAAAAGCCTCTATTAGTGATAGCAGAAGCTCAGTTTCCCTATGAGATTGAGGCAATACTGATTTCTCTGCAGTTACCGTTTCCTTTTTATCATGAACCAATATTTTTTTAGCTTTCTCAAATCTTCCGGTTCTTAAATATAATCTAGCCTCTAAATTGCCATTAAATTGTGGATTATTCAAAAGCTGTGCTCTTTTAATCCATTTTTCTGCCTTTAAATATTGTCCCGAGTTTAATAGATTCTCTGCCAGAAGCTGATAAAGCTTACCCGTTTCTCCCTCTGATTCAATTTCATTATTTTCTCTTATTTTAATTGCCTGATAAAGAATTCTTTCCGCTTTATTCGGCTGAGTCGTATCAAGATAAATTCTTGCCTGCCCTTCTAGTGCTCTACTTATTTCTAATAGATTATTTTTATCAGCAGCTATTTTTGCAGCTTTGCCGTAACATTCCTCCGCTTCATTGTACATAGAGCGGTAACGAAGAACCTCTCCCTGCAAAAACCAGAGGGAATAGAACTTGTTCTTATCATTATCAGAAATGGACATTAAGCGGTCATAAAGATTTTCTAGCTTTCCATTTTCTAACATCATTGGTCCCACTTCATTTAGGACAGAAGCGACAGCATCTTTTAAATTGATTTTTTCATAATGGAGCAAAGCCTCTTCCCACCGCTTTCTCCGTTCAAAATATCTCGCAGTAAGTTCATGCAATGCTCGATTGGATTCGGGATATTTTTCTTTTAATTGGCTCTCCAAAAACTCTTTGAATAAAGCATGGTACTTGAATTGTTTATCTCCAATTCGATAGATGAAAAGATTTTTTTCTACAAGTTGCATAAGTATGGCTAAAGAGCCATTCAAGCCTAATACTGAATCACAAATCTCTTCGTTTAATTCATCGAAAATACTTGTTTGTTCTAAAAACTGCTGAAGAAGTGGTGGCTGCTTCGCAAAGACCTCTAATGCTAAATATTGAAATAAATCCTGAAGGGACTGGGACGGATGTGCACATAGACCTGATAGATCTTCATGCTCAGGAAATTGTTGCGCAATCATACCAATGGCAATAACCCATCCCTCAGTTAACAAATAAATTTGTTCTAATTCTTCTTCTCTAACCTTTACATCATAATAATCACTAAGCAGGAGCTCCGCTTCTTCCATTGTCATAATAAGATCATCTTTCGTAATTTCAAGCAGCTGATTACATACCTTCATTTTTGTAAGCCTCTTCCATGCCGGGCGGCTGCGGCTTGAAATGATCAAATGTATATTGGCTGGAATATGCTCAAGGAGAAGCTCCATCCATCTATTAACTGTATAAGATTGTTCAATCTGATGGAAATCATCAAGAATAAGATATAGTTCATCTTCTATCGTAAACAGTTCATTAATAAATAGTGAAGCAAGCATACTTATTTCTTCTTCTCTTATGTATCTGTCCATATCCTTCATGATCAAAGTCAGATCCCTTCCAAACTCAGGGAAAGAAGCTTGAATCGTGTAAATTAAATAAGATAGGAAAGGTAGAATATCATCATCTGCTGCCGTTATCGAATACCAGCAGCATGTCTTTTTTTCGTCCTTTACAAATAGAGCAAGCGCTGTACTTTTTCCATAGCCAGCACTAGAATGAATAATTGTTAACGGATATTGGGAAATCGTTTTCATTTTTTTCGATAGGGCCGCTCTTCTAATAGATTCTTCCTTCACATTTGGAACAAGAAGCTTTGTTTTAATTATAGGCATGGATATATACAAGGTATTCCCTCCCCTCTGGTCATATTTTTCCGATATCAATATTTACATTAATTCTCCAATTAGTTTCCTTTTTCCTTCTAAAGAAAAAAGGACCCGATTTTTATTCGAGTCCTTGCGAAAATGGAAGTCAATTATGTTTATCGTCTAAATTAGAAGGAAATATCCATCTCATTTATCGGCCAATATCTTAAGTTAACCTTTCCGACTACTTGATCTATAGAGATGAAGCCATAGTGACGGCTATCCCAGCTTTTAGGGCGGTTATCCCCAAGGACAAACAGCTTACCTTCTGGAACAGTTTCCTCCCCAGTAGCCTCCATTAAAGTGAAGTCAGCTGTGAGCATGCTCCCAAATGCTTCTTCTTGATAGTTTTTACGATACTTATCAAGATATGGTTCATTTACTTTTTTGCCATTAATATAAAGTTCATCATTGCGATATTCAATTTTATCCCCAGGAAGTCCAATGATTCTTTTCACAAAATCTTCTTCCTCATTATGATGAAAAACAATGACATCAAATCGCTGCAGCTCTCCAATTTGATTTCCCATCTTATTGACAATTAACTTATTGCCAGTTTCGAGGGTTGGCTCCATTGATACACCTTCAACAACATAATTGGAAAAGAAAAATGTACGAATAAAAATAAAGATGATCATCCCAATCGCGAAAGCCTTTATCCACTCAATACCCTCTTTTTTAATGCTCTCTTTCAAGTTTGCTCTCCCTCCTTGTTCAGCTAGTCAGTTCTTACTTTTGAAACTTCCTTTCTCTTTCCATTTTAATATTCATTTTTATTTCTATTCTCTTTCCAACATACCAAAGAATAAAAATAATAATACCAACAATCGCAGAACGAGTCGGCTGTGTAATAAGTGATTTTATATCATATCCGACGAAGCTGATAGTAAAAATCATAACCATTTTACCTGTTAATACAGCGAGCATGTATTGGGCAATGCTAATTTTTGATAGGCCAGCTACAATATTTACAACTGCAGATGGTGTAAATGGAAAACATAATAAAATGAATAAAGGTCCAAATCCATGTTTTTCTACCCAGGCCATTAGCTTCTGAACCTTTTGATGCTTCTTAAGTACCCGCAACATCCGCTTTTGACCAAATTTCCGTACAATAAAAAAAACTAACAATGCACCGAGTATAGCTCCTATCCATGATAATAAAAAACCTAACCATAATCCAAATGCATTTGCATTTGCCATTACAAATAAAAATAGAGGTAGAAATGGCAAGAAAGCTTCAAGAAAGGGAAGCAAAATTCCCGGCAGTGGGCCAAATGATCTATACTTTTCTATTAGTTCCATTATATGATCTAGTGTTAGCCAGTCTTTAAGTACCTCGAAATCCATTCATAATCTCCTTGTTTATCAACAACTGCTTTTTATTCTTCTAATTAATGATTGTGCCTCATTACATATTTTTACCTCTTTCTATTTAATTGTACACCTATTTTGGTAAAAAGAATGCTAATTGGCTAAAAATTCATGAATTGCTTGCTTATTTTTTTCAAGATCAATCGCCAATACAGACCCTGCGCCGTTTACTCGCTGATTTGAATATGAACCATCTATCGGAATTCGTAAAGTATCTATGTTTACGTTATTTTGGGAGATAAAATCTTTTCCAATATAAAGAATATCCGTTGCATCCATATTCGTATTAACGAATGGCGTCATAACACCGACTAATTTTGGTAGTTTCGCTATCGTTTGAATGCTTTTAAATTGACTTGCAACCTCCGTAATTACCTTTTGCTGGCGTTCAACCCTACCGAAATCGCCTACTGCATCATGGCGGAAGCGAACATAGCCGAGAAGATGCTCACCATCAAGCCTTTGCAGTCCTGGTTGTAATGTAACTCCGATATTTTCGGACATTGCCTTTTCAACGTCAATTTCCACTCCCTTTGGAAAAGCTTCATCGATTAGATGGACAAAACCTTCAAAGTCGACGATTGAATAATATTGGAGATCAATACCAAAGTTTTCCTTGATCGTTTGTCTTACTAATTCGGGACCTCCAAATGCAAAAGCCGCATTAATTTTATTTTTCCCATGTCCAGGTATATCCACATACGTATCCCTCATTATAGAAACTAATTTGTATGAGTCTTTATCTGGATGATATTGCGCTATCATTATAGTATCTGAACGTGAAGTTCTCTCTCCCCGTTTATCGATTCCCAGAAGAAGAATGTTTGTTTCTCCGTTCTTGCCTTTATTCCCATGAAACTCAAATTCTTGATTAGCAACTCCTGTCTTATCTTTCGATTGTAATACTCCCTGCTTATATTGAAAATAAGAATAGCCTATTGTAGCGAAAAATAGCAGAAAAAGAATAAGAACGAATATTTTCCACTTCTTCTTTCTAGGCTTTTTATCTTTATATCTTTCTGATCTCATTTTAATTATCCTTCCTTCTATCAATAATAGAAATTTAACCTTCAAATATATATGACTATTTATCTTCTAAAAAAGTTTCTATTCTTCTGCTGGTATTTATTTACTAAAAGGAAATTTTAAGTTCATTTCGCTACGAATGTGATTACTTCGTACATCAAGGCTTGTTCAACGAATACGACGACAATTTCATTTTTACATAGAAAAAGCCCGTAGGTTCACGTTCAGAAAGTGATCCAATAGATAGATCAAAAATCTGACCGCATACCCCACAGGCATTTTCAATAATAGACATTAACAAGGCTTTACTTTAAGTAATCATTAAACCAGCCGGTAATAAAATTTAGACGGCAAATTCTTAGATTTGGTTTCCCGCTTCTTGATAATTCATGATTAGCATCTGGGAAACGAATGAGTTTTGTTTCCTTTTTACGATGCTTTAATGCAATAAATAATTGTTCTGCTTGCTCAATCGGACAGCGAAAATCCTTTTCACTGTGAAGAATGAGAAGCGGTGTTTCCATCTGATCTACATAAGCAAGAGGGGAATGCTTCCAAAGCGTTTCGATATCATGCAGACCACTCTTAATTTGCCAATCCGTAAAATAATAGCCGATATCACTTACTCCGTAAAAACTGATCCAGTTTGAAATAGAACGCTGTGTTACAGCTGCTTTGAAGCGATTTGTATGACCGACGATCCAGTTTGTCATGAATCCGCCGTAGCTTCCCCCCGTTACACCTAAACGATCCTTATCTATAAAATCATAGTTTGCCAATGCATAATCAGCAGCAGCCATAATATCCTCGTAATCTTTGCCGCCATAGTCACCTCGAACAGCATCGACAAATGCCTGACCGTATCCATGGCTTCCACGTGGATTTATAAATAGAACTGCATATCCGAGAGCCGCTAGGCATTGAAATTCATGAAAATATGAATTTGCATACATGGCATGTGGTCCACCGTGAATTTCAAGAACTAATGGATATTTCTTTCCCTCTTCGAAATGAACTGGCTTCATGATCCAGCCATGCATATCCCATTCATCAGATGTTTTAAATCGGATAGGCTCTGAATCAGCAAGAACAATCTCAGCTAAGAATTCTCCATTCACATTTGTCAGCTGCTCTAATTCACCTGTAGAGACATTTAACAGGAATAAATCCCCTGGGTATGATGGCTTGCTGATAGCGACTACAGCACGATCTACTTTTCCTCCAGTTGAAAGTCCATATACATGCTGACGATCCAATAACGCCGGATACATCACACCAGCTAAAGAACCATAGTATACAACTGTATTGCCATGATCAGTTGCAAGAAAATAAAAACTGTGATTATCTTCTCCCCATAGTATGCCAGGTGTCACTGCACCTTGCTGAAAATCCCCGATCGCATAGTCTCCAATTAATAAATCTGAATCACGAGTTAAACATTGGATTTTTTCTGTGTCCATATCATATATCCAAATCTTTGAAAGAGTTGCATTTTCGAATTCTCTTTCATGACCAACAATACCTATATATTTTCCATTTGGTGACCATGTTACATTTCCGAAGTAGCCCGTTCCCTCAGTTAGCTTTTTTAATTCTTTCGTATCTGTATGAATCACGAAAACATCACTGATAAAGCTCGCATCTTTATCCTCACTTAAATCAGCTGTAATAGCGATATATTTTCCATCTGGTGACCAGCTTTGCAGCTGATAATCATGTTCCCCTGAAGTCAGTAGCTCTACTTCTCCTTTTTGAACATCTACAATCGCAACTTGATTGTATTTCCCGTCCCAGAAACCATGAGCATCAGATTTATATTTCATTTTATCCACTTCAAGCGGGACTGGCTTTTTATCCTCTTTCTTGTCCTTCTCATCGGTTAAGGAAAATGATTCACCATTTTTTATTGCCATGTTAAATGCAATTTTTGTTCCATCTGGAGACCACACCGGATTTGATGCACCATTTGGACATGTCGTTAATTGGCGTGCCTCTCCGCCTGCTACGTCTATCACATAGATTTGACCTTTTCCGCTTCTGTCCGAGACAAATGCTAATCTTTTACCATCAACAGACCAACGAGGAGAAGAATTCCTGTTTTCCCCAAAGGTCCATTGAACAGGATTATTTTTTTCGTCTACATTTATGTAATATAAATTAGAGCAATATTTATTTTCCTTCTCTAGCATGGTTGTTACAACATAGACGCAATCCTTGCCATTAGCAGCTAGCTGCGGGTCAGCGACTGATTTCAGCTGATAAAGATCCTCTGCTCTTATCGTTCTTTTTTCTTTCATTTTGTTTCCCCTTCCTATTTTTGTTTTTAAATATTTCGACACTAGAAACAATTTTCCTGCTCTTTTTTAATTTTTAACTATGTTAAGCTCCCCTGTTAATTTCCGTTGCAGGCACTTAGCGATCGCGGGCGGTCCGGAAGCCTCCTCGTCGAAGTGCGCTCCTGCGGGGTCTCCCTTTGACTCGCTTCTCCCGCAGGACAATGAATAAGCTTCCTAGAATGATCACCGCACGAAGGAAATGCGTTAGCATTTTCGAGGATCTCGCGCCTGCAGCGAGAATCAACAACAAAATAGCATTATCAACACTGAGCTTTAACACAGCCTAATCTTTTGATAAAACGTATAAGGCATGTATTTTCAATTATGGGAAATGCTGAATTCATAACAAATTCGACAAAGGATGTCTCTTGCATTAAAAACACTTTAGCTATAAAATAAAAACAGAACAAGTGTTCTATTTTGGAGTATGAATAACTTTTTCTATTTAGAGAAATGTCTAGCTCCGCCGTACAAGGATGTACTAGTTGTGACAATGCGATAGGACGAGGCGCTTATGATTTGTAAATTCATTTCACTTTATAGGGGGAATGGCGATTATGACGAGAATCCCTGAAAAGGATCGAAATATTATAGAACAGGCTATCTATCTGCCAATGGTACTAACTATTTTAAATCGTGATCTTATCGTTATTAACAAGAGCCCTTTTAAGCTCAAACAGCCTTATTTAAATTTAATTGAGGAAACACTGAAAATTGTTCAAAAAGAACTGGCTGATGTAAAACGCTATATGAACAGTAATAAATTTAAAGTTGAGGAGCTAAAACGGGATGAAGCTTTTACCATGTTTATGTTCTTTTATAAAGGCTACGAAGAGCATCATAACTACTTCAATCCCCGCATCCGCAACAAAGTGCAAGAGTTATTGGAATTTTATCTATATAAGCGGCACTCAAAAGCTGAACTTTAGTAAAACTTGGCGTTCGCCAAAGTCCTTTTTGGCGAATGCCTTAGTAGTACTTATGCGATCTTATTAGCTAAAAAAACAGAAGCATGACTCTCATGCTTCTGGACTGCTACCTTTACTCAATTCCTCTCGCAGTATACTTACCTAATCTTTCCGAAGCATTAATATTCCTGCTGCCATTAATGAAATACCAGCCCTTTCTTTCCGATTCACCAATTCTGCTGGAGAGTGTCGTTTTTAACAAAGCAGTCCGTAAAAGCTGATTATTAAATGAATTATAGGAGATCGGAATAGTCAAAGATTGTTTATTTTTAAATACAACGTTCGTATTAGCTGAATCTGCAGGACGATGAAAATGAACATGCTCTTGTGAAATCCATATACATTGAGGATTGCTCGCTGAAGTAGTTGGAAAAAAATAAATGAAGTTTGTGGAGTCTATTGTAATAGGTGCTTTGTGGGTAATTCCAGTTAATTGTTTCGTGGCTTCTTTTCTGCCTTCATAGCTGCTTCCAAAGAAAATACAGCTTTTCTTAATAATCTCAAAGGGTTTAAATGGAGAGACAAGTTCATCCTCAAACTCCAAAATTTGCGAATAAATCTTGCTGCCATATGTGACAGGCATAATAACCATTGTATTCGGATTAATTTCATATTCCTCTATTAATGGCGGGACCATCGGCATATTCATTTTTTATACATCTCCTCAAAATAGTATTTTCTACCTAATCATACCAGATAATTACCATTAAAATTCAATATTTTCAAAATGTTACTAATTTGTTCATAATTTTAACACTAGAAAATATTTTCTTAAAATTTAAAAAAATAAGTTGAATAAAGAAGAAAAATACATATAATAGTAAAAAGCGTTGAGGTGATTTTCATGAATGAAAAATCATACACAGAGCTGATGAAAAAAAACGCAATGAAAAAGAAGAAGTTAAAAGAATCCTATGTTTTAGACCTTTACATTGACATGCTGCTTTCTGAAGTGCTGTTGACTAGCGAGAAAAAGAAGCTACTAAAAGAAATCGATCATGCTATCGATGAAGGAAACAAAAATAAGTTTAATCATTTATCCAAACAATATATTGAACTAACTAAACGATTCGGAACATAGCTACCAGAAAGCCTAAGGGTTTATCCCATAAGGTGTCAGGCATCCACTTAGTACACTATATCTAGAATCCCACTCGTTTTATTGATTCTAGATATGGTTCGTGGTGCCTGACACCTTTGCTTTTGGGACAGTCCTTTTTTTCTGAATAAAGAAAAACGAGCAGGTTCAGACTTCCCTGCTCATTTGGATCGATTCTTAATCTCATATTCTTCAAGGTAGGAAATTCTTTCAAGCATGGTCGGATGACCATATCGAAATATTTTTACAAGCAACGGCGGATTTACCTGGCTTCGTCCTGCACGGGTTAATTCCTGAAATGTTTGTATAGCTGCTTCAGTATCCTTTGTAAGCTCAATGGCATATTTATCAGCTCGGGATTCCTGATAACGGGAAACAAAATTTGAAAATGGACTTGAGATAAATAAAAGCATGGAGATAATCATTAAAAATAACGGCAATGAGCGAATATCATTAACTGCAGGAATTTTAAACACATTTCCCCATCTGCTAATAACTTGCTCCATTATCCTTGCAGCTAAGTAAAGACCTACTAAGGATAAAAGCAAATAGCCTGCTATTCCGAAATAAATATGCTTCTCTACATAATGACCCATTTCATGCGCCATGATAAATAAAATTTCATTTTCATTTAACTGATTTAAGGTTGTGTCCCAGAGTACAATTCTCGAATTCGACCCAATTCCGTTAACGTAAGCATTAAGAGCATTTGTTTTTTCTGACATATTTACTTCAAAAACATGTTCAGCAGGGATATTGGCTTTGTCTGCCAGATCCAAAATTTTAGCTTCCAGTTCTTTATTTTTTAACGGATAAAAATCATTGTATAAAGGATCAATGACAACTGGCTGTAAAAACATCATAAATAGTGTGAAGGGAATAGATATTAGCCACGCATAAAGCCACCATCTTTTTCGACTCTTATTAATGAGCCAATAAAGAACAGGTACAATGATTAACATCGTCCCATAATTAATCCAAAAATCAATGAGTTCATCTTTCATCCACCCGCCAAAGCTTTGAGTAGAAATATTATAGCTTTTAGATAAGGAATAGCTAATATAACTCAATGGCAATGTTGCGATAAAAGAAAAGAACGAAAGCCAAATTAGGTATATGGATATTTGTATAAACTTGAATTTTGAAGACTGCTCTGCCCATTTTTTGAAAGCATTCGAAAAACCAAGCAGCATAATAAATAAATAAAAAAGCCATTCAAATGGTGTAGATAGGAAAAATAATAGATCTCTAATTTTAGAATATCCTTCACTTAGCATAAGCTCTCTGCTATTCAAGAATGTTGCAGGATCTGCCCTTGATCCCTCATATTCAAATGCTAAGCTTGTATCCGCAAAATAAAATAAATACCAATAAAAGAATAATCCATATAGAAAATAGGCAATCACACCATAAAATCCTATTTTTCTTGCCATATCACTCCCCCCTTTTGTACAACCCTTCATATAGTTAGTTTAGTATAAAAATCAATATTTAGAACATTTTCTTATGTCCTATCCAAATCCCATCCTTGTATAGCTTAGACAAAAAGAGCAATAGAAAAACCGATTCTTTTATGAATCGGCTTTTTTCACACATTAAGAAATTATAAATTGCCAGCGCAGAAGATGATTCGACGTAGTTGCCAATTTTAGGAATTAAGTGTAAGTGCAACTACGCCTCTGTCTTCGCCTTTCCAAGGCTCGCCAATCGGCGAGTTTTCTTTAAATATTAGCTACATAATAAATGAATAAACAGATAAAAAGGCAATAGAACCTAGGACAACAATAATGACATTCGCTCCAAAGTAGGCAGCAATGAAAGCAACCGCTGCCCCCAATATACCAAACCAGATGTCTTCATTAATAAAAAAAATACCAGGGAAAATGAGTGCCCCTAAAGTAGCAGATGGGACATTTTTCAAAACTCCTTGTAAAAATGATGGTAATTCTTTCCCTTTAAAAAGTAAAAAAGGTAGCATTCTAGGAATATAAGTGACAAGTCCCATCCCGACTATCATCCAAACGATCTCACTTCTCACTCTTACTCCCCCTCTGCTTATTCTTTACCCCTTTCCATTAGCTCAATCATGACTGCAGAGAGAAGTGTAGCAATAACAATTGCCCAGCCAGTGGAAAAGGCATTCGTTAAGGTAAAAATTGTATTAAAGCACGCGGCTAAAGCGGCCAAAAAAACTACTTTAACACTTTTTTTCATAGTTGGTACTAATAATCCGATAAACATAGCGTAAAGGGCGATTGACATGCTTTGCTGCAAGGATTGCGGAAGGCTAGCGCCAAGTAAAAAACCAATTCCAGAACAAATTACCCAGCTCAGATAGGATATTAGATTAAGCCCAAGCATATAGCCTGTCGTAACTGTGTCATCCCGCATCGCAGCAACAGAAAAGGTTTCATCTGTAATCCCAAAGGAATAGATAGCTTTATTTACAAGTTGATCCTCTTCGCATTTTTCATTTAATGCTGCGGACATTAGAAAATGCCTAATATTCACAATAAAAGTAGTTAGAATAATTTCAAATATTCCAGTCCCAAGCGTTAGCAAGCTGAGTGAGATATACTGTGAAGCACCAGCAAAAACGATTAAGCTCATTAATACCGCTTCACCAAAAGACAGCCCTGTTGTTTTGGCAAGGAGTCCGAAGGTTAAGGCAACAGGTGCGTATCCGATTGCAATGCTTACACCTGATTGAAACCCCTTCCTAAATTCTGATTGTGTTTTATTCATTGCCAGCTCCGCCAATGATCGCACCACCCTTTTTTATAAATGGCTATATTAAACTTCCCTGTTGATTTCCGCTGCAGGCACTTAACGCTCGCGGGCGGTCCGGAAGCCTCCTCGTCGAAGAGCGCTCCTGCGGGGTCTCCCTTTGACTCGCTCTCCCGCAGGACATTGAATAATCTTCCTAGAATAAACACCGCACGAAGGAAATGCGAATGCATTTTCGAGGATCTCGCGCCTGCAGCGAGAATCAACAACAAAATAGCATTTTCAACACTAAGCTTTAACAAAGCCAAATAAATTTAAAATTCCATTCGGAAGTTTACTATAATAGATATTATGTATGTTATAATAGATTATCGATAAATCATATTATACATATGTATGCTATAGCGCACAACTATTTTGGAGGAAAAAATGGATAATATTCAAAAAAATATTGGAGAAAATTTAAGAAACATACGTAAAACAAGAGGATACAGCCTTGATGCTGCATCTGAAATTACAGGTGTAAGCAAAGCGATGCTCGGGCAAATTGAACGAGGAGAATCAAACCCTACCGTCACGACATTATGGAAAATTGCAAGCGGTCTTCAAGTTTCATTTTCTTCTTTAATAAAGGAGGAGCCATCTGATGTTCTCTTTGTAGACTTAAAGTCGATCTCACCTGTTATGGAAAGTAAAGGGGATTACCGGGTCTACCCTATTTTCCCCTTCGATCCTCGAAAAAAGTTCGAAATATATATAGTAGAGATTGAACCAGGCTGCAAGCATACGTCTGATAAGCATACTGAAGGAGTCGAAGAGTTCATAACTGTAATGACAGGATTCCTAGAGGTACACATAGGAAATCAGCAAATCCAGATTCAAACAGGAAATTCCATACGATTTTTAGCAAATAAAATGCATACCTATAAAAATATCGGATCAGATATGGTGAGATGCCAAGTTGTTATGTACTATCCATGAAAAAACTTCAAAGGGGTTGTCCCAAAAGGTGTCTGTCATCACATAATACACTATCTAGAATCTCACTCGCTTATTGATGCAGATAGTGTTCGTGGTTTCTGACGCCTTTGCTTTTGAGACAACCCCTGATTAATCGGCAAATTATTATGTTAACATCTTCGATAGTTAGATTAGTACTGCCTTATCACTGCTCATTTTTTCCCCGCGAATTCTCTGGAATTCTTCTAGCAGCTTATCCACCGATAATTTTTGTTTTTTCTCTTCATTTGCTTCGAAAATAATCTGACCTTTGTCCATCATAATAAGCCTGTTTCCAAGATCAAGTGCTTGCTGCATATTATGCGTGACCATTAAGGTTGTAAGATGATATGCTTCAACGATTTCTTTCGTAAGAGCCGTAATAAGCTCAGCTCGAGAAGGATCAAGCGCAGCAGTATGCTCATCAAGCAGGAGAATTTTCGGTTCCGTAAATGTTGCCATTAACAGCGATAATGCCTGCCTTTCTCCTCCTGACAATAAACCTACCTTTGCTTGCAGACGATTTTCTAAACCGAGATGAAGTGTTTCAAGCTTCTCTTTGAAAAAATCCCTTCTTGCTTTCGTTACCCCTCTTTTTAATCCACGGGAAGTTGTTCTTGAATAAGCAATAGCTAGATTCTCTTCAATTGTCATTGCTGGTGCAGTTCCTGCCATTGGATCCTGAAAAACACGCCCAATCAATCTTGACCTTTTAAATTCCTTCACTGTCGTAACGTCTTTTTCATCGATAATGACTTCACCTAAATCAGGGATTAATTTTCCTGAAATAAGGTTCATAAGTGTCGACTTACCCGCACCATTACTGCCAATTACGGTCATAAAATCACCTGGCTTTAAATGCAGATTCATATGCCGGAGAGCTATTTTCTCATCAGGTGTCCCTTCATTAAAGACTTTATGAATTTGTTTTAATTGCAGCAAGCTGCTCACCACTCTCGTTTGCTTTTTGTTTAGATTGAACTAATCGCCGCTTTTTTCGCTGATTTTCTCGCTGCCTTTCAACAATTTTTGGCACAACTAAAGCGCAAACAACGATAAATGCTGTTATGAGCTTCATGTCTCCTGTTTCAAGAAAATCAACCCTAAGTGCAAGTGTGACAATAAGCCGATACAAAATCGCTCCACCTATAACAGCAAAGGTGGCTCTTACGATTGTTTTCGCTCCAAAAATGGCCTCTCCGATAATGACAGAGGCTAGACCAATGACAATCATGCCGATTCCCATACCAACATCACTAAAACCGTTATATTGAGCAATAAGTGCACCAGATAGTGCGACCAGTGCATTTGAAATACCGAGACCAATAATTTTTAATAAATCAGTATCTGCCGAAAAGCTGCGAATCATTGTTTCATTATTACCTGTCGCACGAATAGCTAATCCAAAATCTGTTTTTAAGAAACTGTCAATAATGACTTTTACGACAAGAGCTAATAATAGCATGAGAATAAGGATTCCCCACGTTTTGGGCGCAAATCCAGAATCCGAAAACAAGGCATGAAGTCCATTATCAAGTCCTAGGCCTTGCCAAAATGCAGTTAATTTTGTTATTACGGTTTCTTCTGATAAAAGAGGAACATTTGACTTCCCCATAATCCTTAAATTAATTGAATACAAGGCTATCATCATTAAAATTCCAGATAATAATGGGTTAATTTTCCCCTTTGTATGAAGCAGCCCCGTGATGCAGCCTGCTGCAAATCCGCAAAATAAAGCAATAAGTGTTGCTAGAAATGGATTCATTCCTCCAACTATAAGGACAGCAGAGACTGCAGCACCTGTCACAAAGCTCCCATCTACAGTAAGATCAGGGAAATCTAGTATTCTAAATGATAAGTAGACTCCTAGTGCCATTAAGGCATAGATCGCACCTGCCTCAATTGAACCAAAGATAGCTGTGGCCATATAACTCTTCCTTTCTGACTGATGTGGAAGTAACATGTAGACTGTATTCGTAATCTTTGCAGAACAAAGATTGCAGCAGTTTACTTATTCTCCTTCATAAAACTCAGCGATTTTCTCCCACTCCTGCTTCACTTCAAGACCTTGTTCTTCAGCTGCTTTTTTATTAATGACTAGCTTTAAGCTGCTTGGAAGCTCAACAGGAATTTCAGATGCTTTTTTATTGCCTTTTAAAATCTCTGCAGCCATTTTGCCAGTTTGGTAACCAAGGTCAAAGTAATTGAAACCGCTCGCTGCAATTGCTCCGCGTTTCATTGAGTCCAGTTCACCAACAAAAAGAGGAATTTTCTTGCTATTTGCAACGGAAATGACCGATTCTAATGCTGAAACAACTGTATTATCTGTTGGAATATATATCGCATCCACACGTCCGACTAAAGATTCTGCAGCTTGTTTTACCTCAGCAGAAGTAGAGATTGTAGCTTCAACAACTTTTGCCCCCTGCTTCTTGGCAAGTTCTCTAACTTGATCTACTTGGACCTCCGAATTTTGTTCCCCTGCATTGAAAATGACACCGATATTTTTTGCTCCTATCTCTTCAGCAATAAAATTGATTGTTTTAGCTGTCCCTTCTGGGTGATTATCTGTAGTTCCAGTAATATTGTCACCTGGTTTATCAAATGCTTCCACTAAACCTGCTCCGACTGGATCGGTTACAGAAGTGAAAAGAATAGGAATCTCCTTTGTAGCATTTAGAGCACTAACAGCACTTGGTGTAGCATTAGCGAAAATAAGATCAACCTTATCACCAACAAAGTTATTAGCAATGGTTAGAGTATTATTCATATCTGCTTGTGCATTTTGAATCATATATTCAGTGTTTTCTCCGTCTTTAAATCCTTCATCCTCTAAAGCTTTAATAAAGCCTTCTGTAGCTGCGTCAAGAGATGGGTGTTCTGCAAATTGCGTTACACCTATCTTATATGTTTTCTTCGCCTCTTTATCTGAAGAATTATCTGTCCCGTTTGTATTCTCGCTTCCACAGCCACTAAGTAAAGCAATTCCTACTAAACTAGCAGCAGTTAACCACTTAATTTTCTTTATCATTTTTTCATCCCCCTTTTTTACATGAACGCTTTTATGCTTTGGCGCTTTTATTCACTAAATTATAAATCTATTAATAGACAAAATTCAAGTCTTTTTTATTATTTTCAAAAAATTTTATTAAATAAAAAAGAGAATACAGCAATTGCTGTATTCTCTATTTCCCTTTAAAATTTGGTTTTCTCTTTTCTGCAAAAGCTGAAAGTGCTTCTATTCGATCTTCTGTCGGAATAATAACTTCGTATGCTTTTCTTTCAATATGCAAACCAGTCTGTAAATCTACACTCATCCCTTGTTTAATAGCAAACTTTGCCTGCTGAAGAGCTAGCGGACCATTTGCAAGCATTTGTCCTGCTAGTTCAAAACAAGCATTTAAGAGATTTTCCCTATCTGTCACTCGATTTAATAGGCCAATGCTTAAAGCTTCCTCAGAGCTTAGACGTTTAGCTGTTAATATTAACTCTAATGCCTTTGCTTGCCCAATTAATCTTGGCAATCTTTGTGTCCCTCCAGCCCCAGGGATAATAGCAAGACTTGTTTCCGTAAGCCCCATCAATGTTCCTGAAACAGCAATCCGAAAATCGCATGATAACGCTAATTCCATACCCCCTCCAAAGGCAAATCCATTTATTGCTGCAATTGTCGGCTGTGGAAGTTGATCAATTAATGTAAAAACCTCACCGATTTTATAAATATTTCTTCTTACTTCAACTTCAGATAATGTTTTTCGTTCTTTCAAATCAGCTCCTACACTAAACGCTTTTTCACCTGAACCAGAAAATATAACAACTCGAACAGCAGGATTCGTCCGCAATTCCTCTGTTACGGCTTGAAGCTCTATAAGTGTATTATAATTAAAAGCATTCATTGCATCTGGGCGATTAATTGTAACGACTGCAATATGCTCCTTCATTTCAAGCATGATAGAACTCAAATGCCTCACTCCTTTTTGTTTACTACCTGTTCCAATTCGATATATTTCATGAAAACCCTTTCAAGAGTGAAAAAAAGCCAGACATTTTTCTGTCTGGCACAGCTAATTACTGATTTTGCAAAACTTGAGCTTTCAAAGCTCTCCTTAATATTTTCCCTGTTGTATTCTTTGGAAGTTCTTCTATAAACTCAATGGTAGATGGATTTTTATATTTCGCTAAATGCTCACTGCAATATTCGAGAAGCTGAGCTTCAGTTAAGTCAGGATTTTTCTTCACTACATAGCATTTAACCGCTTCTCCTTGATTCGGATCTGGTACACCGACAGCAGCTGCCTCAACTACATCTGGATGATCATATAATACCTCTTCTATTTCTCTAGGATATACATTATAGCCTCCAACGATAATTAATTCCTTTTTGCGATCAACTATATAAAAATAGCCTTCGTCATCCATTCTTGCCATATCACCTGTATAAAGCCAGCCATCTCTGATTGTCGCAGCCGTTTCTTCAGGCATTTTATAATATCCCTTCATCACATTAGGGCCTCGGACAATCAATTCTCCTACCTCTCCAACTGGAACCTCCTCACCAAGTTCGTCAACTACTTTATTTTCTACATTTAGGATTGAAGTTCCAATAGATCCAGGCTTTCTCGGTCTATCAAGCGGATTAAAGCATGTGACAGGTGAAGCCTCAGAAAGGCCGTATCCTTCAGAGATCATGACATTGAATTTTTTTTCAAAGCCATTTAGCAACGCTACAGGCATAGAAGCTCCGCCTGAAATACAAAGTCGAAGGGAGCTTAAGTTGCCACCGTATGCTTCTGCATACTGAAGAAGAAAATTATACATCGTTGGAACACCAGCAAAGACTGTTGCCTCATATTCATCAACCATTCGGAAAATTTCCTTAGGGCTGAATTTAGGATCAATGATAATTGTTGCACCATTCATTAGTGGTGCATTTAAAGCAACCGTTAAACAAAATACATGGAACATAGGAAGAGTTGTAATGACGCGATCATTCTCGCTCATATTCAAGTAATCACCAATATCCTTGGCATTACTATAAAGATTTTTATGTGTAAGCATTGCTCCTTTTGGTTTTCCAGTTGTACCAGAAGTGTAAAGAATAACAGCAACATCATCATGATCTAGCTCAGGACCTTTATAGCTTAAGCTTCCCGAAGCTACAACCTGTGAAAACGATTTCAACTTTGGATAAACGGATAGGCGTGTTATATCAACATCAGAGCTCTTTCCTTGGGGTGTCTCGCAAATAATATAATTCTCTACTTTTGGTAATGCAAGGTGTATTTTCTCTGCTAAAGGCAGAAGTAAATCAAGCATTACAACAGATTTCACGTCCCCATTTTTAATGATATATCCGATTTCATCAGGTGTATAAATGGGGTTTATTGGTATAACGGTTGCTCCAAGACGAAGTGCCCCATAAAGGCTGATTACAAAATGCGGAGAGTTTCCTAACAATAATGCAATATGCTCCCCTTTTTTTACCCCTAATTGTTCTAAACCAGCAGCAAATTTAGTTACAGCCCCATCAAGCTCTGCATATGTACTCATTTGGTCCATAAAATAATAAGCTGGTTTGTTTGCCATATTTTTTGCCGTTTCTTGGAGTTGTTGAGTTAAATTCATTGACCCTTCCCCCTTTTATGAATGAATGATCATTCATTTTATTGAAAAAATTAAGAGTTCGCTATGTTTTTCCGCGAAACCTTATTTTTTCTTATGCAGTCTTCTTAGCAGATCCTAAATCGAAATCCAACTTCGCTTTAGTAGACTAATAATAAAATTTTCTAAATATATTATATTGAAAGAAATTTATGAATTCAAGTAGAAAGGATAAAAAAGGTTAATTCTCCTTTTTATTAAAAGTTGAACCTTGAATATAAAATGTCGTTGGTTTCATTTTTATAAAAAAAAGAGAAGAGGACCTCTCTTCTCTGTTAAGACTATTTAATATATTCATTGCTGACTAACACATCAGAAATAATTTCTGTAGGAATGACAAACTCTACAATCCCCATAGATCCTGGAGAAACCTCATATTTATCAAAAGAAATAACTAATTTTCCATCCTTATTAATATAGAAATTCTGATCTTTTTTAATCAATTCAAATACTTCCAAATTATCCTCGATACCAGAATCAGCAACCCAGTATACTTTTTCAAAATTAGATTCCTTCATTTGCTCTCTCATTTGCTCTTGTATATTCTCGCTAATGATCTTCACATAGCTATCATCTTTAAACAACATTGGCAAGCTTAATAAGATATCGTTTTTCTTATCGATTGTATCATACTTCATGACTGTAGAAGACGAACCAACAGTATTCACAACATATCGTCCGATTGACAAAATTTGATCGTTATCCGTTTTAACCTCATAACCGCTGTCAACGCCAACATGTCCGCCACCTTCTTTTTCCAGCTCATCCATCTCAGCCTTGAATTGCTCATATAGTTCCTTTCCTTCAGTTAAATATTTTTCGTTCAGACTTTGAGCTAACTCTCCATTTTCTGAATCCGATATTGCTGGTACTTTTATATCTGCCTGGTATTTATCTTCATCAACCTTAAATTCTGTAAAAGTCAGTACTTTTACGATACTTCCAACAACAGGTACTTCTGCTAAAGAATTAGCCATAGCTGGACTAATGTTAATGCCTCCGATAAAAAGAATAGCAGCTGCAGCCGTTCCAGCCATCCATTTATAACCTCTTTTATTTTTCTTCCCTTTTTTTAATGCCCTTTCAACAACGAAATCTAGTTCATCTGGAATTGGGATATTTTTATATTCTGTTTTAAGTTCTTCTAATTTCTTGTCCATACTAATTAGCCCCCTTGATCATTTCGTCCTTCATTTCAATGCGTAATAATTTCAATGCTTTATACAGTCGTGTTTTAATCGTGTTGACATTTTCATTCAGGACTTCTGCAACTTCTTCAATTTTCAAATCTTCAAAAAATCGTAAAACAATAATGCTTTTATATTCTGGTGCTAATTGATCCAATGCCCTCTCTAAATCAACATTTTCATAATGGTCTTCTTTTCCAGAACTGATAAACTCCATCGTTTCAGCATCTACAATACTGACTCTTTTATGCTTTCTGAGAAAATCTAAGGAAGTATTAACCACTATTCTAAAAAACCAGCTTTTAAGCATATTTAAATCTTGAAGAGAATCATATGATAGAATCGCTTTTTGAATCGCATCTTGTACAATATCTAATGCATCCTCAGAATTTTTCACATAGCTGTAGGCCAGCCGATAACAATTCTCTTTGTTATCTCTTATAAATTCAGTAAATAAATCATTATCATTAAATCTGCGTTTCTTTCCCATATCGCAAAAAGGCTCCTTTATTGCTAGTAATTTGTATACACTTATAAGACGCACGATCTATAGTAAAAAGTTTTTGCTTTTTATTATTAAGCGCGTTAAGCATCCCTGTTGATTTCCGCTGCTGGCGCTTAGCGATCGCGGGCGGTCGGGAAGCCTCCTCGTCGAAGAGCACTCCTGCGGGGTCTCCCCTGGACACGCATTTCCCGCAGGACGCTGAATAATCTCCCCCGAATAAACACCGCACGAAGGAAATGCGAATGCATTTTCGAGGATCTCGCGCCTTCCACTCCAATCAACAACAAAATAGCATTTTCAACACTGAGCTTTAACACAGCCGGTGAATAAGATCTTGTCCATTAAAAAGAGCGTTCCCCGTAAGAAACGCTCTCATGAATGGTTAGTAGATTAAATTTAAAAAATCCTCTTTTGTAATATTTCCGAAATAGTGCTTAAAATTAATATCTTCTAGAGACTTTTCTATTTCAGATTTATCATAGCGCAAGCCTGTGAGTCTATTTTCAATATCACCTACATCGCCAACCCCAAAGAAGTCACCGTAAATTTTACAATTTTCAATTTTTCCTTTTTCAACTTCAAGCCGAATATCAATTTGTCCGACAGGGAAACGGTGGGAATGCTGCAAATTAAATTTTGGTGATTTCCCATAATTCCAATCCCAATTTTGGTACCTCTCTTTCGATAACTGATGGATTTTTCCCCAATCTTCCTCAGTTAGCTTATACTCTTGAACATCTTCTCCACCAAAAATACTTTTTAGAATAAGAGAACGAAACTCTTGGATTGTGATTTTTTCATGTAAGAATTCAGAAATATTCGCTACACGGCTGCGTATGGATTTAATACCTTTTGACTCAATCTTATCTTTTTTCACTCGTAAAGCCGAAACTACACTATCGATTTCAGAATCAAAAAGAAGTGTTCCATGGCTAAACATTCTTCCCTTTGTAGAAAATTGCGCATTTCCTGAAATTTTTCTTCCTTCTGCTGTTAGATCATTTCGTCCGCTTAATTCTGCATTGACTCCTAGCTTTTGCAAAGCGTGAACAACAGGTTCGGTGAATTTACGGAAATTATGAAAGCTATCCCCGTCATCCTTTGTAATAAAGCTAAAATTCAAATTGCCTAGATCATGATACACAGCGCCCCCGCCAGACAATCGTCGAACAACGTGAATGCCATTACCTTCAACATATTCCGTATTAATTTCTTCAATTGTATTTTGGTTTTTTCCAATAATTATGGATGGCTCATTTATGTAAAAAAGCAAATAAGTTTCATCAATATCTAAATTTTTTAATGCATATTCTTCAATGGCTAGGTTGATTCTTGGATCTGTTATCCCTTTGTTATCGATAAATAACATTTCATTCACTCCTTATTAAAAACACTTCATAGACAACTTTATAATCAGGATATAACACATTAATCTAGTTATTCTTTTCTACTAATGTTATAGACCACTGAAAGGAAGCTAAAGAAATAGGTCCGTTGTATACTTGTGATGCCTCTTCCTTAAGCTGTTCTATACTACCAAAATGAGGTAAATGCGTGAGGAGAAGGTGCTTCACATTCGCTTTACTTGCCAATTTTCCAGCATCAAAGCTTGTCATATGTCCCGCGCTTTTCCCATTCAGATTCCCATAAAAGTTACATTCACACACTAATAAATCTGCACCTTCGCTAAAAGGGATAAATTCCTCTTTATAGGATGTATCAGATGTATAAACGATTGATTTGCCTTCAGCTTCAATTCTCATTGCATAGCATGGAACAGGATGGTCTGTCTGTAAAAATTGTACCTCAAATGGACCGATTGTTAAAGTTTGATCAGGCTGATAAGCCATACCCTTTGTAATATTTTTATACGTTAGCTTAGAAAATTCAATTTCATCCTGTGAATGGCCGTAAATTGGCAGGCACTCCATTTCCTTTCCTAGTATTCCTTGAATAAGCCGAGCATGCTGTAATACCCCGATATCCGCAATATGGTCTGGATGATAATGAGAAACGATTACAGCATCTATTTCCTCGGGCTGTACAATTTTTTGCATTTTAGATAGCACTCCGCTTCCAAAATCAATTAATAAGTGGTATCCATTATGCTCAAGTAAATATCCAGAGCTTGCCTCATCTGGCTTTGGATATCCTCCCCAGCACCCAATAACTGTTAGTTTCATTTACCATTCCCCCTAAGAAGCTAGATCTTAACACTAATTCTAATATACCCAAAGGAGCCTATTTTTTCATTTTCTTTATTTTTGTATTGAAACAGATATTGACAAATACAATCTGTTATAATACAATAAAATCAAATAATCTTACTAATTAAACAATTAATAGGAGGCTTCAAAATGATTCAAAACATTTTAGATTTCTTTAGAAATTTACCAGCAAAACAATGTGTTGAGTGTGGGAAGCCAATTGAAGAGCAGCATGAATGCTATGGAAATAAATGTGATCATTGCTTAGGTGTAAAAGATCTTTAATACTAGATTCCTATATTAATAGAAAAACCAGCCGTAATTTTTTCGGCTGGTTTTAATATTATTCAGTGACAGCAGCAAAGCGTTTTTTATGCATTGCTGTGAAATATACAATTGTTCCAGTGATAAATATCAGCATAAAGATACCTAATATCGCTGCATTTTGCCACATAAAGCTATAGTCCCCGCTCGAAATCACTGCTTTAAATCCAGAAACAGAATAAGTCATTGGCAGGATTGCATTAAATGGCTGTAAGAAATCCGGAATTAACTCAAGTGGGAATGTTCCCGCACTTGTTGTTAATTGTAGGATTAAGATAATGATCGCGATAAAACGTCCTGGATCACCAAATACTGTAACAAAGAATTGAATTAAGGTAATAAAGGTCAGACTCGTAATAATCGCAAATAGGATAAATAAAGGTATACTTTGAACCTCTATATTTAGGCCTACAAGAAGAATAAATACCGAAATTAAAGCCTGAATGACTCCAACTCCCATTAAGATAAGGAATTTACTTGTAAACCAATTTATGCCGCTTCGCGGTACTCCTGCTGGTTCACGTAATGGGAAGACGATGGATAATAATAATGCCCCAACAAATAATCCAAGTGATAAGAAATATGGTGCAAAACCGGTTCCATAGTTTGGTACCTCATTAATTTTTTCATTATCAACTTTGACTGGGCCAGCCATCATATTAAATGTTTTATCATTCGCGTGTACGGATGATGCTTGATCAGCACCTTCAGCAAGTTTACTTGATAATTCTTCTGAACCATCATATAAAGCTGTGTTTCCATCGGCAAGTTTTCCGGCACCGTCCTTCAGCTGCCCTGTTCCATCTTTAATTGCATTCGAACCATCTTGTAATTGATCAAGTCCTCCTGCCAGTGCAGTAGTACCACTTGCTAATTTATCTGCGCCAGCCTTCGCTTCAGCGAATTTTTGTCCAAAGGTATCCATTCCTGCTTGGAACTCATTTTGTCCCTTTGTAACTTCCTGGGCTCCACTTTCAAGCTGCTGGCTCCCTTGAGCAAGTTGACTAACACCTTGCTGCAGCTGTTTCTGTCCTTCATTTAACGTACCAACATTATTGGCAAGCTCTGAACTACTATTTGCTATCTGTCCAGCAGCACCAGCAAGCTTGCTTGTTCCAGTTTTTAACTGGTTTAATGTAGCTTCTAATTCCAAGCGCTGTGGGGAATTTTCAGGAAGCTGACTGATTAAAACCTGAAGATTTTCTTGTAATTTAGAAAAACCACCGCTCACTTTTTCTGCTTCTGATTGCCATTGTTGTAAAGATGTTGATAGTGTTTTTGCTCCAGCACCAATCTGTTCTGTTCCAGAAACGATGGCTGGAATCTTTTCATTTACTTTATTTAATCCCTCTTTAGATTGAGAGATTCCCGCAGCCACTTGCTCATTGCCATCTTTTAATTGCTTAGAGGCTGTTTCTAGATTTTCATGGCCTTCTTGCAACTGACCAAGTCCATCAGCAAGCGCTTTGGAACCAGTTACTAATTCTTTAGAGCCATTATTGATTTGTCCTACACCATCACTAAATTCGATTGAACTCTTAGCTAATTTAGAAAGATTTTCATATAATGCTGAAGAACCATCCTTCAATTCAGCTGCTCCCTCATTAATCTGTGAAGCTCCATCACTGGCTTGCCCCATTCCATCAGCAAGTTCACTAACTTGATCGAACATTGTTTCGGCATATGTTTCCGTAATATTCTCAGAAAGAGATGCTTTTATTTGTTCTACAGCTGAACTGCCTATTTGAGAGAATAGGAAGTTATAGCTTTCATTCGGTACATATTTAAGCTTTAACTTTTCAGGATTTTCATCAAGAAGAGTTGTTGCATTTTCGGAAAAATTCTTTGGTATTTCTATAAGCATATAATATTTTTGTTTTTCGAGGTCCTTATAAGCTTCCTCTTTATCTACAAACTTATAATCAAAATCCTTGCTTTCCTTTAAATTATCAACAAGCTCGTCCCCAAGATGCAGCTCTTCTCCACCAACGGATGCGCCTTTATCTTCATTCACAATCGCAACTGGAAGATCTTCTAACTTGTCGTAAGGGTCCAAAAATGCCCAAAGAAACATCCCGCTATATAATACTGGAATAAAAAGAACTGCAATAATTGGAATTAGAAGCTTTTTATTCCGAAAAACAGCGAGCAATTCTTTTTTAAATAGATTGTTTTTCAATCTCGTTGCCTCCTTATATAAAATGACCATTTTGTTCATTCAGTCAATCTTTTGTAAAAAATGAGGACTATCCCTTTGATAATCCTTTAAAAATATAATGTTCAAATATACTTGCAATTTCTTCCTTCTCTAACGGCCTATGCTGTTTCTCCCAGTCAAAAATAAGAGAAATATAAAGCTTTAGCATAATAAAAGCAGTCAGCTCTGGATCACATTCTTGAATCTCATCTTTTTCAATCGCATATAAGATCAGATCCTTTAAATACTTAATGATGGCATCCTCTAATTTTGTCATAACCTCTATAACTGCAGGTGTCCCCATTTCTTTTTCCTCTTGAAAAAGCTTAATGGTTAGCTGATGCTTTTTACGAAATTCTAAAATCTTATAGAGACCTCGATGAACTTTTTCATGAAATGAAGAAGTAGAGTTAGTTGCTTCATCTGCAGCAAGCTTCATTTCATTGATAAGTGAGCTAATTATTTCATCGAAAAGCTCTTCTTTATTTTTGAAAAAGGTATAAATGGTTCCCTTTCCAACATTTGCAATCTTAGCAACTTGATCCATAGTAGTCGCCTTATAACCAAATAATGAAAAAGATTTAGTAGCTGCTTCAATGATCAATTGCCTGCGATCGATTGCCATTCTCTCACCTCAAAAAAATCATTTTGACTAAATGAACATTTTGGTCAATTTGTATGTAAAATACCTTAACATAGAAAAAAAGAAAAATCAATATCTAACAATGATATTTTTTCACTTCTATATAGTATGCATTAACTTTACTTAATAATAAAAAGCTGTCATCTGACAGCTTTTTTAGATATTAAAAATGATAAAACCTTTTCAACAGCTTCTTCACCTTGATCAATGCAATCTGGCAAACCTAAACCCTCAAAAGAACTTCCAGCAATAAATACTCCAGGAAGTTCGGAATCTAAATGGTTTTTGACCTTTTCAATCCGCTCTTTGTGGCTGACGGTATATTGTGGCATTGAATCCTTCCATCTAGAAATGATTACAAATTCAGGATCCATTGTAATATTCATTGTTTTATTAAGATCTTCAAGAACGATTTTTATCATATCATCATCTGATAAATCGACAACCGCTTTATCTCCAGGCCTTCCAACATAACAACGAATAAGTACTTTTCCTTTTGGAGTGGAATGTGGCCATTTTTTATGGGTCCATGTACAGGCGGTAATGGTATAATCACTATTTCTTGATACAACAAATCCCGTACCTTCAATATCCTTTTCAATTGCTTCTTCAGGGAAGGCAAGAGCAACTGTTGCAACAGAAGTGGATGACATCTCTTTAAATGGTTCGAAAAAATTAAATTGGGAGAAAAGCGATTGCGTTATATGATGTGGAACAGAAATAACGATACTATCAGCTTGTAGAATTTCTCCACCATTTAATTCAATCTCATATCCGTTATCCTTTTTATGAATTTTTTCAGCCTTATAGCCTTTTAAAACTGATTTTGGGTCCAAATTCATTTCAATTGCATCCACAAATGATTGAAGACCAGACTTAAATGTCAGGAAAATGCCTTTATCTTTTTTCTCTCTAGCACTTTTTGGCTGACTTGGTGTAGCTTTCTTCATACCGAGTATTAGGCTTCGATATTTTTGCTCTACCTGATAAAACTGAGGAAAGGTTGACATCAGGCTTAGCTGATCAATATCTCCTGCATAAATTCCGGAAAGAAGTGGTTCTATTAAGTTTTCAACCACTTCGTCTCCAAGTCTTCTCCTGAAAAACTTTCCAAGAGACTGGTCCTTTGCGGGATTTGAACGGGGCAATACAAAGTCTGCAGCTGCCCTCATTTTCCCTTTTACAGAAAACAATCCGGTAGTAACAAAAGGTGCCATCTGAGTTGGGATGCCCATAATGGATCCACCAGGCATTGGATGGAGACTCTCTTGTACTAATACATATGATTTACCAGCCGTATTGCTAATAAGTTCATCTTCCATTCCGACTTCCTTAGCGAGACGGGTTGCACTTAGTTTACGGGCAAGAAAAGAGTCTGGACCTCTTTCAATTACAAATCCATCCTTCACCACGGTTTGCATTTTACCCCCAAGACGGTGAGAAGCCTCAATTAGCTTGACCTCAAGAGGCAGCCCCTTTTCTCTTGCTTCCTTTTGCAAGTAGAATGCCGTTGTTAAGCCTGTAATTCCTCCCCCAATGATGACAACCTTTTGCTTTAGCTCCGACACGGTTATTCGCCTTCTTTACTTTAGTTTTCTTTATTTGGACAATTCTTTCAGAACGACAGTTGCCATCGCATCTATAAAATCCGACTGATCATTTGGCATAGGAGGACGATGGTAGCTTGCGCCTATCTCTTCCGTTACGATTTTACACTCATAATCATTGTCGTATAGTACTTCAAGATGTTCAGATACGAATCCAACAGGCGCATAAACAAATGCCTTATAACCATCTTTTTCATGCAGCTCTCTTGTTAAGTCTTGAACATCTGGTCCAAGCCATGGCTCAGGTGTATTTCCAGCACTTTGCCAACCAACTGCATAGTTTTTAACTCCTGCTTGATTTGCGATCATTTGAGCGGTTTCCTCAAGCTGATGTGGGTATGGATCTCCTAATTGCAATATTTTTTCTGGAAGACTATGAGCAGACACAATTAAAACTGCTTTTTCCTTTTCATCAACTGGCATGCTTTCAAAGGCTGCTTTTACTCGATCAGCCCAATACTTTATAAATTTTGGCTCATCGTACCAGCTTTCCACTGAATGGATGACAGGCCCTCCAAGCTTTTCAGCCTCTTCCTTTGCTCTGCCGTTATATGACTTTACACTGAAAGTGGAAAAATGAGGAGCAAGAACGATACTAACAGCCTCTTTTATTCCATCTTCATTCATTTGCTTTACGGCATCTTCAACAAACGGTTCAATATGCTTTAATCCTAGATACATTTGAAATTCAAACTCATCTTGTATGTCATTTAAATAAGCTTCAAGACTTTTAGCCTGATTCATCGTAATTTCTGCCAACGGAGATATTCCACCTATTGCTTCGTATCTTCCTCTTAAATCTTCAAGCATTTCTGGAGAAGGCTTCCTACCTCTGCGGATATGGGTGTAATATCGCTCGATGTCTTCTTCCTTGTATGGTGTTCCATAAGCCATTACTAGTAATCCCATTTTCTTTCTTGTCATGTTGTTCACCTCATATAAAACAGTTTCTAGTTTATTATTGCGTTAAAAATTCATGCTTACCTAATTAGTAAATAGGGATTACTTACTTAATTTAGAAGCGGAATATTCATGAACAAATGCCGTTAATCTTCTTAATGTATCTGGATTAACATCTGGGAATACACCATGCCCAAGGTTAAAAATGTAACCAGAGGATTCCATTCCTTGATCTAAAATAGCCTTAGCCTTTTGCTCTATTATTTCCCATGGGGCTAATAGAATAGCAGGGTCAAGATTTCCTTGAACTGCTTTCGTAATTCCTCTTTCTCTCGCCTCTTTAATAGGAAGCCTCCAGTCTAATCCAACTACGTCCAATGGAAGATCATGCCATTCCATTGCAAGATGGCTGGCACCTACTCCAAACATAATAAGTGGAACATTTTCTTCTCTTAATGAAGAAAATATTTTGTTCATCGTCGGTTTAATAAATACACGATAATCTTCAACATTTAAGGCACCAACCCATGAATCAAAAATTTGAATGGCTTTTGCTCCAGCTTTAGTTTGAGCCTTCACATATGTAATGGTCATTTCGCTTAGCTTGTCCATTAAGGCAAACCAAGCTTTCGGTTCAGCATACATAAATGCTTTTGTTTTATTGTAATTTTTTGAAGGGCCGCCTTCGATCATATAACTGGCTAATGTAAATGGTGCACCAGCAAATCCAATGAGTGGTACATTTAACTGTTCTTGGGTCAAAATTTTAATTGTGTCTAAAACATAAGGAACATCTTCCTCAGGATTAATTTCACCTAATTTTTCAACATCAGCTAATGAACGAATCGGATTAGAAATGACTGGACCAATTCCAGATTTAATATCTACGTCAACCCCAAGCGCTGGAAGCGGTGACATAATGTCCTTATATAAAATAGCGGCATCATTGTTATACTGATCCACCGGCAATTTTGTCACATAAGCACATAGTTCAGGCTGATGTGTAATTTCAAATAATGAATATTTTTCTTTTATTGCTCTATATTCTGGCTGGGAACGCCCTGCCTGACGCATATACCATACTGGTACATAGTCCGTTTTCTCTCCCTTAGCTGCTCTCAAAAATGTATCATTTATTTTTCTTTCCATTAATAATATCCACCTTTCAAGACTGTCTGCTTAACATTGTAATATATTTATAGTGTAAATTGAAATTTAGACAACTATCCATTCTTTCTAACTTTAGCTTTTTCAAAAATGATTGTATAGATAAAGAGTGCAAATGTCGGAAATTTGACGAAAATTGTTTTTCTGGCAAGGATAATTGAATTAAGAGAGAATAAAGTAAAGGATAATAAAGTGAAACTTCCATCAGTGGGGGTTTTTCGACGCACAGGACGTGTTAGTGCCGACGTTGCCACAGGACGTGGCGTTCTTAGTCGGCCTTCACCCCCCACTGATGGTTAGTTGCGGCCCACAGGAAGTGGGTCACACAGACGTTGCCACACGATGTGGCGCTTTTAGTCTGTGTTCATTTTACGGGCCTTTACGGGCAGTTGATCCCCCACTTACTCTTCTTTGCAGACGCGAATCCTTGAAGTGGGGGGCTTACTGCCCGTTAATCTGCGATAAATATACGAAAGGGTGATTAGAATGAATATTTATATGACAAGTGGAACCTTTGACTTTTTAGAAAAAATTAAGGACAAACACCCGGGCGAAACCATTATTTTGATGCAAAATAACGAGAATGCCGTATTATTACATGAAACAGAAAGGAAAACGATTTTCAGCATGCCTCGTTCATTTCAAGTGCTTGAATCTTTAGGTAATCTTGGAGAAGCTAAGTTTGTTGTCATGAATCATTTCCCGATAATAGAAGAAGATAGACCGTTATTTGAACATCGATTTAAAAATAAAGAAAAGCTATTAGAAAGACTTCCAGGCTTAATTGCTAATAGAGTTTTACGCCCTCTAAAATCGGATACATATGTCATATTAACCTTATGGAAAAATGAACAATCATTTAAAGATTGGGAGAGTTCTCTATCTTTCAAAGAATACTTTAATGAAAAAAATTCATCATCAAAACAAGCAGCTCTATTTATTGGAGCACCCTACATCAAAAAATATTTTATTCCCGAAACAAAAACTTTATAGATAGAAAAGGATGAGCTTAAAGAGCCCATCCTTTTCTATTGTCCATCATTTATTTGGGACAATATATACTCTGTTATCATTTTGGATTGCAGTCTTGCTGCAACAAAAGGCGGTAATGCTTTTCTGTTTGCTTCAATAGGAACGCCAAGCCACAAATATTGTCTGTCTATGATAATAAAAGGAAAGGGAAACGTCTCTTGAATGACTTTATCTGATTTTAAACCAGGAGGTTGTTCCGTTCCGACTAATGTTAGGCTTACTCCATTTCCTCGTCGATTTAAGGCTGAAATCCATTCTTTTGTTAAAGTTTCCCCTATTGGAAGCGATAGAATGATGGAACTCTTTGCTGAAAGAATATCTCCCATGACTATTTCGAGCTTTCTTGCATGCATCCACTGCAATCTTGGATGCTGATTCTTAATCCATTTACCTACCTCATTTGGAAGAACCATCTTATTATTCAAACGCTGATGCTTAGCAAGCATGCTCCATGTTTTGTTATTGTAGACTTTGTTTTGCACAAATGAATAATCGCATACATGTATAAACTTGCCCTTTGTTCTTGTAATCGCTACATTCAACAATCTTGCACTTTCTTTTCCAGTTAACAGCATCCCTGCCCTTTCCTGAGGATCACTATCGACCGTATCAAAAATCATGACATCACGCTCACTCCCCTGGAATCGGTGAACTGTCGCGGCAATGATACCTGCCTCCTTAAGATCTTCCCCATATATTTCTTCAAGTAATTGTTCCATTAGAATAGCCTGAGTACGGTATGGAGTTACATACCCAATTGACCTCGTACCACCAATATAAGCTTCATATATAAGCTGAAAGGATAGAAGTAGATGCCATAAATTCATTCGGGATTTTGAAAATCGATCTATCATACAATACTCACCTGCACCTGATGAGTCTAACAATACTGAAGCTTGGTTCTCGAAAGGCGTTCTTTTAGCAATGTCCCTTTTTAATTGCCATACACTTTTATGATCTCCTACTAGCGAGTGGTATATATATTTATTCGTGAAGGAAGAAATATCAGGGTGCATTCTGCGCTGCTCTTTAAGAAGAAATAAATGAGGGTGTAGCTTCCCTTCCTCAACCGATTTTGACACACCAGATTTATGGAATATATCCTCTCGAAGCCATTCATTAACAAGAGGGTGTCTTGCGGAAGCGATCGGAGGGAGTTGCTTAAAATCTCCGCATATGATTGTTCTTTTTGCAAGTGTAGCGGCAAAAGCTGCTTGTGGAATATAAGCCATGCTCGCTTCATCCACAATAACAAGATCAAATTCTTTTTCATATATAGCTGAGTCACTCGCTGCTTTCGCTAACGTCGTACCAATAACCTTAGCTTCTTTTAAAAATTCAAGTTCTTTTTGACGAATTTTATCTAAAATACTTCCAAGCTTCTTTTCTATATGCAGCAATCTTTCTGTATCTTTTTTACTGAATGAACTAGATAAATCTAATTTCAATAATCGACGTTCCTCTGTAAGACTCAACTTATCTTCTGCTAATCCGGTATGATGTTTTTCAATTAATTGCGTTGCTGTCATAAAGGGGCGATTTTTAATAGCCTCTCCTAATTGAGACCCATACCGAAGAAGCTCTCCTCTATTCTTGTATCCCTTTTTCTCTAAAAATAACGATACTTCAGACATTAAAACATCAACTGCCTGATTACTATGAGATAGAACAAGCACCCGTAAGCCCTTCATATATTTATTTGCGGCAACTCTGGCAAGTGTATAAGTCTTCCCCGTACCAGGAGGACCCCATACATATGTAACAGGATTATACTTAGAACGCAGGATGAGCTCATGGACATTCGATTTAATTTTATCCTCAGGGTGCTTAGCCTTTATGGACGGATCTAATAACACTTTTATCCTGCTTCTTTTCCGTTTGCTTCCTTTCATTTCTTCCAATCGTTGAAAAAGCTCATCGAGGAGTTCCCATGGATCATAAACTAATAAGACTTCTGATAAAGAAACGCCTAAATTCTCTTCTATCTCGATAATGACGCTTTTTCCTTCTGATGAAAGAATGCGTCCTTCCGACTTCTTGCTCCCCCATTCAATTCTCACCGAAGAACCAACCGGTATCTTTATATGAGAGACACTGTCGAAAAAATAAGTAAATGCATGATTATTGGAAAGCAGTCTTCCATTGAATAAACGGTATTTTGTACTTCCATCCTTTTTTAAATGCATAATTTCAGCTTTTAATGCCTTTTGCCAATTTTTTATATACTCGTATGTTGTTATCATCGTAAACTTCCTTTTCCTTAAAAGAAAAATGTTTAGAAAGAAAATATAGCATCTTTTTTAATAAAAATCGAATCGACCTATTAAGTCTTGTTAATGAATTGATTATTTCAAAAACAACATTAATTATTTATGGAAAAGTATGATCACAAATTCAAATCTTTTTCATATTCTGTAATACATTTTGGGTCTAGTTAAATGCCTAGAATTGAAATAGAAATTGGTGACAAGGAGGAGAATGAATGGGAGTGGAATTAACGGCACTTCACTGGATTTATGTACTTTTCATTGTATTTATTATTGGCTTCATGGTTATGAGAAGAGATACCACTCTTGTATGTATACTTGGTATTTTCTTAATCGCCATAACCGCAACAGGATCTTTGAGTTCGTCTGTCAGCAGCATTTTTAATAGCTTTATTTTCGCCATATCAGAACTGCTTCCTACAATTCTCATTATTTCAATCATTGTTGCCATGAGCAGAATACTAACTATAACTGAAATAAATGATGTTATGATTTCTCCCTTTGCGAAGTTAATCAAAACACCTGCTCTTGCCTACTGGACGATCGGAATAGTAATGATGGTGATTTCCTGGTTTTTCTGGCCCTCTCCTGCCGTCGCTTTAATGGGAGCTGTTTTACTTCCTGTTGCCATTCGTGTTGGACTCCCTGCTCTTGGGGTAGCAGTCGCAATGAATCTATTTGGTCATGGCATTGCCTTATCTGGTGACTTTGTTATTCAAGCCGCTCCAAAATTAACTGCGGATGCTGCTGGATTGCCGGTTGGAGATGTAATAAATGCTAGTATCCCACTCGTAATTGTCATGGGAGCTGTCACAACAATCACTGCATTTTATCTATTAAAACGAGATATAAAACTAGGAAAATTAAATGCTAGTACAGGACTTGCACCATATGCTAACGAAAATACTTCTGAGAAAAAAGATAATCATCAATACCTCTCCCTCGGTCAAAAGCGTTTCTTCGCCCTCTTAATTCCTTTATTATTTGCTGTCGATGTCGCTGCGATGTATATATTGGATTTGCAAGGTGGAGATGCTACTGCTTTAGTTGGCGGGACATCCATTTTTATCCTATTAATCATTGCACTTCTGGCTCACAAAAACAACGGGCTGGAAAAAACAACGAGCTATCTCATTGATGGCTTCCAATTTGGATTTAAGGTTTTTGGCCCAGTTATCCCAATCGCTGCCTTCTTCTATTTAGGTGATTCAGGTTTCTCAACTATCATTGGCGACTTTTTACCTGAAAGCTCTCACGGAATCGTAAATGACCTAGGGGTTGGATTGGCTGCACTAGTTCCTTTGAGTAAAGAAATCAGCGCCATCACACTGACTGTTGTTGGATCTATTACTGGTTTGGATGGTTCAGGCTTCTCAGGAATTTCGCTTGCAGGGTCTATTGCAAAGCTATTTGCCGCGGCAATTGGATCAGGTGCCGCTACATTAACCGCATTAGGGCAAATTGCAGGCATCTGGGTAGGCGGTGGAACGCTTGTCCCATGGGCGCTCATCCCAGCAGCAGCGATATGTAATGTAGATCCTTTCGAACTTGCCCGCAGAAATATTCTGCCCGTTACGATCGGATTAGTTGTTACAACATTAGTAGCGATGTTTTTAATTTAGAATAAAGTGAAACTTCCATCAGTGGGGGGCTCTTTCATCCCCCACTTAGGTTTCTTTGATCCTCTCGCAACCTTGTAGTGAGGGTCTTACTGCCCGTTAATCTGCGATAAATGAAGCTGCTCGATAGTATTATTCCAATTTCTAGCAGCTTCTCCGTCTACAATAACTTCCATTCACCTCCTCTTTAATTTCCCCTTTACGATTTCATATAAAGTAATCCAGATAAATGTCCATATAAAGCCTAAGGCCAGGCCTGCAGCTACATCCGAAGGATAATGAACTTGCAAAACGATCCGGCTAATTCCCATGAAAAGAATCATCATTCCAGCCATAATCACCACAAACCACTTTGTTACATTTGATCTCACATTGTTCATTATAAAATAAGCAATCAGCATATAGAGGATCATCCCCATCATGGCATGTCCACTCGGAAAGCTAAAGCTTTTTACATTTACTAAGTGTTCCACTTCGGGACGTGGGCGCCCAACGATCTCCTTTAGCCACATATTTAACAAATTACCAAGCGAGATTGCTAAAGCAAGCAAAGCCATACCGGCATAGTCCCTCTTTATTACCCAAAGTAATCCAATAACAAAAAGAGAAATAATTCCGGTTCCAATCGTTGAGCCCAAAACATTGAACAACTTAAAGAACGGGTAAGACGATTCAGTAAAAAAATGAGTTAGATAGGAACTAATAGTGCTATCAAATAGAAGAGGCTCCCCTTCTCTTACAACAAGAAAAAAATACAAAAAAACGACTATTGCTATCAATAAAAATATATAAGCTATTTTAGATTTTCTCATTTCCATTTCTGTAAACTCCTCATTTCTTTTACAGGAACTTTCCCAATTCGTGTCCTTATTCTAGATTAACATTTACTCAAAATAAAATGTTATAATAGTCTAAAAATACAAAATAATCGGAGTGAGAAAATATGCTAAGTAATTTGTTTTCAAAATTGGATAATTATTATGATGAAATGGTTTCGATAAGACGATTCCTTCATCAGCACCCAGAGCTCTCATTTAAGGAAGTAAATACAGCTAATTACATAAAAACATATTATGAAAAAATGGGAATTGAAGTAAGAGGCAATGTTGGAGGCAATGGGGTAGTTGCTAAAATTTATGGGAGCAAGCCTGGAAAAACAGTTGCACTAAGAGCCGATTTTGATGCATTACCGATCCAAGATGAAAAAGACGTTCCATATAAATCATTGGTGCCTGGTGTCATGCATGCTTGCGGCCACGATGGACATACGGCTACTTTACTTGTTCTCGCAAAATCACTGCATGAAATGAGAGATGAGCTTGAAGGAACATATGTCATGATCCACCAGCATGCTGAGGAGTACGCACCAGGTGGAGCTATTTCAATGATTGAGGATGGATGCCTTAACGGTGTTGATGTTATTTTTGGCACACATTTATGGGCATCAGAGTCGACAGGTACCATTCAATATCGCGTTGGCCCTATTATGGCAGCTGCCGATCGTTTCGATATTACTATACAAGGAAGAGGCGGCCATGGAGCACAGCCGCACAAAACGAAGGATGCCATTGTTACAGCTTCTCAAGCAGTAGTTAATTTACAGCAAATCGTCAGCAGAAAAGTCAATCCTATCGATTCTGCCGTCGTCTCAGTTGGTTCATTTGTCGCGGATAATGCCTTTAATGTTATTGCTGATAAAGCAAAAATAGGCGGAACTGTGCGTACTTTCAGCGAAGACATTCGTGCCAATATCGAAAAAGAGATTGAACGAATTATAAAAGGAACGTGCTACACAGCAGACTGCACCTATCAATACTTATATGAAAGAGGTTACCCTGCTGTTGTAAATCATCGAAATGAAACTGAGTACTTAATAGAGTGTGCAAAAAATATTGGTGATGTTACCGCTGTCGAGGAGACAGAGCCTCACATGGGTGGAGAGGATTTTGCCTACTATCTTCAGCATGTTAAGGGTACATTTTTCTTTACTGGAGCCAAGCCGGAAAATATGATAGAAAATTATCCGCATCATCATCCTAAATTTGATATCGATGAAAAAGCGATGTTGGTTGCAGCGAAAACGCTTGGTTCTGCTGCCCTCCAATTTCATGCTTATGCAAAAATGAGAAAGAAAGAGAAGCTGTTAAGTAACAATAAATAATTAGGGAGACGGTGTATTGAGCGAAATAGATAAACGAAACAGATTAAGTGAAGAACCATTTGCTTATCAAATAACGAAAAAAGGAACGGTAGTAATCTATTACGGAGGTAAACAAATAAAAATTGTAAAGGATAGGGAGGCTGAGCGTCTTATAGCAAGAATTAAAGAAGTTGAAGATAATATTACAGAAGTACAGTTATTGTTAGCTAAAATTACGGGTAACTTTAAACGTGGTAACGAGAAGTTTGGTAAAAACAAAAGAAAATAAACGAAGAAAAACATAACAGCCCCAAAGCTTAATCTAGCTTAGGGGCTGTGTTTAATATCCTCATCCGATAGGCATTTTTTGCAGTTTTTCCAAGCTGCTCCATTAGATTATTATTTGCATATGCGCCAACCGCCGCTCCAATTCCCGGTAAAAGCTGGAGCATCTTAACGAAATCAATATAGTCACGATATTCTTGTTGAAATTCTCTCCAGTCCATTTCTAAAATTCTGGATTTTCTTTCCTCCCAATTCTCTACTATCAGGAGTGTTTCTCTTCTTTTATCATCACTTGAAAAGGCAAGCTTAAATACATGGAGAATAAATAATCGTTCTTCGTATTCATTTGTATCAAAGCCATATATTGTCGCGGCCTCGAAAAGAAATTTCATTTTGATCGATAAGAGTAAAGGAAAATCAGCTAATCCAAGGAATAACCCTCCTGCGCCTGTTCCAGCCCCTTCAATTACAGCTGTTTTCTTGTGGGATGACAATTTTTCATAAAACTTAGTGTCTTTTTCTTCTAATGTTCTTCCAACTTCTTGTTTCTTCTTTGTTATGATATTTGAACCAACAAGTGTTGCTTTTACCATGTTTTTTATGCTATCGGTGATAATTTGATGAGCCTTTTCCGGTATAAGACTATTTACTTTTGTCTGTGCTTTTTTTGAAAGACGGTTTAAAATACCAGATTTCTTTATCAATGAAAACTTCCACTCTTCTAATTCACATAAGGCTCTTAATTCATATTCATTCATACGCTAACCATCCTTTATTATTCATAATATTTATCGCAGATTAACGGGCAGTAAGACCCCAACTACAAGGTTGCGAGAGAATCAAAGAAACCTAAGTGGGGGATCAACTGCCCGTAAAGGCCCGATTGGTTCAACTAACCATCAGTGGGGGCTGAAAGAACCGCCCACACTGATGGAAGTTTCACTTTATTACGTTTAATCAGATGATTAGATTCATTTCATACGTATTCTATTTCAAAAGCTTTTTTTGAATATATACATTTGAAAAGAAGTACGAAAGTCCAAATCCAGCTGCAAGGGAGAGGATCGCCATCTTCCATTCACCCTTAATAAAAATGGTGATCGTCAATAATACAGTCTGACAATATAAAACGTTTGTAAGAAGTCGCTTAAATGACTGTATCTTTAGTTGCTCATTTACAGGGTATAGCTTAATCCATAGCTTGTTTGAATGGTGATTCCACAAAGGCACTAGCTGAAAGCCAGTTAGGTAGACAATCAGCAGCACAACTAAGACTTGACCCAATCCAAAGGAAAAGAAATATATAATTCCTGCTCCAATAAGTGTTAAACGAATAAATAAACCAAAATAATCACCTGCCCGCAGGAAGGTTCTAGCATAAAGATGGCTGAATGTTACATTCTGTGCAAATGGCAGCTTACTGAATACCCAATCGAGCCATTTCCGTCTTTTCACACGTTGTCTTAACTTCGGGACATCAGTAAATAAATTGGCGAGCCTGTAAAAGGAAGTCCTTCTTCTTTCATCCGCTTCAATTAAAAACTCCCATTTCAGCCCTTTTTCTTTTGTACTCTTATCATAATAGAACAGCATAATTAGTAATAACGCTGCTTCAGGAAGAAGGAATATTAATCCCGCACCTGAGAAAAGAAAGTATAGAAAAACCGCATTGACTGCATACCTTATAATTGAATCGAATACATGCACTTTTGTTTCGACATAATATTGAACCTTCCAGCGAATGAAGAGATTTAATACCTTCATTAGTAGAATGGCAATCAAAAACGGGACATATTTTTTAAAATCGCCATCATTTACTCTTGCATACAAAGGCATAAAAACACCAAGCCCAATAAAAAGCAAATATGCATGTATGATAAAGCTTGCAATTATAGAGCGCGTAAAATAGCCTTTTAGCCTGCTTTCAAGAGGGAGAAGGAAAATCTTATCCGCTTCAGTGAGAAAGGTATTGATCGGACTATAGGTTAATATAAATGCAATAGCCATCGCCATAATAATTGCAACTGGGAATTGTTCTTGAATGGTTTTTAACCACTCCTGATAATAAAAAGCAGCTGTTCCAAGCAAAAAAACCATTACAATAACAATATGTCCATTAAAAATATAGCGTGAGTAACGCGCGATCTCTTTCAGCCACGTGTTAAAACGCTCTTTCCAAAGCTTCTTCTCATCAAACATAATCTTCTTCCTTTGTCAGCTGGATATAAATATCATCAAGTGTTGCATCCGGCATTGTAAATTGTTCCCTTAGATCAGATAAAGTCCCCTTTGCCCTTACCTTTCCTTCATGTAAAATGACAAATCGATCACAATACCTTTCAGCGGTTGCTAAAATATGAGTGGACATCAAAATCCCTGCCCCACTCTCCTTCATTTTTTTCATCATATCAAGTAAAGACTGGATTCCAAGAGGATCAAGTCCTACAAATGGCTCGTCAACAATATAAAGGGAAGGCTGGACTAAAAAAGCACACATAATCATTACTTTTTGCTTCATTCCTTTTGAAAAGTGTGCTGGAAACCATTTCAGCCTTTTTTCCATTCGAAACTCTTTTAGTAGCTTTTCAATCCTTTCCTTATATTCATCCTCTTTTAAACCGTATGCCATTGCCGTTATTTTTAAATGCTCTTCAAGAGTCAGCTCATCATATAAAATTGGCGTTTCGGGAACAAATGTAAATTGTCTTCGATATTCTTCTTTATCTTTATGAAATATTTTCTTATTTATTGTTATTTCCCCACTATGAGGTTCCATTAATCCAATAACATGCTTTATCGTTGTACTTTTTCCTGCACCATTTAGGCCGATTAGACCCACAATTTCCTTAGAATTAACCTCGAAAGAAACATCCTTTAGTACAGGATTTCTCGTATATCCGCCCGTAACATTATTTAATTGCAAAAGCGTCATAATCAACGTCCTTCCTTATTTACTAATTCCATTGTAAAAAACGGTCTATCAACTTGTCCAATTTTTGAAAAAGTTGATATTCAACTTGCCATATAGAAGCGAATGAAAAAGGGTAAAAATTCTTTTTAAAAAATGAATACGAATTTCCGCAATGGGTATTCTATTCTATGAAGGGGAAACAAGCCATTTGATAACTTAAAGAATTATCAAAATTGAAATGAGGTGTCTATCGCAGACAATAAACATTTCAATATAAGCTGATAGCTTCCAACGTTCCTAATGATAAGGGGATGGTTACATTGGGCAAAGTACTAATTAACCAAAAAGATCTAATGCATCTGATCGCCTAAAAGGTGGTCTAAACATACACTTTGAAATGAGGTGTTTGTTAAAGACAATTGCCTGCTTTATACGTTGAAAAACATATAAAGAAACAAGGGGATGGTCAGCTTGAACAAAGATCACAATTCTCTATAAGTAAACACAATCATTAAAAAATGAGGTGTTTATCAAAGGGAAAGACCTGAAATAGAAACGTATTTATAGAAGCATTCCCCTTCACGAAGGCGGGATTCCATGCGGATCCTGCCTTTTATCCTTTTATCAATTATGATAGTATAGGGAAAAATATGAATGATTTCTTTGGAGAAGGAGTGTTTGTGGTGAGTGATTGTATTTTTTGCAAAATTGTTAATGGGGAAATTCCATCATCAAAGGTATTTGAAAATGAACATGTATTGGCTTTTCTTGACATAAGTCAAGTGACAAAAGGACATACCTTAGTCATCCCTAAATTACATAACGAAAACATTTTTGATATGAATGCTGAAACGGCACGAAATCTCTTTGAAGTAGTTCCTCAAATTGCCAACGCCATAAAACAAGAATTAAAGCCACTAGGAATGAATATCCTACAAAACAGCGGCAAGCACGCTGGACAAGAGGTTTTTCATTTTCATATGCATTTAATCCCGCGCTATGAAAGTGGTGATGGCTTTGGTGCCGTATGGAAAACACACAACTCTGATTATACACAGCAAGATTTACAGAACATGGCTAAAGAAATAAGCAAACAAGTGAAGTAAAAGGCTGAAGTGCCTTCGAAACAATCAAAAGAACGGATCTTTAAACTTCCCTGTTGATTTCCGCTGCAGGCACTTAGCGATCGCGGGCGGTCCGGGAGCCTCCTCGTCGCTATCGCTCCTGCGGGGTCTCCCTTTGACTCGCTTCTCCCGCAGGACATTGAATAAGCTTCCTAGAATAATCACCGCACGAAGAAAATGCGTTAGCATTTTCGAGGAGCTCGTGCCTTCCGCTCCAATCAACAACAAAATAGCATTTTCAACACTGAACTTTATTACAGCCAATTTCAAAAAAGACTTTTCTAATCTTTATTAGATAGGTCTTTTTTTCATTACAAGCCCTCCTACCCCATTTTTCAGCTGGCAATATTAAACGATCATTAATATATATTTTCAGAAACTTCATAATTGCTTATGTACAAATCTTTATTTTTTGATACCATAATAATATCTTTTATCTCATTACAGCGTTAAGGTGAAATTAGATAGATACTATTTAGGAGGGTTTATGATGCAAAGAGCACTTAATTTTAATGCGGGACCTGCAGCTCTGCCAGTATCAGTGTTACAGGAAGCTGAAAAAAATTGGTTGAATTATCACAACAGTGGAATGGCGGTTATGGAATTAAGTCACAGAAGCAAAGATTATGAAGCTATTCATCAAAAGGCTCAAGATTTATTAAGAAACATCCTTTCAATTCCTAACAACTATGAAATTCTCTTTCTTCAGGGAGGAGCAAGCTTGCAGTTTTCCATGGTTCCAATGAATCTCTTAACTGAAGGAAAAATAGGCAACTATGTGTTGACTGGAGTTTGGTCTGAAAAAGCGTTACAAGAGGCTGAAAAAATCGGATCCACCTATATTGCTGCTACAAGTAAGGTTCAAAAATATCGTTCAATCCCTAATGAAATTTCAATATCAAAAGATGCAGCCTATCTTCATATTACAAGTAACAACACGATATATGGTACACAGTGGAATCAATTCCCTTCCAATGAATTCATCCCATTAATAGCCGATATGTCTAGTGATATATTAAGTAAACCATTGGATATTGAAAACTTTGACCTAATCTATGCAGGTGCACAAAAAAATCTCGGTCCTTCCGGGGTAACAGTTGTCATTATTAATAAGAAGCTTTTATCAAATTCGATCGATCGTTTACCAACCATGCTGAATTACAATACATATGCAAAGCATAATTCGCTTTATAACACTCCTCCAACACTTGCGATTTACTTGTTAAAGCTAGTTCTTGAATGGGTGGAGCAAGAAGGTGGATTAAAAGTCATTGAGAAAAGAAACGAGGAAAAGGCAAAGATACTTTACGATTGTATTGATGAAAGTGAAGGCTTCTATATAGGTCACGCTGAAAAAGAAAGCAGATCAAAAATGAATGTTACCTTCAATCTTAATCATGATGACATTTCACTGAAGTTTCTTCAACAGGCAAAGGAAGCAGGCTTTATCGGACTTAACGGCCATCGATCTGTGGGAGGCTGCAGAGCCTCTATTTATAACGCCATTCCTGTTGATCAAGTTTGTCAGCTAGCCGAATTCATGAAAGCTTTCAAAAACAAAAATTAGCAGAAAATCAATTCTTCATTTTTATTTTATGTATGTTATAATAATTAAAAGTTTCTCGCTGAAGGCACTGAGAGCACTTCAGGGGATATGATAGTAAGATATGAGAAAAGCAGAGGAGAGATGAGAAAATGAATACGAAAAATCTTGTAGCCCTATCCCTATTGGTGGGAATGGGTGCAGTATTGCACGCAGTTGTTCCAGGCTTTTTCCTTGGAATGAAACCAGACATGATGTTAACGATGATGTTTTTGGGAATTGTACTTTTTCCAGATAAAAAGAGCGTCATGCTACTAGGCTTAGTAACGGGGCTAATTTCAGGATTAACTACGACATTTCCAGGTGGTCTAATTCCAAATATCATTGATAAACCAATTACTGCATTTGCATTCTTAGGTTTATTCCTAGCCTTTAAGAAGTTCCAAAAATCAATCGTGAGCGTAGCAGTATTAACAGCGGTAGGGACAATTATTTCTGGAATCGTATTTTTGACTTCAGCCTTTTTGATTGTCGGTCTACCTGGCCCATTCACTGCTCTATTTGCAGCAGTTGTGTTACCTGCGGCAGCCGTCAATACAATCGCAATGGTTGTTCTTTACCCAGTTGCTTTAACAATTGTAAAGAGAACTAAACTTAATAAGCCGACTGAAATCATTACTCAGAATAACAGTTCTGAACATAAGATTATAGATTAATAGTAGATAAAAACCCGCAGATTGCGGGTTTTTTTGTTTATTGGAAACTAGACATGATGATACCAATTAACAGAAAAGCAATACCTGCTGCAGCAAGGGAAACAGCTCTCTTTTTTAAAATATATTTAGGCGGGTAAACTCCTGGTTTTGTAATCGCTAGTATGAAGTAAATGCCACCGGCAATCAGTGCGGCCCCAATCGTAAAAACTCCTGCTGTTAGACCTGCCATATGGGACCCCCTCCCCTCTCTTTCAAAAATGAAATTGTCTCGATATATCCCTATTATTTAACTTTATGCTTTCGTTTCTTTACATATGTAAAAAGACGGAACTCTAAATTTTTGGCATTATGTGAAGATATTATTAATATCTTCACAATCATAAGGAGAAATTATGATGTACATATTGTAAAATAAATATATATGTACAATTGAGGTGAGTTAAATGAATGTAAAATCATGGTTATTAGGATTTTTTATTGGGGGAGCAGCAGCAGGAATTAGCGTCTTATTAACCGCACCTAATTCTGGTAAAGAAACAAGACAATATGTTAGAGAGCAAAAAGAAAGTATTCAAAAGCAAATACTTGATCTAAATAAACAACTAATTGAATTAAAAAACTCAACAATTAAAGCTTCTAAGGAAGGGAAAAATACCATTTCAGCCTTTTCTTCAGAAGTAAAAACCTCCATTCAAAAATGGAGAGATGAAATTTTACCTCATCAACAGGATCTACAAAAGGAATTACATTCCATTGAACTTGCAATATTAGATCTTGAAAAAAGTATAGAAGCTAAGATTATAAAAAAATAAATATTATTAAGAAAACTAAGGCGTTCGCCAGGTCCTTCCGGTGAATGCCTTAGTTTTTTATGCGACTTTTTTAACAGGGACTCTATCGAAACTCTAATCTACTATAATATGCTAATAAACTCAAAATTTCCAATTAGACTAAAAAATTCCTAATTCAAATCAACAAAAAGAAGGAATTTTTCTTTTTTTACAGAAAATAAATATATTAATAAAGCGACATTAATTTTTATTGTCATGATGCAAATCGTTGCTTATTGTCGAAATTACTTCTTTAAACCTGAAAAAAGAACTCATCATTCCAAGATAAGCATATTATTATGAACTCGCCAAATAATTTCTAAAAATTTAGTAAATTTTTTCTTTATTAATTTTTATTTTATTGGCATAATGAAATTAGAGAATTAGAAAAGTAGGTGAATAGAATGTCAGATAAATTGTACACAATGAAGGAAGCGATGCTTTTTAGCCAAAGAATCGCACAATTAAGTAAAGCACTTTGGAAATCAATTGAAAAGGATTGGCAGCAGTGGATTAAGCCTTATGATTTAAATATTAATGAACATCATATATTATGGATTTCCTATCATTTAAAGGGAGCTTCGATATCTGATGTTGCAAAATTTGGAGTGATGCATGTCTCAACCGCTTTTAACTTTTCCAAAAAGCTAGAAGAGCGAGGATTATTGCAGTTTTCTAAAAAGGAAAATGACAAGAGAAATACTTACATTCAACTTACTGCAGAAGGTGAAGAAGTATTATTAAAATTAATGGAGATCTATGATCCTGACAAACACGCTGCCTTTTCAGGTGCAAAGCCTCTAAGAGAGCTATACGGAAAATTCCCAGATATTATTGAAATCATGGCCATTGTAAGAAATATTTACGGGGATGACTTCATGGAAATCTTTGAAAAATCCTTTGCGAACATTGAAAATGATTTTATTGAAGACGAAGGAAAGCTTTATAAAAAAGATATTTCGCTTCAAGAATCTGTCTAGCTCCTAAAGGTATTTTTGGAATTCCTTCATAAGAGGCAAATATAAGCTTTGCTTTATACAAGCTCTTACAACCTCTTTAGGTTCAAGTCTTGGATGCAAATGATGTGTAAAATTATTAAAAAGCGGATGAAAATAGACAAATCCTTCCGCTTTCTGTTCTTCTATTTTTTTGCTCAATTCTTCACAAAGGTAAATGAATGCGTTAACATCTTTTTCAGCTAATGAATTTTTTATTACCAGTTTATAAAATTCCTGATCTTTTTTTTCTATTATTTTCAAAAGCAGCTTGTTCTGATATTCTAATCTGTCTATTTTTTCTAATAAATAATGTATGTCCACTGGTTTATTCCCCCACAAATGCATCAAAATAAATTTAAAAATCAAATTATTATTGGTGAATTTGATTACTAATTCAACCATTATTATTCTATATGATCTTTCGACAAAATCTATGTTTTTTTCCTATTGATTTTTTTATTCTTTCGTCGTAAAGTAACTTAGTAAGTTTGAAGAAAGATTAAAAATTTCTCCTTTTGGAGGTAGGGATATGATGAATTCTTGGAAGACGATTAACTTTTCGAAACAATACGGGTCTCAAAGACTTTTTATCTTGTCTTCCTTAACAATGCTGCTCACATTTATTTTTGCATATGTACCAGCACAATTTTTATTTAAAACTAAAACATTACAAGACAATTATTTTATTTTATTGCTATTCGGTCTATGGTTAATCTACCCTCTTCATAAACTGTTTCATTATTTGCCAATTGCCCATCATTCAAAAAAAATTAAAAAAATGTTAACCATTCGATATGGAATTTTTCCAATCATACAGATACAGGTTTTTGAACCCATTTCAAAATGGCAATTCATCATTGCTTTATTTATGCCATTCATCGTTATTAATTCTCTGATCGTTTGGGCTTGTTTTATATTTCCCCATTACGTACATTATTTTACCATTTTGCTTGCCTTTCATGTGGGAATTTGTTTACCTGATATTATTAGTATAAAAACTTTACTTTTCGCACCAAAAAGCTCCTATATCGAAGAAAATGATGATGGATTAGAAATATTACTTCACAAAAACCATTAATTTTTATGAAAAGGTATCCTGAGTGGATACCTTTTTCACCCTTTTAAAGGTAATCTAGAATATAATAAAATTTAATTGAATCTGAAAGACTATCTTTTTTAATAGAATTTTGTTATTGTAAATAACATACAATCGTAGTAGGCTGTCTGAAACGCTATTTCCAAAATATGCTCAGACCCTATCCTTTTTCTTCACAACTGTTAAAGGAGGGAATCTTCGGTGATCTCCATTTTCTTTATTATTTTTGCCATATTTATTTTATTTAATATTAACAAGATGACATATTCTCTATGTCTTCAAAAGGATATCCCTGAGGAGCGGCAGCCTAAAGTTTACAGAACCATTAATATTTTAGTGACTATCCTTTTAATATCCTCATTTGTTGAAAATCTTTATCGTTAATTAGAAAAACTTGGCGTTCGCCAAGTCCATTTTGGCGAATGCCTTAGTTTTACTTATGCGATCTTATTAGCAGATATTAAATTGAAAAAGCATTTTACATTTGTACGTTAATAAACATAAACTTTCCTTTTAGCTAAAATAAGCGACGAGAAGCAATTTCTCGTCGCTTTTACATTTTCATTTTAAGGATGGATAAACCTTTATGTCACAGTTTTTTAACACCAAGATGCACCAATAATAATTAATAGGATAAACAACACTACCACTAAGGCAAATCCTCCCCCATGTGCAAATCCTGACATAATGTTTCCTCCTTTCTTATAAGCAAACCTTTTTTCTTATAGCCATGCTGCACCAACAATAATTAATAAAATGAACAGCACTACAATTAAAGCAAAGCCTCCACCGAAACAAGCACCCATGAGGCACCCTCCTTTCATGCTGCTAACATATACTATTCATCAATCACTTTATTCGAATAGGCAAATATCACGGCTATTCCCAAATTCTAGACAAAAGACATTTATTCCAATAAAAATGGTTCAAAATATAATATGATTTCTTAAAAAATGGGAAATAGGAAATTACACCCTTTTTTATTGATAAAATAGATATCATTTTTGTTCTCTAATCCATTTGTGGTATAGTAGGTTTTGTGAATCTGATATTGAAAAATATTATTAGGAGTGTTCAACATGAAGAAATGGATTATTACATTAACTCTAACTGCTGGGGTTCTAGCTTTAAGTGCATGTAACGCGAACGATGGAAAAGGATCAGATGTAATTGTCGAGTCAAAAGCTGGTAATATTACAAAGGACGAGCTTTACGATGCAATGAAAGATAAATATGGCGAGGCTGTACTTCGCGATCTTGTCTATGAAAAAGTTCTTTCTGATAAATATAAGGTGACTGACAAAGAGTTAGATGCAAAGGTAGATGAGATTAAGGAACAGCTTGGGCCCAATTTTGAAATGGCTCTAATGCAGTACGGGTTAAAGGATGAAGAGGAATTTAAAGAAATGATGAGAACCGGCTTATTGCAAGAAAAAGCAGCCATTAAAGATATTAAGGTAACCGATAAAGAAGTTAAAGAACACTACGATAACTATAAGCCTCAAATCAAGGCAAGACATATTCTAGTTGATGATGAAAAAACAGCAAATGAAGTGAAGAAAAAACTTGACGAAGGTGCTAAGTTTGAGGATTTAGCAAAGGAATATTCAAAAGATCCTGGTTCTGCAACAAATGGTGGTGACCTTGGCTGGTTCGGACCTGGAAAAATGGTTCCTGAATTTGAAAAAGCAGCATACGCTTTAGATGTTAATGAAATAAGCGCGCCAGTGAAATCTGAGCATGGCTATCATATTATTCAAGTAACAGATAAAAAAGAGAAAAAATCATTTGAAGACATGAAAGATCAAATGGAATATGAAGTAAAGGTTTCAAAGCTTGACCAAGAAAAAGTTCAAAAAGCGCTAGATCGTGAATTAAAAGATGCTAATGTTAAAATTAATGATAAAGATTTAAAAGGCATTATCGAAACTACAGAGAACACTGAGTCTAAGTAATTAGAAATAAAAAGGGCTTGTCCCAAAAGTAAAGGTGCCTGGCACCACGAACAATATCTAGTATCAATAAGCGAGTGAGATTCTAGATAAAGTGTATGAAGTGGATGCCAGACACCTTAGGGGACAACCTTTTTTCAATCAATCATTAACCTATTGATTGCTGACTAGATTTTTTTACTTCCCTTTCCTTTTCAATCCTTTCCATGTAAACCCTGCCTTCAAGCTCGATACTCTCATTTTCAACTTGACGTTCCTCTCTACCCGCCCGAATCGCCATATAAGCACTTAGAAGAATTCCTGCAGCCACAAAGTATACCCAAATAGGAATAAACATTTTATTATCCTCCTTCTACAGAATGTTTGTCCATTCTTTACTAAAATATTTTATGCCTCCGCAATAGAATTATGAATCTGCTTTAGAAAACAACAAAAAATCACCATCCAAAATGGAATGGCGATTTTTCGATAAGGTTATTTATGAAATATAGGTTTATAAAATGATCTATTCTCCAATGCAAATACTCTTTCAGTGAATTCACCGGGTTTCACACGTTCTAGAGCACGGTCAAGCATATTCATCTTCGCATCTAGATTATCAATATAATGAAGAATTTCAGCCTCTTTAATTAGAGGAGGTTTAGGGCTTCCCCATTCAGCTTTCCCGTGGTGGGAAAGGACTAAATGCTCCAGGATAATCACTTCCTCTCCCATAATCGAAAGCTCTTCAGCTGCTTTACCAATTTCATTAACCATGATTGTTATATGTCCAAGTAAATTTCCCTCTACTGTATAAGTAGTCGAGATTGGCCCTGAAAGTTCAATTACTTTTCCCAAATCATGTAAAATGACGCCTGCATATAAAAGATCCGTATCAAGACTTGGATAAAGGCCAGCGATTGCTTTTGCCAGATCAAGCATGGAAACGACATGGAAGGCAAGTCCTGAAACAAATTCATGATGGTTTTTTGTTGCAGCTGGATATTCAATGAATGACTCCTGATGCTTTTTTAATAAATGGCGTGTAATTCTTTGTATATTTGGATTCTTCATTTCAAAAATATATTGAGTAATTTTACTCATCATTTCTTCCGTACTGAGAGGTGCTGTTTCAAGAAAATCTGAAAGCTTAACAGAGTCGCTTGAGGACGCCGGTCTTATTTGTCTAATTCTGAGCTGGTTACGTCCGCGATAATTCAATATATCACCAGAAACTTTAACAATTGTTTCTGGAATAAAATTCTTTTCATCACCATCAGAGACATCCCAGAGCTTTGCTTCAATTTCTCCACTCTGATCTTGAAAAATAAGTGTTAAAAAGGGCTTTCCATTGCTTGCTATTCCTTTAGCCGCATTTTTTATTAGGAGAAACTGTTCAATATGTTCTCCCACTTCATAATAAACTATACCTTTTGACATAATGTGCCGACGCTCCTTTCTATTAAAATAGTATATCACACTGGGCAAGTAATTCCGAAGGTAAAAGGGCGGTGTTCCAGTCTTTCTTTAGCTCTTTTATTCCCAATTAAATAGGTAAACTTTCCTTTTTGTTAACGAAAGCAACTTGATTTTCTTCAAAATATGGAAGCATATGCTTATGGCACGTAAAGAAAATAATTTGGCGGCTTGATAAGCTTTTTAATAGATTAATTACTTTCTCTGTTCTTATGTGGTCAAAATTGACAAAACTATCATCAATAATGATTGGGAAAGGAAACCTTCCATAAACAGTAACCGCAAGTGCCAGCCTAAGTGCTACAAATAATTGTTCAGTAGTCGCTTGACTTAGTTCATTTGCTTCAAATAACAATCCACGATCATTTTCAAGCAGAAAACCAATGCCTTCCTTTTTTGGGTATATTCGAACATATTTATTATCTGTTAAAAACTGAAGGTATTCTTCGGCTCTTTTCAGCATCTGGGGTAATCTGTCGTTTTTAAAGCTTTCAATTGTTCGATCAAGAATATCCTTAGCTAGGGCAAATTTAGCCCATTCTCTTGCCTCACCTTCAAGCTCTGATTTCTTTTGCTTATATAAGTGTAAAAGCTCTGCAAAGGTTCCGCCTTCTTCTAGCAGCTGAACTTCATATTTTTTCTCGGCAAGTCGATTTTGTAATAACGGAATCTTTTCTTTAAGGTCAACACACAGCTTTGATTGACTGCTTATTAATTGGGCCACATCTGCTATTTTCATATATTCTTTAAGCTCTGTATCATTAAAAGGCGATAGCTTTAGTTGTCTACGTATGCTTTCGATTTGTTCATCCAGCTTGGCCCTTTTATCTGCCAGCTTACCTATTTCCCTATATTGCTCTTCTGATTCTGAATTTGCAGACTGAAAAAGCTTTTCTCTCTCTATTTGAAAATGCTCATATTCCAGCTTATATCTTTGAAGCTCCTCTTCAAGATCAGAAAGCTTTGCTTTTCTTCCTTCTAACTTAATTTTTTTCTCTGACTCCACCTTTAAACGATTTCTTAACATGTATGCCATTTCTTGAATATTTGTAGGAATTGTATCTAATACAGCATTACACAAATCCACTATGCCATTTTGTATTTCTGTAATTCTTATTGATATCGAGTTGTGACGTTCAAATGTTACTTTCCGCTCACGATAAAGCTTTTTTAGCTGTTCAATAAACAAAAAGGCATCCGCAATATGGGAAAGGGCTAAATCACGTGGTAAAAACAGATCATCCCCGAGCCCAACTAATACATTTTCATGTTTAACCATTTCTTTTTCCCAAGATTCAAAATCGATAATGACCTTTTCATATTGTTCATTTCTTTGTTCCCACAGGAATTTAAATTGATGTAACCTCTCCAATACCCTTTTATCTTTTTCGAGTCTATCCTCCATTTTTGCCGCATTTATCATACTCGGCTCATTTAACTTTTGTAAAATAAGCTTTTTTCTATTTTTTAATGAGGTTAATTCCTCATGAACGAAATTATTATTTCCTTCTGTCGATTTCTTAAAAAACATACTTATTGAGTAGAAAACCCCTAATACGCCGATAATAATTATGGGCCAGCTTGCTTCCATTACTCCCCATGCAATTAGTGCGAAAAAAAGGAAACAAAATATAGATAATTGATATTTCTCTTGATTTTTTTTTCTGTGTAGTCTTTCTTTTTCACTATTTTGTGTTTTATAAAGAAAATCAAGCCTTGTATCAATCTGTATAAGCTCTTGTTCTAAATCTTGCATTTTTTGAGTAGATCGCAATTCCTCTTCAAGCTTTTTCCTTTCTGATTCAGGAAGCAGCTGACTCTCTAACAATTTCAATTGTTCTTCTGTTTCCTCGAGCCTTTGTTTTTCTTCATGAAATCTTTCATCAAGGTCAAGCTTCCTTGACTTTATCCGCTTAGATTTTTCTTGAGCAGCAATAACCTTCTCCTTCATAAAAACACTTGTATTTATTGATAAGAGCTGCTCCTCATTAAGGTTTAAATGAAGCTTTTCTCGAAGAACGACCTCTTCTTGTTGAATCTCATAAAGTTTATCTTGAAGCTCTTTCTCCTCCTGCTTCAGTTTTTCTAGTAAAGATAATCTTTCGACAGCAGCAAGAATCTCATTCTCCTTATTGAGTAGACGGGCATCAGGAAGGTGTAATTGAATTTCTTCCTCAATCATATTAATCCCTTTTGATATACTGTTAATCTGTCCTTCAAGCGGCTTCATTAACTCTTCAAGGCGATCTAATCTTGAAATGCCATCAATAGGGAAATGAATATCTTTATACTGGATCAATTCTTCTTTTAATGAATGTTCCTCTACAATTAATGGATGAATTTTTCTCCAATTTTCTAATTTCGAAAGCTGATTCTGAAGCAGTAATTGCTCTCTTTGTTTTTCATTAATCTCTTTTTCTAAACTTTCCTTTTCATTTAGAAGAACCCAGTACTGCTCATTTTGCAGTTCAGCTTTTTTTAATTCATTGTGCAGCAGCTTAAGTTCTTTAAGCTTTACATTAATATTTGGCTTTTTGCCGTTTGGTTTAAAACGACTCTCTAGTTCTCTTTGCAAAGTATTTTCCGCACGGAGCAGCTGATCTGTTCCTAATGCACCTGCAGAAAATAAAAATCTTCCTAAATCCTCGCTTCTCATCTGATGAACATTTTGCAGCCCATGAATATTAAAAGAAAATATCGATTGAAAAAGTGATTTATCCACATGGAATAATAGGTCCTTTAGAAACTCCTCTTCTCCCCTTGTCCCATCTTCTAAAATAACACTTACATCACCAGCTGCCTTTCCCTTTATACGTTCAATCACAGCTCTCCCTTTTTCCGGGAAGAAAGCAGTTATTTGCCCTCCGTACTTTGTTCCTTCTTTCGGTTCATATCGAAGCTCTGATTGCTGCTTAGTTGGAAAGCCAAATAAAATGCTATGGATAAACGACATAATCGTTGACTTTCCTGCTTCATTTTCTCCAAATATAACTTGAAGTTCATGCAAATTAGAAATCTTCAAATTAGAGAGCTTGCCATACCCATAAATATGAATATCTGTAATTCTCACGTTTTCACCTCCACTACTTTCATGTTGCATCTTCTATTGTTTAAACAAAAGATTTACTAATAGGGTCTCAGCCTCTTTAGCTAGTTCTATTGTTTCTTCTGCTGAAAATGGATCCAAATACTTTTTGGCTACGGGATGATTATACAGTGCTGAAATATAGCCATCGAGCATATCATACTGATCTGTGTTGGTAAAAAGCTCATGAAAGAAATCAGATTCTTTTGCTAACTGATCACGATTCCAATTTATTTTTTCGGTAATGGATATTTTAGAAACCCATACAAACTCTTCTTCGTCCTTTTCTTCCTCCTGCAAGGTTTCTAGTAGCTCACCATTCAAAATGCTCTTCATTTCTTGAGGAAGGAGATAAATATTATCAATAAATAAAGACAGAATGATTCCCTTATTGTCTTTACGGTTCTCTTCGATTAAATTTTTGCAAAGAAGATATATGTCCTGAAATGATGCCGCACTAGAAGCTTCGATTGTCTTTTCCCCCCAAATAACAGAGGATGTCTCGATAAATTCAAAATCTGCTTCTAATTCCGATAAATGAATTAAATAACACCCTTTTGAACCCGTTTCCTTCCTATTCCGTCCTTGAATATTGCCGGGATAAACAACCGGAGGCTTCACATTTAAAATATTTCGTTTATGTATATGACCAAGTGCCCAGTAATCAAAGTCTTTTTCATACAAATCATTTAGTGAGAAAGGTGCATATTTATCATGGTCACTGCTTCCTTCTAAATTTCCATGGAGAATGCCAATATGAAAATCTGCTCCTTGCTTTTTTGAATAATAGTTAATCATCTGATTATACACATGCCTTTTTGGATAGCTAAATCCATATAAATGGACAGAGACTCCCTCATTTTTTGAAAATCTCATAACCTCTACCTCGTGTGAGAAAATATGAACATTATCCGGCATTGATATTTGTGTCCAGTTTCCTTCCATATGATCATGGTTTCCATGGATCACATAAACTGAAATATTTTTCTCAGCTAGTCTCTCCATTTCTTTACGGAATCGTATTTGGGCACGAATACTTCGATCCTCACCATCGAATAAATCCCCTGCAAAAATAACGAAATCCACCTGATGAATAAGGGCTGAATCAACAATTTTAGTCAATGCTTCAAATGTACTTTCTTGAAGCTTTTTAAAAAGGCTCTTGGGCAAATGGTTCAATCCTACCATTGGGCTGTCCAAGTGCAAATCTGCTGCATGGATAAATGTCACCTTTTTCATATATGAATCCTCTCGATCTCTTTTTTTCCATTTTAGCCGATTTCACATACGAATGCACGTTCTTATATAATTAAAATTTCTTTCATAATAAAAAGTTCTGCAAATACATGCAGAACTTTTTACGGCTTTATTCATTTTTCGTCAGCTGTATAGCCTTTTTAATATCTTTAAAGGAATTCGATTTTCCGTACATTAGTACTCCGCCTTTATATACCTTGGCACCAAAAATAGCAAGAATGATTATGGTAATAATCAGAATGGCAATTCCAATCATTGGCTCCCAAACTGGCAGAGTTAGCATCCCAACACGCATAAACATCAGCATAGGTGTAAAGAAAGGAATATAAGATGCAATCGTAATAAAGGATGTATCTGGCTGACCAAGGCCAAACATAGCAATCATAAAGCCAGCAACTACTAGCATTGTCATTGGCATAATCATTTGCTGTACATCTTCAATACGGCTAACGAGTGAACCAAGAAACGCTGCTAAGGTTGCATATAAGAAATAGCCGAGCAAGAGGAAGACTAGAGCATATATGATTGTCGAAATTGGAATATCATTAAATCCGAAAAATTCAAAAAAGCCACCTTGCATCGATTCTAAATTCTTTTTGACGAAATAGAAGCCGACGACAAAAAGAACTACCATTTGTGTTAGGCTTAGCAATGCTATGCCGATAATTTTGGCAAACATTTGCTTAACAGGGGAAACACTTGAAATAAGAATTTCCATAACTCTTGACGATTTTTCAGTTGCTACTTCCATTGCAATCATATTTGCATACATGAGAACGGCAAAATAGATGATGAATAAAAGAACATAGACAAGCCCTCTCGCTTGGTTCAATTCCTCTTCGGTTTTTGCATTTTCCTCAAGTGCCGTTTTACTAAAAGAAATTGGCTCATAGAGTTTGGTTAATTGATTCTGTGTTAAATTAATATGTGAAGCGGCCAGTTGGGTCTTCATTTGCTGCAAATATTGCTGAAGCTCAGATGGAAGTGTAGTATCTGCAATGCTTCTAGCCTTATATGCTGCTTCAGGCAGCTTCTCATCGTTGAATGATAGAATTAGCAGTCCATCATATTCATTTTCTATTACAGCTTTCTCAGCTTCTTCTACTGTCCCTTTAAACTGCTCAATAAGGATGCTGCTGTCATTCAGCTTCAACTGCTCCATTAAAGGATTTATCAGCTCACCAGATTCATCAATAACAGCTATCTTTTCTTCATTTTCATCACCTTTATTAAAAAGGTCCATTATTCTTGACATATTTGTCAATCCAGCAACGAGCAGTACGGTAATTAATGTTGTAATAATGAATGATTTCGATTTAAGCTTTGAGAGATAAGTATGCCATAGAATAATCCAAAAATTACTCATAAGAAGCACCTACCTTTTCAATAAAGATATCATTTAATGAAGGCTCTTCGAGGACAAATTTTCGAATAAACCCTTTTCCTACAATCTCTTTTAATACACTCTCTGCTATTTCTTCACCCGAAATTTGTAAATGAATCCCTTCTGTTGTTTGCCGTACCTTTGTGACACCAGGGTGGCTTTTAAGAAATTCCAGATCAAAATCGGCATGGATAACTAAATTCTTTTTCCCAAAGGCACGCTTAATTTCTTTTAAAGTCCCTTTTACAACAGGCTTTCCTTTATGCATAATGCATAGATGCTCACACATTTCTTCCACATGCTCCATCCTATGAGATGAAAATACAATCGTGGTGCCTTTATCCTTCAATTCCAAAACAGCATCTTTCAACTGCTCGACATTAACTGGATCTAAACCGCTGAAGGGTTCATCAAGTATTAACAATTTCGGTTTATGAATGACGGCTGCAATAAATTGAATTTTTTGCTGATTCCCTTTCGATAGCTCTTCCACCTTTTTCTCTGCGTATTCAGGTACTTTAAAGCGGTTTAGCCAATAATCCAGTTCTTTTATTACATCTTGTTTTTGCATTCCTCTTAATCTAGCCAAATATACTATTTGATCCTTTACTTTCAGCTTTGGATATAAGCCTCTTTCTTCAGGTAAATATCCGATCAGTGGGCTAGTTGAATAATCAATCGAATTTCCATCCCAGGTGATTTTTCCTTCACTGGCATCAATCAACCCAAGAATCATCCGAAAGGTTGTTGTCTTTCCAGCACCATTTGCACCAAGGAAACCGAACATTTCCTTTTCTGGGATGGAAATAGAAAGATCATCCACAGCTGTAAACTTTCCAAAGCGCTTCGTTACATGCTCAAGCTGTAATCCCATTCTTTAACTCCTCCTTTACTCTCCATATGTTTTTACGAATAACTAGTTAAAAAGGTTCAAAATTAATCTATTTTTTTCTTTTTTTTCCAAAACAATAATGCTTTGCACAATGACAGAAGTTATGTAAGAATAATAGTAATAATCTGATTTTTTAACATGGAGGGATAAAGATATGAAAACATACAAATTAACGGTTTTTGAAAAGAATGGTGAAAAGCTTCTAAATGAATCTTTTCAAGCTGCAGATGATCATGAGGCAAAAGGAATGGGAGAAAAAATGTTAAAAGAAAAAGGTTTTGATGAAAAGACATTTCGGTGCACATCACCTGCAGGAAAGCTAATATTATTTCATTCATAGAAAAGAGCTAGGGGCCATCAAATAAATTAAAGTCATGCTTTCGTTTTTAGAAAACAGGGAAATCCAATTCGGAACTCCCTGTTTTTTTAACTTCACCGGAAAGATTAATGACCTTTATATACAGGTCTTCTTTTTTCTATAAATGCTTGTATGCCTTCTTGGTGGTCTTTTGTTTGTCTCATTTTAGATTGGCCATCTTTTTCAAGCTCTAATACTTTAAGCAATTGAGGCATATTTTTTTCAGCATATATTTTTTTCGTTTCTATCATAGCCTTTATAGGGCTGTTAAGCAGTTTTTGCAGTAATCCCTCTATGGCTTCTGTTAATTGTCCGTCTACAATCATTTGGACTAACCCTAAATGATATGCTTCATCTGCTGTTAAAGGCTTTCCTTCCCAAATCAAATGCTTTGCCTTATCTTCGCCAAGTCGCTTTTCCAAAAAGAAATGACCACCACCATCAGGAATTAATCCTATCCCAATAAAATTCATGGCAAATTTACTAGCTTTATCTGCTATTATGTAATCAGTTGCTAAAGCAATACTAAGTCCCAGACCTGCTGCTGCACCTGTAATAGCACTAAGCGTTAATTTCGGCATATCGTAAAGGGCTGTAACGACTTCACTAATACTCTCCATGACAGCTGGGAACACACTTTCATCTGCTTCAGCAAGCATTGTCTTTATATCTCCGCCAGAACAGAATGCCCGCCCCTTCCCAGATAAAACAACAATATCTACTTCATCTAAAAGACTAATCTCCTTTAAGATAGCGGCCAATCCCTTAAGCATTTCGATATTTAGCGCATTTAATGAATCTGGCCTATTCAATTCTACAGTGGCAACTCGTCCATTGACATGTAAATGGACTGTATCTGTTTCAAATTTAATAGTCAAAATATTCCCTCCCTTTATATTCTAACCTCATTATAATAAAAAATATTATATTTAAAAACCTTTTTAAATAAAAATTCAAAATATTCGTTATGTTTTTTCTCGATTTGAATGACAAAAATGGAAAACAGCCGGAATTTTTCTTTCGGCTGTCTTCTTCCTTTATTTTTTTGCTTCTTCTAGATCCTTCTGAACTTGATCTCTTAATGCCATTTTCAAAAACTTCCCAACTGAGGTTTTCGGGATTTCTTCGAGAAATAATATTTCATCAGGAAGCCACCATTTAGCAAACTGAGGTTTCAGGAATTCGTAAAGCTCCTGTTTTTCAATTTTTCCTTTATAAGCATCCTTTAATACAATACACGCAACAGGACGCTCTTGCCATTCCTCGTGCGGTACGGCAACAACCGCTGCTTCAAATACTGCTTCATGCGCCATTAACGCATTTTCAATGTCTACAGAGGAAATCCATTCTCCTCCGCTCTTAATCAAATCCTTTGTTCGATCCACAATTTTCATGAAACCTTCTTCATCGACTGTGACAACATCCCCTGTAAATAGCCATCCATCCCGGAAGGCTTCTTCGGTTCTAGCATCTTTATAGTATTCAGAAGCAATCCATGGACCACGGATTGCGAACTCTCCCATCTCTTTCCCATTCCATTCTACTTCTCCGTCCTTGCCGACAATTTTCATTTCTAGACCAGGTACGAGAATGCCTTGCTTCGCTCTTATATCAAGGCGTTCTTCATAGGAAAGCTCCTCCTGATAGCTTTTCAAAGTTGAAATGACTACAATTGGGCTTGTTTCAGTCATTCCATACGCATGCATGAAAGGAATATTATGTTTTTGTTCAAATGCTTTAATCATGCCTTTCGGTGCGGCTGAACCACCACAAAGAACTCCTCGTAAGGAACTCATATCATAGTTATGTTCATCCAGCTCCTTTAAAAGTCCTAACCAAATAGTTGGAACTCCTGCTGTAATCGTTACCTTTTCTTCCTGAATTAGCTCAGCTAAAAGCTTTGGTGTGAAATATGGACCAGGCATAACCAAGTTCGTACCAAACCAAACAGACGCAAACGGCAATCCCCATGCATTCACATGAAACATTGGAACAACCGGCATAGCAATATCCTTTTCACTGACACCTGCAGTATCTGCCATACCTAACGCCATGCTGTGAAGAACAATGCCTCGATGTGAATAAATAACACCTTTCGGATTCCCTGTTGTTGCAGAAGTATAACACATTCCAGCTGGCTCATTTTCATCAAGATCATCTGGATACTCATATTCTCCACTAGCTTCTTCTAGCAATTTTTCATAGTGATAAACGGGTGAGAGTGTCGTTTCAGGAAGCTCTGGCTCATCCGTCATAATAATGAATGCCTTAACAGTCGGCAACTTGTCCTTACAAGCCTCAATTAAAGGAACAAGATCTGGATCTATTAAAAGCACTTTATCCTCAGCATGATTAATAATGAAAACAATATGCTGTGGTGAAAGCCGAATGTTAATCGTGTGAAGAACAGCACCACTGCATGGAATCGCAAAGTAAGCTTCTAAGTGGCGATGATGATTCCATGCAAGTGTACCGACCTTATCTCCTCTTTCTACTCCTAGCTTTTGAAGACTTTCAGCTAGCTTTCTAGTCCGTTCCGCTATCTGCTTGTATGTAAATCTCTGTATCCCGCTTGCAGTTCTTGATACAACCTTTTTCTTTGGAAAAAATCTTTCTGCCCTCTTGATCATTTGCGTCATTGTCAAAGGTGTTTGCATCATCATACTGATTCCTCCCTTAATAAAAGCGATTACATTTCATTCAATGAAGTTTATGATCTTTTGTACCTGAATCATTCTATTTATTTTGAAAAAAACCTTTATTTTTGTTTCAATTTTTCAGAAAAACTAAGGCATTCGCCAAGTCCTTTTTGGCGAATGCCTTAGTTTTTCTTATGCGATCTTATTAGCAGATATTTAATTGAACACGCACTTTACTTTAGTACGCTAATTCACTTAAATTTTCCTATTAGCCAAAAAATAAAAAATCCCTACCAATGTGGTAAGGAAGTCTTATTTTTCAAGTTTTGTCCATGACTAGGAAAACTATTTATTAAATAATTCATTTAGTATTTTTAACTTTTCTTCTGTATATTTTTCATAGCTATCATTATAAGATTTCGGATCTTTTGGATTGGCAAAATGAGTAATTTTTCTTGTTAGTGGATGGACAAATTTACTAGCTGCCCCACAGCCTAGGCCAATGATCGTTTGCTGTTCTTCCATAATCATAATATTATAGATGCTCTCTTGGTTAGGAAGTGAGTATCCAACATTCTCTAGATTGCCAAGAATATTCTTTTGTCTGTATAGATAATAGGGTGCATATTGATGCTTTTTCGTCCAGCTCTCTGCCATTTCCATCATTTTTTCAACTTCGCTTCGATCTGCTACCTTATATTTTTCCTTATTTTTCGTCATCTCAGATGCACGTTTGAAAGAAAGTGTATGGACAGTGAGTGATTCAGGCATCAGCTTTTCGGTTTCACTAAGTGTATAAGCAAATTCTTCTGTACCTTCTCCAGGCAGTCCAATAATTAAGTCCATATTGATATTGTTCATTTCCATATCTCGTGCTAAATAAAACTTTTCAATCGTTTCTTCAACAGTATGATGCCTTCCAATCGCTTTTAACGTTTCCTGGATATATGACTGAGGATTGATGCTGATGCGGTCTATATGCCATTTTTTCAATACTTCTAGTTTTTGAGGTGAAATCGTGTCCGGTCTTCCAGCTTCTACAGTTATTTCACGGATTTTTTCAACTTCAGGAAAAGAAGCATACATTTCCTCGTAAAGCATGTCCATTTCTTCTGCAGTAATACTTGTTGGTGTACCGCCACCATAATATACGGTTGTAATTTTTATCTTGTTCTCTTTAAGCCATTGTCCAACTTTTCTCATTTCAAAATGAAGACCACCAAGAAAAGAGTTTACAGAGCCTTGTCTGCCATTAATAGCATAAGCTGGGAATGTGCAATAAGCACACTTCGTCGGGCAAAATGGGATTCCGATATAAATGCTTACCTCATTTTGAAGCTCGTAAAGATCAGGAACGACAACTAACTGTCGATCAACAATCTGCTGCATAAGCTGGATTTTTTCATCAGTGATTAAATAATCCTGTCTTAATTGTTGATGCGCAGAAGATTGAGGGGTTTTCAATTGCATATGGCGATGGAGAAGTTTAGTTGGCCGTATACCAGTAAGAATTCCCCATTTTTGAATGACACCTATCCAATCTTGAAGTACTTTCAAATATACATGCGAAACTGTAGTTTTTATAAGCTTAAAATGCTCTTTCTCTGACTCAAAAGAAGGAACTAAAGTTTCATAGAATGCTGCTTTCTCATTATTCTCTCGATCTGTAAGGGTTGCATGAACTTGAATTGAATCTCCAATTTCTATCTTAAATTGAATCTTTAAGTCTGCATTATTCTGAGAATCCAGAAATACATGACATTCCTCAAAAAATAAATTTGCAATTAATTGAAGCGGGCGATGAAATCGTTCATCCTGTATACCATAAATCGAAATTTCCATAATAATCACCTTTTGTTCATTATCTTGTAATTAAAATTCATCAAAAAAAGATGGAATATTTTCGTCTTCATTTCTTGAAGATAATTAAATAAGCTCTTTATGAACTTATATCAGTGTACAAAAAATGACTAATTAAGGTCAATGATAATACTAAAGGCAATAATTAAAAGAAGGATTTAATAATTTAGTAAACAAAGTAAAACTTGAGGATAAAAAAATCCTCAAGCATAAAGAAGGCTATTTTCAATTCTACTTTTTCAATATATTCATTTTACGTAAAAATTCGATTGGCTGTTGTTTTCGAAAATGCTCCTTGACCATATAAGTAACTCCGTGCTGGTTATTCGGACGAGTAATCCAATCAGCCGCTTTCTTCAATTCTACTGGTGCATTCCCCATCGCTACACCAAGCCCTGCTTCTTTAATCATGTCGAGATCATCGATTCCATCTCCAATTACGACCATTTCACTGCGTGAAATATTTAAATGGTCTCCCAAATATAACAATCCATTAAGTTTAGAAACTCCTGCAGGCATAATATCAAAACGAAGATTATTCAATTGAAAAATATCGATTTCACTAAACATCCCTTTTATGGCTGCCTTTGCATCTTGTAAATCAGTTTCTTCCTCAAAATAAACTTCAATCATTGGAGGGGTGACTGGCTCATCGAGAATCGTATCGCTTAAAGAATCAACAAATTGCTGGGAATAAAAAATAGGATCACCTGATGAAAAAACTGTTTTAGCTAATAAATTGTGATTTAGCTTTGATTTATTTGCAAGTGAATACTTCTCATGCACTAATCTGATTTGGCAGGAAAAACCTTCAAGCAGACGGACGATTTCATAAGTAACGTCCTCTGCTATCCGCTTCACAAAGATTGGCTTATCTCGCGAACTGGCAATATATGCTCCACTATGAGCAATAATCAATGAGTTTAATTTAAGCGCCTTTGCTACTTTTTTCGCTGAAGGAAAGCTTCTTGAGGTGACTAATGTTACATAGATTCCCTTTTGCTGTACATATTCGATTGCATCTTTTGTAGATTTATGAAGTCTTCCATTCGATTGAAGAAGAGTACCATCAATATTTATAGCTAACAGTCTGTATATCATCGTAATGCCCCCTATTCGTGGTGTAAAAATGTTCTATTACACATTTATGAAAATATAAAAAGGAATAGAACAATCGTAGGACAATGTACGATTTTTATTTAAGCAGGTAAAAGCCCTCAGTACACTGAAGTCTATTCATTGAAGTTTTCACAAATGTGAAATAATTACCAATAAAATCATTGTATAAATATTAATATTCCACAAAAAACTAGTATTGTAACATTTAATTACACCAAAGGAGATGATTTACATGGCAAGAAGCAATAATTCAAATCAGCTAGTAGTACCAGGAGTTTCTCAGGCAATTGAGCAAATGAAGTACGAAATTGCATCAGAATTCGGTGTAAACCTTGGCCCAGAAACATCTTCAAGAGCAAATGGTTCTGTTGGTGGAGAAATTACGAAGCGTCTTGTTCAAATGGCTGAGCAGCAGCTCGGAGGCAGATTTTAAAACCAAATTTAATGCTATAATAATTACAAAAACCGCTCCTATATAAATATAGAGCGGTTTTTATCATCAATTATTTTATAATCATTAACCTAATGGACCGTATAGCTCTTCAAGAGGCTTCATAATAATTTTATTCATTTCCGCTATCATCATGCTCATCCGCTGTTCAGCTTCCATAAGCTGAGCAATTTTTGCATTTTGCTGAGCAAGTGCAACTGTTCTTTGAGCCTGCTCCACTTCTTCCTGAGTAATGTCCTGACCCATCATTTGCTTCTGCTGAAGGTGCATTTGTATATTACGAAAGTTATCAAACATTGCTTTAGCAGCTGGATCTGCATTTAATTCATTATATGTTTGCTTTAAAAATTTATATTCATTACTTTGTCTAACAGTTTTTTCTAATTCATAAGCTGAATCATATAAGTTTACTGCCATAATTTCCACTCCTTTTTCTATTTGGGCAATTCACTTCACTTTAACAAATTATGCTATTAAAAGCGAGACGTGAATACGAAAAGCGCAAGCGCCTTTATATGAATAGGGCTATGAGTCCTTGGAAAAGTCCGATTATTCCTCCTAGTAAAGCTCCTAAATACGTAATCATCTTTAATTCGCTTTTGGTAATGGAGAGAACCATTTCCTCTAGTCGTTCAACTGAAAAGGTTTCTACCTGATCTCGGACAATTTCCTGTAAACGAAGTCGTTTCATTAGCTCATCTACCCGATTTGAAAGCCAATCAGAGAGAAGCTTAACAGTACTTGGGGCAAGCGTCTCAATGATTTCTGTGCGGTAAGGATCGGTAAGATTCGAAATAGGCGCTTGGAAATAGTGATCTAACTTAATTACTTTATTTACGCTGTTTTTGATAAATGAGAGGACATTCTCTTTCTTAAATTGTTCTTCTATCTTTACAGCTTTCCATTCTAACACCTTCTCCCACTCGTTTTTCAATAAAGTGGTGATAATGTCAGCAGTTCCTTCATTTCTTAGGAATTTAATAATTTCTGGTTGAATTTTGTCAGCAATATTTATGTTACCCATAAACATTTGCAACATGCTCCCGAGAACTCCGCTTCTTTCCTTTAGGAAATCATCTGCCATTCTTTGAATTCTTAAGTTCCCTTCATAGCTTGAAAAATAATCAATTCCCTTTTGTAGAATAAAATTGCTAATACTAGGAATTTTCTCATTCACTTTATCCCTGAGATTTTCAGGAATAATCTGTTTCAATGGCTGCTCTCGGTATTTCTCCATTAAATTTTCATACTTTTGTTCAATTGCTTCATTCAACCGTTTTTCTATTTTGCCTTGTACATCCGAAACACCAAATTTTTCTAACAATTCAGCTGGAGATATAGTTGTTTTTAAGAAATTCTCCATTTCATTCTGAACAACACCGGTAAACTCCTTTTGAAAACCTTCATTTAAAAATTTCCTTTGAATACTTTCTGGAGTCAGTAGATGATTTACAACCATTTTTCCCATTTGTTCAGCCAATTCATCTCTTCGCTTCGGAATTAAGCCCGGGGTAAATGGGACCCTCCATTTTCCTACATATAAAGCTTTATATGGCCTAAAAAGCATTTTTATCGCAAGGGCATTTGTAACTCCACCGATAATGGCTCCAATAATGACCATTAATATTATAGTAAGCATGATTTGCATTCGATTAAACATCTGCCTTCCATCTGGACTTGCGCACCATTTTAACTTTTTTTACATACGATACTTTATCAGCTTTTGCCTATTTTTTCATTAATAATGTCTTACTTTCCTATACTCTAACCAATTCTTATGTAAAAGAGGAATGATCATGACTTTATCATTATTACCTATTACGATTGTTCCGATTAAAACGTTTCAAAATTCTTTGAAAATTAGCCACTCTTTAATTAATTATTGGAAAATAAATACGACAAAATCATTAATTATTGCTGTTGGAGGCAATCGAGTCGAAGTAACAGTTGAGGGAGCAGCCATTACGAAAGACGAAATTCATCTGGATGAAAATTTATTTTATGAGTTTTTGATACCTCTACAAGAAAGACAGCTAATCGCAAGCTATTCAAATAAAGTAAACTCTTTGTTCCTTGGACCAATTATTGGATTATTAACGGAGATCAGCGATTCAACTGAAGAGGAACCCTATTTTCCTTCCATTCAGGACTTTTGCAAAGAAATGGACAATCAAGTATCAGAAATAGGCGGCTTTTTCTTTGTATTTCAACTACAAGATTATACTGAAGGGAAAATCAGCGGTTATTATATTCAAAATGAAATATGGCAGAAATCTACTGTACCCCTTCCAGATGTCATCTATAATCGAATACACTCTCGCAAAATTGAAGCGAGTCCTATTTTTCAAAAATTCAAGGAAAGTACAATTGCTCATAATATTCCATTATTTAATGATCAATTTTTATCGAAAGAAAAAGTTTACGAATTATTAAATTCTGAGGAATATATGCAGCCTTATCTTCCAGAAACTGTTTCTGTCACAAAAGACACGTTAGAAAACATGATTAGTAAATATGATTCTTTATTCATTAAACCGATCCATGGGAGCCAAGGCAGAAATATCATAAAAATATCAAAAGAAAATAACCATTTCATTTCAGAAATATCCACAGGTAAGGGGCTTGATAAAAATTCCTTGTTCCTAGACTTTGATCAACTATTTAAGTGGATAAAGCCATTCCTTAAGAAGAGATCATATCTTGCACAGCAAGGTATTAATCTAATGAAATATAAAAATAAACAGCTTGATTTTCGTATCCTTTGCCATCGGAATTATCAAAATGCATGGGAAGCAACTTCTTCTGTAGCGAGAATTTCCGCCGATGAGCAATTTGTTTCAAATATCGCAAGGGGCGGAGAAGTAATGAGGCCATTACAAATCCTTTCACAATTATCAAATAGAAAAACAGCTATCCAGCAGCTTGCCCTAATAAAGGAGCTTGCTATCGAAGTATCTTCCATTATAAGCCAAAATACAGATGGTATAATTGGTGAACTTGGAATTGATATCGGTGTTGACGAAAATGGAATGCTATGGATTATTGAAGCGAATGTAAAACCTTCAAAGAACTTGGATGTCTATGACAAAAAGGTTCGCCCATCAGCCAAGGCACTAATTGAATACATGACATTCTTATCATTCTCAAGGAGGTATGAATGATGCTTTCATTCGGACTGTTAACCTTACACACAAATAATGAAAAAACATATTTCATGGAAATTGCAAAACGTGCACACCTACTCGATATTGAATGCTTCCGGTTTATCCCCTCTAATATTATTCCAAATTCAGAAAAGGTGCACGGTGACAAATTTAACCCACTTACAAATGAATGGATGCCAAGTGAATTTCCCATACCAAAAATCCTCTATGACCGCTGTTTTTACGGGGAAGATACTCACTCCAAACAGTGTAAAGCGATTGTAAAATGGTTAAAAACAAGAAACGATCTCCTCTTTTTAGGCCATGGACTGCCGAATAAATTAGATTTATACAATGCTCTTGCAAATTCGAAATTGTCACCATATTTATTGCCTTCAAAGCTTGTAACTTCAGGTGAAAGTATCGTTCACCGGCTTATTCCTCATAAGCCAGTCATGATCAAACCGATAAGCGGCTCACAAGGTCGAGGAATTTATTATTTAGAGAAAAAGAATAATGAAATAATTGTGAAAACAGATAAACAAAAAAAGTCAATAACCCGAACTTTTCCTTATGAAGATAAAGCAATTGCATGGATTAATTACCTTATCAAAGATCGTAGTTATCTTGTTCAGGAATACAAGGAGCTCACAAATGAAAACAATCAGCCCTTTGATATTAGGGTTTTATTACAAAAGGATGAATATGGAAATTGGCATGTGATTACAAAAGGGATACGAACTGGAAAGCAGGATGGCATAGTTTCTAATGTAAGTGCAGGCGGAACTATTTCCCCATTTGAAACTTGGATTGAATCGTTTTCTGTTTCAGAAAAAGAGTATTTAGTTCAAGAGATGAGCGACATACTTGATAGCATGCCCATTATTCTGGAACAGAATTTCCCCCCACTCTTTGAATTAGGTATAGATTTGGGTGTAAGTAAAGATCATTCCATTTGGATTCTTGATATTAATTCTAAGCCTGGTCGAAAAGTGGCTTTAACAATCAATCCTTTTCTTGAGGAAAAATTATATACCGCACCCCTTCTTTATGGGAAAACATTAGTAAAATAAAGGAGACTTTCAAATGAGACGACAATATCAAGTAGAAATTCTTCACGACATCTCCCAAAAAGTCCGTATTCCAAAAGATTTTAACCATAAAAAGAAATTATCGAAGTTAGCGTTTGGTTCTCACTCAATTGATATATTAATTGAATATCAACCAAGCGGCAGAAATGTTATTAGTTTAAGTAAAGATGTAGCAGATCAACTTAAATTCCCAAATATGAATGTTCCACTTCATTTATTCACTGATAATGAAACCTTATTCCTTGGCCCGCTTGTAGGTATATTCACATCAGGCTTTACATTCTTTCCAATGAGACCAATAGGAGAGAGAAGTATGTTTTTCGCTAAATTGCTTTCTGTCAAAAAGTCAGTAGGTGCTTTACCATTTGTATTCGGTGAACAGCATATTAATTGGGAAGATGGAACAATACAGGGATTATTTTATCAAAAAGATGGCTGGGAGATTTATGAAGTTCCCTTTCCTAATGTTATATACGATCGTCTGCCAAATCGAAAAAGTGAACGGCTGACCGAACAAAAAAAAGTTAAAGAACGGTTGCAAATAGAATATTTAATCCCATGGTATAACCCTGGCTTTTTCAATAAGCTTGATGTATATGAAAGGCTTCTTCAAAATGATCAAATTTCAATGTATTTGCCAGAAACACATTCCTTTACGTCTTTTTCAGGAATAGAAAGAATGCTTGCAGAATACGGTCATGTTTATATTAAGCCCGTAAATGGAAGTCTCGGTCTAGGAATTCATCAAATTTTATACAATAAAGCAGAGGGTTTCTATTATTGTCGCTTCCGTGATCATCTTGGTGAAAATAAACTCCAAAAGTATAGCAGCTTAGAATCCTTAATGAGCCAAGTCTTTGCAGGAAAAAAACTAAACCGAATGCTTATCCAGCAGGGGATTCATTTGATTCGAACAGAAGGTCGACCACTAGATTTTCGAATTCATACAAATAAAGATGACCATGGCAACTGGGTTGTTACAGCAATTGCTGCTAAGATTGCGGGGGCTGGAAGTGTGACAACACATGTCAACAGTGGTGGAGTAATAAAAACAATTTCCGAAGTATTTACTTCCATGGAAGAACAAATTCTAGCGGAATCAAAATTAGAAGAAGCTGCCCTTTCATTGAGTAAAGCTCTAGAAGAGAATATAGAGGGAATCATTGGTGAAATAGGCTTTGACCTCGGACTGGATCGAAAAGGGAACGTCTGGCTATTTGAAGCAAACTCAAAGCCTGGAAGATCTATTTTCAAACATCCTCAGCTAAAGGATTTCGATTTTCTTACTAGGAAACTTTCACTTTCTTTTGCAGTATTTCTTGCTGAAAGAGCTATTACTAGTCCAGAGGAAGTTTTTAAATGAATTTATATTATTCCTTAGAGAATAAAGAATGGTTTACTCATTCTAAAGAAAAGCTCATAACGATTGGCAGCAATCTGCACCAAGTGAAAAAATATCATACAATTCCAGCAGAAAATCTTCTTGCCTTTAGCGTCGACACAATTAATTCCATTCCACTAATCGGCATTCTAACAGGAAGAAATAAGAGTAATGACGTCATAGGAAATGGACAATTATTTAAAGAGCTGCAGAAAGAAATCTTAAAAAACGGCGGAATTTCCGTCGTTTTCACTCCTCAAAATATTTCTGATAGTCTAAACGGTTTTATTTACGTCCCAAATGAGGATAAATGGTTTCCTGTAAAATGTCCTCTTCCCCATGTTGTCTATAATCGTGTTCCCTTTCGAACACAAGAAAAATCTATTTCTTTTTATCAAACCTATCATTATTTTCAAAGTAAAAAAATTCCCTTTTTTAATGCCTTTTTTCTTAATAAGTTTGAGGTTAATCAATTGTTATCTCGAGACCCTTTTCTTCAGCCATTCATTCCTGAAACCATTATGGCTGCTGAAGAATCCTCACTACTTCAGCTCCTAAACAAATATAATAGTCTATATTTAAAACCAGCACTTGGATCAAAGGGGAGTGGTATCTATAAGATCTATTTGAATCAGGATGGATCTATCAAAATGAATGGCTTAAAAAATTGTTATGCATTTAAAGATTTCCCTTCATTTTGGGCAGAGTGGGGTTCGAAGCTTTTAGAAAAGACATATATCGCTCAAGAGGCTATTACTCCATTATTATATAAAGGTAAGCGTTTTGATTTCCGTGTACTCGTTCATTTTTCAAAGAATAGATATCAGCCGACTGGAATTGGCATTAGACAATCTCAGAAACAGGAAATTACTACACATATACCTAATGGCGGTCTTTTAATTCCCTATCATCATATTCAAACGAAGGAACATGATCAATTTTTTGCAGATACTGCAGATCGTATCGGTCTTCTTTTGTCAGAAGAAATGGGTTTTTTTGGAGAATTTTCAATTGATGCTGGTATATCTTCTAACGGGAAGTATGTCATTTACGAAATTAACTCAAAACCAATGCAATTTGATGAAGAAGAAATTGAGAAGAATCGAATTCATTCACTTACTCAGCTTTTCTTTGAGTTCGCTGGCTTAAGATAATCTCTTTTTGAAGAACTTGGCGAATGCCTTAGTTTTTCTTATTCGATCTTATTAGCAGATATTTAATTGAATACACAGTTTACTTTAGTACGTTAATAAACTTAAACTTTCCTATTAGCCAAGTAAGCCCGATATCTTTTTAAAACCGGGCTTACGTTTTTATTTATCTCCTTCTTTTGGACGGACCAGCGAATGAACGAAATTGCTTTTTTAATTTTTGACGAGATTTATCATTTCTTAATAAATAAGCGGTTCCCAATGCTAATGTCGTCAATGCTACTTTATTTCTATTCATCTAAGGCATCCTCCTATTTGTACATAAAGTGAAACTTCCATCAGTGGGGGTTTTCCGACGCATAGGACGTGCTAGTGCCGACGTTGCCACAGGACGTGGCGTTCTTAGTCGGCTTTCATCCCCCACTGATGGTTAGTTACCAATCACGCTCAAAACGCAACGTCCTGTGGCTTTCGCCTGACTAGGACATCGTGTCCGTCGTCGGGCCTTTACGGGCAGTTGATCCACCACTTAGGTTTCTTTGATCTCTCGCAACCTTGAAGTGGGGGTCTTACTGCCCGTTAATCTGCGATAAACAATTGTACATTCTTCTTATTCCCCTGTTAATAAGGAATTAAACTGGATTAAAATTGCAACAATTTTTATTGGGTTGTTTGACAAGATTGGGTAAAATGGTATTAAAGGGGGCAGCGATTTGTTAACACATTTTCAATACAAGCCATTATACGAAAATAAACAATTGCCAGGATGGAAGTTTTCATTTTACTATAATAAGCAAATGTTTAATGGAATTTATCATCAAAATGGAAAAATTGAATGGACATCCGCTACTCCAAATGGAGAAGATGAAATTCAGCTAATGGACCAAATTCATGAATTGATGCTTTTCCATGTATATGATCAATAATTTTGTATGTTTCGGAACCTTCTTTGGAAAAATATCTTAAACGGTCAAAGGAGGAATCAACATTGTCCAAAAATAAAAAAGTACAAGAGGATTCGCATCATCAGGGCAGAGACAAGGCCTATATGGATATCGATCGAATGATTAACGAAGGAATGTCTGGCGGGTCTGTCCATATGAGGGAAGAAACGACGAACATTGAGGAAGCTAGAGAGCTTTATCATGAAGAACCACCATTTAAAGCTGAGTAAATATATCTGTCAAATGATTAATTATGGTAGAATAAACGAAAAAGGAACCCTTCTTAAAAGGTGTTCCTTTTTCGTTTATTCTTTTATAAGCCTCACCACATTCATCCCACAAACAGCGCATTTTAATAAATGTGGGCATTCTCTATTTTCATAATCTGCTGGGTAACCATCCTCCATTTTCATTTGATCAATAGGCATGTATGGACTGTAATCATCATAATAATCCATGATCCTGCCATTATCCATTAATGCATTTCCACATGAGGAGCAAGCTATTTTAATTTCTTCAAATCCATTGCAAATTGGACAAAAAGCCATATCTCTTTCCTCTCCGTTCAAAATAATTTGAAATTAGCTTCGTGCCTTTTGGGAAATGGCTATGTTAAGCTTCCCTGTTGATTTCCGCTGTAGGCACTTAGCGATCGCGGGCGGTCCGGAAGCCTCCTCGTCACTATCGCTCCTGCGGGGTCTTCCTTCGACTCGCTTCTCCCGCAGGACGTTGAAAAATCTTCCTCGAATAAACACCGCACGAAGGAAATGCGTTAGCATTTTCGAGGAGCTCGCGCCTTCCGCTCCAATCAACAACAAAATAGCATTATCTACACTAAGCTTTAAAACAGCCTAGGAAATTAGACTTAACAAAACTTCCGTTTACTTATAGCGTTCGTTTCTCTTTCTATAGTTATGTAATTTTCATTAGGGAACAATTCCCACTATTTTTTCAAGAATAATCTTCGCGAAAACAAACATAATAGAGAGTAAACACAGGGACATACAGCTTACTACTAACCGCTGGGTTAAACCACGAAGAGGTAACAAGTTTAACTTGTGTCGGTGCAATTCCGGCTAGCCCAACCAATATTAAAATTATTATGAGGAGATGAAACATTATGAATAACCAAACATCTAACAGAAGCGATTCCTCAAACCAATTACTTGTACCTGGAGTAGCACAAGCACTTAACCAAATGAAGTTTGAAATTGCAAATGAATTTGGAGTAAACTTAGGTGCTGATACTACATCTCGTGCCAACGGATCAGTTGGAGGAGAAATTACAAAACGCCTAGTGCAAATGGCTGAACAACAACTTGGCGGTTTTCAACATTAATAAATTTGTTTAATATAATTTAATATGATATGGCTTGGCCCCCAGTAAATGGGGGCCTTTTCATTGCTAGAGAAGAGTATTAAAGAATGCTCTCTAGAAAAATCATTACGATTTTACATTACAACATCTTTTTAGGATCAACCCATTCTTCATACTGCTCATTCGTAACATATCCGGACTTTAAAGCAGCAGATTTTAATGTACTATTTTCTTTAAAAGCTAGCTTGGCAATTTCAGCAGCTTTTTCATATCCAATATGTGGATTTAGCGCGGTAACAAGCATAAGTGACCTTTTCACATGTTCGTCAATTACCTCTTCATTTGCCTCTAAGCCTACCATACATTTCTCATTGAATGATCTCATTCCATCAGCTAATAGACGAATACTCTGGAGAAGATTAAAGATAATGACTGGTTTAAAGACATTTAATTCGAAGTTTCCTTGGCTTGCCGCAAAACCGATCGTTGCATCATTTCCGAAGATTTGACACGCAACCATCGTCAATGCTTCACTTTGTGTTGGGTTCACTTTTCCAGGCATAATTGAACTACCGGGTTCATTTGCTGGAATCGATAATTCTCCTATCCCACTTCTTGGTCCACTCGCTAGCCATCTAACATCATTGGCTATCTTCATCAGGTCTGCAGCCAGAGCTTTTAATGCTCCATGGACATGAACAATTTCATTATGACTTGTTAGTCCTTGGAATTTATTAGCTGACGAACGAAATGGGTGACCAGTTAGATTGGCAATTTCTAAAGCCACTTCATCACCAAATGATTTATGTGCATTAATTCCTGTCCCAACAGCAGTTCCACCAATTGCTAAATCGAGGAGATGGGTCATCGCCACTGAAATCATTCGTTCGTTTTTATCTAACATGGCCCTCCAGCCGCTTATTTCCTGCCCTAATGTTAATGGTGTAGCATCTTGTAGATGGGTTCTCCCGATTTTGACAATATGTGCAAACACTTTTTCCTTTTGATCGATCGTCCCTTTCAATTCTTGAAGTGATGGAATAAGCTTTTCTGCTATTTCGATATAAGCAGCAACATGCATGGCTGTTGGGAATGTATCATTCGAGCTTTGAGACATATTAACATCGTCATTTGGATGGACACTATCTCCATTATCTTGTAGCAATTCATTCGCCCTTCTAGCAACCACTTCATTAATATTCATATTTGTTTGCGTTCCGCTCCCTGTTTGCCAAACGGCTAGTGGGAAATGTTCATCAAACTTTCCTTGTAAAATTTCTAGGGTTGCTTGAGTTATTACAATCTTTTTTTCCTCTTGTAGGTTTTCAAGCCTATGATTTACAATGGCAGCTGCATTCTTTATTTTTGCAAAAGCATAAATAACCTCCATAGGCATTTTTTCAATCCCAATTTTAAAATTGTCTTTACTTCTTTGAGTTTGTGCTCCCCAATATTTATCAGCTGGAACACTCACTTCCCCAAGTGTGTCTTGTTCAATCCGAAATCCAGTCATTTAATACCTCCTTAAAAATTGAAGTTTCACTATATATTCTATTCCCTATTTTTCAATTTTTATGGGCATAAAAAAAACTGCTTTGCAATTAAGCAAGCAGTTTTAGTGTTTTACAACTGTATAACCTATAAAATAACCAAGTACCATAATACTAGCTATTGCTAATGTAATTGAGAATTGTTCCATTATGAATCCCCCATACTAATATAAATTTGATTTATACCATAAAAATAGCATATTTATTGGGGGAATTTTCGAACAGATAGCAACATTTCGTGACAAGAAAGTGAATATTTTATGAACTTTTAATCCACAATTACTGCTGTTCCATAGGCAATAATTTCTGAGGCATTTTGCATGACTGCAGCAGATTGCAGACGCATGCCAATGATTGCATTTGCGCCTTTTGCTTTAGCATCCTCTACCATACGCCCAATTGCTATTTGTCTTGCCTCTTCCATCATTTCTGTATATTCACTAATTTCTCCACCTACAATTGTCCTTAAGCCGGCCATAATGTCTTTACCAATATGCTTGGATTGAATACAACCTCCTCTTACAAAGCCTATTATCTCCTTTATCTCTTTCCCTGGAACCGAATCAATAGTTACGATAATCATTACGTCTCTCCTCCAATTTTTCATTCTTTCTCTCCATGATTAAAATGATAAAAATGATGATCATTAGAAATGCATAGATCGCAAAAATAAATATTGCTGCTTTTATATTTATAAACAACATTACAATCCCGAGTAGCTGGCAAATAGTGCTTAGTAATAGAAATAACTGCTTGGATTTTCTCACTAGCCCTCATCCCTTAATTCAGTTTTTTACTTCTTTTTATGCCAAAGCTTCCTCACAAAGTAAAGATAGACAAGGGTTGGCATGGGTGCCTGTATCAAGCCAAGTATACCCCATAACCAATAATTATGCCCATGCTTCCTAGCATTTGAAAATAAAAAGATACTTTGACTTATGAGAATGACTGCAACAACAATGAGTAATGGGACAGAAATTTCTTCATTCATGTTTCCTTCACCTGTTTAACATGCTGAATCGTAAAGTAAACGACAATAAAAATTGTTACACATCCTTGGATAGTAAAAAAGACAACCGGAATGCTATATAAAGCAAAGAGTATAGTACTCAATACAAGCATGGCCACAACGGTAAACAGTGTTACATCGAATATTAGCTTTTTTCTTATATTCCTTTTTTCTTCTACTACTAAATTTTCAAACCATTCAATATTAGGTGTATAAACTAGATCACTTTTTTCAACAGATTCTAGTCCAAGCTCAATTTCCTTTATAACTTCAAATAATCCCTCATCTAGTTGCTCGTTATCTCTCAAGTCTCTCTGTTTCGTCATTTAGCCTCAGCTCCTTTCTTACAGCCATAATTCCATTATGAACTCTTGATTTAATTGTCCCAGGTGACAGCTTCATCATTTCCCCAATTTCATCATATGAATAGCCATAATAATGTTTTAAAATAATCGGAATGCGTACATCATTAGCAAGCTTAGCTAATGCGGACAATGCATCATTCCACTCTTCATTTCGGCTTTCCATTTGCCATTTAAGCTTGCGAAAATTTTCCTCTTCCTGCTGCCAGCTTTTTTCTCTTTTCTTTCTCCGTTGCTGATCAATATATAAATTAGTTGCGATGGAAATGAGCCATGAGGAAAATTTCGATTTATATTGATATAAATGAATTTTCTCTATACATCTTGCCATTGTTTCCTGTGCGAGCTCTTCTGATAAATCTGGATTCAATGTCACCTTAATTAAATACTTGACCAAGAAGGGATAATTATGTTGAAAAAGCGTAGCAAAGGCGCGCTTATCTCCTGACTTTGCGCTTTGAATGAGCACTTTCTCCTCCATCTGATTTTGTTCCTCTCTTTCCTTACTTCCGCTTCTTCCATTCAATACTTCAATTGTTAGACGGCTAACACCATAAATTCGTTCACTTATGTTAAAAATTTTTTTAAAACCTTGGCTATGTTAAACTTTCCTGTTGATTTCCGCTGCAGGCACTCCCTTTCCGTGGGCGGTCCAGAAGCCTCCTCGAAGAGCGCTCCTGCGGGGTCTCCCTTTGACTCGCTTCTCCCGCAGGACGTTGAATAATCTTCCTCGAATAAACATCGCACGAAGGAAATGCGTTAGCATTTTCGAGGAACTCGCGCCTTCCGCTCCAATCAACAATAAAATAGCATTTTCAACACTAAGCTATAACACTGCCAAATCCTTTATAAACAAAATTTTACCAAAAAAAAAGCACGGCCACATAATAGGACCGCACTTTCTAATCATTTTTTTCACCCTTATTTTTCTTCCACTTCTTTTTCCATTTTTTCTGTTCTTTTTCTATCTTCTTTTTCCATTTGTCTGCATTTTTCTTCATGTCATTTTCTAATTTATTAATTTGTTCTTCTTGCTTTCGCTTTTCCATCAATGGTGCAACATGGGGAACTTGAAAAGATACTGACTCTTCGTTATATAATGCTTTAGACATTATTTCTCTAAATATAGGAGCAGTACTCTCTCCGCTTGTTGTTGTCAAATAATGATTACTATCCGTTTTGTCATATCCTACCCAGACCGCTCCTACAAGCTGAGGTGTATAGCCAACAAACCATTGATCTTTTATCCCGTTAACACCATCAATTGGCACTTGAGTTGAGCCTGTCTTTCCTGCTACTTCTCTCCCCGGAATTTGTGCGGCTTTCCCTGATCCATGTTCAACGACACCAAGGAGCATAGTAGTGATTTTATCTGCAACTGCCTTCGTTGTAACCCGTGTCTTTTTACCATCCCATTTTGCGATTTCTTTACCATTTGAATCCAAAATTTTCAAAATGGAGTGGGCTTCGTATTTTTCTCCTTCATTAGCAAAAACAGTGTAAGCTTCCGCCATGGTTAATGGGGAAACACCTTTGTTTGTTCCACCAAGAGCTAGTGCGAGATTTTCATTAATGGCTTCTTCTGGAATCCCGAATCTCTTGGCAGCATCAACTCCTTTTTCAATCCCTATCTCATTGAGAAGCCATACAGCAGGAATATTTAGAGAGTCCATTACTGCTTCATACATTGGAACTTGGCCACGGAATTGAAAATTATAATTATTGGGCTCATAATCACCGAACTTCATTTTTTCATCTTTTAATTCATCCGTAATTTCCCAGCCATTTTCAAGTGCAGGTGTATATGGTACTATCGGCTTCATTGTTGAGCCAGGTTGTCCAACAGGATGGATTGCCCGATTATGGCCAAGCAATGTATGCTCACCTCTGCCTCCTACAAGTGCACGAACACCCCCGCTTTTCGGATCTATAAGAATAGCTCCGCTTTGAACGATTTGATCCTCTTTTCCGACAGGAAACATCGAATCATTCGAATAGGTGTCTTCTACTGCTGTTTGCATAGATGGATCTAGCTCTGTATAAATCTGATAACCACCCGTTAATAAATCCTCTAGCGTAAGTCCGTACTTTTTCATCCCTTCCTCTAGAACATAGTCAACATAGTAGGGATATTTACCTTTAAAAGGATCATCGCTTTTATCAACAAAAACTAGTTGTTCATTTTTAGCTTCTTCATATTGCTCTTTCGTAATAAAACCGTTTGTTTTCATTTGCTGCAAAACGATATCCCTGCGTTCTATTGCTTTTTTTTCATTTTTATATGGATTAATCGCAGATGGAGCTTTAATCAAACCTGCTAATAGAGCTGATTCACTTATGGTCAGATCCTTGACTTCTTTTCCAAAATACTTCGCTGCTGCCCGTTTTATCCCCCATGCTCCTTCTCCAAAATAGATTTGATTTAAATACATTTGAAGAATTTCTTCTTTTGAATATACTTTCTCGATTTCTCTTGCAAGAAAAAACTCCTCTATTTTACGCTTATATGTTTTTTCAGAAGAGAGCATAGCATTTTTCGTTAATTGCTGTGTGATTGTGCTTCCACCTTCCACAATTTCACCAGCTTTCAAATTTGTAAAAAACGCCCTCCCTATGCCAATAATATCTATGCCATTATGGTCATAAAAACGGTGATCTTCAATTGCAATTACCGCATTTTTCATATGGTCAGGTATTTCTTGAATGGGTACTCCTTCTACTTTATTAGATGTGATTTTGCTTGCAACCTCACCATTCACATCATAAATGATCGTCGATTGATCAAGGCCAGCATTCAATGCACTAATATCCGCATTTTTTGAGAAATAATAAAAAAAGCTCAAAAATGCTAATACTGCCATAGATGCAGATAATATAGCAATCTGAGTCATATGCCTCTTCTTCCAGAACCTCTGGAACTTTTTTAAAAAATTTCCCATATTACCTCCAAAACAATTCATAGCTGCATGATTCATAGTTGTTCAATAAAAGATTCGATGATAAAAGGAGATTTATGAGGGTAAGTATTTATCTTTGGATATTTTTGTAAAAAAACAAGGGCAAAGTAAAAAGAGGCAGCTACTTTACTTCACTTAACCCAATTTTTACAATCCCCTGTTTTTTTCAATCACTAATTCTGAAAATCTTTCTTTTGAAGAAGCTTCATCAAAACTGCTAAAAATACGGAAATGATCCTCATCAATAATCCGAAAATGCTGACTAATCATATTTTGCTGGAGCAATAAGCCATTATGCTTATCTATTTCTCTCCACCATATTTTTCCGCCCATTGTTTTTTCTTTTCGATAGTCAATCCCTTCACGAGCAATTATTTCTAGAACCTCAAGGGGCTCATTTCCGAATAAGAAACGTACTGTTTCAGTTTCCCGAAATAAAGCACAAATCGTTACGACTGTAGACCATCCTGCCTCTACTCGGCCTTTTTCAATTTGTACGAGAGTTTTCTTGGATACACCGATAATTTCCGCCATTTTGTCCTGTGTATACCCTGCCTCTGTACGAATAAGACGTATTTTTTCAGATACTCTAAAAATAATTTCATCTCGAGTCAATGTCTGCCTCATCCCTTTAAAATATTGTGTACAATCACACGTCCTTCAATTATAAAGATGTAATTAAGAATTGACAATTAGAAAAACTTTACATTTGCCAAATCCTATCGGAAAATGATTATTTTTCCTTTGGTAATATCCTTTAGCAAATGTCTATAGATACCTATTATTTACTTTTGAATATCTGAGATTGAGCTGCATGAACTTGAACAGGATTTTTTCAGTGAGCAGCTTGTACATTTTCCATTCTTGGACTTTTTTATAAAATTGAATAAAGCCCAGCTCGCATATCCGAAAATCAATACTCCAATTAAAATATTTGCTGCCATTATCATCACCCCTGACTTTGACTTCTTACTTTATATTAGAAAAACTTGGCGTTCACCAAGTCCTTTTTGGAGAATGCCTTAGTTTTTCTTATGCGAACTTATTAGCAGATATTTAATTGAATACACGCTTTATTTTAGTACGTTAATAAACTTAAACTTTCCGATTAGCCAAGACCAAGCAGCTTTCCTCCCTGATAAATCACGAAAGAAAGAATATAGGCAATTATTAATGCATATCCAATCGAGAACACGGTCCACCTTTTCGAACCTGTTTCTTTATAAATCGTTGCTGTAGTAGCAAGACATGGAATGTACAATAAAATAAAGATCATGAAGCTGTACGCTGAGAGGGGGGTGAAATAATTAGAAAGCAGCCCCTGTAAACTTGCTTCATCTGGAACAAAATAAATAATATTCATCGTAGAAATAATTGCTTCTTTTGCCAAAAATCCTGTAATAAGTGATGCCCCCGCTTGCCAAGAATTAAATCCGATAGGTTCAAATAATGGAGCTATGAATCCTCCAATCACTGCTAAGTAGCTATCATCTAAAGCTACATCCATTCCGCTAGGGCCTGCATAGGACAAGAGCCAAATAAAAACAGAGCCAGCAAATATAAATGTTCCAGCTTTCTTTAAAAAGCCTTTTCCTTTATCCCATGTGCTTCTCCATAACGCCCGGAACTGCGGCAAACGATATGGAGGCAGTTCAATAACAAATAATGAAGTCTCACCTTTTAAGATAGTGGAAGAAAAAACTTTAGCGAGAATAAAGGCAACAGCAATCCCTAATACATAAATCGATAGAACAATTAAGGCTTTTTGTTGAACAAAAAATGCACCTACAAAAAGAGCGTAAATAGGTAATCGTGCAGAACAGGACATTAATGGTGTTAACAATATCGTTAATAACCTTTCCTTTGGTGTTTCAATCGTCCTAGCAGCCATAATCCCAGGTACATTACATCCGAATCCTATCATCATTGGGATAAATGCTTTCCCATTTAAGCCTACTGCTTCCATCAAACGATCCATTACAAGGGCAACCCGTGCCATGTAACCTGAATCCTCAAGTAAAGAGATGAAAAAGAAAAGAATAAATATTTGTGGAACAAAGACAAGTACTCCCCCTACACCAGCTACAATGCCATCAAGAATTAATGCATGAATGAAATCAGAGGCTCCAACAGCACTTAGCAAGCTTTCAATTCCCGAAGCAATAGGACCAGTTATTAATCCATCTAGGTAATCAGATAAAGGAAATCCAAGCCAATCAAAGGTTAGCATAAACATCAAGTACATAAGTAAAAAGAAAATCGGCAAACCTAATATTTTATTTGTGACTATCGCATCAATTTTTTCAGACAAAGGCGTCTTTGTTAGATTCCTTTTAATAGCTGAATCAGCAATAATCCAATCAATTTTCGCTTTTCTCTTTTGAAAAATGAATTGCTCCAAGGAAGTCTGATAGTTTGTGTTTATCGTTTTTTCAATTTGCTGCAAGAAAAAATTGAGCCTCTCTTCACCTATTACACTATACAAATATTGTTTCACATATTGATTTCCTTCAAAGAGTTGAAGAGCAAGCCAACGAACAGAATGGTTCTGTTTGCCTTCCAATAATTCTTCTAGCTTTTCAATTGCTTCCTCAATTTCTGTCCCATAATGAACGAGAGATGGGTTTGGGTTTGGGATATCCCCTTCTATAATAGTCGCAGCAAGATCTGTACAGCCCTTGCCACTTCTAGCAACAACAGGAGCAACAGGTATACCAAGTGTTTGCGATAATTTCACTGGATCTACATGAATCCCTCTTTTTGAAGCAACATCCATCATGTTTAAGCCAATAATAGTAGGCTTCCCATATTCTAAAAGCTGGATCGTTAAATGCAAATTCCGCTCTATTTGAGAAGCATCTAGAATATTTAGCATTTTATCAACTATTTCTGTTAATAAAAACTGTGTTACAACCCCTTCATCCTTTGAAAGTGGATTAAGTGTATAAATTCCAGGCAAATCAATTAATTTATCTTTATTATTCTTAAAAATCCCTATCTTTTTTTCTACAGTAACTCCGCTCCAATTCCCCACATATTCATAGGAACCAGTTAAATGATTAAAAAGGGATGTTTTCCCTGTATTCGGATTCCCAATAAGAGCAATTTCCATTATAATCTCTCCACTTCAATTTGGATTGCTTCTTTTCTGCGAATGCCAATACATTGTCCACAAGATTCAACCATGATCGGGCCTCCAAAAGGCATGACACATTTCAAACATACTTCTGAACCCTCTGTTATTCCAAGGTCTAACAAACGGCGGCGTACTAAATGATCAATACTAGATATATGAAGAATTCTACCTTTTTCACCTTTTTTTAATTTTCCAAGCAAGATAATCACCTGTTTTATTTAATATTTTTTAATTGAGAATGATTATCTTTATATATAACAAGCTTGAAGAATAAATACTGTGAAAAAAATCACAGATTCTTATTGAAAATGTGACAATCAATTTTTCCTTACACATTTTTATCAGTTATTTAAAATACGTACCATTCCATATTTATCAATTCTTCACATTATGATATTTTCTGACAAAGAAAGAGTAGGCTCGAAGAACTGTTTTTTTATTCGTTTTATTTCGACAAAGGAAATTTCAAAAAAAGATAGAAGTTTATATAAATATGAAAGATATTAAAGAATAAGGAATGGAGAGAAAAATGTTAACACAGACAAATAGTATTGTAGTTGAGCTTTTTCAAAGTGAGAAGGAAAAAATGCTGACTGACTGGGAACAGAAAATATTAGTTTCGTCTAATGATCCTTTTAAAGATAGAATGAAGGAAAATGGTGAAGTGTTATTTTACCTTCTTACTCAATGCTTTACAAAAAAAAGGGATGATTTAAAAAAGATCATTCGTTCTTTTTCAATTTCAATTGCGGATCAACGTGTAAAAGCCGGAATGAATATTGGAGATTTTGTATACAATGTAAATCTTGCCCGCTCCATCTTCCAAGAAAGTCTAAATCAAATGAATCTTGATTGGCAGGAAATTCAGGAGTATACGCAAAATATCCAATTTTGCTTTGATCAGTTTTTATATTTTTCTGTATCCTATTACAGTGATGTAAAAAATCAGATTATTGAGGAAAAGACTAAGTTTATCGATACGAGCCATAAAGATCGACTTACGTTGTTAGGGCAGATGACCTCTAGTTTCATCCACGAGTTTCGTAACCCACTTACCTCTGTACAAGGCTTCATTCAATTGCTAAAGGCTGAAAATCAAAACATGAAGTATTTAGATATCATTTCAATTGAATTAGACCAATTGAATTTTCGTATTTCACAGTTCCTCTTACTATCTAAGAAAGAATTGATTGGCAAAGAGAAAGTTTTCTTTTCATTTAATGAAATGATTGAGGAAGTATTAGTTTTCCTATATCCAAGTATTTTAGATGGCAAAGTTAAAATTGTTAAACATCTCGATGAGGAAATCCATCTATGGGGTTATGCAGATGAAATCAGACAGGTTCTAATCAATATTATTTTTAATGCAATTGACGTATTGCATATGGATACAACAGACCCTCTGATCAAAATTACTAGTCATTCCTTAGATAATTCCTATATAAAGCTTGAGATCGCTAATAATGGACCTAAAATTCCACAGCATCTTGTCCAGTCAATCTTCGAACCATTTGTTACGACAAAATCACTGGGGACGGGCCTTGGGCTATTTGTCTGTAAAGAAATAATTGAGAAGCACAAAGGCAATCTTGAATGTGAAACACATGAAGAGTTAACCGTTTTCAGTATTACCCTTCCTATTGCCGAATCGAATACTAATCAGTCGGACCCAATAAATGTTTAAATCAACTGTTTTTTCTAGATTGATCAACGTTTAAAGCCAGTAAAAAATAGATTTAAATCTGAATTTTCCTTTTTTCGAATAATTTTGTGTACATTCCCAGGTTTTCGTTTTATGATTGGATATACTTCTAATTATTGCAAAAAAGGAGAGTTTGCTGTGTTTGTATTAAAAGTTGATGAAGATATTGAATTGCAGTTATTTCAACTCCATCATTCTGAAGAGCTTTATCATCTTGTCAATTCTAATCGAAACCATTTAAGACAGTGGCTTCCATGGGTTGATAACATGACATCTCCCATACAATATCATTCGATTATCCCTATGTGGCTAAAATCACTCGCTGAAAATAACGGTTATAATGCCGGAATTCGTTATAATGGCGAGCTTGTTGGCTGTGCTGGTTTTCATCAAATTGATTGGAATAACAGACAAACAAGTATTGGCTACTATCTTGCTAAAGGATTTGAAGGCAAAGGCATTATGACGAAAACCGTACAAGCTCTTGTCAATTATGCCTTTTTAGATTTAAATCTAAATAGGATTGAAATCCGCTGTGGTGTTGGGAATAAAAAGAGCAGAGCAATCCCAGAAAGATTAGGTTTTGTACAGGAAGGAATTATTCGTGACGGTGAAAACCTGTATAATCATTTTCACGATCTTGTCGTATACGGAATGCTTGCCCGTGATTGGAAAAGCTAAAAAAATTAAAATTACAAAAGGTTGTTTTCGTAAAGTTTTTTGTTTTTAATGCACTTTTTATTTAACTATCTGAGTTGATTGGAGCGGAGGGCACTTGACTCCTGCGGGAATGGAGGGAAGCGTGAGACCCCACAGGCGCAAGCGCCGAGGAGGCTCACGTCTCTCCCCGCGGAAAGCAAGTGACCGCAGCGGAAATCAACGGGCAAAATTTGAAGGCAAAAGCAACAATATATGCGAAAAGATCCTTACAAAAAGAAGGACCCTTGTGAGGATCCTTCTTTTTGTATTTTGATGATCATGGCGTAATTATTAGCTCAAAAGAGATTCAAGAGGACATGTTTTAAAGAAAACTCGCCGATTGACGAGCCTTGGAAAGGCGATGACAGAGACGTAGTTGCACTTATACTTAATTCCTAAAATTGGCAGCTGCGTCGAAACGTCTTCTACGCTGACAATTTATACTTTCTTAATGTATCAAATAAAAAAATATAGTTTCGGGAAAAGTACCTTTAAGGAGGTGAAAATGCCTTACATACTTTGTGAGGAATTAATGATGTTACTCAATCTTTTTCTTCTTTTCATTTTAATTGCTTTAACTGCCTTTTTTGTTGCATCTGAATTTGCAATGGTGAAAATACGGTCATCACGTATTGATCAATTAATTGCTGAGGGTAACATGAAAGCCAATGCAGCTAAAAAAGTGATTTCCAATCTTGATGAATATTTATCAGCTTGCCAGCTCGGAATCACGATCACTGCTTTAGGTCTAGGCTGGCTTGGTGAACCAACGATCGAAAGGCTTTTAAGACCTGTTTTTGAAAAGATTGATTTACAGCCTTCGATTACCCAGATTCTCTCATTTATGATTGCATTTTCTGTTGTAACATTTTTACATGTTGTCATTGGCGAGTTAGCCCCAAAAACATTTGCCATTCAGAAAGCAGAAGCCATTACTTTAAGCTTCGCAAAGCCATTAATTTGGTTTTATAAAATTATGTTTCCATTTATATGGGCATTAAACAGTTCAGCTAGATTTGTAACCGGCTTATTTGGATTAAAGCCAGTATCTGAACATGAAATAGCTCACTCTGAAGAAGAATTAAGAATTATCCTTTCAGAAAGCTTGAAAAGTGGCCAAATTAATCAATCTGAGTATAAATACGTAAACAATATTTTTGAATTTGATAATCGTATTGCTAAGGAGATCATGGTACCGCGAACAGAAATTATCAGTTTAGATGAGAATGCCACTCTGTCTGAAGTTCTAGAGGTTATCATGAATGAAAGATATACAAGATATCCTGTTACTGGCGGGGATAAAGATACGATACTTGGCCTAATCAATGTTAAAGAAATCCTTACAGACTGTATACGAAAAAAATGCCAAGAAGAAAAGCCAATCATTCAATATATAAAACCGGTAATAAAGGTAATTGAAACAATCCCTATTCACGACCTACTTCTAATGATGCAAAAAAATCGCTCTCATATGGCGATATTATTTGATGAGTATGGAGGTACTGCTGGACTAGTAACTGCAGAGGATATCCTAGAGGAAATAGTAGGAGAAATTCGTGATGAGTTCGATACGGATGAACTTCCATTCGTGCAAAAGATTGACAAAGACCACTATATTTTAGACGCTAAGCTCCTTATTTCAGAAACCAATGATTTACTTGGAACGAATTTGGATGAAGTTGAGGTAGATACAATTGGGGGATGGATTCTTACCCAAAAATTTGATCTGGAGAAGGGGGATGCCATTGAACATGAAGGGTTTCAATTCATAATTAAGGAAATAGAAGGTCATCATATTTTATATGTTGAAGTAAAAAAAGCAGAAGCAGATTCACCAATGGATCTTAAATACTAAATGAATAGCCATTTTTACTAGCTACATCATTTTTTATGAGATCCATTTTGATTTGCTTTTATTTATTATCTGAAAATTCAAATCATATTTGCCGTTTTTTTAAAATAAATTAAAGTAATTAATCTTATCAAAACTGTTACGTTTGACTGTATGGTTTTATGTAACATATAATAAATTTAGGAAGCTATACTCAAGAAACGAGTGAGTAAAAATTTTTATATTGGGGTGATTTGATGGGGCTGTTTATCGTATTGGCGAATTAGCGAATATTGCAAACCTTTCGAAACGAACCATTGATTATTATACAAATATAGGGCTAATTCAAGCCCATCGTACAAAATCAAACTATCGTATGTATTCCGAGGAAGTCCTTATAGATCTTAGATTTATAGAGGAATGCAAGAATATGCATATTCCGCTAGATGAGATTAAGAGAAAGCTAGAATTAAAATCAAATACCATTATGCATACAAGGGATGTAGAGAGGCAAATTGCTGCAGTAACCCAGCAAATTAAGCAGCTTCATAACGAGATAACTGTATTGCTTCCATTAATTAATTGCTTGGATGAAGAGCAAATAGGTGACCTCTCTAAAAAGCTTAATACAGAAGGAACAACATTAATTAAGTCCCTTGTAAGCTTAACGAGTTAATCTATTTTCCATATTATCAGGAGGTGACTCCTTACCCGAATATTTTCGGCTAAGGGAACTTATTTGGACATATTAAACTTGGTTATTATTGCCATTTTAATTGCTTTGACGGCATTTTTTGTTACTTCAGAATTTGCCATTGTTAAAATTAGAAGTTCAAGGATTGATCAGTTAGTTGAAGAAGGAAATAAAAGTGCAATACAAGTAAAGAAAGTGATTAGCAATCTCGACGAATATTTATCAGCCTGTCAGCTGGGAATTACGATTACTGCGTTAGGGATTGGGTGGCTTGGAGAAGAAACGATTGCTCATATTCTCCATACATTTTTTGGCGAACTAAATATTCCAAGTTCCGCTTCACATATCCTTTCTATCGGCCTTGCCTTTGTATTGATTACCTTCTTACATGTGGTTGTAGGAGAGCTAGCACCTAAGACGCTTGCCATTCAGAAAGCTGAATTCGTTGCATTAATGACAGCAAGGCCATTAATTTTGTTTTATAAACTAATGTATCCATTCATCAAGGCGTTGAATGGCTCAGCACGTTTTATTACTGGATTATTTGGCTTAAAGCCTGCAAACGAACACGAACTAGCTCACTCAGAGGAAGAACTTCGCATTATTTTATCTGAAAGCTATCAAAGTGGCGAAATCAACCAATCAGAGTTTAAGTATGTAAATAAAATCTTTGATTTTGATGACCGAATTGCGAAAGAAATAATGGTTCCACGAACAGAAATCGTTTCTTTCTCGAAGGATGATATATTAGAAGAGTTTTTACAAACTGTTTATGAAGAAAAGTTCACTCGCTATCCTATTATTGACGGCGATAAGGACCATATTATCGGAATGGTTAATATTAAGGAAGTGATGACTGACTTAATAAAGAATAGGCAAGTCACTTCGAATAAGCTCGAAGATTATACACGCCCAATAATACGCGTAATTGATACAATACCAATTCATGATCTTCTTCTTAAAATGCAAAAAGAAAGAATTCATATGGCCATCCTAATGGATGAGTATGGAGGTACTTCTGGACTTGTGACAGTTGAAGATATTCTTGAAGAAATTGTAGGGGAAATTCGTGATGAGTTCGACATGGATGAGGTCCCTGAAGTTCGGAAAATAAGTGAAGACCATTATATAATCGATTCCAAAGTGCTTGTAAGTGAAGTAAGTGACTTACTTGGTATTGATATCAATGATGAAGATGTAGATACAATTGGTGGATGGATTTTAACGGAGAATTATGAAGCTAAGCAAGGAGATGTAATTCCTTTAGATTCTTTCGCTTTCAAGATTGTGGATATGGAAGACCATCATATTAAATATATTGAGGTAACAAAGCAAAATAATGATGAGAAGTCACCACCACTTCCGTTAACAGAATCACAAGTTGTTTAAGATGTCACTAAATCTAATTAACAAAGGGTGTCTCCCATGTCGATTTTTCGGCTTAGAGACACCCTTTCTTTTTTACTTCATAGGAATGCGAATTGTAAATTTCGTGCCTTCCCCTTTTATACTACTAACTTCTATATTTCCATTATGCAGATGGACAAGCTGCTTTACAATGGATAATCCAATTCCAAATTCACCAAACGATTGTCCAGTTCTTGAGACATCGGCTTTATAAAAACGATGCCAGATAGACTCAATTTCTTCTGGATCAATCCCTATTCCATTATCCTCAATTTCTATGATGGTTTTCTCCTCATCCTCTTTCCCTTTCAGGATAATTTGTCCATTTTCTGTGAATTGATTACTGTTCTTAACAATATTAATTAAAATTTGGATAAGTCGATCGTAATCAGCAAATACCATAATGTGATCATCACATGAAACAGTTATTTGATTATTTTTCTCCATCGCCTGCATGATTAATTGATCTTCCACAATCTCGAGCACTTCAGCTAAGTTTATTTCCACTTTATTTAGCTTAAGTTGATTGGAACGAATCTTTTCATAATCTAAATTTTCATTCACAAGGCGAATTAATCTTTTTGCTTCACGATCAATTAAATCCATTCCTCTCCCGATATCCTCTTCTGGAATTAATTGATTTTTAATCCCTTCTGCAACACCGCTAATTGTTGTTAGTGGCGTACGCATTTCGTGAGACACATCCGCAATAAATTTCCTCCGTCTATTTTCCAGCCGCTCAATTTCCTCATTGGATCCCTTTAATTTTTCCACCATTTCATTAAAATCTTTAGCAAGCTGTCCAATTTCATCCACGGAAGTATCTGGAACATGAACATCATAATTTCCTGCTGATATCATCGAAGTGGCATTACGAATATCCTTAATTCGTTTGATTAAACTTTTGGAAAATACAAGACTTATCAAAATCGATGCCGATAATGAGATAACAATCGTGTACAATAAGAACTTATTTAATTGGCTGATCATTTTCATTGTCCCTGTAATAGGTGACAGCAATAGGATTCCCCCTGTCAACTTATCCCCTTGCATAAGCGGTATAGCTACAAGAGACACTTCTTGACCAAACCTTTTAATATCATGCTTTACCGACACTTTATTTCCTTTTGATATTTCTTTCCACTCACTCTCGGTTAACTGTATTAATGGCGAGCTTTGTAATTTTGGGTAAACAACTTTTCCCTCATTATTAAAAAGGAGATATTTAATATGTCTAGTATCTAACAGCTGACTATACTCAGCTAGGAATTGCTCGTCCCCCTCCATGCGAACAGTCAATTCTTCTAATATTTGATCCCCGTACGCTTCTAGTTCCTCCACCTTGTTTTGAAAAATATAACTTTCTACAAATTGTGAAAATGACAGAGTTAAAATGATAAAGGCTAGAATGAGAATACTAATATGACTTATTAGGAGCTGGTAGAAAAATTTAATCTTCATTACCAGCCACCGTTTCATCAAATTTATAGCCGATTCCCCATACTGTTTGGATAAATGGCTGCTGAGGCGTTCCAATCTTTTTTCTTAAGCGTTTGATATGGACATCCACAGTGCGCTCATCCCCATAAAATTGATAGCCCCAAACACGATCTAATAGCTGCTCCCTTGAAAAAACCTGCTTTGGATTTTTCACAAAGTAATAGAGCATATCAAATTCCTTAGGGGTTAGATTTGAAAGAAGGTGGCCGTTATAATAAACCTCTCGCGAATCCTTACTAATTCTAAAATATTGGCTTGTAATAACATTTCCCTCATCCTTCTCTGAGACTTCCGTTTGATAACGTCTAGTCACTGCTTTTATTCTTGCCATAAGAGCGAGTGGGCTGAATGGTTTAGTAACATAATCATCTGCTCCCATTTCAAGACCTAGTACCTGATCAGAATCACTGTCCTTTGCAGTTAACATAATAATCGGCACTTGACTGAGCTCTCTTATTTTTCTGCAAAGTGTCACTCCATCCATAATTGGAAGCATCCAGTCAACAATAATTAAATCCCATTTCTCCTTATTAAATCGCTCGAAGCCCTCTTGACCATTATGAACAAATACTCCTTTATAACCTTCTTTCATAAAAAACATTTCTAGCATGGAACATACACTTTCATTATCTTCAACTACAAGTATTTTCATAAATGAATGCACCTTCCTATATTGAATCCATTATCTAATATTTAATCGAACTCTCCTCTATTTTACAATAAATATTACTTTATCGCAGATTAACGGGCAGTAAGACCCCCACTTCAAGGTTGCGAGAGAATTAAAGAAACCTAAGTGGAAGATCAACTGCCCGTAAAGGCCCGATTGGTTCAACTAACCATCAGTGGGGGATGAAAGAAACCCCCCACTGATGGAAGTTTCACTTTATCGTTTTTTCTTTGAAAAGCAGTCCAATTTTTCCCACATTTGTTTGTGATTTTTGGACATGATATACCAGTAAACTATTTATTGTCAAAAAGGAGAGCAAATTAATGAAAAAGAATAAGATGATTCTTTGTACAATAATCTTCATGCTATTTGGAGCAATTCTATGGCAAGCTCCACTTACAACCAACGCAGATAAGAACACAGAACTGGAACAACATCATCATGACTTTATTACAAAAGAGGATTTTCAACGTCTTTTGGACAAAGGCTATTCGAAAAAGGATATTCGCAAAGCCGCGCATATTGCCAAATACGCAAATAAAAAAACGGACGATGTCTTAAAGTTCTATAAAGAAAACAATTCCTCCTGGAAAAAAACCGCAGAGCACTACGGACTTGATATGAAAAAGCTAAAGGAAGAGTGCCATGAGCATAAGGAAAAATTTTTAGAAGAGCATAAAGAAACCGTCATCGAAAAAGTAGCTGAATTCTCTGGGAAAACAGAGAGTGAAATTCAAGCTTGGTTAGATGAAGGTGTTCACTTAAGATTTATTTTAATTGGTGCCGCAATGGCGAAAGCAAGTAATAAGGATTTAGCAGAGGTAATCAAGTTAAAAAAAGAAGGACAATCGTTTAAGGATATTAAGCAAAATCTCAATATTGATAGCGAAAAAATGCGTGATGAAATGAAGGCATTAATGAAAAATATTAAAGATGATATTAAAGACTGACATAATGATATTATTCCTGCGCTTGCACCACAGGATTTCTATTTTTTATAGAAAAGACTGCCTAATCATAGGCAGTCTAATTATTCTATGATAGATAAATAAAATATCCTATAAATGCAATACATAACCCGTACATGATAGGGTGAATTGCTTTTGCTTTACCTAATGCAAGCATGGTAATTGGATAAAGTACGAACCCAAAGGCGATTCCAGTTGCTACACTAAATGTCAATGGCATCATTAGAATCGTTGCAAAAACTGGAATGGCAATCTCAACTTTTCCCCACTCGATATTCTTTACCTCCATTGCCATCAATGCACCTACAATGATAAGTGCTGGCGCAGTAACCTCTGCTGTAACGACACTTAATAACGGAGAGAAGAATAACGCAATAATAAAACAACCCGAAATTATTACAGATGTGAAACCAGTTCTTCCACCTGCAGCTATTCCTGCTGTGGATTCAATCATTGAGGCAGTAGTGGATGTTCCTAAAATAGCTCCGATCACCGTTGCACTTGAATCAGCAATAAGTGCTTTTCCAGCATTCGGTATTTCATTATTTTTCATTAGTCCAGCCTGGCTGGCAATAGCAATCAGTGCACCTGCTGTATCAAAAAAAGCGACAAACAAAAAAGTAAAAATAACGGCTATCATACTTGGGGTAAAGATTTGATCAAGATGTAAAAAAACTTCTCCAAATGTTGGCTCAAGACTTGGAATGGCACCAATTATTTTTTCTGGTTTATCAATAATCCCTGCAAACATACCGATGACTGCAGAAATCGCCATACCTAAGAAAATAGCTCCTTTAACTCCCCTTACAATCAAGACAACAGTTAGTATAAAACAAAAGATCGCTAACATCGTTCCAGACGATTTTAAATTTCCGATTGAAACAAATGTGCCTTCATTCCCAACAATAAGACCAGCATTCTTTAAACCAATAAAGGCGATAAAAAAACCGATTCCTGCTCCTATTGCATGCTTTAAATCTTTAGGAATTACATTGATTATTTTTTCACGGATTTTTAGAAGACTTAAAATAACAAATAAAATCCCTGATATAAAAACTCCAGTTAGTGCAGTTTGCCACGGAATACCCATGCCTATACAAACTGAAAAGGTAAAAAAGGAATTCAACCCCATACTTGGCGCTATTCCTATAGGGTAATTTGCAAGGAGACCAATTAATAAAGAGCCAATAATGGCTGATAGAGCTGTTGCCGTAAACACCGCACCCTTATCCATCCCTGCTTGGCTTAAAATGATAGGATTCACGATTAATATATAAGACATTGATAAAAAGGTCGTTACTCCTGCTATTGTTTCCTGTTTATAAGACGTACCTCTTTCTTGGAACTGAAAAAACTTATCCATTGGCCCTTCTCCTTCTAATAAAAATAAAAAAAGCCTCGCATTAAGCGAAGCTGCAAAAATACATGGGAGTAAAATAGCTACTAAATATTTTAGTTAGCTAAATTCATTCCTCTGTAGTCAAGCTATTTACGGCAGCTCGGTAGAAACGTCCAGTCCTTATTACTAGACATATACAGGTCAAGTTAATTCTAAAATAATATTTTACATTCTAACACCATGAATAAACCCCGTCAATTTAACTATTTTTTCTGATATAAGAAAAGCGGAAGGACTGCTCAATTAATGAACAGTCCTTCATATATCTTGCTATACCGCTTGATTTTCTTGATTTGCGCTTGAAAATACAACCTGCTTTGGAAGCTTGGAAAGAACTAATTGAAAATGGCCCTTTGAAGTATGTACGGTTATGTTCATGCTTTGATCTTTATCCAACGAGAGGATTGCATTTTGTTGGACAGTTTGCGGGTCCATATCTAATTCAATTCCATAGTTAGACATATTTACTAAGTATATTCCGTTATGTAAATTTAAAAATTCACTGACTGAAGCTTTTGCTAATTCATCTACCTCTGTTAATTCCTCTTCTGCATAGATAGATGCAATCTCTAAGAAAATCTTTTCATCCGCAGCAATCGCTGTATGCAAAATTTCTTCTCCCTTTATTTCTTGAGTTACTAGCCAATCTGCCTTCAATTCAGAAGTAACTGGGCTTAATTCGATGTATGCTTGCTCATCAATAAAACGAATCATATTTTTCACGAATAATGACAAATATTGAGCATACTCTTGTTTTTCCGTTTCGGCTAGATGAAAGATACTTTTGACGATCGCATCAATATCACCATTCTTAATGGCTTCAAAACTTTCATCAGATAAATGATGCATTTTTTTATAATCATTTAATGCATTTGAGAATTCATCCATCGTCATATAATTTTGGTCAACAATCGCTTGAGCAAGTAATAAATGATTGCTTTTTTGCACATTAAGCATTTGCTCCACTTGTTCATTGGTTAAAAACCCTAGTTCAACTGCAATTTCTCCAAACCGTTTATCCTGTTGTTTTTGCCTTACATGAACTTCTTCCACTTGAGCAGTAGTCAGCAGGCCTTCATCAACTGCAATAACACCGAATTTCACATGGGTTGTTTTTTGAAGCTCCAGTGCTGCTTTAAGCTGTTCGGAGGTAATCAGTCCCTTATTTAATAAATAATGTCCGAAGTATTGACTAAACATGGGTAGGATCCTCCTTTTCTCCTTTTATAATTTTTTCAATAATTGAAGTAACAGCTTCAAGCGTGATTGGCTTTTGGATAAAATCGTATGCACCTTTATCAAGCGCTTTTTTCAAATGAGACTGTGTCCCAGCTGAGGAAGCCATGACTACTTTAATATTTGGTTGTTCTTTCTTTATTTCTTCTAAAGCCTCGATACCATCTTTCCCTGGCATGACAATGTCCATAAAAATCAAATCAGGTAGAAAAGAACTAGCCTTTTGAACAGCCTCTTCTCCATTTTCAGCTTCTTCTATTTCCTTACACTTACACAATTCTAATATATTTTTTAGTTTTTTCCTTATTAATGCAGAATCATCACAAATTAATACTTTCAATTGCTTTTGCATGATGCATCACTCCTAACTTCGTTGATATAGGATAAAAGTTCTACATTTTATGAAAAATTCCTTTCTGAAATAAAAAATATATTCCTTTTTAACTAATTTTTTGTAACATTTTCGACATGGGTAATCATTCCATCAACTGAGTAAAAACAAATAGTGTTATAATAAAAGGAGAAAATATGAAATAAATTGGAGGAAGAATATGACCGAATCAAATGAAAATGCAGTCTCTCAAACTATTCATAAAGCCTTATCGAAAGCAAAAATAGCTAAAATCGTGTTTTTTATATGCCTTGGCTCTGTTTTAATGGCTGTGAGCCTCGAAGAATTTTTAGTACCAAACAAAATATTAGATGGAGGCATTACTGGTATTTCCATCATGCTCTCCCATTTAACTGGCATTAAATTAGGCTTATTTATCTTCATTTTGAATATCCCCTTTTTCTTTGTAGGCTATAAACAAATTGGCAAAACCTTTGCTCTATCCACTTTATTAGGGATTACCGCCCTCTCTGTTTCAACTACCCTTCTTCATGATGTTCCCGTTTTTACGGCAGATCCCCTTCTTGCAACCGTTTTCGGTGGAGTAACTTTAGGTGCTGGAGTAGGTATTGTCATTCGATATGGTGGTTCCTTAGATGGAACGGAAATTTTAGCGATTATTGCGAATAAGAACCTGCCATTTTCCGTTGGTGAAATTATCATGTTTATCAATGTTTTTATTTTTACGTCTGCAGGTTTTATTTTTGGGTGGGATCGTGCCATGTATTCTGCTCTAGCTTATTTCATTGCCTATAAAACAATCGATATTGTGATGCAAGGACTTGATGAATCAAAGTCGGCTTGGATTATTAGTGAAAATCACCAATTAATCGGACAGGCGATATTAGCTAGACTTGGCCGTGGAGTTACCTATTTAAATGGAGAAGGCGCGTACACTGGAGATGATAAAAAAGTCATTTTCTGTGTGATTACTCGTCTAGAGGAAGCCAAGCTAAAATCAATAGTGGAGGAACTTGATTCTAATGCATTCCTTGCAGTAGCTAATATCACTGAGGTTAGAGGTGGACGATTTAAGAAGAAATCGATACATTGATATCTGCATGGGTGCCGCAATATGATTGCCGCACCTTTGCTTATTTTTGAAATAGATTATTTATTTCAAAACCTTATCATTTGATATTTCATCATAAAAACTGTATATTTTTTTTTGGCTAATATGAAAGGAAAGGTAAAAAATGGAAAAAACACATAAGAAAGAAAGTAAAAAACATATTATTTATCGTTACATCATGTTATTGGTTGGGGCTTCATTAGCTGCCTTATCCATTGAATTGTTTTTAATTCCTAATTCCATTATTGATGGAGGAATAATCGGTATCTCCTTGCTTGTAAACCATCTAACAAATATTAGTTTTGGAATTCTTGTATTTCTTTTTAATGTTCCTTTTCTATATTTTGGATATAAACAAATTGGGAAAAACTTCGCTTTTTCTTCTCTTTTTGGCATTATTGCATTAGCTATAATAGAACCTCAATTGCATCATCTCTCACCATTTACTCAAGAACCTTTATTAGCTACCGTGTTTGGAGGATTATTACTAGGTACAGGGGTTGGAATTGTCATCCGACATGGCGGAGCTTTAGATGGAACTGAAATTCTCGGAATCCTACTGACAAAAAAGCTTCCTTTTTCTATCGGGGAGTTTGTCATGTTTTTTAATATCTTCGTTTTTAGCTGGGCAGGCTTTGTATTAGGATGGGAGCAAGCGATGTATTCAATTATTACATACTATATTGCATCGAAAATGATTGATACGGTTGTTCAAGGCTTTGAGGGAGATACTAAAGCCGTCATCATTGTTTCTGACCATTATGAAGAAATCTCCGACGCTATCATCGGGCGCTTAGGCCGCAGTGTAACAAAATTAATGGGCAAGGGCGGCTTTAAAGACAATGAAAAAGAAGTAATCTACGTTGTGGTTACCCGCTTAGAAATATCCAAGCTTAAAAGCATTATCGGCGAAATCGATCCAAATGCTTTTACAACGATCATGGATACACAGGAAGCTCATGGAAGTAAATTTAAATCTGCAATACATTAGTAAAGGACAAAAAACAACGACAACTTAAGAAGATGTCGTTGTTTTTTGTCTTTTATAGATATTTACGATGAATCCCTTTCCCATCGTAGGTAAACAGCATATTTTTAGCTTCTACGATCGTTTCAATGTGTACGCTTCTGCCCCATAGCTGGTGAATATATGGGAGAACTTTTTCTAAATATTTGAGGTCAAGCTCAATACCTTCGAACCAGTGTTTTAAGTATAGCTCTCCATTTTTTAGATAATCCCCGTCATTGACTGTTAAATACGGAAAACCTCCGTTTACGCGCATATTGACAAGCTTATCACGGACATTTTCCCATTGCTTGTCAACAACCTTGTAATCCTTCCCTTGTTTCTGGAATAAATACATATCCTCCTTCATAACAAGATCCTTTGTTAAATAGTTGCGCAAGAAGGATATATCTGATTCGATTTCACGCACCTCGAACATTTTTTCTCTGCCTGATCCTGGTTCAACCCCACGTTTTTTCATCTTTTCTGTTGGATTATTATATCGATCTTCTATATCCTCGAAAATCTTTAAGCCTAAATAATACGGATTTATGCTTGTTCTTGATGGCTGGACGACGCCAGCATTCAGCTTTGCAAATTCTAATGACTCTCCACTCGTTAAATCCATTTCTCGTAAGATGCGCTGATGCCAGTACGATGCCCAGCCTTCATTCATGATTTTTGTTTCGAGCTGTGGCCAGAAATAAAGCATTTCTTCTCGCATCATTGTTAAGATATCTCGCTGCCAGTCTGATAATTCTCTGCTGTAGCTTTCGATAAATAAAAGTAAATCCTTCTCAGGCTGAGGGGGAAATTTCTTTCTCTTCTTTTTTTGTTCAGGTTTTTTATTATTTCTATCATCAAGATTCCATAAATCATCATATGGAGAGGATAAAGCTGTTTCTTCCTCTTCTTCTTCAATATCATCCATATTCCATGCAAGCTTTGGTCGCATTAGTGAGGGATCAATATGCTCCTCAATAGCTAGAACAGCATCAAGAAAGGTTTCCACTTCTTTTTTTCCATGCAAAATTTCATATTGTCTAATTCTTTCGGCTGTAGCCGCCATACTTTCTACCATATCGCGTTTTGTGTTTTGAAAGCGAACATTATTTTTAAAGAAATCACAATGAGCTAGGACATGTGCGACAATTAATTTATTTTGGATCAGTGAGTTGGAGTCGAGCAAAAAGGCATAGCATGGATTAGAGTTGATCACGAGCTCATAAATCTTTGAGAGCCCAAGATCATAGTGAAGCTTCATTTTGAAAAACTGTTTGCCAAAGCTCCAATGGGAAAATCGTGTCGGCATTCCATAGGCACCGAATGTATAGATAATGTCTGCCGGACAAATTTCATAGCGCATCGGATAATAATCTAATCCAAAGCCTTTAGCGATTTCAGTAATTTCCTCTATGGCATATTGCAGCTCTTTACTTTCCTCTTCGATCATTCCCTACTCCCCCTTTTTGTTCTTATCACAATCTATGTAAAATTAGTTAGAATGATGAATTGGAGTTGAACTTATTCAAAAAGAAGAGGCAAGAGAATGAATATTCTCTTACCCCTTTTGTTCTTCGACAGTCATTTTTAGAAACTTTTTAATTTGTGGACTATGCCATATTTTCACTATTACTGTGACAGGTTTAGTATTCTCTTTCACTTGAAAAGTAAAGATATCCATAACATCTGATTCAGAAACTTTTTGCCTTCCTTTATACTGATATTCCACAACTGCCTCACCTGGGTAGTCCTCTTTAACAACTGCGATTGCGATCCGGCCGTATTTTTCGTAATCTGGCTGTTCGGAATTAGCTAATACCCTATTTCCAGTATTCATAAATAAGCCAACCATCACAATAATTAAGAAGATCCTTTTCATCAAATTCCTCCAATAAGAATATCTTTTCCTTTATTATCTGTATGCCTTGATTTTTTATGTATCTATTTAGGCTGGAGTTATTTTTTCAGGATTTATACAGGTAAAAGATGAAAACCCTTTAAAATCAATATGTCCAACATTTACTGAGCGGATTTTCTTTGGAAAGACATAAGCTATACTCAACTCCTTAAAGAGGAGGAAAGGACAAATGAATAAATTAGATTATGACCGAGCGCTATATTACACCCATCGGTCTGAATGGGATAATTTATTAATTTTGATGGTACGGACTGAAGATCAATTCCTTTCGAAAAAAATTGAATACTTTCTGCATGCCTATAATTTCGAAAAAGATTACTCCACCATTGAAAAACATTTATATTCTTTACTCAGATACATCGAACATGCAAATGATTCATCATTTAACGAACTGTCTGATACGCTATACCAGTTGCCTTAAAAATGATTTTGCAGGAATTCCACCAATATTTAAAACACGGTTCCAAAAGAGGACCGTGTTTTTTGTCCCTGTTGAATTCCGCTGTAAGCACTCTCCTTCCTCTCCAATTAACAACAAAATACTAACTAATCAAACCGTTACGTACAGCGAAAAGTGCTGCTTGGGTCCGATCGGCAAGCTCAAGCTTTGATAGAAGATTGGAGACATGTGTTTTAACAGTTTTTTCTGTAATAAATAAATCTGCAGCAATCTCTTTATTGCTCTTACCATTAGCAATTTCCTTCAAGACATCAATTTCTCTCTTTGTCAGTGCATCTAAAGGCTTTCTCTCTTCTTTGTTTTGAGCTGATAAATGGGTTAAAAGATGCGACGTTGCTTTTGGGTGTAATTGGGATTCTCCTTTCATTAATTGTCTAATTGCCTTTACAAGCTCATCCGGTTCAATATCTTTTAATTGATAGCCGGAAGCACCAGCCTCAATGGCAGGGATAACATGATCTTGATCAGAAAAGCTTGTTAACATCATAATCTTAATGTCTGGACATAATATTTTTATTTTGCGTGTTGCTTCAATTCCATTCATAACAGGCATTTCTAAATCCATTAGTAAAATATCTGGCTTTAGGCTGACTGCCAATTCTACAGCCTCTTTTCCATGCTGAGCTTCCCCTACTATTTCAATATCCGGTTGAGTTTTCAGAAAAAAAACCAGTCCGCGCCTTACAACATGATGATCATCTGCAATGAGAACTCGAATCGTCATGAATATCCTCTCCTTTTATATAGGTATCCTTATTTCAATTCTCGTCCCTCTATTCGGGGAACTTTGGAGTATAAATTGCCCATTTAACGCCTCAGTACGATCTTTCATACTTTTTAAACCGAGCGAAGGAATTATCGTTTGTACATGATCATAATAAAATCCATAACCACTATCCGAAATAATCATGACTAATTTTTGATTTTCAATAGTTAAAAATAAATCAACTTTGGTTTGCCCTGAATGCTTTTTGCAATTTGCTAGAGCTTCTTGACCGATTCTCCATAATCCCTCTTCTACCTTACTTGGCAAAGAAACAACACCTTTTACAATCGGTCGAACTTTCAGCCCTAACATTTGACCATAACCAATAAGAGCACTTGTAATTCCATTCTCAAGGCCCCTAGGACGCAGCTGCCAAATTAATGCTCTCATTTCACTTAAAGCTTCCTGTGCTAAATCTTGAATATAGGAAAAGGTTTCCTTTGTTTCAGAATCCTTTGCCATTTCAGCACCGCCCCTTGCCGTTAAGCTTAAAGAGAAAAGGAGCTGATTAACCGAATCATGAAGATCTCTTGCTAATCGATTTCTTTCCGCAGTAAGAGCATTTTCCTGCTCAAGTTCCGTTAGTTTCATTCTTTTTAATGCCGTTCCTATTTGAAAGGCAATAGCTTCTAATAATGCCAACTCTTCATCTGAAAAATGACTTTTATAAGGTGCCCCAACGTTAAGAAGACCAAAGCGTTCATCACCTGCCCGAAGCGGAACTGTTGCATGATGAGTGAGATGATTAGTATCATTCCTTTTTGCCAGAAGTGCATCCTCTATTCTCTTGCACTCAATAATATTGATTGCTTTTTGCAGCCTTCCCTTTTTATAGCGGTCAATACACCAGCAATCTCCTTTACACATCGGTTCATAATCACTGTGTGTTAAAGCAGGAGGCAGCTTTTCCATTGCTGCTAGCTCATAACTCCCATTCGGCTGGATTAAAAAAATCCACCCCGTCTCTAATCCGGTTACATGCAGTAATTTAGCAAGTACCTCTGATAATAATGCTCTTACTTCTGTTCCCTCATTTAATAATTCAGCAATTTCCTTTAATATCCGAATATTTGAATGCCGTTTATCCAACGTCACCTTTATTCCTCCCGATTGATGTTAATACCATTATTATAATACTTTACCTTTATATAAGCCTTAGCAAATAGAATGAGATACTGTACAACTAAAGTCTTAAACTTTTTGATGGATTGACTAGACAACGGGAGCATAGACAAGAAAAAAAGCACAAAAGAGTAATTTCTCTTCAGTGCTTTATTAATAGTTCATAAAAACGCGATAAGCTGCGACTTCACTTTTCTTATGCAATCGGATAATTTTGTACAAAAGGATGGAGGACAATTTCGTCGATCATCATATGGCTTGGAGCGGACGCCATATATACAACCGCATTTGCGATATCTTCCACTTTAAGCCAGTCTTTTTTCTCCTCAAGCCCTTGCTGTGATTCTGCAAAGTATGTATCAACCATTCCAGGATTGATCGTTCCTACTCTAATTCCAAATTCTCTAACTTCCTGTGCCAATGAACCCGAGAAGCCTTGAACAGCATATTTTGTTGCTGTATAAGCAGAGCCATTTGGGATCGTGTATCTAGCTACATCTGATGAAATCGTAATAATCGTTCCCGATTTGCGTTCTTTCATATGCGGAAGAACAGCCTTAGCTCCAAGGAATACTCCTTGAACATTTACATCGAAGACCTTTCTCCATTCATCCAGCGTCGTTTCTTCAACCTTTTTAAAGAAGCCTACACCTGCATTATTGACAAGGAGATCAATTTGCTTATATTCATTTAAAGCTTTTTCAATGACTGTATTTACTTGATCCTCAAGCGTAACATCAGCTTGAATGGCAATCACATCATTATATCCCTTTTGCTTTAATTCTTCAGCTGATTGAAAAATACTGTTAGAGCTGCCTACAATAGCAAGCTTCATCCCCTGTTTAGCAAGCTTTAAAGCGATTTCTTTGCCAATCCCTCTTGATGCACCTGTAACGATTGCAACTTGTCCTTTTAACAAAATATTTCATCCTTTCGTTTTTCATGATGTCATTTGGTTTGCGAAATCAATTATTACTTCCTTCGCAAATCCTTTCCTCTTATTTTACAGAAGAAGAGCTCATTTTTTGTTCAACAATGGACATGAAATCATCTTTAATCGCAGTTAATTTCTGTTTACTATCTTCAAAAGTTATTCCATTGATCCCAAAATAAAATTTAATTTTTGGCTCAGTACCTGATGGCCTTAAGCAAACCCAAGTTCCGTCTTCAAAAAAGTATTTTATTACATTTGATTTTGGAAGGTCAATTGATTTTTCTATTCCATTGCTTTCACTTCGTACACTCGTTAAATAATCCTCTACGGCAATAACCTTAATTTCACTTAGCTGTTGTAATGGAGCCGAACGGAAGGAGGCTAATATTTTTTGGATTGTCTCAGCACCAGTCTTTCCTCTAAGTGTTAATGATTGGAGGTCTTCAAGGAAATAGCCATACTGATCAAAAAGGGCAATTAAACCTTCGTATAAGGACATACCTTTTTTCTTATAATAAGCAGCAGCCTCTGCAGCTAATACGGCAGCTTGAACAGCATCCTTATCCCGTGCAAAATCTCCAATTAAATAGCCATAGCTTTCTTCGTAACCAAATAAAAATTGATATTCCCTTGTAGTATCGTATTCCTTCATTTTTTCAGCAATAAATTTAAACCCTGTCAAGACATCAACTGTTTCAACACCGAATGAGGAGGCGATTTTTCTTCCTAACTCAGATGTAACAATCGTTTTTAAGATAATTCCGTTTTCTGGTAGGCTATTTTTTTCTTTTTTCTGTGACAAAATATAATGAAGAAGTAATGCACCTGTCTGGTTTCCAGTTAAAAGCACGAATTCTCCAGCTAGATTACGTACGGCAATTCCTAGTCTATCCGCATCTGGATCTGTAGCAATTAACAAATCTGCATTCTTCTCGTCTCCTACCTTAATCGCCAGCTCAAAAGCTGATTTTTCCTCTGGATTCGGACTCTTTACAGTGGAAAATTCAGGATCAGGAAGTTCTTGTTCTTTAACTACATGAACATGTTTGTAGTTTAATGCTTGTAACGCATTCCTTACCGGTTTATTTGCTGTTCCATGCAATGGTGTGAAAACGATTGAAAGATCTACTTCATTACCAAGAGAAGGATTCTCCGAAATCGTAACGAGCTGATTCAAATACTTACTGTCAACCTCTTCCCCAATCATTTTGATTAATCCCTGCTTCTTTAATGCTTCTTCCTCCATCACATTAATCAAAAGTTCATTTTCAATTTCATTCACTTTTGAAATAACAATATCCGCTACACTTGGAGGAAGCTGAGACCCATCAGCTCCATACACCTTAAATCCGTTATATTCTGGTGGATTATGGCTTGCTGTTATAACAATACCGGAAAATGCCTTTAAATCACGTACAGCAAAGGATAATTCTGGGGTAGGACGTAATTCTTTAAAAACATATGTTTGAATACCTTTAGTCGCAAGTGTTTTCGCTGCCTCCATCGCAAATTCAGGTGACATATGCCGGGAATCATATGCTATAACAACTCCTTGCTTCTTTGCTTCTAGCCCATTCTCTTCTATGTATGCAGCTAATCCTGCGGAGGCTTTTCGCACAGTGTAAATATTCATCCGATTTGTTCCAGCTCCGAGTTCCCCGCGCATTCCGCCAGTTCCAAACTCTAAATCTTTATAAAAAGCATCTTCAAGTCTCTTTTCATCCTTTTTTAAGGAGTGCAATTCCTCTTGTAAATGTTGATCTAAATATTCATTTTGAAGCCAACGTTCGGCTTTTATTTTCCAATTCATTCGATTCCCTCCCAATACAGTCAATACTACTAAAAATTAATTCGATAGAAAATAGTTATATCCTTTTTATATTGTATGTGCTTTTATGACAAAATAATGGTTTAGCCTTGACTACAATAGATATTATACCTTTTCGCTATTATCGTAAACAGTTTAGAACATTCCATATAGTCCTATCGAACAAATAATTGAAATACATTTACGATTTCCTTAAAATATTTATTAGTGGAATTACTAATGACAAAAACATGACGAAATATAGAACAAACAATGAAAATCTGTTATAAATAATTTACAAAGTAGAACAAGTCACTCTATAATTTTCTTTACTATGTACATTTCGCCGCTAAGTTACGCGACAAGTTTTTCAAAGAAATGATATGATAAGGAGTGCATTATGGAAAAAGCAAATAAAGATAATCGTGAATCTATACTTTTTATTTCATGGGCTGCATCTGTCATTGCTATGTTCGGAAGCCTTTATTTTTCAGAGATTCGTCAATACGAGCCTTGCACACTTTGCTGGTACCAGCGAATTGTCATGTACCCCTTTGTTATTATATTAGGGATTGCGGTTATTCGAAAGGATTATCGAATCAGCCTCTATACAATGATTCTATCTGCCATTGGTGCTTGTATTTCACTTTACCATTATTCGATCCAAAAGATTCCATTTTTAGCGGATCACGCTGCTTCCTGCGGCAGGGTTCCATGTACTGGTCAATATATTAATTGGTTAGGGTTTATTACAATTCCCTTTCTAGCATTGACTGCCTTTATTATAATATTTATTTGCAGTTATTTACTTTGGAAAAAAACAAGAGAGGTTAAATAAGATGAAAAAAGTAATTATATTTCTTGGAATTATTGTCATTCTCTTCGCAGCTATTGGAATACTAACAAAGATGCAAAATGAAGAAAAAGTTTCAGAAAAAAATCCATATGGCAAAGATGCACTTCATCCAGAAACGATTAAACAGCTTGATGACCCAAATTATCAAAATCTGATTCTTCCAGATGAATTAAAAGAAAAATTAGATAATAAAGAGGATGTTACTGTCTATTTTTACAGTCCTACTTGCTCTCACTGCCAAAGAACAACTCCGGTTGTAGCTCCTCTGGCAAAAGAGATGAAAGTAGATCTTGTTCAATATAACTTACTGGAATTTGAAAACGGGTGGGACAAATACGGAATTACTGAAACACCAACAATTGTCCAATATAAAGATGGTGAAGAGGTAGAGAGAATTACCGGTTATCAAGATGAAGAAGTATTTAAAAAATGGTTTAATGAAAACAGCAAATAAGTATTCAAAACAGAAGAAGGGATTGACCCAAAAGCAAAGGTGTCAGGCATGTGCCTGGCACCTTTGCTTTTGGGTCAACCCATTTTTATAACTATATTAGTAATTGATTTGCTGCTTTAATGTACAGACTCATAATTTCATCCTTAGCCATTCTTACTCCAAAAAAATGGCTAAATGAAAATGGAAAAGAAAGTCCGAAATCTTTTAAGATTTGAACATTATTTTCGAACATGCTTTCATACCTTGCGTCTAGATTTTGGGATTTCAGAATCGCTATTATTGTTTGCAAGCTACCGATAACCTGATATGCTTCTTTTAGAGTTCCAAAGTATTCAAAATGTCTTGTCGTAGTATGTAAAATCTTCAGGCGCTCATATTCCTTTATATCCTCATCTAAAAAATAAAGAGGAAATATATTCGAATATACGTATTGAACGAGTTCCTTGATTTCCTGTTCTTGTTCAGGAGTTGATGCAAAGACGACTTTCACCTTAAAACCACCTTTTTTCGCAGATTAACGGGCTGTATATCCCCCACTGATTATTAGTTGAACTTTATCTTTTCTGTAATCAGTTTGTAATATATATATGATAAGAATATCATACTAACTAGGTCATTCAGGGTGGTAATAAAATACAAATGGCATACTTTTTACATTTATTAAGGAGAATAGTACGATGCAAACAAAAAGGTTTGGAGAATGGTATGAATTAACCATTCCGCTTGATTGGGATGGGTTAACAATAGATTTCATTATGAGAAATGTATGGAAAGCATCTAAAAAGCAAATTCATACGATGAGAATGGAAAAACAAATAAAGGTAAATGGAGAGTTCATCAATTGGAATAATCCCCTCCAACCAGGAGACAGGCTGCAATTAAGGTTATTCCTTGATGAAGATTTTGGTGTAATTCCTGAATATGCAGAGGTGGAAATTCTATATGAAGATGACCATATGATTGTTTTTAATAAGCCTGCAAATATGGATACTCATCCTAATGAGCCTGAGCAAACAAATACATTATCAAATGCAGCTGCCTTTCATTTACAGGCACAGGGCGAATTTCGGAAAATTAAGCATGTTCATCGCTTAGACCGTGATACAACTGGAGCCGTTCTATTTGCGAAGCATGCCCTTGCAGGGAGTATATTGGATAAGATGCTTGAGGAGAGAATCATTAAAAGGACCTATCTAGCCCTTGTGCATGGTAAGATTAAGACGAAGAAGGGCTCTATTCATGAGCCAATAGGCCGTGATCGTCATCATCCGACGAGGCGCAGAGTTTCTCAGAGCGGTCAGCCAGCTATTACCCATTATGAATTAATTAAATCATATCCAAAACAAAATTTATCTTTGCTAAAATGCCAGCTGGATACTGGCCGTACACATCAAATTCGTGTCCATTTAAGCCATATTGGACATCCCTTAGCAGGTGACCTTTTATATGGCGGACAACCAATTTTTAATCGCCAAGCCTTACATGCGGTAAAACTTGAAATTCCTCATCCATTTACAATGGAAAAAATAAGCTGTTTTACTAATCTTCCGAAAGAGGAGAGTCATACATCCTTTAAACTAACTAATTATCTGCAAGTTTTGCCCGAAGAGCTTTAAACTAATGAAAGCCTTCCGATTTGGAAGGCTTTCATTAGTTCTTTCGCTTTTCTTATTGTCTAGCTGCAGCTTTCGCTTTTCTGTCAATCAGTTGTTTTTCTGAAGGATTTCATGATGAGGCTTAGTAGGAAAACAAGCAGTACTGCACCGATTAAGGCAGGAATAATTGCAAAACCAGCAATATCTGGACCCCAATTTCCAAAGATTAAAGCACCTAACCAAGCTCCGACAAATCCTGCAATAATATTACCAAAAACACCACCAGGTATATCACGCCCTACAATCATGCCTGCAATCCAACCTATAATTCCACCTATAATTAATGACCATAAAAAGGTAAACATTGAATCACTCCTTGCTGTTTTAATAATAGTTTTTCTCGTTTTTTTCCTTTCATACAAAAAATATTTAATCTATTTTTTGGGAATTCCTGATTTAGACTCACTCTAGAAATAATTTACCCACTACCGGAAAATTAATAACACCATTTTTCGAGCTTTATCGCTTATCGCTCAAAACAAAACGGCTACCTCTTCAGGTAACCGTTTATCTTTGATTTCGATTTTCTTATGGGATTTTCGGGGTCTCTGCCTTTGGCAATTCTCCACTTAAGCTTTCTAAAAAACCTACAAGAGAATCAACTTCACGATCCGTTAAGTTAAGTGGTTTCATTAATTCACTCTTATTTGAATGATTCCCTCCACCTTCATTATAATACTGAACGACATCCTTTAATGTTTCAAGACTGCCATCATGCATATATGGTGAAGTATGAGCAACACCTCTTAAAGCAGATGTTCTGAATTTTCCTTTATCCTCTTCATTACCTGTCACTGCAAAACGTCCATCATCACCGCTCATGCCTAAGTTATGATAATTTTGGTCAGATAAAAGAGGACCTGCATGACAAGAAATACAGCCTGCCTCTCCAGCGAATAGCTTCATTCCGTCCTTAGCATCTGCACTAATTGCATCCTCTTCCCCTTGAAGATATCGATCGAATGCTGTATCAGCAATAACGATTGTCCTTTCGAATGCAGCTATTGCTTTGGCAATATTGTCTGCCGATATTTTATCGTTAAAAACCTTGTTAAATTCTTCAACATAGGTAGGAACACCATTTAGCTCGATCACCAATTCATCAAGATTTTGATTCATTTCAACTTCAGACTGAATCGGTCCTAGAGCTTGCTCCTCTAGGCTTCCTGCCCTGCCATCCCAGAAATTCTCATCATAATAACCTGAATTGATAATCGTCGGGCTATTTCTAGGGCCATTGAATCCTTCAAAGCCTATAAACTTCGCCATCCCATCTCCATAACCCGCTCCCGGAGCATGACATGACATACAGCTTTGAACATTATTTCCTGATAAACGTGGATCAAAGTATAGCTTCTTTCCTAATTCAATTTTTTCATCTGTCATGGTATTATCCGCTGGAACGGGAATATCGCCGAGGACTTCAAATTTTGCTTTTGCTTCTTCAAGCTCCTTATCAATCACTTCTTCTTTAACATTTTTCTTATCCTCTGGTGCAGCTGTTTCCTCATTATTGCTGCAAGCACCTAGAATAGAAAGTACTACAATTAATAAAACTGCGTATGCTTTTTTCATCCGTACTTCCCCCTAACCAAACTGTAATCAATGGAATTAATGGAGAATATTTACTTTATTTCCATCAATAATGATTATAGTATTAAAGTTATTATAAAATTTGAGGCAGTTTCGAATATATTGTGACATATTTCACAAATTAAGATTTTCCCATTCCTTATATTGAAAACATATCCTAAAGAAATTTACACATAATAAATTGAAAGTTTTTTTTCATTTTAATAGATAAAACTATCTTATTCGACGATTTTCGTATAAAATTATTTCGTTTGGATGAAATTTTTTTGATGGAGGGTATACAATGGTTTTCAAAAAGAAAGACAAGTTTAATACATTATTAAGTGAAATTGCACTAAACATGAAAGAAGGAGCACACTATTTCGCAGATTATAAGCTAAAGAATGTTAGTGATTTAAAAATATTTTCTGAGACAATGAAGAATTATGAAACGAAGGGTGACACATTTGTCCACGAAGTGATTAAAGAGTTAAATAACGCATTTATCACTCCAATTGAGCGTGAAGATATTCTACATCTAGCAATGAGCTTAGACGATGTTTTAGACGGTATCGAGCACTGTGCGGCACTTTTCGAAATGTATTCGATTACACAAGCAGATGATTTTATGCTTAAATTTGTGGATGCAATTAAAAATTGCTCTGATGAAATTGTTAAATCTATTGAGCTTCTTTCAAGTAAAAAATTATTAAATATCCGTGATCATGCCATAAAGATTAAGGATTATGAATCTAAATGTGATAATGTACTTCGCCAGTCCATTAAACATCTGTTCTCAATTGAAAAGGATCCCATTCGAATTATTCAATATAAGGAAATATACGAAAATCTTGAAGATATAGCGGATAGCTGCCAAAGTGTCGCAAATACACTGGAAACCATCATAATGAAAAACGCATAAGGAGCCGAAAAGCAAATGGATGGAGTATTAATTATTACAATCTTAATCGTCATCGGAGCCTTAGCATTTGATTTTATAAACGGTTTCCATGATACAGCTAATGCAATCGCTACAGCTGTTTCAACGAAAGCACTAAAGCCTAGACATGCTATTATTTTGGCTGCAGTCATGAACTTTCTTGGAGCAATGACTTTTACAGGGGTTGCTAAAACCATTACAAAGGATATTGTCGATCCGTTTACATTGCAAAACGGATCATTAGTGATTTTTGCTGCTCTTATCGCTGCCATCTTTTGGAATTTAATCACATGGTATTATGGGATTCCGAGCAGTTCCTCCCATGCGATTATTGGATCAATTGCCGGTGCTGCTATTGCTGCAGCTGGTTTTTCAGCCCTAAATTATTCGGGATTCCTTAAAATCCTGCAGGCACTCATTTTTTCTCCAATAATTGCTTTTGTTGTTGGATATATTATTTATAGCATTTTTAAAGTAGTATTCAAAAATAATAACTTAACAAAAACAAATCGAAATTTCCGTATACTACAAATTTTTACTGCTGCTTTACAAGCCTATACACATGGAACGAACGATGCTCAAAAAGCAATGGGAATCATCACAATGGCCTTAATCGCAAACGGTTATGCAACAAGTACAGATATCCCGCTCTGGGTACAATTCTCCTGCGCACTCGCAATGGGACTTGGTACATCTGTCGGTGGTTGGAAAATTATTAAAACCGTTGGCGGAAAAATTATGAAAATTCGACCTATAAATGGAGTGGCTGCTGATTTAAGTGGAGCAATGATTATTTTCGGTGCTACATTTATTCATTTACCAGTTAGTACTACACATGTCATTTCTTCTTCTATTTTAGGTGTCGGTTCAGCTCATCGTCTGAAAGGTGTAAAATGGGGTACCGCTCAAAGAATGCTTATAACATGGGTCATTACATTACCAATATCTGCAACAATTGCAGGATTAATTTATTTACTGTTAAATGCATTTTTTTAATAAAATTTTAAAGGGTTTTAAGAAGGTGGACTGCTGTCACCTTCTTAAAACCCTTTTTTAGATTTTTTCCTCTTCTATTCATTTCTCTTTCTTGACTAATCGGAAAGTTTAAGTTTGTTATCGCCTAAAGTGAATAAATAGGTATGATATTATTTTGCTTATAATATCGCATAAGTAAAACTAAGTCATTCCCCAAAAAGGACTTGGCGAAGGCACAATTTTACTAATAAAATAGAGGTAAATAATCATTGTGGGAGGTTATCATTTTGCCTGATTGGTCCTACCACCCCTTATTTAAGCCTTGGCTTTCAATTCTTCCAGGTGCCTTTGGCAGAGAATTCATTCACCGGGGAATGAATTCCATTGTAATCATACCGGGCGGAAAACAATTGATTGAATTTTTAGGCCATATGGAGCCCTCTACAAAATTAAAAAAAAGCTTATTTAGCAGTTCCTTTTCGAGTCCAGTTGGTTTAAGTGGAAAAATAGATCCTAATTTATCTGGAACAACAGCTTTTTCTTATCTTGGATTTGGGTTTATTGAAGTGGGCCCGGTATCCTTATTTAAGAATGCCTCTTCAGAAAAAGCGACATTTAATAAAAGAACTCAAGCAATTGACTTCCCAAATCCGCTCGAGTCAATTGGAATTGAAAAAACACTTATCATGCTTAAAAAGCATAAGGCTCGTACTCCTATTTTTATCCGTTTAAATATAGAGCAAAATGATCCTGAAGATATCTTAAAGCTTACCAAGCATCTTCAGCCCTTTGCTGATGTATTTATTGTTGAATGGGGTCAGTTTAAGGATAACATTGATTTGATTGAGCAATTAGCAACAGATTGTGAAAAACCGATAGTACTTGCCATTTCTCATCATATTATGCAAGAGATGCTACGTGAATACCGACCATTTTTTTATACCGAAGCAATAAAAGGAATATTGATTGATGAAGCAAATAGTCATTCTACAGCTGAATTAGTTGATTCCTTAATTCAGCTTAATGAATTTGGACTTGGGAAAGTACCCAAGATTGTTTCGGGTGGGGTTTATGAACCAGAAGATGCTTTAAAATTATTTGAAAACGGTGCAGACCTTGTCATGCTAACCGATGGCTATGTTTCGTCAGGACCTGGTCTCCCGAAAAGAATTAACGAGGCGTTGTTAGATTCTTTGTCAAAAGAAGATGACTTGATTGAACTGCAAGGCTGGAAATGGTATTGGCTATTTGGATTCATTATTTTATGCGGAGGTTTGCTGGCATTAGCTTTCAGCATGACAAGAATCATTCTTCCGTATGATGAAGCATTTTTATTAATAAAAAAGGAAGAATTATTTGCTTTAAATCCGAATTTGCTAAAATTTATGTCACATGACAGAATGACCCTTGCTGGCACCATGATTTCTGGAGCTATTATTTATATGCAGCTAGCAAAAAATGGGGTCAGATTCGGTATGCATTGGGCAAGAAAAGCAATTAATATCGCTGCTATTACTGGATTTTTAGGAATTCTACTTTTTATTGGATATGGTTACTTTGATTGGCTGCATGGGATATTTTGGATTGTCCTTCTTCCCTTTTTTCTATGGGGAGTATTCCAAACAAAAACGGCCATTCACTCCCCTCTTTCAAAAAATCGAAGGAATACGTTCGCATGGAAAAAGGTCATTTGGGGGCAGCTTTGCTTTGTTATCCTTGGATTTTCATTTGTCATAGGAGGAATTGTTATTTCAACCATTGGTACGACGAGTATTTTTGTATCAACAGATATCGGATATATATGTATTCCTCCTAAGGTAATTAATAATATAAATAGCAATCTTATTCCTGTTATTGCACATGATCGAGCTGGTTTTGGCAGCGCATTGCTCAGCGTAGGTTTACTTGTCCTTATGACCGCCTTATGGGGATTTCAGCAAGGCGCAAATTGGGTATGGAAGACTTTCCTAATTGGAGGCATTCCTGCCTTCTCAGCTGGTATTTTCACACACTTTATTATTGGCTACACAACATTCATACATCTTCTCCCGGCTTATTTTGCCTTAATAATATATATTATTGGATTAATATTATCGAAACCATTTCTGTACAATCATTCAAAGGATTAAGCAAAAATATAAATTGATGGGCTAAGAGCTGTAACTAATGCTGCTCTTAGCTTTTTCTTTGCTTTTTATCCTTTTGGTATCTTCTTTCGCTCTTAGGAGTATGATTTCCTCATGTATAATAGATAATAAGGAATAAACTCTTGTTTTTTATCCTATAAACGAATATTATATAGGATGTGAAATTTAATGTTCGTATTCGGAGGACTTATAAATGTTTAAATTGAAGGAAAACAATACAAATGCTAAGACTGAGGTTCTTGCTGGGATTACAACCTTTTTAACTATGGTTTATATTGTTGTTGTAAACCCTGTTATTTTATCTGATGCGGGTGTACCGTTTGAGCAGGTCTTTACAGCGACGATTATCGCTTCGGTTATTGGAACACTCTGGATGGCACTCTTCGCTAATTATCCGATTGCCATCGCGCCTGGTATGGGCTTAAATGCATATTTCGCCTACTCCGTAGTAGGAACTCATGGCAATATTAGCTATCAAACTGCTTTTGCCGCCGTTTTTATCGCAGGATTAATTTTTATTATTTTATCCTTAACACCATTTCGAAAAAAATTGATTGAAGCAATCCCTGAAAATTTAAAACATGGGATCACAGCAGGTATTGGCTTATTTATAGCTTTTATCGGACTTCGCCTGTCAGGCATTATTACAAGTCACCCTACTAATCTTGTTGCATTAGGTGATCTCCATTCACCTTCAGCCATTCTCGCACTAGTAGGCCTTGCAGTTACGTTAATTCTAATGACATTGAATATTAATGGTGCCTTATTTTTTGGAATGATCATTACAGGATTAATAGCGTTCTTTACAGGACAGCTTTCTTTTGATCAAGGCTTTATGTCTTTACCATCTCTTCCAGATGGATTAATCGTACTTAATCCAATTGATGCAATTGGAGATGTCATTCACCATAGTTTATATGCCGTTGTCTTTTCATTCTTGCTTGTGACAATTTTTGATACGACCGGAACCATGATTGGGGTAGCTCAGCAGGCAGGATTAATGAAAGGCAATACAATGCCTAGAGCAAAAGAAGCATTGCTTTCTGATTCAATTGCTACTACTGTCGGTGCAATGTTTGGAACAAGTCCTACATCTGCTTTCATTGAATCATCTGCTGGTGTCGCAGCAGGTGGCAGAACAGGATTAACATCATTAACTGTTGCTGGACTATTTATTGTATCTGCATTCTTCGGACCATTGGTTAGTGCGGTTTCTGGAATTTCTGCTATTACTGCACCTGCACTTATCATAGTAGGAAGCTTGATGATGGGGAGTATTTCCAATATTAAATGGGGAGAGATCGATGAAGCATTCCCAGCATTCCTAATTATTTTAAGTATGCCGTTAACATCAAGTATTGCAACAGGAATTGCACTTGGTTTCATCTCATACCCACTTTTGAAAGTCGTAAAGGGAAAATGGCGGGAAGTCCATCCTTTAGTTTATTTATTTGCTGTTTTATTCTTTTATCAATTAGCCTTTTTGCCTCATTAATTCTTTTACAAAAAACAAAAACCGACAGGTGCCTGGCACTCGTCGGTTTTTGTCTTTTTATTATGCTTCCGCTTCAATTTTTTCCTTCATATCATTATAGATATTTGAATCGATTTCACCAGTTATTCTGCTTGTTAATATACCTGAAGTCATTGAACCACTTACGTTAAGTGCAGTACGTCCCATATCTATTAGAGGCTCAATGGAGATTAGCAAGCCTGCTAATGCGACTGGCAAGTTCAAAGCGGATAATACTAATATGGCAGCAAATGTCGCACCACCGCCTACACCCGCAACACCGAAGGAACTAATCGCTACAACGGCAATGACAGTTGCAATAAATGACGGAGATAATGGATCAATTCCAACGGTCGGTGCAATCATAACTGCAAGCATTGCAGGATAGATACCTGCACAACCATTTTGCCCGATGGAAAGACCAAATGAGCCTGCAAAGTTTGCAATTCCTTCTGGTACACCAAGTGATTTCTGTGTCTTGATATTCAATGGAAGAGCACCTGCACTAGTACGAGATGTAAAGGCAAATGTCAGTACTGGAAATACTTTTTTCACATATGTCACCGGATTTAGTCCTGCTATGGTTAATAATAGTAAATGAATTAAGAACATAACAATTAATGCAGCATATGAGGCAAGAACAAATTTTCCGAGCTTCAAAATTGCGTCAATATCACTCGTAGCAACTGTCCTGGTCATAATAGCCAGAACACCGTATGGCGTCAAACGTAAAATGATTGTAACAACTCTCATGATAATGGTGTAGAAGGCATCTACAATTTTTGCAAATAGATCAGCTTGTTCCGGCGATTTCCTTCTAACCCCAAGGTAAGCCATTCCTAAAAATGCCGAAAAGATGACAACTGAAATGGTTGATGTAGGTCTTGCACCTGTTAAATCTAGAAAAGGATTGGATGGCAGCAATTCAAGCATTTGCTGTGGTAAGGTTTTTCCCTCCACCTCTAGATTTTTTTGCTCAAGCATATCTCCTCGAGCCAGTTCAGCATCACCTTGTGTAATTTGAATGGATTCTAAATTAAACCCAACGGCCGATGCTATTCCTACTGCTGCTGCAATAGCAGTTGTACCTATAAGCAATCCAATAATAAGTGTACTAATTTTTCCAATATTATTGCTTAATTTTAATTTTGTAAATGCAGATAAAATAGATATAAATACTAGAGGCATGACGATCATTTGTAAGAACTTAACATAGCCTCCACCAACTAAATTAATCCAATCCGATGATTTTACAACGACTTCATCTGTTGGTCCATAAATGAACTGCAAAGCAAAGCCAAAAACAATTCCAAGCCCTAACGCGGTAAATACACGCTTTGAAAATGAAATATGTTTTTTTTGCATATAAATAAGACCGATAATAAATACTAACAAAATAGCAACATTTAGTATAACCAGCCACGTTGTCATAAATAAATCCCTCCCTAAACATAAAATATTTCATTGTTAAAAATATATATCTTGTATTCCTATTAGTCAAGTAGGAATTATAAGGAATTTCCTCCTTTCACTTTGTTTATATGTTTTATGCTGATCTTTTAAATTTGTTCTATAAAAAAATAACCCCTTTTCCATCTAATCCTACTACCATCCGGGTAATTGCGACAATTGCTGCAATACCGATCATAAGACTTAGGCTAGAAAATAAGTTCCTAATGCTTCAATATGTACTTCCTCTTTCGATAATCCTTCATTTTCTTAACTAATCCTGCGGACAGATTAATGCAGAATATTGTCGATTTATTATCATACTTAATACTTTTTTATTTTCGGGGTTTATTTTACAATTAAAAGGTATATTCTTTTTATAATAATAAAAAATTTTACATGAATAGGATGGTGTAATGATGGCAGATAGCAAAAAGGACAAAAATGAAAAAAGAGATTTAAACATTGGTTCAAATGTATCCTTAAATGGCCTTGTAACAGCTGTTTTTGACAATATGGTACATGTCCAGATTGGCGCTAAAATTGTTACTGTCCAAATGAAAGACCTATACTCAGGTCTTAATCAAACTTTACTTAAGAACTAAAATGAGCTGCACCGTCTCATTTTCAGATAGCGTAAAGCTTTCAATCGATGGCGATCCAATCCCTAAAATTAGAAAAACTTGGCGAATGCCAAGTTTTTCTAATTTTAAAGTTAATTCTGATCTTTTAAGAAAGTGATTTTGTCTTCTGATAACAACTTTCCATTGCTGATAGTACAGCTGCGCGAAACCCTGTTTTCTCAAGCTCAGCTACTGCTTCAATGGTTGCCCCTCCAGGTGTACATACTTCGTCCTTTAATTCTCCTGGATGTTTTCCTGTATCTAGAACCATCTTCGCTGCCCCTAAAACAGCTTGAGCAGCCAATGTATAGGCCTGTTTTCTTGTAAGTCCATTCTTAACTCCCCCATCAGCTAAAGCCTCGATAAACATATAAACGTAAGCAGGAGATGAGCCACTAATTGCAGGAATTGCATCCATTAATTTTTCATTCAATACTTCCACCTTCCCAAAGCACGAAAAAATCTGTACAATTTTACCCAGCTCATCCTCTGTTACGGCATCATTTGCACTAATCGCGCTCATCCCCTCACCAATTAGTGATGGAGTATTAGGCATAGATCGTACGGCCTTTATTTTTCGAGCAAATGACTCTTCAAGAAATTGCAAACTAATTCCCGCAGCGATTGTGATAATGATCGCATTAGGTTTAACCCAATCCTTTATTTCTTCAATTATGTGAAAGTGGAGATCTGGCTTAATAGCTAAAAATAGAATATCAGCTTGCTCTGCCACTTGTTTATTTTCTGTTGTTACTTGAATAGCAAACCTCTTTTTCACATGATCTACAGTTTCTTTTGAAACAGCGCTTGCCATCAACTGCTCAGGAGCAACATTATTTGATTTAAGAATGCCGCCAATAATGGCCTGCGCCATTTTTCCTGCTCCAATAAAACCAATCCTTTTACTCAATATCCACACATCCTGTTTTTTTATTTTATTATACTTTAGCTGCTGCAGAAACAATAGAAAGCCGACTCCTAATATACTAAGAGAATCGGCTATTGTAAAAGTTCAAAATATAGTCCATTTACTTCACAATCATTGTCATGAGATAATTTAATCAGAATATTCTTTGTCATGCTTCTGACATTCTATGGACAGGTCCTACCTCATGAGTTTCTAACATCTCCCTTTGTATGTATATCCCATTAAACCAAAACTAAATAATATAACGACATAGTTTTCCCATTTCCTTCCATCCCTTCCTTAGATGATATCAGAATTGAAATAAGTATGATTATTAGTTTCATTAATGGATCTATTGGGCTTAATTCTTTGTTTATCTATTTTATATTTTTCATAATTTGGAGGAAATATTATGGATTATGAGATTGGAAAGAAAATACGAGACTTGCGAAAGTATTGGCATATGACTCAGGAGGAACTCGCAAATGGCATTTGTACCCAAGGCTTGATTAGTAAAATAGAAAAAAATGAAGAGATTCATCTCTCTGCTCAATTACTCTATCAATTAAGCCAACGACTAGGGGTATCCATTGAATATTTCTTTTCTGATGCTGAGCTGCCAAGAATGAGCTATATTAATGACGCTTGTGCTCAAATGACAGCATTGATCCGCGCAAAGCAATATGAAGAAGCCTACCAATTAGTTAAAAAAGAAAAGAATAATCCCAGTTTCGAAAAACGTCCTCATCTTAAACAATTCCTTTTGTGGAGAGAATCCATATGTGTCAATTACATCGAAAATAACAAGGAAAAAGCACTGAAACTGATCAATGAGGCATTACTGCTCTCAGAAACGTGTGAAAAAAATTATTCATTACGAGAGTTGGATATATTAATTAGTAAAGCTATTTTTTTTGGTGAGCTTGAAAAATGGGAGTTAGCAGAAAACCTTTATGGAAAAATATTAATTTATGCGGAAAAGATACCTTACATAAAGGATCAAGCCATATTTATTAAACTATTCTATAATTCATCAAGAGCCTCATTTATTTTAAATAAGCATAGTCATGCACTTAACCTTTGTAAAAAAGGAATAAAAATGTGTATGGAGGTAGAAACCTATTATCTTTTAGGCTATTTATTATATCAAAAAGCAGAAATTCTTTATGCAATTGAACAAACATATTCATTTGAAATTCTAGATCTTTACAAACGAGCTCTATGGGTATTTGAAAAAAGCGGAGATATTAGTAATTATGAGATAATCTTTAAAAAACTCAATAGCTTAAATTTAGAACATCCCGAAAGAAAGCAATCTTAAAGAAATTTAATTATAAGTATTAGCAAAAAGCGGAGAAGATTTTAAGGCAAATCTTCTCCGCTTTCCTCTATCATTTCCATAAAATGCTTAAGTATTTTTGCCGTAAGTCCCCAGATGACCTTATCTTCAAAATAATAAAAACACTCTTCCATATTCCTCAATTGCCAGTTATATTTTTCCCCGCCAGCAATATGATGAAATGGGAAATCCCTTTCTGGCTCGATCTTGTAGCGAACTTGAAAAATTTCAGGCTTGGATTGTAAAAGAAAAGAGAGCGGTACTGTGAAGATCTCCTCCACTTCACTTGGATTTACTTGAATGTCTTCATAATTCTTGATAAAGCCAACGAATGGATAGATGATTGTACCAAAAGGAGAAATCATATAGTCTAATTGTGAAATATGATGAATGCTATTCTCTGTTATCCCTAGCTCTTCTGATGTTTCCCTCACGGCAGTATACCGCTCATCCTCATCAGAATGATCCACCCTTCCACCTGGGAAACACACCTCACCAGGCTGCCTTCTTAATTGCAGAGATCTCACTTCAAATAGAATATGATATTCACCTTTAACTTGAACCAAGGGCAGCAAAACCGCATATTTAGAGAAATTCTTACTTCCAAGAATGGTTGGTGTACGATTATTGATTTGATTAATTAATTTTTGAATATCCACATCATACCTCCATTCTAATTTTACTCTAATATTATTATAATATTATTTTATGAATAAGTTTTAAAAAAAGGACTTCCCTCATAAAAGGAAGACCCAGTACAAACTTTTTTTCATTTTATTGATTTTTCTTTAGCAAATAATCGATGATTCCCATTGATCCAACCGTTAAATCCAGTTGAATAATGTCCGATATATCTCCATCTAAAGAAATATTCTTTTCTGTTAGGTAACTCATTATTTCCTCAAATAAAAGATTGAATAAAGAATCATTTTTTTCTTCAAACGATGCATTTGGATTTTCGCACCAAACTTTTTCCCCCGCAGCCATAAATTTAGGGAGCCAAAACTTTAATTGTTCATAAACATGCTGAGGATTTGATGTCATCCCATAATGACCAAAATATATTCGTTCAATATCAAATGATGCGATTTTTTCCATTGATTCAAGCATGGCGTCAGGATCAAACTGATTTGGAGAGGTTGAAGGAAGTATTAATTCTACACCTTTTTCAAAAAGCTGTGGATAGAGGACGCCAATTGTATCTCCTGTAAATACTCCTTTACTAAATGAATCATAGATAGAAAAGTGGTGCTTGGCATGCCCTGGAGTATCTATAAATGTTAGAATGCGATTTTCCCCAATTTGCAGTGTATCTCCATCCTGCATAATGATAAGTCGATCTTCTGGTACTGGTAAAATTGGATCAAAAAGCGAATCAAATTTATCTCCATATACTGCTTTTGCCCCTTGGATTAGCTTTGAAGGATCTGCTAGATGACGCTCGCCTCGTGGATGAACAATAACTTTTGCATTAGGACAGCTTCTAAGAAATAATCCTACCCCTCCAGCATGGTCTAAATGAATATGAGTTACGATAATATTCTTAATTTGTAAAGGGTCAACGCCCAGTTCCTTTAATCCCTTTAAAATAAATGGAATGGAGGGACTTGCACTTGTTTCAATAATAGTTAGTTCCTCTTCATGAAGAACATATGAGCCAGTTCTCTTCTCTTTTTCTAAATCATATGCGTCAATTAATGACACAGAAAAACCTAAATCCGTTACATTCATTACCCCTAATTCCACCTTTCAAAAAATCACTTTAATAAATTCTTCGATTCCATTAGGTGAATATCCTTTATATTAGTCTATTTTTTTCAATACTGCTCGTACCGGACTTCCATCTCCTTCAACAAGAGGCAATGGCAAAGCAGCAAGCTCATAATCTCCCTCGTCAATATCATCCAATACAAGGCCTTCCAAAATATGCAGTCCATGTCTAGTAAGCTCATGATGAGCAGGTAATTCCTTACTATCTAAAGGATCAACAGATGGCAGGTCAAGACCGATAAGTCTTACACCTATTTCAGCTAAATAACTAGCAGCTTCAGGCTCAAAATGAGGAATGTTTTTCGGAAACTCTGAACGATTCGTCCATGCACCTGTATTGATTAATAATCGAGTAACTCCTGAAAGATTATGCTCTTTTAATTCATTTACACAAATACTCTTTGTATCGTGGAGATGAATAACACGGGCAGGACCGATGTATACATTTACATCTAAATCAATGACTCTCTTCCCATCGTTATCGAAATGGAATGGTGCGTCAATATGCGTTCCAGTATGGGTGCTCATCGTTATTTGACCCACATTAACTGATCCACTGTCCTCCATGCTCCAGCTAATCTTATATGAAAAAGGAGTATCACCTGGCCAAACAGGGATTTTATTATCTAATCTTTGAGATATATCAATCCACTTATTCATGCAAATCTCCTCCACATTTAAAGCTTTGTTCTTAGGCTCCATAACTCAGGAAAGAACTGATGATCAAGCACCTTTTTTAAATAATTTACACCTGATGATCCCCCAGTCCCCTTCTTATTACCAATAATTCTTTCAACTGTGCTCATATGATTGTATCGCCACAATTGCTGCTGGCTTCCTATATCGACTAGCTTCTCTGCTAATTCGTAAAGATCCCAATATTTATTTACATTTCGATAAACTGTCAGCCAACCTTCCTCTACACTCATATTTGACTCATATGGCAATGACCAATTTCTATTTAATACCTTTTGATCAACAGGCAAGCCTCTAGTTGCTAAAGCTTGAATGGCAGCATCATAAATACTTGGTTCATTAAGGGCGTTATCCAATGTATCATATAGGACCTTATCATGTTGATAAACTAATAGAGTATTGGGATTTTTATGTCCAAGTGCAAATTCTATTAATCGATTTTGATAGGACTGAAAGCCTGACGAATGACCTAATTTCCCGCGAAATTGTAAATAATCAGCTGGGGTTAATGTAGACAAAACGCTCCATGATTGAATTAACTGCTGCTGAATTCGTGAAACACGTGAGAGCATTTTAAAAGAAGAATCTAGATTATTTTTTAGAATACATTCAGTGGCTGCAGAAAGCTCATGAATGATTAATTTCATCCAAAGCTCGCTAGCTTGATGGATGATGATAAATAGCATTTCATCATGATGTTCGGATAATCTATGCTGGCTAGATAAGATTTTATCAAGATGAAGATAATCTCCATAGGACATGTCTTTACGAAAATCAGTTTGAATTTCCTTTTCAAAGCCTGTTGTTTTTTCATTTTGATTTTTGTTTTCCATATTAATCTCTGATTCCCCTCGCATTCTTTATTTTTAAAATGATAGAGACTCCCCATTGGAGTCTCTATCTTATTGCTTCATTTTCGGATCGAGGGCATCTCTAAGCCCATCTCCCATTAGGTTAAAGCCTAAAACTGTTAGCATGATTGCTAACCCTGGAAAAATGAGAGTCCATGGAGCCTGAGTGATATAATTTCTAGAATCTGCAAGCATTTTCCCCCACTCTGGTGTTGGAGCTTGAGCTCCCATTCCAAGGAATCCTAATGCAGCAGCTTCAATAATTGCAGTAGCAATCGCAAGTGTGGCTTGAACGATTACAGGTGAAATACTATTAGGCAAAATATGCCGGAATAGAATTCGAGTATCTTTCATTCCTACTGCACGTGCTGCCATAATGTATTCTTCTTGTTTAATACTCAGCACCTTTGACCGTACGAGCCTTCCAAAGTTCGGGACGTTTATAATTGCAATGGCAATCAAAGCATTTTGTAATGATGGTCCTAAAATAGCAACGATTGCAATAGCCAAAAGAATGCTTGGAAATGCTAGCAGGATATCAAAGATTCGCGAGATAACTGCATCGACCCAACGACCATAGTATCCAGCTACAATTCCTAAAATCGTCCCAAAAACGACCGATCCTAACACAGAAAAAAATCCTACCCATAATGAAATCCTTGCTCCATATATAACACGCGAAAAGATATCTCGACCAAAGTCATCCGTACCGAACCAATGCTTGCTCGAAGGAGCCTGCATTCTCTCTGCTAAAACCTGTTCTTTAAAACTATACGGAGCTATATAAGGAGCGATTATTGCTAATATGATAAAGAAGATGACAATACCTAAACCTACTAAAGCCATTCGATTTTTAGAAAACGACAGCCAAGCTTCCTTCCAAGGAGGAGTTAGCTTCTCTTCTGTGGATATCGACGGAATATTTTCCGTGTTTTTTGCGAGTTCAGCCACTAATAATCCCTCCTATTTTGTATACTTAATTCTCGGGTCGACAAAGACGTATAACAGATCAACGATCAAGTTTATCAAAACAAAGATCGCTGCAATGATTAATATTCCTGACTGAATCACTGGATAATCACGGTACAAAATAGCATCGTATAAATATCGGCCAATTCCCGGCCAGCCAAAGATCGTTTCAGTTAATATCGCTCCGCCTAACAATAATCCAGTTTGCAAACCGATAACTGTAAGAACTGGAATGACTGCATTTTTTAAAGAATGCTTATACACGACCCAGAACATTCTTAATCCTTTTGCTCTAGCAGTACGAATGTAGTCTGATTTCATAACCTCCAACATCGTGGCACGTGTCATTCTTGCAATAATGGCCATCGGTATCGTGGCAAGAGCAAAGCTCGGTAAGACTAAATGCTTAACAACTGTAGCAAACTGGTCAAACCTTCCTTGAATTAATGTATCGATTAAATAGAGATTTGTAATGGCAGTTACTGGGTCTCTGACATTCTCCCTTCCTGTTGTTGGAAATAATCCTAATTCATTGGCAAATCCCCATTGCATCATTAAACCAAGCCAGAATATCGGCATTGATACCCCAATAAGTGCAAGGAGCATGGCAAAATAATCAAACCATGATTTTGAAAACCATGCACTAATGATTCCAGCATTTACGCCAATAACGATAGCAATAATCATTGCAACAAGTGTCAGCTCAAATGTCGCTGCCAAGAATGGCCATATTTCTTCGTTTATTGGCCCCCTTGTCCTTAATGAAGTGCCCAAATCTCCATGTAAAAGTTTATTAATATAATCAAAATATTGTATGTACCATGGCCTATCCAAACCTAATTCCTTCGTTACCAGTGCGATTGACTCTTGTGTTGCCCTTTGACCAAGAATGACCTGAGCAGGGTTACCAGGAATTGCATGAATGATTGCAAAAACAATTATTGTCATTCCAAATAAAACGGGTATTAATGATAAAATACGACGAACCGTATAAGTGAACATGCTTGTCACCCCTTTTGTGCCATTTGCTTAGAGAAACTTGACGTTCGCCAAGTCCTTTTTTGCGAATGCCTTAGTTTTCTCTGTGCGATCTTATTAGCAGATATTAAATTAAAAACACACCATACTTTAGTACATTAATAAACTTATACTTTACTATTAGCCAAAAAAGAGGAGGGGAAGATCCCCTCCCCTATTCATGTTTATTATTTAAATTCCACTTTCGTTAACGCTTCAGAGCCAGTTGGATGTGGTAAATAATTGGCCACATCTTTCGCTGCTGCTAACAATGGTGTTGAGTGAACTAGCGGAACCCAAGGAGCATCGTCATGGATGATTTCTTGAGCTTTTTTGTAAAGATCGTTACGTTTCGCTTGTTCAGTTTCTGTTTGTGCTTGAATTAACACATCATGAAGTTCGTCATTGCTATATTGAGAATAGTTGTTGCTGCCAATGCTGTCTTTATCAAGTAAAGTGTATAGGAAGTTATCAGGATCTCCATTGTCACCCGTCCAGCCAAGCATGAACATATCAAACTCACCTTTTGCCGCTTTGTCTAAATACGTTGCCCATTCAACAGATTGGATATTAGCTTTAACACCAATTTGACTTAAGCTTTCTTGAATGACCTCTGCAACCTTTTGTGCTTCAGGCATATATGGACGTGCAACAGGCATTGCCCATAAATCAATTTCAAATCCTTTTTCATATCCAGCTTCTTTCAATAATGCTTTCGCTTTATCTAAATCATATGGGTATGGTTCGATTGCATCATTGTAGCCTTCAATAGAAGAAGGCATAGGATTGACTGCTGGATCTGCCTTGCCGCCATAAAATGCATCAATGATTGATTTCTTATCGATTGCATGGTTAATAGCTTGACGAACAAGCTTGTTATCAAATGGTTTACGAGTTGTTGTTAAACCGAGATAACCAACGTTCATAGATGGACGTTCGATAATTTGTAATTTGTCGTTACCTAGTACAGTTGCTTCATCTGAATTATTAAGGCCATCCATAATGTCAATCTCGCCATTTGTTAGAGAATTCAGACGTGCAGTGTTTTCAGGAATGACACGGAAAATAACTTTGTTTAACTTAGGTAAACCTTCTTGCCAATAATCTGGATTTTTCTCAAGTGTAATGGTATCGTTTTGTTTCCACTCAACGAATTTAAACGGACCTGTTCCAACTGGATTTTCTCTGAATTTGTCGCCATACTTTTCTACAGCTGTAGGGCTGGCGATCCCAAACGGTGACATCGCTAAGTTCTTAAGGAACGGAGCCTGAGGTCTAGTCAGCACAAATTGAACGGTATAATCATCAACAGCTTTTACTTCTTTAATAACGTGTCCTTCTTCACCTTTATAGCCTCCAAACATTGAATAGTAAGGAAAGCTATCTGCATTACCATTCATCCAGCGGTCAAAGTTAAATACTACCGCTTCGGCATTAAAATCAGTGCCATCATGGAATTTTACCCCTTGACGAAGGTTGAATGTGTAACTTAAACCATCATCTGAAACAGTCCACTTTTCTGCAAGACCAGGATTAACCGTTGTATCTTGGTCTCCATACTCTAACAATGTTTCAAAGATGTTTTCGGTAACTTTGAATGTTTCACCTTCTGTTGTTGAAATTGGATCAAGTGAAGTGGAATCCCCACCGCGTCCATAAACAAGCGTGTCTTTTTTCGGAGTAGATTCATTGTTATTATCATTACTGCCTGCTTTTTCGTTTGTTTTACTGTTACAGCCAACAAGAAACATACTGATTGCTAACAATGAAATCAGCAGCAACTTGAAAGTCTTTTTTCTCATGAGCATTTTCCCCCTATTTTTTGTTTTTTTATCATAAGTGCTGCTTGCTACTTGTTATACAAGTGACACGCAACATAATGACCGTTTAGATTGTGTTCTTCTGGTCTAGTCATTTTACAAATATCCATAAACTGTGCACATCTAGTATGGAATGCACATCCAGATGGCGGATTTGCTGGACTTGGAAGCTCGCCCTGAATTAAAATCGTCTCTCTCTTAATATCTGGATCCGGTATCGGAACAGCAGAAAGGAGTGCCTGAGTATATGGGTGCTTAGGATTTTCATACAGTTCTTCACTTTCAGCCAACTCTATTAATCTGCCTAAATACATAACACCAACTCGGTCGCTAATATGTCGGACAACCCCCAAATCGTGGGCGATAAATATGTATGTAAGCTGAAATTCATTTTGTATGTCTTTCATCAGGTTGAGGACCTGGGCCTGAATAGATACATCGAGTGCTGAAACAGGTTCATCGGCAATGATAAGTTTCGGCTTGGTCATCAATGCTTTTGCAATCCCTATCCGCTGACGCTGACCACCGCTGAACTGATGCGGATATCTTTTAGCATGATAGCTGCTTAAACCGACAACCTCGAGCATCTCCTTTACTCGCTGCTTGCGTTCCTCTTTTGTGCCAATACCATGAACAATCAATGGTTCCTCTAAAATTTGCTCGACAGAATGTCTTGGGTTTAGTGATGCATACGGGTCCTGAAAAACCATTTGGATATCTCTGCGCGTTTTTCTTAATTCTGACTTGCTCATGCTCGTAATTTCTTTATCTTCAAAAACAATTCTTCCATCACTGGCTTCAATTAATCGCATGAGCAGACGTCCGGTAGTCGACTTGCCACAGCCGCTTTCTCCTACGATTCCAAGAGTTTCTCCCTTTTTCACATAAAAAGAAACATTATCTACTGCTTTGACTTCTCCTTTTTTCCTGCCTAAGATCCCCCCAGTTATTGGGAAATACTTTTTCAGACCGTTTACCTCAAGAAGTAACTCCGACATGTACGTCACTCCCTTCCTTCAATGTATGTAAGAAGCATCGTACTTCATGTCCGTCATTTTTCATTTTGTATAATTCAGGTGATTCATCATTGCATCGGCTAAACACTTCAGAACACCTTGCTGCAAACCTGCAGCCTTTATGCAAGGTTCCTGGTGCCGGAACATTTCCAGGAATGCTGTATAGGCGGTCTTTCTTCCCTCTCAAATCAGGTACTGATTTCAACAATCCTCTTGTATAAGGATGCTGAGGATTTTTCAGGATCGTCCGAACGTCACCCTGCTCGACGATTTCCCCAGAGTACATAACAATCACTCGTTCACAGATTTCTGCTACAACACCTAAATCGTGAGTAATGAGGATGATGGATGTATTGGTTTTTTCGTTTAAATCCTTCATAAGCGCAAGAATTTGAGCTTGAATGGTTACATCAAGTGCTGTTGTTGGCTCGTCCGCTATCAACACCCTCGGATTACAAGCCATCGCCATAGCTATCATGACCCTTTGCCTCATCCCACCTGATAGCTGATGTGGATACTCCGAAAGAATCCCTTCCGCTCTTGGAATTCCAACCAGTTTAAGTAACTCTATGCTTCTGACTCTCGCTTGTGCTTTCGAAAAATCGGTATGTAGTCGAATCGCTTCCATGAGCTGGTTTCCTATAGTAAAAAGCGGATTAAGTGAAGTCATTGGTTCCTGGAAGATCATAGAAATTTGATTCCCACGGATTTTTCTCCACTCTTTTTCAGAAATATTTTTTAAATCTTTTCCTTCAAAAATAATCTCACCATTTTCGATTTTCCCAGGCGGCGAAGGAATCAATCCCATCGTAGTTAGTGAAGTTACACTCTTTCCACTCCCGGATTCTCCTACAATCCCTAAAATCTCACCTTCATTTAATTCAAAGCTGATTCCATCTACTGCTGGAACAAACTTTTTTCCAGATTGGAAGGACACCTTTAAATCCTTTATTTGAAGAATAGGTTTTTTGCTCACATTGACACCTACCTTAAAGTCATAAATATTATAATATAATAAATTTTAAGAATATTATGGCATAGTCTACGCTATTTTTCTATCGAAATATGTCAATTTAGTAAAAATTTTTAATTATATGAAGAATAAATATTATTTTCAACTCTATAATTGGTAATACTTGTATATTACAAAGTCCTGATTTGTATATATTCACCAAGTAAAGAAAGGCCATGACAACTTGTCATAACCTTTCTTTAATCAAGAGTAAATATTATCTTCTACTTTTTAATTAGTTCTTTATCCTATGAAATACTTCTACTTTTGTTTTTAAATATTATGTCGGAACTACTAATCCAAGAAATTTTTTCTAAGAAAAAGACCCACTAATAAAAGCTATATTAAATAAAGTCATAAAATGAAACATTACGTAGTCATTTTTAATTAATATCTACTCTTTCAATAGTTTTGATAGATATTTATCGATAAACAGCACAAACTGTCTTTATAAAAGCTAGAAAAATTCAACTGATGTTTAATGAAAAACTGAATTCATTTTTACTTCAACAAATCAACAAAAAACGCAGACCTATATAAGTAGTCTGCGTTTTTCTATTTTACGCGTGCATCTTTGCATCTTTTTGTTTGAAAAAGCTCTTCATTGCATGGAATACGTCAACTTTTTGCTTCAGAATATAATATCGGAAATCATCATGTTTAATGTTTTTGTAGGCTGACATGAGGGTGCTGTGGCGGTTGTACTGATTTACCTCACCATACCCAAACATATTTGACACTTCTAATAATTCCTCAACAAGCTTCACACATCGAGAGTTGTCTGAGGTCAAGTTGTCACCGTCTGAAAAATGGAATGGGTAAATATTAAATTTGCGAGGATTGTATTTTGCTTCAATGATCTCAAGTGCTTTTCGGTAGGCAGATGAACAAATGGTACCTCCGCTTTCACCTTTTGAAAAGAAATCTTCCTCTGATACTACTTTAGCCTCGGTGTGATGTGCAATAAATTCGATTTCAACCGTTTCATATTTTGTTCGTAAAAATCTCGTCATCCAGAAGAAAAAGCTTCTAGCCATATACTTTTCCCATATCCCCATCGAACCACTCGTATCCATCATCGCCAATACGACTGCTTTCGATTCAGGTTTAATGATTTCATTCCATGTCTTAAATTTTAAATCTTCTTTATAGATGGGGTGAAAACTTGGCTTTCCTGTCATTGCGTTTCTCTTAAATGCAGCCATCATTGTCCGTTTCTTATCAATATTACCCATCAATCCTGTTTTTCGGATATCATTAAATTCAATGTTTTCAACAATAAGCTCTTGTTGTTCTTTTCGTTTTAAATTTGGCAGCTCCAGCTGTTTAAATAGTTCCTCTTCAATTTCCATTAAAGATACTTCTGCTTCGAAATAATCTTCGCCTGGCTGATCGCCTGCACCTTGCCCTTTCCCTGGCCCTTTTTGGCCGCTCGATCCATCACGGGCCACTACATCACCAATTCGGCTATCTCCATCTCCTTGGCCAACATGCTTGTTTTTATCATAATTATAACGAATTTTATATTCGTCCAATGAACGAATCGGGATTTTTACTACTTCTCGACCATTCGACATAACTATACTCTCTTCTGTTATTAGATCAGGTAAATTATTTCGGATGGCATCCTGAACTTTTTCCTGATGGCGTTGCTGGTCATCATGGCCTTTGCGATGGAGGGACCAATCTTCTTGCGAAATCACAAACTGATGGCTATTGGCATCTGTCATATTAAGCCCTCCTTTATAAAATTTTTAATCACAATTCTAACTAGTCAACATACTATATCGAGAGTGTCTAGATTAAAATCAAATGAACAGCTATTTATAAACCTTTTTGAACCGCTTTGGACAACTTAATACTAAGAATGTTTATTACTTTATCCTATGCAAGAAACGAAAATAATTTACAAATAATTTTGATAATAGGGAGTTCGCCTAGCTAAAATGGACAAGCTAATTTTTCATAAAAAATCCAATAAACACAAAATTAAAAGGACTGATAGCAACCTGTCAGTCCTTTTAAATATGCCTTATAAGTTATCGATTTAATAAACTTCCAACATAGCGAAGCAATTCATTCGCAGATGTCGAGTTATAGCCATGCTCATCTATTAAGCGGGCAACGACTTCATTCACTTTCTTAAGCTGCTGTTCATCTGGCGTTTTTGTTGAAGTAGTGATTTTTACGACATCCTTGAGATCAGCAAATAATTTCTTTTGTATCGCTTCACGAAGACGATCATGAGAATTATAGTCAAATCTTTTTCCTTTGCGAGCAAAGGCAGAAATGCGAATTAAAATTTCCTCTCTAAATGCTTTTTTGGCGTTTTCAGAAATGCCAATTTGCTCTTCAATTGAACGCATCAGCTTTTCATCTGGATTAATTTCCTCACCTGTTAACGGATCACGGAGCTTAGATTTATTACAATACGCCTCCACATTATCTAGATAATTATCCATTAATGTTTTCGCAGATTCTTCATAAGAATAAACGAATGCCTTCTGAACTTCTTTCTTCGCAATATCATCATATTCCTTCCGTGCTAGTGAAATATAATTCAAATAGCGCTCCTTAAGCTCTGGCGTAATGGATGGATGCTGATCTAATCCTTCCTTTAATGATCTTAATACATCAAGAGCGTTGATAGAAGAAACCTCTTTGCGAATGATGGTAGAGGATATTCGATTGATCACATATCGTGGGTCAATGCCGCTCATTCCTTCATCCGGATATTCCTTCTTTAATTCCTCCACGTCAGCCTTATTAAAGCCCTCTACACTTTCTCCATCATAAAGACGCATTTTCTTCACTAAATCGATATCACCTTTTTTCGGATCCTTTAGACGAGTTAGGATCGTAAACATTGCGGCAACCTTTAATGTATGTGGAGCGATATGAACATCATATACATCACTTTCACGGATCATCTTGTCATAAATCTTTTCTTCTTCCGTAACCTTTAAGTTATACGGAATTGGCATAACAATGATCCTGGAGTGTAATGCTTCGTTTTTCTTATTTGAAATAAATGAACGGTATTCCGTTTCGTTCGTGTGAGCCACAATAAGCTCATCCGCAGATATCAACGCAAACCTGCCTGCTTTAAAATTCCCTTCCTGTGTTAAGGATAAAAGATGCCACAAGAACTTTTCATCACATTTAAGCATCTCTTGGAACTCCATCATGCCCCGATTTGCTTTATTCAGTTCCCCGTCAAAACGGTAAGCCCTTGGATCGGACTCAGATCCAAATTCAGCTATCGTTGAAAAGTCGATACTTCCTGTTAAATCAGCGATATCCTGTGATTTAGGATCAGAAGGACTGAATGTACCTATTCCAACCCTACGATCTTCTGAAAAAATAATCCGTTCCACAAGAACATCTTCAATCCTTCCACCATACTCTTGTTCAAGCCGCATCATATTTAATGGAGATAGATTTCCTTCAATTCTAATCCCATATTCATCATTGAAATCCTTGCGAAAATGATGTGGAATTAAATGTAAAGGATCCTCATGCATTGGGCAGCCTTTAATAGCATAGACCGCTCCCCTATCATGATGTGAATATGCTTCCAAGCCTCTTTTCAACATGGTAACTAATGTTGACTTCCCTCCACTTACAGGTCCCATCAGCAATAAAATTCTTTTTCGGACATCCAGCCTTTTTGCTGCTGGATGGAAGTATTCTTCTACAAGCCTTTCAAGCGCCTCCTCGAGACCAAACAATTGATTGCAGAAAAACTGATATCGTTTCTGCCCCTTTACCTCTTCCACACCTGCATCTTTGATCATATTATATACCCGGGAATGTGCAGACTGTGCAACCCATGGCTTTTCTTTAATGATTTCCAAATATTCTCCAAAAGTCCCTTCCCATTTGAGCTTTTCTTCTTCATGTCGGTACATCTCAATTTTTTTTAGAATATCCATAAGGACCTCCCCCTGTGCATTTTCAGAGACGATTAATATACTGTATGCGCTCTTCCAAATGATGATGCAAACCAGAGAATAGTTTCGGTTGTCCTTTTTATTAGTGGTTTTTCTTTTAAAGATTCAAATTAACTTTTTCTTGGGAGATATCCAAATTTATTTATAAGTGTAAAAAAATATCCACAGATTTTATTCACACTTTCATTTTATTGGGCTATAATAAGCCTGTATACTTAATTATTTGAAAAAGAATATAAAGGAGGATTACATATACATGGGTACTATTATCATTATCGGTGTTATGGTTGCATTCCTTGCTGCAATTTTCACAGCTGGTTACGAAGATAAGCCTGGAGTTAATAAATAAAAAAAACTGCTGATCCCAGCAGTTTTTTTTATTTGTCTATGTAAAACTTCCCTGTTGATTTCCGTTGCAGGCACTCGCCTGCAACGAAAATCAACAACTAAATAGCATTTTCAACACAGAGTAATAACAAACCTTTTATTTAAGATCCATCCCCGTTTTTTGGACGAATTCTTTCATATACATTCTTGATTGCTTTTCCAGCATGTTTGCCATTTGGCTTGTCCAAGTATCATTTCTTTCTCCATTTGTCCTTGCTACATAATACTCAGATATGATGTTATTGTAAAGTTGAAGCTGATTACGATACTCTTCATTATTTTGTCTATACTCATTTTCATGATATACATGTTCAAGGGGAAGTCTTGGCTTCTTATCCGTCATTTGTGCAGGGTAGCCTACAGCAAGACCGAATAATGGAAGGACCCGTTTTGGGGTTTTGAGAAGCTTGCTTACTTCATCAAGATTATTACGGATTCCACCAATATAACAAATGCCAAGGCCTAAGGATTCAGCTGCAATCGCTGCATTTTGAGCGGCTAATGCCGTGTCAATCAGAGCAACCATAAATTTTTCAGTACTTTCTATTGAAGGAATTAAGTCTTTGTTTTCCATTTCTCCAATTTGTTCATGTCTGGATAAATCAGCACAAAATACAAAGAAATGGCCATTATTTGCTACATAGCTTTGGTTTCCTGCGAGCTCGGATAATTTCATTTTCTTATCCTTATCTGTAACTCCAATAATTGAATAAGCTTGAATAAAGCTGGATGTCGCGGCAGATTGTGCACACTTAACAATGACTTCAATTTGTTCTCTTGTTAATAGCTTGTCCTCAAATTTTCTAATTGAACGATGATTCATAAGAAGATTAATATTTTCATTCATGGTGTCTCATCCTTTCACCTATCAGGTTCATTATACCCAAGTTCCCTCAGTCCTTTAGGTAAACTTGGAATGTTAATCTACTATATCTAGTCAATAGAAAATGCCTGAATTGAATTCAGGCCATTTCCTATAACAACTCTAAATAATCCTGCTGACGCAATGCTTCATAAATTAGAATGGCAGCTGTATTCGAAAGATTTAATGAACGTACGTTTTGATTCATTGGAATTCTAAGTGCACGTTCCTTATTCTTTTCAATAATATCTTTAGGAAGGCCAGTCGTTTCTTTTCCAAAAATGAAGTAATAATCCTTTTCTTTATTACTATAATCAAAAGAAGAATGGGGTTTTGTTCCAAACTTTGTTAAATAGAAAAATTCCCCACCCTCATTATTTTCAAAAAATTCCGCTATGGAATCATGATAAATAATATTTACGAATTCCCAATAATCCAGACCGGCACGCTTTAACATCTTATCATCGGTCGAGAAGCCGAGTGGGCGAATTAAGTGCAAAGTTGTATCTGTTGCTGCACATGTACGAGCAATATTCCCGGTATTTGCTGGTATCTCTGGTTGATATAAAACTATATGTAATGCCACGTTTTTCACCTCAAAATTAAGCTATATATACTATTATACCACTGATTTTGTCACGTCTACAGGAAAAGCAATTGACGACCTTATTGATCATCTAAAATTGTATAGAATTTATATTTTATATTCGGAGTATAAGCAGTCGAATCTTCATAAGCCCAATATCTTAGCCTACTATTCCAAGTATGCGCATTTACTAAAGGCATGCCGTCTGCATCTTTCGCTGTAACAATTGTCGTATGGTCGTATCGCCCATCACCTTGGAAATCGTAGCAAATAACATCTCCCAACAGTAATTCCTCTGGACTTGAAACCTCTTTTGCTCGAAGACCAATTTTTGCTATAGGCAAGTGCAACCTCATTGAATTAGCTACTGACCAGCTATAGCTCCAATCCTTTTTCATCATCCACCAGCCCTGGCCCCTATTAGGATAACCTCTCATTGGACCACCTCCTGCATGGAGACATTGGGAAATATAATTAGTACAATCTACTTCAAAGGTTTCATAGGCTGGATTATTACTATTCCACCATCTTTCCGCATATTGTATTGCTTTTAATCGATTGTACTCATAAGTAACTCTTTCTTCAAACTCTTCTTCTTCGACTTGCTGTTCATATTCTCGAGATAATTCTTCATAAGGATTTACTTCTTGATCTTCCACTACTATCCCTTTATAAAATTCCGCTTTACGATGTTCTATTTCTTCCTCCATAAAGAGCATGCCTTTGTGTTTAACTAAATATTTCAGGTGGACATTGTATTGAACGGAATGTAATTCTTCCTTTGTTTTTCCTATAGTAATAATTTTTCCAATAGCTTTTGCTTTAACAATTTCCCCTGAACGCTTCGTAAGTCCCTCTTTTTTCTTCTCTATTTTTGGACATGTGTGAGACGAGCTCCTAGAATGAGAAACACATTGCTGTACCCTTTTTTCCAAAAGCTCTTGAAGCTGCTCTCTCATGGGCAATCACTCCTTTCCATATCATATATATGAAAGGAATTTGAATTTCACATTACAAAAACTTGGTTTTCGCCAAGTCTTTTTTGGTGAATGCTTCGTTACGCTTATACACTTTAACTTTACTAATTGAAAAAAAATGAGGCAGCCCTTATGGACACGCCTCATTACTTAATAAAACTTAATCCTTGATTAATTTCTTTCAGCACTTCATCATCTTTTTCCTTTAGAAGTGCTTTTTCCAATGCAAGATGTGCGGAATTGCCTCCAATTTTGCTTAATGCCCAAGCTGCAGTTCCCCTAATGACTGGACGTGAATCCACCATCATCACTTCAATAAGATCATCAACAGCTGTTTCATCTTTAAAATGAGCTAAAGCAATAATAGCGTTTCGCTGGATTGGTTTTTTACCTCTCCACGATCCTGAAATAGGCCCGAAATGTTCTTTAAAGTCCCGATTGCTAATTTGAAGAAGAGGTTTAAGAAGAGGCTTTGCAATTTCTGGGTCTGGCTCCATTTCAGCATGAAAATGAAAATCCTTTCCCTTATTTTCCGGACAAGCCGTTTGGCAAGAATCACAGCCATAAATTCGATTTCCTAATTTCTCACGGAATTCTACTGGAAGAACTCCTTTCGTTTGTGTGAGAAAGGCAATGCAGGCTTGAGAATTCAATTGTCCTCCTTGAACTAATGCACCTGTTGGACAAGCTTCCACACATTTATTGCATGTTCCACACCGATCTTCCATCGGTTGATCTGGTTCAAAGGAAATGGTCGTAATCACTTCTCCTAAATAAACATAAGATCCAAACTCTGGTGTTATGATGGAGCAATTTTTCCCGCTCCAGCCAATTCCAGCACGCTCTGCAACAGCCCTGTCCACTAATTCACCTGTGTCCACCATTGACTTACATTTTGCTTCGGGAACTTTTTCTTTTATAAAATCTTCAAGCTTTTGCAGCCGCTCTCGTAAGATGATATGATAATCAACTCCCCAAGAAGCTCGGCAGAAAATTCCTCGCCTTTCGCCTTTTTTACTTTCAACTCTTTGGCTCATTTTTGATGGGTAGGCAAGAGCAATCGAGATGATTGAGCGGGCTTCGTCCAGAAGCAAAGCAGGGTTTACCCTTTTTTCAATATCCTTTTCTTCAAATCCAGATTGATATTGAAGCTCCTGCTGACGAATAAGGCGATTTTTCATTTCATCAAAAGGATTTGCTGTCGTGAAGCCGATTTTATCAATCCCGATTTTTTTACTATATTCAATAATTTCTTGCTTTAATTGGATCACGTTCATCTTGTACCTCCTCTCTTGTCTTATATCTATAATGAAGGTCTATAATATTATTTAATCACCGCTTATTATGATAAACTATTTTTAATTGATTTTGGAGGTGGAAAGGGTGGAAATTCGTATTTCTGAAGAGATTTGCACACTCATCCCTGATTTTAAAATAGGGGTCATTCAATATCAGAATATTGAAGTAGGGGAATCTCCCCAGATGGTAAAAGGGCGATTGCAACTGTTTCAGGAATCCATCTATTTTGACTTAGAAAAAAAGAATGTAACAGATTTAGATGGTATTAAAGAATGGAGACAAATTTTTAAGACTGTCGGAAAAGATCCAAACCGTTATCGCCACTCAGCAGAAGCCTTATACAGAAGGGTTAAAAAGCAAAATTATTTACAGCCTGTAAACAGTTCAACTGATCTCAATAACTTCTTCTCTTTGCAATTTCAAATTCCGATTGGTGTTTATGATAGGGACAAGCTTATGGGGAGACTGGCAGTTACTCTTGGCAAAGAAGCTGAAGAGTATATTGGACTAAACGGCAGACCTAATTCACTTCATCGATTAATCGTTTCTTGTGATGAAATAGGTCCTTTCGGCAGTCCTTTTGTCGATTCTGAAAGAACATGCGTCACAGAAAAAACAAAGAATGCTATACAAATCGTTTATTTACGGCCATCTATGAACAAAGATGAGGCAAATGAAATGGTAGATTCCTTAAAGAATATGTTTATTCAAATTCACGGGGGAGAAGCTGAATATAAGATTATTGGGTGCTAAAAATAGCACCTTTTTCAGTGTAAAAATAAAAAAACGCAATACCTCGTTCTTCTTTGAAACGAAACACTGCGTTGTTACTATGTATGGAGCGGGTGATGAGAATCGAACTCACGACAACAGCTTGGAAGGCTGTAGTTTTACCACTAAACTACACCCGCATAATGATAAACTCGAAATTTGACATTTATTAAATTAGGTCATAATACCTAATTCCCCAAAGAACCAACCTCTATATAATACTCCCCTTCCCTTCATTCGTCAAGGGAATTTTGAGAATTTTGTCGAATTTTCTTCTTATAAATTTATTTCTTGATTTGATAGTGGAGGGCTTCCTCGCCCCCACCGATTGTTAGTTGAACTTAATACAAAAATTTAAATCGATAAACCTTGATCTATTTTTCTATTTAAAAAATTGACACACTCTATAATAGTTTTTTCATTTCCAACCATTCCGCCTTTTGTTACGATATGCATACCATCCAGATTGCCTCCTATTAATTTCCCATAAGCAGCAAGTGGAACAACCTCATCATGGAGCTCTATACATGTAGTCTGCGCACATTCGCAAAGGGATGAAGTTACATCACCACCACTTGAAAAACACCCATTTATGGCCGAATGACTATTCTGTATTACTTGAAGGGTAATTTCTGCAAGACTATTCGTTATCAGTTTTGCTACAGATTCTTCTGAAAGATGCTGATCGGAAATTAACGCCTTCAGATCTAACATTTCTTGTCCTGGAAAAAGAGTAGTTATTAAAATAATATTTTCTTCTTTTGACCTTTCAATTCCTAGTTTAATAGCCCGGTTTATTTCATCCTCTCTACTTTCATTATTATTTGCTAGTTCAAAAGGAGAAACATAAACTGGCTTTATATTGAATGCTTTAATACAATTTTTTATTTGATTAGCAGAAAGAGAAGTACAACTACCAATGCTTAATACTATTTTGGGTTCCTTCATTGTACTCCTTAATTTCCTTTTGACATACGAAACTGAAAGCGGTCCTGGGTCTACAGGGACGAACGAAAATGGCAAGCTCGCCATTGATAAAGCTATTCTATCAATTTGTTCTTGAGTTATAGCATCTATCACTATAATTTGGTACCCCTCATTAATGTGAACCAAAATTGCAGACTTCACTTCTTCTTCACTTTGCAGTACAGTCTCTATTTCTATTAAGGCAGCTTTTCTAGTGCTTTGCATTTCAATAATTTTCGGTACAAAAGATTGCTTTAATGGAGAAATTGGATCCTTTGCAACTTCAGTTTCTTGAACAGGCGTACCGTTTAATAATAAATAACCACCTATCATAGTTCTTCCGGATTGTGGATATGAAGGGACGACGATTGCTATTGCACCTTCACCCATACAACTTAAAATCGCATCGATTTCAACGCCAATATTTCCTCGAACAGTACTGTCTATTCGTTTACAGATGATTTCAGCACCTTTATCTAATAATACTTTTGTAACTATTTCAATACGTTCTCTAGCAATCTCTTTTGATACATATCTAGTGTCAGTATTAAAACAAATCGCATCATATTTAGTCATTGGAAAATTTTCAGGTTCTGTTAAAACTGTTGCTGTAGAAAAACCTTGATTATATAGACTAACCCCTGTTGCATTTGCTCCAGTTAAATCATCGGAAATAACTGCTATTTTCAACATGATCACCCCTTAGTTTCCATGGGCATATATTATTGATATTCTATTTTCATATTTTTTCATTTTTTCTTTTATACATAAATTGTCAGTTATAATCCCGTTTATTTCACTTAAATTACAAACATGAGCAAATGAATGTTTATCAAATTTACTAGAATCACATACAGCCCATGTTTGTTTTGCCGTTTTTATCATCATTTTTTTCAACATGGCTTTTTCTAATGTTGGAGCGCTTATTCCCCTTTCAATATCAATTGCATGGGCTCCTAAGAAAAGAATGTCAATATTTATAGATCGCAATAAGTCCTCTGCATGAGGCCCATAGAAAACACCTAATCCATTTTGTAAATTTCCACCTGTACAAATAATATTTGATGGAGAGTGTAGTAGCATTTGTAGAATGTTTAAATCATTCGTTACAATGTGTAGATCATTTCTTTCTTTAATGATATTAGCAATTTCTAGTGTTGTTGTACCAGAATCAAGAAAAACACTTGCTCCTTCTGGGATTAGCTTTAGTGCTTCAAGTGCAATTAATCGTTTCTCTTTTACACGAAGAGTTATTTTATTTACATAGGGTGTTTCAGTCGTTAAGGATTGTAGCGAAACTGCACCTCCATGAGTTCTTACAAGCTTTCCGTCTTTTTCAAGCTTAGATAAATCACGGCGAATCGTCATTGAAGAAACATTTAATTGCTCTGCAAGCTCGTCAATTTCAATTTTTCCTGTAGTATTCACTTGCTCTAATAATTTCATTTTACGTTCAATAGGTAACATATTTCTAAAAGTTCCTCTCTCTTTATTCCTTTGGTAGTTATCCTTAATGAAGTAATTTATGAATTTTCACATTATTTATTTTAAAAATAAAGTTTGCTTTCATTTTTAGGTGTTGATGAAATAATATTTCCTCTACTTACAACTAATCTAGGGGTTGGTTGAAGACGAATAGCTTCAAATTTATCATGAACAGGTAATGTGATAAAATTTGCAGGCTTTCCTATTTGCAGACCATAACCTTCTTCGATTTGAAGTGTTTTAGCGGCTCTTTTTGTAATCATATTAAAAACTTCTTCCATTTCTTCTCTTCCAGTCATATGACAAACATGGACTGCCATATGAGCAGCTTGCAACATATTTCCATTTCCAAGAGGATAAAATGGGGTCATAATATCATCGTGTGCTATGGAAACATTAATACCCGCATTCCATAAATCCTTGACTCTTGTTATTCCTCTATTTTTTGGAAAGCCTCCCGAGCGTCCTTGACTAGAGCTGCTAATTAGTGGGCAAGCTATAATATTTAACTTAGCTTTTTGTATAATCGGTAGCAGTTTTTCTACGTAAGCCTCATCATATAGAGAAAGAGCATTTGCATGACTAGCTGTTACTCGTTCATATAGTCCTGATTCAATCGTTTTTGCAGCTACTGCATCAAGAAACCTTGATTGTGAATCATCAATTTCGTCACAAAATACATTTATCATACAATTATATTTTTCAGCTAAAGAGAAGCAAATATCTAATGACTTTAAACCATATTCTCTCGTATATTCGTAATGGGGAATTGCCCCAATAGCATATGCTCCTAATTTCAGTGCTTCCTCTAGTCTTTCTACATTTCTTTTACACGATATAATTCCATCTTGTGGGAATGCTACAATTTGTAATTGAATATAATCTTTCATTTCTTCTTTTATTTCTAAAATTGCTTTTAATGCAGTTAAATTTTGGTCAGAAATATCCACATGTGCACGTACATGTAAAACTCCTTGAACGATAAGTAAACGTAAAACCTTTAATGCTCTCTGTTTAACGTCATTATATGTTAATGATTTTTTCCTCTCATTCCATACTTTAATTCCTTCCATTACTGTTCCACTTTCATTCCACCATGGATCACCAGCTGTAAAAACTGTGTCTAAATGAATATGTGATTCAACAAATGGAGGTAATATTAAATCAAATTGTCCATCTATTTCTTTTAGTGTCTCGAGGTCTGTATCAGCCTCTTTTATAGCAGAAATTTCTCCATTTTTTACAGCAATATTTATTATTTGATTTGTTTCAAAATGCTTTACATTTTTTATTACTAAATCAAACAAAAATGTTCACCTCGTCCTATTTATACTATTTGCATTCTCATCCCAAATTTCATTGAGATATTTTTGCTGAAAAATAGGGTTTCCATCTGTTCTAACCGTCCAGTGGTCATTCTTATACAACCATCTTCGATCTGGAATTTTGGAAAAGATTTCGTCAATTGAATAAGCATCAATAATAACTAAATTAGCTGCCTTTCCCTCCTCTAACCCGTAAGAATCTAATCCTACAATAGAAGCTGGAATAGAGGTCATCATTTTAAGCAATTTCTTTAAGTCCTGTGGACTTCCAAAATGAGCAGCATAACTTGTTAAAAGGCCCATCAAAACTAAATCACATCTGCCAAATGGGTGAAAAGGGTCATTTATATTATCTGATGCAAGAGCTATTGGCACTCCGGAATTATATAATTCTCGTATCCTTGTTATTCCCCTTCGTACAAGTCCTCGGTCACTTCTTCCCTGTAAATACATATTTGAAGCTGGTAATGTTATTACAGAAATTTCAGACTTAACTAGATTATTTATAATTTCATGTGCTTCACGATCTTCCATTGCTGATAGTGAACAAAGATGATCCACAACGACACGATTATTAAAATCATTTTTTTCTAATTGCTCAATAATTGTTTTTATCGTTTTTACATTTGGATTGTCGCTTTCGTCTGTATGCAAATCAATAACCTTATTATGTTTCATTGCCAATTTAAAAATATTCTCGATATTTTTATGCGGTTCTGATGCTAGGTGAGGGGCACCACCGATACCATCAGCACCCATTAACATCGCTTCATCTAGCATTTCAAGATCACTATTTTCAAGCTCATAAAAAGGGCACATCGGGAAAATCTGAATATCAATAAAGTTTCTTAATTTTTCTTTTACTTCTAATGCCGCTTGAAAACCTCGAAACACAACTTCCTTATCCGCTTTCGTATCAAAGTCAATATGAGTCCTGATTGTAGTTGTACCAAAGGACAATGCTTGGAGAACCGTGCGGAACATCCGCTGTTTCATATTTTCAAATGATAGGAATGGCATCGCAGAATGGTAACTCTGGATTGCCTCTATTAATGTCCCTGATTGATTTGGAGCAAAGGCTAATGAAAATGCTTTGTCTAAATGCATATGTGAATCTACAAAGGCTGGTAATACAACTCTTCCACATACATCAACCTTATGTCCTTTCCGATTTAAGCTATTTATTTCATTAATAAACAGCTTGCTTTCAATTGAGGTGGCTGTTTCATCAAAATCATAGGACTGTTGTGCCTTAATATTTTTTATCTTTCCATTTTGTATACTTATGTTATAGAAAAGGGAATCCGACATAAAAGGGAACCGAACATTTATTAGATGGATCAACTCAAATTCTCCTTCACTTGACAAAAATTATTAGAATAAGGCAAAAGGAAATCTTTACATTTCCTTAAATGCAAAATTCCCTAATGCCCTTACAAATAACTAATTATGTGGTAAAAACTCTGTCGTAAATACTTTGCTCACATCAATATCATCTTTTATTAGATTTAAATTTAACAAAATCTCTTTCATTTCCTCCCAAGACTCTTTTTTCATAAACCCTACTCCGTGAGTTTTGCCATCCCCATCATAAATGAATTCCTTTTGTGCCTCAGCTTCTTTTGCCATTAATTCAACATCTAAGTCCTTATTTACTTCTTTTAAATATTTGTTTACCTCTGCTGGATGATCATTATAGTAATTCCAGCCTTTAATTGTGGATTCAACAAATGCTTTAACTGCCTCTGGATCCTCTTTTAGAAATTTTTCCGTTGTAAATATGACATTTGAATACGGTGAATAACCTGTGTCTTTTAGATATAACATATCAATATCAACGCCTTCTTTTTCCAAAACAAAAGGCTCAGATGCAGCAAATACTTGAGCAACTGCTTGTTCATCTGCAATAAAATTAATTAATGTTCCCGTGTGTGCCATTTCTTTTACATTACTTAAATCGTACTTCTGCTTAAGAAACTCCCAATATCCAGCTCCAGGTGTTACAAATACTGTACGATTATTAAAATCTGGAATATCCTTAATATCTTGCCCTTTATGAAAGGCAAATGCTTGTTGTGTTGTTTGAAAAGAGGCTGCAACAGCTACTAATGGTAGACCTTCATCTACCGCAATTAAAATTTCATCTGCATGTGAGATACCAAATTGTGCTTTTCCTGAGGCAACTATTTGTGTAGGAGATACTTGTGGTCCACCTTGCTCAATTTTTACATCCAAGCCGGCTTCATCATAAAATTCTTTACTATCAGCTGCATACAAACCACCATGTGCTGGCTGAGCATACCAATTTAATACAGCCTTTATTGATTTATTACCATCCTTATTTTCTTGTGATGAACTACATCCTGCTACCAATGCGATAATGAAAAGAATACTAATAGTTAAACCGAGTTTTGATTTAATCATTCTATATTTTCGCATTTTCATATATCCCCTTTTAATCAATATTTATTATTTAATTTTCAATTTTCATTTCTGATTCATGCCATGAGCTTAGAACCCACTTTGAAAAGGCATTAACCACTAAGAAAAACAAAATTCCTAATATTGATGAAGCGAGACCTAGTGCGAATAAGTATGGTGTTTGAAGTCTTGCAGCAGCAACAGTAATGGCATAACCAAGTCCTCCTTGCCCACCCCCAATGCCAGCTACATATTCTCCGACGATTGCACCGACAATCGCTAATGTACAAGAAATTTTTAAACCAGCCATAATGTAAGGCAATGCCGCTGGCAAACGAAGTTTAAACATTATTTGCCACTTTGATGCACTATACATTTGAAATAGATTAATCATGTTATGATCAGTAGAATTTAAACCTACTAGTGTGTTAGATAGCATCGGAAAGAATCCTATAATGAAAGCTATAACAACGATTGCATTTATTCCTGATCCAAACCAAATAACAATGATTGGTGCTATCGCAACAATTGGAACTGTTTGCAATAATATTGCATAAGGATATAAACTTTTTTGTAAAATTTTTGAGCTTGCCATAATAATGGCACCTGTAATCCCAACAACAACGCTTATGATAAATCCTATTAAAGCTGCAGATATCGTTCGTACGACAGATAGAAACATATTTGAGGAATTTTCAATTGCAGCATTAAAAATATCTGTTGGTTTAGGTAATATATAATGAGGAGCACCGGTGATTTGAACGCCAAATTGCCAAATTAATATGAAAAGGACAAACGCAACTAAGGGCATGAGATAGACCTCAAAAAGACGAGGATTTTTTACTAAGCCTTTTTTAGAGTTAAATCTAGGTTGTTCGTTTTTTTCTATTTTATTTCTTTTATTTCTAATCTCCATTTCCATTTTATTTCTCAACCCCTTTTATAAAACTTAATACACTGAACGAATAGTTATATCCCTATTTCAGATATCGAGTAACACACCTATTTTCCCAGGGTTTAACAAGCTATAAGGATCGTTTTCCCTCTTTATTTTTAAAACCGAATCAATATGTTCTTCCCAACCGCCTTCTTCAAGTAAAGGTGTATGTGGATTAAATATTTTTACCCCTATTGACTCGCAAAATTCTATCATCTCATCCAAACGTTTTTTGCTAGAAAAACGAACCAAAGGAATTGCCTGGGGTATTAATTCACCCTTACTTCTAAACCAATCAAAGTGGATGTAAAATTCATCGCCAAACCTATTTTTAATTAACTTAATTTGATCAAGATAATGATTTAAGTTAAAGCTGCATTGTAAATAAGTCATTTTTTCATTAGACTTTAACGCCCATAAAGTTGTATGGTTCCATGTAAAATCTGATAAAGAAATTCCTTTATGATATTGTTCTGAGGGAATTGTATACGTAACTTCTCCCTCATATTGGTTAATTATTTCCTTCAGTTCCTCAAAATAACTTTCTTCTATTTCTAAAATTACAATATGCTTTTCTGCTTTAATCATTTTTTCTAAAGGTTTAAAGAAAGATGGGATCGGCCATTCACAGGTTGATACAGATCTTTTCTTAAATTGATGAGTTTCGCATACTGCTTTTGCAAAGCGCAAGGATTTCTCTAAATCTTCAAACGAAACTATTATTTGCTGCCATTCAATCTTTTCTGTTATTCGAAAAACAATCTCGCTTATGATCCCTGTTGTTCCGTAACTATGAATATAATTAATCAATTCTTCTCCTTCTATTTGTATTACACGTGGGGAATCCTCCATTGTAATTATCCTTATGCCTAAGACATTTCCATCCCACAAATTTCCCCAAGTAATTGAACCAATTCCACCGGACCCTCCGCATACAAAGCCAGAAGCAGTTGACTTCATGTAAGTACTAGGGTAAATACACAACTCTTGATTTTCATCTCTTAGTTTTCTTTCAAGTAAACCTAATTTAACCCCTGGTTGTACTTTTACTGATCCGTCATTTATCTCAATAATTCTATTCATTCTTGAAATATCCATAAGAATGCCGCCGTTTATTGGTATAATTTGACCATAATTTCCTGTTCCAGCACCGCGTACTGTTACTGGAATTCTCTCTTTTACAGCCATTAAGAGAATGTTAATCATATCATTTTCGTTTTCTGGCACTGCAATACAATCAGCAATTTTATTGTCGAGCATTTCTTTAAGCACCGGTGAGTACCAATAATAATCTTTTGATAAGCGTTCAAGAGAAGAAGAATCTGTTATTACTTGATCTTCATTTAAGAAATGTAATAGTTTCCTTGAAATAGATTGATTCATATCTAGTCCCCCTTCTTTGTAATAAAAATCTGTCTTGTGATGAAAGATTTTTTTTAAAATAAAGTGCATATGTTTATCTATATATTTCGCGTTTTTTCGATTCTTTTAAAAAATTAATGCTTTAATTTTTCGGAAACTGTCGCTACTAATTCACTAAATCGGTGTGTGCTTCTCAAATTTTCTTCGCGAGGATATGGTAAATCAACATCAATTAATGCAGATATTTTTCCAGGTCTTGGTGTCATAATGGCAATTCTATTTGATATGAAGACCGACTCAAAAACATTATGTGTCACAAACAATACCGTAAGTTCCTCTTTTTCCCAGATATTTAAAAGCTCATTTTGTAAATTTTGACGAGTAATTTCATCTAATGCTCCAAAGGGTTCATCCATCAGCAATAGTTTCGGTTTCGCAATTAAAGCTCTCGCTATTGAAACTCTCATGCGCATCCCACCAGAAAGCTGATTAGGTAATGCCTTCACATGATCCTTTAATCCGACTAACTCAAGTACTCGGTATCCTTCTTCTTTTTGTACTTTTTTGGATACTCCACTTAACTCCAGAGGCAATATGACATTTTGATAAACACTGCGCCATGGTAACAGTGTAGATTCTTGAAATACAAACGCTACCTCACCATTTTTTTGCCGGGCAATTTCTGGAGTTGTTCCTAGAACACTTATATTTCCATTTGTAGGTTCTCCAAGTCCAGCTATCATTCTTAGTAGGGTTGACTTCCCACATCCAGAAGGCCCTACAAATGAAATAAACTCTCGATTATGGATTTGTAAATTTACATTTTCAAGTGCTATGGTAGAAGATTGATACCTTTTATTTACCTGTTCAATTGATATAACAGCAGGAGATTTAGAATCTAAGGTGCTCGAACTATTTCCTAAAAGAGTTTCTTTGTGTGAAACAGTCATGGCTGCACTCCTTCCTTATTGATGTGATAGAACTCGAACTCAGCCATCTCTAATAATATTTCAGCAATTAATTTGGAATGCTGCTGATAAATGATTCTCCCCTTTTCAGCCGAAGCATCTCTTGCATCCCCACATATTCCATTAGTAGATATGTCATCAATTGTCCAAGCAAAATTACCTTGTTGATACTTTAAGTATTTGGAGTGTACTATTTGTTCAGAAATATCCTTTGATACGTATTCCGTTCGAACCCAATCTGGTCGCGACGCCATAACCATCGAGGTTTCCAAAGCCCCTCCATGGATTCCGTATTTGATTTCCACATCATTAAATAAAGCCGTATCTATAGGTAATGCACCAATAAATATATAAAAGACGCTCATTCCTGTCTCAAGTCGAATTTCTCTCATCATCATTTTTAATAGATCATTATTGCCTCCATGTGTATTAAAAATGATGAGTCGTTTAAAACCGCTCTGTTTTATACTTTTGGCAATATCCATAATAATTCCCTGTAATGTTGTAAAAGACAATGATATAGTTCCACTCCACATAGCATGTTCATTACTTTTACTATACGGAAGAGCAGGCAGAAGCCATATGTTTAAATGTTCGGGTAAATATTGAAATGTTTCAGTTAATACAGTCTCAGCAAGTAAAGTGTCAGTATAAACGGGCAAATGTGTTCCATGTTGTTCTACCGCTCCAATCGGCAGTATTACTAAAGCATCTTCTTTTGGTAATTCCTTAATTTGATTGGTTGTCAGCCTAGGTAAAAACCTATCATTCCATGCATATCCTTCATACCTATTAAGCATATTAAACACTCCCTGTTCACACTATTATTATTTCAATTTTCAGATTATTTTTTTAAAAAAATAATACTGCATTATTAAAAGAATGAATAGGGAACTAATCTTTATGATTAAAAATAGAACTTGAATAATATTTAGCATACTTTGCAGCAAGTTTTATGCATTCCTCCATGCTAACACTACTTGCTATCCCTTGGCCTGCTATATCAAATGCTGTTCCATGATCAACAGATGTACGTATAAATGGAAGCCCAAGTGTAATAGATATTGTTTTTTCAAAGTCAGTCATTTTAGCGGCAATATGACCTTGATCATGATAAAGTGATAACACCGCATCATATTTTCCATTTAACGCTTGATAGAAAACTGAATCTGCAGGTACAAGACCAGCAACATCAATATTTTCTTTACATGCCATTTCTATACCAGGTTGGATCTCTTCCAATTCTTCTGTTCCAAACAACCCGCCTTCCCCACCATGGGGATTTAATGCTGCAACTACTAATTTCCTTCGATTAATTCCTATACTTTCTAAAGCTTTATCACATTTAATCAAACTCTTACATATCCTTTCCCGCCTTATTTTGCTAATCGCTTCACTTAAAGAATAATGTCGCGTTAAAAAGAAAATCCGCAAATTGTTTACCTCAAACATTGTTAAAGGATCCTCTGTATTTGTAAGCGCTGCTAAAATTTCTGTGTGACCAATATAAGGAATATTTGCTGCCCTTAAGGATTCTTTATTTATTGGAGTTGTTGCTAGTGCATTTACTTTACCCTCAAGAGCAAGATTGATAGCCTTTTCAATATATTCAAATGCAGCCTGCCCACACTGAGACTGAACTACGCCAACTTTATACTGATTGATATCAATATTATCCAGAGATATTACGTCGATTGTCCCATGTTCATATTCTCCCTTTCCAGGATCACTAATTTCATTTATCTCTAAATGAATCCCCTTCACTCTTAAAGCATTATTTAATAATGCACTATTACCTATTACAAGCGGAGAGCAAATCTCATATAATTCTGAACTATTTAAAGCACTAATCGTAATCTCTGGTCCAATACCTGCAGGATCACCCATTGGAATGGCTATAATTGGCTTTTGAATTTTTTTGTTCAACATTGTTCACTCCTTTGAAACGAACTAATTTGATTACAAACATCAATTTTTGATTTCACTTCATACAAACATTAAATATAAACAATAGACTTTTAGGTTTATTATTTGAATTTCTTAAATCACACTGTGCGATTGTACTAGATAAGTTGATTCTAAAAGTATCATATTCAATTAATGTTCATTTATAACAAAATATGTTTCGTTTTGTTCGTTTAGTTCACTTTTAATATTTATTTTTATTTTTTTGTTCCCCAAAATAAGGAAGTGTATATTTTATTAAAATCATTCAATTAACCTCAATGTTATTTTTCTAATAAATACTAAGCTTAACGATGATTAAGTTATATTTAATTTTTCATGACCTAAGCAATATGTAAAATCCAATCAAATCATAAGATATGGTATATTTGATGTAAAATGTATATTAAGAAGTGTTTAACTGGATCAATTTACGATATTTTTTGGGGTCCTTGCTATAGGTTCTCTATTATTCATTTTTATTTTTATCATTTATCGACTTTCTTTTCTAAACCACAAGGTGAATCTGCTTATCAAGCACTTTAACATTAAAGATGAATAATTAAGATCAATATAAAGGAAGTATTCAATTCGGAAGCAGTTAATTCTGGTACCAAAAAATAAACGGCTTCTAGCTAGTATTGGTTTTATGGGAAAAGCATGGTAATATCCTATTGTTACAATAATATTATTAATTTAATCGACAGGATCTTTGAAAGTTTATTGTTGAAATCACTTATGGGGTATAAATTGATCCCACTTATGGATCAATTTATACCCTATAGATTTTTTTGAAATCAACAATGTTTTAAATGAAAAAATGAAGCTGAGGTGATAAATCATGTCTAGTGAATCTGTTTTAGGAAATAATCGAATTATTACTTTAGATGTTATTAGGGGATTGGCCATACTTGGCATTTTCTTAGTAAATATGCCATCGTTTACTGGAAGCGAATATATGGTTTATGAGGGAATTGATAAAACAATTCGAATGCTATTTGATATGTTTATCCAAACAAAATTCTATACCATTTTCTCTTTTCTATTTGGCCTTGGTTTTTATATTTTCATGACACGAGCGGAGGCTAGAGGAGAAAAAGTTTTCTTTTTATTTTCTAGAAGATTGCTTGTTTTACTGCTATTCGGAATTCTGCATCTCGTATTTCTTTGGCGTGGTGATATTCTCCATTCATATGCGATTATTGGATTCTTTTTATTATTTTTTTACCGCCGTAAAGCAAAAACGGTTCTCATTTGGGGTTTAGTACTCATCCTATCGTTCCAATTTCTAACAGGGGCTTCAGCATTATTAACGTACATAGGTGAACAATTGGATCCATCCTTGAATGTTTCTGAGTCAATACGTGCCGAAACATTAGCAGAGGGAGCAAAGAAAACGGAAGCCTATACAACTTTATCCTATCCTGAACTGTTAGAATGGCGTATTCCCAACGAATTAAAAGAATTAATATGGAATATCCCTTTTTCGATACCCGACATTCTCGGGATGTTCTTGCTTGGCTTATATGCAGGTAAAATCAATCTATTCCGCAGAGTAAAAGAGTTAAAACGAAAACTTCGTATTACACAGATTATTACATTATTCATTAGCATCCCACCGCTAATCGCGATTGTTTGGGGTTATTCACAGCATGAGGAAGTTACATTCATGTATAATCTAGGAAACTATTTTTTCCTTCATTTTAGCGGATTTACTCTATCAATCTTCTATATTGTAACGGTCGCTCTCATGCTGGAAAAACAAACTTGGCAGCGTGTACTAAATCCATTCCGCTATGTCGGCCAAATGGCGCTTACTAATTATTTGGCTCAAACATTCTTTGGTGTCATTGTATTTTATGGATTTGGCTTGTATGGTCAAGTATCATTAACTGAAGGATTCTTATATTCAATCGCCTTTTACTGTGTACAAATTATTTACAGCTATTTTTGGTTGAAAAATTTCCAATTTGGACCTTTTGAATGGCTATGGCGACTAATGACCTACGGTAAAATGCAAAAGTTTAAGAAGGAAACAAGTTGAAATAGCACCGCTCCTTAATAGGAGCGGTGCTATTTTTTCTATACACTTACTTTATTATCATCCACTTTTAACTTTTTATTCCTTTTAGAGAATCTTGCTTGGCGTATGCTGTTTATTAGTTCATAAACAACTGGTACTATTATTAGAGTTAATAGCGTTGAGGTTAATAACCCTCCAATCACGACCACCGCAAGGCCCTGAGACATTACCGTACTTTCAGATAATCCTATTGCTAGAGGAATAAGTGCAATCATAGTAGCACCGGCTGTCATTAAGATTGGTTTTATTCTTGTGACGGATGCTTCTATAATCGCTTCCCTCACATTCATATTTTGAGCCCTGTATTGTTCAACTCTGTCGATAAGTACAATTGCATTTGTTACAACAATTCCTATCAACATAAGAAATCCAATTAAAGTAGTGACATTGATTGAGTTGCCCGTAAGCATAAGGCCATAAAGCCCGCCAATTAATGCTAACGGTAATGAAAATAAAATAGCAAACGGTGCTGATGCATTCCTAAATGTTATTACTAAAACAAAATATACTGCAAGAACTGAGACGAACATAGCAATGAACATCTGCTTGAAACTTTCATTGATACTATCACTTACCCCGCCTAGGTTTCTCTCCACACCTTCTGGAAGTTCCACCTTAGCAAGTTCATTATACAATCTGTTACTAATACCAGCCTCATCTTCCCCATTAATTTTAGCATTGATTGTTACAACCTGTGTTGAATTTTCACGGTAAATCTGAACTGGCGCTTCTACGATCTTTAAAGTTGCTACTTCAGATAAACTTATTACATTATTACTGGAAGTACTAATTTGCAAATCATTCAGCTTATCTATTGAATTAATATCATCCTCATTGACTTTCACTTGTATCTGATATTCTTCATCATTTAGTTTTATTTGTGAACCTAATGTTGAAGTATTTAGATAAGGCTGTAATTTAGAAACAATATCCGATGCTTTAAGGCCATTTGCTTTTGCTTCTTTTTCTTTAATTTCAATTAAAACTTCATTCTTAAAGTGGTTTAATGAATCATTTATTTGAACCAATTCATCGTAGCTTTCCATTTCCTCTTTAATTAAGGTTGCACTTTCCTGTAATTTTTCCATATTATCGCCACTAAGGATATAATAAAATTGAGCTTCTTGACCAGCCGGGTTTAGTGAATATACCCATTGGTCCACAGCAGAGCCTTCAGGCAGATTAATTTCAATTTGATCACTATAACGATCCATTACATCATCAACTGAATTCCCCTCAGAAACCTCCGTAATAATTAGAGTTTTATATGGATAAACTTCATTTACGTTAGTTTCATAATTAAAACCCACAAGTGTCTGAATATTAGTGAAAATCACTTCACCATTAGCATCCTTTGCATCTATAAGCAACTTCTCGATTTCTTTCATATTATTTTCATTACTTGCCATCGACGTTTCCTGTGGTAAGTCAATGTCAAAAAAAACAATGCGCTCTGAGTCACTAGAGGGCATGAATGCCATCGGAAGTGTTGGGATAGTTATAATAAGAGAACCGATAAATACAACAAATGCGGCCAATAGAACTTTTTTCTTATGATTAAGAAACGTGTTAAGTAAAGATTTATATTTTCTTACAACATTTTTCTCTTTTACAGATGTAACATTATCCTTGAATTTAATTTGTCTTAACACCATTATCTTCACTAGCATTGGAATAAATGTTACAGAAACAATCAAAGATGCAATCAATGCACAAATTACTGTGATAGCAAAAGGTTTAAACACGTCACCTACAACTCCACTTACAAATGCTAATGGTACAAAGACTGCTGCTGTTGTCAATGTAGAAGAAACGATCGCGCTTGCTACCTGCTGTGTTCCAAATAATATAACAGATTCCTTTCTCTCCTGCTTTATTAGTAGTTGGCTATAAATATTTTCAACAACAACTATACTATCATCCACCACTCGACCAACTGCAATGGCTAGACCACCTAACGTCATTAAGTTCAATGATATTCCGAAAAGAGACATACCAATTAAACCCAATAAGATTGAAAGAGGTATAGAGACAATGACTACAAATGTAAGTCGGAAATTACGAAGGAACAATAATATCATAAACGCTGCTAAGATTGCTCCACAGATCCCCTCAAGCACCATTACATTAATAGAATGATTCGTATCTAATGCGTCATTGATTGTTATTTGAAAATTGACTTCCTGGAATTCGTCTTTCCAACTGTTTAATAAATTAGACAATTTCTTGTCAATATCAACAACATTTCCATCCGCTGATTTAAACAACATAAACATAATAGAAGACTTACCATTAAAGTTGCTTAAGTACTTAGTATCCAAAACTTCTTCTACGATAGAAACATCTCCGATTGTCAACTTTTGAGTACTATTATTCACAATTTCAATTTCTTTCAATTCATTTAAGTCATTCAACGTAGTTGTGAATCGTACTAATTGAGAGTTATTATCAAGGTCCACCCTTCCAACTGCACCTTCAACAAGAGATGATTCGATTGCATTGGCTACCATTATAGGGGCAATTCCATTTGTAGAAAGCTTTGATAAGTCTAGCTTAATTGAGACGATCCTTTCCCTATTACCTAAGGTAAAGACATTCTCTACTCCTTGTACCGACTTTAGTTCTGGTAGGATTTCCTCCTTAATACTGTTTAGTTTTTCAACATTGGATTCTTCCTTCATACTCATTGATAAATAATAGAAAGGCTGACTCGATAGACCTTGAGTTAATACTACAGGTCTTTGTGCCTGAGGAGGTAAATTCGTGTTTAAAAGTAAGGAATTCACTCTATCCTTTACTTCCTCTGGTTCTTGATCTGGCATCAAGCGTAAACCAACAATTGATATATTTTCATCCGAGGTAGACACAATTGTCTCGACACCTTGAAGACCAGAAAGCGTCTCCTCTATTGGTTTTGTCACATTTTCTAGTACATTTTCAGGAGATCCTGGATAGAATGTATTAATTTGTACATAAGGATACTTGATATTGGGCATCTTCTCTTTTTGCAAGGACATCGTCGTCATAATTGCAGTACCAGTTAACAAAATCAATAAGATAATCATTGCTGCAGTATTCTTCATCGAAAATTTCACTAGAAATTTCATATTTACTACACCTCTATTGTTTAGTTTACTTTTTCATTAATTAGGATCGAACCATAAACCATTCGTGAATATGAGTAAAATGTACTTTTTCTATATTTCCTGGAAAATTATTATGTATTGAACATACAGATAGTTTGTAGCCAGGGGCTAATTCAAACTGTTTAAAAAAATAATGACCAGATTCCCGTTTTTCTATTAATGTAGGATTTTCGTTTTTCACAGTAAGTATGGAAAAGGAATCTAATGGAATGGATAACCCTTTTCCGACTGCTTTAATGTAGCTCTCTTTCAAAGTCCATAGATCATAAAATTTGGCTAATTTCTTTTCTTTAGGTGTCTCCTTTAACTCAGAAACTTCTTTTACAGAAAAGAATCTTTTTGCTAGACCAAGATCGATTGGACGTATTTCCTCCACGTCTATTCCAACCTGATGTTCATCTAATACACATACAATCCATTCACCCGAATGAGATATATTAAAATGAAGAGAAGTTTCAGCCTGCCTCAAATATGGTTTTCCAAATTCGTTACATGCAAAATCTATTTTTGTGTCTATTAATTCATGTCTATTCGAAATGATAAACCGAATTAGTAATTCTGAATAAAGAGACCTTAATCCATCATCTCTATGGCTGAATCGTAGTATCTTCTTTCTCCTTTCAAGAGTAACCTTGTCAAGCAATGTACTAAACTCTTCTAACGGAATTTCACTTTTCATTTTCAGCGCAAAAACATTCATTAAATTCCCCTTTTTGTTTATTTAAAAGATTCAAACTATTCTTCGTGCAAAATTAAGCATTTAAGTATTTACTTAATAATTTAAATATATAGAGTTTATAATACTATGTCAAACTATTTTTTAAATTTTTTTACTATTCGGTTTAAATAAAAGCCATAAGCAAATAACAATTAAAGGGACAGAGAGAAAGAGTAGATAAAGGCTTTCATTGGTTTTTTCCTCTGTATCTTCCTTCGATACAGTTTCGGATGCTGATACTACCTCTACTTTATTCACTTTTTCTTTTTCTTCCTCCCCCTCTGCCATTTTTATAACTTCAATGACGTCTTCTCCTTTGTCATTTTTTCTCGTATAAGATTCAGAGATGTTAAAATTATCCATAGATTCTACATCTGAAGGCCCATTAATAATTTTGGGATGATGTGAAAGCATATACTCTTTTCCATCTATTGAAAGCACACCTACCTCACTTTTAGACGATGAATCTGCATGATCTATCGTTCCAGATGGCCCAACTGATAATCCGGATCGCTCCAATATATTCCTACCATCCACCTTTGTTAGAAAATGCTCTCCCATAAATATGGAAAACTCTTCCCTCGTGATTTCCTTATTCATTGTAATATTCAAAGTGCCCTTAAAGTACGCTTTATTGACATCCTCTAAGGTCGCATTACCTTGAAGATTGTCTATTAAACCTTCTTCTACCGCCTTTTCTGGAGATAGGTTTTTCGTATCACTATGATTATCTCCAGAATTAGTATTCATGCTAAAATTTAATGCCCAAACAGCAAGTGTTTCCCTTGTTAACATTTCTTGTGGGCGAAACAAATTAACTCCTTCTTCAGGAGAAATAGCATTCATTGAACGGAGAAACATGATTTCTTCGACTGCTTCTGATTGTTCAATATCTTCATATAAATTTTTTTCATTGGTAACGTGAGCATCTACTTGAAATGGAACAATGAAATATAATAGGATTGCTAAAAATATCAATAGTCTTTTCATTTGTTTTATCTCCTTTTAATAGCTTATTCCTGTAAAACTTCTATTGGCTGAATGATAAGGGCACCGTTTGTTTGTTCAAAGTAAAAGTCATCAGAATCCTGATTGATTAATGAATAATCAATTGAAAATCCTTTCAATATTCCCAAAAGCTCTTCAGGTATAACAAATCCATTAATGAAGCCCGCTTCTATATCTAGACTTATTTCCTTATCCTCTTTTAGAAATCTACCTATTAGAATTAAGTGCGCTTCTTTTCGATCTAAATGGATATAGACATGGTCAGACCTAATATAATAGTTCAATTTGGTAAGTTTATTTACACTCTTCTCCTCTATGCGATAGGCGGAATCACTAGTGGTTCGCTTCACAAGGCTCTGTATATTTTCAACGATTACTTCTCCATCCTCAGGTAATTCCAGTAAGTAACCTATGTTTTGTGTCCATATTTCAGAGATTTTTTCACTAACCTCTTCAGTGCTTGGATTATTTCCTACCTCGTTAAGGATTTCTTCTCTTCTTGCAAGGTTTTCTCCTAATACCTCTAATAAGCTTTGATAACTTACCAAGGAATCATGACGTACTTTAAGTGGTAGAAAATCTGTATACATAGCTTCTAACTGTTCCAGATCCTCATTGATCTTATCCTGCGCCAGTTTCTGGAAGGTGAAAAATTCTATTAAACTAGTTGATAAACCCATTGTTTTAAAATAGGCTTCCAATCCTTGAGTTTGGTAAAAAATAAACGTAGGCTCAAACTCCTTAATTTTCATCTGAAAATCATCTTCAAGTGTTTGAACATTTGGTTCCAAATCCTCAATTTCTTTTTTTGTTTCATCTATTTGTTCTTTTAGTATTTCAATAGAATTTTCTTCAAGCATATCTACAAATACTCCTGTGAGATGTGCATAAACTGGAAGGGAAATAAACATGCAACAAAGGGTAATATACAGGACTTTTTTACCCATATCTCAGCATCCTATTAGTTGACAGAAAACTTCCAACAACTCCCAATAGTAGCCCGATAAGAAGTGAGGAGGTAAAAACGATAAGAAGGTTTAACTCTTTCTCTTCAAATACAAATGGGAGTTGAGAATATAGTATTTGAAATAAATTTTTGTGAACCAAATAGATTCCGTAGTTTGCTAGTATCCCTCCCAACAAACCAATGATTCCGCCTTCAATTAAGAATTGACTTCTTATATGGTTTGGTTTTGCTCCCATTAACAATTTCACTTTTACTTCCTTCTTTCTTTTTAATAGTGCTAGGTTAATAGTCATCATCACTGTTAAAATAGATGCAGTAAGTAGAACAATGATTGATATAAGGCTGTATTTCTCAAGCTGTTTTGACCAATGGATTATTGATGCTGCATATTCTCCTGGATAGATGACGTCTGTTACCCCTTTAGTTCTCCTTAATGTATCCGCCATTTGCTCCACCATTCTGTTATCCTTCATCCCAATTGTGATAGCATCAGGTATCAAACTAAAATTAAACATTTGCAAAAGTTCAGACTTATCGTCAAATAACTTCCCCATGCTTTCGACCATATCTTTCTTTGTTTCAATAGTTACGCTATCAATACCCACATTTTTCTCAAGTACTTCAGCCATTTCTGATGTATCCCATTTTGGATCAACCATAATCCTTATCTTTACTTGCTCATTCAAATGCTTGATTGTATGATCAATACTATCTTTGATCAACAAGGATACTCCAAGCACGGATATAGAAATAAAAATGATCGAAATAGCAGCAAATACAGGAGCTGCGTTCCGTAACAAACCTAACCGTGCTTCGCTAAACAGATAGAGAATGTTTTTCAAGTATTTCCACTCCCCCTTTTCTCATAACCATTAATTTCGCTGGGAAACTCTTAGCTAGCTCTTGGTCATGGGTAACAATCAACACTGTAACTCCTTCTTCATTTAACTCCTTGAGTAGTTCAATAATATGAAAGGCGTTTTCAGAATCAAGATTACCCGTAGGCTCGTCCGCCAATATGATATCCGGTTTATTTAGTAGGGCCCTCGCTACTGCTACTCTTTGCTGTTCCCCTCCTGATAACCTATTAGGATAAACATTCTCCTTTCCCTGTAATCCAACACGTTTAATTAGAGACAAACTATTGTCGTGTACTTCTTTTCTTCCCCTACCAACGACAAGTCCAGCTAGAGCAATATTTTCATAGACCGTTTTTTCTTTAAGCAATTCAAAAGATTGATAAATAGTTCCTATTTTTCTTCTAATTTTATAGGGCTGTATTTTGCATAAATCCTGATTATCTATCCTTACCTGACCAGTCCATTTCCTAATTTCCTTCGTTAATATCTTAAGAAGCGTACTCTTTCCCGAACCAGATTTACCTAATAAAAAGACGAAATCCCCCTTATTAATTTGTAAGTCTAGATTTTCTATCACAATTTCCCCATTGAATTCTTTCTTTAGATTCTCTATGGTTATCATGAATGGACCTCTCTTTTTTCTCTAGCTAAAATAGTATTGGCAAGATTATACCCACTTGAGATAACGCCGCTATAGCCAGCTCCTGGTCGTGTCCAAGCTCCTACAAGGTAAAGATGTGGAATTGGTGTCAGTTGCGGAAGACTACGATGTAATGATTGATTGACAGTCTGTGCAGCTCCGTATATTGCTCCATCTGTGTGGCCAGTATAACGCTTTACGGTTAATGGAGTGGCAAGTTCTATATGCTTTACTTTTTCTTTAATACCTGGATAAACCTTTTCAAGTCGATCTAAATATATGTTTGCTATATTTTGTTTCTTTTGTAAGTATTGCTCTTTATTTAAATTATCCCAATCCTTATGGCTACAGATTTGCATCATCGTTAAGGTGCTTTCAAAGTTATTTTGATATTCAGGAACAATATTTTCATAGATTGTTACGCAATACGGCATTTCCCCATAGTTGCCTTCATTTATATCTTGTTCAACTCTATTAAGATCAAAATAGTCATTAACAAAAATTTCGTGATTATTCTCATCAAACAACTCAGAAAAAATACCATCAATAATAATATATGCCTGTATACAGGAATAACTTGGCTGAATACTAGTAACCTTTTCCGCAAACCTTTTAGGTATTTCCTCAACCCCAGAAATTAGAGATAGCATTTTCTTCGGATCCATATTAGAAATGATATGTTCACCTCGGAATTCTTTCCCCTTTTTAGTTCGTACACCACATGCTTTTCCATTTTCCACAATAATTTCTGTTACCTCTTGCCTCGTAATTACATTGCCTCCGTGCTCCTCCAACAATGAAACGAGCTCGTTTGAAATAGATTGGGATCGCCCCCTTGGGTAAAAACCACCGTAATGATGATAATCTGTCCAGGCATATGCAAAATAATTTGCAGATAGCTTCGAAGGCGACAATCCAAAATATCCCCAGAATTGGCATATAATAGACTTTAATTGAGGTGATTGAATATACTCATCTAACATCTCTTGCAAACTGTAATTTTGATATTTCAGAAATGTAGGAGCCCCTTTTTGATTATCAATCATTTCATTTCGAATGGTTACGAATAATGTAAATATCTCTGATATTCCCTTTTCTTCCTCAGGGAAAGTTTCTATTAATTTCCTTTTATATTGCTCTGTATCCCCGTCTATTGACATTTTCCCTTCTGGGTGGATGACGGTATATAACTGAGAAGCTTGTTGGAATTCTAATCGATTATATACGCCTATTTCCTCAAGTATTTTCCTTACTCTTCCCCCTTCCTTTAATCCACTGATACAATGAAGGGATACATCAAATTCCCATTTCCTCTTTCTTTTAAACGATGTTGCAAATCCACCTGCTATCGTATGCTTCTCTAGTACAATAATTTTTTTTCCTTCAAGTGCTAGTTTACAAGCAGCTATTAAGCTCCCAAGGCCCGAGCCAATAATAATGACATCATACATACTTCTTCCTCCCTATTCATTTGGTTAACTCCAACTTAAAGTAGTGACTTCCTTACTTTTTTTTTATTGTAGGGTTATTCCCCACTCTCTCTTGAACACTGTTAATAAATTGTTTAGTATTTTGTATTTCTACCAACTTCATTTGCCAATGTAACGCCATCTCTTTTTCCTGTTCATATGTAGTGATCCGATTATATTCCCCGTTATCTCTTTTTACTATTTCCCCAGGTATGCCCACTACTGTTGAATTTTCTGGAATATCCTTTAATACGACTGAACTTGCACCTATTTTAGAATTATCACCTATTTTTATTGGTCCAAGCACTTTTGCTCCTGAGGATATAGTGACATTACTTCCAACAGTTGGGTGTCGTTTCCCCACATCTTTACCTGTTCCTCCTAAAGTAGCCCCATGATAAATTGTGACGTTATCTCCTACCTCTGCTGTCTCACCAATTACTACTCCCATACCATGATCGATAAATATACCTTTACCTAATTTCGCAGCAGGATGTATTTCAACACCAGTTAAGAACCGACTGAAATATGCAATACCCTTAGATAAAAAGACAAGTTTTTTTGAATATAACCAGTGAGTAACCCTATGAAACATTAAAGCTTGAAACCCCGGATAAAAGAAAATAACTTCCATGATACTATTTGCAGCAGGGTCTCTCTCAATGACAGCCTTCAAATCACACTTAATCTCTTTAAACATCTAATATCCCCCTGAAAAAAAAGATTTCTGTTTCATTTCTTTCCATTAAAGTAACTATTTGTTATTGTTGTATTATGTGAATTTTCTATAAAAGGAGTGTGAAGCTGATGAATCCAGATTCATCGTTACGTAAATGGTGTTTAAATAAAACCTTTAAATCGAATCCAAAAATGCGTATTTTGTTATTTCCCTATGCCTGTGGTGGTGCTTCTATCTATCGAACATGGCACAATTTTTTCCCTTCAGAAATTGAAGTCATCCCCATTCAATTGCCAGGAAGAGAGAATCGCTTATCTGAAAAGCCATATACTAGCATAGTTGAATTAACTGACTATTTATTTGAAACACTTAAACCGTTATATGATAAACCTCTAGCTTTATTTGGCCATAGCATGGGCTCATTAATTACCTATGAACTATCCATTAGATTAGAGCATGCTGGAATTATTCCAGCTCACCTATTCGTTTCTGCACATTCCTCACCGAAAAAAGGAAAGCTTGGTACCAATGATCATTTATTATCAGATGAAAAACTAATCAGTAGACTTCGAGAGTTATCATTTACGCCCGAACCTGTTCTACAAAATCAAGATCTGATGCAATTGCTTCTTCCGATGATTCGTGCCGATTTTACCATGTGTGAGACGTATGACTATAAAGAGCACCCTACACTGAACTGTCCTTTAACCGTTTTCGGCGGGACCAATGATAGAGAAGTGTCTCTAAACGAGTTAGATCATTGGAAACCTTATACAAATGCGAGTTTTTCTAAGGTAACCATTACGGGAGACCATTTTTTTGTCCATGATCAAGCTTCTACTATTATTTCTAATATTTCTGAAAAAATAACACAGAACACTTTTGACTATTAGATTACCTTTACTCGGAAATCTCCATGTCCTCATACACATCTTCCAATGCAGAGGACATGGATTATTTTTTGTCTACTAACTTACACTCGCATTCTTATTTATTTGCTTTTTCAAAATGGTATTTTTAATGGAAATAATAGCAGTTAGCAATAAAAATAAATAACCACCGTTTCTTAATAGTAAATGTGGCAAAGCGTTTGCTGCAGGTTCAATCCCCCGAATATGATATCCAAAGTTATCCCATAGACTTCCAATAGTCATGACAACAACGGCTAGTAAATTTAATGTCATCAAGACCTTGTGTTCTTTTATGACGATTCGAAATCTCATTGTAGTGATTGCAGCTAATACAATTCCTACCATCATGGCTACATGAGGAGCTGGGATATACTCAATTTTTATCTCAGTAGTCAAATGCATGACCACATCCCATACGTATCCGATAAAATATACTAATATTGATAACCAAATCCATTTCACTTACATTCTCCTCCTTAATAGTTAACTGACTTTAGTTTACTGTGGCCATATACTAGGCCACAGTAAACTATTTAGTTAAGCCAATGTATAGATACTTCGTAAAATTTCCGCATGTTTTCCAACAAAAGGTGTGGAAAGCATTTCTGTATGATTCCCGTATCCTCTTATTACTTTGTGTTTACCTTTAGTTGATGAAACCCACGACATGCCATTCGTATCTTCTGAGCAAATGACGATAATATCGGCATTAATAAATCCATCGTTCACGGTTTCCTCTAAGAATCTTCTATACTTCTTAATACGGCGCTGCACCTTTTGTCTTAGAGCTGGAACTGCTAGCCAATCGTGATAGTTACTATCAGCAGCTTGTAATTGTGCCTCTATTTCCGCATCTAATTGTTTATCGGTACTATGCTCAATATTTGTTTTGCGATTTGCATCCAAAATAATTAGTTTTGATACAAACTCACCGCTTTTTTCTAATGCCTTTGCTACTTCAAATGCAAGGTTTCCACCTGCTGAATAACCCAATAGCATATACACTCCTTCTGGTTGTATGGATTTTATGATAGAGACATACCGTTCAAACCGATCTTCTCCTTCAATAAAATCAAAGGCATATACAGTATGATCTGGGAGATTATCCGCAAGCCCTTTAAATTCAAATCCAAATCCAGCTACCGGTGGAAAACAGAAAATAGGAAAGGTCCCTTCACTCAAGCTCGTCACAGGATTATCTTCCATCAAAATATTAGTTTTAAGCACATCAATTTTTTCTGAAAGTTCTCGAAGTGTAGAGTATCTAAATACCCACTCTAATGGAACTTCTATCCCCCATTTTTTATATATTTTCGCAACCAAAACAGTCGCCTTGAGTGAATAACCACCTACATCAAAAAAGCTATCATTCATGCTCACATTTTCAATTCCAAGAAGGCTTGTCCAAATTTCTGCTAAAGCTTTAGCGGTTACTGTATCGGGTGATTCGAAAACTCTTTCAAAAAGATGTTCTTTTGGGTTCGGAAGTGATTTTCTATCAATTTTCCCATTGCTACTAAGCGGCATCTCTTCCAACCATATATAGTGGGCTGGAAGCATATATTTTGGTAGATAAGTAAATAAATACTGGCGAAGCTCATTATCAGTTATAGTTTTATCGCCTACTAAATAAGCGGCAACTCCACTATTGATATCTCCGTCCTTTATCACTGTTACCACGGATTCCTTTACTCTAGGATGTGCTGTAAGTAGCGCTTCCACCTCTCCTAGCTCAATTCGATAACCTCTTACCTTCACTTGATGATCCATTCGACCAAGGAACTCCATGTTTCCATCAGGAAGCAGTCTTCCAAGATCACCTGTGCGATACATCGTAGCATTTTCTTCATTACGGAATGGGTCTTTCATAAAAGAAACGGATGTTTTTTCCAAATCCCCAATGTAACCTCGGGCTACTCCAATTCCACCAATGTAAAGTTCTCCTGTTACCCCCTGCGGTACAGGACATTGATCAGCGTCCAGGATATAAAAGGTATTATTTCCAATTGGTTTTCCGTATGGAATACTTTTTTGCCCTTCGTAGACTGTTTCAACGGGGTAATAGTTGGACCAAATTGTTCCCTCTGTTGCCCCTCCTAATCCAATCATCTTTGCATTTGGAAAGTATACCTCTGATCGTTTCTTTAGATTCACCGGAATCCAATCTCCACTTAAGAAAATGAGTCGCAAATTTTCCTGCCAGTATGCTTCTTGACCTTCCTCCAACCCTCGTAAAAAGTGATGTAGCGTTGTTGGAACTGAATCCCAGAATGTAATTTTTTCTTTTATAATCATTTTCCGTAAACGAACTGGGTCCTGAACGTCTTCTTTTTGGGCGATTACTACAGTTCCTCCCGAAGCAAGTATTCCAAATATGTCATATACAGAAAGGTCAAAACACATTGATGTCATCCACAATAATCGATCGTTTGCTCCCACCATGTACGTCTGGTTCACCCAATGAATCAAGTTCACAATTGATTTATGTTCAATCATGACCCCTTTCGGCCTTCCCGTCGATCCAGATGTGTAGATGATGTAAGCCAAACTTTGTGGATCTTTGGAAATCTTTACTTGAGAACCTTTGTTTTTGATTGCTTCTTCCAAACCAATAATTTTTGTCCCTTGAAGTAGTTTTTTTTCTAGATGGAGTGCTTCTTCATCCATTATTATATTTTTGATATGAGATTGTTTTTGAATATAGTAAACTCTCTCTTTTGGATAATCTGGCTCCATTGGGACATAGGCAGCCCCAGCCTTTAAGATTCCAAGTAATCCTGCCACTGTTTCCGCTTTCCTACCGGTTATAATACCAACATGATCACCAGGTTTGACACCTTCTTGGATGAGACGGGTTGCAACTGCATTTGCTTGTTCGGAAAGATCCTGATAAGTGATACGTCTATCCCCACATACTATTGCAGTTTCGAATGGACTACGCATCGCCTGATCTTGTATCAATTGATCAAGTGTTTTGTCCAGCGGGAATTTCATATTCGTATTATTAAATTCTCTTACCACCATCTTTTCTTCTTCGGATAAAATCTCAATTTCAAAAAGAGATTGTGTAGGTCCAACACAAATACTTTCTAAGACTTTTTCCATACTTCTGCTTATTCGTCTTACCAAAAATTCATCGTATATCTCCGAATTAAAGCGGTAAGTGAAGCTCAGCTGATCGCCAGGATTTACTATGACATTGAAGTCATAGTTTGTTTGTTCAAATACTCCTTCGGCCTTAATACCTAATCCGACTATTTTTTCATTTTTATCCATAATATCTTTGTCAAATGGATAATTTTCTACTACAAAAAGGTGATCAAGCAGTCCTGACCCCAGTTTACTTTCTGCTTGAATTTCAGCCAGTGATAAAAAGCTATGCTCTTGGGATGAAACTGCCCATGACTGACCTTCCTTCACCAAGTCCATAAACGTTTTATCTTTTGCAGCCTGGAAACGAACTGGGATTGTGTTAATAAACAGACCTACGGTCTTTTCAATTCCCTTCACTGCTGGTGGTCTTCCTGAAACAACTGTTCCAAATATCACATCCTCTTGTTGACTATAACGCGATAACAACACTCCCCATGCAGCCTGTAAAACTGTACTTATCGTACTGTTCAAATGCCGAGCTACTTGTTCAACCCGTTTTGTTAACGTTGTAGACATGGTATAGCTCATTTCTTCCTGTTTGTAAGTCGAGGCAACGGTCATTTGTTTTTTTGGCAGACTAGCCTGCTCGACATACCCTGCTACCTTCTCTCTCCAATATTCCTTCGCCACTTCTCGGTCTTGATTGGTCAGCCATTCGATGTATCTTCCATATGATTCCACTGGGCCAAGCTCCGCTCGACGCCCCTCTTTCCTCGCTGCATAGAGGGTCAAGAATTCTTGAAGAAGGATGCCTAAGCACCACCCATCCATCAAGATATGGTGATGGCTCCAAATCAACACAAATTCTTCTTTGTCGGTTTCAAGTACCGTTAGACGCATCAATGGACCCTTTTTCAGATCAAAACCTTTCTCTTTATCGGCTTCTTTCTTTGCCTCAATGGCTGCCTGCCTCTCATCCGGTGTGATATCTAAAAGTGAAAACTCCTTCACGTCTAACAGTAGTTCCTTTACTACAATCTGTAGAGGATGTTCCCCTTCAGTTGTGAATACCGTTCGGAGAATATCATGTCGGACCGCCAGGTCCTGAAAACTCTGCCATAAATACTCCTTTTCGAGCTTGCCATTAACCACAAAACTCAATTGTTCAAAGTATGCAGGCAAATTCGGATTCATTAGACTTTCAAATAATATCCCTTCCTGCATTGGGCTTAGCGGGCGAATTTCCTCAATCGATTCCGCTGAGTGAACCTGTTGAATATCCTTCCATACCTCAAGTGGAAGAGTGGACAACCCAACGTCTGAAGGTGTCTTCACACTCTGTTCCTGTGCGATACAGTAATCCACAAGCTGATTGAGGTTTCTTTTAAACCCTTCTGCGAACGTTTCAATGGTCGACTTCTTGAATTCAAAACGATTGAAGCTCACCCTAAATTGAAGACTTCCTTCTAGAGTCATCCCATTGATTTCCAATGTATGAACCCGATGATTAGCCATACCAAGCGAAGTACCACTTGATATGTCCGACATTGTGATTGCTTGCTTGTCATTTTGTAAACCTTCGCCAAAATCACCTAGATAATTAAACCCAATCTCTGGATGATAGGTTTGTAATTTCTCATGGAGTGAACTTAGATAGGCTAAGAGTCCAAAGCCAATTCCTTTATTCGGAATCCGACGCAGCTGTTCTTTGATAGCCTGCAGCTTTTCCCCCACCTCAATTGAACCTGAAGATGTTAGGGCGACAGGGAACATGGACGTAAACCACCCTACTGTACGAGAAATATCGATGCCTTCACCAATAAATTCTCGACCATGTCCTTCGAGATCCACAACTAAATTCTCAACACCTGTCCATTCTTGGACGGCGCCATGAAGGGCAGTTAACAGGAGATCGTTGATCTCCGTCCGAAATGCTCTGTTTGCTTCTTTTACTAATCTGGCTGTTTCCTCTCTTGTGAACTGAATGATCACATGATCTTCATCCGCAATCCGATTTTCTGATGCATCTCCGTCCTTTGGCAATGGAGTGACTGGAATACTCATGACATCCTTCCAATAGGCTAGCTCCTTCTTTATTGCGCGACTTTGTACATACTGTGTTAACTCACTTGACCACTTTTGGAAGGAGTCCGTTTTCATCGGTAATTGGATGGGTTCATACCTCTTAGCCTGTTGATATCCCTCCCAAAGATCTTCTAACAGGATGCGCCAAGATACACCGTCGACCGCAAGGTGATGGATCGCAACGAAAAAGTAATCACTTTTTTTCGTCTGAAATAATCCCCCAATTACAAGTGGACCTTCAGCGAGATTCAACCTAGTCTGAAGACGTGTACACTCTTCCTCTATCCTTGAAGCTAATGAATCACCGATATCACTTATTTGGATGGTTTCCCAATGATACAAATTCCCTTCCGTAGTGGAACGATTCCATTGGAGAATTCGCCCATCTTCTTCACGATAAGTCATCCGTAACGCATCATGATGGTGTAAAAGAGACTCGAATGAGGATTGAAGTGCCACTGGATCCAAGTCCTCCGGACTTTCTAATAGAACTGCTTGGTTCCAATGATGGGCTTCTTCAAATCTCTGGTCAAAAAACCATCGCTGGATAGGTGATAAGCAGACTTCTCCTGTCACTTCTTCTTGACTAATCTTCCCGCCTGTCACTTGTAAAACATAAGGGGCTAGCTCGGCGACCGTCGGATATCGGAAAAGGTCTTTTAACTCCAGCTTCCACCCTTTCTCATGAAGGCGAGCCGCCACTTGTATACCCTTGATAGAATCTCCTCCAAGATCAAAGAAATGATCGTGGCGTCCAACCTTTTCAGCTTTAAGCACTTCCTTCCATACACGTGCGAGCCGCAGTTCAGCTTCTCTCTGAGGAGCTTCATACTCGACTCCCAAGTGAATTAAACCTTCTGGTTCAGGCAATGCCCTTTTATCTACCTTTCCATTAGGAGTCAAAGGTAGTTGATCTAACAGAACATAAGAAGTAGGAATCATATAATCTGGAAGAGTACGAGACAAATGGTTCCGAATCGCAGAGATCGTTACATCCTCTCGACTCACTAAATAGCCACATAAATACGCCGTTCCATCCGCATCATTTCTTGCTAGAACGACAGTATCTTCAACTCCTTCCATCTGAAGAAGCTGGGCTTCGATTTCACCAAGCTCAATCCGATGTCCCCGAATTTTCACCTGATCATCTATACGTCCTATATATTCGATACTGCCGTCAGGCAGCCAACGAGCTAGATCTCCTGATCGGTATAGTCGAGAACCTGGTTCATGCGGATGTTCGATAAACTTTTCCGCTGTTAGTTCAGGTTGGTTTAAATACCCTCGTGCCAATCCCTCTCCAGCTATGCAAAGCTCTCCTGGTACTCCAATCGGTTGTAGTTCATGATTCTGCCCTAGAATGTAAACTCGGGTATTGGCAATCGGTCTACCAATCGGTAGATTCGTAGATTGATGATCAATCGCACCACTTGTCGCAACTACCGTATTTTCTGTAGGCCCATAATTATTAATGAGCTGGAATCGAACGGGTTGATACGTTTTTAGCTTGTCCCCACCTGTCAACAATACACGTAAAGACTGGTTGTCCAAGGCTAAAAACGGTTCACACAGTGGAGTCGGTAAGAAACTGATAGTAATTTGATTTTGTTCAAAGAACTTGTTGAGTTCGTGTATGTCTGTACGCAATTCCTCTGGCACAATATAGAGTGCAGCTCCCTTTAGTAGAGGAGGGAATATTTCCCACACAGATGCATCAAATCCAAATCCTGCAATTTTTGTACTTCGATCCAATTCCGTCAATTCAAACTGATCGTTATGCCACTGACATAAATTGGAGAGTGAGCGATGCTCAATCATTACCCCTTTGGGGTGGCCAGTTGTTCCAGATGTATAAATGACATAGGCCAATTCATTTGGCTCGCGGGGGATCGGAAGCTTTTCGACAGACTCCCTTTCCCAGCTTCGCTCCTCAAGAATTACTTTTTCTCGTTCCCCATTGACCTTATCGGTTAAATGATGATGAGTGATGACGATCTCCGCTTGACTGTCCTCAATCATATATTGGATTCTTTCCAATGGATAATTTGGATCAATCGGCACATATGCTCCACCAGCCTTTAATACTGCTAGTACAGCTAAAATCATCTCCACAGAAGGTTCCACGAGAATAGCCACTATCTGCTCGGAACTAAGCCCTTTTGCCTGAAGATGACGTGCAAGCTGATTGGCTTCTTGATTTAACCTTTTATACGTCCATTTTTCTTCTCCAAACACAATTGCTAAATTATTAGGTTTGTGTTCTGATTGATTCTCAATAATTTCAATAATAGTTTTAGAGAGATCATATTCAGCTTTCGTATCATTAAAGGCCTTCTGCTTCTTTCTTTCATCTATTGATAGCGAAATTTCCGACAGTGGCTTATCAGGATTGTCCAAAACATCCTCAAGTATATGAAGAAAATGAGTTGCCATTCGTTCAATCGTCTCTCTTTTAAAAAGAGTTGTTCGGTATTCCCAGCGGATTAAGGTACCCTCTGGTTCATCAATAATTTCTACGGTTAAATCAAACTTTGCTGTTATATGAGGTAAGCCATAAGAATGAGCAAATGTATCATCGAACGACAAGCCTGACTGATCTACATTTTGATGTGCCAAAACGGTCTCAAACAACGGGTGTCGGCTGGGATCCCTCGGAATTTCTAGTTTATCTACGAGATCTTCAAATGGATAGTCTTGATGTTCAAGCGCTAAGAGCGTCTGTTTTTTCACTTCCTGTAAAAAAGTATGAAAACGCTTTGTACCTTCAGGCTGATTTCGCATTGGCAACATATTGACAAAAACACCGATGATGTTTTGAATTTCTTCACGGGATCTCCCTGAAACTGGAGAACCGATTACAATATCTTCCTGTCCGCTATATTTGGAAAGCAAAATATTATACACCGCTAAAAAAATCATATACGAGCTGCTATCTGTCTTTTTGGCTAATTCATTGATTTTCTCCATGACCGAATGTTTTATTTTGAAAGATATTTGAGAACCAGCATAATTCGCAATACCAGTTCTTGGGTAATCTGTCATAATATCTAGACTTGGCATACTGTCTTTAAATATTTCCATCCAAAAATCCTGATGTGTTAAATAATTCTTAGAAATTATTTGTTCCTGCTGCCAGACTGCATAGTCTTTATATTGAATTCGGCTGTTAGAAAGCCCTTCCCCGTTATAAAAGGCCATTACTTCTTTTGCTAGAATTTGGACCGATGTTCCATCAGAAAGAATATGATGCATATCAAATAGTAAAAGCTGATGGTCATGACTTATTGTTATGAGTGCTGTTCGAAACAATGGACCTTGTGCCAGATCAAACGGACGCACAAAACGATTTATTACATTTGGCAGTTCTTCTTTTGATGCATTAAAGTATTCCATATTTATACATACCGACTCATGTATTAATTGAACTGGTTTACCATCTAACATTTCAAACGTAGTTCGTAACGTATCATGCCTGTCTGTCACTTTTTCAAGCGCCTTCTGTAATTTCATTGCATCGATACCACCATGAATAGTCCAAGCACTTGGCATATTGTAACTTGTTCCTATTTCAGGAAACTGGTTAAGCACAAACAATCTTCTCTGAGCCGATGATAGTGGATAAGCACTCCGTGGTGCCACCAGCTTAAGTTCTTGATATACATTATTAGTCTGTTTTTCAAGATGTTCCGATAATTCTCGAATGGTTGGAACCTCAAATATCTTACTTAGAGACAATTCCTTCCCTAGCGTTTTCTTCACCTTCCCAACAAGCATAATCGCTTTTAAAGAGTGACCTCCTAGGGCAAAAAAGTTATCATCAACCCCAATATTCTTTATTCCCAATACCTCGCGCCAAATGGTTTCCATTTGCTTTTCCGTTTCAGTTTCTGGATATATATATACATCTATAAGGTTCTTAGGCTTTGGCAAAACCTTTCGGTCAAGTTTCCCATTGGCTGTTAAAGGTAACTGCTCAAGCTCTATCATGTGAGTTGGCACCATATATCCGGGTAATTTTCTTGCTAGCTCTACTTTTAGTTCTTTGAAAGAGGCGGCCTTTTTCACATCGTTCCACACTACATAAGCACAGAGATACGCGTCCCCTAAAGAATCTGTATGAAGCGTTACTGCCGCTTCACGTATCGTATCAAACTCTTCGATACATGCCTCGACTTCCTGGAGCTCTATCCTATATCCTCGCATTTTCACTTGTTGGTCGATACGTCCTGCATATTCAATCTGGCCATCCGGTAACCAGCGTGCCAGGTCACCCGTTTTATACATGATTTCTCCTGACACAAATGAGTCTTCCACAAACTTACTTGCTGTAAGCTCTGGACGGTTTAGGTATCCTCGTGATACCCCACTTCCAGCAATACACAATTCTCCTAGAACCCCAATTGGCTGAAGACGATTATGTGGTCCTACGATATAACAACGTGTATTACGGATTGGTTGACCGATCGTAACCTCATGGTCGGACGTTACATTCCTGATACTGGAATATACGGTGGTTTCTGTTGGTCCATATGCATTGTAGACTGTTAGATTTGTGTAAGCTTGTAGACTTTGTAATAGAGTAGATGGCAGGGCTTCTCCACCCACGATCATTACCTTGACTGTCTCTAAGCACTCTTCCCCCTCCGGATACATCAAAAGACCTTTTATTCTTGATGGTGTAGCCTGAATAGCTGTAACTTCGTTGTCCATTATTAAGCTGCTTAATAAGGCTGGGTCCTGTTGTTCTTCTTCACTTGCCATAATGACACATGCGCCTTTTGCCAATGGGAGAAAGGTTTCTGTGACAAAAATATCAAACGATACCGTTGTTAATGCCAACACTTTATCTCCAGAAGCCATTTTCACACATTCTGACATTCCTTCGATAAAATTGTGCACCGAACGGTGCTCTACCATAACTCCCTTTGGCTTTCCAGTGGAACCAGACGTATAGATGATATACGCTAACTCCGTAGCCAGCACATCTACTTCCAGATTAGAACCATCTTCATTTTGGTCAGCTAAATCTGATAATAAGCAAAGCTTTTCGTCAAATGATGACAAACGGCCTTCAAGAACATCCGTCATAATATATTTGGTGTTACTGTCGTGAACCATGTAGGCAATACGGTCTTCAGGGTAATCTGGATCAATGGGTACATACGCAGCCCCCGTTTTTAATACTGCGAGTAGAGAGATGATAAGATCCTCTGAACGTTTGACCATAACCCCGATTCGGTCGCCTTTTTCTACGTTCATGTTTCGAAGGGCACGGGCCATTCGATTTGCCCGTTCATTGATTTCTTGATAAGTGAATTCCTTATCTTTTGAAACAACCGCAATTTCAATAGGTGTGAGAGTTGTCTGTTCTTCAATCACTTGATGAACGGTACGTTCCCTCCCAAAATGATGAATAGGGTTAAATTCAAATATTGTTGATCGTTCCGAAGTTGGTAGCATTTCTATAGAAGAAAGTTTTCTTTCTAAATTTTTTATTAAATTCTGCAGTAATACTTGAAAATGTTGATTGATACCTTTTACTTCCAACGCATTATACATTTCCGCATTATAGCGGAATAAGGTCTGAATCTGTTTTCCAGGAACTACAATGGCATTAAAATCATAGCTGGTTTGTTCAAATACACCTTCATTTTTAATGCGTAAGCCCGCCTGTTCTCCAATTTCAGACATTGCTTCATCATCGAAAGGATAATTTTCTACTATGAAAAGGTGGTCAATCAGTCCTTGTCCCAGTTTACTTTCTGCTTGAATTTCAGCCAGTGATAAAAAGCTATGCTCTTGGGAAGAAACTGCCCATGACTGACCTTCCTTCACCAAATCCACAAACGTTTTATCTTTTGCAGCCTGGAAACGAACTGGGATTGTGTTAATAAACAGACCTACGGTCTTTTCAATTCCCTTCACTGCTGGTGGTCTTCCTGAAACAACTGTTCCAAATATCACATCCTCTTGTTGACTATAACGCGATAACAACACTCCCCATGCAGCCTGTAAAACTGTACTTATCGTACTGTTCAAATGCCGAGCTACTTGTTCAACCTGTTTTGTTAACGTTGTAGACAGGGTATAGCTCATTTCTTCCTGTTTGTAAGTCGAGGCAACGGTCATTTGTTTTTTTGGCAGACTAGCCTGCTCGACATACCCTGCTACCTTCTCTCTCCAATATTCCTTCGCCACTTCTCGGTCTTGATTGGTCAGCCATTCGATGTATCTTCCATATGATTCCACTGGGCCAAGCTCCGCTCGACGCCCCTCTTTCCTCGCTGCATAGAGGGTCAAGAATTCTTGAAGAAGGATGCCTAAGCACCACCCATCCATCAAGATATGGTGATGGCTCCAAATCAACACAAATTCTTCTTTGTCGGTTTCAAGTACCGTTAGACGCATCAATGGACCCTTTTTCAAATCAAAGCCTGCCTCTTTATCGGCTTCTTTCCTTGCCTCAATGGCTGCCTGCCTCTCATCCGGTGTGATATCTAAAAGTGAAAACTCCTTCACGTCTAACGGTAGTTCCTTTACTACAATCTGTAGAGGATGTTCCCCTTCAGTTGTGAATACCGTTCGGAGAATATCATGTCGGACCGCCAGGTCCTGAAAACTCTGCCATAAATACTCCCTTTCGAGCTTGCCATTAACCACAAAACTCAATTGTTCAAAGTATGCAGGCGAATTCGGATTCATTAGACTTTCAAATAATATCCCTTCCTGCATTGGGCTTAGAGGGCGAATTTCCTCAATCGATTCCGCTGAGTGAACCTGTTGAATATCCTTCCATACCTCAAGTGGAAGAGTGGACAACCCAACGTCTGAAGGTGTCTTCACACTCTGTTCCTGTGCGATACAAAAATCCACAAGCTGATTGAGGTTTCTTTTAAACCCTTCTGCGAACGTTTCTATGGTCGACTTCTTGAATTCAAAACGATTGAAGCTCACCCTAAATTGAAGGCTTCCTTCTAGAGTCATCCCATTCATTTCCAATGTATGAACCCGATGATTAGCCATACCAAGCGAAGTACCACTTGATATGTCCGACATTGTGATTGCTTGCTTGTCATTTTGTAAACCTTCGCCAAAATCACCTAGATAATTAAACCCAATCTCTGGATGATAGGTTTGTAATTTCTCATGGAGTGAACTTAGATAGGCTAAGAGTCCAAAGCCAATTCCTTTATTCGGAATCCGACGCAGCTGTTCTTTGATAGCCTGCAGCTTTTCCCCCACCTCAATTGAACCTGAAGATGTTAGGGCGACAGGGAACATGGACGTAAACCACCCTACTGTACGAGAAATATCGATGCCTTCACCAATAAATTCTCGACCATGTCCTTCGAGATCCACAACTAAATTCTCAACACCTGTCCATTCTTGGACGGCGCCATGAAGGGCAGTTAACAGGAGATCGTTGATCTCCGTCCGAAATGCTCTGTTTGCTTCTTTTACTAATCTGGCTGTTTCCTCTCTTGTGAACTGAATGATCACATGATCTTCATCCGCAATCCGATTTTCTGATGCATCTCCGTCCTTTGGCAATGGAGTGACTGGAATACTCATGACATCCTTCCAATAGGCTAGCTCCTTCTTTATTGCGCGACTTTGTACATACTGTGTTAACTCACTTGACCACTTTTGGAAGGAGTCCGTTTTCATCGGTAATTGGATGGGTTCATACCTCTTAGCCTGTTGATATCCCTCCCAAAGATCTTCTAACAGGATGCGCCAAGATACACCGTCGACCGCAAGGTGATGGATCGCAACGAAAAAGTAATCACTTTTTTTCGTCTGAAATAATCCCCCAATTACAAGTGGACCTTCAGCGAGATTCAACCTAGTCTGAAGACGTGTACACTCTTCCTCTATCCTTGAAGCTAATGAATCACCGATATCACTTATTTGGATGGTTTCCCAATGATACAAATTCCCTTCCGTAGTGGAACGGTTCCATTGGAGAATTCGCCCATCTTCTTCACGATAAGTCATCCGCAACGCATCATGATGGTGTAAAAGAGACTCGAATGAGGATTGAAGTGCCACTGGATCTAAGTCCTCCGGACTTTCTAATAGAACTGCTTGGTTCCAATGATGGGCTTCTTCAAATCTCTGGTCAAAAAACCATCGCTGGATAGGCGATAAGCAGACTTCTCCTGTCACTTCTTCTTGACTGATCTGCCCGCCTGTCACTTGTAGAACATAAGGGGCTAGCTCGGCGACCGTCGGATATCGGAAAAGGTCTTTTAACTCCAGCTTCCACCCTTTCTCATGAAGGCGAGCCGCCACTTGTATACCCTTGATAGAATCTCCTCCAAGATCAAAGAAATGATCGTGGCGTCCAACCTTTCCAGCTTTAAGAACTTCTTTCCATACAAGTGCGAGCCGCTGTTCAGCTTCTCCTTGAGGGGCTTCATACCCGACTCCCAAGTGAATCAAACCTTTTGGTTCAGGCAGTGCCCTTTTATCTACCTTTCCATTAGGAGTCAAAGGTAGTTGATCTAACAGAACATAAGAAGCGGGAATCATATAATCTGGAAGAGTACGAGACAAATGGTTCCGAATCGCAGAGATCGTTACATCCTCTCGACTCACTAAATAACCACATAAATACGCCATTCCATCCGAATCTTTATGTGCAAGAACAACAGCATCTTCAACTCCTTCCATCTGAAGAAGCTGAGCTTCGATTTCACCAAGCTCAATCCGATGTCCCCGAATTTTCACCTGATCATCTATACGTCCTAAATATTCGATGCTGCCGTCAGGCAGCCAACGAGCTAGATCCCCAGATCGGTATAGTCGAGAACCTGCTTCATGCGGATGTTCGATAAACTTTTCCGCTGTTAGCTCAGGTTGGTTTAAGTACCCTCGTGCCAATCCCTCTCCAGCTATGCAAAGCTCTCCGGGTACTCCAATCGGTTGTAGTTCATGATTCTTCCCTAGAATGTAAACTTGGGTATTGGCAATCGGTCTACCAATCGGTAGATTCGTAGATTGATGATCAATCGCACCACTTGTCGCAACTACCGTATTTTCTGTAGGCCCATAATTATTAATGAGCCGGAATCGAACGGGTTGATACGTTTTTAGCTTGTCCCCACCTGTCAACAATACACGTAAAGACTGGTTGTCCAAGGCTAAAAACGGTTCACACAGTGGAGTCGGTAAGAAACTGATAGTAATTTGATTTTGTTCAAAGAACTTGTTGAGTTCGTGTATGTCTGTACGCAATTCCTCTGGCACAATATAGAGTGCAGCTCCCTTTAGTAGAGGAGGTAATATTTCCCACACAGATGCATCAAATCCAAATCCTGCAATTTTTGTACTTCGATCCCATTCCGTCAATTCAAACTGATCGTTATGCCACTGACATAAATTGGAGAGTGAGCGATGCTCAATCATTACCCCTTTGGGGTGGCCAGTTGTCCCAGATGTATAAATGACATAGGCCAATCCATTTGGCTCGCAGGAGGTTGGAAGGTTTTCGACAGACTCTCTTTCCCAGCTTCGCTCCTCAAGAATTACTTTTTCTCGTTCCCCATTGACCTTATCGGTTAAATGATGATGAGTGATGACGATCTCCGCTTGACTGTCCTCAATCATATATTGGATTCTTTCCGATGGATAATTTGGATCAATCGGCACATATGCTCCACCAGCCTTTAATACTGCTAGTACAGCTAAAATCATCTCCACAGAAGGTTCCACGAGAATAGCCACTATCTGCTCGGAACTAAGCCCTTTTGCCTGAAGATGACGTGCAAGCTGATTGGCTTCTTGATTCAGCCTTTCATAGGACCATTTCGTTTCTCGATACACCACAGCGGTGTTCCCTGGTTTTTTTTTCGATTGCTCCTCAAACATTTCAACAACAGTTCGATCAAGCTCAAATTCGGCATTCGTATCATTAAAATTTAACTGCATCGTTCTTTCATGGGATGGAAGCGTTAGGTCTGCAAGATGTCTCTCAGGACAATTTATCACTTCCTCAAGTAAATGTAGGAAATGACTTGCCATTCGTTCAATCATCTCTCTTCCAAAATGAGATGACCGGTATTCCCAACGCATTAAGGTATCCTCTTGTACATCAAGAATTTCTACAGTTATATCAAATTTAGCTGTACCATGTCGGAGTTCATAAGAATTAGCACTAATGTTCCCAAATGATAGAACAGACTGATCTATATTTTGATGTACCAAAACGGTATCAAACAAAGGATGTCGGCTAGGGTCCCTCAGAATTCCTAGTTTATCTATGAGATCCTCAAACGGATAATCTTGATGTTCGAGCGCTGAGAGCGTCTGTTTTTTCACTTCCTGTAAAAAAGTATCAAAACGCTTTGTACCTTCAGGTTGATTACGCATCGGCAACATATTGACGAAAACACCAATGGTATTTTGAATTTCTTCACGGGATCTCCCTGCTACTGGAGAACCGATTACAATATCTTCTTGTCCGCTATATTTAGAAAGCAATATATTGTACACAGCTAGAAAAATCATATATATACTACTCTCTGTCTTTTTAGCTATTTCATTTACTTTCCTCATAAGCGATGGTTGAATTTTGCATGATAGTTGTGACCCTATATAATTTGGGACGACCTTTCTTTGTTGATTTGGTACTAATTCTAAAACGGGAATGTTGTCTTTAAATACATTCATCCAAAATTCTTGTTGCTTTAGGTAGAAGTCAGAGTTTAGTTGTTCTTGTTGCCATACTGTATAATCTTTGTATTGAATCCGGTTGTTAGAAAGCTCATTCCCGTTATAAAAGGCCATTATTTCTTCTGCTAGGATCTGGATTGATGTTCCATCAGATAGAATATGATGCATATCAAATAATAGAAGCTGATGGTCATGACTTATTGTTATGAGTGCTGTTCGAAATAATGGACCCTGTGTTAGATCAAACGGACGTATAAACGATTTAATGATATCTGACAGTACATCTTTTGATGCATCCACACATTCTACTCTTACATTCACAGATTCATGAATGAGTTGAATTGGGTTTCCATCTGCCATTCCAAACGTAGTACGTAAGATTTCATGTCGGTCTGTCACTTTTTCAAGTGCCTTCTGTAATTTCATTACATCGATATAACCATGAATAGTCCAAGCACTTGGCATATTGTAGCTTGTCCCAATTTCCGGAAATTGACTAAGGACAAATAATCTTCTTTGTGATGAAGAAAGTGGATAAGTATCACGTCTACCTACTGGTTCCAATTCCATGTATACATTACTTGTCTGATTGTCTAACCGTTTTGAGAATTCTCGAATAGTTGGATTTTCAAAAATTGTACTAAGTGACAATTCCTTTTTTAGAACTCTCTTCACTTTCGCAATAAGCATTGTTGCTTTTAAAGAGTGACCTCCTAGGGCAAAAAAGTTATCATCAACCCCAATATTCTTTATTCCCAATACCTCGCGCCAAATGGTTTCCATTTGCTTTTCCGTTTCAGTTTCTGGATATATATATACATCTATAAGGTTCTTAGGCTTTGGCAAAACCTTTCGGTCAAGTTTCCCATTGGCTGTTAAAGGTAACTGCTCAAGCTCTATCATGTGAGTTGGCACCATATATCCGGGTAATTTTCTTGCTAGCTCCACTTTTAGTTCTTTGAAAGAGGCGGCCTTTTTCACATCGTTCCACACTACATAAGCACAGAGATACGCGTCCCCTAAAGAATCTGTATGAAGCGTTACTGCCGCTTCACGTATCGTATCAAACTCTTCGATACATGCCTCGACTTCCTGGAGCTCTATTCTATATCCTCGCATTTTCACTTGTTGGTCGATACGTCCTGCATATTCAATCTGGCCATCCGGTAACCAGCGTGCCAGGTCACCCGTTTTATACATGATTTCTCCTGACACAAATGGGTCTTCCACAAACTTACTTGCTGTAAGCTCTGGACGGTTTAGGTATCCTCGTGATACCCCACTTCCGGCAATACACAATTCTCCTAGAACCCCAATTGGCTGAAAACGATTATGTGGTCCTACGATATAACAACGTGTATTACGGATTGGTTGACCGATCGTAACCTCATGGTCGGACGTTACATTCCTGATACTGGAATATACGGTGGTTTCTGTTGGTCCATATGCATTGTAGACTGTTAGATTCGTGTAAGCTTGTAGACTTTGTAATAGAGTAGGTGGTAGAGCTTCTCCACCCACGATCATTACCTTGACTGTCTCTAAGCACTCTTCTCCCTCTGGATACATCAAAAGCCCTTTTATTCTTGATGGTGTAGCCTGAATGGTTGTAACCTCGTTGTCCATTATTAGGCTGCTTAATAAGGCTGGGTCCTGTTGTTCTTCCTCACTTGCCATAATGACACATGCGCCTTTTGCCAATGGGAGAAAGGTTTCTGTGACAAAAATATCAAACGATACCGTTGTTAATGCCAACACTTTATCTCCAGAAGCCATTTTCACACATTCTGACATTCCTTCGATAAAATTGTGCACCGAACGGTGCTCTACCATAACTCCCTTTGGCTTTCCAGTGGAACCAGACGTATAGATGATATACGCTAACTCCGTAGCCAGCACATCTACTTCCAGATTGGAACCATCTTCACTTTGGTCAGCTAAGTCTGATAATAAGCAAAGCTTTTCGTCAAATGATGACAAACGGCCTTCACGAACATCCGTCATAATATATTTGGTGTTACTGTCGTGAACCATGTAGGCAATACGATCTTCAGGGTAATCTGGATCGATTGGTACATACGCAGCCCCCGTTTTTAATACAGCGAGTAGAGCGATGATAAGATCCTCTGAACGTTTGACCATAACCCCGATTCGGTCGCCTTTTTCTACGTTCATGTTTTGAAGGGCACGGGCCATTCGATTTGCACGTTCATTGATTTCTTGATAGGTGTATTCCCTCCCACTTGAAATAACCGCGATTTGTGCAGGGGTATGTGTAACTTGTTCTTCAAATCGTTGGTGAACGGTACGTTCGACTCCCGCTACTGTCTTTGGATTTAAATCATGAAGAAGGGTATATCGTTCAGCCTCTGAGATCATTTCAATAGAAGACAATGGCTGATCAGTATCCTTTACGATTTCTTCCAAAATATTGACAAAGTGTGAAGACATTATCTTCATTTCATCTTTTGAAAATAACGCTGTGCTATATTGAAACCAAGCGGAGAGTCCCATCTCATTCTCCGAAACTTCTAAAGTCAGGTCTACTTTTGCGGAGCGATCCTCTAAAGAATAAGAAGTGATGTCCACGTTCTCCAATTCTAGCTTCGCTGTACCTGCATCATGCATAATAAACATGTGGTCGAAGACCGGGTTACGACTCAAGTCTCTTGTGATGGACACCTTCTCCACCAACTGCTCAAACGGATATGATTGATGCTCAAAGGCTAGGAGCGCACGCTCCCTTACTTTTTGTAATAAAGAGCGAATGCTTTCTTCCTCACTTAGACTGTTTCTCATTGGAATCGTATTTACAAACATTCCAACCATATTCTGAAGGTCTGCATGTGGTCGGCTAGCTACTGGAGATCCCACAATAATATCTTCTTGTCCCGAATACCTCGAAAGAAGAAGCTGATAAGCAGATAACAATACCATATACAAGGTTGTCCCTGTTTTGGTTGCTAGTTCAGAAAGCTGTTGTGCCAATGATGTTGGAACATGAAAATCTACCCGATCCCCTTCGAAGCTTTGAAACTTTGGTCGTTCTCTTCTTGAAATATCTAACACTGGGAGCTCTCCTGACATTTCCTTCAACCAGAACGTTTCAGCTTCCAAGAATTCTTTTGTCTTCATTCGCTCTGTTTGCCAGGCTGCCACATCTTTGTATTGAAGGCGTAGCGGCGGTAGAACTTCTCCTTTATACAACAAACTAATTTCCTTCAACATGGTCTTCAATGAGGCCTCGTCCGAAATACTATGATGCATATCCAAAATCAACACATGACATTCTGGCCCTGTCTTGACAAGACCTGCCCGCAATAGAGGGGCATTAGATAGATTGAAAGGACGCGAAAAGCGATTCACGCTCTGAGAAGCCTTCGGTTCCTTTTCTTCCCATTGCTCTAATGAAAAAGGGACATGCGGATGAACCCGCTGAATAAATCCTTCCTCAGTAGTTTCAAAAGAAGTTCGTAACGCTTCATGTCTATTGATCACCTGTTGAATTGCCTGTTCAAGCCTCTTTGGATCGACAGGACCCTCTAATTGAACCGCACCCGTAATGTTATAATTGTTTCCTATGTTTTCAAGCTGATTTAAAATCAACAATCGTTTTTGTGCTGATGATGCAGGATAATATTCCTGTTCTTCCACTTTCTGAATCTCATGGAACACCCTTTTTTCCGATGGATTTAGTTTTTCTATTTCTTGACACATAAGTTGGATGGTTGGTTTCTCAAATACCATTTTTAATGGAAGTTCTATATCCAAGTTCTTATGAATCATATTGACCAATTGAGTTGCACGAAGAGAATGTCCCCCTAATTCAAAAAAATGATCGTGGATTCCAACTCGTTCAACTCCGAGAACCTCTTTCCATATTTTCGCCAATTCACCCTCTAAGCTCGTTTGTGGTTCTACATACGCGAAGTTACTGCTTACCTCTGGCTTAGGTAATGCCTTCCGGTCAATTTTTCCATTTCCTGTTAGTGGAAGGGATGCCAGAAAGACAAAGTGAGCAGGAATCATATAATCCGGTAGAAAGCTAGATAAATATGTTCTTAAGACAGTGGACGAAAGTTCCCTATCAGATACCACATATGCACATAAGTAAGTCATATCTGTATGATCCTTGAAGCTAACAACCACTGCCTCTTTAATATTCGGATGGACCAATAATTGATTTTCAATTTCTCCAAGTTCAATTCTATGCCCGCGAACTTTAACTTGATGATCTATTCGACCAAGGTATTCCATTTCCCCATTATTAAGTTTGCGAACAATATCCCCAGAACGATAAATGATTTCAGAATGATTATATGGATTTAGCATAAATCGTTCTTTAGTTAATGCTTCCTTATTAATATATCCTCTAGTAACACCTTCTCCTCCTATGTATAATTCACCAATTGTGCCTGTTGGAACGAGCTGTTGATGTTCGTTCATTATATACGCATTTAATGAAGGTAGTGGTTTACCAATGTTACTTGTATTTTCCTCTATTTCATGTTTAGTAATTTCTTTATATGTAACATGGACCGTTGTTTCGGTAATTCCATACATATTAATTAAATGAATATTTGGAAATTTCAACTTCCATGGATATAACATTGCTGGCTTAAGTGCTTCTCCACCAAAAATAACATATCTTAAATTTAAGTTGGTTACACCATTGAAACTGACTTCCTCAATAAGATGAGAAAATGCTGAGGGTGTTTGGTTTAGCACTGTCACATTTTCTGATTGGAGCAGGGATAAAAATTTCTTCGGATTTTGGGCTATATCTTTTGGTACGATCACACACGTTCCTCCGTATAAAAGCGCCCCATACATTTCCCAAACCGAAAAATCAAAGCTGAAGGAATGGAAAATAGTCCATATATCCTTATCACTAAATTGGTATGGCATTTTTTCATTTAGGATTAAGGATGTAACATTTTTATGCTCAACCATAACTCCTTTTGGTTTTCCAGTTGTTCCTGAAGTATATATAATATAAGCTAGACTATTTGCTTCTCCCCTGTAATAGACTTCAGAACTTACCGATGTTGTACTTTCATAAATTCCATTGTCTATTTTGATTACTTGTCCAGTAAAATCACTAGGCGATGCCCAATCACTTGGTGATATAAGGAATCTAGCAGAGCAATCCTGTAGAATATACTGAATCCTCTCAACCGGTGAAGCAGGATCTACCGGAACATACGCACAGCCAGATTTTAAAATAGCTAACATCGCAACTAGTGTTTCAAGGCTTTTATTGGCAATCAATACAATTGATTCCTGCCGTCTTACACCTTTTTTCCTTAAATACTCAGCTATTGTACTCGCTCTTGAATTAAGCTCATCGTATGTTAAATACTCACTACCAAAAACAGCTGCTTTTTTATCTGGATTCTTACTAACCTGTAGTTCAAATAATTCATGAATTGTTTTGTCAGTAGGATAGCTACTATTAATATTATTTTTTAACTGTTCTGACTTTTCATCCTCGGTTAATACTTCATACTTGAATAGGTCTTTATTCGGATTTTGAACGATATCAATTGCAAGTTTTTGAAAATGTCGGAAAATCTGTTCTATATATTGCCGATTGTATATTTCGCTATTATATATAATGTTTAGGGTTGTTTTTTCACCTGGTACAATATTCATATGAAAATCGTAATTTGTCTGTTCAAATATCTTCATTTCACTGATAGATAAACCTGTATATTGTCCAGCCAACAATAATTGTTTATCTAATGGATAGTTTTCAAAGGCAATGACATGATCTAATAAATCATTTTTCAATTCACTTTTAGATAACACTTCATATAAAGGATAGTAATGAAACTTATTCTCTTCTTGTATATCCTCATGAACCTGGAGTAATAAGTCTTTAAAAGTTTGGCCTGCTTCCCCCTTTATACGGACGGGGACTGTATTAATAAATAAACCTATAGCTTGTTCAATGCCACTTAATTGAGGCGGGCGCCCGGAAACTACAGTTCCGAACACCACATCATCTGTATTATTGTACTTTTGCAGCAAAAGTCCCCAAATTGACCTTAGAACTGCATTAAACGTTACATTATAAGACTTTGCTAATGCACTGAGAGATTCTGTTAGGGACTCATTAAATGTTTCAATAAATGAAGAATGAAGGAATTTTTTTCCATCCGCTTTTCTTTTAAAGACGGGTATAAAACCCGCCTTTTGATCATAGCCCTCTAAAGCACGTTCCCAATGAAGCGAAGCTTGCTCAAAATTTTGCTTTTTTAACCAAACAATATAATCACTATATGAAAAGCTATTTGGCAAATCTATAGGCTTGTTGTTTAGTAGCCCTGCATATATTTCTAACCACTCATTAAGCGCTACACCTAGACCCCATCCATCCAGAACAATGTGATGAAAACTTACTATAACTGCATAACTAGTTTCCGTTTGTTTAAATACTTTTACTCGAATCAAAGAATCTTTATCGAGTATAAATCCCCTTGCTAAATCTTTTTCCTTGTACTCTTCTATTATTCTATCTATCTTCTTTTCATCGTAGGCAGATAGATCCTCAAATTGAAATGCAGCTTTTCTCTCTTTTAAAACAACTTGAAGAGGTTTTTTCAATTTTGAATATCGAATAATAGTCCTGAAAGCATCATGTCTATTTACTAGTCTTTGAAAACTAGTTTCAAAGTAAGGTATATTCAGGTTACCTTCTAGCTTAAATTCTACTTGTTCCAGGTAAGCCTTTGACTCATTATCAATGATATGGTTAAATACCATCCCTTCCTGAAGAGGAGTTAACTCATATACATTTTGAATATTAATTTTTTCCTTCATTATGATCCCCTTCCACTGATAACATTATCCAATAGATTCTGGAAACTTCTTTTTATTCATTGATAAAATCGCATTAACCTGCTTTACATTTTCTTGAATGTTCGGATCCTCTAACATCTCACTATGCTTTCCATATCCTTGAAATTCTTTATATTCGCCTTTTGTAGCAATTCCCCACCCTAAGCTTGTGGTATCTCTAGAACGGACTGCAAAGATATCTGCATAAATAGATCCTTCGTTTACCGTATCATTTAGATAGATTCGATAATTCTTAATCCTTTTATTCACCGCTTGACGAAATGCTGGTACACTTAAGTATTCACGGTACTTTTCTTGAACAGCAATGAGTTGTTCTTCTGTCTCTCTTATAATCTGTTCATTGGTAACTGACCCAATGGCTTCATTTCGTTCTGCATCCATGATAATTAGCTTAGCTACCATATCTCCATTTACTTCTAAAGCCTTGACAACTTCGAATGCAAGATTTCCTCCTGCAGAATATCCAAGTAACGTATATGGCCCTTCCGGTTGAATTTCTTTAATGATTGTTACGTATTGTGCAATTCGGTTATCTGCTTCAATGAAGTCAAAACCATATACAGCCCGTTCATTTAGATATTGAGCTAAGCCTTTATATTCAAAACCAAATCCAGCGACAGGAGGGAAACAGAAAATTGGATCTTCCCCATCTTGTAATTTGATCACTGGACTATCGCCCACTAACCCTTTTAATTGTAAATTTTCTATCTGATTTGACAAACTCTCTAGAGTTGTATATTGGAATATCCAATGCAAAGGTACCTCTATTCCTATTGTTTTAAGAATATGTGTAGCTAACGAAGCCGCCTTAAGCGATTGTCCTCCTAATTCGAAAAAGTCGTCTTGAAGCCCAATTTTCTCAATTCCTAATATTGATTTCCAAATATCCGCCAAAACTTTTTCCATACTACTTTTTGGAGCATCATACTCCTTGTGGTAATAAAGCTCTTTGGGATTTGGCAATGACTTTCGATCAATTTTCCCATTACTACTTAGTGGCCATTTTTCTAACCAAATGTAATGCGCTGGAAGCATATAGATCGGCAAAGATGCTAATAAGTGCTGCCGAAGTTCACTGTCTTGTATGCTCTTGTCTCCAAGTAGATAAGCTACTATTCCACTATTTTCTTCTCCATCCTTAATTACAGTAGCTAATGCTTCCTTTACTCCATGATGTGTAGTAAGTTGTGCTTCCACTTCCCCAAGCTCAATTCGGTAGCCTCTTACCTTCACTTGATAATCCTTTCTTCCAAGAAACTCCATGTTTCCATCTGAAATCATTCGACCGAGATCTCCTGTACGATACATCCGAGCCGTTTCTTCCTTTTGGAAAGGATCTTTCATAAAGGATGCATTTGTTTTTTCATCATCTCCAATATAGCCACGTGCCACTCCTATTCCACCAATGTATAGTTCTCCTGTTACACCCTTTGGTACAGGGCACTGATTGGCATCAAGGATATAAAAGGTATTATTGCCAATTGGCTTTCCATATGGGATACTTTTTTGTCCATCATGCACTGTTTCAATTGGGTAATAATTAGACCAAACTGTCCCTTCGGTTGCCCCTCCTAGTCCAATCATCTTAGCATTTGGCAAGTATACCTCAGCTCGTTTCTTTAGATTTACTGGAATCCAGTCCCCACTTAAGAAGATGAGACGTAAATCCTCCTGTAAGTACGAGATCTCACTTTCATCTAGACTTCGAATAACATGGTTCAGAGTGGTAGGCACAGAATCCCAAAACGTGATTCTCTCCTTCCTTAGCATTTCCTGTAAACGAAGCGGGTTCTGTACATCCTCTTTTTGAGCGATTACGACTGTCCCTCCAGCTGCTAGTATTCCGAACAAGTCATAGACAGAAAGGTCGAAGCACATCGACGTCAACCACAAAAGTCGATCTTTAGGTCCTACCCGATAGGTCGAGTTCACCCAATGAATCAAGTTTACAGCTGATTTATGTTCAATCATGACTCCTTTAGGCTTTCCAGTCGATCCGGAAGTGTAGATGATATACGCCAGATTTGACGAATCCTTAGAATTAGTTGGTTTGGTGACATGGCTATTGATTGCTTCCTCCAATTTGATAACCTTTGTCCCGGGAAGCAGATATTCTTCTTGTTGTCTAGATTCTCCATCCAGTACAACATGGGTAATATGTGACTGTTCCTGGATATAACGAATACGCTCCTTAGGATAATCCGGTTCCATTGGAACATAGGCAGCTCCTGTCTTTAATATTCCAAGCAATCCTGCCACGGCTTCCGCATGTCTCCCAGCTATAATGCCTACATGGTCACCTGGCTGTATACCTACCTGTACAAGGCATGAAGCCACTGCGTTTGCCTGTTTCGACAGTTCCCGATAAGTAATACAACGTTCTCCATATATAAGAGCTGTTTCAAATGGACTCTTAATAGCTTGTTCCTCCACCATTTGATCTAGTGTCCGTTCGATTGGAAATGTCATGTCAGTCGCATTGAAATCTACTAATATTTCCTTTTCCTCTTCTTTCGACAAATATTTAATGTCTTGGATTAAGAAATTAGGATGTTCAGTGACACTCTTCAAAATAGCAATAAGATGTTTAGCCATTTTTTGGATGGTTCCAGATGTAAACAATTGGGTACTGTATTCCCACTCAAACATTAAATTCTTTCCATCATCAATGACCTCTAACGTAATATCAAATTTTGAAGTAGGGTTAGCTACAGTTATAGGGCTCAGCAGTGAATTTTCTGAAGCAGCTGTTTCTGCATGTCTTAGAACAAATACGGTATCAAAAATCGCATTTCTGCTGACATCTCGTTTAATATTTAACTTCTCTACTAACTTCTCAAAGGGATATTCTTGATTTTCAAAAGCATCTAAGATTACCTCTTTTGCATCTTGAAGAAATTCTGAAAATGAATATGTCCCTTTTGGATTAACTCTTAACGCAAGAGTATTAGCAAACATTCCAATTAATCCTTGAACTTCCTCTTGTATTCTTCCCGAAATCGGCGATCCAATAATAATATCCTCTTGTTGTGAATACTTTGATAACAAAACAGAGTATGCTGAAAGTAACAACATATATATAGACGTATTAGTTGCTAACGCTAAATCCTTTACTCTGCTATATAAAGCTTCATCAATTGAAACTCTAAATCTATCTCCGATAAATTCGTTTATTGCTGGCCTTGTAAAATCAGTTGGTAATTCAAGGGTTGGTAATTCATCATCGAACTGGTTCAGCCAGTATGCCTCCTGTATGGCCAATCTATCAGACTCAAGTTCTCTTTTTTGCCAAACTGCATAGTCTTTGTATTGAATGGGGAGTGAAGCGAGACCCTCTCCATAGTATAGTTTTATGAAATCATTCATTAATATATCTATAGACACGCCATCACTAATAATATGGTGCATATCCACCATTAAAATATCTGTTCCTTCTTCTAAGCGTAATAGATTGACTCTCATCAGAGGTGAAGAATATAAGTCAAAAGGCTTTACAAACTTTTGCATTTCTTCATTTAGATTCACTGCTTTCATGTAATAAATTTTGACCTCTATATCAGCTTCATCTGCAATTATTTGTAGAAGTTCCCCAGCCTTCAGTTCAAATGATGTTCTTAATGATTCATGTCTCTCAACAAGACACTTTAGCACTTCTTTCAGTTTTTTCTCATCTATCCTTTCATTACTTGTAAAGATAGCCGGAATGTTGTAACTGATGTTCGATTTATCAAATTGGTTAATAATAAAAAGACGTTCCTGTGCTGAAGAGGCAGGATAATGAGTCATCTCATCTGCAAGTGTTATCCTATTATGTTTTTTACTATCTATTGTCTTGAGAAAAGAGGCCATTTCAGCAATTGTCGGGTTTTCAAAAACTGCTCTGATAGGAAAATCAAGATTAAATTCTTTACTTACCTTCGCAGCCAAACTTGCCGCTTTTAAAGAATGACCACCCTTGTAAAAGAAGTTATGATCAACTCCAATTACTTTTGAATCTAATACCTCTTTCCAGATTCTTAACAAGCGTTCTTCAGTTTGATTTCTTGGCTTTTCACTCTTTATTGATTCAATAGAAATACTCTTCTCAACTAACGCATTGCGGTCAACTTTTCCGTTTCTTGTAAGTGGAAGCTGATCAATCTGCATAAAAAATGCTGGGATCATATATTCTGGTAGTCTTTTAGCTAATTCAACACGGACTTTCTTTTCCTTTATCTTTTCACTGCTCACCGAGTAAGCACATAGATAAGCCATTCCATCCGAATCTTTATGCGCAAGAACAACAGCGTCTTCAACTTCTTTTAGTTTAAGTAGCTGAGCCTCGATTTCTCCAACCTCAATGCGATGTCCCCGAATTTTCACCTGATCGTCTATACGGCCTAAATATTCGATGCTGCCGTCAGGCAGCCAACGAGCTAGATCCCCAGATCGGTATAGTCGAGAACCTGCTTCATGCGGATGTTCGATAAACTTTTCCGCTGTTAGCTCAGGTTGGTTTAAGTACCCTCGTGCCAATCCATCTCCAGCTATGCAAAGCTCTCCGGGTACTCCAATCGGTTGTAGTTCATGATTCTTCCCTAGAATGTAAACTTGGGTATTGGCAATCGGTCTACCAATCGGTAGATTCGTAGATTGATGATCAATCGCACCACTTGTCGCAACTACTGTATTTTCTGTAGGCCCATAATTATTAATGAGCTGGAATCGAACAGGTTGATACGTTTTTAGCCTGTCCCCTCCTGTCAACAATATACGTAAAGACTGGTTGTCCAAGGCTAGAAACGGTTCACACAGTGGAGTCGGTAAGAAACTGATAGTAATTTGATTTTGTTCAAAGAACTTGTTAAGTTCGTGTATGTCTGTACGAAATTCCTCCGGCACAACATAGAGTGCAGCTCCCTTTAGTAAAGGAGGGAATATTTCCCACACAGATGCATCAAATCCAAATCCTGCAATTTTTGTACTTCGATCCAATTCCGTCAATTCAAACTGATCGTTATGCCACTGACATAAATTGGAGAGTGAGCGATGCTCAATCATTACCCCTTTGGGGTGGCCAGTTGTCCCAGATGTATAAATGACATAGGCCAATCCATTTGGCTCGCAGGAGGTTGGAAGGTTTTCGACAGACTCCCTTACCCAGCTTCGCTCCTCAAGAATTACTTTCTCTCGTTCCCCATTGACCTTATCGGATAAATGATGATGAGTGATGACGATCTCCGCTTGACTGTCCTTAATCATATATTGGATTCTTTCCGATGGATAATTTGGATCAATCGGCACATATGCTCCACCAGCCTTTAATACTGCTAGTACAGCTAAAATCATCTCCACAGAAGGTTCCGCGAGAATAGCCACTATCTGCTCGGAACTAAGACCTTTTGCCTGAAGATGACGCGCAAGCTGATTGGCTTCTTGATTTAGCCTTTCATAAGTCCATTTCATTTCACTTGCCACCACTGCTACATTAAACGGTGCCCTATCTACTTGTTCTTCGAACAACTTTACGAAAGTTTGTTCCAAATTATAGTCCTTTTCAGTGTCGTTAAAGGATTGTAAGCAGGACTGTTCATAAGCTGAAGTAAGTTGTACCTCCGAAATATTGGTTTCTGGAGATTCAATTACTTGCTCTATTACTCTCACAAAATGTCCCTTCAGATAATTTATTAAGGCTGTCTCATAAACTTCTGGATTATATCGAAACGCGTAATGTATCTGTTCTCCCGGAACGACAATAACATTAAAATCAAAGCTTGTTTGTTCAAATACGCCTTCATTTTTAATACGTAAGTCCGCCCGTGCTCCTTTTTCAGACATCGCCTCTTCATCAAAAGGATAATTTTCTACCACAAAGATATGATCAATCAGTCCTTGTCCAAGTTCACTTTCTGCTTGTATTTCAGCTAGTGATAAAAAGCTATGTTCTTGGGAAGAAACTACCCATGACTGACCTTCCTTCACCAAGTCCACGAATGTTTTATCTTTTGCAGCTTGGAAACGAACTGGGATTGTGTTAATAAATAGACCTACGGTCTTTTCAATTCCCTTCACTGCTGGTGGTCTTCCTGAAACAACTGTTCCAAATATCACATCCTCTTGTTGACAATAACGCGATAACAACACTCCCCATGCAGCCTGTAAAACTGTACTTATCGTACTATTCAAATGCCGAGCTACTTGTTCAACCTGTTTTGATAACGTTGTAGACATGGTATAACTCAATTCTTCCTGTTTGTAAGTCGAGGCAGAGGTCATTTGTTTTTTTGGAAGACTAGCCTGCTCGACATACCCCGCTACCTTCTCTCTCCAATATTCCTTTGCCTCTTCTCGGTCCTGATTGGTCAGCCATTCAATATATCTTCCATATGATTCCACTGGGCCAAGCTCCGCTCGACGCCCCTCTTTCCTCGCTGCATAGAGGGTCAAGAATTCTTGAAGAAGGATGCCTAAGCACCATCCATCCATCAAGATATGGTGATGGCTCCAAATCAACACAAATTCTTCTTTGTCGGTTTCAAGTACCGTTAGACGCATCAATGGACCCTTTTTCAGATCAAAACCTTTCTCTTTATCAGCTTCTTTCCTTGCCTCAATGGCTGCCTGCCTCTCATCCGGTGTGATATCTAAAAGTGAAAACTCCTTCACGTCTAACAGTAGTTCCTTTACTACAATCTGTAGAGGATGTTCCCCTTCAGTTGTGAATACCGTTCGGAGAATATCATGTCGGACCGCCAGGTCCTGAAAACTCTGCCATAAATACTCCCTTTCGAGTTTGCCATTAACCACAAAACTCAATTGTTCAAAGTATGCAGGCGAATTCGGATTCATTAAACTCTCAAATAATATCCCTTCCTGCATTGGGCTTAGAGGGCGAATTTCCTCAATCGATTCCGCTGAGTGAACCTTTTGAATATCCTTCCATACCTCAATTGGAAGAGTGGACAACCCAACGTCTGAAGGTGTCTTCACACTCTGTTCCTGTGCGATACAATAATCCACAAGCTGATTGAGGTTTCTTTTAAACCCTTCTGCGAACGTTTCAATGGTCGACTTCTTGAATTCAAAACGATTGAAGCTCACCCTAAATTGAAGGCTTCCTTCTAGAGTCATCCCATTGATTTCCAATGTATGAACCCGATGATTAGCCATACCAAGCGAAGTACCACTTGATATGTCCGACATTGTCATTGCTTGCTTGTCATTTTGTAAACCTTCGCCAAAATCACCTAGATAATTAAACCCAATCTCTGGATGATAGGTTTGTAATTTCTCATCAAGAGAACTTAGATAGGCTAAAAGTCCATAGCCAATTCCTTTATTCGGAATCCGACGCAGCTGTTCTTTGATAGCCTGTAGCTTTCCCCCTATCTCGATTGAACCTGAAGATGTTAGGGCGACAGGGAACATGGACGTAAACCACCCTACTGTACGAGAAATATCGATGCCTTCACCAATAAATTCTCGACCATGTCCTTCGAGATCCACTACTAGATTCTCATCACCTGTCCATTCTTGGACGGCTCCATGAAGGGCAGTTAACAGGAGATCGTTGATCTCCGTCCGATATGCTCTGTTTGCTTCTTTTACTAATCTGGCTGTATCCTCTCTTGTGAACTGAATGATCACTTGATCTTCATCCGCAATCCGATTTTCTGATGCATTTCCGTCCTTTGGCAATGGAGTGACTGGAATACTCACGACATCCTTCCAATAGGCTAGCTCCTTCTTAATTGCTCGACCTTGTGCATACTGTGTTAACTCACTTGACCACTTTTGGAAGGAGTCCGTTTTCATCGGTAATTGGATCGGTTCAGACCTCTTAGCCTGTTGATATCCTTCCCAAAGATCTTCTAACAGGATGCGCCAAGATACACCGTCGACCGCAAGGTGATGGATCGCAACGAAAAAGTAATCATTTTTTTTCGTCTGAAATAATCCCCCAGCTACAAGTGGACCTTCAGCGAGATTCAACCTAGACTGAAGACGTGTACACTCTTTCTCTATCTTTGAAGCCAATGAATCACCGATATCACTTATTTGGATGGTTTCCCAATGATACAGATTCTCTTCCGTAGTGATTCGGTTCCATTGGAGAATTTGCCCTTCTTCTTCACGATATGTCATCCGCAACGCATCATGATGGTGTAAGAGAGACTCAAATGAGGATTGAAGTGCCACTGGATCTAAGTCCTCCGGACTTTCTAATAGAACTGCTTGGTTCCAATGATGGGCTTCTTCAAATCTCTGGTCAAAAAACCATCGCTGGATAGGCGATAAGCTGACTTCTCCTGTCACCTCATCTTGACTGATCTGCCCGCCTGTCACTTGTTGAACATAAGGGGCTAGCTCGGCGACAGTCGGATATCGGAAAAGGTCTTTTAATTGGAGCTTCCATCCTTTCTCGTGAAGGCGAGCCGCCACTTGTATACCCTTGATAGAATCTCCTCCAAGATCAAAGAAATGATCGTGGCGTCCAACCTTTCCAGCTTTAAGCACTTCCTTCCATACACGTGCGAGCCGCTGTTCAGCTTCTCCCTGAGGGGCTTCATACTCGACTCCCAAGTGAATCAAACCTTCTGGTTCAGGCAATGCCCTTTTATCTACCTTTCCATTAGGAGTCAAAGGTAGTTGATCTAATAGAACATATGAGGCAGGAATCATATAATCTGGAAGAGTACGAGACAAATGGTTTCGAATCGCAGAGATCGTTACATCCTCTCGACTCACTAAATAACCACATAAATACGCCGTTCCATCCGCATCATTTCTTGTTAGAACGACAGCATCTTCAACTCCTTCCATCTGAAGAAGCTGGGCTTCGATTTCTCCAAGCTCAATCCGATGTCCCCGAATTTTCACCTGATCATCTATACGTCCTAAATATTCGATACTGCCGTCAGGCAGCCAACGAGCTAGATCTCCTGATCGGTATAGTCGAGAACCTGCTTCATTCTGATGTACGATAAACTTTTCCGCTGTTAGTTCAGGCTGGTTTAAATACCCTCGTGCCAATCCATCTCCAGCTATGCAAAGCTCTCCAGGTACTCCAAAAGGTGTCAAATTCCCCCACTTGTCTAAGATATATATTGCCAAAGTAGGAATCGGCTGACCTATTGGACTTGTCTCCCCTTGAATATCTTGCCAGGTGATTTCTTTATATGTTACATGGACAGTCGTTTCTGTTATTCCATACATATTAATGAGACGGACATCAGGATACTTTTTATACCATCCCTTCAATACCGATGGGCTTAAGGCTTCTCCTCCAAAAATAATGTATCTTAACGACAAATTAACAGATGAACTCTGTTCTTGTTTTATAAGTGAACTAAATGCAGATGGAGTTTGATTTAAAATTGTAACTTTTTCTTTTTCTAATACATGTAAAAATAACTCAGGATTCTGAGCAGTTTCTTTAGAAACTATTACACTAGTTCCTCCGTACAATAACGCCCCAAATATCTCCCAAACAGAAAAATCAAAGCTATAGGAATGGAATACGGTCCATACGTCATTTTCATCAAAATCAAACAAAAAGCTATCATTCTTAAGAAGGCGTACTACGTTTCGATGCTCAATCATTACTCCTTTTGGTTTACCTGTAGTACCTGACGTATAAATGATATAAGCTAGGTTCTCAGCTTTAGCCTCTATAGGCAAATTCGGTGTAGGTCTATCCATTTCGAGATTCACCTTATCTACACGAACCAATTCTCCTTTAAAGGCTAATCCCTTAGGAAGTTCTGCTTCCGATAAGATGATCTGTGCTTCGCAATCATCTATAATGAATTGAATACGTTCCTTCGGATAAGAGGGATCTATTGGAACATACGCTCCTCCTGCCTTTAAAACTGCCAATATACTAATAATCATATTTGGTGAACGATCCATTAAAATGATGGCAAGCTTCTCAGGACCAATTCCTGTCTTTTTTAATTTGCTGCCTAACTGATTGACGCAATTGTTTAATTCTCTATATGTCATAAAGTGTCCAGCAAACGAAATTGCTCTATTTTCAGGGAAATTCTCTACTTGTTTTTCAAAAATAGTATGGATGGTTTCATGCTTAGGATAATCGGTATCCATTTTATTGAATTGTTGTTTGATTTGCTCTTGTTCCTCAATAGTCACTACATCAAATTGACTGATGGGACTATCGGGCTGTTCAACTACCTTTTTAAGGATCTCTATAAAATGAGTACTAATTTGGTTTATCATCTCCTCTGAGAACAGAGACGTTTTATACTCCCAACTAAATGAAATGCCTTTAGTTTCTTCTACAGTTTCTAATGTTAAATCGAATTTTGACGTTTGTTGTGGCAATTCAAAAGATGTAACGATTGTATTGTCTAAAATGAATTGTGTCTGCTCCATGTTTTGGTGAACCAAAACTACATCAAATAATGGGTGATGGCTTGTATCTCTACGAAGTTCAAGTTTTTCAATTAAATCCTCAAATGGATAGTCTTGATGTTCCAATGCATCCAATGTTTTCTTTTTCACATCCTGTAAAAAGGAACGGAAACTTTTTGCTCCAGAAGGATAATTCCTCATTGGTAACATGTTCACAAAGACACCAATAATAGCTTGAATTTCTTCACGTGATCTACCTGACACTGGTGAGCCAATTACAATATCTTCTTGTCCACTATATTTGGAAAGTAAAATATTATATGCAGCCATTAAAATCATGTACACGCTGCTTTCGGTTTCTTGCACCAAATTCTTTAACTTTTTAACCAGTTCGGGATCGAATTTACCTGATAGGCGGTTCCCTTCAAAGCTTTGGATTGCTGGCCTCTTTCCTTTAAGAGGTAAATCCAATGGTACTGGTTCATTTTTGAATTGATTTAACCAATAATTCTGTTGTTTTAAATATAAATCTGCATTTTTTTCACTTTGTTGCCATACTGCAAAATCTTTATATTGAATAGAAAGCGGTTCGAACTCTTGTCCTTTATACCTTGATAAAACTTCTTTCACTAGTATATTCATTGAAATCCCGTCTGATAAAATATGATGTATGTCAAAGAGAAGTAAATGACGATTTTCGTTGAGAGTTACTAATGATACACGGAACAATGGTCCCTCATTCAAATTGAATGGTTGAACAAAATTTGAAGCAATTTGAGATATCGCTTCTCCTATGGCATTGACTTGTTCAACTTCAACTTCAATCGTATCTTTTATAATCTGAACAGGCTTTCCATCATGTATATCAAAAACAGTCCTTAGTGTCTCATGACGACGTACAACTTGATGAATCGAAGCCCTGAGTTGTTTGATATCAATTGCTCCATCAATTATGAGAGCATTCGGCATGTTGTAGCTCGTTCCAATTTCCTCAAATTGATTAAGCACGAATAATCGTTGCTGTGATGAAGAAAGCGGATAGCTAGAACTGATAACAGCCTGCTGGATATCTTCCTTTTTCTGTTCGATCGTCTCTAGTTCTAGCTTCTCAGCCAGCTTGCGAATCGTAGAATTCTCAAAGAACTCACTTAACGGAATTGTTTTCCCAATAATCTTTTTTAATCTTGCTACTAACATCGTAGCTTTTAATGAATGCCCACCTAAATCAAAGAAATCATCGTGTACCCCTATATCTTTAATACCTAAAATTTCTTTCCAAATCTCTGCTATCAGTTGCTCTGTACCAGCTTGAGGAGTTTCATAACGATTGTTTAATAATACCTTTGGTTCTGGAAGTGATTTACGATCTAATTTTCCATTAGGGGTAAGAGGCATCTTAGACAAAGTTACAATGTGTGCTGGTACCATGTATCCTGGTACATTTGTTCCAAGAAACTCTTTAAGCTCACTCTGTATGACGGAAGAGTCCTTTATCCAATCACGTTTTAGAACAACATACGCACAGAGATAACCCTCATTTGAAACATCTTTTCGAAGGGTAACAACGGCTTCACTTACTTTTACATGTTCTAATAGAAAAGCTTCAATCTCTTGGAGCTCAATTCTGTATCCCCTAACCTTAACTTGATGATCCAGTCTGCCTAAATACTCAATTTGGCCATTGGATAGCCATCGAGCCAAGTCTCCTGTACGATACATTTTTGTACCTTTGTTAAATGGATTATTAACAAACTTTTCATTCGTTAAATCATGTCGATTTAAATACCCTCTTGCTAATCCATCACCCGCAATACAAAGCTCTCCAATAACACCTACTGGCATTAGTCGATTGTATGCATCAACAATATAAAGCTGAACATTATCTATAGGTTTACCGATTGGAACTCGACCATCAATGCACTTTGTACTACAGTCATAATAAGAAACATCAACGGTTGCCTCAGTCGGTCCATATAAGTTAATTAATTTTGTATCGTTTGCTGTGAAAAGCAACTCATTGAATTTGTGAACTTGATTCAATAACAATGCTTCGCCGCTGGCAAAGAAATATTTCACTAAGGAAAGTTGTTTAACTGTCTCTTTTTTGTCCTCGACATACTTCAGAAATACCTGAAGCATGGATGGAACGAAATGTAGGATTGTCACATCGTTTTGATATATGGTATTCACTAAAACCTCAGGATCCTTTTCACCCCCTGGAGCAAGTAGACATAGGGACGAACCGGTAATTGTCCACCAAAATAACTCCCAAACAGATACATCAAAAGTAAAAGGGGTCTTTTGTAAAATCACGTCATCCTCAGTAATCGGATATTCTCTTTGCATCCAATAGAGACGGTTCATTACTGAATTATGTTGGACCATGACTCCTTTTGGCTTTCCAGTTGACCCGGAAGTGTAAATAACATAGATTAAATCCTCAGGCGAATTACGGGAATCAATATTTTTAACATCACCCGTATATAAGTTTTGATTATCTAAAAGTAGAGTGGTCCCTTCAAATCCCGAGTTTAATGGCTTAATATCCGACTTTGTTAATAAATAGCGAGTATTTGTATCTTCTAACAAATAGCTAGTCCGCTCGTTTGGAAAGGAAGGATCTATCGGCAAATAGGCACCACCAGCTTTAAGAATTCCGTATATCCCTATCACCATCTCAAGGGATCGATTAAGTCTGATACCTACGGTTTCTCCCGCTCTTAATCCGTTTTCCTGCAGTACGGATGCCAATTGATTCGATTTTTCATTTAATTGCTTATATGTAAGATACTCATTTCCAAACCTCAATGCGATCTTGTCGGGAATACGTGTAGCCTGCTCCTGTAAAATTTCATGAATCATAATATCTTTTCTCAATTTAACATTGTTGCCCGTACTAAATTCCAAGATTTTTTGTTTTTCTGACTTAGTAAGTATTTCAATATCATTGATTGCTACCCCTGGGAAATCAGTCACTTGCTTCAACAGATTATGGAAATGAACTGAAATATTTTTCATCAATTCCTGTTCATAAACAGTAGCATTAAAGCTGAGTCTTACATTATAATGTTCTCCTGGAATGACTAATAATTGAAAATCATAGTTTGTATGCTCAATGATGTCCATCTTACTTACCGATAATTTATGCTCTCTTTCATCATGAAGGTTAGTATTAAGAGGATAATTTTCAAACATCACCAAATGATTGAGAAGCTCTTTTCCAAGGTCACTCTGAGCTTGAATATCTGCTAATGGTACAAAGGAGTGCTCCTGTGAAGCAAGAGCATCCTTTTGTACCTTTACTAGTAATTCTTCAAAGGTAGATTCTTTGGAAACTGTAATTCTCACAGGTGCCGTCTGTATAAATAAACCAATCATTTGCTCAACACCCGGAATTTCTGATGGTCTGCCTGATAATACAGAACCAAAAACGACATCCTTAGTTTTGTTGTATTTTGTTAACAATATCCCCCATACTACTTGGATGTAACTATTAAGTGTAACTTTTAGCTGTCTTGCATGCGACTCCATTTTGGCTAGCAGGTTATCGTCTAAGGGAATGTCAATCCATTTTAAATCGTAATCATCATCAGCATGGCTCTCCGTTTTCTTCGGTAATGAGGCTTGTACCTCATAGCCGCTTAAATAGCTCTTCCAGTATTTTAGAGATTCTTTCCTATCACGTTTTTCCAACCAGTTAATATAATTACTGTAAGGCTGTATGGGTGGTAAATTAGCCGGGTCACGAGTCATCATTCCTTCATATATGGACATGAATTCTTCCCACAAAAGTCCTAATGACCAGCCATCCAGCAAGATATGATGAAAGCTCCAAATCACAGTAAAAGAAGAAGTTCCTGTTTCAAATACTGCAATTCTCATTAGTAAATCTTTATCCAGCTCAAATAATCGCTTTTTATCTTCCTCTAAATAACTAGTTAAAGCCTGCTCCTGTTCTTCTGGATTTAGTTGATGAATATTTTCATAGTGAATGTTGGCTTGTCTTTGATTTAATACAACCTGAAGAGGTCGGGGGACCTCTTCGTGAATAAAGATTGAACGCAAAATATCATGGCGGGCAATCAAGCGGTTAAAGCTTTCCTCAAACACTCGAATATCAATACTTTTCTTAATCTCTAGACGAACCTGCTCAAAGTAAGCTTTGCTTTTCTTTGAATACAAAGCGTAAAATAGCATACCCTCCTGCATCGGGGACAAAGGGTAGATCTTTTTGATTTCTGGCGCTGCCATCATAACCCTCCTAGGATTTGAATTTTGCTGCAATCAGGTCTTGTAAATTTTCTAGTTCATCAAATGTTAAATTATGATTATCACCGTAGTCTGAAGGAGTATATTCACTTTCTTTCTTCATCGTACATAGATGAATTAAATCAATCAGATGTGACTTGAACAACCTTGCCAATCTTTCCATTGTCTTGTTGGAAAAATGTAATTTGTTATATTCAAACTGAAACTGTAATGCTCCATTTACTACTTTCCCAAGGATTTCAATATCATGTGGTCGAACTGATTCAGGGTTAATCGATTCTCCTATAGGTAATGAGGATAGAGTAAAAGGCTTCTTCAATTCGTTTCCATATTCCCCCAGAAAGTTAAAACTAATTTGTGGCTCCGACTTTGCTGCAAACTGAATTTGTTCTCCAAAAGGTGATAAATATTTTAATATCCCAAAACCTATACCTTTATTAGGAATTCCTCTCATCATCTCTTTTACTTGTTTGATTAGATGACTTTTTTCCTCTGAAAATGTGACATCTAATAAAACAGGAAAGATTGAAGTAAACCAACCGATTGTACGAGAAATGTTGATGTTACTCGTTATTGCTTCTCTTCCGTGTCCTTCAAGATTAACTAGGAACTTACTATTTCCAGTCCAGGATTTTAGGCTTAATGCCAGTGCAGTTAGTAAAATATCATTTTTCTCTGTATGAAATGCATGGTGAACATCATTTAGTAAACTGATGGTTTCTTCCTTAGAAAATTCAACAGATACAATACGGCTATGCTTAGAAAGATTAGTTGTTTCAGTAAATTCTTTCTCAATCTTCGGAATATTATGTTTAAAAATACCCTCCCAATACTCGATTTCTTTTAACAAACTAGTATCTTTAGAGTATGAAGAAAGGAATGCAGACCAAGATTGATAGGATGCTGTTTTCTTAGGCATACATAAATCCTTCGTTTGAATCATATTTTGGTAGCCGCTTATAAAATCTTCTATTAATATCCTCCATGAGACACCGTCAATTACTAGATGATGTACGATGAATAACAAAAAGTCACCTTCACTGGTCTTGAATAATCCTAAAGACACGAGTGGTCCATTTTGTAAGTTCAACCCTTTGTATAGACTGTTAGCTTTTTTGCTGATCTCGTACTGGTAATCCTTTAGATTTGTATAATCATAAATGTCAAAATGGAATAGTTCTTCATCCATAAAGGTGGTTCCTCGATTCACCTGTGTAATGGAATTGCCATGCAGATACGACATCCGTAGAGCATCATGATGCTCCACTAGCTTTCTCATCACAGCTCTTACTGTAGGTTCATCAAATTTACCTTTATGGTGCAACATAATTGCTTGATTCCAATAATGCTCCATCGACAGTTTTTCAAAAAACCATTTTTGAATCGGAGTTAACTGTACCTCTCCTTCTATCGCTCCTTGAAATTCTTCATTTATTACCTTTTGGATGAAGGGAGCGATACTCTCAATCGTTGGATATTTAAAAAGATCCTTTACCTCCATTTTTAGTTGTATTGAATGAAGTCTAGCAGATATCTGGAGGGCTTTAATGGAGTCTCCTCCCAAATCAAAGAAGCTCTCATTCATCCCTAGGTTTGGTACTCCAAGAACTTCCTTGAAAATCTCTACCATTATCTCCTCCATCTCATTACGCGGCAAAGTAACATCATTTCTTTTGTCATAATCTGGATTAGGTAAAGATTGTGTGTCAACCTTTCCATTAACAGTTAATGGGAGCTCGTTTAATTCTATGAAAAAGGACGGAATCATATAAGACGGCAGTCTCTTTTTTAACTCATCTCTTAGTTCACTAGGCTCTATTTGGTCCTCAGCAACATAATATGCACATAGACACTTTTGTTTATTGATATCCTCATTAACTTTTACAACTCCATTCCTCACAGAAGAATGTTTTAGTAAAGCAGCTTCAATTTCCTTAAGCTCGATTCGATAACCCCTAATTTTTACCTGATTGTCTATTCTTCCGATATATTCTATATTTCCATCTGGTAGCCATCTTCCAATATCACCAGTATGATAAATTCGATCCTCACCGAATGGATTTTGAGTAAACTTCTTACTTGTTAGCTCTTGTTTGTTTAGATATCCTCTTGCGACCCCAGCACCTCCAACACATATTTCACCTGCTACTCCGATTGGTTGTAAATTGTTAAAGGAATCCACTATAAATACACTTGAATTGCTTATCGGCCTACCGATAGGTATATTCCTAGTGAAATCATTATGAATCGGATAGTACGTAGAAAACGTAGTGTTTTCAGTAGGTCCATATGCATTTATAACATTCAGCTTTTTATTCTTACGGGCAAGAGAGATATGCTTTGGTGATAAAGCTTCTCCACCTACTATTAAGTACCTTAAAGGAGCAAACATATCATCATTATGCTCGGCATATTGATTAAATAATGAAGATGTAAGCCACATAATTGTAATGTTGTTTTGTTTTATATAGTCTGAGAGACGATTAATCTCAAACAACAATCTTCGTTCACATAAATGTACCGTCAGACCATTTAATAAAGCTCCCCAAATTTCAAAAGTTGTAGCATCAAAACTACTTGCACCAGTTAATAGAATTTGATCTGTCTCTTCAAACCCAACATAATTTGGATGTAATACTAAACTATTGACATTTCGATGGGTTACCATAACTCCTTTAGGATTTCCAGTCGTCCCAGAGGTGTACATAATATAAGCAAGGTTACTAGGCGAATTAGAAACTTCAAGATTTTCACCAGACCAATCAAAAAACGGAAAGGTGTCTACACTAATGAACTCTCCTTGGAAATCTAGGTTCTCCTCGTACGATTTATCCACAATAATAAATCGGGTCTTGCTATCTTCAAGCAAATACTTCAATCGATCTGCTGGATACTCTAAATTTAAAGGAAGGTAAGAAGCCCCTGCCTTTAATACTCCTAAGATTGAAACAATCATGTCTTCAGTCTGTTCCATCAATATTCCGATTGATTCATCTTCCTGAACACCTTTATCCTTAAGAAAATGCGCTAATCTATTCGCTTTATCATTTAGTTCCTTGTATGTCATTGGTTGTCCTTGGGATATAACTGCTATTTTGTCTGGTTGCGTATTAACCTGTATTTCAAAAGCTTCCTGAATAGTAAGCTCGGGATAAAAATGTGATGCAGGACCTTTTGAGAGCTGCAGAATTTCCTTTTCTTCATCCTCTGAAAGGATTTCTAAATCACAAATTTGTCGGTTATGTTCTTTGCATACGGCCTTCACAATATTAATAAAGCTTTTCGAGAATCGGATAATCGTATCCTCATTAAACAAATCAGTACAATACTGAAGGTTAAGCTGAATAACTCCTTCTTCTTCTACTGCCTCCAGCATCAAGTCAAATTTTGAAGTAGATTCCTTCACTTGATAAGGACTAAAAACCTGATTAGTAAGAACCATCTTAGACAATGAACTGTTTTGAAGAGCAAAAACCACATCAAATAGTGGATTTCTTCCTATGTCCCTCTCTAATTTTAGTTTTCCAATTAATTCCTCAAACGGATAATCCTGATTTGTAAAAGATTCTAAAGTTATCTTTTTCACTTCATGTAAGAAATCTCTAAAACTCTTTTTACCTGTAGCGCACATCCTTAGTGGAAGCATATTAACAAACATACCAACTAAGTTATGGACATCTGGATGATTCCTTCCAGAAACAGGTGTGCCAACTACAATATCTTCCTGACCTGTATATCGTGATAATGTTACTTGGAAGCATGAAAGCAAAATCATGTATAGAGTAGCATCCGTTTCATTTACAAGCTGATTCAATTGTCGAGTGAATTCTTGATCAATATTGAAATGATACCTACTACCTTTAAAGCTTTTTACCTTTGGTCTTTGATAATCAAGAGGCAACTCTAAGAGCGGAGCATCCTTCTCAAACTTCTCAAGCCAGAACATTTCTTGATCTTTTAATCTTTGCTTATTTAGCTGTGTTTTTTGCCAGACAGCAAAATCCTTATATTGAAGATCTAGCTTGTCTAAACGCCTACCTTGGTAAAGCTGAAGAAGCTCAGCCTCTATAATTTCTAGCGATAATCCATCCGATATAATATGATGCATGTCTAGAATGACAAAATGCTTATTTTTATCTACTACTTCAACCACAGTCATTCTTATTAAAGGTGGGGTAGTCAGGTTAAACGCCTGGATTGATGCCTCAATAAAAACATCAAGATTTTCTTGATTCGCTTTTAAAACTGTTATCTCACTATAAACCTGCTCATGGATTCTTTGAACTGGCTCTCCATGCTGTATTTCAAATGAGGTTCTAAGAATCTCGTGTCGATCAATTAGAGTAGTAAAGGCTTTTTGAAGCATAAATATATTAAATTCTCCAGTGACCTCTAAAACCGTAGGCATATTATAGCTAACGCTTACGCCTTCCATCTCATTTAGTAAGAACAGTCGTTTTTGAGCTGATGTCATAGGATAGGTATCTGCTTTTTTTGATGGAACTATTGGAACATAATCAACCTTTTTTTGCTTTTCAATCATCTGCGACATTCCATACACCGTTGGATGTAAGAACAGATCTTTTATTGTCATTTCAATGTTATATAGCTTATTAATTTCATTAATCAGCTTAATTGCTTTTAAAGATTGTCCACCAAGAGAAAAGAAATGATCATGAACACCAACTTTCTGGACTCCAAGTACTTTACTCCATAGTTTTGTTAATTGCTTTTCCCACTGTGTTTGTGGTTCTACATAACTATCGTTTCTATGTTCTGGCTTAGGCATTGATTTTCGATCCAATTTCCCATTGGCTGTTAATGGGAGCTGTTCGAGCACCATAAAATGAGTTGGTACCATGTATCCTGGGAGTCTCTTTGCCAATTCTACTTTAAGATCTTTAAAAGAAATGGTCTTTTCCGGATCGTTCCATACAACATATCCACAGAGATACGTGTCCCCTAAAGAATCTCTATGAAGTGCAACTGCTGCTTCACGAATCGTGTTACATTCTTCCATACATACTTCAATTTCTTGAAGCTCTATTCTGTAACCTCGCATTTTCACTTGTTGGTCGATACGTCCTGCATATTCAATCTGGCCATCCGGTAACCAGCGTGCCAGGTCACCCGTTTTATACATGGTTTCACCAGTCATAAATGGGTCTTCCACAAACTTACTTGCCGTAAGCTCTGGACGGTTTAAGTATCCTCGCGATACCCCGCTTCCGGCAATACACAATTCTCCTAGAACCCCAATTGGCTGAAAACGGTTATGTGGTCCTACGATATAACAACGCGTATTACGGATTGGTTGACCAATCGTAACCTCATGATCAGACGTTACATTTTTAATCGTGGACCAGACGGAAGTTTCTGATGGTCCATATGCATTGTAGATTGTTAGATTCGTGTAAGCTTGTAGACTTTGTAATAGAGTAGGTGGCAGGGCTTCTCCACCCACGATCATTACCTTGACTGTCTCTAAGCACTCTTCTCCCTCTGGATACATCAAAAGCCCTTTTATTCTTGATGGTGTAGCCTGAATGGTTGTAACCTCGTTGTCCATTATTAGGCTGCTTAATAAGGCTGGGTCCTGTTGTTCTTCCTCACTTGCCATAATGACACATGCGCCTTTTGCCAATGGGAGAAAGGTTTCTGTGACAAAAATATCAAACGATACCGTTGTTAATGCCAACACTTTATCTCCAGAAGCCATTTTCACACATTCTGACATTCCTTCGATAAAATTGTGCACCGAACGGTGCTCTACCATAACTCCCTTTGGCTTTCCAGTGGAACCAGACGTATAGATGATATACGCTAACTCCGTAGCCAGCACATCTACTTCCAGATTGGAACCATCTTCACTTTGGTCAGCTAAGTCTGATAATAAGCAAAGCTTTTCGTCAAATGATGACAAACGGCCTTCACGAACATCCGTCATAATATATTTGGTGTTACTGTCGTGAACCATGTAGGCAATACGATCTTCAGGGTAATCTGGATCGATTGGTACATACGCAGCCCCCGTTTTTAATACAGCGAGTAGAGCGATGATAAGATCCTCTGAACGTTTGACCATAACCCCGATTCGGTCGCCTTTTTCTACGTTCATGTTTTGAAGGGCACGGGCCATTCGATTTGCACGTTCATTGATTTCTTGATAGGTGTATTCCCTCCCACTTGAAATAACCGCGATTTGTGCAGGGGTATGTGTAACTTGTTCTTCAAATCGTTGGTGAACGGTACGTTCGACTCCCGCTACTGTCTTTGGATTTAAATCATGAAGAAGGGTATATCGTTCAGCCTCTGAGATCATTTCAATAGAAGACAATGGCTGATCAGTATCCTTTACGATTTCTTCCAAAATATTGACAAAGTGTGAAGACATTATCTTCATTTCATCTTTTGAAAATAACGCTGTGCTATATTGAAACCAAGCGGAGAGTCCCATCTCATTCTCCGAAACTTCTAAAGTCAGGTCTACTTTTGCGGAGCGATCCTCTAAAGAATAAGAAGTGATGTCCACGTTCTCCAATTCTAGCTTCGCTGTACCTGCATCATGCATAATAAACATGTGGTCGAAGACCGGGTTACGACTCAAGTCTCTTGTGATGGACACCTTCTCCACCAACTGCTCAAACGGATATGATTGATGCTCAAAGGCTAGGAGCGCACGCTCCCTTACTTTTTGTAATAAAGAGCGAATGCTTTCTTCCTCACTTAGACTGTTTCTCATTGGAATCGTATTTACAAACATTCCAACCATATTCTGAAGGTCTGCATGTGGTCGGCTAGCTACTGGAGATCCCACAATAATATCTTCTTGTCCCGAATACCTCGAAAGAAGAAGCTGATAAGCAGATAACAATACCATATACAAGGTTGTCCCTGTTTTGGTTGCTAGTTCAGAAAGCTGTTGTGCCAATGATGTTGGAACATGAAAATCTACCCGATCCCCTTCGAAGCTTTGAAACTTTGGTCGTTCTCTTCTTGAAATATCTAACACTGGGAGCTCTCCTGACATTTCCTTCAACCAGAACGTTTCAGCTTCCAAGAATTCTTTTGTCTTCATTCGCTCTGTTTGCCAGGCTGCCACATCTTTGTATTGAAGGCGTAGCGGCGGTAGAACTTCTCCTTTATACAACAAACTAATTTCCTTCAACATGGTCTTCAATGAGGCCTCGTCCGAAATACTATGATGCATATCCAAAATCAACACATGACATTCTGGCCCTGTCTTGACAAGACCTGCCCGCAATAGAGGGGCATTAGATAGATTGAAAGGACGCGAAAAGCGATTCACGCTCTGAGAAGCCTTCGGTTCCTTTTCTTCCCATTGCTCTAATGAAAAAGGGACATGCGGATGAACCCGCTGAATAAATCCTTCCTCAGTAGTTTCAAAAGAAGTCCGTAACGCTTCATGTCTATTGATTACCTGTTGGATTGCCTGTTCAAGCCTCTTTGGATCGACAGGACCCTCTAATTGAACCGCACCCGTAATGTTATAATTGTTTCCTATGTTTTCAAGCTGATTTAAAATCAACAATCGTTTTTGTGCTGATGATGCAGGATAATATTCCTGTTCTTCAACTTTCTGAATCTCATGGAACTCCCTTTTTTCCGATGGATTTAGTTTTTCTATTTCTTGACACATAAGTTGGATGGTTGGTTTCTCAAATACCATTTTTAATGGAAGTTCTAAATCCAAGTTCTTATGAATCATATTGACCAATTGAGTTGCACGAAGAGAATGTCCCCCTAATTCAAAAAAATGATCGTGGATTCCAACTCGTTCAACTCCGAGAACCTCTTTCCATATTTTCGCCAATTCAATCTCTAAGCTCGTTTGTGGTTCTACATACGCGAAGTTACTGCTTATCTCTGGCTTAGGTAATTCCTTTCGGTCAATTTTTCCATTTCCCGTTAGTGGAAGGGATGCCAGAAAGACAAAGTGAGCAGGAATCATATAATCCGGTAGAAAGCTAGATAAATATGTTCTTAAGGCAGTGGACGAAAGTTCCCTATCAGATACCACATATGCACATAAGTAAGTCATATCTGTATGATCCTTGAGATTAATTACAACCGCCTCTTTGATTTCAGAATGGCTTAATAATTGATTCTCGATTTCTCCAAGTTCAATTCTATGCCCGCGAACTTTAACTTGATGATCTATTCGACCTAGGTATTCCAAATCTCCACTCGGTAGCATGCGTACCAAGTCTCCTGTTTTATACATCAATTCTCCTGGTCTAAATAGGTTTTCTAAAAATCGTTCTTTCGTTAAAGTCTCTTGAAATAAATACCCTTTTGAAACACCCTTACCTCCTACGTAGAGTTCACCAGGAACCCCTATAGGCAATAGTTCCTTTTGATCATTAAGGATATAAACTGTGTTAGTAGGAATAGGTTTCCCAATATTACTAATATTTTGAGCGATATCGTATTCATTCATTTCTTTATAAGTAACATGAACAGTTGTTTCAGTGATTCCATACATGTTAACCAAACAAATTTCTGGAAATCTTTGCTTCCATTCATGAAGAATCAATGGTTTCAATGCTTCTCCACCAAAGATAACGTATCGAAGATTGAGCGTCATGTTTGTCTTCTTATAAACCTCCTCAATCAGATGAAAAAATGCTGAAGGAGTTTGGTTTAACACTGTCACCTTTTCTTTTTGAAGCAGAGATAAAAACGCCTTTGGATTTTGAGCAATTTCTTTCGGTACAATGACACAGGTTCCTCCGTATAATAAAGCCCCGTACATCTCCCATACTGAAAAATCAAAACTAAAAGAATGAAATAGTGTCCAAATGTCCCCACTGTCAAATTGAAATTGAATGTCACTATTATGAAGTAGCCTTATCACATTTTTATGATCAACCATGACTCCCTTCGGTCTTCCAGTTGTACCAGAGGTGTAGATAATATATGCTGTATCAGTTGGCTCATTAACATTCTTTAAATTTGTGCTAGGGATGTTTTGAAGCTGGATATCCTTGAAACTAATAAAGATTCCTGAGTACTCTTTTATTTCATCATTTTGACCTAGCATAAACTTTGCCTTGCTATCACTTAACATATAGTGAATCCGATCAAATGGAAGAGTCGGGTCCACTGGGAGATATGTACCTCCTGCTTTTAATGTCGCTAAAATACCAATAATCATTTCAGGAGTACGGTCTGCCATTATTGCTACAATATCCCCACGATGTAACCCCTTTTGCCTTAGCACAGCCGCTAATCTATTAGACTTACTATTCAACTCCTCGTAAGTTACATGTTGTACTCCATATTTCAATGCAGTCTTAGAAGGATACTTTTCTGAACAAATTTCAAAAATTTCATGAATCGTATACTCACTTGGATATTGAGCCATTTCAGCATTCCCATGTTTTAAAATGATGGCTTTCTCATCATTGGAGAGAGGAGAAAGCCCCCTCAATTTTTCATTAGGAGATTCGCATACTTTTTTGGCTAATTCAACAAGGTGTTGTTTGATACCTTGTATAAAGCCAACATCAAAGACGGCAGAATTAAACGAAATTCTCACTCTAAGACTATCCTCAGGAAACACGATTACATTTAAATCGTAATGAGTCTGATCATAAAATTGAATATTCTCCACTACAAAACTGCTATTATTACGCTTTTCAAAACTCTTTTGATTCAAGGGATAGTTTTCAAATGCTAATACATGGTCAATCAAAGGCTGATTAGAATTCAGCTTATTTTCAATAAGATATAATGGATAATACTCATATGGTTTACTCTGCAATCCTAAGTTTTGGACAGATTCAATCAACGATGAAAATGTTAGATCTTTGTTGATTTTCATTCGAACTGGAACTGTATTAATATACATCCCCACTGCCTTCTCAATCCCCGGAAGGTCAGCTGGCCTGCCTGATACTACCGAACCAAACATAATGTCTTCTGATTGGGAATACCAATGTACTAGTAGTCCCCAAAGAGATTGCACAACAGTATTCAAAGTAACTTTTTGTCTCTTTGCTAAATCTCTAAGAGAGCTCGTTATTTCTTGACCAAAATCAAAAACAAAGTCTTCTGCCTCATAGGATGATGATGTTTTTTTATTTGATAATTTTGGAATGGTAATAGGTTCTTCATACTCACGAATATATTGATTCCAGTATATACTCGCATCACTCATATTTTGATTTTCTGCCCATGAAATATATGAGCTGTATGGGTACACTGGGTCAATTGAAATTTCTTTTTCCAGAGGAATGGAATGGTACACTTCCATCAATTCCTCAAGAACAATTGCTACTGACCACCCGTCCAAAATGATGTGGTGAAATGTGAAAAGAAGCTTATACTCATCATCAGCAACTTTCAATACTGTAATACGAAAAAGCTGGTCTTTTGTTAAATCAAATCCTTTTTCAACCTCTAGCTCACGATAATGTTCAAGAAATAATTCTTTATTAACAATGTCCCTGCTTGTAATATCCTCAAAATGTATTTTTGCCTTTCTGGTTTTCAAAACAACTTGTAGTGGCTTTGCTAACTTTTTTGATCGAAAAACTGTTCTAAACACATCATGGCGATCAATTATTCTTTGATAAGCCTCTTTCAGATGGTCTATATGAAACCTTCCTTTAATTGAAAGTACTAACTGCTCAATATAAGCGTTCGAAGACGCATCCATCAAATGATGGAATAAAATGCCTTCTTGTAAAGGTGTTAATGGATAAATGTTTTGAATTCCTATTTTTTGGCTCATAATTAGTTACTCCTCATCAACAAGTCCTATAGCAACTTCTTTGATAAATTCTTCGAGTTCATCAATATCGAAATCTTTAAAAGTAAGGTCACTTGGTGTTATTTCAGGTTCTACATTTATACAGTAATCAATTAGGTTTAATAGATGCTGTTTATAATGGTCAATGAACCATTCCATTGTTGAATCCAAGTACTCATTATTGCTGTATTCTAACAACAAAACGAATTGATTCTGTTTTACATAACTATTAAAATTCAATGAATACACTTTTCTAGCATTAGGGCTTACCATGTCACCTATGGACAAATCAGATAAAGTGATAGCTTCCCCGTCAAGCTCGTGATCAAATTGTCCTAGATAGTTAAAGCTAATTTCTGGTTGAATATCGATTTTAGAATTTTTTTCATAAGGTGCAACAGAATCATATTCTAATAATCCGTAACCAATTCCACCATTTGGTACCTTCATTAGCTGTTCCTTTACTTGTTTAATCTGATAACCAAGCCCCTTATTTGGGTCGGTTTTAAGAAGCAACGGGTACATTGATGTAAACCAACCAATGGTTCTATCAATTTTCATGTCTTCGAAAATAGCTTCACGTCCATGTCCCTCTAAGGTTACTAATACGTTAGAATGCGATATCCAATCATATATGGATAAGCTTAGCGCCGTTAACAGGATTGTCTCCACATCGGTATTAAATGCTTGACCTGCCTGTTTCACAAGGTTCTCTGTATTCCTATCATCAAGACGGAATCCAATGGTATTGGCAGAATCATTTTTAATCGTACTTTCATGGACTTCTTTTGGTAATGGTATTGTTTTATAACTCTTTAATTCATTCCAATAAGGGAGTTCTGCTTCTAGCTCCTTACTCTTCCTATATTCATTGAGCTGATTGGTCCATACTTGGAATGAATCCATTTTTGGCGGGAATATAATGTCTTTCTCAGACACTATATTTTTGTACCCATTAACAAAATCCTCAAACAAAATCCTCCATGATACTCCATCTATAATAAGGTGGTGGAAAACAATAAGAAGATAGGCACCCTCTGTCGTGTTAAACTGAGCTAACTTCATGTATGGCGGGTGGCTGAGATTAATTTTCCTTTGTAGCTTCTCTGCCTCTTTCGTAATAAGCATCTCTGAATCAATTTCAGTAGTGAAATCATAAACTGCAATTTTTGGAGCCTTTACTGACAACCCATGATTAAACAATTTTATGCCATCATTTGTTGCACGAATACCAATTCGAAGAGCATCATGGTGCTCTAAAAGGCGATCAAAAACTTGTTGGACCTTTTTCGTATCTAAACCATTCTTTGCTTTTATTAAAAAAGCTTGATTAAAATGGAAATTATCTTCAAACTCTTGTTCAAAAAACCAACTCTGAACTGGTGATAAATGCACATCCCCTTCAACTGTTCCTTGATCAACGTCTCTTATATTCTTCTTAACATGAGCACTTATGGCTGAGATTGTAGGGTACTTAAAAAGATCGTTAATTTCCATTTTTAAATGATATTTATCGAGACGCGCCGCAGCTTGAATTGCCTTAATGGAGTCTCCTCCTAAGGCAAAGAAATTGTCATGTGTCCCGATTTTTTCTATCCCTAAAAGTTCCTCCCAAATTGAAACAAGAATTTCCTCTGTTTTATTTTTCGGTGGCACATATTGTTGCCCTAAATCAATTGAAGAATCTGGTTCAGGCAATGCTTTTCTATCCAGTTTTCCGTTTGATGTTACTGGTAATTTATCTAAAACAATAAAATAAGATGGAATCATATATTCAGGAATTTTTTCCGCCAGATAACCTCTTAATTCAGAAGGTTGGATCCTTATATCAGATAAAATGTATGCACATAAGGCATTTTCTCCAAGCTTATTTTCTTTAGTTATTACATAGGCTTCTTTAATCGCATCATGCTTTGATAATACTGATTGAATTTCTCCTAACTCAATTCGATAACCTCTGATTTTCACCTGAAAGTCTAATCTTCCTAAAAATTCAATATTTCCATCTTCGTACCATCTTGCCTTGTCTCCTGTTTTATAGATTTTTGCTGACGGAGAATCGACAAATGGATTTGTAAGAAAACGAGCATTATTTAATTGTGGAGAATTGATATAACCCTCAGATAAGCACTCCCCCGCTATATACAGTTCCCCAGGCACACCAATTGGACATGGCTGAAGGTCTTTGTTGAGTATATAATATTGGGCATTTTGAATAGGCTTACCATAAGGGATGCTTTTCCAATCAGACTTTAACTTGTCCACCGGATAAAAGTTTGACCATACAGTAGCTTCAGTTGCCCCTCCTAAGCTTATTAACTTTGCAGATGGAAATGCACCCTCAATACTCTGTGGAGTAGCCAATGGAATCCAGTCCCCACTCAGGAAAACATATCTGAGTTTACTATTTTCTGCCCTGGCATTATGAAGAAATGGAACAATTTGTCCAAATGCAGCTGGTGCAGAATCCCACAACGTAATAGGTTCAGTTGTAAGCCACTCTAATAATTTCACTGGATTACGTAATTCCTCATCCGGTACAATTCTAATAGAGCCTCCAGCTGCAAGCATTCCAAAAATATCGTAAACAGATAAATCAAAGCTAAGTGAAGTAAGGAATAGTACTCGATCTGCAGGGCCAATACTGAACTCACGGTTTACCCAATCAATAAGATTTACTACTGACCTATGCGTAACCCTTACACCATTAGGAACTCCTGTAGATCCAGAAGTAAAAATAACATAGGCGTTATCTTCTGAATTTACCCTAATTGAGGGGATTTCACCTGAGTTTTTATTTTGTGGCAACTGGTAAGGATCAATTAACAAGGCTAAATGCTTGTGCCCTTCTAGTAAGTCCACTGCTCTTCTTCTCTGTTTCTCATTGATAATCAGTGCTTTGATTTTCAAGCTATTTGTGATGTGCTCGAATCGCATTTTTGGGAGGCTAGGATCTAAAGGCACGTATGCTGATCCTGCTTTTAGAATCCCCAAAACTCCTACTACCATTTCGAATCCTCGATTTAGGAAAACACCAACGTAATCACCATGTCCTATCCCTTCTTGAGTTAGGGTTGCTGCTACATCATTTGCCATTTTGTTGAGTTCGTAATAAGTCATTTTTTTATTTTCAAAAAGCAATGCTATCGCATTTGGTGTTTTCTGTACCTTTTCCTCAAAAAGTTGGTGGATTGTCTTTTGCTTAGGAAATGCTCTTGCAGTGTTGTTGAAATGATATAGTACATCTACTCTCTCTTTTTCACTTAGGATATTTATATTCGACAATAATTTGCTAGGGTGATTTATAATTTCATTTAAAAGTGTTCTGTAGTGATCAATAAATCTTCTTATCGTACTTGGCTTAAATAAATCACTGCAATACTCGACATTAAAAGCAATGTTATCATCTGTTTCAATTGCTTCGAGTGTTAAATCGAATTTTGCAGAATCTGAAAAAATAGGAATCTCTTTAATGTCCAATCCATCAATGTCTAAAGCACCTGACTCCATATTCTGCATAACAAACACCATATCAAACAGTGGGTTCCTGCTAGGATCTTTAATTAAAGACAAATCATTTAGTAATTCTTCCGTATGATAACTTTGATGTTTTAATGCATTTACTATTTGCTTCTTTGTCTCATTCAGAAAGCTGATAAACGACTTCTTTGATTCTGGAAAACTTCTAAGTGGTAAAGTGTTTACAAACATTCCCACGACATTTTCTATGTCTGGGTGATACCTTCCAGCTACAGGAGTACCCACAATGATGTCTTCTTGACCTGAATATTTAAATAAAAGAACTTGGAAGGCTGCAAGAAGAACCATATATAAGGTTGTATCCTTTTCGTTTGCAAGCTTTCTCAAATCTTCCAACAATGATCCATTCACGGCAAAGGGCATAACTGCTCCCTTAAAATTTTGGATTTTCGCCCTGCTATAATCCGTAGGGAATTCTAAAATAGGAAGATCTCCTTCTAATAGACTTCTCCAGTACTCTTTATGTTCTGTATAAGATTTTGATTCTTTTTGTCTTTCCTGCCACACTGCAAAATCCTTATATTGTACTGACAAAGAAGGCACATCTTTCCCTTCGTATAAAGAGGTAAATTCATGAAGTAAAATGTTGATAGATATCCGATCCACCACAATGTGGTGAGTATCAAGGAGTAATATATGTTCATTCTCGCTCACTTCACTAATGGCCATTCTTATTAATGGATCGGACTCAAGGTTAAAGGGTCGTATGAATTGACTACCTAATTGTTTTTCTTCCACAGAATGTATTGTCTCCAAATTTACTTTCAAAGAAGGACGAACAATTTGCTTTATATCACCCTGCTTAGTAGTAAAGTTTGTTCGTAATGATTCATGTCGATTAACAAGCATTTGGAACGCCATCTGAGCCTGTTCTTTATTAAATTTACCAGAGATTTTTAATGCTACCGATACATTATAAGTAGTCCCAATGTCTTGGTAATACTGCATAAAGTATATTTTCTTTTGCATAGGGGTAATTGGAAAATTTTCCATTTCATTTATAGGTGATATAACTGACAAACCATCTTTTTTTTCTGCTGATTTCTGAATATATTCTGCTAATTTCTTCACCGTTGGCAAGGAAAATAATTCTTCAAAAGTAATTTCAATTTGAAATTTTTTTATAATTAAACCGAGAAGCTGACTAGCCTTTAGAGAGTTTCCTCCCATTTCAAAAAAATGATCATATATACTAATTTGGTCTAAGCCTAGGGTTTTTTTGAAGTATGTAACAAGCTCAAACTCAATTTCATTTTGAGGAAAATAAATGTAACGGGCTTCTCTTTCCTCATTCAAAATCAGATTGACTTTTGATTGTAAGGAAGAAAACTTTCCATCCTCATATTCCTGAGATAAAATATATCTTTGAACCTTACCACTAGTAGTTCTTGGTATCTTCTTTATAGGAAGAACGCTGGCAATATTTATCGCCAATTCTCGATTAAGATGTATCCTTAACTGGGAAGCGATTGGTGCGAAATCTTCTATAGATCCCCTATGTATAACAAAAACGATTACTTCCTCACTTTGCAATTCCTTATTAAAAGCACCACAAACCACAACTTTTCCTAAGTCTATCCCTTCAATACCCTCTGCAACCCTCTCAATGTCATGAGGATAATAGTTTTGTCCATTAATAAAAATAATATCCTTTTCCCTGCCCGTAATGATTAATTCACCGTTTTTCAAAAAGCCCAAATCCCCTGTTACTAACCACCCATCATATGTGATGGCATTTTCTGTTGCTTTAGGATTGTTATAGTATCCTTTTGTAACATTCTTACCCTTGATATGGACTTGACCTACTTTATTTTCACCAAGGTCATTACACTCTTCATCACATATCCGAATCATGGTCCCTTTTATCGCTTTACCTAAGCTAACGAAAATGGCTGTATTTCCTATTTGAGAGGAAAGCTCTTTAATATTCTCTTTTACCTTTAATGAAGAACGATCTATATAAATAGGATAAAAACCGTCATTTTCTACTGGAAATGTCACTCCAACTGCAGCTTCTGCCATGCCATACGAAGGAACCATCACATCTTGTTTTAACCCATAGGGTTGAAATTCTTCCAAAAATTGTTTCGAAATATCATACGAGATTGGCTCTGCTCCATTAATAATTTTTCGAACACTTGATAAATCCAATCCAGCTTTGTTTTCTGGCTTTAACCGATCAATTACAAATTTATATCCAAAGTTCGGAGAGGAAAGAACTGAAGCTCGATACTGATGAACTTTGTCAAGCCAGATTTGAGGGGAGCGGATGAACAGATTGGTTGGCATCAGGTAATGATGAATTTTTGCAGCTACTGGAGCCAAGTGAAATCCAATCAAACCAAGATCATGAGTTAAAGGCATCCAACTAAAAAATGTGTCACCTGCCCACCGATAAGGATCCGCATCTACAATGCCTTCAAGATTGGTTAACACGTTTTCATGTGTTAGCATAACCCCTTTAGGGTCTCCAGTAGAGCCTGAGGAAAACTGAATAAATGCAATTTCATCAGGATTTGCATAATGCTGTATTCCATTACTCGTAAAACAGTCTGCTTCCTCGTAATTTATCCTCTTGTCCTTAATTGTATTGCTGTCAGCATCAAATGACGGGACACTTGACAAACTATTCAGTATTCTAGAAGACTTTTGGTCTACGAATAAATAGGGATCATTTAACTGTTTCCAAACTTTAATTAATTTGGATTTATGCTCACTCGTATTTCCCGCTGTTAGAGGAATTGGAATAAAGCCACCCATAATACATGACCAAAACATATGAATAAATACACTTACTTCGTTTGTTTGTAACACTACCTCAGCCCCGGGCTTTAAACCCTTTTTTTGAAGGTAACCTAAGATTTGCAAAGATTTCTGATAGAGTTCAGAATATGTAATTTCATGATCTTGTTTGTTACTAATAAACGTAATCCCCCGTTTCCCTTCATCTAGGTTACGTTCTAGCAAATGAAGCAAGTTTTTCGTTTCCACTTCTTTCACCCTTTCCACTACAATCAATATGCCAATCTATGATTTTGTTTTATCGTTTGATCGCAAATGTCAAATCAGCCTTAGCAACAATTTTCCCTTCTACCATTGCTGTAGCTTTTATCATTCCGGCGGATTCATACATTTTAATCACCTCACAGGTGAATATGACTTGGTCACCTGGAGTTATGGTATCGAGAAAGCGTGACTTTACATTTGTTAATAGAAATATTTCTCCATTCTCTTCTTTTTCTGACGATTCTTGCCCAATTTTAAAAAGTAATATACTTGCCTGAGCTATAGCCTCAATTATCAGCACACCTGGAAAAATGGACTTTTCTGGGAAGTGACCTGGAAACATCCACTCATTCCCCGAAATATTTTTTAAACAAATAATTTTTTCCCTTGGATAAACCTCCTGAATTCTATCAATAAAAATAAAGGGATATTTTTGAGGTAATAGTGCTTTAATTTCATCAAAAAAATATTCTTTTTTCATTTCAATTCTCCCCCAATGTAAAAGAAAGAGTGCAGAAGTCATACACTCTTTACAACGACCGCACTTGAAGATCCGAATAAATCTTGCTCTGTTAATAGGATGCAATCACCCTTTGAAGTTTCCCAGTGATTTGTTTCATTTAGATGTAATACCGGTAGTTTATTTCTGCTTAGGACTCCTATCGCAGCAGCCATTTGAAAAACGCCATTCGCTCCACTAAGTTCACCAAGTACACTTTTTATACTACTGACAGGTACGGAATTTTCCGAAAACATATTATAAATAGAAACTTCTTCTGAAGAATCTAGCGTTCGAAGTCCATTTGCACCAGAAAGAATCAATTTAACATCCCCTGGTGTATTCCCGCTTTTTTTAAGTGCTTTTTTCATTGCTTTGTCTAATCCAGTCCCACGTTCAGATACACTCATCTTCGAAAAGGCACTAGACCAGGAACTAACCTCTGCTAGAATCGAAGCGTTCCTCTGTATTGCATCCGAATAACGTTCCATAACTAAGACAGCAGCTCCTTCTCCAGGTACTACTCCCTCACTAGTTTCATCGTATGGTCTTCCCATGTTCTGATCCAATTCTTCTGTTACAAGCCCAGATTTTTTGTAATACCAAGCGATAGATTCATTAATCTCCTCTGTTCCCCCCACTAATACATACTTGGCTTGATTTTTTTGCAATAGTTTTAGACCATAACCGATTGCATCCAATCCTGCACACTGACCTGATGAAATAGTTGTATTAGAAGCCTTTGATTTTATTTTTAAAGCCAAATGTGAGGCTGGAGAATTAACTAGCGTATTTGGGGCTTGCATTGGGCTCACATATTTAGGACCCTTTGTTTGAGCAGTATAATCATATTCCCAAGTCATATACATGCCAGAAAAATTACTTCCAATCACTACTCCCAGATCTTCTGATTCTAGTTCTTCCATAGGCAATCCCGCATTGTCTAACGCTAAAATTGAGGCTCCAAGCAAATACTGTGTACTCGGTTGCAAATATTGAAGGCCTCTTTTCCCAAGTAAACTCTGCTGGTCCCAGTCATTGATTTTATGTGTCCAAAAGGAATATTCTTTTCCAAACTTATCTTCTATTTTCGTGATTGTACGAGATGATATACCACTCTCTAAAGAATCCCAAAAAGAATCTATATTCATACCAAGTGGAGAAACTATTCCCATTCCTGTAATAACGATCGATTCCTGATTCTTATGCATGCTTGACAGCCCCCATAATAATAGTCGATATGTTTCCTCCAAACGCAAACGAGTTGCTTAATGTATACTCCACGTTTTTCGAGATGGCCACATTAGGGACCACATTTTGAATACAATCGGGGTCATGCTCTTCAAAGTTCATAGTAGGTGGAATTATATTATGGTAAATTGATAGTGCACATGTAACTGCCTCAATAGCACTAGCAGCCCCCATCGTATGGCCTAGCATTGCCTTAATTGAACTAACCGGTATATTATCCCAGTTTTCTCCAAATACCTCTTTAATGGCAATTGACTCAGTAGTATCATTTGCCTTTGTCCCAGTTCCGTGGGCACTTATATAAGAGATGGCATCTTTTGATACTCCCGCATCTTTCAAGGTTTTACTGATGGCCGATATAGCACCCAACCCATTTGGATGTGGTGCCGTAGGATGATGTGCATCGCACGATAAGCCACATCCGAGTAGTTCTGCATATATTGTTGCTCCTCTCGAAATTGCTCGCTCACGTTCTTCCAGCACAATGACAGCAGAACCCTCACTAACCATCATTCCTTTTCGATTCTTATCAAAAGGCTGGCATATTTCAGGAGCAATAGCACCTAATCTATGAAAAGTAGTAAAGCAAGCCCTAGATAGTCCATCTGATCCTCCTACTAAAACAACCTCGGCATCCCCATCTTCAATTAAATCTCGTCCATACGTAATGGCATAATTACCAGCAGCACATGCAGTGGGAATCGTTATACACGGCCCTTCTGCATTTATTTCGTTTGCGACCGCTCCTGATATATAAGAATTTGGGAAATTACGAATTAAATTAGGTGCCACTATCTCTGGTTCATTATTCAAATAAGCATCAGTAGCAAATTCTAAAACGCCAGTATTACCCATAGTAGTACCGATGCACACGCCAATCTCCTCAGCTGGATATGACGCCTGATTCAAACCCGCGTCCTCAAATGCCATTTTAGCGGCAGCAACGGCTAGTTGTGTTGTTCTTCCTGCTTCTCTATAATCTGAATTAGTGAAATAATCTTCTGGTCTAAAATTTTTTATTTCTCCACCACGATTTACATTAAATTTGGATGTATCAAATGCTGTAATTTCTTTTGTCCCAATAGTTCCAGTAATCAAGGCATGCCAAAAATTCTGGTGTCCTACCCCTATTGGAGAAAGGACACCTAATCCAGTGATTACAATCCGCTTTTTCATTTTTCAACTCCACTCACAGAAGCATTAACATCCAGTTGTTCTTCCATCAATCCCTTAACAATTCGCTCTACATCATTGAGTGTTTGAAATTCACTTAAATACTGTTCAGAAATATCAATTTTGTATTTCTGCTCAATTTGAGCCACAATTTCAATTGACATCATGGAATCCACTCCAAGGTCTAAAATAAAATCTTCGTCATCTCTAAAATCTTCTATCTCAATTAAATCCGCAACAATTCTTCTTAGTTCTTGCTTTAAGTTTGTTTCCATGTAAAATTCCTCCTAGTTTAATAGAAATATTTTTTATACACTTAGACCGCCATCTATTACTAAGGTGTGACCAGTAATATAACTAGCATTCTTTGATAATAAAAATGTAATAGCTTCTGCCACTTCCTCTGCAGTAGCCGGTCTTCCTAATGGTATCTCCTTTAGGATCTGCTCCTGCCTTTTTTCATCAAGTGCCTCCCACATATCTGTAACAACAAAGCCTGGTGCAACAGCATTTACATTAACCCCATATTTTGCTACTTCCTTTGAAAGTGACTGTACGAATCCGATCTGTCCCGCCTTCGTAGCAGAATAGTTAGTTTGACCCGGAACTCCAAATAATCCACTCACAGAACTTACACATACAATACTTCCATTCTTTTGTTTGACAAACCCAAAAGCAGCAGCTCTTGCATAGTTAAATGTGCCTTTTAGATTAGTAGCAATTACGTCATCCCAATCACTCTCTGACATTGACCACAAGAGCTTATCTCTATTAATACCCGCATTAATGACCAAACCGTCTAACCCACCCAATAATTCTTTCGCTTTTTTGACAGTTTCCTGTGCCTTTTCAAAATCTTCAGCATCTACGGATATTCTAAACAATCTCTGTGAATCTACGTTCACCTGATTACATAGTTGCTCGGCTAAGTCATGATTGTTTTTGTACGTGAATACTACATTAGCACCAGCCTCTATAAGGGATAAAGTAACAGCTCGTCCAATGCCGCGGCTTCCTCCTGTAACTAGTATTTTTTTCTCGGTCAACAACATGTTTAACCTCTCCTTATGAGACAACAAATTTCATTGTGTAAAAAACTGTTGATAAAATAAAAAAATTGTAAATTTTCACACATTTCAATACACAATGCGACAAAACATTGATAATATTAAAAATAAATATTTACAAAATATGAAATAAATAGGGTGATAATACCATTTCCATTAAGAAACAAGCCCTAAAACAATTGAAAACTTTCCTACTTGATGATCTGCGGAGGTGTTTAATGGTATTTTTAACACGTATATAGACATTTAGTGGGTAAGGAATATGACCTACAAGGTGACAGCATATCTAGGATCTTCCATATGTAATACTAATAAATTTTTTGTTACGCTTTTTTAAAATTTGCCAAGCAACATAAGTAGAAACAGAGCTAAGAGCATATATAGAGAATAAATACGAAAGATTTTTATACATTTAACACCTCCTTGCATCTAAAATAAAGAAAACAATTGGTAGGGCCTACTTCACTGTTTGATAACTTGTTTATAGTAATAATCTACCACAGTATTTATTTGTATCCTATTGAGAAAATTACATAAATTTACAAGGAAAAACACATGTTTTGTTCACAAACTTTCTCAAGTCGAAAAAGGAGGAATTATAATGATTGGTAGCCGAATTAAATATTATAGAATTAATGCAAATTTAACCCAAGAAGAGCTTTGCAAAGGAGTATGTTCCCCATCATATTTAAGTAAAGTAGAAAATAATAATATGGAACCTAGCGAAGACATTCTTCGGTTGTTGTGTGAAAGAATGAAGATTTCCTTAAACACTATAAGAAATTTTGATGAGAATGAAATAGGCAAAAAAATAGAAAACTGGTATGAATTACTTAAAGTAAATACAGATAAGGAAATTTTGAATAAGGAATATGAAGAACTTAATAGTCTATTTATCTCTCAAAAAGACTCGTATCAAGCTTTAAAATTTAAAATCTTCAATATTAAGTATTTTATTAAAACAGAAGAATTTGCAAAAATTGATACACTTTTACATGCTTTAACAAAATACCAATCTACTATGTCAAGTGATTTACTATTCTTTTATTATTACTTTTCTGGTATGGGGTATTATGTACAAAGTAATTTTTGTGAAGCAGAGGAACAACTTTTGCAGTCTTTAGAGAAGATTCAAAGTTTCACCAAACATTCAGACACCTATGATTATGAAATAAGTGATATCTTTTACTATCTTTCTTTATGTTATGGAAAACTTCACCAAACGCATAGAACAAAAGAATTCGCTTTAAAAAGCCTGCGTATTGCTGATAAAATATTAGATCATTTAAAACAAATTAAGCTTTATGTAATTTTGGGGATAAATGAAGGCAGGACAAAGAGTTACAGTAAAGCAATTGAGTATTACGAAAAAGCGATTAAAATAGCAAAAGCAATTAATCACGATAGTTATACAGGAATTATCAATCATAACTTAGGGTACCTCTATAGCTTACAAGATAAATCCCTAGACGCAATTGTCTATTACCACAAAAGTTTACATTATATCCCAGAGTACCGTGTTAATAGACTTATAATAACTTACTTTTGCCTTGCCCGAGAATATAAAAAGATTAAACAACACAAAGAAATGAAGGAGGTGATAAAGAAAGCAAGAAGTATACTTTCAAAAGATGAAGAATATAAACACCATTTTAACATGCTTGAATTACAAATAAATGACTCAATCTTTGAAAACAGGCAGTATATTAAAGAGGTAATAGACTTTTTCACTAAAAAAAACCAATGGATTTATGTTATGGAATACGCGGAAATACTCGCAATAAGTCTAGAATCAAACTTTCAGTATAAAGAAGCTGTCAAGCTATATAAAATTGCCCATACAGCACAAAAAAATTTACTATAAGGAGAACTAAAATGAAAAACAATATTTATAATTCGATTGTATTATTATTTGCTTCATTATTACTATTTGTAGGTATAAGCACCCCTGCAAATGATAATTCCACAGTCGGTAACGATAATTTACTAGCGTTTGAATCATTTAAGGATGAAAATATCGGTGGATCACTTCTCTATGAGATTGCCCTAAACGGTCATGAGATTTTCCCTGACGGTCATGAGATAGCCCTGAACGGTCATGAAATTTTCCCTGACGGTCATGAGATTTTCCCTGACGGTCATGAGATAGCCCTGAACGGTCATGAAATTTTCCCTGACGGTCATGAGATTTTCCCTGACGGTCATGAGATTTTCCCTGACGGTCATGAGATTTTCCCTGACGGTCATGAGATATTTCCGGATAGTGAAATTTTCACTGTTGTATAGGATTGCTTGTATTATGGATATATAGACGATCGAATTCTATTTGATCGTCTTTTTATTATTTTGGTGAATATTTATAAAGCGTACAGGATCCATACCGACATAATATTACTTCACCCCACAGCACCTATAGAACGGAAAGAGCCTTGTATTATCGACAATTTTTAAACTTAATCAAAAAGTGCCTCTTTATTTCATGGGACTTATTGACAAAAAGAAAATGCCATAATAAACTATATTTAAGTATTTACTTAATTAATTAAGGATATACTTTTTAAAGGATCATTTTCTTTTATAAGGAGGTACAAAAATTGTGTCCTTAGGTGATATTTTTAAAGCTCTTTCTGATGACAATAGAAGAAAAATTTTAGATTTATTAAAAGAAGGGGATATGACATCTGGCGAAATTGCAAATCATTTCAACATGAGTAAACCCGGAATCTCACAGCACCTGAGCATTTTAAAAAATTCAGAACTTGTGATTTCCCACAAACAGGGACAGTATGTTTATTATTCACTTAATACGACTGTTTTACAAGATATCATGAAGTGGGCTATTCATATGAAAAGCAATAAAGGAGGAGAAGAATAAATGATAAGAAAATTTTTTGTTTGGTTGACCGTAGCTCTTGCTCTTGGATTAAGCTTTTATTTTTATAAGGATTTGCCGAGTGAAATACCTAGTAAATTTGCCAACCTTAAAGGGTCACCTACTGATTATGCTTCAAAAGACTTGATACTGTTTGTAATACCATTCTCAATGATTATTAGTAGCCTTGCACTTTCAGTTATTACCATATGGGGAAAGCAGTCGGAAGTCTTTAAACGATTAGGAAAGATTTTAGACAGTATTTCTTTAGCTCTGAACATTGTCCTATTAATTCTCCATTGTGCCATCATTTATATTGGTTTAGGAAACCAGTTAAATATTTTACTTTTATTGCCAATAATCGTTGGAATTGTTTTTATTATTACTGGGAACTTACTACCTCGTCTTCAATTAAAAGAAGGTACTAAAGAAAATTCACTAAAGCAAGCAACTTATGATTTGTGGCATCAAGTATCTAGAACTGTTTCCTATGCATTATTCTTTGGAGGATTTGTTATGATATTCTCAATTCTCCTTCCTAAAAATTTAATACTATCAAGCTTTTTTATTATATTGGTTTTAACAATTCTCTCAGCTTTCTTCTTTTCCTACATCAGATATACTCGTTATGCAAATACAAACTAAGTTATCTTCAATAATGTGATAGAGGAAGGAATCAACTGGTTCCTTCCTTATTAATTTTTCCAAGCCTACTTTTACTAATAAAGCTGTAAAATTGTTCATTTAGGTCATGGTCTAATTTTACAAAATTAAACTAAAATAAATAACAAAAGATTGTATTGTACAATCTCAACACAAAAGAAAAGAGTTGCATCCACAACTTCTTTCTCAAACAATAACTTAAAATCTTACATTAATCTCCATTTTTTTCAGCTGCATGCACTCTCGCAGATTGTGCCATATTATGATATTCTCCACAATTATCTGCAGTAAAAGACCCGACAAAAGAGTATTTGGCTTTAGTGAAACCTCGCAAAACGGTGCTGGTCCTCCTTCTTCAATTTTTTGGCAAACAACAAGTAAGGGTTGTCGATTCAACATAATACAGCCATAAGTTCATCTCCAATCTTTTATAACTACTATCATAAAATGAATTAGAGAATTAAAATGTAATGGATAAGCAACTAATTGAAAAGAATTGAATAAAAAGTACAACCTATATCTTGGTAAGATACAAGTCTTATCTATATTTGGAGTCAATTTCCTATACTACTTTTGGTAAGTTAATAATGGATTATTCTTCAATTGATAATTCGTTTGTACGCCTTGCCATTTTTTATTCCTGGCTGTTTAATGACAGGGGTACGCACACGATATTTTTATATGAATCCTATTAAAGATAAAAAAAAACGCTTCTTACAATGTGTAAGAAACATTGATTTCACTGCATGGCAAGCAGTTTCATGATACCGGTGGTCGGGGTTGAAATAACGGTCAAAGTATTGTTTTAATAAGGTTTTACAGTGGCAATGTGTAAAATTTGTGTAAAATGATTTGGATGTGTAATGCAGGTGCATATTTTCACCTGCTTCTTCTGTTACAACACTTCTCATGTGTTGAATACATTTCACAGACATTTTCAGTGGCGACTATAACTACTTAATAATTGAAGCGGTATTAACCGCTTTTTTACATTATCCCTACCCAGTGCCGAATGAATAAGTAAATGCAGTCATTCTTTTGGTATTGCTTAATCTCTCTGTATTAAAAATTTTCGAATTACAATTGTACGTCAATGTCCAAAAGAGGATCTACTGTCTTAATTAATTTGGTTTTCTTAAACTCAAATATAAAAACCTATATTTTAAGGAAACTAAAAAAACAGCCAAAAGGCTGTTTTTATTGTTTATCAATATAATCCACACATCCTTGACAAAATGAAGAATTGCCTTCAACCTCAGGGTTGTAATATTGGTCACAACGGTCACATTTTTGTATTTCATTAAAATGTCCACAATTTACGCAAGTACCAATCTCACATATAGAGTCATCTATACAAATGTATTGCTCAGAACATTCTTCACATTCACTATCTGCAACAGGATACTTCCCACCATTCTTAGCTGCTTCGTACTTTGCACTTTCCACTTTTTTAACTAAGTTAGGAAATAAATTAGCGATTTGCGACTCTACTTCATTAATAAATTCACTTATCAATCCCTCAGAAAACTTATTATATTTAGTTGGAAGATAGTAACTTTGGTCATCCGCTAGTTCTGCTTCACCATTTGTATAAGTTAGATTACAGGTTTCGACTAACTCGCCATTACTAAGTAATTTAAGAGTTAAAACACTTTCTCCACCACTCTCTTCATCGATTTCTAGATTTGAAGTAATAACCAATTTATTTTCTGTTAGTTTACTTTGGATACTTAACAATTCATTATCTGTGCCTTCACCATAAGAGAAGGTACTAGGTTCCGTCTCTAAATCATCCCTAAAATATATACTATCTCTAATCGACTCAATATAGCCTGATACATTTTCTGCAAATATTTCACAAATCGATGAACTATCTAAAATTCTAATACCTGCTTCTGACTCCATTCTTTCAAATTCCAACATTTCTAATTCAGCTTTTCGTTCTTCCTCAATCTCTTGTATAATTTCTTTCTCTTCATCAGAAAAACTAGTATCATTGAATTTTTTTTCTGCACTAGATAGTGATGTGGCAACTGCTTTAATACTTTTCTTTATTGTTTTATAGGCATTAAGATCAAGAAGTTTATTATGGGCAACATGGTTTCTATTTTTACCGAAATCAGACCACTCATCTATAAAGCCTTCAGGAAAGTACTTTCCAAACAAGCTATCCCACAAGTCTATTTCAACCTCACACTCTTTTCTTAATTTTTCAATAACCTTTTTATACTCAGCCGCAACAGTACTAATATCACCTGTTTCTTTTAAAGACTCCAATAAATTTGTTACAACATGATCATTTTCAGGAGCAAATTTATTTATCTTAAGTGTCATTATTTCAAGTAAATCATCAGTATCTATTGATAAAAGGCGATCACTTACATTAGCATATGATTGAGCAACACGTTTATATGAAGAAAATCTGGCTTTATATTTATCTTTTATTTTTCTCGTAGTGTATTTGTCCCACCAATTGACTCCGAAGTTTCTAATCATTACTATGTTAATAAACTGCCTCAATTGGTTTTCTAATTCATGAATATCTGCATAAAGTTCTTTGGCAAAACTACTTGACTGTTCATCTTTTAACCAAATACATTCTTCCCAATCTTTTCTTAAACTGTTTTTAATAATGAACTTTAGTTCAGACAAATCTTTATCAAATTCTTGATTTATAAATTGAGGGACGATGGATACAAAAAGATGTTTTGAATTATTGTATGTATATATTTCTGTTTCAATAAAATACAATCTACTATTTTCTGACTCTAGTTTAATTTTCTCACCAAACTGTGTAGTGTCATAAACATCACAAGATTTTATAATATCTTGGTTATGGGCTAAATCACGAACAAAGTTATCAATATAATTTACAGGAATATCCTCAGTTGGATTTACCATTACAAACTTAATCACATTTACACCCGCTTTTTCTATTTTATATAGCGTTTCCATTATACCAATTACATTCCTTTATTTACAATAATCCACAACCCTCTAATATACAAAAAAGAATAACCCCTTCTTTTTTGGAAAGAGTTATTCTTATTTTCTTACATACCTACTCATATAATTTAAAACCAAAAAATCTTTTAGTGTTGTCCTTTGTTCGTTCTAACTTAGCAATAATGTATCCATTATTTTCGAAGAAATCCAAATCATCTTTTAATAATTCATCTTTATTCAGAGTTACGAAGTACTGTCCTTTTTTAAGTTCTTTAATCTTTTTGTCAATATACTTCAAAATTTTTGCCTTTACTGAAGGGTTTGGTTTTGAATATGAGCCGTCATGTATTAAAAAGTTAATATTATGTCCGCCTTCTTTTTCTAAAGAAGAGATAAACCATGTTAAATCAAACATATTTAATTTCATATAATTGATACCGTGTGAACGATCGTCAGGCAAACTGCATTCTATTTTTACTCTGCCTGTTATAGAGTTCTTTCTATCATTGACATTATTCTCAAATTCAACATTGAAAACTCCAGCCGTATCATAAGCTAATTCAGACAAAGTTTGAAATAACTTTTCCAATCCCTCAATATGTTGTTCATATGAATTAAATTCATCCGTTTTCTTTTGTGTTAATGTTAACCTTTCGCTCTTTAACACATTAATATCATTTGTAATTGATTTTAATCTATCATGATTACCCAATTGAATATTTATCTCAGCTATTTTAGTATTTAATTCTTCTCTATCTGCAATCATTGTATTTATATCTTCTATTAGACTGCTATTCTTGAGTATCTTATAATCACTCTTCAAAGTTTTTTCAAGGTTTTCTTTCATCTTATTTAGATCTTTTAATTTCTCATCTATATTCTTAATTTTACCTTCAAAATAGCTCCCTCTATTTTCAACCATAAAATCATAAAATTTCTTTACTTTCTCGTAATTATGAGTGATTTCATTTGGAAACCATCCCAATAGCTGTTCATAGAAAGGTTCTATATCACTAAGTGCTTGAATTTCTTTTGCTTTTTTCTGTAGGTTCTCGATGTTTTGTTGATATTGGTTTTTGACATGAGCCAGTTTAAAAATATCACTTTGGATATTATTTAATTCTGCTTTATTTCTACTATAGTCTGTTGCTTTTAAATTATATTGCTTGTTGATATCAATTGAATTTATATCTTTTTCAAGTTTCTTAATTGTACTCCTGTACTTAGATCTTTCTGATTTCAATTCAGCTATAGTTTTTCCTATCGTAGCAGAAAGTAGCTTCTGTTCATCTTTTAAATCACTTATTTTCTTAGTTATCTTTTTTATTTCGGTTTCTGAGTTGTACGGTAGATTACATAAAAATGCTAAGACCTTATTTTCAGTAGTTGCATTTCTACCTGATATTCCTAATGAGTCTTTTATAAAACCGTTTTGTTCGTCTCTTAAAAGATATTCTCTAATTGAAGCAAATGAAATATCGCTATTTTCATCACCTAATATCTCTTTCTGGACCTTCTTCTTATAATCCTTATCTTCATATATATCCCAATCATTTAAATCATAAATAATATTTTTGTCCCATAATATATATCCCTTATCAGGTGTATTAATGAACCTAGCTAAAAAGAAGTCTATATCATTTGAATGAACCTTAAGGGTAATTAAAATATCTTTACTTAATAGAATTTTGTTAGTTCTATAATATGCATGTACTTCTTCACCTAAAAGGAAGGAAAGACATTCTATCATAGTTGTCTTCCCAACCCCATTTGCTTCATCCTTTTCGTCTTTTTTTTCACCCAATATTATATTTACGCCTACTTCATTGAATTGATAAGTATTTAAAACTTTCTTCTCTTTATAAGAATATATTTCTAACTCTTTTAAAATCATTTCTTTACCCTCTTTATCATATTGCTATCTGACGTTATTAAACCCATTGAATACAAGAATGACAATGATAAGAATAAAACTCTTTCTATATTTACATTTAATACAATACTTTGTTTTTGGGCAAATTCAGAAAAAAGTTCATCTAAATGTTTCGGTTTATTATCATCCAAAAGAGAATACAATACCTTAGCGTCGTATAGTAAATTCTCTTCAATACTTTGATATTTATGCATTGTAAAAAAATTCATAAAGACACCTTTTTCCGCTTATCTTCATTAAAAATATCACAACCAATAATTGTCCATGAAACTAAAATCTTGACGTAAAATCGTAGCTTAGCCTTTTTATATGAAAGTTCGCTTGAATATTCATTATAAATTTCATCGACAGTTGCCTCAAATATACTTTCACCACTATCAAAACGATTATGAACCCTATTATAACTAGACCTTACAGTACTTGTTATAATAGTCTTTTTATCAAAATCAATATAGCTTGGTGACATCATAATCTCATCAATTGAAGGAAAATACGAAGAATAAGTTTCAATTTCCTTCCTAAAACTCTCGCTACAAACCATTTTTTCATACTTTTTTTCTATTTCTTCTTCATTTAAATCTAGAACATCAGGTGCTTTTTTTTTATTTTTGTTAAAGTCTAATAGAAAGCTTTTAAACTCATCTTCATCTAAATCTTCATCTTCATTTTTAACTATAGGCTTTTCCTCCCCTAACTTTTCACTAAGTTGTTCAAGAAAAGTAACAATTTGATCATGGTTTTCTAATTGTATATTTGTAACATTATATTTTGTGAAATCATCATTATTAACAGATAAAATAAAACTTTTTTCATGATATCCACCGTAAATTTTATTAACATACTCAAATAAGTGACTTACATAAGGATCTGTTAAACTAAATCCAATGAAAAGAATTGACTTACTAGCAATTATACTTTTCATTTGGGCTAGAGCAGCATTATCTTTATCATATAACTTCTCATAGTCCTCCCTTAATAAGACACAATCATTAGCAAACTCATGGTCTCCATGGATTTTCAGAATAAATTCGCCAAAATTATGAATTTGTCCCATCAAATGAGCATTTGTATATACTACTTTATCTATTTGTTCTTTTGCAGCTTTTTCTAATAATTGATCATAGTTAGTAGTAATAATTTTCTTTGAGATACTAAATAACTTTCTATGCTTTTCCAATAACTCTTCTTTACTAATATCGTACTTAAATTCCTTATAAATAGTATCCCTAATTATTCTTTTCTCACTTTTTATATGTTCTAATATATCCAATACTCCCATAGTGCCACTCTCGAGTAGAGCTAAAAATGGTTTATATTTTGGGTTCTCATCAATCATCTTCTCTAACATTATTTTCACTAATCCATTCCAATCAGGGAAGCCAAAATCTCTCGAAAATCCAGCACCAATAAAGAATACAAGATTATTATTCTTTGCATTTTCAATTAAGGATTTAGGTATAAATAGTTCTTTTGTCATTTTAATCACCTTTTTTTGTTCTCTCTTTCATAGATTACCATATCAAGTTGTATTATTGGGAAATTTTGTCGAATTATTTATTTGTTTCATTCCAATATTCCGCCTTTTTAATTCAACTTTATAATTCATCCAAGTTTTATGACTAAAAATATTTGTATTTATAAGGCTAATTGGAAGCCAAAAATAGGAATATGTTAGTATGTAAATATAAAATTGGTTAGGAAAGAGGTACTGTTATGGAAACCCTTGTTAAAAAAATTATCGACTTTAGAGATGATCGGAATTGGCAGCAATTTCATAATCCAAAGGACTTGGCTATTTCATTGAATTTAGAGGCTAGCGAACTACTTGAAAACTTCCAATGGTTATCAAGTGAGGAAGCAGTGAGCAAAAACATTAAAGCTATCAAGGAAGAACTAGCGGACACATTAATATATAGTATTTTATTAGCTAATGAACTAAATCTGGATATTGAAGAGATCATTTTAGATAAACTAGCTAAAAATGAAAAGAAATATCCTATTGAAAAAGCTTTCGGATCAAATAAAAAATACACAGAATTTGGTGAATGATAATGAATGAACTTTTTAAAGGGTCTGTCAGTCAGTTATTAAAAGACGCTAAAGATAAAAAGAAAAGTTTGGGTGTTTATCTAAAAGATATTTATGAAATACATTGGGGTGAAAATACCCCACCTTCAGATGGTGAAGTTAATTCATGGGATAAATCTCTTACTAACTTATTAGATTTAGTTCACTCTATAAAGGAGTTAGATGACATACAAATTCTAGTGGAGTATCAATTACCATCTAAACTCGAAAGAATAGACTGTATTTTAACAGGAGTTACTAAAGGCATTTCTAAAGTTCTGTTGGTGGAATTGAAACAATGGTCGAACGTAAATACTACTAATAGCATTAAGAGAGTAGAATACGAGTGGCAAGGTAAAATCACTAGATGTCTTCACCCATGCGTACAGGTAGGAAATTACGAAAACTTTTTGCGTAATAGCCATTCTTTCCTGTCTCAAGAAGAAGTTGAGATTTCATCTTGTGTGTATATGCATAACCTTCCTGATAACGAGATGGAGAAAATTATTCACAGTTCATTCTCACACATCCCTATCTTTAATAAGGAAAATACCTTAGCAGAGTTTATCAAAGATAAATTTCTAAATATTAGTAATAAAAGTATTATTGATAATGTATCAGATGGAACCTTTTTATACTCAGATGATTTACTTAAAGTCTTAGGAGAAATGCTTGAAAAAGAAAGCCAACCATTTCATTTAATTGGGGAACAATAAAATGCATATGAGAAAATCTTTGAAGTGCTAAATCAGGAAGGTAAGCACATTATAGTTGTTAAGGGTAATCCAGGAACAGGTAAAACAGCAGTTGCTTTAAACTTACTTTTCTTAGCTAAGAATGAAAAATTCAAAAACAATATTATAGATTACCTAAAGGGAATTAAATCAACATGTATTAGTACTGATTCTGGGGTTATTAGTCACCCACGATTCGAGGAATTACATAGAAAGCTAAGTGATTCTTTCTATTGCACTTGAGAAAATAAATTTTAGAAAGGGTCTCATACGAGAATACGAGCACCAAATATATTTAATAATAGGGTATTTCACGAGTGAGTGGCTTAATTAACTTCTCTTATACGGCTATTTAAGTATCTAAAATAGAATGTATAAATTTTTAATAATAGAGTAGCCAACAAATTTAATTATGTTGGCTGCTTCACTCCAGAAATATTCAACTTGCAATTACATTCTGGCATTCCCAATAGAAATATAATGGACAATCCCGTTTATAGGGTAAAATAAACACCTGTTCAGCTTACTAACTTTTAATTAAGGATCGAAACCATTTATGACCTTCCTCTTCTGCGTCCTCTCGAGACTTCATGTCGAAATACCACTTCATATTTTTATAAACCTCTTTGATAGTTTCTTCTGGAACATTAGCATCTTTACAAGCTAGGAGGAAATATCCTAATGCTTGATTTTGATCCAACCCTTTAATCCTTGATGTGAAAGACAAATTTTTTTCTTCATCTAAAGTCTCGCTACTCACAATCTTAATAACAAAATCCCTCCCCCCTACTTCTTTTATTTTTTCAAGTAAAAGCGGCTTATATCTCTCTTCTACCCAATCTTTAGAGATATCATTTTGAGTTGTAATTATGATAGTTTGATCTTCTACATGAGCAGTTAGAGGAGCAATCCAGGTATCAAAAGACGGCTTAGATATGCTTTTTCTAATTTCATCTAAAGCTTTTTCCCAAAACTCGAAAATATTATTTTTATCAAAAATATCATTCATATGGCTACCTCTTTCATAACTTTTCTAATAATAAAATAGTATTATAAGCTAAAAGAAGTAACCTACCCTGCCGACCAAGCTTGTGTAGGTTACTCCCCTTAGTACCACACCCTGCTGTGGTTACTATAATAAGAATAGTAAATTTATTACAATAAAACAACTTTATTCTACTTTTAGCATATTCAGTGGATCTACAACCTCTTTTACTAGTTTCAACAATTTTCAATTACAGATACCATCATTCCGAAGTCTACAACAGTAAGAGGTGTTCTTTTTTTCACTCATAATTAGTTTTTTGAGCGATGCACCTAACAAAAAGTAAATGCTTTATTCTAATATTAATTCCAATATTCCTTCTTATTAAACCCTTCTTTTTGTTGACGAAACTATATTAAGAGATGCTAGAATATACCTCTGTCTTATTTAATGAAATTATTTTTAATTAATGTTTTTCACTTTTTTAGCACCTTTTTATTGTAAGCTTTCAAATGGGTTTTAGACGGTACTATTAGCCCTGTACACTAACCAATCATAGATAGGTCTAACCTTCAATTACTAGTCCATATTTATCTACTATTCCTTCAAATTGTCGACAAAAGGGGTTCGAATGATCTCATTCCGAACCCCTTTTTCTATTTTCATACTATTGAGGAATTATACCTCTTTTCCATTAATCAAGAACCTCTTTCCAGTGCCTTCCTCAAACGGCAGAGTGTTTAGGATTCTTTTATATAAATCATCAATCCATATTGGTTCCCTCAACATTTTTACGTTCTATTCTGCCTCTGTTTTGAAAATCTCCTGTTACAAGACGGTACTTTTTAGCTAATTGTTGTTGTTTTTTTCCCAGCTGCTTTTGCCAAAATCTATACTTGATTTTTCAAAACATCCTTATTTCATAGTTTAATTAATATATTTATGTGCAAAAGTTGATCATCCGTTTATTTGGTAAAGGCTACAGAAGTTACAAGGTTACACATAATATAAAAATAGTATTACCCTTTTACATAATTCCCCATGGTTTGTTTAATAATTCTATTGTAACCTTGTAACACGTAACTCTATCATTCATAAGCAGGAAATTTCAGTTATATCAGGTGTTAAACGTTATCTGTAAGAAACTTTCCGTGTAACTCCTTGTAGCTTACATTATTGTTTATTAAAGTCTAATCCCATATCTTCAATGAACTCTCTTTTTACTATAATTACACGGTGACTAGAATTGCAATGCTTCACTGTCTTGTAATCAATCATTTTTCCATCCCTATTTTCAAATGGTTGTGTGTACCCTTTTTTCAGCCACTCTGCACGAACCATTTTCTCTTCTAAACCCAGATAATCGTGTAAAAAGGCAGGTGTTAGACAAATGGTTTCAAACTTAAAAATAGCCTTAGTGCTGAATGGTTCAATATCGTAATATACATTATTTCTAGAGCTGTCTAGTAATAGTAATATTTGCTCAAGTAACTGTTTTGGCTTATCAGTTGCCTTATTTTCATCAGCTATTTCATCATATAAAAAATCCAATTTTTTGAAATCTATATCCAATTGAAATAGCTTCTTTACTACAAAGCCAGCAAATACAACAGCTGCATAATACATACTTAAACGAATTAACACTTCATTACACTTAGCCTTGTTGAAATAGTGTTCTTTAAATCTACCAAACAGCGGAATGAAGGAATCTTTATGTTTTTTCCATAACCTTACAAACTCCAAGCCTATTGCCCCAAAATCGTTATTAATCGCCTCATAAAGCTCAGAAAAGAACTTGTAATTCACATTGCTAAACGGTTCATCAAATAAGGTGATAACACGTGCTGCCGCACCACCAGCCTTTCTTGCATATTCCGTTAAAGAAACTTCTCCAGTACTAATAAGGATATTCCACCAATTCTTTTCTCCTTGAGAACCATTTAAGCTTCCACGCCCTTTGGAGCGCCCTCCACTGAACTGATAGATTATCTGCTGTATAATATGGGGGTCTACTTTTCGAGAATCATCTAGAAAGAGCGGAAAGCTGTTTAAGAATTCAGCTTTACGTTCAATAGATACCATGGTTGTATTCCATTCATTAATAAGCCCATCAGTACCCCAAATACTTCTTGCTACTTGTAAAGCAGTTGTCTTTCCTTTTGATGTACTCCCAGATAAATCTACAATAAATGGCGGTACTCGTAAATCATGAAGCATTACCGATGCGAACGATGACAATATTAAAAATAAAGGCTTAGGAAAATCTTTTACTATTTCAAAAACACCCGATACCCAACCTTCCACCGTGCCTATTATTCTAAATGCTTCTAAGAGTTGTTTATCTCCACTATCTGCTGGGATGATATTTATATCATCATCTAAGACAAGCGGATGAATTAAAGTGTCGTTTATATGTCCTAGATGTTCCACCATCGCTTCCTGTTTTAATTCATTATTTATTAAAAATTCATTAAAGTAATCAATAAGGTTTTTACAATTCAAGTCGTTGACTGCCAAACCTTTGTCCGCTAATGTTATTAGTTCCTTCTTGGTAGCAATTTTAGAAGCTGCAACCACTTCCCGCTTTATTTTTTTCCGTTCTATCCAAACAATTTCATAATAAACATCATTTCTTTCTAAATTTATAAACTCTCTTGCAAGAATAGGAGCTGTTCGTGAAATTACTCTCTCTTTTTCCTGCTTTCCAAGGTTATTTTCTTCCCTTTTATCAAGCTTTGAAGCTATGTAAATCAATTTATTATCTTTGATACTATAAAATTTTGGTATAATAAAGTTCTGAGAGAATTCTTTAATTGAAACAGGTTCTTGGATGGAACCTGTTTCTGCTTTGTAGTTTTCGATTTTTTGAGCATTTTCTTTTAAAGTACGGCAATCCTCTTTTTTTAAATGATCAAGTTCAGACAGTAGCTCAATTTTTGATAACAACACAGACACATTGTCAAGTATCTCCTCATTTGGAATTGATGGGAGAAAGTTTACTATGTCATCTTTATACATGTTTCCAACCTCCTTCTAACGGTTTCCCTTTTTCGAGTTCATCCCTGGCAATTCTTATGTGTCTACCTACCATGATTGATGGGAAGTTTTTTCTCGAATGAGCCTATGAACCCTTGCATCCTCATTTCGCAATGCTTTAAAAGTGTTTCATATAATCTCACCTCCAAATATAAAATTGTACAAATCAACAAAAAAAGAAGCACCTCAAATAGCTTTCGCCACTTGAGGTGCTTCCTCGCAGATAAGATATACTATTTAATTATTGATTTACTATTTAAAATAATTTACTTTCTTTTAATTGTCAATAGTTTTGATTATTGTTTCTATATTCAATTTTTCATTCATAATTAAATTGCAAATTTACGGTGTTCTAAAATCTTATTTACAAATGATATAGCCAGAGTAGAGACTATTTATTATTTCCCTCAAAATTGTTTAAACTCCGTAATATCCGTTTACCCACTGATAATTTGCTTTTTCAGGTTGGAAGTTACGATCCAGAATATTTAATCCAATCTTACCAACTGTTCCTTTCTAAGAACGGATTTTCTTCATACCCAAAATCATGCTCAAATAACCAAGACTCAGAGTTTAATTTCTCAATAATTTTATTCAAATTCTCGTTAATTTCTCCAATCTCACTGCAAAACTTTTTTAATTTCTTCTGTCTTTTTTTATCATAGAATCTCGAAAGTGTGCTAGGCAGTTCCTGTCCGGTGAGATTTACAAAATTTAATGTTAAATCATTAATTTCTTTAATTGTTTTTGAGTGTTCTTCTATCATATCGTTCAGCTCCATATACTTCCTATAAACGATCTCATCAAATTTTAAACAACTATGTTCTTCCCTAACTATTTCGTTAATAGCATGATATCTTTTCATTGCCTCTTTAGAAATGCGGTCAATAAAGTTATATGATGTACATAAGTGACTAAGCTTTAAATCTTCGAATTTCGTACCATTATTATGATCCATAACATAAACACTAATTTTTTTATCTCTAATTCGAAAATAGTACTCTACAAGAGGCTCACGAATACTTCTTGCTATATAAATAAAACCCTTTGTATTCCTGTCACCTTTTGCCAATCTTGATTTACTAATCAGATCTTCAAAGTTTGTCCATTGAATTATATCAACATAATCCACATCCAACGGAACATATATTTTTGCATTAAATAGAGGAACCTCTTCAAAGAATTGTTTGAAAAGACCTGGTAAAGAATTTAATAAAGCATTATCTTGATATATTTCTTGTTGATCTTTTGTAAGTGTTTGACCATTAAAGTTAATATCATATAACTGAATCTTTCCTACCATTTCTTTAAAGAAGTTCATATCATTCATATCCATATAAGCCATCGTCGTTCTCCCCTTACACTATAAATTTTGGTTGGCTTTTTTTATTTCCTAATTTTTCGGCAAAAACAGAACATACATTCCCATCTAAAAAAAGTATCTTCCTAGCCCCCAAAAGCGACTGTTTTTTCTTTTGACTTCCTCTAGTTCTTCCTTTTGACTTTCTTCTATCAATTTTCGTTCCCTTACTTGCTGATTTCTTTTCTGTTCCAATCTAGGATTTTCTTTTTGAAGACCTTCTAAGATAGACCTATGTATTTCGTCTTCCCTATGTTTCTCCTTGTTTAACTTTTGCTGTTCCCTATTTCTTTTCTCAATTAAAGGATTAACTTTAGATGGAATAGAAATATCTACTTTTCTTAAAACATCGGTTTTTTCTTTCAGAAGTCCGAGTAGAGTGTATTTTGAATATTCGTTTTTTCGATTAAATATAAAAACAGGAAAATCATAGACATAATGTTGAAGTCCCTCACATGCTGCTCTTAAAATCGTATGAAGCCTAATGTCTTTCTCAAATGGAAGTTCGGATTGTTTAGTTACAATAAATATTCCATTCCATGCTCTTTTATGGTTTTCCTCAAAACAATAATCTAGATATTTTTTATAATTGGTGAACTTACCTAACAAGCTGCTAAATCTCTCATGTCCAGTGTCGACTTCCAAGGACCAAACTTTTTCGCCAATCATAATTTCTCCATCGGGTTTAATACTTGCTGTTTTTTTTATAGTAGATGAAGAAGAGATTTGTTGATTAAAAGTATAGTTTTGAACAGCATAATAATTATTTCTGACAGGAAATTGTTTATTTCTAGTAACAAAGTCAAGAAACAACATAGTGTGTTCAATATATCCCGTGGATGGGCTTAGCAACTTCGCATCAAAATCACCACAAATCTCGTCATTGAAACCTGCCATAGAATTCTTGGGATCAATAATTACATTTTCTTTTACATACTCAACTCCTTTTTTCGTCAGATTATGAATTAATTCTCGGGAGTACGGGTAACAACTAGAAGACTCAATTAGTTTAGCCTTTTTTAGCATAGATACAAATTTAGAAATATTCGCCTTTTGGCCTGGAATATCGGATTTCAAATGACTATAAAGAATTCTTCTTAGATGTTCATTTGTTAGGCCTCTGTATCTATAAATCAAAATTAGTATTCTATGCTGCATATTATGAATTTTAATGTTACTCCAGAGCTTCATATGTAACACTCTCCTTTCTTCATATTGACTTTTCAACCTACCTTTTTATTTAATACTAGAAAAACGTGGAACAGAAAAATAGCAACCCACCTCTAATGGTAGCTTGCTAATGTAAATGTCCAATTTCCCAACAAAAAAACACTGTTCCAATGTAAATGTGAAAAGGACATAAAAAATCCACTAACATTTTACACTCGAACAGTGTTTTTAAAAATAATTTCTCTTACCTGCTTAGGCAAGAGCAATCAAGAAATAATTATAAATTTATTATACTATTTTTTACCTTAGAGTCAACAGAAAAGTTAATCTTTTTTATCATTTCCCATTAAAATATCTTCTAACTTTTGGATGTCCAGTTCTTTAATAATTTCATAATACATCTTTCTATGCTTCGCTATTGGAATAAAATTATTTGGGTCATCTTCATGAAAATCTACCCCTAAACTTTTTAAATACCTGATTTCTTTACTTTCAAAAAATATCGAAAATTTCCTTTCAAGATTAAACTTAATATTCACAAATTTCAGCTCCCTAAAATAACTTTAAGAATTATGAAAAAATAATGAATGGTTAATAATAATATGAGTTTTTTACAGTAAACTACATTTATTACATAATAATTATAATAGTATCAAACATTATCTGTTTTTTCAAATAATTGTATTCTTTTTTATAGGAGGAATTTTTTATGAATCAATCCAAATGTCCCCACTGTTACCTGTGTGCAAACTATAACCCCAATATAAAACTGTGCACTCTAAGAAATATAAAAGTAAATGAAGTTGGTATTGACCTTCATCACTGCATTGAGAATAAGCACCTTATACGCTATCCTTTTGCTTTATCACCTAAAAAGTATTCTTCTATTACAGAATTCCACTCTATATTCAAGAAGGATATTAACGGTAACCCATTATTTGTTGTAACTAAGAGAGGAATTGAACATGCCATTCAAGCTGGACCTGGAGTAGTTTTAATGTCCCATTCCAATAGGGGCGTACCAAAAGTACTTACCTATCAAGGTCAAAGAGAAATAATTTACGATTTGGGGTTTCGGTGTGCTTACATTGAAGCCTGTAAATATAATACACCTTTATTTTATTATTTTTATGAGAAAGAATCTAAAGGGCAGAAAGATTTGATCAACTCCTTTTTAATAGATAACAAGGACTTTATTGAAGAATTAAAGAAGAATAGGAAGCTTCTTGTTAATACAATTGTAATTCAAGATAAACTCAGTGAAGAACATCAAAAATTCCTCTCTTGAAGTCTTTCTTACACATCAGGCATTATGAAAAGCTATTTTTATTATTATTCAATTAATTCACTAATAAAATTGAAGTTGAATTACAAGCTATATTGTCGCAGCTCAAAAAAATACATTATTCAATTACCTCCCCCTTGGTACTGTTGACTTTTTGGTCTAATCAAAATTCACATTACCTATGTATAGGAGTTATGTACATTTTAATTTTGAAACAATGTAATAGGAAATTAAAAATTAAGGCTGTTTTCTAAAAGATTGTTGTTTTTTGAGATATATTTTGTAATTAGTTATTATTTTGTTAAAGTAAATATTAAAATTAAATATTTTTAAAATTATAATTTTAAAAGGGGTTAAGAAAATGTATTAGGAAACTCTCCCTAATTGGTTTTGGATAATATATTACTTGGTTTTATTAATTACATTGATAACTACTATATTTAGTGTTGTAAAAAAGAAAATGAAAAGCTTATCCATTGTAGCCATTGTATTCTGTGTAACAGTTCCAATTATTAGTTTGATTAATTGTATCGGTAGATTACCAGGAATGAATGAATTTGAATATTTAATTTTTCAATTACAACAAGGTGCTACTTGGTCTATCTTTACAATTGTAGGCTATTTATATTTATTATTTTGGTGGGTTTTATTCCTACTCAAAAGAAAGACTAGAAATCAAATTATAGTTTCAAAATAAGACATTGCATAGACCTCGACTGAGGTCTTTTGTTACGCACTTCTCAGTATCTTGTAGCAAGACTTCAAATAAATCGAAGAAAATAAGTAATATCAACCGTAGGAAGGATACTTAAGTCATTTTATTAGGTACATTTTTTTTCATCCGCTCATGGCTATCTCCTGCAAGAAATGATTAATGAGAACGAGTAGGAAGCAATATATATATACCTATATCTTTGCATTAAATCTCTTAAGAACAGCTTTCAAACTCTTCTAATTCATTTTATATTGTTCTAAACATTTCACTATTTCTCTTTCTCATCATTGTTTTTTAATTTTCTTGCTTATCTACCGCATTCTCTTGATCTAGTCAAATAGGAATCTTTTCTTTACCCGTTACTTCAATATGAAGCGTCAATGTTATAGATATTTTAATAACAACTTCAATATATTATTACTATAACCTTGAAATAAAGTTTGAGTAAAAATACCTAACAAACCCATATTTCACGATAAATTTGAAAAATCCCTTTTGAAAAAAGATTGATCAAAAGGGACCCTTATTCAGCAGATTTCAGTTTGATTTTTATAAAAAAGTTTGATGATTTTCTACCTATTTTGTTCCACAATCGCGCCCGATTGTGGAATAAGACTATTAAGTAGTTAAACGAAAAGATTAAGATTTTTCCTGCAATTCCCAACCACTAAAAGTTTCAAGGAATTTGTCATGTAGTTCTTTATCTGCGCTTATAATTTCACATCCTCTATCATCGTATAAATGAAAAATACAATTAGTATTAACATTTATTAAAAAAACATCAGGTGCATAAAGGCAATGTGCCTTTCTTAATCGAGGTTGTAAAGAATGGAAATCCTCATGAATTAATGTTTTCAAAAGGTGTTCTAACTTCAAATTAGAAACTTTACAGAACAATGTCATTTGCTGAACAAATAAATTATCTTCATCGAATTGCCATTGGAACTCATGTAAGTGCAAGGAATACTTTAATTTTTGTTCATTTACATATCGTTTGAAAAAGTTAGGATAAACTACTTTGTTTGTTTCATGGGGATATGAATTTACCACCACTAGACCCTGTACCAGCGTAGCTGACACAGACCGCAAAGTAAGAAGAAAAAATTTCCTGAAACTGTGAGTATCGAAACTTTTTTCTTTCTAAGCCCCTTTGTCCGCTGGATAAGACGGGAATTACTGTTACTATGCCACAAAGTTCCCATACCATTAACAGAAATGGAACTTTACTCTGAAATACGGTTTAGTTATTACTAATTATTTACATCTACTTTGCGTGTGGTGTCAGCTACGCAGGTATTACCCCAGATCACGGTAAAGTTTCTTTTAAGCACATTTATCTGTTCTTTTTCATCCAGTACCATTAAAAGATCTCCATAATCAAAATCCCATTCTGCCTCATCATTTCGATATCCATATACAAAATACCTTTTACCTTCGTCTTGGCGGTAATCCACCTTTAAAACATTATATGATTGTTTGATAATTTCAAAATTAAATTCCATCTAATCACCTCACCAATATATTTTCCAAATAAATAGAAAAAATCCATGATGAAAATAAATTGGCAGATCTAAGAACTGAGGAGAGTTCCTTGGTTCTTTTTTGCGTTCTTTAATTATACAGGGTTCAATTTGGCTTCTCTTTTGTTATTACCCTAGTACAAAATACCGATCATAAAAAAGTTTTGCCGAACGGTTGTGAAAAGGAACCGCCATGGCTCTTTATGATTACGTAACCAAAACAATTAAGGAGTGTGGAACAAAATGGCATGTAAAGAAACGTATCCAGGTATCTGTTCAAGTGAAACAAGGGTGACCGTCTGCGGTTCATCTTACTCAGCAAGTGCCATCTCTGGCAGTGTCCTTGTGAATACCCCATGTACATTCAAATACACGATGACATTGCAACGATGGGATCAAAATATCGGGCAGTGGTTTGATTCAGGATCACGCACCGGATACAGTAACGATGGGATCTCCCAAACATTCAATTTATCTAGGAACAATTTTGACTATCGCCTAAAAGTAGAGCCAAATGGGTCTGGGGCGCGCGTTTGCTATTCGCCAGTGTTTAGACACTAAACGCCTGCTATTCCTAGCTGTGTGACGACTCAAGAATAAGAAAAGGAACCTCTCATGTGATTTTTTGCCTGAGAGGTTTTTTATATAAAAAATCGTGTTAATGGTTGTAAAATCTAGTGCCGAACGTTCTTTATCTAATAGGTAGGAAAAAAATAAGCATAAAGAGAGGATTCTTTATGAGTACAATCGATATTCCTTTATGGACTACTATTCTGGGCAACTTTGGATTCCCTATTGTGATTACCACCTACCTCTTTTTGAGGTTTGAGAGGAAATTGGAAAAGTTAGAAGAAGTCATACTGAAATTAGCGGAGGTCATAAACAAAAATTAGGAAAAATGAAATCGTCTGCGTAAATTCTCCAAAATTATACAAAATTTTGGTACAATTTAAGAGAGGTAAAGCTAGTCAAATAGGAAAGACCTATTTTTTTTGGTTATTAATACGAACGTACGTTTCGGAAAGGAAGGTGGACGTTTGAAAATGCGCAATTTATCGATGGATTTGACAGGGTATTTGAAGGCGAACGAAGATCAATTGAAAAACTCTATCATTCATTCATTTTTGGCCATTCCGGGAAATATGGAGCTATTAAAACAGGTAATTGAAGACCCAACCGATCATTTAATCCATCAATTAGATGAATCGTTTAAGGAATTTTACTTTCGGATCTGGTTTACTAGCTATCTATCTAAGACCATTCATTTTCACTCCATCAACTTTGATAAGAGGCATAGGCAAAATGCCGATAGGTTTAGATTGATCCTGGATAAACCTTTGAGCAGCGAAACAGAAACATCACTCCTCGATGTGCTGGCGACAACAGAGTTCAAGGACGAACTGAGTGAGATTGAGATGTCATTCGGAATCGAGGACCAGCTTACGAATTATTGGCTATACGAGGGGTATCGGCAATTGACGGAAAATCAGCGCCAAATTATAAGTTTGGCCTATCTTCATGGTTTGACCGACTCAGAGATAGCCCATAAATTAAACCGATCCCAGCAGGCGGTTTCAAAAAGTCATGCGAGGGCTTTGAAGAAAATGAGAGATTTTCTCGAAACGGCAAGTAAGAGGGAGGAACATAGATGAGAGATAGTTTATACACGCTTGTAAAACGATCCAAGACGGATGTTCAATCAATGAATAGGGTTATCGAGACGTTTTCCCCGAAAATCCTATCTTCCCTGAACCAAACCAACCATCAGGATAGGGAAGATTTATCGCAAGAGATCAAAATGAAATTGTTGCTTTGTATAAAAAATTTTGATGTGGAAAACACTCCAGGCTATTTTCAAATGATGGAGCAACTCAAAGAACGAGACGTTGCGCAGCGATGAATCATAAATGAGATTTGGGGGATGGGAAGAAAATTGTGTAAACGGGTTGTATTTAACCATGTGAGTCTTTCTTTATTAAGTAGCTGTTCATAGGAACGTGGGGAACGCTTCCCCGAAGTTCCTATGAGTAAGTACAAACTAAAACGAAGGAGTGTTTGGATATGGATTTAATGGTCTTGATGGTTCAAGAATGGGTCAACAGCACATATGGAGGACGAAACGGTTATGTGCCAGCTCCGGAAAACGGAAAAACAGGGTGGTCAACGGTATATGCCCTCACGCGTGCCCTACAGATTGAATTGGGGATTGGAACCCCAGCCGACAGTTTTGGACCTGGTACAAGTTCCGCTTATAAGGCTTGGGGTGAAATGGAATTAGGGAAAGTACCCGAAACGACGAAAGGGAAAAATATCGTTCAAATCCTACAGGGGGCTTGTTATTGCAAAGGTTATGATCCAGGCCGCTTCCATGGAATTTTTGATGAGAACTTAAAGAATGCCGTGATTCGACTGCAAACCGATGCGGGATTGCCCGTTCGTAACGGAAAAGTATATGATTACGTGTTTAAAGCGTTCCTGACCATGGATGCCTATGTTCTGACAATCGGCGGCGATCCTAGAATTCGGCAAATGCAGCAGGAATTGAATAACAAATATTATACAACGTCCGGCGTGCAGCCATGTGACGGCCATTATCAAAGAGGAACGAATAGAGCGTTGATCTATGGCATTCAAACAGAAGAAGGGATTGAGCCAAGCCTTCAAACAGGCAGCGTGGGTCCGACGACCAGGGACCGATTGCCGACATTAAGTTTAGGTAGCAGTGGCAACTTTGTTAAGTTGCTCCAATATGCCCTCTATGTGAACGGGTTTGACCCTGGATCCTTTAGCGGGATTTACGACAGTGCCGTCAGACAAGCCGTACTGAGTTTTCAAAGTTTTTGCATGTTGCCTGCTGATGGTGTCACTGGAAAGCAAACATGGCTTTCCGCTTTAGTGAGTACCGGGGATTCAACCAGAAAAGGGACGGCTTGTGATTGTGTAACCATGATTACCCCTGCGCGGGCACAAGCTCTGAAAGCGGCAGGGTATCAGACAGTGGGGCGTTACTTAACGAATGTGCCTAATTCCTCGTTGAATAAAAAAATCCAACCTGGTGAGCTGCAGAACATCTTCAACGCTGGATTGACTGTCTTCCCAATCTATCAGACGATCGGGAGTTATTTGGACTATTTCAGTCTTGAACAAGGTCGCATTGACGCTCAGGCGGCGTTGAATGCCGCCAGGGAGTATGGCTTCTTGAAGGGTACAACCATTTATTTTGCTGTGGATTTTGACGTCCTTGGTCACGAAATAACAGAGAATATCATCCCTTATTTTATTGGGGTGAACGAGAGAATGAGTAATCTTGGGGGTATTTATAAAATCGGGGTTTACGGGCCAAGAGCGGTTTGTATCCGAGTTTCTGCGCAAGGGTTGGCCACAACAAGTTTTGTGAGCGGCATGTCCACTGGATATAGTGGTAACCTTGGTTACCCTCTCCCTGGGAACTGGGCTTTTGACCAAATTTCCACTATTTCGATCGGTTCTGGTACAGGCCAAATCGAAATTGACAACAATATCAAGTCTGGCAGATACAATGGGGAAAGCAAAGTAGACCCTCAAGCTCAATACCCTGACAATCCAGACATGTCGAACCACGTATTCTTTGATTTAGTGGATAAAATCTATGATATTGCGTTTGATCACACGGGTGGGGATATTCCAGAGGCAAATATACTCGTATGCCAATATCTGAGAGGAAAGCGTTATTTTGGATCTCTTTGGAATATGGCAGCTGGTTTTTTGGATGACGAATTTATGGCTAAGGTAGATAGTCAATTAAATAACCCACCCATTAATGAAGTCTACGATCCAAAATTTAAGGTCGATATAGGTGTTTATCATTTAGCAGCCACCCTGAATAGTGTTTTACATCATGGAACGATCAATAAGGCCATTGTGGATTTTGCTGGTTGGGCCGGGGATTTGGTTGACGCTGCTGGGACATCTGCGGTTGCAGAGGGTTTCGACTCAGCTTATGACGCAGCATTACACCTAATTGGGCATCTCGATGAAACCAAGAGTAGGTTTTCAATGACCGATTTTATAGGGGATGTGGATGCGGTGAACATCGGAAATATGCTCCTCAATATCCCACAGCCAATAAATGGTTTATTGCGACATTACTATGAAGATAGATATAAAGTACGGTTCAGTCTATTCTTTGAAAGTCGATTCTCGGGAGACCCTAATTTAGTGCAATCTCAAAGCACATATATACTGACATCGGATGAGGCGGGTATGCTGGAGTTGCGATGGTTATTCATGACTGCCATTGATACCCCTGGTTTTTCCGTTGAGGACGGGAAAGAAGTGGCCAGGGCCTTCAAGGACATCCTTGTTCGGCTATCAAACGAAGAATAGAGTTCTCGAATCAAAAAGGCTAACCACCATATGGCGGTTAGCCTTTCTTCTTTGAATTTGGCGTCGAGTTAATCGTTTTGGTATTGCAATTCAATCGTTTTAAACTGGTGCTTATAATTAAAAGCATAATGGACGATTAATGTATTGGGTGACTCCCATTCCAATTCATAAGCCCCTTCCGAAAATGGTTTGTATTCCCGATCTACATCGAGCCTGGTCTTGGTCAAAGCGGTCATGAATAAGCCTGAATTGGAAATCTGGTAAAGTTTTACATACCCTTTTTCGATCACCACAAATTTTTCGCTTTGATCGGGTGAGGAGAACGTGGTGTATTTGGTTTCCATGAGCAGATTCGGTGCGCTAGTCACTAAGATGAAAAAGATCCCAACCCCTATCGCCATCCATTTCATCCCTTTATCCGTTAACATATATACAGCTGAAATGACGGCTGCAATAATGAGCAAGGCGCTTATGGTATGATGCCCGATGCCTTTGGATGGCGGCCCTAGTTGAAAGTAAACACCCTTTGTATCCATCACCAATTGTATGAGCAGAAGGAATACGCTGACACCAAGGCAAATGATGGCCATCTTATTACGTTTGATCATTTGATTTAACCCTCCCTTACCTTTGAGAACCTATCGCACAAAGTATATCATAATTAAGTTCAAAACATTGCGAGAACTCTTGTATATGGTTGGAAAGACGAATATAATGGATATGTAAAATATTAGAAGGTTGCCATCATTCATTTTAGAAGAATGCGGGTCATGGTTTCTGTTAAAGGGAGGACTGTTTTTGAAAATCATTAAAATCGGATTGGTCGGTATGTTGGCAGCCGGATTGTTGACGGCATGTAATGGAAATGACGCTAAATCGGTTGCGAAAACGGACGATCAGCCAGCCGCGATTGAAAATGATACGGTTGAATTTTCTCCGGAAGCAAAAGAATGGATTGCTGAAATGGCGGCGGAGTTCAATCGGGCACCGGAGGAAAGTTTTGATGAATTAAAGCAAGAAGATGTTGGATTTGTTTATTATACAAAAACCAATGATCTCTATGAAAATATGCAGCACTATATTGATGACAAAAATGAAAGTTTCGATGAGGACTTTGCCAACTTGCGAATGCTTGCAGCTGGAATAAGCCATGATCAATTTGAACGGACCGCCCATATCGATGATACGGGGAAAGAAAAGGACAACCTTGAACATGCTGAGGATTGGAAACCCGTACCGGCAAGCATGGAGACGGCGTATCAATACATGGGACAATTACTCAACGATTTGGACGTTGCCATCAATAAGGGCGGCAAAGGGAATTCTTTTGGAGTGTCACACTTAACGAATGGCGACAAGGTGAATGAACTGGAGTCGTTTATAAAACAGGACAGCTGATAAAAAACACCTTTCATTGGAGAGGTGTTTTCTTTTCGCCGATTAGTCGAATCACTATTTATCTTTGAAACTTACAAAAAAACCGGACAACGGGGTAGTACCAGCGTTGTTGACATCACCCGCAAAGTAGATGGAATTAAATTGGAAATTTATTGATTACTTCGTTATATTCTTGTTGGGCATCCGTAATAGCCAGCTTTGAGTAGACCTCCAAGGATTTTCTGCTTTCATGGCCTGAGTATGGTTGAATCAAAGCATCATCGATTCCTTGTTTTTTCAACCAAGTTAATAGAAAATGCCGTAGCTTGTGTGGCGACAGATTTTGGGCAAGCCCTGCTTCCTCTGAGTATTTAGCTAATATTTTGCGAACACCTCGATCCGTATATTTCTTATTCCATGATGATTCCCAAATTTAATAAAATTGATGAACCATTTCCCCATTGAAAATGGATATGCAGCAGTATTTGAATGGTTCGAAGGTGAATGCCTGCATTCTCACTGGTCTTTTGCTGGAATAGCTAAATATACTCACCCACAATCGCCGTTCTATCGTTTTAAGAATCTTGAAATTAAAAAACGCATTGATGCACTTAATACAATTTTTGCTTTTCATACTTATGTAGAATCACAAGGATATGTTGCCGTAGATTTTTATGATGGAAGTATTTTATACGATTTTAAAAATCATCAAACAAAAATATGTGATATAGATTTTTATCGTATATCACCTTCTGTAAATGATTTAGGGGAGCATTTTTGGGGTGCTACAAGATCTAAATCTCCAGAAGAGTTTACTCTAGGAAGTCCTATTGATTCAAAGACCAATGTATTTACAATGGGAGCAATAGCATTTGGGTTGTTAGGTGGCGAATTGGATCACTCATTTTCAAAGTGGGAAGCCAACAAGAAATTATATGAAGTAGCAATTAAAGCTGTCGAAAAAGAGCGAGATAATCGTTATTCAACGGTTAAAGAATTTTATGAAGCGTGGAACATCGCTTTAAAATAATAATTTTTATTAACTAAGGGTGATACATCGGAAGGTAATCACCCTTTTTTTTCACGTTATTTTTGATTGTGAAGAATCGCACTTATAATTACCAATAATATCCATCCACTTTGCGGGTAGTGACAGCAACGCTGGTACTACCCCCACTAAGACGTCATCCATTTTCTTGAAAAGTATAGAAACAATAGCAGATACCTGTTCATAAATCGTGTTAAACCTTTCCATGTTAAGGCGATTATTATCACCAATCTGATAAATATCATTTCCTAATTCTAGATGTATACCGATTTTCCATTGATGGTAAAAATCTGGTGTTATAGAAAGGCCATCAAAATGTTTTCCCATAATTTCTTTTAGTTTCATAAATATCGACTTTTACTCCCTTGCTATTTTAGTTATTTATAAATTGATTTTCATTGAATTTTAACATAAATATTAAGCTTACTTCTTATACAAGATAATGGCCCTTTAGTTGAACAATACAAATGAAGTTTAAGGTCAAAAGAAAACCCCTATATTAATATAACGGGTTCAATTTAGGGAAAGAAAACATTAAATAGTCATTGATTTAGAATACATTTCGCATAGAGATTTGGTCTTCATTTTTTATTGTTATATCAACATTTATAGATAAATTAGTATAGAAATAACAGTACAATTAACAAACGAATTAACAAGCGGACAATAATTATTGTCCTATGTAATATTGATATGTTTATTTAGGTGCTAATTTTAGTGCTAAAAGCTGTTTGTAGAAATTCAATATTGAGGATTTTTTATATCTAAGGTAATAAATGCGGATAATAATGTCTAAGCATGTTTCCAGAAAAAATTCAAGGACGTGGTAATTATCAAGATATTAAAAATCTTCGTTTTGTGTATTATTTTGGCCTACTCGATTTCTTACGGAGCTAAAGCTAACTACACAAGTGAAGAATTTCAAAAATCGCTTTTTGACATTGGTTTCAAGGAAGTTAATGTTGCGTTGCAAGAAAGTAAAGACCATTTTAAAAAGGATATTGGTTTGCCAATACAAATACCTCCAATTGAATTTACACACATTTTCGGCAGGCTTAGTGACTTGGATGGTGACATAAACGATGGTTTTGAAATTGAATACCGACATAAAGATAAACCAAAAAATCACTATATGATTAGGGTAAAGCCATTAACGTACGGTTTACCGATAAGGGAGGAGCATATTGACCAAACCTTAAAACTTAAAGATGGAAGCAAAGCGATTTATAGTACAAAAATCGCAAGAGGATTTAATCTTTTGGTATTCGAAAAAAAAGGTTGGCAGTATGTTCTAAACATTAACAAAGCTGTTTCAGACCAAGCAACACCAGAAATTTTAGTAGAGATAGCCAACTCAGTAAGTCCATAATCAAAACTACAAAAAAAGCATCGGTTTAAATGACCGATGCTTATCTTGTGGTATTTAGAAGTTTTAAGTTTATCCTGCAAACTGTACACTTTCGCTCTGGCTTTTGCTGGTACAAACTCCATAATTCCCACAGGTCTTATAATCATTACCTTCCTCAATACCAAGCAGCCAGCTGTATTCCCCTAATCTTATTATCTATTTTCTTTCGCTACATTTTCAGCGTTTTTATTGATAAAAAATCCCCACAGTAGCCACGGAGGAATAACAAAACATATTTTATCATGTTACCTTCACTACTTAATTTTACTACTGGTGTTAATGAAAAGATTGGTATGGTACAAGCATATGGTGCATTAGAATATTTCAGGTTCGTTTTTAATACTGTTATACCTGTAACTGTATTATTCCAAATGCCTCTCGTTATCTTATTATTAACAAGACTAAATATCATTAATCCATTTATTTTAAGAAAATCTCGAATAATAGCTTATTTCATTCTAATTATTATTTCTGTTATTATCTCACCACCAGATTTAATTTCGGATCTTTAGTATTTATTCCACTGATTATACTATTTGAATTTAGCGTTTTACTTTCTTCATGGGTTTATAAAAATAAGCTAGAACTTAAAAATAATACTTCAATTGACTCTTGATGCTAAAAATTATTCAATAAGTATATAATAGTATTATTATGGAATATTTGATAATGAGTCTATAAAAAGCTGAAAGGTTGAGATAAAATGAGAACTACTTTGTTATTTTTAATTAGTGTTTTCTTTGTAATTTCAGCGTGCAGTCCTAATAGTCAAAATACTAAAATTGAAGATAAACAAAAGGATGGTGAAGAAAAAATTAGCTACAATCTCACTCCCACATTCATTACGGAAGGTCATGAAATGAGAGGAATTGAAGGGAGGATAGGGTTTCTTAATTTAAAATTTAAAGCTAAAGAATCCCAAAAAGTACTATGGCACTTTTGGGGTGAAGAAAATGAAATTTCTGGAACATTTAAATTAGAAGGTACGCATTTATTGTCTGGTAAAAAAACTCCATTATTAGTTAATTTAAATACGCATGAAAAGATATATGAATCTATTCAACCTTATACACAAGCTAATTTAGGTGCTATAAAGTCAATGCCATCAACTTTATTATTTGAAGAGCCAGGTGTTTGGCAGTTAAATGTTTTTATAGACAATAAGCACTTTGCTGAATTAGTTGTAGAAGTTGATTAGTGTTTATTTCTAAGTGGTAGCCTTACAGTTACCTTGCACAATCCTTTTCAAAAATGTTCCTCTATAGTTAAGCTAAAAAAATTAAACAGCAATTTTCATTACAAATTTATCTATAAAAAAGTATATATTTTATTAAATGTAGCATTCTAAATTTCTTGCAAGCTATTATTTTTTTCCTTTATTAGGTGAACAAAAAATAATTAGGTTTCCAGTCTTTTGACGCGCAGAAATAACCGAAAGTTTAAAATTGTTTAAGCTTGTTCAACCAGTTTAATAAAACCTCAAATCCCTCTTCACTATTTTCAAATATAAGAGGATCACCTAATGTCCACACCAACAACCAGGTGCGTATCGGAAATTTTCTCTATTAGTTGATTTTGTTTGTCTTGCATTTTAAACTCCATATTAGGGGTTCCTCCTTAAGGATTTGAGTTAGAGTGGTGTCTATACTCATATCTTACTGAGTAGCCCTATATTTTTCAAAATCCGAAAATAGCAATCTACAGAAATGCTAACCTGCTTGGTTAGTACAATAAATTCAACAAATCAAGCGTTAATCCCTTCTGAACTGCACCCCAATAGTTTATTAACAATCTCTTGCATCTGCTATAAAACTTTGTAAAGATTTTATTAACAATATAATTTGTATTTTCCATGTTCTAAAATTTTAGTAAGGACTAAGAATCGATTACTGCATATGTTCTTTTTTTATAAGGGTGCGGTTAAATGCCAAAAACAAATATTTTTTTTGATTTATTCCCAAATCTTATAGCCGAGTGGCATCCAACTAAAAACGGTGATTTAAAACCTTCGAATTTCTCTTATGGATCTAATAAAAAAATTTGGTGGATTTGTGCGAAAGGACATGAATGGGAAACTAGTATTAAAGAACGTTCTAGAGAGAGTCAATGTCCTTTTTGAACAACTTCAAAATTTACCACAATACCATAACAAACAATTATTTGTTTATTCCACAAACGCGCCCGATTGTTGAAGAGCGTTATTGAACTAAAGCTCCCGTTAGCTTAATAAATCATTTTACTATTTTTCCAGTAAGACCAACAGTGTCCGCCATAGTTCCCAAAATACACAGTGCGTAAGTAGAGTCTTCCTGAGCTATATAAGTAACTGTTAATTCCTTATCGGTAGTTTTTGAATAAATACTCTCAATTTCATAATTGGCAGTCGAATCAAAGGAATAATCTTTTATGATGCCTATATTAACGTTGTTGAATGAATCATTAGATTGTAATTGTAATGTTAAGGTTACTTTTTCTCCTTCCTTTAAATGTATAGGCTGAAAAATAATTGCCTGAGCATTATCCAGTTTCAAATCTTTAAATTCATATCCATTTTCGTCTTCTAATGGCAAAACATTAACTTCTCTAAAATCACCTAATTTCATTAAGTTTTGATGTTCTGAAGAACCATTTTGTTGAGTATTTATAGACAAGGAATTTTCATTGTTTTCCTTATTGCTTGATTCCTCTGAACAGCCGACTAAAACAATAAATAATAAAGGCAGAAACAGTTTTTTTATCATATCTAATCCTCCTGAGTGGTTTGAAAGTTCTGAAAAATCATAACATTTAATGTTTAAGAATAACATATTTTGGAACAAAAAGTTGCTCATTTGTGTTCAACTAACCTGCCCCTTTAGCTCAATAAGGAAAGGAGCTGCGCAGCAACCCCTTGTTAAACTCTTGCACCCGTTAGTGAAGTCACTCTAAATTAATTACAATTTCAAGACCTGTTGGTTTATCCTTTAAAGTGTCGCTATATTCTTTAAATACTAAATCAATTTCTGAAATATCATCAGGTAACGGTGGTGAAACAACAAAATTGTATGTTAAATGACCTATTGAGCCTCCTGCTCGTTTCTGCCAACAATCATATTGCTTGCTTATAAACAGTTCAAACGAATTATTATTGCGTCTGTTAATTCGGTCAATTGGTGAATCATCGGGCTCATCCCAATCGATATGAAGTTGTACTATGCTAGCATTCTCGTACTGTTGAATAGCAGTAACTGAATAAAAACGATCATCTATTTCTATTGATTTTAAAACAGGTAAGTGCTTTCTAAATCCAGTCGGTTCAACACGAGGTTTAAAGAAACCTTCCATTCTCAGTGCCACAAATAATGAATTTAAATATTCTTCATAAAGATCGTACTTTATAGCCCAATTAGAGATAACATCATCAGGTGGAAAACCTGGATTATTGTTTGAAAGCTCCTTACGCTGTTTTAATAAAGCACAAATTTGTTCATCAACTTGGTAAAGTTGTTTATCATAATGGTCTGTTGGACGGGGGTGTCGATTTAGCTTCATTTGGTCCCTTCCTTTCAGAAAGTTAAGGATTATCATTATTCTTATTTTAACACAAAATGGATATTTTGTAATTGTTTTACATCACACTGACCTGCCTGTTAGCTGAAAAAGCGACTGCCCCTGTTGAACAATCGCTACCCGATAGTTTAAGTACAATATTTCACAAACTTTCTTCTAGAATAGAGAAAAAGCAACCTACCTTTAAAAGGATTCCATCCTTTAATTAAAAAACATATCATTACCCCAAACAATTCCCATAAATATAAGCCACGTCAATACAGGAATTGCCAAACTTTTAATTGCTTCCAACCACTTGTACTTTTTATACCGACTTCCCAATATTCTATCGGTAATAAAAAATAATATAGATGCTCCAAGACTAACCCAGAACAATATCAGACCAAAAATGATATGCAAGGCTCCAGAAACAATAAGTTCTACCTTTTTCTCATTAACTTTGATTGCTATAAAATCTCCGACCTTATCACTAATAATTGACGTAAACACGCCATAAATTAAGATTACTGGAAAACTATACATCATATATATTGGGATAATCGTACTGGTAGATAATAAATAACTTTGGATTGAACTAAGATTTATATTACCAAAAGGATCGGGCAGAGTTAATCCTAAAATAATCGCAAAGATAGTCCCAGAAACTGACGCTGATATTATTTTCCTTGGTAAAATTGTCTTGACCCCCTATTTGTACACTTTTTCTATATTTTAACATATTGGAGGTTTCAATTTTCGTTTTTTCTTCAACTAACCTGCTTCTTTACTTCAATAAGAAAAAGCCATTCTCCTTCTTGAAGAATAGCCCCCGTTAGTCTAAGTACATTTCTTCACAAAGTAGACTTTATGTTGATGAAGAATAAATTAATTACTTATAACCACCATTAGATTCTGGTAATTTTTTATATTCATCCTTGTTTAAAACAATATCTAAAATATAATTTCGTAATTCAATTAGTTTTTTGGCATCCTTGGTGGGGTTGCAATATTCTTCAGACAAATAAAATGTAATTGTCTCCCCATTTAATTTTATTTTCCATTTATCTTCATCATATGGAATTTGCATACAGCTTTTTTTCTTTGGTTCAAGTTTCTTTGGTTCTAATACATTTATCTGTTTCATTTTTTTATATACCCTTTTTATTTCTTCTTTTGTTAATGGTATTTTTTCAGTTATGGTCCCATCAACTACTAAATCTTTTGTAACTGTATTATCAAAAGTATTTATTTCATTTTTGCTCCCTACACCAAATTGTACTAAAAAATCAAAGTCATTCGGCATTTCATCTGGCATTGAATTTTTAACACTACAACCAGAAATCACTAAAAGTACAATTGTAATAAAAAGACTTAAGGGGTTTCTAATTGTCAATTTCTATCCCTCCTTCATCTTCTTAGACGTGTCTTTTTATAAAAAGTTCCTTTAACCTCCTTATTAAACAAACCTGTCAGATAGTTTAAGTAAAAAAATTTCACCAACACCATACCATCATTTCCAGAAGTATTCAATTATTCTTGATATTCTTCCTGCATTAAATGACCCTATTACTGAAAAAGGCACAATTCTTCTTCAAGAATTGCGCCCGATTCTTGAAGATTAGCTCATTGGAATATCCTAATAATTAAGGTAATACTGCCACTAAGGCAAAAAATACGACTACTGAAAACGGAATAATATATAAACATTGCTTTTTTCTTTTCGGTACAAGAAGTAAAATTATAATTATCATTAAAGCATATAATATTTCAGTGCCAAGCATATAAAAATAGTTTCCCTTACTTATAAGAACATTTTCGTATTGCATGAATTTTTCATAATACTTTACCGTAGAAAGATAGATTTTATACCCTTCAAATGCAATTACGGAAATTGGTAACGCTATAATAATACTAGAAATTAAGTGGTCAGCACGAGAAAACCACATTATGTAGGCTGGAATTATTGATAGTAATGCAGCCAAGAACCAAAAAACAATATACTTTATTGGAAAAAGGCTAAGAATTAAGATCGTATACATGTAATACGAAAATAGCATTGAAATAAGGAATACAAAAACACGTGTTGCGGCTAATTTGGGAGTGTAAGAGTAGGCAGCTACCAAGGAAAGAATAAATATCCATACACCCAAATTACTTCCAACTAACCCTAAGAATGAAAGTTCGTTAGGAATTAAAGTCGAATCAAGTATTTTAGCAATAAGACCTGATGCAAATCCAAAAATGAAAGAAAATAAAACAGAATATGCTTTCTGCTTTTTGCCCATTTCATTATTAGGACGTATTCCATTAAATTTTAAAAATACACTCATAATTAACCTTCCTTCTAGATTTAGAAACACATTTTTACGTCTGTCACAGTTAATGTTTTCCCTTGATAATCTTCAATAATCTGGCCCGATTCCGGCACACTGTACTCCTGGAATCACGCCCTATAGTAGAAGATGAGTTAAGTATTTTGCAACAATAAATTCATTACAAACTGTTCACCAATAGGACCAATTTTTCTTTTACCTGTATCTTCAAAACCTACTCTTGAGTACAGTCGCTGAGCAGGAATATTTTTATGATTAACAACTAAAACGATTTCATCACAATTAGGAAATTCAGTTTTTACAAATTCACTTAGTAAGAGCATACCTTGTTTAGCATAACTTTTCCCTTGCTTCGCATGATTAACAGAAAATGCAGTTAACAACATAGCTTTCGGATTATCCGAATACTCCTTTACTCGTTCAGTTGAATGTAATAAAAAAAATCCTACAGGTTCATTCTCGCTTAAAATAACAATTCGATGTTGCCCTTCTGTCACCTCTAAAATCTTTCTTGGTAAAGCAGTGAACTGCCCTTGTTCTTCAGGGAGTTCAAAAGAATTTAATACATCTAAATATTCATTCGAAAAATGTTTTAATTCAACTTTTTCCATAGACGTGGTTGCTCCTTAGTTTTTTTACTATATATTACCACAGGAACATATATTCGTAATCTACTATTAATAAACTATTCCTTTTAGTTGAACAAGAGTGTTCAACTAAAAGGCCCGATTACTGAAAAAGGCACAATTCCTCTTCAAGAATTGCGCCCGATTGTTGAATATCGCTATTGAACTAAAGCCCTGTTACTTGAAAAAGAAAAAACATTTAAGCACCAGTAGTAGTCAAAAAATACATTCCAATAAGTATAATCATTATCACCAATATACCTATGAAAAGACGTTTCAATATAATTCACCTCAATAAAATATTAATTCCTTCAATACCTACTTATGAAGATGTAAATTCTTCATCCAAATCGTATATTCCTTCTTTCACCAAACTACCCCTTTAGTGAAAAAGCGACTGTTCTTATTGAACAATCGCCCCCGTTAGTTTAAGTGCAATTTCTCACAAACTCTCTTCAACCAATCTTGGTAGAAATTCAATTGTCCAATAGTAGTAAAAACTTAAAATCTTAACTTAATAGCGATGGGGTTGTACCTCTAATAAGATTACAACCAAATTTTTGCTAGTTGAGATACTCCTTTTATTATCTTTTCTTCACATAAATTACCCAATCCAAGTTGAATATGTGGATATTGTGGTACATATTCCGAGAAATATTTTGAGCAAGGATAAACTATAATTCCATGTTCAAATGCCCTTTCAATTAGCATTTTTTCACTCATTTTTGTTTTTACTTCGATAATAAGGGAAATTCCGGAGCTACCACCTTTTATTTCAACATAATTCTTAAAGTGTTTTAGTAATTCCTTATGCAATAGATTCATTTTACGTTTATACAATGCTTTCATCTTCCTTAAGTGTGGGTACCAATATCCTTCATTCATAAAGGTTGCCAGCGTTCTCTGATGAATAGCTGAGGATGTTTGCTCAAGCAAAGGGAGTATCTTTTTATATTCAATTTCTAGACTCCTAGGCAAAACCATATAACTAACACGGATAGAAGGTAGCAATGCTTTTGAAAAAGTTCCTAAATAAACCACCCTATCATTAGAATTTAAACTATGAAGAGACGGTATAGGTTGATGGATGTATCGAAATTCACTATCGTAATCATCCTCAATAATATATCCATTCACTCTTTTTGCCCATTGAATTAACTTTAATCTTTCATTGACAGGGATAGTTACTCCATATGGGAAGTGATGAGTAGGAGTAATATATAAAAGTCTTGAGGGCGACTTTAAAAGCCGTTCGACTTGGATGCCCTGTTCTTTTACCGGGATTGGATCAATGATAAATGATTGAAGAGCAAATAGTTCCCTTGCCACATTATATCCAGGGTCTTCTACTGCCAAATAATGATAGTCTTGCTTTAGCAACAGCGACAAAAGAAATAACAAGTGTTGTGTACTACTACCAATAATAATCTGTTCAGCAGAAGTATTAACCCCTCTTGATTGAAACAAGTAATCTGCTAGCTCCTTTCTTAATTGAATATCGCCTTGTTTTTCTCCGTATGAAAACATGCTAGAGTCATTTATGATTTTGTTTGTAATCATTCTCCACTTTTTCAAAGGGAAGTTCTCTTGATCCACTGTCCCAATCTTAAAGTCAATAATTTTTATGTCATTTTGATTTTTTTCATGTTGGTGTTCTCTAATAGGTTCATAAGTAAGCATCTCATCCGATATAGTTGCATCTACAAAAAACCCCTTTTTGTTCTCACTTCGAATATATCCCTCCGATTGCAATTGTTCATAGGCTACCTGAGTTGTGTTCCTGCTGACCTTTAATTGGAGAGCAAGTTGTCTAATTGATGGCAACTTTGTATTCCTTTCTAATTTTCCAGATAAAATCTGAGTTCGTATATATTGATAAACTTGTTGGTACATAGGCGTGTTACTTTCTCGATTGATATTAATTATTAGTTCATTCATCGTTGAAATACCTCATCTGTCATTTGCATTTATTATAAACTGTACCTTTTAGAAATGACAGTATAACTGAATAATGAATTTAGAAAAAATTTTGATCTGGGAGGTGGAAATATTGGATAAACCCCGATTATGGACAAGGGATTTTATCAGTATTGCCATTACTAATTTTCTCGTGTTTACAGCATTTTTCTATTTATTGGTTACACTACCTATATACGCTATACAAAAATTGCATGGTGACGAATCTGAAGCTGGACTTATTACTACAGTTTTTTTGATTGCATCCATCCTAACACGCCTATTTGCAGGTAAATGGTTCGAAAAGGCAGAAAAGCATGTCGTTTTTATAAGTTCCCTCCTTGTCCTTTTCACAGCTTCAATTTTGTATTTTATTCCTCAATCTCTGACTGGCTTACTAATTCTTCGCTTTTTTCATGGAATTGGTTTTGGAATGGCCACAACGTCCACTGGAGCAATTGTGGCCGATCTCATCCCGGAATCTCGCAAAGGAGAGGGTATGGGGTACTATGGACTAACGCTAAATCTTGCTATGGCTATTGGTCCCTTTTTGGGTTTGACTGTTATGCAACAAACAGGGACAAATGTAATGTTCATTATAAATGTATTTTGTGCTCTCTTTGCACTCGTTGCAGGGTTACTTGTTAAATTACCTAAGAAAGCTTCTATGCCAGAAAAGGTAATTGAACGAAAAACAAATATGAAATTTGGAGGTTATTTAGAAAATTCCGCCATTCCTGTATCATTGGTCTCAGCTTTCTTTGGAATGATTTATTCTGGAATTATCTCCTTCGTTTCCATATATGCTAAAGAGCAAAGTTTAGTGGAAGCTGGTGGTTATTTTTTTGTTGTGTACGCAGTGGTACTTTTAATTTCCCGACCATTTACCGGAAAATGGTATGATTTATTCGGGGCAAATATTATAATTTATCCAGCTATTTTATGCTTTGGAGTCGGTACTTTTTTATTGAGTATATCGAATACGTCCTTGTTATTTCTTACATCAGCAGCCTTTATTGGAGTTGGGTGGGGAACCATGTTTCCAAGTTTTCAAACCATTGCTATTCAAGTAGCACCACCTAAAAAAAAGACATTAGCTACGGCTACATTCCTTACTATATATGATTTTGGGTTCGGCATTGGATCATTTATCTTTGGTATTGCCGCAGCTAAATTTAATCATGGAACATTATATTTTTATTGTTCATTCCTTATAATAATCGGAATTGGTATTTATTATTTACTGCATGGTAGAAAACCTTCACATTCTATTGTGAAAAGTTAAAGAAAGAGATTAATTAGGTATTTTTGGCCAAAGCAATGCTGTGTGAATATGTTTCATTTGTTGTTATCAGAAAAAACAGCATAAAAAAATATGATTATTTTTACGATATTGCCATGTAAAGTTTATCTACTTTAGGGAAATGAGATTCGAAGAATAATACTATAATCAATAAACAACAGTGGTGAACGTTCTATTTAACCATTTGAGATGGAAAGAAAAAGGGGAAGCAGAAGAACTCTGGTCCAGTGTTATTAAAGATTGATGCATCGTATACGAAAGAGAATTTTGAAGATGAAGTTCCATTCAGGGTACTTGATTCAGAATTGGCTTTATCATCAATAAAACGTTTAAAAGAAGTTGTTAGTAAAAAGAATCCAATGGTTTTCTTTGGACATGATATAGAACAGGAAAATAGATGTAAAATACTGAATATATATAATAGAAAAAGTCATGGGCTAATTCGCTCATGACTTTTTCTATTATATAATCTTTTTAAATAAGTTATATACTTTTTTTAGATTTGTTTTCATTTTATTGATAATAAGTAAGATCTAAGTCATCAGGAGTGTTTTGATGGGCAATCATAACATCATAAATATGTGAACTACATTTCCTTCTTCAACTATCCTGCCCCGTTTGTACAACAAGCTAATCTTCACACAACTTAAATACACTTTCAAAAGTACCATCAGCTAACAAGTTTTTTATAACCACTTCAATATCAATCCGAGTGACTTTCCTCACCAAAATCATTTCACTTGCCCAAAAATAACTACCTCTTAAACATTCTCCTGTTTCCTCATTTTTCTTTGCCATGCTAAAAATATTTTGATAAGTAAAGAAGGTTGCCATCCATTCGGAACCACCCTCAAACCTTACGACAACGCCAGTATTATCATCATCTTCATTCCATAACTGTTCCCACTGTTCAGCTTCAATCCAAACGGAATACGGAGTATTTGTCACATTAATTCCCCCTCTTGATACACCTATGATATTTCACTAACCTGCTCCGTTAGCTTAGTAAACTCAACAAAAAAGTGCGTAATCCTTCTTGGATCAACCGCACCCGTTAATTTAAGTACAACTCTTCACAAATTTGAGATAAGTCGAGTAACAAGATCGACTTTCTACAAAAATTATTAAAAATTCAAAATTCAGACAAAGAATTAAGTAGGTTTTTACTATTATTACTGTAAAATATAAATAAAGGGGGGGTTTTTATGAAATATAGTATGTTAATTATTGTTTTGTTACTTTTGATGACTGGTTGTTCCTTTAATGCTTCGTCAGAATCACTTTCAGATGATAAAACAACCCCAGATGTTGCGATAATTGAAAATGTTGGTTCCGAAATAATAACTCACCACCATATGTACGATAATATGGACAGAGGAAATCACGATTATTTTGATAAAACTCTAGCTATTGAACTAAAAGTAAATATATCTGATATTTCTAGAGGAGATGTTATTTTTTTTGATAATGAGGATGGAGAAAAAGACATATCCAGAGTAGTTGGGCTTCCTGGTGAAAAAATTAAGATAACTAAGGGTCAAATTTATATTAACAGCAAGAAATTAGAAGCCTTTTACGGAAATGCACATAGAGTGGGCTTAGATAAAGAAAGTTATTTTGAAAAGATGGATAACGAGGGAAATGAATACGATAAAAAAGGTATGATAGAACTTTTCGAAAAAAGTATGAAAGAAATTAAACTTTCTGACAAAGAATTCTATTTAATTGGTGATGATTGGTTGCGTGGCAAAATGATGGTGTTAAATGAGGATAATTTTGTTGGTAAAGTAATCGGATACACAGAATAAATATGATTAAAAAGGCATCGAATTAAACCGATGCCTTTTTTGTGTTATTATTATCGCTAATTTTATAGCTACTCTGGTTTCATTTGTCCTGTTATTACAATGTTATTAGCATTTTTCTCTCCCAAAACGGAACCCGTTACCTTTTTAGGACAGTTTTTTTGATTATTACACGCTTTGTTTCTACTACGTAATATAAAGTTACTCCACAATCTGGCCCTTAAAATAAATAAAAAGAGCGTAATTCTTGCTGCAGAATTGCGCCCGATTGTTGAATAGCGTTATTGAACTAAAGCCCCCGTTAGCTTAAGTACAACATTTCACAATCTATTTGATTAAATAATAAAAAAGCGACCTCCTTTGATGAAGAATCGCCCTCATTAGTCTCAAGAAATATTTATTGAAATCCACCAGTGTCTTTATTATCACCCATCGTATAGTTTGAACTATCTCCTGGCTTAGCGTTCGAATGAGTTGGTATTTGAGGATTATTATTGTTTTTCTTACGTCTCAAGTCGATTATTAAAGCAAATCCCAAAATGCCGAGAATAAAAATAATAAAAAACCAAATTGCAGTCAAATTACCCCCCCTCTCCCTTACATTATATTCCATAAATTACCTTCTAGCCATTTTAATTTAACCCTTATTAAACTAAACTGTTCGTTAGTTCAATAAGAAAAAGCCGCATGGTTTGGCAGCTGGATCTTCAACTCAAGCATCCATTAATTGAAAAAACTTCTTAATAGACCTGTTTTTATTAAAACAAAAATAATAAGTAAAGTAGAAAAAACACCAAAAAATAAGCCACTTACAAATGCAGGAAATAAATTTGAAAATTGTCTAATTATTCTTTGCACGCTCTCCTTCCTCCTCTTAAATGACTAAATTACCATATTAAGTATAATTATCCCTATATTTTTAAAATCCTTCTTTTAAATATTTCGTTCTCCTTATTCCTTGTTCAGCTAAACTGCTGCTTTAGTTGAACAAGAAAAAGAGCAGTTTTACCAGCTCAACGATTTTCAAGTAAATCTCCTATTTAAACAGTTCATAGTTGCTCAAATAAATTACTCCATTTTTTCTCGTTACTTGAAGATTTAATTCATCATTAACTTTAAACGTAGAACCGGTAATCTCTAAATTTTTTCTCTTTATAAAATATATACCATACCCTTTATATTCGGGATAACCATATATGTAACAGACAACTTTCCCTTTATTCAAAAAAACTATTTGATTCATTGCATCACTTACTGTATCCGTTATATTGTCCCATTTATACCCTACTTCTTCATACACCGTCTCTACAGGTGTATAGGGATCAAAGGAATATACGACATCCCATTCAAATGGGGTGACATCTAATAAATTTATTGTATCAACGGATTCTTCAATTGCTAACACTTCTTTTCTTAATAACTTTGCATTTACATCCCACAAATCTTTCGTAAAAAGATTGCTTAATATAGCAATAAATAGTATGCCAAGAGCAATAATTGCTCCAGTTTTTATCAATTTCAAATCGTTTCTACCTCATCCCTTTAAATAAATAGTTCTTACTAAACTAAACTGCTTCGATAGTTCAATACCTTACGTTTCCATTTCTACAATCAAGGCAATAATTCCTCCAATACAAAAAGGAGGAGATTTTGTTGTTATTATCAAGAACTTGGGAATTATATGAATCGGATAAAAAGATTGAAGGCTTCTCCCCTCAGACATTAAATGCATATAAGCTCCAATCTAAGCTACTTATCCAATACTTTGACGATGTGAATATTGAATCATTGACTACTGATCGGCTGAAAGAATACTTGGCAAAATCCAGCGAACATCTTAAGCCATCAAGTTTGGCACATCGAATTCGATTTATTAAATCGATATTTCGTTGGTTACACGAAGAAGGGCATATACCGAAGAATCCTGCTGCAAAAATCAAAGAACCTAAACAGGGAAAACGGATTCCAAAATTTTTAACAGAGAGAGAAATAGAACACCTGAGGGAAGGATGTATTACGCCAATGGAAAAGGCGTTATTTGAATTTATGTTTTCAACAGGTTGTAGAATAGGAGAAATTGTTTCTCTTGATAATAATTGTATTAATTGGTCAAATCGTTCCGCCATTGTGCTTGGGAAAGGTAATAAGGAAAGGGAGGTCTACTTTAATATACGGTGTGAAATCTGGCTGAAACGATACTTGGATCTTCGTCAGGATAAAGACCCAGCTATTTTTTTTACTGAACGGCACCCACATAGAATGAGTATTGGACAAATGAGATATATTATAAAACGAATATCAAGTCGAGCAGGGATCAACAAAGAAATTCATCCACATCAACTGCGACACAGCTATGCGACACACCTATTGAACAACGGAGCTCCTATTGATGTTATTCAAAGTTTACTGGGACACGAAAAAAGCGAGACCACTAGGATTTATGCTCAGCTAAGTGGAAGCGTTAGAAGAGAATTTTACAGAAAATATTTTTAATAATGGATGGCAAAAGGCAACGGATACTCCGCTGCCTTTTCACTATCGCCCCCTTTAGTTCAATAAGAATTTACTCCAATTGGTATTTATTCCACTCATTTTCTGGTATAACTCGGTTGAAATAATCAATTGGTTTTATTTTATTAGCAATAATTTTAAACGTTATTTTCTCTTCCATGTAGGGCGGGTTATGTGGACCTTGGAAAGTTACTACTTGAACCGTAACGTAAAATATATCATTGTTTTGGTCGTCGTCTTTTATTTCTAATATTTTTTCATTACCTCTAAACCAATCTGTACCAACAACAGAGAGAATTGGTCCTTGTAATAGCTTAATTAACGCTTTTTCCAATACGTCTTGAGGTAATTCAGTCGCATTTGAGGAATTGGGAGATACAAATACCATAAAACATAAAATGAATAAGATATATATTGGCTTTTTCATATGAACACCTCAGTATTAATCTACCCTTACTAAGGTTCGTTTATTTAATATCCTACTTTGGCTAGTCGAGTAGAAGGAAACCTTTCTACCTTGCGGTAGATTGTGTTCCTCCCCCCTCACAGAACCGTGCTTGCGCTATTCACGCACACGGCTCCTCCTAGTTACCATTCACAAAATGTAGCTAATCTCTTAGATTCAGATTTTGCTAATTCTGCTATCCTTAGTAGTTTTGTTTCCATTTATCCCTACCTCTGAGTGTAGTAAATGTTTCCCTAGTAAGGGCGATAACTGGTAGCTAGCCTTTCCTCCATCGGCATTACCCAACTTCATTGGTACTACGCTGCTATCCGACTCCCTACACAGCATTTGGTTTCCTTGCTTATTATCGCTTGTTGACCATACTCTTCTAACAAGAAAAGACCGGTAGGGTCTCCCGAGTTGCCGCATCATATCGATGTGTAACGTGCCAAGGTCTCTGACTCCAGAGAGGTTTTATCCATCTTGCCTTTAACGAAGGATAAAATGTAGCTTTCTGCTGCAGGTAAAACATCAGCCCTCTCGATTTACTAACATTATGGAGCTCAATCCCTTCAACCATTTGGCTTTCGGCCCGCCACCTAACTGTCTACGCTTAAAGACTAAAGTTACCTTTAACCCTCCAAGACTCGCTACGAGCGAATGGCTAGTTCTTACTCGACGGGAATCCCACCCGCTATATGATACGACCTAGGCTCGGCCGCACACCTGCTTCATTAGTTGAATAACTTCAACAAAAAAGTGCATTAATCCTTCTTGATCAACACACCCTTTGGTTCAAGATAAAGCCTTAAATAGACACAAAGTTTGCTAATATTAAGATACAAATTATATTATTTGTTCCAATCACAAGCTAATCCGTTCCAACATTGAGATCGCTTTTTTAATTTTCCAAAATATCCTTGTCTACCAGTGTATCTAGCTTGATAATAGAAATAGGATAAAATAACTGTTTCTAACAAGAAAAAATAGGTACGGTGATATATAATGCCAAAATATAGATGTGTAAAACACCAAAAAATTATGAATGAAAAAATTGAAAATAATAAAATACAACCATATTGTGTTGATTGTAGAACAGAAGAATTGTATAGGGAAAAGCTACAAGATTATACTTACAATGAAACACGATATATGAAAGAACATAAAAGAATAGTTAGGAATGAACGCTTTTCTAAGGTATTTGAAAGTTCATTTACTGTATTGTTTTATTTTATTATACTTTCATTTATTATTGGATCGTTATTAGAAGGATTTTTTTCACTGGAGATTGGGGCCTTTACCGGAATACTTTTTTGTTTAGGCTTATCGTTTCTTGTTTTTATTTATTTAATCGTTAAATTTGACGAACCCACTACAATATTCTCCGAGCCAACAGAAGAAATAATTAGAGATATTGTAATTGTTGAAAAGGAACATAATGAGAAAGCAGTAGAAAACTACAAAAACAAATTACAAAAAGAATATGCAGTGAAATCAACTCGAATTGATGAAGTTGATAATATGAAAGGACTTGAATTTGAACATTTTGTTGCAGAATTATTGTGGAATATTGGATATATGAATGTAAGAGTTACAAAAGGTAGTGGTGATTTTGGTGTAGATATTATAGCCACTAATATAAAGGGTGAAAAGACAGCAATACAGTGTAAAAGATATAAAGGTAAGGTAGGATATGATGCTATTCAACAAATCCTAGCAGGTAAGACAAAAGAAAAATGTAAAAAAGGAATGGTAATAACTAATTCATATTTTACAAAACCGGCCTTTGAAGCATCTAAAGAATTCGGCATAGAATTATGGAGTCGGAAACGATTAATTGAGGAGATGCAAAAATATGAGCCACGCTTCACTTGGGAAGAATTTTTGAACTCTTACTATACTAAGCCTAAAGGAAAACCAAGTTATAAAAATCGTGTACTTGTACCATAAAAAATACTTTGAATTTATACGTTTCTCCAACATGAGGGAGGCGTATTTTTTATGCTATTTTTAAAGAAAGGAGAGAAAAGATGCACCATATAGGGGTAGAGTAAGGAAAATGCTGATTTACAACGATAAGGAATTATTGAACATAAAAAAGGCAAGGCGACTTCCATTTTCTTAAAGTAATCATCTTTTTATTTATTTTGTTCAACTAAAGCACCCCGTTAGTGTAAGTACAATCCTTCACAAACTTGTTTTCATTTTGAAGAATCGCCTCTGTCGTATAAACTATATTTAATCGAACTTTCGACATTGTTTTTGACTCTCTTCTTGCGAAATATGTTTCTTAATTTTTACATTTGTTACTTTTAACCCTTCTAGGTTAGAATCCCTTACAGAAAAAGTAAGTTTATCATAATCTCCACCGTGATGTCCTGAATAGCTTAAAGCACTTGCAAAAATAAGATGTCTCCTTGGGTCCCCATCAATGGGTTCAATTTGGATTTTTGGACACATAAAAAAATCCGAATAAGATGGACCCAAAATATATAAATAACGTGTAAACAATGCTTCTTCAAGCAATTCTTCTTTAGTAGGTCCGTTCAATTCTTTTCTCCACCCTACTACCAGCCAATCATATAGGGATTGGGACTTTATTTGCACTTTATGGCTATTCTCCGAAATGATTAATTCCCCATCTTTAGCTGTACAGGTTTTGCGTTTGTTTTCAAGTACACACTTATAAGCAGGTTCAATGGTAATCACTTCATCATTTACCGTTTTTAATGTCAATTTATTGGATGGTTTCTCTAAAGATACCTCAGTTGTTCCATTCACTCGGCTAGAGTTATTAAGCCAGTGTACCACTTTTCTGAGAACACGCTCTTGAAAACCATCGTTGATACTGAATATACGCTGTTGACCAGAATCATTTTCAATTTTAATGTTTTGAACCTCATAATGCTTTAATGAGTGCGTCATTAATTGTTTCAAAAAAGGAACCCGTGGTTTATCCAGCTTATCACTTAATTTTTCAAAGTTTTTTACTGCATCAGGTAATGATAATTGCTTTGCTAATGTAGTTCCTTTCTGTATAGAATCCCTAGCTTTTTCAAATAAATTTGCCTTTATTTGAGCATCTGCAAGTGTATACCAATAGAACCACGCATCCATTTTTGATATTTTATCGTTATAAAATTTTTCAATTACAGGATAGTAACTAGAGTATAGTTCTTCATCTAGAACTAATTTTTTTCCATTCCATTTTAGAACATCTACAAAATAGGTATCAGCAATGTACCTTTGCCAAACGGCTATACCAACTTTCTTATTACTTAATAGCTCCATCATATGATAAGGAACTTCTGCTATCTTCTTTAAAGAATTATTATCCCATTTAATAATCTCTAGTTTATTTCCAGCTGAAGCACCAATTGTAACACCAAAGAGGAACTCTTTAATACCATCACCAGTAATATCAAAAACACCTGAATAATCTAATCCTATTCCCTGTGTTTTAGTCTCCCAAAATTTTTCCCATCTTTCATTTTCTTTTCTTAATACTATTACACCATATTGTGAAGGATTTGGTTGTTCTTTTGCCTTTATTTCAAAAGTAATAATAATCTCTTGTTGTCCATCTTGGTTAAAGTCATAAAACTGATATGGTTTAGTTGAATTAGGTTCTTTATGACTTACCAATATTGATTTTGGTGGCAAAAACTCATTGATAATTTTCATTGGGTCATTATTTAATTTTACAACAGCGTGAGTAAAAGTTGGTGATAGATATAAAATGACTGATACCAATATGGTAAATAATAATATTTTTTTCATAATAATCCCCTTTATTTAGCTAATATTAGAGATTATTGTTCCCTGGTGTTCCCTTGAATATCAGTACCCTTTGTTCAACTAAACCGCCTCGATAGTTAAAATACTTCAACAAAAGTAGCGAAACCCTTCTTGGATTATCGCCCCCGTTTATTCAAAAAACGACTACTAATTTAGCAATCGTTCCGTTCGAATGTTATCTTTCATAACTAACATAGGTCCCTGCGATTAAATCGTGCACTGCCCTTTTATCTTCCCTAAATATCACCATAAAAACGCTAGCAATACTAGATAAACCAACTGTTAAATACACTAATATAAACTTCCCTACAACTTCTCTCAAAAACATATCTTTAAGTGCTAATTTATCTTCATCCGTTCGTTTTACCTTTATTTTAAAAATACGTTTACCTATTATATATCCACTCCATACTATGGGTACTGACATTAAATACAAAGTGTAAATAACTTGCCAAGTCCACCCCGATGCCCAATCATATGAGTATTCTCCTTTTACATAAAAGAACACCAAAGAAATTGGAATAGTAAGAAGGAAAAAGTCAAATAAATCCGCTAATAACCTTACACCAAAGCCTGCTGGTTTCCTATCCAACAAAATCTCTCCCTTCTCTTAATATATTTTAACATTCACTTTGCGTAATGTTCTTTATCTTTTGTTAGTTTTTTACTCAATGCTTGTTCAACAATCCTGCACCGTTAACACATGAAGCGACTATTCTTGTTTAGCAATCGCACCCGTTAGTGTAAGTACATTTTTTCACAAAAGGAATAACCTTATAATTTCTATAATGGTTTTGTTTACATTTTGTCTGTGCAGAATAGGATTAAATTGAATATTAATATAAACAATTTAGGTAAGAAGGTTTATCTTATAAGTTATCGACTCTGTTTCTTCAACAGCCCAATAATATAAAATAATTGGGTTATAATAAAACAAGCAAATAAACTTAGAAGTATCGGGATAAGATACTCACCTGGACCAAATATAAAGATTGCTAATTCAGGCAATGCCAAACCTAAGACAATAGTTATTAAGATAGCAAGTAGAAAAATACTAACGTAACGTCCCACTTAATCTCTTCTCCCCTAACCAATATTTATTTTTAATACAATACTAATTCCACATTTGTATAACATTTCCTTTATGAACAAACCTGCCTCGTTACTTTAAGTACAAAGTTTACAAACTCGACTAAACTTTCACCTAGATATCTAGGTGTTATTCAACAATCTGGCCCTTTTCATGAAGAAAGACGCTTTCCTTATTTCAGAAAAGCGCCCTTTAGTTAAATAAGAACATGCTAATTGAGATTTTAAACTGTTTTATCATTTTTTACTTTTTCTTCGTATTGAATAAGATGTTTGGAATCCTGAATGGGGGTATCTTGCTTTAAATAAATTTTGTTACCCAATGTAATGTCATCATATGGCGTATATCTATTAGTAGGGGCTGATTTTTTCCTAATCATACGAAAAATAACAAATCCAATTACAGAAATAACGAATAATGTATAGAAATATGCCACTGATAACACTCCTTAAAAGGTTTATTTACTTATCTACTTATTCTAAGATTCTCTATAAAGTTCCTGCTTCATCAGCTTAAGTACATTCACAAAGCCTATATATGTATTAACATAAATATCCAGTTTCTTTTAAAGGTGTTGTTCAATACGTGAGATGGGCAGAATAGAAAAAACAATCTTTATTCTGAATTACATTTCGGATGAATCTTTAAGAAGGAAAATACAAAAAGGATTGAATAAAGGAGAAGCCATGAATGGACTTGCAAGAGTTATTTTCTTTGGAAAACAAGGAGATCTTAGAGAGAGAACTATACAGCATCAGTTTCAAAGAGCCAGCGCCTTAAGCATAATCATCAACGCCATCAGTATCTGAACACTTTACATCTAACAAAAGCAGTTGAATATCAAAAACGGTCAGGTAATTTTAATGAAGATTTATTGCACCATATGTCGCCTTTAGGCTGGGAACATATTAATTTACTGGGAGAATACCGTTTTAATTTAGAGAAAATGGTTCGTTAGATTCTTTAAGACCACTGAAACTTTCATAACGTTGTTAAAAACTGGGGGATCGTCAGGAAAATGGGCTTAGCGTTGTAAATCCGCATTTTCCTGACGGGACCCCTATCTAATGTTATATCCATGTTAATGCTAAAAGCAGCCTTATTACCTTCGGCTGCAGCAATCATCAAAGAAGAGGGAATAGACTTCTCCATCAATTTACAGGCGAAGGGAGGTCTATTTTTTTATTGCTAAAAGACAGTACAGCAACGATCAGTGTTTATTTTCTCCTTAAGATCTTCAAGTAAACAAATCATAAAAGATTCACATACTTTAGAATTTATAATAAAATTGAATACAAAGTAAATAATAAGGAGCTAACATGAAAAATAATGATAAACAACGAAAGATACAAGCTAAATATAGGAAACGCCTAAATCAAAAGAAAGAGAATCAAAGGTACTCTAAAGTTGAATTATTGATTGTTATATTGATCATTATTGTGTTAGTTGTGTTTAATAAGGAATTATAAAATTATCAAAAGTTTTTTATCTTAAAACACAAGAATAATAGTAGTTTTCAAGGAAATACCATCCTATTAAACTAGCGGAAGGTTATTTGGCATGCTTATTTTTAGAATGTCATGTGATTTAATATATTTTTATTGAAAAATATTGACATACTACTAGCTGATTAATTAAGAAAAGCATAATTAAAAATCCCAAAGGGGTGCACTTAACACCTTATAAATTTCCATAAAATCTTTTAAAAATGCACTTCTTACATTATACGCCCCTTAATTTCACCTAACTCTCTTTCCAGCTGCTCGCACTTAGTTTTATATTTTTCTACTTCTTTCAAGATTTCAGTTGTTTCGTTAATGATAGAATCGTACATATCATAATGCTTTCTTGTATTATCTAAGCTGATTTTTATAACTGTTAAACCTATGACAATAAATGCACAAGCAGTTCCTAAAATATCTAGAGATTGTTCGTCTAACACAGTTTTCAAATAGGGACCACCTATTAACAACAACACACCAAAAAATAAACAGGTGTATCTCAATCCTTTAAAAAATCTTACTTTTTTATATCTCTCGTTACCTAAAGCCTTTTTTATTTCCCACTCCTCAGCCATGTATTTGGATAAATCACTCAAAATAAAAAAAATACCTGATAAAGAAAAACTAAAAATAGCTAGAGAACTAAGATGAACCAAGCCAAATATATATCCAAAACCTAAGATTAAAAAAATTACGCCGATGAATTTCACTAACAAATTAGACTCGTTCAATTCATCAACTTTGTAGAATTTAGCTAACACATGTCTAATGAATTTACTGAATTTCTCCTTCAAAACTTCACCGCCAACCAAAATTATTTCATAACAATCATGTATCACTTAATCTCAATATTATCCTGTCATTTACCAAAAGTTCCGAATATCGTAATGATTATATAATTCAATATTCAAAACCTATATACACTTATCATAACTTAAATAAGAAGAGCCAACACTAATAATATTTTAGCGTTGGCAGTTTAAATAACGGAGCTACTTTTTTAAAAGGTATAACTTTTTTAAACAGTTCAACTTTATTTCAAAGCAGCAATTAATGTTCACCGACATTATTGTTAGTAACCGCAAAAAAACAATAAATATGAAGTAACAATATTGTTGATAACTAAGATAGATAAAATCATGTTCATTTTATCTATACTTTTCAACTAAAGTTATACGTTAATTTAATATAGTCCTGCGGTTGCTTTTAAATAAAGTTTGATTAAAAATTCCTCATAAACCCGTATTTTATGGTAAATAAGAAGAATCCATTTTTAAAAAAAGATGATCAAAATGGATTCTTTTTCAGCAGATTTAAGTTTGATTTTTAAAAAAAGTTTGATCATAAGTATATCTAGTTAAAGTAACGCCCCCGTTAGCTTAATAAGTTTTTTTAATTTTTCTTTCTACACTGTATAATACTTTCTTTTTCCGAAATCCCTTTTTCTACTGTAACTTTATTGATTACAACACCCTTTTCTGGAGTATCAGTTAATGTAAAATGAATTCTATTGTAGGGAATCTCACCATGATGCGAACCATAATTTAACGCACTTGCAAAAGCAACATGTCTGCGAGTATCACCTTTTATTCTTTCGACTCTAATTCTGGGACACAATATAAAATCTGAATATTTTTGGTCAAGATAAGTATGATACCTTGCATATAAAGTTTCTTCGAGTAATTCATTTTCGGGAACACCATTCCATCCTACCAAGAGTAATCCAACAAACACGATGATTATCCTTTTCATAAACCATTACCACCTCTGGACTATTCTTCCAAAATGATAATTCCATTATTCGACTAAACTGCCATTTAGTTTAAGTAAGTTTTTTCACAATCCCACACCAATATTAACATAAACATCCAGTTTTATTTTGGAGCCTTATTCCTTTAAATGGCCCGATTATTGAAAAAGACACAATTCCTATTCAAGAATTGCACCCTTTAATTGAATAAGAAAAAATATTTATGTACCGGTATATTCTAATTTTCAGAGCATTTATCCCAGTTGAATCGCTTAATTCGAATCTTCTTGGCCTTCTTTTCATCCACTGACATAACGACCCATACTTCACCAATTTTACTTAACTTCTTTTTAACATTGTTTCCATCAATTTTCTTATAAAGAAAATAACCTTCTTTTCCTTCTAAGCCATTCTTTAAAAATAGGCGCCTTGAACCATTACTTCTTCCGACAAATAAAGACTGTAGCGACATCTTGTCAGAATGGTCATTAAGCTTCTCCCCTACTTTTAACATCAAGTCATCAGATATAAATTCTTGATACTCTGATAAATCTAAGTTAAAGCTTTTAACAATATCTTTTAACACCTTATTATTAAATTCTTGATATTCTTTTTCAGATTCTTCTATACAAACGCTTTTAGGTGGTTTTTCTTCTTTTACAGAATTAGCAAAAAAAGTTTCATTATTTACTCCATAAATTAAAATAATTGATATTAACAATAAATGAGAAAACTTTTTATTCATTTACATCAACCTAACTATTTTAGGCTTATTTTCACCGGATCAATAACAATTATCCTTTTTCAAACAAAATGTTTTACTTGAGTAACTCCCCATTTCCCCCCCCATTCCAGATTTGGTCCTAAAATAAAAATAAGCGCTGATCCTTGTTCTCTAGGAAAGCGCCCGATTGCAGAGGATTAAAGAGAATACAGTTCTATTATTTTTTCTAAGGGTAATTTATTCAGATTACACATATCAATAAAATAAGGTAACTGCCATTTTTGAGTTTTCATCGCTTGTTTACTACTCGGACTATCCCAGCTAGGATAAACTCTTATTGCCATTTTACCCTTTGTTGAAGTAGACCTAAGAATGTTCTGTTTTAAAAGAATTTCTTTTGGAAAAATAAATTGACCAAACTCATTTTCATTTTTAAAGGTAGTTATAACTAATAAATCTGGGGCTTCCTCATATAAGTAGGGTTGATTTTTATTATTTTCGTCCTTTTCCCAAAGCGCAACAAACTGCCCTACTTTGGTAGGGGTTATATTCGCAACTCTGAATCGAACTGTTTTAGAAGATAATTGAAATGTACCAGCACCATACTTAGAATTTTGCTTCTCTTCTTGAACTGACTTTACAGTTAAGTGATTCGACTCATAAATCATTTTATCTATATAAGTTAATGCTGTAAAAAAATCATTCATTTCTTCACTCCTAAATTTCAAACAAAATGGCCCTTTAATGAAAACGAGCGCTAATCCTTAATACAGAATCGCGCCCGATCGTTGAATATCAAGATAAGCACCCGTAGTTGAAAAATGTATCTAAATTGATTGAAACGGTTTGTTTTAAATAATTATACTGTTTATCATTAGTATCTTTATATGCTTCTTCTCTATTTGAAGGAATATCCATATATAAGATGTCTTCTCCAAATTGAGAAGCTGTTAAATCGTATCGTTTCCCATTGATAATATTATAAAAATGCCATCCATCAGGCAGTTTAGTTTTCTTTATTTCCCCACCTAATATATCATTTACTACTAATGTGGTTACACCACATTGTCCCTTTGCAGGATTATCCTTACTCCATTTTGAACTTGATTCTAAAGACCACGATTTAGACAAAGCATTCATTATTTGTTCTATTTGTAACGTATTATTCTCCATACAAATCCCTCTCTATCATAGATTAACTTATTATAATTTTAATTATAATTAAGCAATCCTGCTCCGTAAATCAATAAAAAAATGCTCTACTCCTTATTGAAGTAAAGCGCCCGATTATTGAATAAGTTGTTTAAATTTAATGCACAGTATCATCGAACTGCGACAAAACAAGTTACATTTTTAGGGAATAATAGGTGTTTTATAAAACAAACTAATTTTAAAATAAAAAGGATGTGACAAAATGAAAAAGTTATTAATACAACTATCCTATGTAGGCTTGCTTTTATCATTGGCACCAATTTGTTCTTATGCAGAATCATTAGAAAAGTTACCCGCAACCGAAACATCTGAACAATGGGAAATTGTAATTGGGAAACCAAATGCCATGGACCCAAGCCTCAACAAATCTGGTAAACCAGACCTATATAATGTATACAGTATGGTCATTAATAACATTAGTAACAAGGACAACGTTGAATTAGTTAGAATTGAAGTCTATAGAGATCACCCAAACTCAACAACGGAATACGAACTTTTTACTGTTGACTATGAGGGAAATAAACCTTTAAAACCAGCTCTTGAACATCACAACTTTCCTTTATATACTAAAGCATCAAAGTTAATAGTTATTGTTACTTGGGCAGAAAAGGATGACAAAACTGATCGTAAATATAAAGAACAATTCGTCTTCCAACAGTAAAGTATATTTTCCGAGAGGTTTGACCTCTCTTTTTTTATTTCTCTTTTTATGTCAAATGTGCAATATCAAAGAAATAAATTTCTTGTTTATTCATCTAAATAACTAAAAAACACAACTCTTTATATAAGAATTGCGCCCGATTGTTGAAGATTATAATAAAGTCTTATTGAACAAAAGCCCCCATTACTTTAAGTACAATACTTCACAATCTGCTCGTTTAGTTTACCATGACTTATCGCTTTCGCTTATAATAAGTGCTTTAATTACTGCACTTCCCACTTAAATTTTCCATTATATTGTTTAAGTCGTTTTTTCACTTGCTCCAATTCATAAAAACTTGAATGTGCTTTTTTGACAATTTCTTCATCCGTTTTACCTTCTTCTAAAAGAGTTCTGATAAGTTCATACCTTGTCACTTCAAATTCAAAATAACCATGATATTCTTTGAGCTGATTCTTTATGTCCTTTAGCTCAACAATACTGTTGTTGCAATACGAAGAATTTCTTTGTCTGTTTTACCCATTTTTATAAGAGTTCGAACGATACTATATCTTTCACGTATTTCGCCTGTTGCCAATCCAAGCCCATATCCATCATCCCAAGCTATATCGTAGCATTCTTTAAAAGGAAGACACTCATCTTGTTTCTCTTTAACTAATCCCAAAAGTAAGGGTAAAGAAATTAATGTGATAAGAAATAATGTTCGTTTCACTAAAGTCACACCTTTTTTTCCTTAGTATGACCTTTTAGTTCGCAATAGGTGTGTCTATTGTGACATAAGACATATTCTTCTTATTGAATTAACCTGCATCCTTTAGTTGAAAATAAGAAAAAGAGGCTGCCGCAGCAACCTGATTGTTCTACGAAAGCCCCCGTTACTTTAATAAGATTGTTGAGTTTAATTACTAATTTCTCCCCCTAAAATTCCCATCATTTTATATTCCATCTTTCCACAAAATATTTCCATTATCATCAAATGCTTCAATCTTCAATTGGTCTGGATCCCCTAAATCTGGTTCTTCTAAAGAACCAAAGGTAGTAAACCAAAACCTCAATCCTTCATCAGTCGCAATAATTTCTGCTTCTTTCTCCATTGTTTTTTGTTTTACAAAAACAGTTGTAATTTTCTCATCTGTAATAATCCCACCAAACAATGTAATTGGTATTGTCGGGTCATTGTTCATTACCCAATCAAAACCGTCAGTAGGATTTATCTCACCGTTGCCAGTATGTGTCCAATATTCACCATCTAACTTTTTGTATCCAATACGATAACCTGTTTCGTCTGTATAAAACACTATTTCATAATCATCCTTTCGCTGTCTATCTAAAATCTCAGTTGACTTTGGATGTGGGAAATTTTCTAAAGATAACTCCGTAATATTACTTGAAGTGTTAGAACAGGCTGTATTAAGCAGTAAAAAAACAGAAAAAAATAATAATATTTTCTTCATCAACTATTCCTCCTTCTTGTACTAAACTGACAGTTAGTTGAAGTACATTCCTTCACAATATTATCAATATATTAACATAAATATCCAGTTTTTCTTAAAGGCATGTTCAATTTTATAGCCCTTTTCATGAAGAAAGACACTTTCCTTATTTCAGAAAAGTGCCCTTTTGTTGAATATCGTTATTAAAGGAAAGCCCCCGTTAGTTCAATATCAAAAACTACCCAACATATTGAAAAATCAACTGATATAATGCTATGCAAAGTCCCAGAATACTCGCTTTCATTTTAGATGGATGGTTTCTTTTGCTACGAAACAAGTAAAAGAAAACTATTATAAATCCCAAGGGAAACCATAGCTGAAATAAACCTTCTTTTGTACCGTAAGAAAAAATTGGGGTAATGTAAGTGCTAATCAAAAAGTAAAAGAAAACCGTAAATCGTCGTGTTTCTAATTGTTTGCTCCACCTTACTAAAAAAATAATAATTATTATTGCGATAATTGTAATGTGTAAAGGGGGTAGGACAATAGCACCGTTCCCAATTCTGAACTCCAATCTGAATCACCCTCCTACTTTATAGCTTACCACGGTCCGTGATTAAATTCGGAATATTTTTACTAATAGTGATATCATCCTCCGTATTTTTCATTTAAGAATAATCCTTCTATCACAAAACTGCCCCGTTAGTTTAAGTAAAAAACCTCACAAACTCTTCACCCATAACCATTTTCGTAAAATACTTTACTCCATTAAATGGCCCGATTGTGGAACAAAATAAACCCTGTATATCCCCACAGGATTTTTAATCAAACTATGTTTTAAATGATTAGTCTTTTTTATAAAACTACAAATGACAAGTTTATTCTTTAACTCAAATATACTACACATTATTCAAGCATATATTTTCCTAAAGTATATTCAAGCTTAAGTTTTTATTCTACGAAATATTACCGAAATGCATTATGAGAAAGTTTGTCTTAATTTGATTTTACTGACTAGATAATGGATTTAATGTAATTCGTGCTTATAATAAATCGACCATCATTGATTTTCAAAAGATTTTTGAATATCTAAAAGCCATGAGTAAGGTAAGTGATAATACTCCATAATAGTTGTGGATAGAATAACATTTCCATCTTTCACTGAAGCTAACACAATAGTAGACTTTTCTAGTTTTAATGTTTGCTTCCCATCCCATGATAGTTTAAAAGATTCTTGTTCCCATTCTATAGGTTCCAATTTATGCTGCTGGAATAAAGTATAAATCTTATAAATTAGAAAAATGATATTTGACCGAGTATCATTGGTTTTTGAGCTCATCTGATTACCAACTTTCTATAGGTTCTTCACTTATCCAGTCAGTTTTTGGATTGCGATACCTTCCTTGCTTTATGATCATAAGCAGCTTTAAGCTCCTGAATACCTATGCAGCCTTCTTCTTCAGGTAAAATATGTAGTGGTACTCCCGCTCTCTCTGCCTCTATTTTTGCTATATCAACACCTAAATCAAAAATGATTTCTCGTTGGCCCTGGTAAGTCATGATTCTTTTAACCCCAACTAATATATCTCCAACGAGTGGAACACGAGGATCAGCTGGAAGGGCCCGTTCTAATCCACGTTTTGTATATACAAAGAGCGGTACACCATCTGAATCTTTGGGAAGCTTAGTAAGATCTGGCTCCCAACCAAATGGGATGTCTTGATCAATTGTATAATAATGATAGCTTTCAAGCAGCACATTTAAATTACGCATAAACCTTCCTTCATCCTGGCACTGTTTTGGCAATTTATAATCCAATGGGTTTACCTCTTGTCTATTTAATTGGCAATTAGTTCTATTAGAATCAAAATGTTGACACAATGTACATGTAGCATGTATTATCTTCATCTTTAACTTCCTCTCTTTTTAAGCAATTGTTCAGGAATATCATTCTTACAATAAATGATACGAATATTATTATCTTTTTAAAAATTCATCTCACTATTTGTTAATCTTCGATTACATTTAACACATGTAACTGAGTCTTCTGAAGAATCCGATGTGCATCATATCTATTGACTTCTCTTCAAGATTATTTAAAATCTTCTTCTTTTCAATAATATTATCAACTTCATCAGTTCGTTTGTGATACCAGTTCGATCCGCTTAAGAAAGTAATAATATTTCTCTTAAAACACTTTTCATTAGGTTTATTCTTCTAATGAACTAAGCTGTCCAATAGTCAAGAGCAACCCTCACAATATCCACTTTGCTTTAAAATTGCTATTAAAAAATCTGGCCCTATTACTGAAAATGGCACAATTTCTCTACAAGAATTTCGCCCTATAACGAAAAAGACGCGTTCCTAAATAAACGCTCATTTAGTAAAACATTTTAAATGCTAAAACAATTAGATAAAGTGGAGCACCAACAATTAACATTCCTGAAAAAAAGTAACACATACTTTTGAAAATAGCTTTAAAGAAATCATAGATTGCACCAGCTAAATCGTCAATTAACCTTGCCATTACAAACCCTCCATTACCTACCCTATACTTTATTAGCATAGCGTTAGTTAAACTTGAGCAAAGCATCACCGCAGAATATACAAGAAAAATTACGTTCTTATAGTAGTTAAGTACAAGTATTAATAATCTTATTTTAATTTTACATAAATATCCAATTCTATTCAAGGTTGTTATTCCACAATATGGCCTGATTGAGGATTAATGATCATTATGGCAGACCTGATATGGCTCCCTTGGATTTTTGCTAAAATAGACTTTTATTTGATTAACCCTTAATGTTTGAATGGATCGTAAAATGGATTAACATCTGCATTAAATCAGAAAATGAAGATGGATTTAGTTGATATTTGTACATTAGAGTTCTATGCGAGGCTATGTACCTTGTTACTTCAATATGATAACATGAAAAATAGATAAGGTTTCTTGCCTAAAAGGAACGCTTTAAATGTTGAAAATGACTGGATGGAAAGATATTGATGAATTAATCATTAGCAGCTATAAACTGCTTGAAGAGGGCAGTAAATTGGATAAGTGAATTGAAGAAATCAATAAGTTTTCTCCTAAAAAAACATATAGACGCACTTCAAGAAAAATAGCTTTCTTTAGAAAGCAAGTGAAATAATTTAACAGAGCTAATTCTTTTTTAGATAAAATTAACAATTAAAATTAACCATTCCGAAAAGTGTAAACAAACCTTGAAAAAGATATCACAATAGTAGATAATAGTATCAATATATATAAATAAATTAATTATGTGGAAAATCTAGAAGCACTAGGCACATGGGTCCCTAAGACCCGTGTGCCTTTTTTGTTTATAATATCAGATTTATAAGTCAGATATCATTTATCTACAATACTTTAATAATAATAAATACTTAATAGTATCTAGGAGGTTAAGAGAAAGTGCAACAATTATCAGTTAATCTTACAATCCCTATTCCAGAAGATTCTATAATAATTTCGAAAGTCGAATTGAATGAATTAAGAAAACAAAAATTGTCTGGTGTCTATTGGTCAATGAAAGACCTTGAAAACAGAATCAACAAAAAACATGAGTGGATAAAGGAACATATTCTATATCCCGAAAAACATAGAAAAGTACTCGATGTCGAAAAAGGAGGATTTGTTTATTATCCCAAAAGTAAAGGACAAACTTGGTCCTTTCATGCATCAAAAATGGCTAAATTTCTTGATAAGAATTTCCAAGCAATATTTTCGGAATCATAAACGAGTTCACTCGTCTCTTCTAACTATACAAATAGTTTACAAAATCTTATTATTAGGGTGACCGTTATATCGCCTGGTCATCCTTCTTTAGATATACAAGAAGGTGATTGAATGGCAAGCATACAAAAACGTGGAAAAACTTATCAATACACTGTCAGTCATACCATGAATGGAAAACAGAGCCCTATTCGTAAAGGTGGATTCCGCACTAAAAAAGAGGCACAAATTGCAGCAGCAGAAGTAGAAGCACAGCTGTCAAAAGGCCTAATGCCTATGCTTAAAAGGATTCCATTAAATGAATACTTCGCGAGTTGGATTAAGCTTTACAAAGAACCAAAAGTAAGTCGTGTAACCTTAGAACATTATTTGTATTCGCTAAAGGCTGTTAAAGACTATTTTCAAGAAATGCCTATTCAAGATGTCAAAAGACAAAACTACCAGAAGTTTTTAAACTGGCTTGGCAAGGATAAAGCAAAAGAAACAGTCGCAAAAATTAACGGACACATTAAGGCATGTGTCAAAGATGCCATTGAGGAGCAAATGATACAAATCGACTTCACAAGAAAAACCGAACTTACTTGGACAGTACAAGCTAAGAAATCCATGGAGAAACATTTAAGTTATGGAGAAAGTGAACGATTGTTACAAAACATATGGAGTAAGCTTGAGGAAGGACTAGGTTACTCATTATTGCTTTTGGCAATTACATCAGGAATGCGCTATGAGGAGCTTATTGGTCTTACAAGAAAAGACTTTGACTTTGTAAACAATACAATCAGTGTCAATAAAACATGGGGTTACAAGAAGAACTCCCCAGAAGGATTCGGACCAACTAAGAATGAACAATCAGATCGCATAATAAAGATGGATTCGGCTACTATGAACTACTTTAAAAAACTGTTTATATCAACACCCACTAATTTAAATCAATTGGTGTTTTACAGTCCATCTTCAAAGTACAAAGTCATTAGCAATACAAATGCAAATAAGTTGCTGCAAAAATTATTAGATAAACTAAGAATTCATTCTATCACTGTACATGGATTAAGACATACGCATGGAAGTATATTGCTCTATAAAAAAGCATCAATTCATTATGTAAGCGAACGACTAGGACACGGTGATATCGAAACAACATTGAAAGTGTATACTCATGTTCTTAAAGAATTGCGCATTGAGGATGAACAGCTTAGTATGAAGACGTTTGAGGAAATGATTGTGTAAAACCTTGTGTAAAAAATGTGTAAAATGATTTAAAATCTTATCGTTTTCTAACGAATACTCAGAAATAGAAAATAGCTCATATCCCCCGTCAAATCAAGGATTATGAGCTATTTAAAAAATCATATCGAAACTTAAATTTTTCTAAAGATACCGGTGGTCGGGGTCGAACCGACACTCCAGAAGGAACACGATTTTGAGTCGTGCGCGTCTGCCAATTCCGCCACACCGGCTTATTAAGTTTTATAGAAGTGCCGAGGACCGGAATCGAACCGGTACGGTAGTCACCTACCGCAGGATTTTAAGTCCTGTGCGTCTGCCAGTTCCGCCACCCCGGCGTATATAATAAAATGAATAAAACTCAATTTGGAGGCGGCAACCGGATTTGAACCGGTGATCAAGGTTTTGCAGACCTATGCCTTACCACTTGGCTATGCCGCCATAATATGAAAATGGAGCGGAAGACGGGATTCGAACCCGCGACCCCCACCTTGGCAAGGTGGTGTTCTACCACTGAACTACTTCCGCAAATGGCTGGGCTAGCTGGATTCGAACCAACGCATGTCGCAGTCAAAGTGCGATGCCTTACCGCTTGGCTATAGCCCAATAATTTCATTCGTTTCTGTATTATCATTATATAAATTTATCTTAATAATGTTACACATTTAAATATATGGGGCGACTGATGGGAATCGAACCCACGAATGTCGGAACCACAATCCGATGCGTTAACCACTTCGCCACAATCGCCATAACTTTATTATTCATTTCAATATTATGGGGCGACTGATGGGAATCGAACCCACGAATGTCGGAACCACAATCCGATGCGTTAACCACTTCGCCACAATCGCCATAATTAATTACAGGGGTAGTAGGAATCGAACCCACACTGGAGGTTTTGGAGACCTCTGTTCTACCTTTAAACTATACCCCTAAATGGTGGTGGGGGACGGATTCGAACCGCCGAACCCACAGGGAGCGGATTTACAGTCCGCCGCGTTTAGCCACTTCGCTACCCCACCTATATAAGTGGTGCCGGCCAGAGGACTTGAACCCCCAACCTACTGATTACAAGTCAGTTGCTCTACCAATTGAGCTAGGCCGGCACTTTTTTTAAAATGGTGGCTCAGGACGGAATCGAACCGCCGACACAAGGATTTTCAGTCCTTTGCTCTACCGACTGAGCTACTGAGCCACTATGCATTAAAATAATGGCGGTCCGGACGGGACTCGAACCCGCGACCTCCTGCGTGACAGGCAGGCATTCTAACCAACTGAACTACCGGACCATATTGCGGGGACAGGATTTGAACCTGCGACCTTCGGGTTATGAGCCCGACGAGCTACCGGACTGCTCCACCCCGCGATAATATTATTTCTCATGCTCATGAATTTGAGTATGGTGGAGGATGACGGGATCGAACCGCCGACCCTCTGCTTGTAAGGCAGATGCTCTCCCAGCTGAGCTAATCCTCCATATATGGTGACCCGTACGGGATTCGAACCCGTGTTACCGCCGTGAAAGGGCGGTGTCTTAACCGCTTGACCAACGGGCCAGTATGTAAATGGCGGAGAGCAAGGGATTTGAACCCTTGAGACAGCTATAAACCGCCTACACGATTTCCAATCGTGCTCCTTCGGCCACTCGGACAGCTCTCCTTATGGCTCCGCAGGTAGGATTCGAACCTACGACCGTTCGGTTAACAGCCGAATGCTCTACCACTGAGCTACTGCGGAATAATCCATATGCCTGGCGACGTCCTACTCTCACATGGGGACAGCCCCAAACTACCATCGGCGCTGAGAAGCTTAACTTCCGTGTTCGGGATGGGAACGGGTGTGACCTTCTCGCTATCGCCACCAGACTATTTTTTAAAGACAATATTTATTATATCGTCTTTTTAAATTTTTTCAAGAGAAATTTTTTATTCTCTCAAAACTAGATAATGTAGAAGAAGAATTCGAGTAATCAATTTGGTTAAGTCCTCGACCGATTAGTATTTGTCAGCTCCACGTGTCACCACGCTTCCACCTCAAACCTATCAACCTGATCATCTTTCAGGGGTCTTACTAGCTTGACGCTATGGGAAATCTCATCTCGAGGGGGGCTTCATGCTTAGATGCTTTCAGCACTTATCCCTTCCGCACATAGCTACCCAGCGATGCTCTTGGCAGAACAACTGGTACACCAGCGGTGCGTCCATCCCGGTCCTCTCGTACTAAGGACAGCTCCTCTCAAATTTCCTGCGCCCACGACGGATAGGGACCGAACTGTCTCACGACGTTCTGAACCCAGCTCGCGTACCGCTTTAATGGGCGAACAGCCCAACCCTTGGGACCGACTACAGCCCCAGGATGCGATGAGCCGACATCGAGGTGCCAAACCTCCCCGTCGATGTGGACTCTTGGGGGAGATAAGCCTGTTATCCCCGGGGTAGCTTTTATCCGTTGAGCGATGGCCCTTCCATGCGGAACCACCGGATCACTAAGCCCGACTTTCGTCCCTGCTCGACTTGTAGGTCTCGCAGTCAAGCTCCCTTATGCCTTTACACTCTTCGAATGATTTCCAACCATTCTGAGGGAACCTTTGGGCGCCTCCGTTACTTTTTAGGAGGCGACCGCCCCAGTCAAACTGCCCACCTGACACTGTCTCCCACCCCGATCAGGGGTGCGGGTTAGAATTTCAATACAGCCAGGGTAGTATCCCACCGATGCCTCCACCGAAGCTAGCGCTCCGGCTTCCAAGGCTCCTACCTATCCTGTACAAGCTGTACCGAAATTCAATATCAGGCTACAGTAAAGCTCCACGGGGTCTTTCCGTCCTGTCGCGGGTAACCTGCATCTTCACAGGTACTATAATTTCACCGAGTCTCTCGTTGAGACAGTGCCCAGATCGTTACGCCTTTCGTGCGGGTCGGAACTTACCCGACAAGGAATTTCGCTACCTTAGGACCGTTATAGTTACGGCCGCCGTTTACTGGGGCTTCAATTCAGAGCTTCGCTTGCGCTAACCCCTCCTCTTAACCTTCCAGCACCGGGCAGGCGTCAGCCCCTATACTTCGCCTTACGGCTTCGCAGAGACCTGTGTTTTTGCTAAACAGTCGCCTGGGCCTATTCACTGCGGCTCATCCGGGCTATTCACCCAAATGAGCACCCCTTCTCCCGAAGTTACGGGGTGATTTTGCCGAGTTCCTTAACGAGAGTTCTCTCGCTCACCTTAGGATTCTCTCCTCGCCTACCTGTGTCGGTTTGCGGTACGGGCACCTTTTCCCTCGCTAGAGGCTTTTCTTGGCAGTGTGGATTCAGGAACTTCGGTACTTTATTTCCCTCGCCGTCACAGCTCAGCCTTTATGCAAGCGGGATTTGCCTCGCTTGCAGCCTAACTGCTTGGACGCGCTATTCCAGCAGCGCGCTTACCCTATCCTCCTGCGTCCCCCCATTGCTCAAACGGTAAAGAGGTGGTACAGGAATATCAACCTGTTGTCCATCGCCTACGCTTTTCAGCCTCGGCTTAGGTCCCGACTAACCCTGAGCGGACGAGCCTTCCTCAGGAAACCTTAGGCATTCGGTGGATGGGATTCTCACCCATCTTTCGCTACTCATACCGGCATTCTCACTTCTAAGCGCTCCACCAGTCCTTACGGTCTAGCTTCAACGCCCTTAGAACGCTCTCCTACCACTGACATCGTAGATGTCAATCCACAGCTTCGGTGATACGTTTAGCCCCGGTACATTTTCGGCGCAGAGTCACTCGACCAGTGAGCTATTACGCACTCTTTAAATGGTGGCTGCTTCTAAGCCAACATCCTGGTTGTCTAAGCAACTCCACATCCTTTTCCACTTAACGTATACTTTGGGACCTTAGCTGGTGGTCTGGGCTGTTTCCCTCTTGACTACGGATCTTATCACTCGCAGTCTGACTCCCATGGATAAGTCTTTGGCATTCGGAGTTTGTCTGAATTCGGTAACCCGATGAGGGCCCCTAGTCCAAACAGTGCTCTACCTCCAAGACTCTTACTACATGAGGCTAGCCCTAAAGCTATTTCGGAGAGAACCAGCTATCTCCAAGTTCGATTGGAATTTCTCCGCTACCCACACCTCATCCCCGCACTTTTCAACGTGCGTGGGTTCGGTCCTCCATCCAGTGTTACCTGGACTTCAACCTGGACATGGGTAGGTCACCTGGTTTCGGGTCTACGACCACATACTCATTCGCCCTATTCAGACTCGCTTTCGCTGCGGCTCCGTCTCTTCAACTTAACCTCGCATGTAATCGTAACTCGCCGGTTCATTCTACAAAAGGCACGCCATCACCCGTTAATGGGCTCTGACTACTTGTAGGCACACGGTTTCAGGATCTCTTTCACTCCCCTTCCGGGGTGCTTTTCACCTTTCCCTCACGGTACTGGTTCACTATCGGTCACTAGGGAGTATTTAGCCTTGGGAGATGGTCCTCCCTGCTTCCGACGGGATTTCACGTGTCCCGCCGTACTCAGGATCCACTCTGGAGGGAACGAAGTTTCAACTACAGGGCTTTTACCTTCTATGGCCGGCCTTTCCAGACCTGTTCATTTACCTCGTTCCTTTGTAACTCCGTGTAGAGTGTCCTACAACCCCAAGAGGCAAGCCTCTTGGTTTGGGCTAATCCCGTTTCGCTCGCCGCTACTCAGGGAATCGCGTTTGCTTTCTCTTCCTCCGGGTACTTAGATGTTTCAGTTCCCCGGGTCTGCCTTCAATACCCTATGTATTCAGGTAAAGATCCTATCCCATTACGGATAGGGGGTTCCCCCATTCGGAAATCTCCGGATCAAAGCTTACTTACAGCTCCCCGAAGCATATCGGTGTTAGTCCCGTCCTTCATCGGCTCCTAGTGCCTAGGCATTCACCGTGCGCCCTTTCTAACTTAACCTACTTCGGTCAACGATTAACGTTGTCCTCATGGTTTGTACTCTTACTCAATGAATAAATAAGAGAGAAAACTAAAATGGCGATTACTCGGTTATTCTTCTTCATTTCATTATCTAGTTTTCAAAGAACAAAAGTTTTGAGAGATTATTCTCTCAAAACTGAACGAACAAGAAACGTCTTATTTAAGAAGTATGAAATACTTCTATATATCCTTAGAAAGGAGGTGATCCAGCCGCACCTTCCGATACGGCTACCTTGTTACGACTTCACCCCAATCATCTGTCCCACCTTAGGCGGCTGGCTCCTTACGGTTACCCCACCGACTTCGGGTGTTACAAACTCTCGTGGTGTGACGGGCGGTGTGTACAAGGCCCGGGAACGTATTCACCGCGGCATGCTGATCCGCGATTACTAGCGATTCCGGCTTCATGCAGGCGAGTTGCAGCCTGCAATCCGAACTGAGAATGGTTTTATGGGATTCGCTTAACCTCGCGGTCTCGCAGCCCTTTGTACCATCCATTGTAGCACGTGTGTAGCCCAGGTCATAAGGGGCATGATGATTTGACGTCATCCCCACCTTCCTCCGGTTTGTCACCGGCAGTCACCTTAGAGTGCCCAACTGAATGCTGGCAACTAAGATCAAGGGTTGCGCTCGTTGCGGGACTTAACCCAACATCTCACGACACGAGCTGACGACAACCATGCACCACCTGTCACTCTGTCCCCCGAAGGGGAACGCCCTATCTCTAGGGTTGGCAGAGGATGTCAAGACCTGGTAAGGTTCTTCGCGTTGCTTCGAATTAAACCACATGCTCCACCGCTTGTGCGGGCCCCCGTCAATTCCTTTGAGTTTCAGCCTTGCGGCCGTACTCCCCAGGCGGAGTGCTTAATGCGTTAGCTGCAGCACTAAGGGGCGGAAACCCCCTAACACTTAGCACTCATCGTTTACGGCGTGGACTACCAGGGTATCTAATCCTGTTCGCTCCCCACGCTTTCGCGCCTCAGTGTCAGTTACAGACCAGAAAGTCGCCTTCGCCACTGGTGTTCCTCCACATCTCTACGCATTTCACCGCTACACGTGGAATTCCACTTTCCTCTTCTGCACTCAAGTTCCCCAGTTTCCAATGACCCTCCACGGTTGAGCCGTGGGCTTTCACATCAGACTTAAGGAACCACCTGCGCGCGCTTTACGCCCAATAATTCCGGACAACGCTTGCCACCTACGTATTACCGCGGCTGCTGGCACGTAGTTAGCCGTGGCTTTCTGGTTAGGTACCGTCAAGGTACCGCCCTATTCGAACGGTACTTGTTCTTCCCTAACAACAGAGTTTTACGATCCGAAAACCTTCATCACTCACGCGGCGTTGCTCCGTCAGACTTTCGTCCATTGCGGAAGATTCCCTACTGCTGCCTCCCGTAGGAGTCTGGGCCGTGTCTCAGTCCCAGTGTGGCCGATCACCCTCTCAGGTCGGCTACGCATCGTTGCCTTGGTGAGCCGTTACCTCACCAACTAGCTAATGCGCCGCGGGCCCATCTGTAAGTGATAGCCGAAGCCATCTTTCAGCTTTCCTACATGTGTAGAAAAGAATTATCCGGTATTAGCTCCGGTTTCCCGAAGTTATCCCAGTCTTACAGGCAGGTTGCCCACGTGTTACTCACCCGTCCGCCGCTAACTTGCGAGAGCAAGCTCTCACAAGTCCGCTCGACTTGCATGTATTAGGCACGCCGCCAGCGTTCGTCCTGAGCCAGGATCAAACTCTCCAATAAAGAGTAAGATTAGCTCTTAAAAATGTCTTATAAAAAGACTTAGAATTAACGTTGACGTTTTTGTTCGTTCAGTTTTCAAAGAACAAATTTTCTTATTTATCGCTCAGAAGCGACTTTTCTAATATAACATGTTGTCATTGTTAATGTCAACACTTTTTATAAAGAATATCCGCCATCAGCTCTTTGTATATGCGTACAAATCGCAGCGACGGATATTAATATAACAATTATTAATAAAAAGGTCAATAACATTTTTGTTTTTTTACGATAATTTTTTTCCAAGTTTATAGTAGCGATGAAAAATATCTTGACCTTTTGTTTCAATATTAACTATTTCAACAACATGCTTATCAATTAAATATTCAAGAAGCATGCCTAGATCAACAGAATAGAATAACAATTCCTCGTGTTTCATCAACTCACTAATGGACCAAAATTCTTTTTCTGATAGCACATCAACAAAGTGACTGATTCCACTTTTCGTTTTTGAATGGATTAAAAATTCACTTGCTAGGAAGAGCAGTTCTAATCTTTTCTCTAATGGCTCATGACTATTCACCAGTTCTTCATATAACTTTAATATTTCTGGTTCAATCTGCTTTACCTGCTGCCAAACGGTAACCTCTGGATGAAAACCGTGCTCAATAATGGCAAGTCTTGCAAGATGGTGAAGAGAGTGGACAACATGATTATATGTATCTAGATAATGTCCGTTTTCAAAAAATGCTTTTCCGTCCATATAGCGGCGAATTAATTTGGCAAATTCTATTCCCATTTTCATCTTCCGCCCATTAAAAGGGAACTCCCTTAACTCTGTTTTTAGATCGTGTATATATTCATTGCGTTCAAATAATATTTTTCCATTATATAACCAATCAAAAATTTTCTTGTTAGATCCTAGCAAAAGCCATTCATGTAGCTGTTGGTCTGTAACCATATATAAAGCAGCTTTCTTATCATTATAAGAATAATGCTTAACAAATACAGGAGATTCAGCTTCCTTCACGAGAATAAGCAGGATTGCATCAAACGTGTCAGTAGCTGGAGTGTTTTTTTGTTGCTTATTAATGATTAAAACCCCTAGGGTGTTCGCTTGACTTGCCCGTTCCTGGTAAATAGGCCGGAGAATGTCTTCCATTATCATTCCTCCATATTCTTGATTAACTATATGTTCGACAATTTTTTTAAATAATCCTCCTTAAGTAGAGAGAAAAGGATAACTTTTATTAACTTTAATTTTTGTTTATCATCTAACAACCGTTATGATATAGTTAATCCTTAGGAGGGACAAGGATGGCTAAATATTCTAGTAAAATTAATAAAATACGATCATTTGCCCTTAGTTTAATATTTGTTGGTTTTCTTGTCATGTACATAGGTATCTTCTTTAGAAATTCCCCTCTTGCTATGACAATATTTATGCTTTTGGGATTGCTCTTTATTATTGCAAGCACTGGAGTATATTTTTGGATTGGGATGCTTTCAACGAAAACGGTACAGGTAGCTTGTCCAAATTGTGGTAAACACACAAAAATGCTTGGGCGTGTAGATATGTGCATGTATTGTAAAGAGCCTTTAACACTTGATCAAAACTTAGAGGGCATGGAATTCGACGAAAAATATAACAAGAAGAAAAAATAAAACTCGGCAATAGGCCGAGTTTTATTTTTCACAAAAAGCCCATGAAAAATAAATAAGCTGTCAGCAACTTGGCCACCAGCTTAGTTTTAGTTTGAGCATATTAATATTAGTGCGCTTCTTTACTAGCACAATCCGGGCAGGTTCCATAAATCTCCATACGATGATGGCTTATTTTAAACCCTGTCACATGAGAGGCTAAATGCTCAACTTCATCAAGTCCTGGATAATGAAAATCAACAATCTTACCACATTTCTCACAGATCACGTGATAGTGATGTGTTGTGACAAAATCAAATCGGCTTGATGCGTCTCCATAGGTTAATTCTTTAACAAGTCCAACCTCACGAAATACTCTTAAATTATTGTAAACTGTTGCCACACTCATATTAGGAAACTTTCCTTCTAGAGCTTTATAAATATCATCTGCAGTTGGGTGCGACATAGAGTTTATTAAAAATTCAAGTATCGCATGACGCTGTGGTGTTATGCGAACTCCGGTATCCTTTAAAGTATCCAACGCTTCCTTTAATTGAATATGCGCCACCGCCATGCACCTCTTTTCTAACAAGAATTATTACTTTATAATCTTTATAATTAGTTTACTCACTACTTGCTACTTTTGTCAACATTACAACCTACAATACATTAAAGAGATATTCAAATTATCATTCATTTTCATTGAAGTTTCGTTTACAAACCCCCTTCTTTACATCAACTTTCTTGTTTTAAATATATGAATGTTAAGTGTGTTTAAAAACCTCCTTTTGAAAAACTTGGCTTTCGCTAAGTCTATCCAGTGAATGCTTAGTGTTTCTTATGCGGTCTTTTTGCAGAGGTTTTATTCGAAGCTTCATATTTACCATGGTACGCCTTACAAACTAACCAAAGAAAAAAGGCGGATCATTAAGATCCGCTTTATCATTTATCTGAGGAGGTATGCCCTAATTAAATGATATTCAAAACTTTGGTTTATGAATGGACAGAAGCCTTGTTTATAAAAAAATAGGCAAAAACTAAAAGTCTATTATGGCTGCAATTTAAAATGATGAAAGATTTTCCTGAATATATTGTAGCGCTTCTTTCAACATGACCTTTAACTTTAACCTTTCTCCATTCCTTTACTAGCTTGCCGTCCTTATCAATTATGAAAGTACTGCGTTCAATCCCCATATATTCTTTCCCAAAATTTTTCTTAAGCTTCCAGACATCAAATGCTTCTGCAGCCTTATGTTCCTCGTCTGCAAGCAGGATAAAAGGTAAATCATATTTTTCGATAAATTTCTCATGCCGTTTTATTGGATCTGGACTTATTCCAATGATAACCGCATTCACTTCTGAAAAACGATCATGCTGATCCCTAAAATCACAAGCTTGGGTTGTACAACCAGGTGTCATATCCTTTGGATAGAAATAAAGAACGACATTTTTTCCACGATAATCGGACAACTTAACCGCTTCGCCTGTACTTGCAAAAAGCGTAAAATCTGGAGCCAATTCTCCTAAAGTAACTGACATCGAAATCCCTCCAATGACTTTTTCTTAAGCCTATCCAATTTTCAATGGAAACTCAACTTATCAATCCTACAATTTATTTTCTATATCAAACACTGCTCTAAAAACGAAAGCAGCCGGAATGGTATAACCAATCAATGCCTCAAGCACTGAGATCATTCTTCCAATTCCAATAGGTGCAATATCACCATATCCTACTGAGAATAGTGTAACTGCACTGAAATAAAATCCTGTTTCTAATTGACTAAGAAAATTTTCATCAAAACCAATCGTCCCATCCATAAAAACGGGATACCCATTAAATTCCAGGAGGATATATATTAGTCCGAACCCAAGCATGACAGTTACATATATGAATGCAAGATACATAAAGTTTTCAAATGAAAGCTTCTTTCCTTTTAATCGGTGAGGTATAAATAAGGTTCTCAAACTCATAATCATACAAAAAACGATAAGTACTAGGAATATATAAAAAACCATTACACTCCCTCTCTTCTCTCTCATCTGTTATACTATACGCCTTATGAGCAAATGGTATGACAGCTTGTCAAAGAAAAGCGCAAGCGCCTTGATCACCCCCGACAAGCACAAGACGAGCCTCACGGAAAGGTGTTCTTTACCTTTCTGGGAGGATTGGCTTGTGACCTCGAGGTCGACAAAAACGCGACGTCCTGTCGCATTGCCGACACTAGTACGTCCTGTACGTCGGGGGTAGGCGCTGGAGCTAGACATTTCTCTAACTCAGAAAAGTTATACTTTATTATAAGAAAAGCGCAAGCGCTAGACAATTCTCAATCTCGCAAAAAGTTCAAAGCATCCATTCAATAAAACATGGTAATATAATAAAGGTTGCAAAAACTCTATTTCCGATCATTAAAGGAGGATCTATATATGCAATTTACCAATTCAGAGCGAATACATAAGCAGGCGCTTGAACATATTGTAGGTGGGGTAAACAGCCCTTCTCGTTCATATAAAGCAGTAGGTGGAGGAGCACCTGTCGTCATGGAAAAAGGGCAAGGAGCGTACTTTTGGGATGTAGATGGAAATCAATATATCGATTATTTAGCCGCATATGGACCAATTATTACTGGACATGCACATCCGCATATTACAGAGGCGATTAAGACTGCTGCTGAAAATGGCGTACTTTTTGGAACACCAACTCCACATGAAGTGAAATTTGCCGAAATGCTAAAGGAAGCTATGCCAGCATTAGAAAAGGTACGATTCGTGAATTCTGGAACGGAAGCAGTTATGACAACGATACGAGTAGCACGTGCTTATACGGGACGAGATAAAATTATAAAATTCGCGGGCTGCTATCACGGACATTCTGACCTTGTTCTTGTTGCCGCAGGATCCGGTCCTTCAACACTAGGTACTCCAGATTCCGCTGGTGTTCCTAAGAGTATTGCTCAGGAAGTCATTACAGTTCCATTTAATGATATCGAGCCATTTAAAGAAGCACTAGAAAAATGGGGAAGCGAAATCGCTGCAGTTCTTGTAGAGCCAATCGTAGGGAACTTCGGAATTGTTGAACCAAAACCGGGCTTCCTCGAGCAAGTAAATGAATTGACACACGCTGCAGGTGCACTTGTTATTTATGATGAGGTCATAACCGCATTCCGCTTCATGTATGGCGGAGCACAGGATCTTTTAGGAGTAACCCCTGATTTAACTGCAATGGGGAAAATTATTGGCGGAGGATTGCCAATTGGTGCCTATGGCGGTAAAAAAGAAATTATGGAAAAAGTCGCTCCGTTAGGTCCAGCCTACCAAGCAGGTACAATGGCAGGAAACCCAGCATCTATTTTATCAGGTATTGCATGCCTTGAAGTTCTGAAGCAAAAGGGTGTTTATGAATACCTTGATCAATTAGGTGCTATGCTTGAAGAAGGTATCGAAGCTGCTGCTAAAGAGAATAATATTCCAATTACGATAAATCGTTTAAAAGGAGCTTTAACCGTCTATTTTACAGATGTAAAAGTTGAAAACTATGAACAAGCAGAAAATACGGATGGAGAAATGTTTGCGAAATTCTTCAAACTCATGCTTAAACAAGGAATCAATCTAGCCCCTTCGAAATATGAAGCATGGTTCATTACCATTGCCCATACAGAAGATGACATTCAAGCAACCATTCAGGCAGTAAACAATGCATTTCAAGCATTAAAAGATGCATAATTCCTATTATATTTAATACGATTTTAAGGAGCGATTATTCGCTCCTTTTTCTATTGGTTAAATTGTTTTATTCTATCTTTCAGAAGAGCCACACAGGATTAACCAATTTGTTAAAAATTTTAGTAAAATCCCATTGTACTTCTTTATATATCCATGTATAGTACATTCATGTCATCGAACAATTCCACTATGAAACGATTTCAATCATTTTTCGTATTTAGATATGTTACAATAAGTGTTCTTAAACTCATAATACAAACAGAGGAAAGCTCTTCTGAAAGAAAGGAAACAAATTAGTATGAAGCTTGGCGCCCGCATTTTGAAAACGGGAATCGCAATTGTTCTATCATTATTTTTAGCTGAATTATTTCAGATGCCATCACCTGTATTTGCAGCTATTGCTGCTATTTTCGCAATACAGCCGACTATTTATCGATCCTTCTTGTCAATTATCGAACAGGTGCAAGGGAATGCAATTGGAGCCATTATCGCAATTGTGTTTGTTCTTGTATTTGGTAATCATATATTCATCATCGGATTGGCAGCTATTGTTGTCATAACGATTAACCTAAAGCTTAAAATTGAAAATACAATTGGTTTGGCACTTGTTACAATGATCGCCATTATGGAAACGCCTGGTGATACCTTTATCCAATTCGCGCTTCTCCGATTTACTACTATTATGTTAGGGGTATTTTCTGCTTTTATCGTTAATCTTCTATTCTTACCGCCTAGATATGAAAAAAAGCTATACTTTAAACTGTCAGACATTACAGAAGAAACAACGAAATGGATTCGATTAACAATAAGACATGCTTCTGAACATAAATTATTGAAAAACGATATAGGTAGAATGAAAGAAACAATCAGAAGCCTTGATCATTTATATTTAATGTATAAGGAAGAAAGAAATTATTTCAAAAAAGATACGATAGCTAAGTCACGAAAGCTTGTTATTTATCGCCAAATGATATCTACAGAAAAAAGATCACTAGATACGTTACGAAAATTGCATCGCTTTGAAAATGATCTTCAGGAAATGCCAGCAGACTTTCAATATGTTGTTCAGCAGCAGCTAGATTGTCTGATTCATTATCACGAGCATGTTATGTTGAAATTTATTGGAAAAGTACGTCCACAGGTGGTTTTTGAAGAAGGTGACATTTTTCTAAATAGAAAAGAGCTTTTCAATCTTTTCTTTTCACAGCAAAAAGAAGCTAAATTAGAAGATGAAGCGATTTTATCCCATACGATGCAGATCATCGCAACCATTATTGACTATAATGAACAAGTTGAACACCTTGATAAATTAATTACTAGTTTTCAAACCTATCATAAAAAGTCTAATGAAGTAACAATTGAAAAGTGATCTGTCATTAGAAATGCAAATTTGCTCTTGAAAAAGAAGGGGCGTCTCAAAGCCGAAAATTCGGTCTATGAGACAGCCCCTAATTTAATTCTCAAGCTGCTGTACTTGGAATAACTTATAATAATTCCCCTGTTTCTTCATTAACTCCTCATGACTTCCGATTTCTGAAATTTCACCATGCTCAATTAAAATAATGCGATTTGCATGTGTAATGGTTGAAAGCCGATGGGCAACAATGAAGGTAGTCCGATCTTTCGCAAGCTGTTCGAGTGCTTCCTGTATTAAATGTTCGCTCTCTAAATCTAAGGCAGATGTTGCTTCATCTAAAACTAAAATTGGCGGGTTCTTTAAAAATACTCTTGCAATGGCTACCCTTTGCTTTTGCCCCCCAGAGAGCTTCACTCCACGTTCTCCAACCTTTGTGTCATAGCCATTTGGCAAGTTCATAATAAACTCATGAGCATTAGCAGCCTTGGCCGCTGCAATGACCTCTTCTTCTGTTGCATCCGGTTTCCCTAAGAGAATATTGGTTTTGACTGATTCACTGAAAAGAATATTATCTTGTAAAACCATCCCGATTTTATCCCGTAAAGATCTTACCTTAAATGAACGGATATCTTTCCCGTCTAATAATATTCTCCCTTTTGTTACATCATAAAACCTAGGAATCAATCCTACTAGTGATGATTTTCCACCGCCGCTCATTCCAACAAGCGCAATCGTTTCTCCTTTTTTTACATGAAGAGAAATATTTTTTAATACTAGATCTTCCTTTTCATCGTAAGCAAAGCTAACCTGCTCGAAATTGATATCTCCTTTAATATTTGTGCATTCAGTAGCATCTGGAGAATCATCAATATCATATTTCTCATCAATTAATTCAAACACCCTGTCCATCGAAGCGATCGATTGTGTAAGTGTTGTGGATGAATTTACTAGTCTTCTAAGAGGACTGTACAATTTATCGATATAGGCAATGAAAGCCATCATCGTTCCCATAGAGAGGTTTCCTTGAATAACTTGGTAACCTGAATAGCCGATGACGAGTAAAGGTGCGATATCTGTTATTGTGTTTACAACAGCAAATGCCTTTGCATTCCATTTCGTCTGATCGATAGCCTTAATTAAAAAATTTCCGTTTTGCTTATTAAACTGGGTTTGTTCATAGTCTTCAATGGCAAAGCTCTTGATTACAGCCATTCCTTGAACACGTTCATGTAGATAGCCCTGAACTTCTGCAAGTGCCTGTGACCGTGCTCTTGTTAGTTTTCTTAAATTACCGAAAAAATACTTCACTGAAAACCCATAAAACGGAAAAAGAATTAACGATGCGATCGTTAATGTCATATCCATTTGCATCATTATCACCACTGCAATTACAATGGTGGCAATATCAAGCCATAAGTTCATTAGTCCAGTTATGACAAACGTCTTTGTTTGCTCAACATCATTAATAACTCTAGAAATAACCTCTCCAGCTCTTGTGTTAGAATAATATTTAAAACTTAGCTTTTGTATATGCGTAAATAGCCTATCTCGTATATCAAATAAAATTTTGCTAGCTACCCATTGTGCAAAATATTGTCGATAATATTCTATTGGAGGACGAATGACAACAAATATAAAAATCATTATTCCCATCATTTTCAATAAGCTGCTTGTCTTATCAGCACTGCTTAAATCAGGATTTCCTATAATATCATCAATGACAAATTTGATTAATAGCGGAATCAATAGCGGAATCGCAAATTTTATGATTCCAATTATGATTGTTACTATTATTTGAAGGCGATAAGGCTTAACAAAATGCATGTAACGCCGGATGCTGCCCAACTTTTTTCCCCCTCTTAACACTTTCCTCTTTTTGGCCATATAAAAACCTGTTGATACAACGTCAACAGGCGTTAATTATGGTAGCCATCCATTTTTTTATCGTCTGTATGTAAGATATCTTTCATACCAAATATCAATAAAATCGGGTGCAAAAGGACCTTTTTTTTGGCGGATCCAATGAATTAATTGATCTACATTGAATTTTAGAATCCGGTCAATGGGCTCTGGATAATTCATTTCCAAACGATGTCTTTCATATTCATCCTCATCTAGTAAATTGAAAGTCATATCAGGAAACACTTTAATATCAAGATCATAATCAATATATTTCACTGCTTCCCCATCAAAAATAAATGGAGAGCTCAAATTACAATAATAATAAATCCCATCTTCCCGAATCATCCCAATCACATTAAACCAATATTGGGAATGAAAATAACAAATTGCCGGCTCTCTTGTAACCCATGTTCTTCCATCCGATTCTGTTACAACAGTTCTGTCATTTCCGCCAATTACTAAATTTTGAGTCCCTTTTAATACAGTTGTTTCCTCCCAGACCCGATGGATGTGCCCATTATGTTTATAGCTATGGATTTGTACTGGTTCTCCTTCTCTGGGTACGGCCATTCTTTTTCCCCTACTTTCATTTCACCGGGCTTTGCAACCTATTCAAATAAGAAAAACGCTGCGTATCTTTTTTTAGAAACGTGAGATTATCGACTTTTGACGAAATCGTCCATTTTTAATATCCCAACAATAATCCCCTTTAATTTTTCAATTGACTAAAGGCAACAAAGAACGAATCCTTTTTCTATTATTATAACGGTTAATAGCAAATTTTAAAACAAAGAGCCATTGAAAAACATCAATGGCCTTAAGAAAAATTTATATGAAGTGAATTTTTATTATACATTTACTTTTACTTTTTCATAGGAACGAATGACTTCTTCTGTCTGGTTCTCAAATAATAGATGAATTTCTTTTAATTCTCTCTTCAAATTGGCAATTTCAATTTGAATACTTTCTAGCTCTGTTTCCTGCTGTATAGAATTTAATTCCTCTTCTAATTCCTCACAACGCTCAAGCTCACTTTGGAGAAATAATAGTTTTTCCATTGTTTGCATTTGCTCAGATACTAAAGAGTTAAAGGTTTTCATCCCTTGTCACCGTCCCATTCATTATTCATCTCTATGTATTCGCTCATAACTTTACGAACCCTTTGACTACTTCTGTAGACTAGATAGAAGTTTTGTCGAAAAGAAAAGCGCAAGAATCAAAATCAGATTGTTCGTGTAAAGATCAAGGTAGCTTTATGACGGGACGACGAGAAGGTTGTTCTTTAAAATCAAACAAAGTTATGCTTTAACCAAAAAAGAAGGTGCCCTTTCGAATGAGGAGCACCTTCTTTGTAAGTATTATTGGCCTTGTTGACCTGAGTTTTGGGCTTTTTTTGCTTCAGCTTGTTGGTTTTGTTGTTTTACCTGTTGAGCATTGGTTTCACTAGCGAACTCAGTCCCGAATTGGCCTTGAGTAACACCACCAGCTGATTGAGCATTTTGTTGTCTTACTTCTTGAATGTTAGTTCCAGCCATTGATTGATTTGGTTGTTTTGCCATGTTTATCACCTCCACGCTCTTTAATTTATCCAAGCGCAGAAATATTATCCTTAGATTTTAAAAAACTAGGGCAAAGAAAATTTATGTAAAGAGAAACCTCAATCAGGGGGCCAAGTCTCTTATATTTTTATACAAGTAATGATATGCCTCCATCAACAATGATTGTTTGACCGCGAATCATACTTGATGCATCTGCCAATAAGAACATTACGGCATTTACGATATCCTCTATTTCAACCATTCTTCCAGCAGGTGTTTTGGTTTTTGCTTCAGCAAGCATTTCTTCCCTATTTGGAAAATGCTTTAATGCTTCCGTATCTACAGCTCCACCGGAAACAGCATTCACGATAATATTCTTAGGGGCAAGTTCAACAGCTAAGTATCTCGTTAAAGCCTCTAATGCTGCTTTAGAAACCCCAACGGTTGTATAATTTTCTAAATACCGAATGGAACCTAAAGAGCTGATGCTTACAATTTTACCTCCATTATTTTTTTCCATTAGCTTAGCTGCTTCTTGTGCACAAAATAGTAATGCTTTGCTATTAATATTCATTGTCCAATCCCAATGTGACTCCTGCAGCTCCATCGCAGGTCGCTGAACTCCTGAAGCTGCATTACTGACAAATACATCTAGACGTCCAAATTCTCTTTCGATTTCTTGAAATAAAAATTTTATCTTTTCAACATCCCCAACATTTGCCTTTACCGTTAAAACCTTTCTGCCCATTGCTTCAATTTCAGCGGCAACTTCCCCAGCTGCTGTTTTGCTTCTTGCGTAATTGATAACGATATCATAGCCTTCTTTTGCTAATCTCAAGGCTGTTGCTTTTCCAATTCCTCTGCTGCTTCCAGTTATTAATGCTACTTTTTGTGTCATTATTAACAATCCTTTCTTTTAGCGATTGCACTAGAAATGATAAATATTTATATGAACCGCTTTTTCCTCGATTGCTTAACATTTTATCTTTTTCATGTATATCTAGCAATCCGTTTCAAACAATACATATAAGGGAGTTATGAAAGGAAGAGAATTATGTATAATGGTCGAGACATGACAGAACTTTCAATGATATCAAAAAAAGACTGGAATGATCATGAACTAACCTATTTTCACCATTCCTTCCAGCAGATCGTTCCTTATTTGAATGCGGAGGGGCAATCGATTCAAAGAGAAATTGTGGAGGAAATCCAAAACCGTGGGGGATTAAGGAATACTAGAGAATAAAATGCATCTTCCTTATGGGGCTCTTTAGCCCCTTTAATTTGCGATAAAAACCTCTATAAATTAAATAGCGCTGTCTTTAGTTCATATTTTATATTTAGAAATTAGCATCACAAAGTTGGAAAAATCGACTTATGTGATGTTTTTTTGTTAAGAGGAAGGTTTATGAGAACAGTCATCAATGGAAATTTGCAAAAGGCGGTCTCATGAAAGGCTTATGAGACCACTCGCCAAAGGAAATTTGCAAATAGTGGTCTCATGTAAGTCTTATGAGACCACTCATCAATCAAAATTAACAAAAAGTGGTCTCATGAAACACTTATGAGACCACTCATCAATCAAAATTAACAAAAAGTGGTCTCATGAAACACTTATGAGACCACTCATCAATCAAAATTAACAAAAAGTGGTCTCATGTAAGTCTTATGAGACCACTCATCAATCAAAATTTGCTAAAAGCGGTCTCATGAAAGACTTATGAGACCGCTCACCAATGATAATTAACAAAAAGTGGTCTCATGAAACACTTATGAGACCACTCACCAAAGGAAACTAAAATAAAGCGGTCTCATGAGAGCCTTTAATTCTCTCAAAATTAAACCACACTAGAGAATTAGCCCCTTCTTTTTTATGTCAGACTCTCTTTGTACTTTTTTAGAATCTTTTGGTGTGAAACGGAGAATGCATACTGCTTTATTTCACTTATCGTTACGAATTTTAATTCCTCTGTTTCTTTTTCAATCGAATGAATACGTCCTTTATACGCATTGATATTCCATGTTAAATGGGAAAATATATGCTCAATTTGACCGATCATCTCATCTATTTGAACGTCTGCATCATAATCGATTTTGAATGTATTCTTTAATTGATCTTTTTCATGTTCAAACGGGAGCATGACTTCTATATTTAAGAATTCCCATAAATTTGCTAATAGTCCTGTGTCAGGCCTTTTATGAATAAGTATCCTTCCATCCTTATCTGTTAATACCGCAGCTGCTATCCGTACATGACGTGTTTTTTTGTTTTTCGTTTTCACAGGAAGCTCGTTTTGAGTCCCTTTATGAAAAGCATCGCAATGTTCACGAACTGGGCATAATAGGCAGCTTGGTGAAGTTGGTGTACAAATTAATGCGCCAAGCTCCATTAGTGCCTGATTAAAATACGATGGATTATCATGGGAAATTAGTTGTCTTACCGCCTCTTCAAAAATCTTTCTTGTAGATGGTTTAGCAATATCATCCCAAATGGATAATATTCTTGAGAGTACCCGCATAACATTACCATCAACAGCCGGTTCAGGCAGGCCGTAAGCAATACTTAAAATAGCACCTGCCGTATAGGGGCCTACTCCTTTTAAAGAAGAAATCTCCTTTTGGTTATTAGGTACCTTTCCCTCATAATTTTCATGGACTTCCTTTACGGCAGATTGGAGATTTCTTACCCGAGAATAATACCCAAGTCCTTCCCAAGCTTTTAACACTATTTCTTCATCCGCTTCTGATAATGCCTGAATCGTCGGAAACTGTTCTATAAATCGCTGAAAATATGGAATAACTGTGTCTACACGTGTTTGCTGCAACATAATTTCCGATACCCAAACTTTATATGGATCCTGATCCTTTCGCCATGGCAAGTCCCTTTTTTCAGCGTCAAACCATGTAATTAAATCATGCTGAAAGTTATTTATATTCATTTTATTGAGTTGATCAATTTGATTCTTTTTATCCAACGCTTTTCCTCCATGAAGATTTCAATTAGAAAAACTTTGCGTTCGCCAAGCCCTTTTTGCGAATGCCTTAGTTTTTCTTGTGCGATCTTATTAGCAGACATTTAATCGAAAACACACTTTACTTTAGTCCGTTAATAAAATTAAACTTTCCTGTTAGCTTAGAAAAACTTGGTGTACGCCAAGTCCTTTTTGGCGAATGCATTAGTTTTTCTATGCGATCTTATTAGCAGACATTTAATTGTGAACACACTTTACTTTAGTACGTTAATAAACTTAAACTTTCCTGTTAGGTAAAAAAAGTTTGTTTTCCTTTGTTAGGATAAACAACTGTTTAAATGAGAAAATATGATTATCATTTTAATTTTTAGTTCGCAGGAGAATAAATTGAATTTTTTTCCTAAATATGCACAAGCCTATGAACTTTTTTCTTCAATTTTAACAACTCTTATAAATGTAACCTATTTTTAACTGGTGGAACAAGATAAATAGGACTAAAATTAATATAGAAAGAATTTCTATAAGGAGGTTATTCCTCTTGGATACCGGTACACATATTGTCATGGGTCTTGCCCTAGCTGGTATAGCAACACTTGATCCTGTAGTAGCTGAAAATTCTGCTACCGCAACTAGTGTTATGATTGGGACGATCGTTGGTTCACAAATACCAGATGTCGACACCATCTTGAAGCTTAGAAGTAATGCTGTCTATATACGAAACCATCGCGGGATCACGCATTCTATTCCCGCTGTTCTACTTTGGCCATTAGCCATTATTGCTGTCATTTATCCATTCTTCCCTGAAGCAAATCTGTTCCATTTATGGATGTGGACATTTATTGCTGTTTTCCTGCATGTATTTGTTGATATATTTAATGCTTACGGAACACAAGCATTAAGACCTTTTTCATCGAAATGGGTCGCATTAGGTGTTATAAATACCTTTGATCCTTATATATTTGGAATTCATATTATCGGACTAATAATATGGGCTTTTGGTGCAAATCCCGGATATATTTTTATTGCTATTTATGCCATTTTGTTTTTTTATTATGTGCTCCGATTTAGAGAAAAGCGTAAAGTTTATAAAGAAGTTAAAAGGATGATTCCTGACGCCACTGAAATCATCATTGCTCCTACAATGAAAAATAATAAATGGCGAATTGCCGTCATGAACAGGCATCAATTTTTTGTTGGTCGCGCCCTAAATTCAGATGTGGAAATTATTGATCAATTTGACCGTGTGCCTGTACCTAAGATTCCTATTTTAGATGCGGCAAAAAAGGATAAAAACCTTTCTGCTTTTTTATCATTTTCCCCTGTTTACCGGTGGGAAATCGATGAATATGATGATTACTATGAGGTTCGCTTTATTGACCTCCGCTACCGCAGCAATGACTATTATCCATTTGTTGCCGTTGTTCAGCTAGACACTGATTTAAAAATTTTAACTTCCTATACAGGTTGGATTTTTAGTGAAGAAAAGTTAAGAAAAAAGCTTGATATTTTACCTAGTTAACTTTTTTTACAAGCTAAAAAAGGGAACAAACCATTAGAGTCGGCTTGTTCCCTTTTTTCCAATTACTAACCATTATACTGTACGAAGAAAAACAAATACTATATATACGTGAATAGCAATAACTCATCGTGCTTGCTATTCACGCTTTTTTATTTTGGGGGTAGGAGGCGGCTATATTATGCGTAATAAGGTAACGAACTTCCCAAATCAGAATAATAATAAATTCGAGGGTGAACCACGAGCAAAAGCTGAATATGCTTCCAAAAGAGCGGATGGAACAACCAATACACACCCTCAAGAACGTATGCGTGCATCAACAAACCGAGATAGCGATACACCTGAATTTTAAATGAATACATGAGGAGGCTTTGTGATGGCAAAACCAAAGAATTTTTTTAATTCAAAAGTCAAAGCACCTTGGTATCGGCCAAAACGTTCCCATTCACAGGTTAACGGAGAAACACAGCTTACTCAAGACCTCATTATTTTAGAAGCCACGACAAGAAGAAGATCTTAAGCAGAAAGAGGATGGCGCCATCCTCTTTCTCAGCTAAAATTTACTGCTTATAAGATCGCATAAGAAAATCTAGGTATTCGCTGAAAAGACTAGGCGAATGCCTAGTTTTTCTAATTATTTTTTCAACATCGAGATAGGAAGAGCTTCTTCACCATTGCTTCCTTTCAAACGAAACCCCCAAGCAAAAACACCATTCATATAATCAATTTTAAAATATTCGCCTGGTGCTCCCTCAATTTCGTAAATATCTCCCGCTTTATAGTCATCAGGATTCAATAAATAAGCTTTTGCCATCACTGCTTTTCTTTCAAGAACAGCAAACTCATTCACCATTCCCATTTGTTCTGCCTTCCTTGCCTTTTCATTCAGTTGAGAAATTTCCTGCTGAAGTTCATAAGAAGTCATATCACTATATCTTTTCTCTTGCAAATCATTCACCTTCCCTAACATGTACATTTACTATAAGTAAAAGTATATTGAAAAAAGATCTTTAAGAAAAGGAGTAAGTTTGAAGGAAATCTTTCATTAATTTGATACAATATGATTCAAGATGTTATTAAAAGGTGTGAAAACGAAAATGAAATCAATCATTATTACAGGAGCAGGTTCAGGTTTAGGAAAGGAATTAGCCCTATCCTTTGGACTTAAAGGATATCATATTATTTTGACAGGAAGAACAATGCAAAAGCTAAAATCTGTAGAGGAACAAATCGTCGCAAATAACGGCCATGCCGATTCCTTTTTAGTAGACATTACGAATCGATCTGCTATTCAGGAGTTTATGAATGAAGCGAATAGCAAATTTGACCTTTTTGGTTTGATTAATAACGCTGGAATAGGTCACTTTGGTCCATTTGAACAATTGACTATAAAAGAGATTGAAGAAATGATGCTCACAAACGTATTTGGAACCATTAACATGTCACAGACCTTTCTTTCGTCTAAAAAAAATAAAAGCGAAGGATTGATCATGAATATCATTTCAACGGCTGGACTTAAAGGCAAAGCCAAAGAGGCAGGATATTGTGCAAGTAAGTTTGCAGTTCGGGGACTTACTGAAAGCATGCAAAAGGAATATGAGAATTCAGGCATTCAAATAAAAGCTGTTTATATGGGTGGTATGGATACGCCTTTCTGGGATCAAAACGATCATATTCAAGACAAATCACGTCTGCGATCACCTGAGGAAATTGCTACAATCATTTTGGCGAACATGGATCAGGAAACGATTATTATTGAATCAAAGGGAAAGTAATTTGCACCATGAAATGAGGCTGTCCCATAAGGTGTCTGGCATCCACTTAATACACAACATCTAGTATCGTACTTTCTTATCGATATTAGATATTGCTCGTGGTGCCTGACATCTTTGCTTTTGGGCAGCCCCTTTTTTATATATCTTTATATTCATGAATAATCTTTTCAATTAAATCGATCGAGAATCCTTTACGATATAAGGCCTGTTTCATTTTTTGCTCATATTCATAAGAATTGATGAGATTTGAATATTTGCGATGTGTTTTTTCTGCATGCTTTCGTAGTGCGTCCATTTCTACATCTTCTGCTTTATCTATTTCAGATTCAGCAACAACAGCTTGAATGAGTTCATGTGAATACCCTTTCCTCATAAGCATTTGTTCAAGCTTTTGCTTCATGATACGAGAAGAATCCGTTTTATTTTTTTGGACAAACTTGTAGCTAAGCTTCATGGCTGCCTCAAATTCTTTCTCGTAAGGTAATTCCCGTAATGCTGCATTAATCAGCTGCTCTGAAATACCCTTCTCTCTTAATTCCCCACGTATCAATCCTGACCCTTTGTCTGTCGTATTCATGAGTGTTCGAACATATGCAATGGCGAACTCTTTATCGTCTAAAAAGCGATACTCATATAATTTATGAACTACTTCCTGCACAATGATTTCATCCACTTCTTTTTCCTTTAAATACTGGCGAACTTCTTTTTCCGATCTCATCCTTCTTGATAAATATTGGATAGATGTGTTGTAGGCTTTACGGATGTCATCTTGATAAGCAATCTCTGAAAGAGAAAATTCATCTACCTCCATTCCCTTTTTCAACTGATGCTTAATCAATACGTCTTCATCAACACTAAAGGCATATTTTTCATCTAAAAAAATATTATAACGGTCATTTTTTTTTTGCTGTACAGATATTTTTGTAATAATAGGCATGATTGTCACCTCACTTTTAATGTAACACATTAAGGAATACCGTGCCCGATTTTCTAAAAGCATGATTTCTGTATGATCAAATGTCGAGAAATAAAAGGGGTTAAGACATTATTGTAGAAGTCATAACGTATGAGTTATGTATTAGGGGGATTATGTATGAAAATTGCTTTGACTGGTGGAACGGGTTTTGTTGGCAAAGCTCTGACTAAGGAATTAATCAAATATGGCCACGAGATATTTATTTTAACAAGAAGGAATCATTTAAAAAACAGTGCAAACCTTTCATATGTTCAATGGCTGAATGATGGAAGCCTTCCTGAAAAAGAATTAGAAGGAATTGATGTCTTCATCAATTTAGCAGGAGAATCGATAAACAGTGGAAGATGGACGGAAGAACGCAAGAAAAAAATATTGACCAGCCGTATTACAGCAACAAAGGAAGTGCTGCGCATTTGCGGTCAATTGAGAAAAAAGCCTTCATTATTAATTAACGCGAGTGCTGTCGGTTATTATGGAACATCTTTAAATAAGACTTTTACAGAAAGTTCAATGGAGCATGGAAAAGACTTTCTTGCTGCCACTGTTCAACAATGGGAGGCTGAAGCTTTTAAAGCAAGAGAGTTAAATATAAGGGTTGTTTGTTGTCGCTTTGGCATTATTCTAGATAAAACAGATGGAGCATTGCCGCGGATTGCCCTTCCTTACAAATTATTTGCTGGCGGAACAGTAGGATCGGGAAATCAATGGGTATCATGGATTCATTTAAAGGATGTCATAAATGGAATAATATTTGCCATAAATCAAGCCGATTTAGAAGGGCCAGTCAACTTTACATCTCCAAATCCAGTATCTATGAGAGAATTTGGTCAGACGCTTGGGGAGGTTTTACACCGGCCACACTGGATTCCTGCACCTGGTTTTGCCCTGAAAGCTGTATTAGGAGAAATGAGCCTTCTCGTACTCGAGGGCCAAAAGGTTCTTCCGGCAGCATTGACATCTCATGGCTATTCATTTCAATACGATCATTTAAAACCTGCTTTATTAGACATCTTCAAATAATGAGTATCAAACTTTTCTAAAAAGGGAAAAATAAGGATGGTGTGAAAATTTATCAAAAATTGAAAGGATGATCCAAATGGATAAGAAAACGAAGGATAAGAAGAAACGATCTTTATCTGCTACTCAGGAGGTCCTTTACTCACGCGAATTTAAAATGGCTGACCGGGCTGGCGGCTATGTAGACAAACATACGAAGCATTAATTTCCACAAATAGTTTTTTGTGAAGTGTAGAAAATAAAGTACGGAAGCCTTTATTTCGTTTCCGTACTTTTATGCTGAAAGGGGTTTTTGACATGGGTCGTTCACGCGGACAAAGATCTCGGGATAAAAACAAAGCATCACTTCCACAAGTACCTAAACATATGAAATCCGATGGCATTGATGAAGAATTCTCTGAAGAGCTAGCAGATCGAGATGATCTTGAAGCACAAGCTCGCGCAAATGCAGCAAACCAAAGAGTAAAAGGAATAAATGAATGAAATAAGAAGCCGGGAAAACTCCCGGCTTCTTATTTCTGATTCTGTATATTATTTAAGCAGTTTGCTTATTAATTTCTTGTCCACCTTTGCCTAGGCGATTCTTAATATATGGGATTGCAAAGCGGTCAACACCCCAGAAATATGCACCACTGCCAGTAAAGAGTAGAATAATTGCTGCTGTGTATAGGATAGGGTTAGTGCTTGTAGTTCCTGCTAGCATGAAGTTAAGGTTCATGAATGCACCCGCCAGTAAAGCCGGAATTGTAGCTGCCCCTAGAATTAAACCTAAACCTACTAGAAGTTCACCATATGCTACTAATGTACTGAATAATTCCGCGTTTGGTAAAGCAAAGTTTTCTAAAAATGCTGCATACCAGCCTTGAACTGCAGGATGATCCCCAGTAGAATTTTGAATCGCGAATTGCATAAATCCACTCGCATCAAAGCCATCAGTTACTTTATGCCATCCAGCATTAATCCATTGTATTCCTAGCCATATTCTTAATATTGTCCACAGTACCGCTACTTGCGGAGTTTTCCACCATTTCATGGTAATCATCTCCTGATTTCAAAATATATTGTGATTTTTTTCACAATACTTATTAATAAATTTTCACCTTATGAAGGTTATAAAGCCGGCCAGCTTCTTACAGAAAGAAAGTTGTTTAACTTTGTGATTTTTTTCACTTTCTTTCTACACTTTTAATATACTCGATTAAATACTCATTGCCAATGGACTTCACCGTTTCTTCACAAATGATTTACATGTATATGACTTTCCTGTGAACATAATTTACCAAGCACCAATTAATCGTGGGAGTAGCCAATCAGAATTCCTTTTCATAAAATGAAAGCCCACAGAGATATTGAATAAATAATAAAGACAGGCATTATATTGCTAAGGCCTGTCTTAGATCAAATGTATCTATTTTTTTCAAAAGTTTATCAACCGTTAGTTAATGCTACAGCCTTACTATGTAGCTGATAATAAACTCCTTCTTGCATTAAAAGGAAGTCATGCGTGCCCTCTTCAATAATTCGCCCATTATCAAGAACAAAAATGCGATCTGCATTTTGGACGGTATTCAAGCGGTGAGCAATCACAAAACTTGTTCTTCCCTTCATTAATTCCTTTAGTGCTGCTTGAATTTTTAATTCAGTCACTGTATCAATGCTGCTTGTTGCTTCATCCAAAATTAAAATAGTCGGATTGGCGAGAAATGCTCTAGCAATTGATAATAGCTGCTTTTGCCCCTGACTAATACCGCTTCCATCTTGATTTAATACTGTATGATAATGATGAGGGAGCTTCATAATAAATGAATGGGCGTTAGCCAATTTTGCAGCTGTTATGACTTCCTCTTCTGTTGCTGACAGTCTTCCATAACGAATATTTTCTATTACTGTACCTTGAAATAAGAATGAATCTTGTAAAACAAAACCCATATGCTGTCTTAAGCTTTCCCTTCTTATATCTGAAATATCTTGACCATCAATTAATATACACCCACTATCCACCTCATAAAAACGAGAAAGCAGATTAATCATCGTGGTTTTCCCTGCACCTGTTGGACCAACAAATGCCGCTGTTTCACCAGGTGAAACGTGGAGATTAATATTCTTAACTGTTTGATTCTCCTCTTCATAAGAAAAGGTTACGTCCTGAAATTCAACTTCTCCCCTTACATCATCTAGCTCTCGAAGATCAGTCTCATGCAGAAACTCATCCTCTTCATCCAGTATTTCAAATACTCTTTCCGCTCCAGCAATAGCTGAAAGCAATGTATTAAACTGGTTGGCAAGATCATTAAGAGGACGAGTAAAGGAGCGTGAATACTCAGCAAAAATAACAATGACTCCGATAGATATCATTCCTTTTAAGGCTAGAATCCCTCCTATTCCAGCGATAATCGTGAAGCTAAAATTATTTAGAAAGTTCATCAGCTTTGGGATAAAGCCAGAATAGGTTTGTGCCCAATAGCCTGCTCCTTTTAACCGTTCTGCTTTTTCCGTAAATTCAGCTATTACTTTCTTTTCCTGAGAAAAGGTTTTAATAATTCTTTGTCCTGAAATCGTTTCTTCTATAAAGCCATTTAATTCACCCAGATTTTTTTGCTGTTCCTTAAACAATTTTCCGGTTCTCTTCGTGATCCATTTCATTCCGTAAAACATAAGAGGGACAATAATCAATGTAAGTAATGTTAATAATGGACTAAGCCAAAGCATGACTGATATCGTGCCAATAAGAGTAACCAGGCTCGAAAAAATTTGAATGACTGAGCTGTTTAAGGTTGAACTGACATTTTCAATATCATTTGTCATTCTGCTCATTAATTCCCCGTGCTGACGCTTATCGAAAAAAGAGATCGGCAGCTTATGCAAATGCTGAAATAACTTAGTCCTCATCTCATAGACTGTGTTTTGTGCAATGCCAATCATCCAATAATTTTGGAACCAAACGGAAAGAGAGTAGACGACATAGATTCCCGCAAGTCCAAGGAGAAGCAAAATAAACCCTTCACTGCTCTTCTTTACAATATATTCATCGATTGCCATTCCTACTAAAAATGGTCCAAGTAAACCCAAAAAAGAACTAAGGAGTACCATAAAAAGAACAAGGAATAAAAGCCCTTTATTAAAAGCGAGATATTGCCAAATTCTGTTTAATGTTTGCTTGTAGTTTTTGGATTTTGTCCGCTTTTTGATAGGTACTTCTTCTTCCTTTTCCATATTTAATAAAGAGTTTCTTTTATATTGAAACAGTCTTTTCAATTCATTAAGCATAATTTATTTTCTCCTCTCTCAATTGAGATCGGAATATTTGTCTGTACAGATCCGAAGACTCCAGTAACGATTCATGGTTCCCCTCATCTAATAGTCTCCCATTTTCTAAAAGCAGGATTTTATCAGCTTCCATTGCAGTACTTATTTTCTGGGTAATAATGAGTGTTGTACATGTATATACCTTTAAGGCATGGAGCAATTTCGCTTCTGTTCGCATATCTAAAGCACTGGTACTATCATCAAGCAGCAGTATTTTCGGTTTCCTTACAATTGCCCTGGCAATAGATAGCCTTTGTTTTTGACCGCCTGAAAGATTAACTCCTTTTTGACCAAGCTTGGTCTCAAGCTTATTTGGCAGATTTTTTATCGTTTCATAGATTTGCGCATTTTTAGCAGCATCAATGATCTCATCTATTGATGCATCTTCCTTTCCCCATGCAATATTTTCCTTGACTGTTCCTGTGAACAGCAATGCTTCCTGAGGCACAAAGCCAATTTGTCTTCGCAAATTCTCCTGCTTCATTCGGCGAACATCCATACCGTCGATAGAAATTTCTCCAGAGCTTGCATCATATAAACGGGGAATTAACTGAAACAAGCTGGTTTTGCCAGACCCAGTTGCTCCTAAGATGGCAACTGTTTCTCCTGGATGAGCAATGAAGCTAATATTTTCGAGTGCAAAGGTTTCCGTCCCTGGATATTGGAAGGTCACATCCTTAAACTCAATCTTTCCCTCCTTAACAAGCAAGGATGAATTTGCATCCACATGATCAGAAAGATCCACTGTTGTATCAAGAACCTCCTCAATCCTTTTAGAAGAGGCACGTGCACGCGAAAAGGCCATAATAAGAAAAGAAAAGATTGAAAAAGCACCTGTAATTCTAGTTGCATAGTTCACGATCGCAACGACTTCCCCTACCTTCACATCTCCAGTATTCACCTGAATGCTTCCAAACCACAGAACACCAAGAATGCTTATATTCATAATAAAGAGAAGGATAGGCATGGTAACTTCCATTAGTCTTAGCGCTTTCATTGTATGATCCTTCAATTCTTCATTCGCATCAGTAAATCGTTTTACCTCATATTTTCTTCTAGTAAAAGCCTTTATTAACCTGATTCCTGTAAGATTTTCCTTCATGACATTATTCAAAGAATCTAATTTTTCCTGCACCGTTTTAAATAGCATCCCACCCTTGTTCATTACCCAAGTTAAAAAAATAAACAAAAATGGTACAACGACAGATAAAATCAGTGCTAGCTTTACATTCACAACGAATGCCATGACAAGCCCCCCAATAATTAAGAGCGGAGCACGCAGCATAATTCTTAAACTCATAAATAATGTATTTTGAATTTGTGTAATATCGTTCGTCATCCTTGTAATAAGAGATGCCACTGAGAACTGGTTATAGTTTGCAAAAGAAAAGGATTGCACCTTTTCGAATAAACTCATTCTTACATCAAATCCGAAGCTCTGACTAGCATGGGCAGAGTAAAAAGAATTGACGATACCCGCTGCAAAGGAAATAAGCGAGAACCCTAGCATGATGGCTCCCCATTTCATGACGATGGCCAAATCACTCTTTAAAATGCCATCATCAATAATCTTTGCCATGAAAAGAGGCTGAAAAAGCTCAACTGCGAGCTCAGTGAATGTTAAAAATAATGCAATTGCAACAGCAATCCGGTAAGGCTTCAAATAAGACAATACCTTTATCATGATGGAATCCCCCAAAGCATTTACTAGTTTATTAACATAGGTATATAGATAATCAATACTTCGAATCCCTAAATAAATAAGATGATAACATAATCATATCCTCTTTTACGGAATTTTTAAATAATTTATTTTTTTATATAACTTAAAGCTTTTCGGATATCTGCTTTAGGAATAGCATTTCTTGTTTTGATTCATTTAAGACTACTAAAAAGAAGCACCCAATAAGTGCTTCCTTTTGTTGGTACTATCAAAAAACATCATTACCTAATTTAATTGTTCTTTCTTCACAATCACGAATTTTTTTTAATAATTCGGGTTATTATCTCCGACTTTTAAGCCTTTGTTTTCATAATAAGCTTGTCCCTTTTTATACATTTTTTTCGTGATAAATCGCTCTTTGTTGTATGTAATCTCTAGCTTTCTAGCATAACCTTTAGCGTATATTCATAATTTCCTATTCAAGAATAACTGGATAAACTCAATATCCTCTTTTGTTATGTCTTCAATCTCATCAATCGACTGAATTACTTTCATGACTTGCTTATCTCGAGAATCTTTAGGTTTATTACTAAAATAATTAGTAACAGCAGATGTGAATATACCAATAATCCCAATCCCTACCATTAGTAATACGGCAGCCATTAATCGGCCTAATACGGTAACAGGCGCAATATCTCCATATCCAACTGTAGTTATTGTAATCAAACCCCACCACAACGCTTCACCGTAAGTTTCAATCGCCGGTTCAACGATAGCAATCGGTATTGGTATGACAAATAACATTGCGACACCAAACTTGAAAGCTTTGTCTAATCCATTCGTTTTTAACACCGCATAAAAAGGTTTTAAATAACGAGAACTGATGCCAAGCAATTGAAGAACTTTAAATATACGGACTAGTCTAGCTGCTCTTAAAAGTGAATCGAACGGGATTATAGCTACTAACTCTAAGAGATGTTTCTTTACATAGTGCCACTTGTTTTCTGCTCGTGCAAAACGAACAAAGTAATCCACTACGAATATAAGCCAAATAGTTTGTTGAAAAATCACAAATCGCTTATCAACCATGAGAGCAAGGACTACTGAGATAAGGATCAAAACAATCATAAAAATTTCATATGCAATTACAAGCTTTTTCACTAAATCGACCGCCTATATCAAATAGTTTAATAGAACCAGTGTAGCACATGGGCGAAGAGAGCCAAACCATTTGGTATAGCCTGTTATACCAAATGGTTTGGCTCTTTGAAGCTGTGTCGGCGTCCGCCGAGCAAAAAAAGACACGAGAATAATCTCCCGTATCTCTTGTATCTCACTCTTTTTCTTTGTCAATCTCGGCATTATATTGACAATATGTAAAATTTTCGTGTACATGGACTGACAATCTTTATTCGTTTTTGTAGGCCTCATATTCTGATAGGATAAACAAATGGACGATTCGTATTTCTTTTGGGTCACCTAAGAGTGATTGATCTTCACCAAAAATAGGTTTTCTATTTGAATCTAGCATGATCCAGTTAGATGCCAAAGTATTAAAAATTCTACTTATATTTTCAATAGATAACTTAACATTTTCAATTTTGCCTGGGGATGCAGTGAAATCAGTTCCTGCCTCTAATCCAAAGCATTCCTTCATCCATATCTGCAATCCGCCTAATGTATTAAACTTCATTTTATAGCCATTATTAATCGTGTCCTCTAAATCCTCCCCATGTTTTTCTGCATAGGTAAAAAATTCATCATAATGATAATGTTGATCTTCTGCAATTTTCAACGGAGTCGTATCATTTGTTTTCAAGCTAGACAATAATACTTCGTCAGACACACCAAATCTACGGGCCCTTTCTAGTAAAATAGCAGTCATTTGCGAAAGCTTTGTTTTTTGACTCATGAATGATTCCTTCTTTCAAATAGCATTTTTTATAAAAATATTAACACAATTCTAAAATTAATAGCTAAAAAAAACAGATGTCACTTGTAAAATGACATCTGTCTACTACTAAATCCTAGGAAAATCTATCATTATAATAGATCTCTTCTTAATTCTTCAGCCGTTTTATGTGACAAGTAAACCGGTGGTACTTCAAAAACTGATTTTGCTCCAGCTTGTCCCTCTTTATTTAATCGATAGGCAGCACGTGCATAGGCGACTAATACGCTAGAAGTGAATTCCGGATTACTGTCTAGATTTAATGAAAATTCAATAATTTGTTTATTCTCAGCACCTGATTTTCCGCCTCGGATAACAAATCCGCCATGTGGAAGCTTGGAATGATTTGCTTTTAATTCTTCTTCGGAAATAAAATGTACCTCTGTTATATAATCAGCAAAATAATTTGGCATTGTTTTGATAGTTTCTTCAATCTTTGCTTGGTCATAACCTTCTTCGGCAACTACATAGCAAACGCGTAAATGCTTTTCAGCAGTTGATAGTTCAGGATTGTCTCCGCTTCTAACTTTATTAACTGCTTCTTCTATCGGGACAGTGTACTGAACAGCGCCCTTTACTCCTTCTATTCTGCGAATAGCATCTGAATGTCCTTGGCTGACACCTTTTCCCCAGAAGGTATAAGTTTCACCGACTGGCAAAATAGCCTCTGCCATTAAGCGATTGATTGAAAACAATCCTGGGTCCCAGCCTACAGAAATAATACTCGTTTTCCCGCTTTCTTTTGCAGCTTTATCAACCGAATCGAAATATTCTGGAATTTTCGCATGTGTATCAAAGCTATCAACCGTATTAAACAGTTGTGCAAACTGAGGGCCTTGTTCAGGCAGGTCTGTGGCAGATCCTCCACATAAAATCATGACGTCAATTTTGTTCTTATAATCTTCAGCTTCGGAAATATGTAAAACCTTAGCATTTGTACCCTCTACAGAAACGCTCTCCGGAGACCGTCTAGTAAAAATGCTAACTAACTCCATATCTGAGCTTTGATTTATTGCCGATACAACCCCTCGTCCAAGATTACCATAACCAACAATTCCTACTTTAATTTGACTATTCATTGTTCTCCCTCCATAGCTGCATATTTAAAAGGACATTAGTGCCTTTTTTATTTTTCATATTACCTTTTTTTATAACGACATACAATAAAAACTTTATTGCAATAAAGTGAAACTTCAATCAGTGGAGGTTCTCCGACGCACAGGACGTGCTAGTGCCGACGTTGCCACAGGACGTGGCGTTCTAAGTCGGCTTTCATCCCCCACTGATTGTTAGTTGCGGCCCATAGGAAGTGGGTCACGCAGACGTTGCCACAGGATGTGGCGCTTTTAGTCTGTGTTCATTTTATGGGCCTTTACGGGCAGCTGATCCCCCACTTAGGTTTCTTTGATTCTCTAGCAACCTTGAAGTGGGGGGTCTTACTGCCCGTTAATCTGTGATAAAGTAATAATATGCTCGCTTATTCTGATGTGCCCCTACTTCCATCCATGGAAATAACAAAAATAACAAATGAAGGAAATAAATCTTTGGAATTGAATATATACACATATAAAGAAAAATAATTGAAAGGAACACACTATGAAAATCAAAACATCTTTCCTTTATGCAGGAATGGCAATTGTATTATTAAGTTTAATTGGAAATTACATCGTATATAAATCTAGCCAGCTAAAAGAGCCAATCATGCTGAAGCATTATTATCATATTACTGCTGATCGTGGTACTATTTTGGAGCTTTATTATATCGCTAACCGCAATAATGATGTTGACATTCAATCGATATCGATTCCAGGAATTGATTATTCGTTTTTTTCATCTTTATACGGAATGCCAGCAAACGGTCAATCCAATAATCATTACCAAATAAAAACATTACATATTGAGATTGATGATCGAATAATGGATGTTTTGAATGGAAAACCATATAAATTTGATCAAGTTACTGCCCATCTCTCTAATGGAAAGAACCTTACCCTGCCAGTTGGTGAAATTATTTTATTTAAACGAGAAGCCTCTACATTGAAAACTTCAAGTTCAGGCAGTTCAAATGACAACAGTGGTTTCGAGATATTAAAAGCAGATCATGATATTGAAATAACCGGTTTGGATCTTCCCTTTGCAGATGCATTAAAGTCCGCACTTTCATTAAAGTTAAATGGTACTCAAATGCAGCTCCATGAGTTCAACAAGGTGAAGACACACAAGGATTCATACCCGATTAAGTCCGAACTATTTCCTTTAAACGTGAAAAAAGAAGAACTTTTCCCTATCATTTATAAATTTTCTTTTGCGGAAAATGACCCGCTCAGATTTAACTTCTATCTGATCGACGCAAAATTACATGGTAAAGATCAAAACGGACCAGAATTTACCAATATTTCCCACCTCTCTTATCGACCATATTTCGAAAAAAAAGATTTGAAGGAAATCGTTAAGGAGGCAATAAAATGACAAAAACCCCTTCTTCCTTCAACAAAATATTTTGGGGTTTACTACTAGTCCTTATAGACTTCAATATTATTATTGATATATTGCCAGATATCATCGGTTATATCGTCATTACATCCGGACTAGGACAATTACAGCCCCACTCTCAATATTTTTCGAAGGCGAAAATATTTTCAATCCTATTAGCCATTTTTTCTTTAACTGCCATAATACAAGGACCTGGTATCCCATTAAATGAATTCCAGCCATCCAATTTTTCGCTATTCTTCATGCTTGTTACAACAATCCTAGGTCTTCTGCACATCGTTCTCATTTTTTATACTTTCAAAGGATTCATTGACATGGCAGTGAAAGATGGTCTTGTGCAGCTTTCCGAAATAGCACAAAAAAGATTGTTCATCTATATTATCGGAGCCTTCCTACCAAAGGCAGCTATACCATTTGTTTGGAATGTCGGGGAATACGGAGTTTTTTACATTCTGAGCTTCAGTATAATCATTACAGTGATTTTGGAGATTATAATCCTTATTTCGGTTAGAGATCTTCGAAAGCGATATATGTGGATTGATCAATAATGATTTAGAATCATAGTAAGATCGTTCGAAAAAACAAGTAACTAATGGGTGGTTTCAATATGGGAGAAATTCAACTAAAGCATTTTCTTACTAAAAACGGGAATAAATTCGTCATTCGAACTGCTTTACCAGAAGATGCAGATAAAGTATTGGCATTCATTAGAGAGATTATCATCGAAGCACCGTATTTGCTCACTACAACAGCAGAATTTAAAGTAACGATTGATCAGCAGAAACGATTTTTGCAGCAAGTCGTTAAAGACAATGGAAAACTAGCTATTTTAGCAGAATATGAAGGAGAAATTATTGGGTTTTTAGATTTTCATAATGGTGGAAAGCAGCGGATCGAACATCAGGGATCTTTCGGGATGAGTGTGAGAAAAGACTTCAGAAATCACGGTGTAGGAAAAGCATTAGTCTCAGTTTTACTAGCTTGGGCAAAGGAAAACCCATTAATAGAAAGGGTTTGTCTTGAGGTATTCTCTGAAAATATACAGGCCATTAGCTTATACAAGAATATTGGATTTTTAGAGGAAGGTTTGAAAAGAAGAGCGATAAAATTAAGTGATCAAACATATCATGACTTAATCTTAATGGCTTATTTTGTGGAATAGGTTTGAGTTGTTTTGCTGTTTTGTTCAATGAGTGAAATATCAGTGAGGGAATTAATCCCCCACTGATTATCCTTGACTCAGTGGGGGTCTTACTTCCCGTTTAGATTATTGACCTAACGAATAGTATTCATTATTGCTTGATTGATAAGGTTTGTTAAAGTATTAATCCCTTTTGGTTGTAAATGCACACCGTCTGCGGCAAAATATTCCGGATGGCCAATCGCTGCAGAATACCAATCAACCAATGTAATATTGTCATTTTCTTGAGCTTTTTTATAGAACTCAGTATTCACTTTACTTTCCCATGAGCGTGGAACACGAGTATTTACTAAATAAATATGAGCATTCGAAAAAGCGCCAAGTAGTGAGTCAATTTGAGTATTGGTAAAGTAACCATTTGTTCCTAGCATAATTATGACTGCTTTATCTGGATGATTGAAATCTATGTAACTAGGTACCAAATCAACTGCTTGTGACACTTGTCTTCCGACTTTAGCATCAATCGTAATGTTTGGAAATATTTTTTGCAAGCTTGAAGCAATATCTATCAGGATAGAGTCTCCAAGAGCAAGTATACCTGTATAAGATTGATGATCAGGTTGAACACTTGTATCATTTTTCTCTTGTTCGGATGTTTCATTGTTCTTCTCATTTTTTGGAGGTACACCCTTTTCTTCCTCTTGAACAGGAGGAATTTCCTCTGCAATGCTTTCCTCTTGAGCAGAAGAATTTTTCTCTGCAATGCTCTCCTCTTGAGTAGAAGAATTTTTCTCTGCAATACTTTCCTTCTTTTCAGAAGAATCTTTCTCTGTAATGCTTTCCTTCTTTTCAGAAGAATTCTTATTAGAACTTTTACTGCTAGAAGACTGCTCTTCATGATTTATTTTTACTTGAGTTGGATATGATTTCATTGAATCTAATTTTTCTTCACCTTTTACCACACCCGTGATACCAGCAGTAAATACAAAAAGGATTAGAGTTATGAGTAAAGTTGATATCCCTCTAACAAAAGTATTTTTTTTCCAATTGATAAAATTGATTGTAAAATGCTGACTAAAGAAAGTTCGGAATCCATGCTTTCGAATAGGCATTTCAATATAACGATAGGAAAGTTCCGCAATGATCAGTGTGATGACTAGCTGCAAAATAACACGCCATAATACTGGATTTCCTATATCTTGAACAGGGGTTCCAAGCACAATAATAGGATAATGCCAAAGGTAGATCCCGTAAGATCTTGAACCAATCCAACGAAGTGGCTTCCAAGAGAGCATTTTCCCTAAAAAGCTAGCAGGATGACAAACACAAGCTAGCAAGATGGCTGTATTTATACAAATGAGCAGCATCCCGCCTCTGTACAAAAACACTTGATATTCATCTACAAAAAAGATGCAAAGAATTAAGATGCTAAAAGCAATCATACTTGTAATATTTAGTGTAAGACTATGATTAGTTGTAAGCTTTTTGGAAGTGAGTCTTTTCATTGGCCAAACAAGAGCTAGGCAACAGCCAATAAGCAGTTCAAAAGAACGAGTATCTGTTCCATAATAGACGCGACTAGGATCCGTTCCTGGTTGATAGAGCATGCCCATTAACAAAGCCGAACACAATGCACAAATTAAGACGAAAATGGAAACCCTGCTTCTCTTTTTAAATACAAATAGTCCAGCTGCCAGCACAATAGGCCAAATTAAATAAAATTGTTCTTCAATCGATAACGACCATAGATTTTTCAAAGGTGAAGGTGAACCAAAACTATCAAAATAGGAGAGTTTATGAAAAATGAACCACCAATTGCTTGCATAAAAAATAGAAGATATCGCATCTCCACGCACAGTGTCTAAAAGCTCTCTGTGAAATAATGTTACCCAAACAAAAGTAGCGATAATCATTACTAACGAAGCAGGTAGTAATCGTCGAATTCGTCCAACCCAAAATTTACGTAAATTTAATGTTAGTTGATTACCTTGCGTGGGTAATAAGATTGAGGTTATTAGATAACCAGATAAGACAAAAAAGATGTCAACGCCAAGGAATCCTCCTTTAGCCCAACTAAAGTTAAAGTGGTAAGCAATTACAGCCAGGACAGCAAAAGCTCGTAGTCCATCCAAGCCAGGAATAAAACGGTTCTGAGTTGTACTTTGCATAAAAAATTCCTCATTCATCTGTGCAATTTCTTCATGATGTGTATTACTTTTTAAAACATTGTCAGTTTTCTTGGAGAAAACTAAATGATGTATGTATAAAAAAATGAATAACCGTACTTCTAATAGACGTTCCACTTATTCATTTAGTTTTTAATTAATTAATAAAAATGAAAGGTGCATATTATTATAGACAACTAACCTATTATAATCCTTGAACGTCTATCGTTAAAAGATATTTAGGTACATTTCACCAATTATATTTTATGGATTAATATCCATGTTTTGTAAATTGTATTTTAAAAATAGCTAGGTTATACCTAAGGACTTTAATTAAGTCCATCACTACTTTGAAAGAAGCTCCTACCTATATTCGTCCATATTGAAGGATATTTCTCCCATTGAAAATAATCTTGTTCATTTCCGGTGATACTGATAGAGAGATTTTTTTGGGGGGAGTTTCCTATTGGAGCTATCTTGGATGATGTTTATCATGGTTATTTTAGCAAGTTACCGTTTAACACATTTAATTGTATTTGATAAAATAACTGAGCCATTAAGGGATCTTTTTTTAAAGAATAAAGAGAATGAAAAGCATGAAATCAAAAAAGTGCCAAAGTCCAAGCTCGGTTATCTTCTAACATGTTATTGGTGTACAGGGGTTTGGTCTGCGATCGTTCTAGGGACATTATTCATTTTACTACCCACTTTTTCAAAATATGTTATTTTTATTCTTTCGATTGCAGGTGGACAAGCTATTTTAGAAACATTTGTTGGCGTAAATATTAAAAAAACTGAGTATTATAATGAGCAGATACAGCAAAACAAAGAAAACAATTCCTAAGTATGATTAGTTAAGGGGGATGAATTCTTTTTCTCGAGATTTATTCCCCTTTGACGAATCTTTTGTATAGGCTTATTACAATAAGATTGTTGCTTTTATTAATTGGCTGACAAACACCTAATTTGGCTGATAAATTAATCAAACTCGCTGCCAAAGTGTAATTTATATCAGTGTATGAAGCTTAAAGAAGTTTAAACATAGGAAAAAGCAATATTTTTTACGAAAACAGCTTAAATATACCCTCATTTTTCGCCTCCCCTGTTTTTCTATATACAAAATTCGGAATCTTCATTATAATAATTCGAATACCGAAAAATTTATAAATGAGGGATTTTTGAATGAACAGCAATCCATTAATGGAGCCTAGGGGAAAACACTCGAAAAGTGCACTCTTAATGCTCGGAATTATATTTGTTGCCTTCACCTTAAGACCCGCCATTACATCCGTCGGCCCATTAATAAGTGAGATTCGAGCTGATACAGGTATATCGAACGGGGTGGCAGGATTGCTTACTACACTCCCGCTCATTGCTTTTGGCCTCCTTTCTCCTTTTGTCCCGAAAATTGCCCGAAAATTCGGGATTGAATTTAGCGTCTTCATTGGGTTATGTATTCTTGGAGCGGGAATCATTATTCGTTCTACAGATATGATTCCACTGCTTTTTTCCGGCACTATTTTTATTGGATTTGGAATAGCCATTTGCAATGTCTTACTCCCAGGGATTGTTAAACAATCTTATCCAAATAAAGTTGGGCTTCTTACGGGAATTTATACTTTATCAATGGGGATTTGTGCAGGTTTAGCACCTGGACTTAGCATACCGCTATCAGAATCATTAGGATTTGGCTGGCGTATGTCACTTGGCATATGGATTCTTATTATCATTATCGCCATTTGTTTTTGGATACCGCAAATCAAAGGACATAGTTCTTCCCCTGTTCAGTCAAAGATGAAGCAAGCTGGAGCTTCTATTTGGGGATCAAGCATTGCGTGGCAAGTTACATTGTTTATGGGTTTGCAATCACTGGTCTATTTCAGCGTAACCTCTTGGCTTCCTGAAATTCTCCAAAACCAAGGCTTTGACATTGCAATTGCAGGATGGATGGTAACCATACTTCAGTTTTCTGGTCTTCCTGCAAATTTATTCATTCCCGTTCTTGCAGATCGCCTTCCTAATCAAAAAGGAATTGCCCTTGGAATTGGGCTCGTAAATTTTATAGGATTATTGGGCTTGCTGATTAGTCAAAATAAAATGTTGACTATGATTTGCATTATTTTAATTGGCATGGCACTTGGAGCTGCAATCAGTCATGGATTAACGCTCATTGGTCTGCGTGCTGCAAATGCGGAGCAAGTTGCAAATCTATCCGGGATGGCACAATCGGTTGGCTACATATTGGCAGCAGTTGGTCCTTTCATAATGGGATATTTATTTGATCTTTTTCACACATGGACACTTCCTTTAATGATGCTTTTGGTCGTAACATTTTTATACACGATAACTGGAATTTTAGCAGGAAGAGATCAATATGTTTTACAGGAAAAAAATAACAATAAAAAAGAAGTATCTTCGAATATTGTGTAATTTGGCTAGCTATTCAAAAACATTTAGAAAAGAGGAAACTATTTGAAAAGAATACTAGTATTGGGCGGCACTCAATTTTTCGGTAAGAAATTAGTTTCTACGCTTTTAAGAAACGGAAATGAGGTAACAATTGCGACAAGAGGAAAAACACCTGATCCATTTGGGTCAGCGGTAAAACGCTTATTCATTGAAAGGCAAGATAAGGAATCCATTGAAAAGGCTTTTGCTGAAGGAGAATGGGATATTGTCTATGACCAAACTTGTCAATCCCCATTAGAAGCCAAATATGTCTTAGATGCATTGAAAGGAAAGGTTAAGCGCTACATATTTACTTCAACACAGGCTGTATATGATTTTGGTGTGAACCATACGGAGGAAGAGTTTAATCCTTTACAATTTTTATTTGAATATAAACCTAGAGAGAAATATGTTGGATATAAAGGGTATCAGGAAGCGAAACGTGCCGCAGAGGCCGTCCTATTTAACCAGAATGATATAGAAGTAGCTGCTATACGTTTTCCAATCGTTATCGGTGAAGATGACTTTACGAATAGACTAAGATTTCATATTGATAAAATCATCAATCATGAGGTGATTGGTATTTCAAATCCTGAAGCCAGATACAGCTTTATCCTTTCAGACGAAGCTGCTAGCTTTTTAAACGAAATAGGCTTCTCCACCTTCACCGGTCCGATTAATCCAGGCTGTCAAATGGATATTTCGTTGCAAGAGCTCGTCGAAAAAATTGAAGCACTTACAGGTAAAAAGGCAAATATTACAGACATTTTAACAAAAGAGAATGCCTCTCCTTATTCATTGGATGGCTCATGGGCAATAAACACGAACAAAGCTGAGAGACTAGGTTTTTCTTTTTCAAATTTAGATGAAGTATTAGATAGTTTAATTGATCATTATGCTGTGCGATTAACTGAACGCTAAAAATAGGATGGGTGTAGTTTTATAAAGTGAAACTTCAATCAGTGGGGGTTTTCCTTCATCCCCCACTGATTGTTAGTCACGCTGAGCCTGATTGAATTTTCTAAGGGCTGAAGCCCAAAGAAAATTCTTATTTCACCAATCACGCTCAAAACGCCACGTCCTGTGGCTTTCGCCTGACTAGGACATCCTGTCCGTCGTCGGGCTTTTACGGGCTGTTGATCCCCTACTTAGAAATTTATTATTAACTCAACTTCTTGAAGTGGGGGTCTTACAGCCCGTTAATCTGCGATAAAAAAGGTTGATCATTTAAAAGATAGTTTAGAGTTTTTCCATCCTTCCTAAATGAAAAAACCACCAATTATTAAAGAAAACTCTTTAATAATTGGTGGCTAATTTTAATCGATATTAAATAAATTGTTCTTCCTCTTTTTCCTTACTTCTTAGTTTAAACCTGCCAATAATTATACCCAGAACTCCACCTATAAATGCAGGTAATAGCCAGCCTAGTCCAACTTCATATAACGGTAGGATAGACGTAAATAATTGATCAACTGGTTTTACACTAAGCCCAGCTGCCTTTAATCCGTCAAATACACTTACGATAAATGTGAATAACATACTTAATTGATAAACTTCCTTCTTACCATTAAATGCATTATGGAATAAAGTTAATATCAATAATACAATTGCTAATGGGTAAATGGCTGTTAAAACTGGTTCTGAAATAGTAATCAAATGACTTAATCCGAAGTTTGCAACCGCAGTACTAAATACTGCAAAAATGATGACATAACTAGTATAAGAAATTTTAGGAAAAATTTTATTAAAATAGGTAGCACAAGCGCTGATCAGACCGACACTTGTAGTCATACAAGCTACAGTCATGACACCGCTAAGTATGACACCGCCAAACGAACCAAAGTAGACATTTGCTACTCCAGCTAATACTGCACCGCCGTTATTTAAAATACCTAATTCCGAAACACTACTTGCCCCGATAAATGCCAAAGATCCATAAAAGAAAGTTAAAAGAACCGCAGCAATTGAAGCCGCCTTCATTGTTGATACCATAATCACTTTACCTGATTCCACACCTTTAGAGCGAAGGGAATTTATGATAATGATTCCAAACACGAAAGCGGATAAAACATCCATTGTTAAATATCCTTCTGAAAAACCGCCGAAAAATGAATTTTCTGTATATTTTTCGCTAGGTTCTTGGAAAGCGCCGAGTGGGTTAAAAATAGCCACAAGAACTAAAAGAGACAAAAAGCTTATTTTAATAGGTGTTAAATATTTACCTACGATATCAACAACTTTTGAAGAATTAAGTGAAAGGAACGCTGCAACTCCGAAGAAAAAGATAGAGAAAACCAATAGCCCAATCGTACTCCAAGATTCTGGTAATAATGGACGAATACCAATTTCAAAGGCTACCGTTCCTGCTCTTGGTATTGCAAATAATGGACCAATTGCTAAGTATAAAATAATCGAGAATACTAATCCGAACATTGGATGAACTCTACTTGCTAACGATTGAAGGTCACTTTTCCCAGAGTAACCTAAAGCAATAACGGTTAATAGTGGTAATCCTACACCAGTAATGATAAATCCAGCTGTAGCTTCCCATACATTTATGCCAGCTTCCTGCCCCATCATAATTGGGAATATTAAATTACCTGCACCAAAAAATAATGAAAATAACATTAACCCTAAAACAATAATATAAGACGTTGAAATCTTTTGATTCAAATCTACTACCCCTTTCTACTACATCCCCCTGATATAATCAATTATTCTGAAAATTATTATTTGGATATATTTTTATAAAGTTCTGCACCTTCTCGAACCTTATTGATATATTGCTTTAATAAAATAACATATCCGGATAATGAACACAACACATTATACTTATAAAATATTATAATCACCTTCTATATGATGTTTATTTCCAAATCCTACTATTTACCTACTCAAAAACACTTATATTTATCAAAAGTTAGTATCAATATTCTAACTATGATTTTGCAAGATAAAATTGGTTCATACGCAATTTAGGTGATTATAGTTAGGGTGGATTTCACAAGGGAGTTTTACCAAAAAAATTAAGTATTTCCAGTGTGTTTTTTGCAATATTTCTTCTAATTGGCTATTTCTTTTTAAAACATTCAAAAAATATTTCAATAGGATTTAGCTTTATTCCATAATTTTATGGGTATTTACGGTATTTTTGAGATTAAATACAATAGGGAATGTAAGGGGAAGGTTTGCTGAAAAAGGAAATAAAGAGCGGAAAAGAGAATAATTAAAATGTAATCTTTAAGGAAAAAAAGGATTAAGGATAATGAGGGTGGAAAATGGTAGAGTTATTTGGATTGATTCTTTTATGGGGAATCCCAGCACTATTATTATGGAGCGTTGTTTTAAGTATCATACATATAGCAAAAGAGCCTAGATCAGGACAATTCTTAGGGCGGACACTGACGTTTATTGGCGCCGTATATTCCTATACTGTCAGTTCGCTGGCATCCTGGTTTGGTCTTATTTGTATTAGTTTTGGAATCGCCGGTTTTACAGAAGATGCGATTTTTGGCCCGATCATGTTCATATTATTCGGCGCATTCATGGTGTATCACTTTTTCCCGCGTTATAATATGCCAGAATAAATAGAAAAACAATCATTTTTCATTTTCAGCCAATAATAGCAAGGCATACAAGCTAAAGGCAGCAATCATAATAGTTATCTTGATCTTCAACAAAAGGGGCTGTTTCATGGTTGATATTTCAACGATGAAACAGCCCCACATCATATTTTACCATTTGAGTATTATTTTACTGGAATCCAAATCTCAGAATAGTAATCATCCTTATTCACGTCATCATCTGAATACACTTCAAGCTCTGGTATTCCTGCATGCTTATAGCCGCTCGTCGGAAACCATTCGGAGAAAATTTGCTTCCACTTATTCTGCATAGCATCTGGCATTGGTCCATTCACTTCAAACACAACCCATTTGGCTGCTGGAATTTCCAATGTTGAGAATCCTTCAGGTACTTCCCCATTATATTCTGCAGCAACCCAATAATCGATTGCTTTTCCTGGATTCGTTCCAACTGCACAAACACCAAGAACACCTTTAATTTGACCATTGGTTATGCGTGCTAGCTTATCACATGTTCCGTCTGAATTGACCTGATCCCACATCTTAGGAATACCTATAAAATTCTCATTATTCACTAGCGAAAATTCTTTTTTAATCCCTACTACTTGAAAGCTTTCTCTTTCTAACACATTGTATTTCATTGGTTCTGCTCCTTTCAGAATTACCTGTATGATTAGGCGTTCATAAAATTTCAGCTTTCCCATGTACTTCCTTGCATCACTTGGTGTAACCCCATGCTGCCTGCGAAAAGCTTTTGTGAAAGCCTCGGGAGTGTCATAGCCATACTTATAGGCTAAATCAATGATTTTACAGTTTGTTCTTGATAATTCTTGTGCAGCTAAGGTCAGGCGGCGCCTGCGCATATACTCACCAATCGACATATCGGTTAAAATTGTAAAGGTACGCTGAAAGTGAAACGCCGACGCATTCGCTTCGCTTGCAATACTTTCAATTGAAATTTCTTCAAGCAAATGATCTTCCATATAATCTATTGCCCTTTGAATCGATTCCACCCAAGCCATATTGCTCACTCCTTGATTTAATCCTACCAGGGGGCTGAAATATTATCCTGTCAATTTATGCTTTGTTTGGACAGTATTCTCAAAAGTCTCAATTTCCTCTATATTAATTCTTTTCAAGTCAATAAATATCCTTTTTGATCTGAACTATTACTTATTTTTGCTGATGATAAAATCCCGATCATTACCGTGTATTTGGAAAAAGAACGATATCGGGCACGATTATTACTTTTTCGTTACCGCTAATTGGTTAAATGAACATCTTTGGGCACGATAATCACCTGTTCTTCTATCTCTTAGACACTAGTTAGAGGGAATCTTTCAGAAACGAAGGGAAAAATCAAAGCCCTAGCTAAAAACAGGACAGCTACAATATCAGCTGTCCTGTTTTCTAAAGGTATTTAATGATTTTTTCTGCAACTGCTGCTCCATTTTCGATACAATCCGGGATGCCTACTCCATAATACGAGCACCCAGCAAGCAAGATCCCTGGAAAGGAGACTGCTAGTTTGCTCTCGAGCTCGGTCACCGTTTGTGGATGGGAGATTAAATAATTTGGCATACTCTCAGACCATTTTGTTATTTCCATTGCAATAGGATCAGCGGCAATACCCAGACTTTTCTTTATATCACCGAGTGCTACCTGAAGGATTTCTTCTTCGTTCATATCTTTTAAAGCCGCATATGCCGGATGACTGCTTTTATAAAACAGCCTTACGAGCAAGTTTCTCGTTTCAGATGTATGCTCCCATTTTCTGCTTGTCCAAGTGCATGCATTACAAGATAATTCACTCGTGCCAGCTGTGATAAAACCTGTTCCATCAGTAGGAAGAATGCTGTCAGGCACATCAAAGCCTACATACACACTAATAAGAGAACTCGTTTTTAATTGGGAAAATTCTTTTATAACCTCGTGGTTTGTAAAAAGCTTTTTCGCCTCTGAATGAGGAATACTCAGCACCACATAATCCGCCTCAATAGTTTCCATATTGCTAAAAGTAAATTGATAACATTTGTCGCTTCTTTCAATTTTACTTACTTTCGTATTTTTTAATATTTCAACATCCTCAAGCTTTTCTTCGTAAGCATCAATGAGCTTTCCTAATCCATTTTTAAATGAGAGGAACTTCTTTTCGCCTCCGCCTTGGAATTTTTCCTTATTAGCTTCAAACCCTCTAATAATGCTGCCATATTCTTCTTTATAATCAAGCACATACGGGAGTGTAGAAGCAACGGTTAGATCACTTAACTTTCCTGAATACACACCTGAGAGTACAGGGGCAATTTGTTTTTCAACCAATTCTTTTCCGAGAAAATGCTCTAGAAATTCACCAATTGAATCGTTTTTTGTGAATGATTCATTTTTTGTATAAAAGTCCTTTAATGCCTCTACCTTACCTTCTGCAGAAACAAGTGTGCTTTTTGCCAAAGACTCTACACTTGTAGGAATTCCGAATACGGCATCGGCAGGAATCGGCTTTAATTCGCCATCCGTATAGATAAAGGATCGGCCTGATGCATTATAAACAACGTCACTTTCCAGATTGAGATCCTCGATAAATGACATTGTATTTGCTTTCCGAGCGACAATGGAATCTGCTCCCGCTTCCATGACAAAAACGCTATCCTTCACAGTACGAATCTTCCCGCCAAGCTCGGAGGAGGCTTCTGCAAGAACAAGTCTTACATCTGAATGATTCGCTTTTTTCCATTTATGTAATTCGAACATGGCGGATAATCCAGTAATCCCTCCGCCAATGACTAGGACTGTTTTCATGATGTACACCTCTGTTTATATACCATTTTCAATTATTAAAAGTGTACCATAATTCCTTTTATACCACATGTTCATCCTTTAACAATTTGTGACTGTTTGTCCCTAAGGGTGCATATAGTATTAATTAGAAGGAGGGGATTTTCATTAAGACTTCAATAACATCTATTAATCTTATTAGATATGCAGTGGCTTATGTATTCATCGTATCTAGTATGATGAAAATGATGAATCCTGAAATGGGGGCTTACTTCGTTAATCTTGGACTGCCTTACCCGATTATTGTTATGTATATCGTTGCCATAACTGAGTTTATTTGCGGTGTCTTCATATTATTGAATAGAAGTGTAAGCAATGCAACGATCCCGTTAATTGGTATTATGATCTTTGCGATTATATTAACAAAAATTCCAACGATATCATCTGGCTTTATACAATTTGCAGCTAATGCAAGATTGGACATCGTTATGCTAATTTTGCTTTTTATTTTATATAGGCAGCCTTCGAGGAAATAGAATGATGGAGCAGAGTTATACGGAGTGTCTTATGTAAACAAAAAATGGCCTGCAGGAAAGGACAATTCTCGCGCAGGCTTTGTAATATTTCTTTCTTTTTGCCTACTAGAAAAATATCACTCTTGCATTCATAGGATTATTTATTTTTTCTCATTATCTTAAAAACAGCAATAAAAACAATAGCTATTACTAAAATCGCTGCAATCCAAATATATTGATGACTGCTTTCCTGTTTGTCTGTTAAATCAACCGTTTCAGTTGGGGGCTTTCCTTCTCCTAAAAATTCCAAATCCTCCTGAGAAGTACTGAGCTCACTTGTTCGATCACAGATGATAGATATAAGGGATTTTGCACCGTACATATCGGATTCATGCGCATACACCAAATAATCATTCCCTACTTTAAAGTCAATCCCACAATCTCCTCCACCTTGACCAGTAGCAATAATAACTTGTGATTGCTTAACACCTTTCCATGTTTCCGATACTTCAAAAAGAACACTCTTTGACATAAATCCTTTTATGCTGCGCTTTTCCATAACATCTACAACTTTACCGCTGAATACCGCCTGTGACCGTTGGAATTCAGACTCTACACTTGGCCGCTCAGCACAAGAGCATGCATTTACATCAGTTGGGAAAGTCGTTGAAAGGAAAAGACCAATGGAAATGAATAAGAGGATAGAAATGACCTTTTTCATTCTGTCACCTCTTTTCTTAATATTAATAAAGCTAAACTTCCATCAGTGGGGGTTTTCCGAAGCACAGGATGTGCTAGTGCAGACGGTACGACAGGACGTCGTGTCTTTAGTCTGCGTTCATCCCCCACTGATGGTTAGTTGAACCAATCACGCTCAAAATGCCACGTCCTGTGGCTTTCGCCTGACTTGGACATCCTGTCCGTCGTCGGGCCTTTACGAGCAGTTGCCCCCCCACTTAGGTTTCTTGATTCTCTCGCAACCTTGTAGTGGGGGTCTTACTGCCCGTTAATCTGCGATAAAACAAACAATTCTGTTTAGCTCCTATACTTATGAATATTATATTTGTTGTAATATGATTCCATAAGGTATGAACAAAATCCGCTATTTAGAAAATCAAAACCGTGATCCAAATCAATAATTATTCAAGAGGTAAAACTTTCATTTTGTTTTTAACTAGGAAACTTTTTGTCAATTACGATAATTATAGTAAGATGAAAGATATATAGGAAGTTAGAACTTTCATTGGAGAGATCGTAGATGTTAGATAAGTTACACAGCTATTATAAAAATTCTTTACTATTGTCAGAGAAGCCAAACTCTAGCTTCTATTCTAATCACCATTGGTTTAAAGACGAAAATAGCTCTCGTTGGTTAGGGATTCCATTAGAATCCATACATAATCAAGAACTTGCACTACTGAAAACGCTTTTTCATTATGAATTCAATACGAAAAGCACTAACACTCTAGAAAAAAAGTGGCATGACTTCCTCTTTTCAAATGGAATGATTCCAGAAGCTGACCAAGAATCATATTATCGCTTTATTCAATTCCATCTATACGGATCGGAATGGGAACAACATGATATCGAAGAAGCTATGTATGGCTTTTTCCAAGACAATTCTATCGTACTATGGAAAGATCAAGCGAGTGGAGTCATAATAGAGCGAAATCCTGATCAATCCATCAATGTGGAGTTACTACGATCCCTTTCTCAAACACTGGAAAGTGATTTTTTTCTTAAAGCCTTTTTTTACTGTGGAAAGGTACAGGCCTTATCAATAAAATCACCAATACTTTTTACAGAGGAGCAGCATTTCTTTGAAGAAGCTATTCAGCTCATGCCATCCGATCGCGTATATACTTTTGAAAAATGCTTCCCCTATTTGCTATCAGCTCAGCTGCCAAAACATATGCAGGAATGGATGAGTTCGCAATTGCTCCAAATCATGGCTGATGAACCCGAATTATTGACAGCCGTTAAACGCTTTTTGGAAAATAACTCTAATGCCACATTAACCGCAAAACAGCTATATGTTCACCGTAATACATTACAGTATAGATTAGATAAATTTATGCAAAAAACAGGTATAAACTTAAAAGATTTCAATAGTTCCATAACGGTTTATCTCGCTTGTCTTCTACATAATCAGTGAATTCTGGAAGATCGCCTAAAAAAACTTAACAAAGAAAAAAGCAGTGAGTCCCGTGTAGCACACGAAGCTCTCTGCTTTTTTTTATTGAGAAATTGGCAAAATAATATCAATTCTTGTCCCTATATTCAATTCGCTCTCAACATTTATGAAGCCTTGATGATCTTCAATGATCTTTTTTGTCACAATAAGGCCTAGGCCTGTTCCATCTTCTTTTGTCGTATAAAAGGGTTTAAAAAGATTATCTAAATCAGACTGATCAATCCCACAACCTTGATCACTGAAGCTTATTGAAACCTGATTATTAGAACAAAATTTGGAAAGGATTCTTAAATTACCGCCATCCTGCATAGAGTCAATGCCATTTTTTATTAGATTAATAAATACTTGTTTTAATTGATTCTCATCACACTCTATTAATGGCAAATCCTCTTCCATTTCTGAAGATAACTTTATTTTCTTCTTTAAGGCAAGCAGCTGAGTAATGGAAAGAACATAAGTGAGAATATCCCTGACATTATGCTTTTCGAAATGAGTAGATTTTGGCTTTCCAAGTATGAGAAGATCATTGACGATTGAATTTATTCGAACAATTTCTTGCTCCATAATTAAGTAATAGTGTTGGTCACTTGGATGTTTTTCACGTTGCAGTTGAGTAAAACCTTTTAACGAAGCTAACGGATTTTTTATTTCGTGACTAATTGTAGCCGCAATCTGCCCAATATAGGCAAGCTTCTCCATTTGCCTTAGGTCTTCATGCGAATTGTGCAGTGCATGAATATAAGAAGAGAAACGTCTTAACAAAATGTAGGAGATCGCAGACAGAATAATAATCAAAACAATTGGAATGAGCACTACCCCTGACTTTATCATAATTCCGACTAATAAGTATCTAAGTATAGAACCTAAAGTAACTACCCAATAGAATTGCTTATTGATAAAAATGGGAGAAAATAATACAAGAATCAATTCTACTGCGTTTCCACTATTGAAGCTGCTTGGATTATCTGCAAACAGTACGGCATCGCTTATAATTGAAAATATAATATAGCTTAATAAATACATATATTTTATGGCACTTAGTTTATCTATTTTAGCCAAAAAATAAGCAATAGGGATTAGTCCAATAAAGATCAAATACCCCCAATATCCAATTGCATTTGGATATCCTATGGCTGTTTTGAGAATATATTTTGGATAAAAGAAATAGTATATGAAATCAGACAGGACATAGGTAATATAAAAAGAGGTAATATAAATTTTAAGTGCTCGTTTTTCTTCATGAATTAATAAAAAGTTAATGTTTTTCTTTCCCATTGCGATTCCTCATAACTTATAAAATTTCATACTAATCACTATCATTATTATAATATACCTTCAGTCCCGAAAATCTGCAAATTTACACTTTTTTACGAAAATTTCCCTTTAAATTAGCTAAACAACACTCGTTGAACACGTTAATCTGTAATAAACCATATTCCAAATGTGAACACCGCCCAAAATGACGGTAGAAAGTTTGTGCAGACAGCCCATATTCATTTCCTTTCTATTTGATTTACAATAAATTAAATATTTCAAAAAGGGGCTGTATGAATTGGCTGAATTGAAGCTCGATCATATTTACAAAGTCTATGATAATAAGGTTACAGCCGTTGAGGATTTTAACCTTGATATTCATGATAAAGAATTTATTGTTTTTGTAGGTCCTTCCGGATGCGGTAAATCAACTACTTTACGAATGATAGCTGGACTTGAAGAGATTTCAAAAGGCGATTTTTACATTGATGGAAATAAGGTAAATGATGTTGCTCCTAAGGATAGAGACATTGCAATGGTATTTCAGAACTATGCCCTTTACCCTCATATGTCTGTATACGATAATATGGCATTTGGCTTAAAGCTACGTAAATTTTCTAAGGCTGAAATTGAGCGTCGTGTAAAAGAAGCAGCTAAAATTCTTGGTCTGGAAGATTATTTATCCAGAAAGCCAAAAGCTCTTTCCGGAGGTCAACGTCAGCGTGTCGCATTAGGAAGAGCGATTGTTCGTGATGCAAAAGTATTTTTAATGGACGAACCGCTTTCTAACCTTGATGCTAAGCTTCGTGTACAAATGCGTTCAGAGATTATTAAGCTTCATCAACGGTTACAAACGACAACCATTTATGTTACTCATGACCAGACGGAAGCCATGACCATGGCAACACGGATCGTCGTTATGAAGGATGGCTTGATTCAACAAGTCGGATCTCCGAAAGAAGTTTACGACAACCCTGAAAATATTTTTGTTGGTGGATTTATTGGTTCTCCAGCAATGAATTTTATTACAGGAAATCTTGAAGACAGCGGATTTAAAGTAGGAAATATAAAACTTTCTATTTCTGAGGAAAAAATGAAATTTCTTCGTGAAAAAGGCTATATAGGCAAAAACATCATTCTTGGTGTTCGTCCTGAAGATATTCATAATGATTCCACTTTTAGTGGAGCAGCAAAAGGAGCAGCTATTAGCGCTCAAGTTGATGTTTCCGAACTCACAGGAGCAGAATTAATGATCTATTCAAGTATTGAAGGGCAGAATTTTGTCGCACGTTTAGACGCCAATGCCAATATTCAAAGCGGACAAAAAGTTGAACTTACCTTTAATATGGATAAAATCCATTTCTTTGATGCTGAAACAGAATTAAGAATTCGATAAAAAAATAAATGAAAAGAGGAACTCATAATGATAAAACCATTAACGAGTTCCTCTTTTTTGTATCGTCGGTTCTTGATTCTCTTTATCATAAGCGATTGTTCCATTGCAAAAAGTCATATAGACATCAAAATTTTCATCCAAAATAACCAAATCGGCGTCCTTCCCAACAGCAATACTTCCTTTTCGATCAAATACATTTAATTGCATTGCTGGGTTAGCTGATCCCATTTGAACTACATCCTCTAGCGTGCAGCCGGTAAAAGACATCATATTTTTTAAGGCTTGACCTAGCTTTAACATACTTCCAGCTAAGGTTCCATCACTCAACATTGCCTTTCCATCTTGAACGGTGACATCCTGTCCGCCTAAATCGTAGGTTCCGTTCTTTAGGCATTTTGCCCTCATTGAGTCAGTGATCAAGATGATTCTATCAGTACCTACCAGCTTATGTACCAGTTTTACAACCTCAGGTTTGACGTGAATGCCATCCGTAATAAGCTCTGCCTTCAATTCTTCCCTTAAGAAAACAGCTCCCACTACACCAGGCTCCCTGTGATGCAAGCCGCTCATTTGATTAAAAAGGTGAGTGGCATGCGTAGCTCCTGCGTCGATGGCTTCAACAGCTTCTGCATAGGTTGAACGTGAGTGGCCAATAGAAGCAATAACACCGGTTTCTTTTAAATAGCGAATAAGCTCAAGTCCTCCATCTACTTCAGGTGCAAGTGTAACGAGTTTAATATTCCCTTTCGAAAGCTTCTGCCATTCTTTAAATAATTTCTTCTGAGGGTTAATAATATATTGGACTGGTTGTGCCCCAGCCATTTCTTTATTTACAAAGGGGCCTTCTAGATGAACGCCAAGGACCTCTGCTTTATTTTTTGAGGACTTTGTTTCAATATTTTCCCCTACATTAATCAATGCCTTTTCAATGACATCCTTTGAATGGGTCATGGTAGTTGCCAAAAAGCTTGTTGTTCCTTCTTTTGGTAGCGCACTTGCCATCCTATCAAGGGCTTCTTTCGTTCCATCCATGACATCTGCTCCGTCAACGCCATGAATATGGACATCGATTAGTCCCGGAATGACTGAATAATGCTTGGGTACAGCAAGTTCTTTATAGTCCTGAGCTTGGGCTAATTCCGTCATCGACCCTATTTCAGCTATTATTCCTGCATCTATTTTGATATAACCATTCTTGATTACTCCAGCATCTGTATAAATCTGTATATCTTTAAGCAAAAATTTACTAATGTCTAGATCGTCCATTTCATCGCATCCTTTACCGCTTCCAATATACACACTTTTCAAAAAATATAACATTAAGACATTAATGCGTAAATCATTTTCTCTTAAAATTATTTTATGAAAAAAACTAGTACCTATTTAACTAGAAGTTTAACAATACAAATAGCGTAGGAAAAAACAGAATGTTATTTCTTCCCACGCTCTTATTTAGTGGACTGATTAAACAGTCATGCTCTACTTATTCATTTATTTTTTGAAAATGTTGACGGGCTATAGCGGCTACTTCTTCTGGTACTTTATATGTAAGCGGCTCTTGTTGAAGGGCTTGGAAAAAATTCATATCACTTGTGCCAAGTAATCCAATTGTAAATCGAGGAATAAGTCGTACATGAATCGGCTGATTGGAAGCAGCATCCATTGATGCCATTAATGCCATGTTAAAGCTCGCAAACCCTTGCTCCGTCATCGTTGAAAAAATTGCCTTTAAGCCTTCAGCAAAATCTGCCCAATCCTGTTCAGTAATATCATTAATCGTATATTTGCCACGGAAAATTCCTACAAAATCATTTTGACTTTTCGGAGCAAAAGCATGCATCCAAGCAACACTCCCCTTTTCCCCAATCCATCTTTCGGCAAGTGATTTTTCTATTTCATATAGAGAAGTGAAATAATCATGATCACCTTGATAAGCATCTGCCTTTTGACTTACAAGTGCCTGATAGTTCGTTGGTGAATCAGAAGCGCTGACCTGAATATGAGGATGAAGGACACTCCCGCCTGAATAAGGGAGATAATTCCAGTTAATAGATACATAGTGTACCTCTGAATCAATTTCAGCTATTTTTTGAATATAATTCTGGGCTGCCATGAAAGCATCCATTATTAATTTCTGGGTGAATTCTTCTAATCGAACATAATGCTGTTCGGAGAAAATGACAACCCCATTATGCTTGCTATAAGGGAAAAGATTTGGGAACAGAACCGCTTCTCCTTGAGAAATTCGTCCTTGTTCAGTAATATCCTTTGGAAAAATTGGAGTCAGCTTTAGTAAATTTTCAGGGCAGAACGGACATTTCGCTCCACCAGTTTGCACAGCCATATCTGTATAATCTGGTGGAGTAAATGTTATCCCAGGATTAAAAATGAGTCGAGATGATTCCCCTGTCAGTGGATCAAAGCGAACCTCCGTTTTTCTTTCAATGGCATTTCCTTGATTATCATAAAACTTAAACCACTCTTCTTTTTTCTGAAACTTGATTCCCATTATTCCTCCCCCTTACTACATTTTAATAAAGTGAAACTTCTATCAGTGGGGGTTTTTCGCACAGGACGTGCTAGTGCCGACGTTGCCACAGGACGTGGCGTTCTTAGTCGGCTTTCATCCCCCACTGATGGTTAGTTGCGGCCCACAGGAAGTGGGTCACGCAGACGTTGCCACACGATGTGGCGCTTTTAGTCTGTGTTCATTTTACGGGCAGTTGATCCCCTACTTAGGTTTCTTTGATTCTCTCGCAACATTGTAGTGGGGGTCTTACTGCCCGTTAATCTGCGAAAATATTTCATGATGCATTTGTAGATGCTAGGCATATCCTAACAATCGGTGCATCAAGCATTCACACCAAAGATAATAAAAAGAGTACCAAGTTGGTTACTTTCATTTTACTAGATACTCTTACTTAAAATAATACCATATTTTGTATAGACTATTACTAACCTTTATTATCTTAATAGTAAACTAGTTAGGAGTGTTTTTACTTCATTTCATACTGTGAAAATCTATACCTTTAAGCCTTCTTTACCCCCTCCAAACTTGATGATTGTGAAAGAATAATTCTTCAATCCATTCTACATCTACCCATTCTAAATTTAGATTTACCGATTAAGCTTAGAACGTACTATGTTCTAAAAAGATAAAACCTATTTTTTCTGTAGACTAAATAATTAATGGATAGCGATTTAATCTTTACTTTAATCTATTGTTATATTAAGGTCGTCTGAATCACTAGTAAACTCGTGCATATCTAGACGTCTGTCACCTGTACTAGGGGGGACAGTATAACGGAAAGGATCCTTGTCCCAAGGGTGCGAATATGGAATAAAACTTAGATTATTAAACACTTTATTAATATTTTTTAAGTTCGGTAATGCATTTTTTATCAAAAATTAGGCAACTTTATTTTACCCCCATCACAAAAACAGGATGGGGGTATGCGTGTGTGAAGGTTTAAAATTAAATAATTATATTGTAATCTACATTTTCTTGACATTTCCTTATTGCGGGTGGCAACATCTTCGCTGGTTCTACCCCTATTAATGAAATTAGCATCTCCGGAGTGGCTACTTTTGTGTTGTCCCATGATTTTATTGGTTTACAGCAAAAAAAAACGGTTATTATTAACTATTCAATCCTATTTGTAACTTTATAAAAAGGTAATTATATCTAGTTTGTTATCGGTTGTAATAACTATCCTATTTAATTATTAAAATTCATTCGGTTCTAAATCCTTATTTTTAGTTGTAATAATGTCCATGTTCTTAGAAACCCGCACAAATGCACGGTGATGAGGTAACTTATATATGTATTAATCCCTATTTTTCGATCATTTACCACGTTCGAAACTATCATTTTCAGAATATACTGTATATTTTGGATAAAGTTCGACAAATCTTAAATTATTTATTTGCTAATATTTACACGTTAGGAAAATATTGAACTAGGATTTTATGGAAAGAGGTGATCTATCTTCTCGGCATTCGGTTAGCAAATTATTTCAAATGGAATGAATGATTAAAGGAGGAAAAGTGTTGAAAAGTAAAAAGAATACTCGCTTTAAATGGTTGTATATCATGTTAACTGCATTACTAATCTTTCCAATGTTTTCAGGAATGGGGACAGCAGCAACAAACCAAAAACCTTACATATCCGCTAAGGATACTAGTTCAGGATCTATAAAAAGCAAGATTAATAGTAAGCTAAAAAAACAATTTGATAAACAGGAAAAAGTTACTTTCCTTATTAAATTTAAAGAGCAAGTAGATACAAAAAAGGTCGCTAAGACCGCTGAAAAAAATGCCATTAGTCAAAAGGCTTCCCCGGCAAAGGAAAAGTATATGAAACGATCAGCAGTAGTTTCTTCTTTAAGGTCAACATCAATTGAAACACAAGGAAATGTGAATGAGTACTTGAAGAAACAAGAAAAGGCTGGTAAAGCCAAAAATACTCAATCCTTTTATATTGTCAATGCAATGGCTGTAACAGCTACGAAAGAAGTAATGGAACAAATCGCAGCTTTTCCGGAAGTGGAAAAGATTCTTCCTAATGAAACGAGACAACTTCATAAAGCAGTTGAACCAGCAGAAAGTAAAGAAACTTCTGAAACAAAAGCTAGCGAAAATAGCAAAACAGACTCTGTTGAATGGAATCTTAAAAATGTAGGTGCCCCCTCTGTATGGAAAATGGGGATTGATGGTACAGGGATTGTGGTAGCTTCCATTGATACAGGCGTACAATGGGATCATCCTGCATTAAAAGAAAAATATCGAGGATATGATCCAGCAAATCCAAATAACCCAAACCATGAATTCAATTGGTATGATCCAGCTTCAAATGCAACTACTCCTTTAGATGATGTTGGTCATGGAACCCATGTAACGGGAACAATGGTTGGTGCTGAACCTAACGGAGATAATCAAATTGGTGTTGCGCCAGGAGCGAAGTGGATTGCTGTTAAGGCCTTCACAGAAGAAGGCGGAACAGATGTAGATTTATTAGCAGCAGGTGAATGGATTTTAGCTCCGAAAGATAGAAATGGAAATCCTCACCCTGAAAAGGCGCCTGACGTTGTCAATAATTCATGGGGCGGTGGTCCGGGTCTTAATGAATGGTACCGCCCAATGGTTAATGCATGGCGCGCAGCAGAAATTTTCCCTGAGTTTTCCGTAGGGAATACAAATCTTTTTAACCCTGGTGGACCGGCATCAGCTGCAGAACCTTCGAACTATCCTGAATCATTTGCAACAGGTGCGGTTGATATTAATAACAAATTAGGTGATTTTTCACTTCAAGGGCCTTCTCCATATAATGAGGTAAAACCAGATATTTCAGCCCCTGGAGTCAATATCCGATCATCTGTTCCAGGAAGTGGATATGAAGGTGGATGGAATGGAACATCAATGGCAGGACCGCATGTTTCTGGGGTTGTTGCCCTGCTTCGTCAGGTGGATTCAAGTTTGACAGTAGATGAATTAGAGGAAATTCTATTATCAACCGCTGTTCCTTTAACAGACTCGACATTTCCTAATACCCCTAATAATGGGTATGGTTATGGACTAGTCAATGCGTATGAAGCTGTGGCGTCCATTACTTCCGGTCTTGGAAAAATAAAAGGACAAGTCAGTGTAGAAGGTGAGGATAAAGAGAAACCAAAGTTCGAGCATAGTGCTCCACAAAAAACATATTCAGGCCAAGATTTACCTTTAGATATTCAAGTAACAGACAATGTCAGCGTAACGAATGTCGAATTACAATTTTTAAATGCGGATGGGAATAGGAGTACAGTTCAGGCTAAAAGAACCTCAGGAGATCATAAAAATGGCTCATATGCTGCAACAATCCCAGGAAAAGACATTAGTGAACCTACTGTCACTTACAAATGGAAGATAACGGATTATAGCGGTAATGAGGTTATGTCCAATTCGTACAATATCCCTGTTATATCTGGAATTGGTATAGGTTATTTTGAAGATTTTGAAACTAAGCCTGATGGATGGCGTTCTTACGGGGAAAATAACGTCTGGGAATGGGGAACACCAACTTCTGGACCTAAAAATGCCGTATCAGGTGAGAAAGTTTATGCGACAAAATTGGATGGGAAATATCCTGATAATGCAAATATGACGTTACTTATGCCGCCAATCGATCTTAAAGATGGAGAGGCTTACTTACAATTCAAACAATGGTATGAACTTGAAGAACATTTTGGTAAAGGTTATGATTTTGGCCATGTATTTGTTTCAACAGATATGGAAAACTGGACGCAAAAACTCCGTATCAGTGGCAAATCCATTAGTTGGATTGATGGAGAAGTTGATTTAAGTGAATATGCTGGTCAAAGAATTTATGTTGCTTTCAATGTAACTTCAGACATTCTTTTTGGTTATCAAGGCTGGTATTTAGACGATGTTCGTTTATCCAATCAATCTATTCAAGCATCTAATATGTCTACATTAGAGGTTGTTAAAGACCAAAATCAACAGGATTCCAAAACAATGCCTGATAAGGAAGAAGTGGATCCAAGCAAAATAACTCCGGTCAAAGAGGAGCTTTCTAAAGTTAACTTAGAACAGGAATCTTCTCCGTCACTTTTACCGCTTGGTGCAGAGGTAAGTGTGCTGGAATCAGGAAGATCAACCTTTACAAATCCTGAGAATGGCAGCTACAAATTAAATCACGCAACAGGGACATTTACTATTCAGGCAGAGACATATGGCTATCGTTCAGCATCTCAATCAGTTGCTATTCCAGCTAACGGAGAAGTAACAGCTAACTTTATCTTGGAAGAAATTCCAAAAGGGACGATTTCTGGAGTAGTCACAAATGAAGTGACAGGAGAAGCCGTTTCAAATGCTACTCTGTTGTTGATGGAAGATGCTCAGGTTCAACCTGTCCAAACAAATGAAAAAGGAGAATATAGCATTACTGCCTATGAGGGAAGTTATACATTAAAAGTGGCCTCCCCATCAGCCTATAGTAAAGAATTAACCGTAAAAATAAACGCGGGATCTGTCAAACAAGACGTACAGTTAAAACCGTTTATCGGGTATCCAGGAGAAATCGGCTATGATGATGGTACAGCAGAAGACGCACATATTTTTTATGGTGCAGGAAATGGCTGGGCTGTCAAAATGTCTTTAGCTAAAGGCGAAACTAGTGCGATGGTGACAGGAGGATTATTCAGATTCTGGGACACTCAATGGCCTGAGCCTGGTGGAACGGATTTCAAGGTTGCTGTTTACGATGCGAGCGGTAAAGATGGCGGCCCTGGTAAAAAAATAGCAGGACCATTTAATGCAACCGCAAAAAGAAATGGTGAGTGGACACACGTAGATTTAAGTTCAAAAGGTATTATCGTCAATGGCGATTTCTACATGGTTTATATCCAAAGTGCAGATAATCCGTATGCCCCTGGGCTTGCAAGTGATGTTGATGGTGAGAATGCTAAACGCAGCTGGTTCTTATTTGGGGGGGAATTTAATCCAACTCCTAAAGAAGATGGAAACTACATGATTCGAGCGGTTGTTAGTTACGAAGTCAAAGCACCTGTTATCACATCCCCTGCCGATGGATTCTTTACGAATCAAGGTTCAGTAATGGTAGAAGGGAAATCAGCTCCGACTACTGCGGTTAAGATATTTAATAACGGTAAGGAAGCTACAGCTGTGCAAACTGATCAGAACGGGAAATTTGCAGCAGAAGTACAATTAAATGAAGGTGAAAACCTCTTTACGGCTAAAGCTTCGACAAACAGTGGTACAACAGATCCTTCAGCTCCTGTTAAGGTAGTTTATGATAAAACGAAACCAAAACTTTTTATTGACAAGCCCGTAAACAACTTCAAAACAAATAAAGAGACTGTTACAGTAGAAGGTACAGTATCAGACCAGAACTTGGATTGGGTTAAAGTAAATGGTGAAAAAGCCAAGATTAATGCAGGTAAATATTCGCATCGTGTCCTTTTATCGGAAGGGGAAAATACAATTAAAGTAATTGCGGAGGATAAAGCTGGAAACAGCCTGGAAAAATCTGTAGTGGTTGATGCTAAATTTACAGCTCCTTCAGTAGAAAACTTGCAGCCAGCAGAGGATCAAATATTAAAATCAGGCAAATCTGTTAAAATAGAATTTGACAGTGAAGCAGGTTTAAAATCAGTGTTTGCAATCAGAATGCCATTAACGAATGCAATAACAAATGCAACTGAACTCCCAATGATTGAAACTTCCCCTGGTCATTATGTAGGCTATTACACGGCAACTTCAAAAGTCAAAGCACCTGGCGCGGAGGTTGAAATAAAAGTTACAGATGCCTACGGAAATGAAACAAGAAAAACTGCAGCTGGTAAACTATTTATTAATGCGAAAAAGTAAAAAAATAAGGCGGAAGCAGTTTAACTGTTTCTGCTTTTCTATTATTACGATTATTCTCTGAAAGTAGCCGGAGGATGCCCGTTACTTCAGTACGTTGTGTGCCAAAGCCACAATCCCGAACTCGACATGCACTTTGTCGAGACTCCGCAAGAAATATGCGAAACGACCGATTGCCCTTAATGTGGCCGAACACACTTTCTACTTCGACTTTGCTCCGAGCATAAATGGTGGATTTCTCCTCACATTCAAGGGCTAATTTTGCCTTTGCTTTCATTTACTCAAAGACGGTATTCCAGAATCCTGTCACAATTACTGTAAGAGTTCATAACGAACCTTCTAATAAAACTATCATAAATACAGCTAAGATATTAAAGACTTTAGGGACTTCTGCTTAGAGTCTTTTTTATTTTTAAAAAAATTATCCCTAAAAACAGGACTAACATGCCCTGTAAATACCCCCACTCAGCGTAAATGCGCCAATTTTTTTATTCTATTTTTCCACTCTTAAGATTTCGTTTAATGAGCAGTGAATTCAATACTTTTTCCAATTTTATCTTAATTAGTTGTTCTGTAGTCGTTCTAAAAGATTCATAACAATTTAACTACTACTGTATATTTTTTTAAATTGTTTTCTAAAAAAACAACATCGAGTAAATCGTATTTATCGATAAAATGGGCGTATCACTCATAGGACATTGCAAGAAATAATACATATATTAAACAAATGACAATTGTTTTTGTAAGGGGGGATATAGAGTGACAATTTTGGAAGGAGCTTTACAAGGTTTATTAGCCTTTATGTTTTTAACAGCTGGATTTGGAAAGGTGACAGGCTCAAAAATGCACCGCGAACTTTTCGTTCATTGGCGTTTACCACAATGGTTTCGTGTCGTAACAGGGCTTGTGGAGCTAGCTGGTGCAGTTCTATTAATAATTGGTTTTTGGCAAAAGGATTTCGCCATTGCAGGAGCATCATTACTTGGTGTAACAGCGATTGGCGGAACACTTACGCATATACGTGTAAAAGATGGTTTTAAAGAAACATTTATGATCGTGTTATTAGGGATAATCGCTTTTATATTGCTTTTTATTCTAATTTAACTGCACACGTTTATGAAGAGTAGGTGGATTCCCTACTCTTCTCTACCATAGCAGTTCATAAGCCATTTTGTGCATAAAGCCCTGCACTAGTTTATTGCGAGTAGGTCACTTTATATTTCCCACCAAGTTACCTTTTCGGTTTTCAATCAATCTATTAATATCTTCTCTCGTCAATTTATTCATTTTTTTATCTTACACTATCCTGCAATTTCAGCCGAAGCAAGATCCCCATTAATATTTCCATTTACAATGATAGAATGTCCCCAAAACATATCCCCATCAAAGAAGAACATCTCAAAATCACCATCTGGATAGACACTGATGCTGCTTAATTCCATGAAATTCATGAACATTTCTTTCGTAATCTCATCGATCTCTGCCTCATCATTATCCTGCAGCCAATCATTTGCTAACTCAACCAGTTCTTCTGAAGCATACTTTCTGATTTTCTGATTCCATTCATCCTGAACCTTGAAAAGTGTGTGTGCAGTTTCCAATGCAGACTTCATCGTATTCTCATCTTCATCCCAGTCAAAATACAAAGTGCCTTCTTCTCCAGCCCAAAAAATTTCCTTTTCAAAAAGTTTAACACTCTTTTCTAGTTCAAACTTGCCGAGCACCTCATCATTGTAAAAAACCGGCTTCATTGATTCCTGCAATATCATTTCCAATTCATCATCTCTATATGCTGTTTCCAGAACCTTAACAAGCATCATTGATTTTTCTGCCCTACGCACCTGTAATTTAACAACTGTATTCATTTTCAAAATGTCTCTTGATTGTTCCCATTCTTTATCATCAACCAACCATTCAAGTCGCAATTCTTCTTTCATAACAGGTTCATTGCTATGTAAACTTTTCCACGCAATCAAATTAATTGACGCATTCCACATAATGTCTCGGCCTCCTTTTCCCGCACCAGCCCCTGATGCCCCTGTGACAGCCGCTACTTCAATAACATTTTCAGTGAATCTGTTTTCAAATCTACTTCTTTCAGTCGTTTTACTCATTTTTACAGACATCCCTTTCGCCTCGATCAGGCACAATTCGAATTGAAAGTGCTTTGCGAGTATTATTAATAAAATTGAATTCTCTATTTCCTCAATTGCATGCTATTTCTACTATGAAAATATATTCCTATAAAAAATTCGAACTATGCACTTATATAAAATTTACTTATAATGAATATTATACTAAATATTGTAAACAGGAGTATAGATATGATAGTAAGAACGAAGGCCTTGAAGGTCAAACTTAAAGAAACACAAAATCCTCTCGAAGATTTTATGCTCATAAATAAAAATGATCATTATTCTGTTGCGAAAGAAGTCCTTTTTGTCAGATATATTGGTATTCCTAATACAATCGAACTTTACACTGAAAATATTCTTAAAATAGACCAGTATTTTTCTTCAAATACGACTGCTTATTTACGATTGAATGGTCTTGAGAAATTATCAAATATAGATGAGATTAATAGGCTATCAAAGGTTTGGGAGAATTGGGAACCGATCGTTAATAATTCCATAACTGATCCTAAATCACTTAATCAAACTCATCTGTGCACGGGGTTAAATAACGATACCCTTGAATGGACGAAAAAACTCACCTTTCTGCAGATACTATCCATGTATAAAAAAATCAATCCTCATTCCAGTGCAACTTTACTTAAAAATTTTGTTATAAAATTTTTGAATTGGATGGAAATCTATTTGCCAAGACTTTTTAATACCGAAACTACTCCTAAAGTCGTTTTTATCGGAGATATTAAACAGCATGAATTATTATTTTTGTATTTCTTATCAAGACTTGGCTGTGACATATGCTATATGAATCCGAAAGAGGATATTGTCCATTTGGATCCTGAAATCGATACTTACTCAACATCATATAAGTGCAGCACCCTGTATTCAGAATACGTAAAAATACCAGATTTTTCACCTGCAAAAAGAATAGAACATGCATCCTTGCCCACAGCACCAATTACCAATTCTCGACCTAAGGTATCCATTACTGTAAAGCAGAACCAAAATCCTGCAAAAGGTGAAGAATTAAGTTATGAGCAGTTGGCTAGTCTGTCAAATTCTGTTGTCATGATTACAGTGTATGATAATGAAAATAATATTGTATGCGGCGGCTCTGGTGTTGTCATCCATAGTCAGGGATATATTGTAACGAATCTACACGTGGTTGCGGGTGGACACTATTATTCAGTGCTCTACGAAAATGAAACGGAAGAATATATGACAGATAATTTCATTAAATATCATCAGCTATATGACCTGGCTATTATTAAAGTGAATAAAAACTGCGCACCTCTCACTTTGAAAACAGATGGTCAATTAGTTCGAGGACAGAAGATTGTTGCCATCGGAAGTCCTTTAGGGTTATTTAATTCCGTTTCCGATGGTATTGTTTCCGGTTTCAGAGATATTGATAATATTCCGATGATCCAATTCACTGCTCCTATTTCCAATGGAAGCTCAGGTGGTGCACTGCTAGATATGTATGGGAGGCTTGTGGGTCTCATCACTGCAGGGTTTAACAAAGGGCAAAATCTAAATCTGGCAGTTCCTTCGCAAGAAATATATGATTTTGCACGGAATTTTATTGAACATACTTAAATAAAGTGTCTAACCCCAGCTAAGTGCAAAAACAAATAACAAAAGCATTCAGTTCCTTGAACTGAACGCTTTTGTTATTTTATAAATGGTAAAGTAACTTGAAATGTTGCTCCACCCTCATTTTGATTCTCAACCTGGATTTTCCCATTACTACGTTCAATAATAGCTCTTGAAATCGCTAAACCTAAACCATTTTCACCATTTTTACCTTTAATAAATCGGTGAAAGATCAATGGAAAAATGGCTTCATCAATCCCTTCTCCATCATCCTTTATTTTAATCATAATATTACTAGTCAATGTTTCCATCGTAATGGAAACCTTATTGTGTGCATGGCGAATACCATTGCTTACAATATTCAACAAAGCCTGCAAAAGTTTGTCTTCATCAACATACAAAAATGAATCGGTACCTTCTTGATGGACAATTTCAAGTTCCACTTGATGCTGATTAGCTAATAATTGGAGTTTTTCTATAACCTCTTTTAATAAAAAGTTTATATTAACCTTCTGAAGCTTAAAAACATTCTTATCACTTTCTAATTTGGCGAGGAGAAGCATTTCTGTAATCATTCTTTTCATTCGTGAACACTCACCAATCATAATCTCTAATCCCTTTGTCGCTTTTTCTCCTGTAAATACTTCGTCTCTAATTCCTTCAGCATATCCTTGAATATTCATAATAGGCGTTTTTAATTCATGGGAAGCATTTTGAAGAAACTCTTTCTGGGAATGATGATAAATATCTAATTCTTGTGCAAGTTCATATACACAATCGGCTATAGTTCCTACTTCTCCATTTGCTTTAATCAGGCAAACATCCGAAAACCTTCGTTCCTTTACCTTATTTAGTTCTGTTTGCAATAAGTGTAATGGCTTAATAATTTTTCTTGTAATGAAAAAGCTTAAACATAGCGCAAAAATCAAACCAATCACAAAAATAATGAACATTTTTGTCATAAAGTCATACTGAATCTTTTTTAAGGGGCTAATGGATGATGCAATAATAATTGGTTTAGCCGATGAATCATAATTTTCTATCGTTTCAATTAAATATTTATCGTCCTTTCCAATCCATGAAGACTGACCGCTTTCAACAATTTTTTCAGCATTTTCAGCCAATTCAACTTTCAATTGCTCTTGCTCGTGTTTATCTTTTACGGACGGAATTGACATACTCGAAGGAAAAAATACTACCTCACTGCTTTCAACTGGTTTTGTTTCCATTTCTGGTTGTAAGGTAAGCGCAGCTTCTGCTTGCTCTCTCATTTTCCCCCTTTGATTCTCCTCTAATATTGTTTCAAATAAATTATTCATTAATAAAAACATAATAATGAACAAAAAAATAATCAGAAAGGCAAAAGCAATATTAATTTGATTCAGCAGTTTCATGATTTTTCATCTCCCGGAGCCTATATCCATATCCCCAAACAGTCTCTAATGGTAAACCTGTCATCTTTTTCCTTAATCGCTTAACTAAATCATCTACAGCACGATCACTTCCAAAATAATCCTCGCCCCAAACAAAATGTAATATTTCTTCTCTTGAAAATGGATGTCCATACCTTTTTATTAACAAGTAGAGTAAGTCATACTCTTTTATCGTGACCTCCACTTCCTCACTTCCCCAAAACACTTGTCTTTTTTCTATGATTAATTTTATATCTCCCGCTCTTAAAACCTGTTCTTCTTCATTTACACTTTTTTTCTGATAGTTTTGTAGCATCGTCCAGCGATGCAGCAGCCGCTTTACTCTAGCTATCAGCTCTTTAGGACTAAATGGCTTCGTTAAATAATCGTCACTGCCAATCTCTAATCCAAGAATTCTATCTACTTCTTCATCCTTAGCAGAAATCATAATAATAGGAATCTCTTCCTTTTCTCTTATCTTTCTGCAAAACTCATATCCGTCCATCCCTGGCAGCATAATATCTAGAATCCACAAATCAGGTGACATGACCATTTTTATTTCTAATGCCTCCTCAGCTGAGGCAACACTAATTGTTCGGTAACCTTCTTTTTGCAAATATGCTTCAATTATTTGCCTAATATGAAGCTCATCTTCGACAATTCCAATTAGCATTGACATCGAAAGATACATCCCTTCATCCGATAAAATTATGTTAATTTTAACAGATTTTGCTTAAATCTCAGTGTAATCTATTTCGATTACATACTTTTTCCACAATCAGTCCATTTTTTTGCCAGAGTGAGTTTCTATACTTTTTTATGTAAGTTAAATTATTTTATTGAGGAGTGTGTTCACATGAAAATGAAAAAAATCATTATGTCTGGAGCATTAACTTTAGGCTGTGTTTTACCAATTTCAGCATTGGCTGCAGATAATCAGGATGATTCTGTAAAAGATAAGGATGGAACTGAGTTCATTGAAGCTACTTTATCTATCCCTGCATTACAACTTGAAGAAGGTCAATTAGAGAATGCTAAAAATGATATGGAATCTGGTGAATTAGTTGAATCTACACCAGCTACTATAGTTGAAGAAGCTATTTCGACTGCTAAAGACAAAGAATGATAACGCAGCAATAATTGATTCATTCTGTAAAAAAGGTGCCTGATCCCTAGCGAAATTAAACGTGGGGTCAGGCACCTTAGTCAGATATATTCAATTATATTGTTACCTTATTTAGCATTAACATCAGGTTGATGTAACCCGAAAATATTTCCCTCTGTATCTAAATAATATCCCTGCCACGCCATTCCTGGCAAAGCATATTTTGGCATTGCGACTTTTCCGCCATTCTTAATGATTTTAGCTTCCGATGCATCATAATCTTCCACACCAATTGTGCAAACATAGCCATTTAAAGCTTGATTTGCTTCAGGTGCAGCACTTTGACGCTGCATTAAAGCACCATTGATTCCAGGTTCATTTTCTTCTCCTGTCACAACCCCAAAGTAAGGCATTCCAGCATATTCGCTCCAGTCTTGAAACGTCCAGCCAAATACCTCTCCGTAAAATGTTTTTGCCTGTTCCATATTAGTTACATGAATCTCAAAATGAACGACTCTTCCCATGATTAACCTCCTAATATATTCACATAGATATGTACTGCACACTTGAATGGATATTTTTTATGTTTATTTTTACCTGTGTTGATCGACAAGGATTAGATTACCATCAGGATCCTCAATCATAAAGCTCCCTGGGCCTTCAGTTGCCACATTTGCTTCGTTAATAAAGTTAATTCCTTTTTCTCTAAGTTCCTCCTGTAATACCCTAACATCCTTAAAAGGATTTACTTCTTCAGCATTACTGTCCCACCCAGGATTAAAAGTTAATATATTCTTTTCAAACATACCTTGAAACAGGCCAATTATACAGTCTTCATTTTTCATGATTAACCAGTTTTGATCGATATTTCCACCAAAAACGTTAAATCCAAGTTTCTCATAAAATGCTTTTGAAGCATGAATATCTTTTACCGTCAAACTAACAGAAAATGCTCCAATACTCATATTTTTTCTCCTTTCACTAGATCATGAGGATGCTTTCACCTTATATCTAAAAAATAACACTTGATTCATTTAAAAATCAATTTCTAGGGTATTTTTTTTCAAAATAGTTAACCGTTTTTTCAATTAACTGCTTTAATATTTCTAAATCTACGTCATCTAGTTTATTTATATAAATACAAGCTTTACCTGATGTATGCTTCCCGAAACTCTCTAGTAATTGTTCTCGTTCTTTTTCTTCCATTGTAAAATATAGACTGATTTTTGCTTTGCGAGGTGAAAAGCCAACAAGTGGTGCATCTCCTTCGTGCCCAGTTTCGTATACATAGTGGTAAGAACCGAACCCAATAATGCTAGGCCCCCACATCTTAGCCTGAAAACCGGTTACTTCAGTAAAGATATCCAACAAATCATATGCATCTTTCCTCTTTTTGACGTTATCAACTTTTTCGATAAATTCAATGACGCTACTATCAGTTTCTTTCGTCTTAGGTTCATACATTATGGCTTTCCTCCTTTCATACTGATTTTTTAAAATTTATTATTACCGCTTACTAATCACTTCTCCACTAGATTTTCATTATTCAAATAAACTATACCGAGTATTAAATAAACTAGCAAGAAAAGGGATTATAGTACTTTCAACTGATATAATCTTCATCATAAAAAATCTCCTTCTCAAGATAATCTTCTTAACACTAGCAAAAAGATTTCATATTTATGCTATACACTCTCTTATTTTTGTTATAATAAAGTGCCTGAAAAAATAAATAGCATTAGAATTGTAGGGGAACCGGTGTTAACGGTTGAGATTGGATCTGTGAGGTCCTGACCCTTTGAACCTGATCTGGTTAAGACCAGCGGAGGAAACATATTCGAGTAAAGAATAGATATGTTTGTTCATGGACGCGCGGGTTCTCATCCGGGTGTTTTTTATTTTTTCTGGAGTTACCACGAATACACTTTGGAGGAAAATGTCATGAAAAGGTTAATTGCAACTATGCTTACTACATCCTTGCTTCTCGCAGGATGTGCCGGAGGAAAGGAATCCGCAGATCCCGCGAAGGAAAAGAAAGAAAAAAATGAGAAGGTAACGGTTGTTCTTGATTGGACACCGAATACAAATCATACCGGTTTATATGTTGCACAGGATAAAGGATACTTTAAAGAAGAAGGCTTGGACGTTGAGATTATTATGCCTGGTGAAGCAGGAGCTGATCAGCTAGTTGCTTCAGGAAAAGCCGATTTTGGCGTAAGCTATCAGGAAAGTGTTACACAAGCACGTGTTCAAGGGGTACCTTTAGTTTCAATTGCAGCAGTTATCCAGCATAATACGTCAGGATTTGCCTCTCCAGTGGAGAAAAATATTACTTCACCAAAGGATTTTGCTGGAAAAACATATGGAGGCTGGGGAGCTCCAGTTGAAAAATCCGTTATTACTTCCTTGATGCAACAGGAAAATGCCAATGTAGAAGATGTTTCCTTTGTGAATATGGGGGATACAGACTTTTTTACAGCGGTAAAACGAGACATTGATTTTGCTTGGATTTATTATGGCTGGACAGGCATTGAAGCAGAACTTCGCGGCGAAAAGATCAATATGGTTTATTTAACCGATTATAGTAAAAAGCTTGATTACTATACACCAGTACTTGTAACAAATGAAAAGAAGCTTCAATCGAATCCGGAACAAGTGAAGAAATTTTTAAAGGCTGTTTCGAAAGGCTATGAATTTGCGATCGACCATCCATTTGAAGCAGCAGATAGTTTATTGAAAGCAGCTCCTGATCTTGATAAAGATCTTGTTAAGAAAAGTCAAGAGTGGTTAGCAACACGTTATCAAGATGATGCTCCAAGATGGGGTGAACAAAAGCTAGAGGTTTGGGAAAACTATGCAAACTGGATGTATGAAAATAAATTATTAGATAGTGAGCTAGATGCTAAAAAAGCCTATACAAACGACTATTTGCCAAAGTAAGGAGACTAGTAAGATGAATAATTCCCTAGTTAGCATTCAAATTATCCCGAAAACAAAAAATGGAGAAGATGTCATTCCATATGTGGATGAAGCGATTAAAATTATTGAAGAATCAGGTGTCAATTATGAAGTTCATCCATTAGAAACAACAATGGAAGGGGAGCTTTCAGAGCTATTTGACATTATAAAAAAAATGAATGAACGTATGATTGAAATCGGCAGCAAAAACGTGATTTCTCAAGTGAAAGTTTTATATCAGCCATCAGGCATAGCCATGAATCAGTTAACGGAGAAGTATCGCTAATGAAGAAGAATCGATTTAAGGGATGGAGATCGGTTTTCGTTCTCCTTCTCTTCTTTTTTATTTGGGAGCTTGCCGTTAAAATAGCCGATATTCCAGAATGGCTGCTTCCTGCTCCTTCAACCATTATGACCGAAGCAATTACAGGCTTTCCAAGCTTTTCAGAACATTTGCTTTCAACGATAAAACTTGGGGTTACTGGGTTTACGATCGGTGTTGGGATTGGGCTTTTCGTTGCTATTCTGCTCTATCTCCTTCCGTTTGTACGTGAAGTTGTATATCCGCTTCTTATTCTTTCACAAAATATTCCCGTCATCGTTCTAGCCCCATTATTAGTCATCTGGTTTGGTTTTGGGATGTTGCCAAAAATCATTGTCATTACACTTGTTTGTTTTTTCCCCGTTACGGTTGCAGCACTTGATGGGTTTAAACAAACATCTCCTGACTTAAAGCATTACATGAAAATGGCTGGAGCGACGAAGAGCCAATTGTTTTGGAAGCTGGAACTTCCACATGCTCTCCCATCCATTTTTTCAGGAATAAAAATCTCTGCCACTTACAGTATTATGGGTGCTGTAATTTCCGAATGGCTTGGGGCTAAATCAGGCATCGGTGTGTACATGACTTTAGCTTCGTCCTCATTCCGAACAGATCGTGTCTTTGTTGCCATCTTTGCAATCATGGCGTTAAGCCTATTATTCTTTGCGGCAATTGTTTTGATTGAACGACTTCTTATCCGCTGGCAGTCAAAAGGAGTAGACTAAAATGAGTGTCTTAACGATACAAGATATTTCGAAAAAATTTGCAGATGTAGATGTCATTAAGCATCTAAATTTACAAGTGAATGAAGGTGAATTTGTTTCCATTCTTGGTCCTTCAGGCAGTGGAAAAAGTACGCTCTTTTCACTAATTGGCGGCATTCTTGCTCCTGATGAAGGGACGATTATACTGCAAGGTGAAAAAATTAATAGCAAAACAGGTGCAGTCAGCTACATGCCACAGTCCCCTAGTTTATTTCCGTGGAGAACAGTCTTACAAAACGTTCTTCTTGGTCAAGAATTAAAAGGAACAAAGGATACAAGTAAAGCATTAGAAATGATTGAGAAAGCCGGGTTAGCTGAATATACCCATTCTTATCCTAATGAGCTCTCTGGCGGCATGAAACAGCGGGTATCCTTTATTCGCGCTTTACTTAGCCCGCAGCCCATCATCTTACTTGATGAGCCGTTTTCAGCGTTAGATGAACTCACAAAACTGGACATGCAAAAATGGCTATTGTCTATCTGGGAAAACAATCGTCGAACGGTTTTATTTGTCACCCATAATCTTGAGGAAGCTTTGTTTTTATCCGATCGGATTGTGATTCTCTCCAACAAGCCTGCAACAATTGCAGCTGAATTTGTCATTCCTTTTCCTAGACCGCGTAAAGAAGAGCTCTTATTAGAGGACGACTTTTTACAATGGAAACGTAAAATCTATTACGAACTAAAATCATTCATGGAGCAATCATCATGAAAAAAATCATTGATGCCCATATTCATCTTGATAAATACGAAAAACAAGATTTAAGCAATATTATTGAAGGTGACCCATCTATAGAAGCACTTATTGCCGTATCTTTTGACTTGAAATCATGTCAAGCTACGCAGGAAATTGCTTCATGCTATCAACAGGTATATCCTGCTTATGGCTATCACCCAGAGCAGCAGCTTCCTCATGAAAAAGAACTTGTCGAGCTTATCAATTGGATGGACCGTCATCAAGACGAAATGATTGCAGTAGGTGAAGTGGGACTCCCCTATTATTTACGTCAAGAACAGGATCTGGAACGAGCTCCTTATCTTGAATTGTTAGAAGAAATGACCGTCAAGTCGAAAATATGGCAAAAACCGCTTGTACTTCACGCTGTTTACGAAGACGCGAAAATGGTTTGTGACCTTCTTGAAAAGCACTCTATTTCAAAAGCACATTTCCATTGGTTTAAGGGAGATGAGCATACGATTGACCGGATGATTCAGAATGGTTACTTCATATCCATCACTCCTGATGTACTCTATGAAAATGAAATTAAGGAGCTTGTCAAAAAGTATCCACTCGAGCAAATCATGGTTGAAACAGACGGCCCTTGGCCATTCGAAGGTCCTTTTACAGGTAGTCAAACCCACCCATATATGATGCATAAATCACTTGTGGAAATTGCTAGATTAAAGCGTGTACCGATTACAGACATTTATCCTCTTGTCCGAAAAAATACAATTGATTTTTATAATCTAAAAGAAAAAGACAAAAAGTGAAAGAGCGAACTGTGAATAGTCACCGTTCGCTCTTTAAAAAGGTATCTGACCTCTAGCGCATTTAGGAACACCTTCTCCTAAACTGTCATTTTCCAACTTGATAATGCCAGCCATTTTTCCTGCTCCTTGTAATCAGGCATTATTTTTCCAACGAGGCGCCAGAAGGATCGATCGTGATTTAGATGCACCATATGGCACATTTCATGTACGACTACGTAGTCTATTACTTTTTGTGGTGCCATTGCCAGCTTCCAATTGAAGGTTAGCTGCAGTTTTGAGTCACAGGTTCCCCACGTTGTTTTACTATCAGAAATACGGATAGAACGAGGTTTCACAGTAAAATTTTTTTGATAGGAGGAGATACTCTTCGTAACTATAGCTTTACACTGCTGATAATAAAATCTTTTTAAAGCTTGTTGTATCTTTTCATCCTCATGCTGCTTCACATAAATATGTAACTGATCTCCTTCAAACAAAACCGTGATATTAAGATCATGATAGATCTGTATAGGATATGCATTTCCTAAATAAAGAAAGCTCTCACTATGATCATAAACCCTCTCCTTTGGGCCAAGCAGTCTATCCTTCATTTCTTTAGTCTTTTGCAGAATCAAATCCCATTTTTCTTCTATTATTTGAACCACTTTTTCATCGGGTGTCCCTTTCGGTGCCTGAACTTCAATATTTCCATAGTGATCGATATTAATGCCTATGGATGTCCGATTTTTGTATTTTATTTCAAAACGAATTGTCTCACCTAAGTAGGTATGTATCATATCATCACCTGTAGTTAAGAATTTCTTGGCATATTTCTCAGTGATCTTTATTAAAGCCACCTTTTCTGTAGTAACTTCTGATGAAACTAGAGTATATTATACTCTAATTTTCTCAAACTTCCATTTAAAAAAGGCACCTAACCCCCAATGTGTTTCCGAATTAGGGGACAGGTGCCTTAGCCAAAAAGATTACTTTTCTCCATTAAGAATGAGATCCATTCTTTGAAGCTTCTCCTGAATGTCTGGGTGAATTTGATTCTCTTCTTCTATAATCAAATCGTCACTATCATTTTCTTTAAACACATCATTGATATTCCTTAACTGATTCATTTGCCCTTCTGTTGGCGTATTTTTAAACATTTGGTTTAGCCATTCAATAGTGCTTCCTAAAGAAACACTAAGCTGCGGATTCAATTCTCTAGTAGTTTCAAACAATCTCTGGGCGTTCCAAAGGTTAAAAAGGATTGGGTCAAAGATCGCAGCACGATCCTGAATGTCCTGTAGATCGTTCTCACTAGCTTCCAAGGCTTTCACAGCTTTCTCTGTAAAAGCCTGTTCCATTAATTCATAAGCATCCTTGAAAAAAGCATAGGAAGCAGGCGGATTATAATGATCATTTATATTTTCTTTTTTATACAAGGTTTCTTTAACAAATCCCTTTGCATTTTGATCGTATACAAATTTGTAAATGGATTTGTCAGAATGCTGCATCTTAAGCATCACAATTCCGGGCTTTTCATCAAAGGTTGTCGTACTAAAATCGATTGACCCCAATTGAACATACTCATCAAAAAGAGGATAGGTTTTCTCACCGTCTTTTACTACTAACAACCATGTCTGCCCATCGTCCCAAGCAAACACACCATTTTCCCCTTTACCAGCGTTCACATATAATTCAATTATTTCATCCTCTCCATCTTGATCGATATCAAGTTTTGTTTGCTTATATAGGGATTGCGGATATTTCTCAATATCTTTTGCGGGAATAACAGAGTTATCGTTGTTCGTCGTTTCCTCAAGGGTTTTCTTTTGTTCCTCCACTGTATTTTTTAGTGCATCATTTTCAGATGAAAGCTGCTCAATTTGCTTTTTTAATTCAGTTATTTCTTTCGTCGGGTCTGCATTTGTTTGATTGGTGCAGCTAGCAAGGATTCCGGCGGCTAATAAAAATACTACACCAGGTAAAAACCTTTTCACTTTCTGTTCCCCCTTTACATTAAAAATAATACCTTTCACCTTATTAATTGGACGAAAATAAAGGAAAGAAGTGTCAAGAATTTCAAATAATCGTCCATAATAGATTTCTGTATATTTTTAATGTTAACATAATTTGATCAAGAATCATGAATGACAGGTAAAAAAGTTTAGCTACTCATTACCAATCACTTTACTTACCTATTGCTCTTACACTAATCAATATGCATAAAAATTAGTGTCTATCTAAAGATATCACTATCAGCAACTCATTTTTTTAAATACCGTTATTCATAAAAAAACTGCATCCCAATTGGGATACAGTTCAATCACAAATTCTTTATGCAATTTTCTTAATATCGATTTTTTTTCCTTCTTTACGCCACTCTTTATATTCAGCTGCTGCTGTGAAAAGTACGTCTGTGGATGAGTTAAGTGCTGTTTCAAAAGAGTCTTGTAGAACACCAATGATAAAGCCTACTCCAACTACCTGCATAGCAACATCAGCTGGGATTCCAAATAAGCTGCACGCTAGAGGAATCAGTAATAAGGATCCACCAGCAACCCCAGAAGCACCACAAGCACATACAGCTGACAATACGCTAAGAATGATAGCTGTAGGAAGATCGACTTGAATCCCAAGAGTATTAACCGCAGCAAGGGTCAAGACAGAAATAGTAACCGCTGCACCACCCATGTTGATGGTTGCCCCTAAGGGAATAGATACGGAATAACTATCCTTATTCAAACCAAGTTCTTTACATAATCTCATATTTACAGGAATATTTGCAGCAGAGCTGCGTGTAAAGAACGCTGTAATACCGCTTTCCTTTATGCACTTAAACACAAGTGGGAATGGGTTTTGTCTAATATACATATACACAATGATTGGATTGACAACCAGCGCCACGAAGAGCATACAACCAATTAATACGATAAGTAATTTCCCATAGCTTAGTAAGGCATCCAATCCATTAGTCGTAATAGACTCAAATACTAGACCCATAATTCCTAATGGTGCAAGCTTAATTACCCATGTAACCATTTTGGAAATCGCATCAGAAAAATTAGAAATCATCGTTTTTGTCGAATCAGCAGCATTTCTTAAAGCCAAACCAAGGAGAATCGCCCAAGCTAAAATACCGATATAGTTCCCATTAAAAATGGCCTTCACTGGGTTATCTACAATATTCATCAGCAATGTTTTAAGAACCTCCACAACACCGCTAGGAGGCGTCACACCCTCAGCACCCTTTACAAGAGTTAAACTTACAGGGAAAATAAAGCTAACAATAACGGCAATCAATCCAGCTAAAAAAGTTCCTAAAAGATAAAGTATGATAACGGATTTCATATTCGTTTTTTGACCACTCTTGTGCTGAGCGATGGCCGACATTACCAAAAACAGTACGAGTACTGGTGCAATTGCTTTCAATGCACCTACAAATAAAGAGCCAAAAATGACAATCGGTTTTGCTGTTTCTGGGATCGCTAAAGCCAGGGCAATACCAATAATCAAACCTACGATTATCTGTTTTACTAGGCTTATTTGGTTCCACTTTTTCAGTAAGCTTTTCATAGATGTTCCTCCCTAGTTAAAATTGCGATATTGATCATATCGAGTTGTTTATTTCTAATAGAGTTAAGTAACTTTTAGAAATTAGTACATAGATGACTTTTAATTGATATACACTAGCTTGATTCCTAAGGGTCTATCCAAAAATTCATCTAATCGTGTTCGTTCAATTACTATAGTTTTCTTGATCATTCATATCTTCAATTGATGGACACTTCCTTAAAATTCCACCCTATAAAGACATTTGTCTTTCATGAATAGTATTATACTGACTATTTTTATATATTACAATATTATTATTTTAATTAAAATTATTCATAATTAATTTAATATTCAATTAAATAGTAAGTTTCCTCTAGTACCCTAGCAATTTCTTAGTTTGAAAAAACTATTAATATAATAGTTTTTAGTCTCAAAATTTCGTTGTTTTTCCTAATACAAAATATACCGATGATTATTAGAGAACTGATCTCAGATCATTTGTTTCCTGGTTTCTGTGACTAGAGAAAAGATAATGAACGATTTCACCTGCTGCAAGGTCTAATAAGTAGCAGGGTGAAGGAGGCAATGCTGTGGTTGAAATAGATATTGTAAAAAAGCAATGAAAAGGGATGAGCACGCTCTTTTACAAGTGCTAGAAGCATATGAAGATGCAATGTATCGGACCGCGTTTGCTTATTTAAAAAATGAGCATGATGCGATTGAAGCCATTCAAGAAACGACTTACAGATGCTATAAAAAAATTCATACGCTTAAAGAGCCACGTTATGTCGGAACATGGCTCGTTCGAATATTGCTCAATGTGTGCCACGATATGCATAAAAGAAAAAGGCGTATTGAGCTGCGGGAAACGTTGGAGGTTGAAGGACAGTACTATGATTCTCCCAAGCTAGAGATTGTTGAAGCGATTTCGCAATTGCCTCATGAACAGCAGCAATTAATTTATTTAAAATATTTTCAGGATATGAAAAATATTGAGATTGCGAGCGCGCAAAATATTCCTGAAGGAACCGTTAAATCTAGGCTGCACACAGCACTTCGGAAGCTGCGCCATTATTTTAGCGAGAGGAGGGAATTTTAAATGAATGAGAAAGAATACACCACTTTAAAAGATGAGCTTAATTCGATTCCTGTTCCGAAAGAAGCACTCTCCTATGCGAGGACAAACGGGCTAAAGAAAGGACAAAGTGAAAGACGTAATCGCAAAAGATGGACAGGAACGTTTGCAGTTACAGCCGCTCTTATCCTACTCTTTATTACAACAATCCGCGTATCCCCTGCTTTTGCTCAGGCAGTTGCGAAAATACCAGGCTTTGCTCCACTCGTTGAAATGATTGCTTATGATAAAGGGGTGGAGGATATTTTAAAAAATGATTATTATGAAGGGCTTATTATATCGGAAACAAAAAATAATTTAACGTTTACATTACTCGGCATTATTGCGGATGAATCAGGCATGATTATTAACTACGAGCTTGATGCCCCATTCGAGATTCATGACCTTGACACGAAAGGCGTTGAGATTAGACAAAATAATAAAGATCTAGAAGCTGGATTAACATATAGTTGGCCTGATAAAGAGCCGACAAATCATATAGAAGAGATCATAGAGGTAACCTCTAATGAAAATATCAACTACACAAATCCAAATTTCGAATTATCCATTTCCTTTAAAGACGAGCATGAGACAACCTTCAACATTCCTTTTACTTTGCAAAAGAAAATCGCAGAAAGTAAATATTACAAATTGGATCAAACGGTAGAAATCGATGAGCAAAAATTTACGGTAAAATCGCTAAGGATTTCTCCGCTTCGCGCAAAGCTTGATATCGCCATCGATCCTGCAAACACCATGCAAATTTTGCAAATGAAAAGCATGCGTTTATTGGATGAGAAAGGCGAAGTATGGGGTACGATTACAAACGGATTTACAGGCTTTGGAGGTATGCGAGATCCAGAAGCATCACTATTCTTTCAAAGCAACTATTTTAGAGAACCAAAAAGCTTGACGTTGCAAATCAATTATATTCAGGCATTGCCAAAAGGAAAGGATTATATCGAAGTTGATTTTCTAAAGAAGAAAGTTCTCTATATTCCCGACAATGTAGATGTAAATATTAACATTGATAGTTATGATACAATTCGTGCTAACTATAAGACGGAAGAAGAAAATCATTTCTATCAAATGTTTTTCCAAGCGGTCGATGCAAAAGGAGAGGCTGTTGATTCTAATGGTTTTAGCCATAGCAATAGAGATGGGATGGCAGAATCAACCTACACATTTGACATAAGCAATAAAACAAATCCAATTCGGATTTATTTCAATAGCTACGAAAATTATTTAAAGGGATCTGCGACTGTGAGTATTCCCCTAGAGTAGCTCAATATCGTATAAAGTGAAACCTCAATCAGTGGGGGTTTTCCTTCATCCTCCACTGATTGTTAATCACGCTGAGCCTGATTGAATTTTCTAAGGGCTGAAGCCCAAAGAAAATTCTTATTTCACCGATCACGCTCAAAACGCCACGTCCTGTGGCTTTCGCCTGACTAGGACATCCTGTCCGTCGTCGGGCTTTTACGGGCTGTTGATCCCCCACTTATAAATTTATTCTTAACTTCTTGAAGTGGGGGTTTTACAGCCCGTTAATCTGCGATAAAGCTTGCAAATCAATATAGTAAAAAGAGGATAGATGAAGCAATCGCTCTCCCTATCCTCTTTCTTTATGAAACGCTTCTCTGTTATTTGGATTCATTTAGACTGATGCCTCGTATCTGACAATGTCTTTCCGACGATAGACACTGAGAAAAATCCCGACAATAAGCGAATTTAGCATTGTTGGCATTAATCCATAGCTAATAAATGGCAGCGGCATTGCCGTCATTGGCAATAAACCGATTGTCATCGCAATATTGAAAATAAATTGAACTGAAAAAATGGCTGCCCCACCAACAATAAGCGTTTTTCCAAAGGGATCCTTGATTTTTTCTATACTAACAATCATACGGGCGAGTAATAATGCTAATATCAGTACAAGTATGCCCGCTAAAACCCAACCGTAATGATAAGTAAAATTAACAAACACAAAATCCGTATGTGACTCTGGTAAAAAATCAATCTTATTAGAGTTTCTGTTTCCAAACAACCCAGCATTCTGCATTAACTCTTTCACCTGCAAATACATATAGCCCATACCTTGAGGATCTTGATCTGGATTTACGAAAGCTGCAATCCTGCTTAGCCAGTACTCCTTAGTAGAAACGAACGGCACAACGCCTAGTAAGCAAACAAATGTAAATAAACCGATCACTGGTCCGGCTGCCTTTCTTAGCCTCCACACAACCATCGAAAAAACCATAATCACATAAATAAGCAAAAAAGTAGATGAACCTAAAAATTGTAGGAAGAAAAAAGTTACAGTAAATGCCAATCCAACTTTCCAGACATTCACTTTTTTATTATTTAATAAAATTGCCCAAAAAAGATAAAGAAACGGCAATGCCATTGAGCTTTCAATCGTAAGTGAACCGATATCAAGCTTAGGACCCCAATGCATATATGAAGTTGGTACAAAAACTAATAATAGAAAAATAAAGATTGCAAGTCCAAAGAAAACCCATTGAAAGTTTCGCAGCTTCCGATAATCTAAGAACATAATGCCTGTTACTATACTCATTCCTAATAGGATAATAATCACTTTATTGACAAGATAATAGCTGCCAGTATAAATACCACCATTCATTATCGATGGAATTGTTAGCATTGGGAGATAGCTCAAGCCAAATGTCACGATCAGAAGAGTGAGCATCATCCAATCAATTCGCGGACGGTGAAGCAGGTTTAGCTCGATTCCTAATTTCGTGGGATTTCCCATCTGGACAGTCGCTTTCTCGTCCGCTTCCTCTTCAGTTAATCCGTCTTTTATTAAGGTGCACTTCGTCTCTTGTAAATGATGCCTTAACTCGGCTTCGATATTCTCCTTTGCTTCCTTTGATTTAATTTGTTTCAGTACTTCTGTTATGTAGGATTGCTCCTTTTTCAGCATCATAAAATCACCAACCCTTCATCATGCTGTTTAGAGTTGCCCTTCATATTTCTTCCAACCTTCTAACAATACCTTGAATAGAGGCGGCAATTTCACATATTCATCCTCCATTGACTGCAGCAGCTTTCTCCCATTTTTATTTAACTTGTAAAGTTTAACACCAGACTCATCCCAGCGAGTATGTAAGTAGTTTTTTCGTTCTAATTGATGGATTAACGTGTACAAAAAGCCTTCATTATTTTCAAAGCTTTTTATTCCTCTCACTCGTAAAAGCTGAGCTAACTCATAACCCGATTTCTCATGAACGAATAACTGTAAAACAGCAGATAGGATTTCTTCATCCCTTTCTTCATTGTCGATTTTTTTCAGAACTTGTTTTTCATGTGCCTCAGTGAAGCTAAGACTGTGAAAAGTATTATTTTTCATTGCTTGACGTAATCGTTTTAAACGCTCTTCCATCGCTTTATTCCTCCAAACTTTCTTTCAGAAGTGCTTTCGCTTTCCGCAATCGAGTCTTAACCGTATTTTCCTTCACTTCTAAAATCGCAGAAATTTCCTTAATCACAAGTTCTTCGTAATAATAAAGAAGAATCACTTCACGATATTTTATTGGCAATTTCATCACAGCGAAAGCTAGCATCTCATCTTCGTCCTTCTGAATGACTGACTGCTCGACCGTTTCTTTTTTCACTGAGTCTGCCACAGAAAAATCATCAGTGGAAATCACACTTCGGTTGTACCAGCTTTTCAAAAAATCCTTGCAATGATTAATAGCAATTCTCCATAGCCATGTTTTCAACTGTGCTTGCCCTTTAAAAGTATGTAACGAACGATAGCATTTAATAAAAATCTCTTGTGTCAAATCTTCAGCAATCGCTTTATTTTCAACATATGAATAGACGAGCTGCAAGACTTCTTGACCATAACGATTCATAATTTCCTGAATCGTTTCTTCTGGCTTCTCGGCTGCAATCCATTCAACCGTTAATTCATCCACATCCGTTCCTCCCCTCTACTAATTTAGACGACGCTAATTAGAAAAGGTTTGCATTTATTGGGAATTTCCTACTTACACGATCAAAACGGGCAAAGGTTAGCAAGCTGGATTTGTTGCAGAAGTATTTTTGTTTTCGGTATGTTATGTAACGGGGACAATAGTAAGTTTTTGCTGTGACATATGAAAAGCACCTCCTAAATTGATACGTTGATAATACCAGGAGGTGCTGCTCTATTTATATGCGTTGTTTGAATACGGGCTAATTGTTCCACTTTGAACAGCCTTGTTTACTCATCAAAAAAAAAGAATATTAGTCTCTATACTAAAATGACAATTCACTTTTTATGATACACAAATTAGCTTCCTTATACCATTTTTTAACGTATTGTTCCTATGCTCTTAATTTCTGTGTTTACATGGATGTTTATTTTTGCTTTTTCTAAAGTTTCCCCCCATTGATCCTGAACTTTTTTCCATTCTGGATAGGTGTAGGCTCTGGCATACAGACCGAGCCCTAATGGGTCAATTTGAGCCTTTTGGATTTTACGGATCAACTGGCTGAATTCTTTCTTAAGCTCTTTAGAAATGCTTTTTTCAAGCTGGGCAGACTCTTTTTCTAAATCAATTGCGAAAAGTTGTTCTGTGATCGCAATTTTTATTTTTACATCTATATCATATATAAACCGCCCATTATAGACCACCTTTTTCTTCACCTTCATATTTGGTATTGTGAAACTCATATACGGTTTACTAGTTTGCATGGATTTTAAAGAAACAGGTACCAGAATGGAATAATCCTTTTTTTTCTTTCCTTCTAAAATGGTTAACAATTGATTTTCATCTAGTGATATCGATAATTTATTATTGCCTGATTGTGAAAGTAGTGCAGATCCGGTTATTTCAATTCTTTTATCCTTTTTTATTTCGGGGATCCAAGGAGTTCTCCCTTTATCCTTTATTTGTCTGCGGAAATCCTGAAGGTTCGTTCTTTTCACAAGATTCCTCTTGGCAGTAGTATCGATTAAATTCGTAAGATACAACGGAAGGCGGGGTTTATCGTTAGGTTTGGCAAAAATAACATCGGATACGGCCCCGTCTACGGCTACGATTCGGGCGCTTGCTGTATTTTTGGGATCTCTAAAAAAAGGATCGATATAGTTAAACCAATCTTTCGATTCAAGAAGGCGTTTTCCCAATAAAAAAATTTGCGTTTTACTTCCTACGGTTAAGCCCATTACTCTGGAATCAAATTTTTCTCGGGATTGCCGGAGAGAAAATGTTTTAACTTCATACACTTCCTCCTTTTCTTTTGCCTCCTTATTAAATACAGGGCTTGACATATACACTAACAATTGGTCATTTTCATCCAAATCGAGACCTAATATTAAGGAAACGCTCAAATCCTCGATTGGTGCTGCATCACACCCGGATATTACCATGATAAGAATGACAAGGCATAAAATTATTTTTCTGCTCATGAGAATTTCCTCCGTATGTATTTCTCATAAATCGAAGTGTAGATCCATAATAGTAGAGGAAAGATAAAAGCTACCCCTATTCCAGTATATGAAATCCATTTTTGCCACGTTTTAAATTGAAGCCATGTGGGATGGATAAAAAATGTGGCCCCAATAAATAACCCTAACAAAACCGGAACATGTCCACTGTGATCCTGTTTTTTCATTAATTGACTCGAACAATAGACCGCACAATACATGTACATAATCCAGGCTCTTGAGGCAATAAGCAGCAAAACATTCAATATGATCAGATCAATTCGCTCAAGAAAATGAAATTCAATCACTTTAAGCAAATTTAGGACAGGCTGATTAAAATCAGCAATATCATCGGGAGAAAAAAACACGAAACAGCATAAAGTGACGATAAGATAGAATAGCATCACAAAGGTGTTTGCAACCACAATCCCCCGAACAGCATATTGTTTTTTTTGTAAAAAGGGATAAAAGAAAAAGGTAAGCTCAAATCCAAAAAAAGAATAAATGGCCGGCAATTCAGCGGCAGCAATCGACTTCCAGCCAACTTTAAACAAAGGAAGTAAATGCAATAAACTGCCATCCTTTAGTGGCAGCAAAAAAAGAAGCGGAAACCACATCGTAAGATAAAAAACCAATTCCGCATATCGACCAATAATGCGAAGACCATTCCTGACAACTAATAATGTCGGGATTGAAAAGATAAGCACAATAATATAGTCAGGAGTATTGGGAAGAAACCACCCATTAATATAAAGCAACGTGTTGATCATAATCAGCCAACTAAAGCAGATGCAGTATAGCAAAAAAATAAGAATGATTGCTTTTCCTAGTATTTTGCCAAATAGTCGAATTAGAATATCATAAATCGTCTCATTCGGATACTTTTCGGCCGTTTTCACCAAAAAAATACTGGACACAATGCTAAAAAGCCAGCCAATGATGATTGCCATCCATCCATCTGATCCGGCCTTTTGTGCAAGAACACTGGGAAGGCTTAGAAAGCCTGCCCCTATTTGTGTCCCTATTATTAAACAAACATATTGAAAAGTAGTGATTTCATTATAGGTGTACTTTTTCATATTTTCCCCTTACCTTCAGTTTCCTCCCTGACGATTATCTTGTTTGGTCCTTATACTTTTAGGCCGTTTCACCATCTTCCATAGTGGATAACGAATAAATGAGTCCTTCATATCAGCAAATCGGAAGGGAGCTATTGGACTGAAATAGGGAGTACCTAAAGATTCAAGACAAATTAAATGGGCCATCAATGTCATAAAACTGATCATGATTCCGGTTAGTCCAAACAAAGAAGCCATCAGCATCATTGGAAATCGCAGCATTCGAATCGCTGTCCCCATGTCATAACTCGGAATTATGAAAGAAGCAATTGCCGTTATAGCAACGACTATCACCATAATATTACTTACAATTCCTGCCTGAACCGCTGCTTGCCCAATGACAATCCCTCCCACAATACCCACCGTCTGACCCATTGGGGCCGGAAGACGTATACCTGCTTCTCTCATCATTTCAATCGTGACCTCCATCATCAATGCTTCCATGACGGGTGGAAAAGGTACTTTTGCCCGTGTTTCTGCAATAGAAATAAATAGCTTTAAGGGAATGACTTCATAATTATAGGAGATGACTGCTACATAGGTTGCAGGCAGAAACAATGTAATAAAAAAAGCCAAAAAACGCATCAGCCGTATTAATGATGCAGCGATCCAGCGAGTACTGTAATCATCGACACTCTGAAGAAAAGAAGTTAATGTCCCAGGTGCAATTAAAACGGATGGTGAACGATCGACAATTACAGCAAATCGGCCTTGAAGAATTTGCGAAGCCGCAGCGTCCGGTCTTTCGGTTAAAATAAACTGGGGAAACGGGGAATAGGGATTATCTTCAATAAATTCAGAGAGTTCCCCTGTATTGACAATCACATCCATTTGAATTTGTTTGATTCTGTCTTCCAGTTCCTGAAGCAATTCTCCGCTTGCGATATCTTCCAGGTACACAATAAAGGCCTTTGACTTTCCGCGAACGCCGAGTGTAACCTCCTTGAAGGCCAATTCCCGATTCGGAATATACCTTCGTAGCATCGCAATATTCTGACCTGCAGTCTCAACGAATCCCTGGTGTGCCCCTTTCAATGATGTTTCAAGCTGTGGATCTTCAATTGCTCTTTGAGGCCATCCCTTTGTATTCAAAAGATATACTTTTTTTTCACCTTGAATAAATAAGGCACTTTCACCTATAAAAAGGGCATTTTCAACTGCATTCCATGATTGTGCACTTTTGACATCCCCTACAGAAATGGGTAATTCCCTATTCGGATCGAAAGAGACTTGCATCAAGGAACTCAAAACGTTATTACATATTGAATTTTTATCCGTTAACGTATCTAAAAATACTAAAGCTGCCTTGGTTCCATTGCCAGCGAATTCGAAGCGTCGAATGACCAAATCCGGTGCCTGGGGAAACAACTGCTGAAGCTTTTGTATATTCATTGATAAATCTGAATATAAAGGTTGACCATCTACTAAACCATGCTTTACTTGATTATCATATTGGTTTGTTTGCCGGTATTTTGAGTAATGTTTATTTTTCAAAAAACGGAGAAAAAAAATAAGAAACCGCCCCTTTCTCCCTTATTAACCATATTATCCCTCGTATAAGCAGAATTATTCTAAGGTTTTTCTATTCTTTACATCTGCATTTTGAGTATTTTAGGCGGAAAACACGGGGATGGTTCATTTACTTCCTTTGAAGCATGTATGGCTTCTCGATTACCTTTATTTTATATTCCTCAGTTAATTCTAACACCATAAATAAAGGTGCCAGACCCCCACAGTATTAAAGAATTACTGCATTGGGGCCTAACACCTTATTTAAAAGTATTCACTACTTATTTTCACCTGGAAACAAAACCGCAATAATAACGATATTATTATCAAAATCTTAATAACAATTCTTGAAATTCCTTTATATTTTCCAAATTCCTCAGTATACACCTTTCTTAAACGGGTTCTTCAATAAATCTTCGGTTTCCAAGACAAGTTGGGAAATAAAATCAAACGTTTCCTCTGGCGTAAATCTAATACTGGTACCTCGGATTTGACAATGTCTTTCCGGAGATAGACATTGAGAAAAATCCCGACAATAAGCGAATTTAGCATTGTCGGCATTAATCCATACGATTTCAGCTAGTACTATTACCCTCAATTTGCTGCAATTTCATACTTTGCTTCCTTTTTCTTTAACCACGGCTTAGATAACCAGCGTCTTAGTGCAAAGATTCCACGAATCCATTCATCAAACCCTTGAGCTAGCCATATTCCAAGTAACCCTAATCCAAGGACAATCCCGAAAAGGTAGCTAAATACGACTGCTACTCCCCACATGCAAATAATGCCGATAACAACAGGGAAACGAACATCGCCGACAGATTTTAAAGACCCCATCAGAACAATATTCATAGCACGGCCAGGTTCAATAAATACTATTGCCCATAGAACAGGGAGTCCAATCGAAATAATGCTAGATTCGTCTGTAAACACCGCTAATACAGGTTCGCCAGTAAGGGCAATCGCAAGCGACACCGCTAACGTAACAACCATCGAAATTTTTAATGTCTTTAGTCCTCGTTTTAAGGTTCTATCATAGTCCTTCGCTCCAATATAACGCGCAATCAGCAGCTGAGTCCCTTGAGCAATCGCCAGTGTGAATAAATAGCAGAGCATGGAAATATTGATAATATACACACGAGCCGCCAATGCATCGTCCCCGATCGTGGCAACAAAGCTTGTGATCACAATTTGCGAAAGCTGATAGGAAAGGTTTTCTCCAGCTGACGGAATCCCGATGTGAAAGATTTCCTTTATATCTGTTTTATGAATGGAAAAAATATCTTTTATAGAAAACTTTAAATCTAATATTTTATAAACAAAGTAAAGAAGAGCCAGAATGAGAAAAATCCTCGCGATAATGATAGAATACGAAACTCCCACAACCCCTGTTACTGGCAGGCCAAACCAGCCTTTAATCGCAATAAAGTAACCCGTAACACTAATAATATTCATCATAACCGTCATAATCATGGCTTCTTTTGTATGACCATAGCTGCGCAAAACAGCACTTAATGCAAGGGAAATGGCTTCAAGTACGAGCGAGAAACCTGTAATCGTTAGAAATGTATGAGCATAGTCATAAATCTCCCCACTTAGCCCATAGAAGCGTAAAAATACATCACCAAACAATACAACAACGACAGTCATCGCGACGCCAACCCATAAATTTATCCCAAAAGCAGAGCGTGCAAGCTGGCGTGCCCGTTTCAATTGGTTCGCACCTAAATTTTGACCAATTAATATCATTGCCCCAATGACGGTGACATTAAAAATTAAGATAAAGATATTAATAATCTGATTAGCTACCCCAACACCCGCAACGGCCTTATCAGAATATCCACTCAAAATTAATGTCGCAATAATCCCAACACTCATATGCAGGGAAATTTCAATAAAAAGCGGCCATGTAATACTAAACAATGATTGATTTTGATACTTGTTATTTTCGCTTGGCACTAGTCAACCCTTCTTTGCTAAGAACATATGGAATTTAGTTTACCTAAAATTTGAATAAAAGGAAATAGGGGGGACGGTTCTTATTGGGGACAATCGGAAGTTTTGTACGCAAAAAGGCACAACTAGTGGATTTTTAGCTAGTTGTGCCTTTTTCCTATCTAATGAGAAAGGTCTAATCGAAAAATTTTTGATTGCCTGAGAAGATTGAAGTCGCGATCCCTGGCATATTGGATTTCAATCTTTTTGTTCCCAACATATTTATTTCAATCCTAATTGACTGAGGATACTATCCAATGAAGCCCCTTTGTGGGTTTTCTTTGCATTTGGTGCATTTTCTACCGTAGGATTACTTGCTCCATAGTTTTTAATAATGTAATACATATCCTTTTTATCAACCGTTTTATCGAAGTTTAAATCTGAAGCTGCATGATTGGTGCCCCAATTTTTTTGCAGCTCGATGGCATCCAGCACATCGATGACGTTATCTTTATTCACATCACCAGCCAGTGCACGGTCTAATGAATCACGCATGAATTTTCCAATCAATTCACCACGAATGTTATCAGATAAATAATCCATCGTTCTATACATTGTAAAATGGCCAGGAACATCTACCTTAATCGTATATGGGTTTGGATCTACCTTAATGCCATCCAGCGTATATTCTCCGCCTTTTGTAAATTCTGGCGCTTCCATTACCGTTTTGCCATCATACGAAGATAAGGTTACCTTTGTTCCAAGTGTGCGGTGGTCAATGGTTGGAATCGATTGCCCTGTAACAGGATCTTTTGCTCCTTCCACGTTTACAGCACCGACTAATTTGGAAACTTTTGCCTTGACATCAAAAAGTTCGTTAAACGTATAAATATTTTTCGTTTCTACATTGGATTGGTCAAAGAAGGATGCATTTTCCGCATAGTATTGTGACATAGACGTATAACCTTTTTCTAACGACCTCATATCGAAATTAAATAATTTTAAATCCTCAGGTAATTCATTATTACCTGAATACGTAAACGTAAAAGTGTAGGCAGTCTGATAGCTATAGGCTGTTGGTGATGTCGTAACCGTCACTTCTGCATCACCATATTGTTTTACCGCGTCATCGACAGTTACGTTTTCGATTGTCGCTTGGGTATTAATGATTTGCAGCGTCATTTTCGCTGATTTCAAATTCTTCATATTATTGGAACGTACGGAATAGTTGACCGTCTCTCCCGCCGTAATCGCTTCTTTATTAGCCTTCAAATAATAATATGGTGTTGTATTTTTCGTAAAGGCGATCCTTTTTTCTGAAGTGCCATTTTTTGCAGCATCCAACCCAATAAAGCTAACTGGCAGTACCTTGTATTGACTTCTTACTAAAATTTGATCAACATATTCACCATTTTTATCTGTCTTAATCGGAATGCTAGGGTAACCATTGTAAAAAGGCATTACTGAATACTTCGATGGGTCTACAGGGATACCATAGCTGTTCGTTTCTTCCATTTCAGTATCTTCTACATGTACATTAAAGTCATACAAAAATTGTCCCTGTGAATCTAATTGACTATCACTATATTCAATGACCTTTTGATCTAATGAATCAAAGCTGGTCGTTACATTTGGTATTCCAAATTCGTTCACAACATCTTGTGATGCTATGAAGGTATCTCCATTCTCATTAGTCCCAACAAGTTTGACGACATAATGACCAGGTTTTAATACTTTCCAATCATTGCTGACAGGATTTTTCTTATCACCTGTAAATGGATAGTAATAATTACTGATTAATCTAGGAATCTTGTAGAGTGCATTTTCATCCATAACAATAGTATTAAATGATCCTACCACTCCTAAATCTTTACCTGTCTTTGGATCGTGAATGACCACATCCAATGTTTTCATATGTGATTTGATTGCTATTTCAGCATCCAAAAATGGATAATAAGTCAATGAAACTGTTTTGTTCGTTGAATAAATTGGGTTAGCTATCTTAAATGTTTCTATTCCTTCATTAACTACACGACCGCCAAATGGAATTTGGTATTGTTCAGTTGGATTATCATTGTTCGTAAAAACAATAAATCCTTCATACGTTCCTCTTTCAGCTGTTTTTGGAATGTCTAAATCAAATTTGATATCTCTGACACTATTACCCTTAACTTTTACTGTGGTTGGACCTTCTAATGTCACATTGTTTTTAGCCGCATCTTTTGATCCTCTTAATCCCGTTTGGAATTTTACATCTACGCTGAATGTTTTATTTTGATTTGTAAGACTTTTTACTGTAATGTGTCGGGAATCAGTAATATCTTTACCTGTATAACCAAATGTTCCAAAACTGATTCCACCCGTTAAATTATCGATTAATTTCTGTTTTCCACTAAGGTTCATAGGTGTTTTATCCTTCACTACAAACTCCACACTAGAGTGAATCGCTTCATACGCATCCACTCTGCCGCTTCCTGCTTCAAAAACACTATAGTCCTTTGATAGTGGGTCAGCAGTATTCATTAGAATGGACTTGATGTCGGCTGGTTGAAGGTCCTCATTTGCTTGAAGCAATAAGGCGGATATACCTGCAGCATAAGGTGTTGCCATTGATGTTCCTGATAAACGTTCATATGCATATTGATAATCTTCCGGGTTCGACCCATCTGCCGTTTTATTATTCATATAAAATGGAACTGTAGATAATATGGAAACGCCTGGTGCCGTTATTTCAGGTTTTATTTCATAATTTACGCGGGAAGGACCTCTTGAACTAAAACCAGCAAGCTCATCTTCGGCCGTTCTTACCTTTGTATAGTCACCAAAAGTGAAATCAGTTTTACCTGCTTTAATATCTTCTAAAATTACTTCTCCATCTGCATTGGAAACTGAAAATGCTGGAATAGCATCTACCGATTCGCCTAAAAATGCCTGAATCTCGCCCTCTGCGCTGTTTGCTTCATCATTATACATAATGACGCCAACCGCACCACGAGCTTTTGCGTTTTTGATTTTATCTATTAATCCAATTGAACCACGCTTAATGAAAGCAATATTTCCAGTTACATCCTTACCATTAAAATCAGCTGGGTTACCTAACCCGACGTCAACAAGGCTATAGGTTTTTCCTTTTAACTGTGTTAAATCATCACTATAGTTTCTTGCCAACTGTCTTAACGAATAACTCTTTCCATCTTGAGCACCTGCATATTGATAAATATCAAATGCAACAGATGACGCACCAACTGTTAGCGCTAACGATGCTGCACCTGGTGAACCAAGTGTAAACATCTTGTCACCAGTATTCCCTGCAGCTATGACAGCGGTGACTCCATTAATAACAGCATTGTTAACAGCAATAGAAGTTGGGTAGTTTGGGTCATTAATCGAGGCACCCAAAGACAAATTGATGACATCCATACCGTCTTTCACAGCGCGATCTATACCTGCCATTACCGCTTCACTTGAACCACTGCCGTATGGTCCAAGTACACGATAACCATAAACATCTGCCTCAGGTGCAGCCCCTGTCATTTTATACTCACTATCTGCTGCTCCACGGCCCACAATGATCCCTGAAACATGCGTACCATGTTCTGTATAGTATGCACGGCCACTATTTAATTCTGGCTTACCAGACTTTTTCCAATCTTCGTATGTTGTTTCCATTGGATCGCTATCATTATCAACAAAATCAAATCCGCCTTTATATGCATCCTTTAAGTCAGGATGGTTATAATCGATTCCTGTATCGATAACTCCGACCTTGATTCCCTTACCAGTGAAACCTTCAGCATGTAAACGATCTAGTCCATCATATGGTGTATAATTCGTAACACTGATTTGATCTGATTGATCATTTACCTCATCTTGATCAGGAGGATCAATCGTAAATGTTTCGTTGCTCCAAACCGCTTTAACAGCATTTAATTTTAATAGATTTTCAATTTGGTTAGCAGGCAGACTAATGGAAACACCATTAAATGCATGTTTAAAAGAACGATGAATTTTGACATCTGACTTTTTATTTTTTTCGTCCGTTAATTGTTGAACATCTTGACTAAACGTTTCATGATCCTGGTCAACAAGTTTTAATGCTTCCGTTTCAGATAATTGATTCCCTTCTGCGCGTGCCACAATTTGAGCAACCTTTGCAGGCTTATTCTTAAATTCAACTATGACAGTTGTTTCATTTGAAGAGGTTAAATCAACATCGGAAGAAATTTGTAACCCCGTTTCTTCATTCGTTGAGATTTGCTTAAGTGCTGCTCTTTGTTCTGGTGTTAAGCTGGCAAGCACCTCCTCCGCCTTCGAAAAACTTGTCGCTTTTGATACAAGTGGTACTTGACCAATAGAACCTAAAATAAAACTAGCTGATAAAGCCGCTACAGTTAAGCTTTTGGCAATTCTACTTTTATTTGCTTTTTTCCCCATTTTTAGTCCTCCATGTTTCTATATATTACATCTGTAAGTGTTAATGAAGTACGAAAATATGATTCTAAAAGGATACTTGTATTTTTAGCCTTCATCCCTATCGTTTGCTTCTATTAAAATTACTTATGTACTTATTATTATTGAAAATATTTCGTTTATTGTAAATTGGGGGAATTTTTATCTGAACGTATATTCATAAACTCACCTTTCTTTTCAGTGGTTATGTAGTAGATTATCTTTTAATAGGAAAACGTGTAGAATTTGCTCGAAAATACTTTTGTTTTGTCGTATTTTCTGTTTTTTTATAATAAAAATTTGTCTAAAAGTTGGGGTAATATCGTAAAAATCCATTTAATTTTGTGGTTAAGTAAACAAAAAAGGAACCAATAAAATTGGCTCCCCCTTCTTATAGGATTATTTTAAACCTAATTGATTTATAACATCATCCAATGTTACGCCTTTATAGGAAGTCTTTGCTTTAGGTGCATCTGAAACAGAAGGATTTTGTATTCCATAGTTTTTAATGATATAATCCATGTCCTTTTTATCCACAACACCGTCGAAGTTCAAATCCGATCCTGATTTATTTTTGCCCCAATTTGTTTGCATTTCGATGGCGTCTAATACCCTCTTTAATAAAAAAAACCGGGAAGTTGAATTCTCCCCGGTTTTTCTACTATTTTAAAAATCAGCACTAATTTTAGTTGTGTGAGTTAAACACTTTGAATTCGTATAAAGAATAGCCCCAGCTTGTTGACCGTTTCACACCAAGCATTCTTACATATCTTGCGTCTGTTGAAGGAAACTTGATTTCATCTATTCCCCCATTACTGTTTAACTCTGTATAGACATCCGTCCATTGGCTGCCATCTTGTGACACCTGGATTTTGTATTGCTTTCCATAGGCAGATTCCCAGTTTAACACAACTTTATTAATAGAATAAAGCTGACCAAGATCGACACTAATCCATTGATTATCTGTATATAAAGAGGCCCATCTTGTATTGTTGTTTCCATCAACTGCTAAATTAGGCGTTAGCCAGCTGACTTCTGATGAAGAAGCTGTAGCGGTTTTTCCTTCTGCTAAATTTACTCCATAAATAACATTCTCAAGGAAGGTTGGGATGACACCCAAGCTTAGCTTTTGCGGGAATTTCTCCATCTCTTTCATCGTGTTTTGAAGTAATGTTCTTAACTCTTCGGCAGTTTGGGTATCATTTTCCTGTTCCGCTAGGGCCATTTTAATGGCTGCTTCGCCTGCGACTCCATATAGTTCCATCTTATTTAGATATGGATCGATTTCATCTAGGAAGTTCTGATTTTCCATGGTATTTCGCAGTTGAGACGGTGCATTTTTCAGCTTCGTGAATTCTTGTATAAGAGCGTCTGCGGCCGCTTGCCCATTTTTGGCCTCATATTCTGACCAAAACTGCTCCATTAGCGGCTTTAATTTTTCCGAAATCGGTTCTTTATAGTTATTAAGACTGATAGAATAGGATGATTCTACAAACAGTTTTAATGGTTCATAAGCAGCTCCGGCAAATTCATTTAAACTCTTTTCCAAAGAGTCATCCGGATTATAGGCTTCCGGGTTCCAAGTATAATCTGCTACGGTAAACAGCGGAATTTTCGATGCCTCCGCTTCGTTCATTGGATTGGCTGTTAGACCAATCACACCATGTTCAGGAGTAAGACCTGCATCTCTTCCAACTAATGGCGCAAGGAACAAACGATTACGGTCATAATCATTTACCGGATAATTATCCCAGATTAATAAGTCATGCTTGAATATCCCATGGATCTTATCGGCATCAGCAGTGGTAATTGTAGGAGCGACGACGCCAATTCCCGTCCACTGAACGACGATATCAGGTTGAACCAATTCGGCAAATCTTTTTCGATAAGGGGTAGTGCCCGCTTGATAATAATCTGTCGGCACGGTAATTAATCGCTCCGCCCCTTCATGTTTTTTGATAAACTGATCATTAAAACGATTTAGCAAATAGGCTTGTGCAGCTGCAGGAGGGTTTGCATCCTTGCCAAACATGGCACGGTCCTCTGGTGAGCGAAGATTTGGGTCAATATCATCAAGGTACAAGGCAAATGATCTAACTCCGACGTCCCACATTGCTTGGGCCTTGTTGATTAAAGCCTGCAGGTCAGAATCGCTTGAATAAGTGATTGTATTCCCTGGTGAAATGGCGAAGGTGAAGGTGACATGGTTTTTATGTGCAGTCTTTACAAGCTGCTCAATTTCTTTTATTTTTTCTTGAGGATAGGGTTCCTTCCACTTATCACGATGGTATGGATCATCTTTTGGCGCATAAATATAGCTATTCATTTTATGCTCGCCGTAAAAATCCAGTTGACTTAAGCGATCTTCATGTGACCACGGGTCGCCATAAAAACCTTCAATCGCTCCTCGTGTCGGCATCGTTGGCCAGTCGTGGATTTCGACTTCAGGAATCCAATCCGTTCCTTCTCGTTCGATAATCATTTGTTTGAATGTCTTGGTACCATAATATGTACCTGTTTCATCTTTCCCTGAAATCACAATATGCTTTTTACTTTCTTCGCCATGTATAGAAGTGACTACATACTCTTCTTTCTTTGTTACAGTCAAATCATCAACGCCCGTACTGTCCTTAATAACTTTTAACTCAGCTTCATCTGAAAATTCCCCTAGCCAGATAATAACAGGAGCATTAAGAAGGGGAGCATTTATGTCACTCTCAACGATTGTTTTAACACCTGCTTTTTTTAGGGCGGCTTTTACTTCTTCAATTGCCGATTGATCTGTTCCATATTCAGTAACCAATCCAACTTTTGGGCTAAGCGGGAACCCATTCCCTATATTTTCAATCAGTTTCGGGGTAGGAGATACAGTAAACACGTATTTTTCATTTCCTTCTTGCGCGCTTGTCTTTTGCATGTCTAGGGGAATGACTAGTCCGGTTACTAAACAAACTGAAATGATAGCCTTAGAAAACAATTTTCTTTTTGCCAACTTTGCCACCTCTTCTTTCAAATTTTGTTTTCACTCCAAAAATCGTACTAAGATTTTTTATTGTCTTAAAATCCCCCTTCCGCTTCAAATAAAATTTTAATAAATATTGAAAAAGCATAAAGCTTATTCACACTGTGTAACTTGTAGAACTGCAAACATTTAGAAAAACTTGGTGTTCGCCAAGTCCTTTTTGGCGAATGCCTAAGTTTTTATTATGCGATCTTATTAGCAGATATTTAATTGAACAAACTCTTTACTTTAGCACGTTAATGGACTTAAACTTTACTTTTAACCAAAAAAGGCAGGGGAACATTAACAAAAGGGATGCTTCCTTTTGTTAGTGTCGCCCTGCCTGATCGAATCAGTAACATGCGGATATGTTGAAGTGTAACCATTTTCACTGCTATTTACAGAATAGTATAATTTAAAATGAAAGCGGTTTACAGGGTAATAGTACCTGCTTTTTTAGGAAAATGCTCCAAGTTATTATTATCATTCTTTTCCGTAAAATACCATACTTTATCACTAGGTGAAAAATATTAGATTACCTCTCCTTGTTCAAACGATGTCACCCCAAAAGGTAAATTTTCCTCGGCAATTTGGTCTAAATGCCACCACCATTCCTCACGCGGCTTTTCGGATGTATTGAAATCATATGCCTTACTAATATGTTCAACCATTTTTTTAGCATTTTGAATTAATTGCAAATCGTACTTTGCTAGTTCCAATTTTTCTTGAAATGTTAATTGATCATGCACTTTATGAAGTTCACTTCTATCATGCAGTATTCGGATAGTTTCAAAAGGGCTGGCTTCAAAATCATTCACATCGTGACCATAATTTTCGATTTCCTGTTTATGTGGACTCATACAAAAACCTCCCTTACCTTTCCTAAATAAGTGCACCCATCTTCGTATTTAAGATAACTACTTGTAGCGGCCATGTATTACTAAACAATGATTGAGTTTGATACTTGTTATTTTCGCTTGGCACTAGTCAAACCTTCTTTTCTAAGAGCATATTGAATTTAGTTTACGTGAAATAAGTTTAAAAGGAATATACAAGTTTATCGCAGATTAATAGAAGAGTATCTGTTTTGTTCTCTCCATTTAAAAATGCCCTAAAAAGGTAGGTTTCAACAAAAATTTGGGGAAGAACTTAATAAAGACATCGATAAATGGGGAAACGGAAGAACCGTTTCCGAAACCATCTAGTTTACCATCCTGACCTTCGTGTTTTTGTTTCCAGTTACTTTGGTATTAACAATTATGCGTAGCTTCTAATTCATTATTGGCATATATTGTTCCGTAAGTTGCACAAAGTAACATGTCACCACAAACGTCGCTACTCACTTGAAAGTTAATGTGATCTTCATATGTATCTAGACAATCAGGTCTAATTGTATCTACAAGTTTTTTGAAATTAAGAACTGGTAAATATTTTTTTATTATTTCATAGCTTGATAATTGATCTTTATTCGTATATGCATTATATTCGTAAATTTCTTTATAAATTGGATTTGAACTGTACGGGTCATGATTCATATGAAGACTGTTTCATCCTTATGTATCCAGTGAGGATATCCATTTATCGCAAATTAACGGGCTGTAAGACCCCCACTAATTGAAGTTTCTCTTTATTTCGTTTGTTTTCATACTCTATGCTCTAGCTCTCGATAAACTAAAACCTTCTCTCTTGCTCTACCTTATCATTTAAGCTTTGGTTATTGATGCTCAAAAACAATTAGTAATAGAATTTGGGCAAAAAAAAGCTTACTCATAAGTCAATAAAATTATAAAAAAATATTCAATAAACGAAGGTGTTGTTGTTGGCGATAGACTTTCAGATTTTGAAGCAGCTAAAGTAAATAATTTATTATCAGTGGGCTGCAACTTCAACTTTCCAAAAGATGAAGAATTAGTACAAGCAAATTTTAAAGTAGATAGTTTTAAAGAATTATTAGAGATTCTTCCTGATAGGGCCTTGTTTATGTAAGCTGCATGAACATCCTTCCATTGATAATCTTCACCTCATTGAGTAACACCCTCTAATTGCTTAAAAATAGCCGATACCCCGAGCCACCAATTTTCATCTTCAGCATATTTTCGGTTAATCCATTGAATCGGATCAACATCAGCTGGGCGATCTTTACTTAGATTTACAATGGTACGAGCGGCGATTTGACTCGATTCGGTAATGTTTGTATTAAAATCTTTCCAGCTGTAGTAAACATTAAAAGGGTTATTAGCTATTTTTTCGGCATCCTTATGATCTCTAGAGACAAACCCTTGCTCCTGGCCCGTGATGGCAAATAATAAAAGTGGATGGATATTATACTCATTTGCTACTTCGATTATAGTAGAAAAATACGGTTCATCCGCTAACAAAGAATTTCGTCCATGTAACCAATCTCGTAATTTTCGATCATCAATTTCTTCATATTGCAAGGATGGGGGCAATTCGTTTTGCAGTCTTTCTTGAGTAGCAGTTCCTTTAAGGTCATCAGCTTCCCCTTTAGCCAAATCCATATTTTTTTGTGCTGGATATTCTATACTTACGATAATTCCAAATAAGATCAAGATTATGGCTGTTGCTCCAAGAAAATACGGCTTATGCTTCTTCAGCTTGCTTTTGATTATATTTTGAGTTGTGGATAGTACATGATCATCAACCTGAATAGTTGACCGAACCGCTGACTCAGAAGGAAGAGTTTGTTCACTTTCTTCTTTTTTTCGGCTTTTACGAAGATTGTCTACATAACTTTCTGCCATATTTGAGTCTATTTCTACCTTTTCTTGCATCCATTGGGACAGTTCTATTTTTAATTCTGCTTCTGAAGCTAATGCTATGCTAGATTCAATAATATCATTGGCAGAAATAGAAAGATAATTCGTAGAAAGCTTTTTATTCATAAGCTCCATCCGAATGCTTCTTTTTGTTTCCTTTGAAAAGTTCGGAAGTGAACGATCAATCATATCATGTATCGTTCTAGCAAATATTGTAGCCTTTTGTTTAGAGTTTAATGTGTGATATCGAACGTTAATCCGTTCTCTTATCTTATTAATCCCTTCTTCATCTATAACGTCTATTTGGATTAACTGTTCATGAAACGGAGTCAATGGTTACACCCTTTAATCGTTTTTCAAAAATTTTCACTACACCAACTAATTGGAAATAATATAAGCAAAAGTTATATTTCACCATTTATTCTACCATTTTTTCAATGTTAATCTATTTGAAGGAATTTATAATATATCAAAATATAAAAAAGATCAGCCCCCACTTCTTAATATTAAAACATGGGGACGGTTCTCATGTTTCCGAACTTCCAATATCTTAGATAAGCAAGAGTCTGTTTTTCGCAGTAGGGAAACGCAGGAACCGTCCCTGTGTTCCTCCTAAATGGCCTTCTTTTGAGAGATATGGACCTTCACGTTCAAGAAATTATCAGAATTATTAGTGCGGACTATATCTTAATAATCTATACTATAAATAACCCTCACTATTCATCTAGTTTATTCCCCTCGCTACTTTCAAATTTCCTATTTTTACAACTTAACAAGAAAGAAGGATGATTTATTTCATGAGAAGATTAATATTATGTAATTGTGGCAGCGGAAAGGATCAAGTAATTTGCTGTGGACCTATTCCGCAAGTAAAGGTAAGTAGTTTACCCATTAACTCCGAACAGGAACGAAAGGAAATCCTCCAAAATATTCAAATCATCTCACAGTTTAACATGATGTATCGAGGGTTGTTAGAATACTATGGAAAGGATTTTATAGCGTATAAACGCGAAAAGCCTCGAGACCAAAACAGAAATGAATTTCTTCGAATCATCTCTAAATTTATGAGTTTTTACTTAGAAGATACTTGCCCCACCTCTTGGGAAGACTGCCAGCCATCATTTTGGGAAGAACTTATGATTACGATTTTCCCTCTCCATATGCATGTCACACCACAGAAAAAAGAAGTTAAAAAATTCCTCCATGAACTAAAAAAATTTGTTCGCTGGCTTGACAAGAGAGCCCGTACTTCCTGGTCCCTCACTATTGAAAATCACATCAATAAATATCATGCTGAACTAAAAATGTGTGAAGTTTTGCTAAATACTCACTTCTTACTCCATTTTCCTCAAATCCATAAATCCGACGACTGGGATCCCCTACAAAATATTAAAAAAATAGAAGAAGATAGCAGTGAATTTAACGAGACCATTAATGGCATTTTTAAGATTCGCAGCAGGAATGAAAATACAACTGTATTAACAGATATTTCGGATGATCGAGATTTTTATGTAATAGGTCTTGATTGCAATGAGGCTATGGAAGGGATTTTACTAGATTGTTCAATTGGAAAAATAGATAGTGAAATGTATTGGCATTGGCTTTTTACGGAAGGGGTATATCCTGGAAATGCGAGTAAGTATATTTCATTTGATTGATTCTATTGTAGGGCCATCCAAAGGTTTTACGATCAAGATCATCTAAGTAGACTCTCTTTCTAGTAGTAAATGCTAATGCTTTAAGATTAGGGTCGTTATGTACTTCTCCTGCATTAGGCGTTTGAGGTGATAAGGTTAAAAGACCTAGTACTCGATAGGCCCTCACCGAACGCTTTATAATTTTTACTTCCACTAATAAATTTTCGTTATTAGGAGAATTCCATTCTAGTTCTTCGCCACTTTTAATAATGAAATCCTTTAAATAAATTAGGAATGATTGCTCTATCATATCGATACCTCTACTATCATTAGATATTCTTATTTTAACAAACTAATAGGGTAGATGCGTTCGGCATAATTAGGAAAATTTATAGAGAAAAGAATGGTAGGAATGCTTTATTTACTTCCATTGAAGCATGTATGGCTGCTCGATTACCTTTATTTTAGATTTCCTCATTTAATTCTAGCACCATAAATAAAGGTGCCAGACCCCCACAGTAATAAAGAACTACTGTACCGGAGCCTGACACCTTATTTTAAAGTTTTCAATTCTTATTTTCACCTGGAAACAAAACCGCAATAATACGGAACTCCATTACTTAAAATCCTTATCTTTAAGTGATTTTAATAGGTCTGAGGTGGTCATACCGAGACCTTTCCTATATTGTTCCTCACTTTCTTTGAACATCAATTCAAGTTGCGGGTTTTTATTTACATCAGCATATATTGACTGTTCATCTTCCTCTTGAAGAACAATAGTAAATCTCCCCTTACCCGGAATAGAAAATTGCACGACTGAATTTTCGCGATCTATATCATCAATATATTTCACAAGTTCCTCTAAAGATAAAACTTTATTCATTGTCATCACCGCCGATTAAGGTGTATTTATTCATATCATATCATCCAAAATTCAGGAAATAAACTGGGATTAACGTAACAGCTTTACTTCCCTTATATTTCAACATTACTTTATGGTAGCTAATCGGTTTCACCTTCAAAAAACGCAAGAACCTTCCCCATGTTTTTAGAAGAAGCCCGGGCTGCATCATATAGAATAGAAACTAATAGTTTTTTGAAAATTGTAACTCTTTATTGAAACAGAAAATAATATCTGTTAGAATAAAACGAAGAAAATTCTTCATAAATTATCACTAATGAAGAAATGTAAACGTTTTAGCGAATAGGAGGGTTTAAAGGTGGATAACTATAAAATTGGAAAGCTAATGGATGTGGAGCTATTAGCTGAACTACGAGAAAAATTTGCATTCCTTGATTACGATCCAGACTATGGAGAAAGACTATTCTTTGATAATTCAGGTGGCTCTATTAGATTAAAAGAGGCAATACAAGTACGAGAAAAGATTGATTTATTACCTGATTGTCCAGAAAGATATCATCTGCGAGCAGTTGATTTTAACAACATCATGGAAAAAGGGACAAATGATGTTTTAAATGTTATTTTTGGTGCAAAGTCAGGATCCCTTATTACTGAATTGACAGCCTCTCAAGCTATGTTCAATATGGTAGCTACCATTATTGAGAACGTCAAAGGTGAAAACGCTGTCACTACTAATATTGAGCATCCTTCCTCATATGATGCAGTAGAATTCTATTGTAAAAAGAATAATAAAGAACTCCGAGTTGCTGAAGCAAACAAGGATACAGGGTTTGTTGATCCCGAAGCCATTGCTGAAAAAATTGATGAGAATACTATTTTGCTAAGTGTTATAGCTTCAAGTAATATTTCCGGCAATATCATGGATCTCGAAAAAATTATTAAAGCGGCAAGAGCGAAAAAACCTAATTTATATATCATTGTTGATGCGGTACAGCATATGCCACATGGAACACTCGATGTTGAAAAGCTTGGCATTGACGGTGCCAACTTTGCTCCATATAAATTTATGGCATCGAGAGGAATCGGGTTTGCCTATGTGTCTAGCAGGCTATCAAAGCTTCCACATAATAAACTTATCGCTAAGGAAGATAGCGTTTGGGAACTTGGCTCACCAACACCTGCCCTTTTTGCATCCATATCCGCAGTAGTTGATTATGTATGCTGGTTAGGTTCTAAGGATAGTGAAAGCCAAAATGATTCCAGAAGATCTCTATATCTAAAAGGTATGGAAAAGATAATCTTACACGAAAGAGCATTACTACATAGATTACTTGAGGGGAGCGAAAAAATAGAAGGATTAAGACATATGGATAAGGTCAACGTTTTTGCAGATTATCCAGATTTGATTAAGAGAGATCTTATTGTTGCAATTGGTATTGACGGTAAAGATTGCGAGCAGCTTAGAAAAGATTATCAAGAAAAAGGTGTTACCGTTTATGAAAGAGTCAATACCAGTGTTTATTCTAAACGCATATTAGAAGCTATTGGCTTAACTGGGGCTATTAGAGTTTCACCTTTTCATTGTCACACTGTTGATGAAATTGATAAATTTTTATACATCACGAAAGAACTTGCAAATTCATAAATTTAGGAGGGCTAATATAGGTTGGAAAAAATTAGGTCTTGGCACGAAGGTTTTTATTGGATTTGTAGTAGGGATTATACTTGGTTTGATTTTTAAAGAAAAAATATTATTGATAAAGCCAGTCGGAGATATCTTTTTAACGCTAATCAAGATGATTGTTGTTCCACTCATCTTCTTCTCGATAACATCAGGTATTTTTAGTATCGGTGATGTCCAAAAATTAAAGAGAATCGGAACAAAAACATTACTTTATTATGTAATTACAACATTATTAGCTGGTGGAATTGGTATTATTGTTGCAAATATCTTTAAACCTGGTGAAGGGTTAGATATTTCAAGTATTAAGGCATCATCTGATTTTCAAGCATCCGAGATTCCTACTCTTAGTGAAACCATTTTAGGTATATTCCCATCAAATCCAGTTCAAGCTCTTGCAACAGGTAATTTGATGCAAATTATTATCTTCTCTTTATTCTTAGGAATTTCCATAACCTTAATTGGGAACAAAGCTGAAGGCCTTAAGAAGTTATTTAATGAAGGTACTGAAGCAATGTACAAGATGACCGCTATCGTTATGGCATTTTCCCCGATTGGTGTTGCTGCACTAATGGCTTGTACAATTGGTGAGTATGGATTAAAAATATTTGGCCCTCTTGGGAAGTTCATATTAGTTGATTATGTTGGACTAATTTCTGTCATCATCATAATGTACTTATTTATGCTGAAATTTATAGCTAAATTTCCTCTAACAAAATTCTTTAAATCGATCGGTAAAATTTGGGTTGTAACAGCAAGTACAACTAGTAGTTCTGGAACACTACCAGTAACTATTTCTGTTACAAAAAATGATTATAAGGTAAAAGAAGAATTAGCACAGTTTACCCTTCCTATCGGAGCAACAATGAACATGAATGGTGCTGTCGTGTATTATTCAGCTGCCGTCATATTCGTTTCTCAAATTTACGGAGTAGAAATGTCAATAAGCCAACAGTTTCTCGTTATTTTAATGACAACATTAATATCTGTTGGATCCCCGGGTATCCCTGGCGGAGGCATCGTAATGACAATCATGTTGTTAACCACTCTCGGACTTCCAATGGAAATTGTCGGTATGATCGCAGGTATTTATAGAATAATAGATATGGGACATACTACCCTAAATGTTACAGGTGACGTAGTGAGTACATTATGTATTGCCCGCAGTGAAAACATGTATGAAGAAGATTCTACTCCCTTAAAAAAAGTCATTTAAAATAGTAATGATATATGTAACTACTAAAAGGTTGTAAAAATAATTTTTACAACCTTTTTTTATTAATACATCCCAAATTGACTGATATGCTTATTAATTCTTTCTAACTTTTCCTTACTTTTAATAATAGTAGCTTTGCTTACTTGAGAGCATATTAATTCGGCTAAAAATAATACTGGCGTGTAGGAGTTGAAAAAAGCATTACTATCCACTGAAACTAAGAGCAGTACATCAGCATAATGGGCGATAGGTGCTGTGGCTTTATCCGTAATGATGATAACTTTTGCATTAGCCTCTTTTGCCATTTTTGCAGCTCCAAGGTCTAATTCCGAGTATCTTGGAAAGGAAAAAATAAGGACACAATCATCCTTACTACAAGATGCCAACGTATCAAATGGTGTAAACGAATTACTACTGCTAACTACGATATTATCAATAATCTGGTTCAGGAATACTCCCATTATCTCCGTTATTCCAACTCTAGCTCTACTACCTAAAATAAAGACTCTTCTAGCATCAACGATATAATTTGTTGCCTTATTAATCTCCGCTAATGAGTTTTTCTCTGAAATGGAGGATATATTTTTTTCAAGGATTTTCAAATTATCATTGAATAAGTCTGCTTCTATAATTTTATCATAACTCAGCTTTAATCTTTCAGAAGGGATCGTAACATCATCAGAGATAGCCAAACTTCCTTCGTAACACTGCTCCCTAAGATACTTTTGAAAGTCACTATATCCGGTAAAACCAATTTTTCTAGAAAAACGAATAATCGTTGCATTACTTACATTTAATCTATTTGCTAACTCTGTTGATGTAATTAAACATGCATCTGTTAAGTTGTTTAATATATAATCTGCAATTAAATCTTCTTTTTTTGTTAAATCAGAATTTCCAATAATTGACTTTAAGGTCATTGTTGAAGGGTCCATGTTTATACCTCCATTTATTGAGACAGTTATAGTAAGAAGAAAGCACTAATTTTAATCCTTATACTTCCTACAAATTTTAACTCACATATTTCAGAAAGTGCAAATTTATGTATAAGTTTTCCCAGACACTAACTATAAATCCGGAAACTAGGGGACGGTTCCTGTGCGTTTTATTAATGAATTTTACTGACCAATCACTTTTACAGTAATTGCTAATTTCATATACTCTCCTTCTGAGAATTTAAAAAGAGCAACACACAATAATTCTTCTATCAAATTATCTAACAGAAAAATTCCTGACGTTAATACAATTAGTGAAAACAGGAGAACCGTCGTTATGTATTTCCAATGGATATCGATATTTTATACCTTAAAAGGATTACCTGATAAGGTGGCCTCATTCTTATTTCAGTTGTAACAATTGGAAAATAGACCCTTGTAACTTGAGTGAAGGTGTAAATCCTCGGGATATAGCAGGTGTATTAGTAAATAATATGAATGTTAAACAATCAATTGAGGAGGACTTGTATGCAACAGGATCAACAAGCGAAAAAGAATTTGGTTTCTGGTTCTACTATGAATTCAGGATTTGCTGGAACTGATGCACAAAGAGTAAAACAAGAAATTAGAAAAGATGTAAGTGAAGGACAAGGTGCGATGACATCGCGGGAAGCAGGAGCAATGCGGGATTAAAAACCACTCTATTGAGTTGTTTTCAGAACAAAAAATGCCTGTCCCCTAGTATATTAAAGTACTGTACCATGGGGGCAGACACCAAAGATTCTGGTATTTTATTATTTTGCTACGGTTTTAAAATAAGCTTTGTTACGCACATTACGTGTGAAGAGTGTATGTGGCAACACAAAGATGTTGGTGGGTTTACTTTGTTTCTTCCTTTTCATCTACTATTTTGGATATTAAATTTTTCTCTGTCATACATAGAAATCATTAGTAATTTTATTTACCACTTATGAACATCTTAATTAACACATTTATTTAAGCAATGAATGTCTTCCCTGCCATCACCATGTGCGGTGTACAAATGACTATCCAATGACATTCATTTTGTCAAAAGAATTTTTAATCGAAAATAATGTGTTAGTCTAAACAAACTACTTCACTAAACCTGTTGTCCACGAAATTGTCTCATTTTTAACATCGAATTGGAGAACGTTGCATTCACCCTCGGCTTCATCAGAAAGATTTATACAAAATAGTGTTTTTCCTAATTCTCTAGAATAATCTAATTCAAATCTAACCCAATGTGACTCAAGTGAGTTGTCTGTCTTAACAAAAACTATATTTTTGGATTGTTCTATACGTTTTTTAAGTACCACTTTTGTATATTCACTTACAAGTTCCCTTTTTAGAAAATCACTGTCACTTGTCCAATCACAGTAAATACTAATAGAAAGTTTGTTAAAAGCTTTTATTATCTTTTTTATAACACTTGAGTCTTTGTAACTGTGAGAGATGAAAACATCGTAAACCTTTTTATTTTGTACATTGTTACTCTCAATTCTTTTTAACAAGTCAAGAGGAGTCATGAAAAACTCGCTGCTCTCTGTCATATATTCCTTCTTTTTGCCATTAAAATTTTTTCTTAATTTGACGTAGTTACCCGTTACTTGTAAATGCTTAAACGCCATATTCCTTATTTGATTATTACGCTCACTTTCACTCAGTTTATAAAAAAATTCTGCCGTTTTCTTTGATTTGTATTTTTGAAGTTCTTTAAATATTTCCATTTTTTCATCAAAACTAATTCCTCGTTTATGATATGCAGCAATAAAAGTATCAATAAAAAGTGGTTCGACATTTTGAATAAGTTCATTAGCTTTTGCTATTTTTTCATTCCTGCTCCTAATAGCGTTTTCCCTTTTAGCCTTAAACTTAGCAAATCTTTCTTGGTAGGCTAGCTCATCAAAATTTGCATTGTGCTTTGCGATTCTACCTTTTGATAAAATATTTTTCACTATTGGCAACTTAAAAAAGTGCTCTTTCGGTGGATTAGGCTTGTACCTAATCTTCTTTCCCTTCTTTAATAAGAACTCATCTTTCTCTTTATATTGATCAAAACGTTGATTTAATTCCCTCCACTCATGAGGATACAGTTGTTGAAACAGTTCTAAAAGTGTTTCAGCGTTGTAGTTATAAGGTAATACATCAGATAATCGTCTCAATACTTGGCTTAAATTCTTATTGATACGCATCGTCTCTCCAACATACTTTCTTTTAGCTACACCTGGCATACTTTTGATCCTCCAACTTATAACTGACGAACACTCTAGTTTGTTTGTTACTCACACACTTTTGTGCAAGGTATATTCATCTTTGTTTTCATTAATGTTATATGCTACCTGAAGATAGATATCGAAATTATCTATAAAATCAACCCACTTAACAGAACGAACATACGAAGATTCCCCTGTGTAAACCTTGTTACTCTCGCTATGGTTACTGCAATCATTGTAAGTAGGAGACTTTATGTTGAACATATTTTCTCTTAATATTGTAAATAAGGTATTGGTCTTCAGCGTTATGCAATTACAATAAGGGCAAGAATTATCATGTATGAAGTACTCATAGCTATTGTATTGATCTGGTAAAACAACTGCTAGTAAAGCATTAGCACCACTTGTTCTTCCATTTCTAGTAAGTTCTCTCAGTGAATATGAAATTTCCCAAGGTATCCACTGGTCTTCCTCACTTTGAAAAAGAGCCTTCATATTTTTTGAAATAAATATAATGGTAATGCTGCTATCAAAGATCTTATCCTTCAATTTAGTCCATATTGTTTCATCTTTAAACTCACTTAAGTCCTCACCATCAGCTTCACCTTTGTTAATGTGATCGCCTTCTTTAAGCTTACTTTGTAGCTCATCTACGTAATCTCTAACTGTCGTAGAATAGTTACCATTGAGAGGATAAACACCACTGTCAGAATATTTATAAGAAATAAAAATTTTTCTCCCCATTTTTTTCACTCCACTAATGTAATGAAACACATTGTTAGATCATCTTCCAGCCCTTAGAGCAGTAATAATTTTTATTATTCTAGTTATAATTTCATGATGATTATGGCTTGCATCTCCAATAAATTCAAAGTCAGCTTTAAGAGCAGGAAAATCACTATAATATTTATCGTAATTTGTTATTGTTTCTTCCCAAAGTGTTTTGCTCATGTACCCAGTGGCACCAACAGGAATAACTTTAATTCCTTGAGCAACGGCAATATCAAATTCTTTTCTAACACCACCTGCATCTACCACTTTTCCATTCACTTCTTTATTGCCAAAAATAAATACAGCACAACCAACATCAGAAATAAAATCGCGTCTATACTGATCCCATAAATCCATCAATTCCAATCCGTTAGTAGCATATTGAGGAAATGGCCTGAGTATTAAATAATCGCTAATTTTTCGTTTGTTTGTAGAATATACGTAATCTAGCGACCCATTAATAACAGCACTCCCCACTCCGAGTCCAAATCCAGAAGCAATTTTGAAACCAGCCTTTACCATCTCACGACTTAGAGTATGAATGAACATTTGCGCAGTGTTGTGATCAGGCACAAATTGTTTATACTCCACCGCGCTTCCTGAAATAAGTATTTTTGACCTACAATAACGCTGTAAAATAGTTTGTAGTATTTCAGTGATGTCTTCGTACTTATCAACCAACACTGGTTTAATATGATACCTTTCTAAATCAGCACATTTTAGTTCCTGTTTGATAGAATCATACCTGAACTTCTCATCACCTTCTTCTTTTGGAAGATGGTTATACTGATTCCTGTTGACCTTCCTGAAAAAACAGTAATGGTTTCTCCCGTCTTGCCCCATCAAGACTCTAATTCGACTTAATATATACTCTAAATCAGGGTCTTCAAAACTATAACCTATGAATAGAAAGGTTTTTGAAATCAAATCACCTTTAAGTCCTATGGAAAATAGTTGATTATTTTCATGGAACATTTCGTATTCATCTTTTATCAAAACTGTTTCACTTGCCCTTTCAATATCCCCATGCATCTTATAAACGATTGCATCTCTTTTAGGCTTCAGAAGGGCAAAATCAGATTGTTTTATTTTCACATCGGGGTTCTTGCCAACGTCAGTTAATGACTTTTCGATAAGTCTATCGTAATTTGTTGTCCAATAAGTATCTATAGGGAGTTGTGCTAGTATTCTGTGATTTTCATTTAATTGTGCTTCCGCAGAAAAATTATCTATAACTAACTGCGATAGTCTCTGACGGCCATTTTTATTAAAGAAATACTGAGCTAAAGAAATCAAATCAGTTTCTTTTTCTATATCAAGCTCTAGCTCGTCTGCTGCCTCTTTTAGAAGGCCTTTCCAATTTACGAACCCTGACGCAGCGGATAAACCTGCACCTGCAAAGATTGCTGCATTATCCTCATGGAGTGCTTTCAGGAATTCTTTAATTAATACTTCTTTATCCGTTGCCATAGCAATTTCCTCCAAAACAATTTTCATAGAAAATCCATAGGTAAATTATACCATAACACTTTCCCCATAGGTTCTACTATTCTACCAAAATTCAAAATATTTATTCGTTCCAGTGATAAATCAATTAAAAATAACTTTTAAAATATCCCAAACTTTTTATTTAATACATTAACTTAGTAACTCAACTTTTGCGCATAGAAAAATCTAATGAGCCCTTGATATAACTTGGTAAAGACTCAAACCATTGTGCCAATTGACTGTTTAAAGTTTTCGTGCTCAAAGAAACACTGTCTTTCAACAAAAAGTCGCCATGAACGTATCTTAGAACCGTTTTGGGCTTTATTATAGAGCATTAAGAGCCAAATAGGCCCTTACCTCTATTCTCGAGGTAAGGGCCTATCTTATTCCATCAACAATACCCAACCAAACAAGCGAGAAATGGGGACGGTTCTAATGTTTCCGAGATAATATGTGTTGCATATATCATACTTGCTGCTATATAAGATTAAACCAAGAGGATTAGGACTCCTTATCAACTTACAATCTCTTCGATACGCAAGAGCCTGTTTTTCGCAGTAGGGAAACGCAAGAACCGTCCCAACATTTCTCAGTAATAAATTCATTAAACATATGATACTCCTTATCTTTAAATTACTTATTTCAACAAAAGGAGATATTTCCCTCTAAAATAAGAGGATTTACCCATAATTTGTTGAATTTTGTAAATAAGGAGGTGATAGAAATGACAAGAAGATATTCCTTTCCTTTTAACGGAAACCGTTACATTGGGAACACTAACACTAACGAAGTTCATGATTTAGACAACGAGAAAAGCAATTGCAAAATCAATGAAATGAAAACTAATCATGTTAAAACTTTTTCTCCCGATACTCATTATCAAGCCAAAAGCGAAGGATTTGATAACTGCTACTGGTGTATCGGTAATTCTAAGTACTAATTACACCTAAATTTGATTGATAGGGAATGGCGTGTTGGGAATGCCATTCTCTACAATCTTCAATTGTTACGCAACCACTTTTTAAAAACATTTGCCAAACTAACCCATTGTTCAAAGTACCGTTATAAGGGAATGGTTTATAATTGAGTTCTTTGGCTAAACCAACGCTTTCTTTATCAATAAGCACAATGGGTGGACTTTGATACTCTTTCCATTTTCCAACGGAATTTTCGATAACTACAGGATGACCAGCATTACCATGTCCACAGCAGGAATTCAATGTTACAATCCCACTGTCATTTAACCATTGTAATTCATCAGAGATGCAAGCATCTACTTTTATATTTTTATGAAGTTGAATAGGATTAATTACTTTTATGATTTTATAGGTTCCATATAAGCACAAAATAATCACCTCATTCATAAGTATGGCCAAAATTAATCAAAAATTATAAAAATAAAAAACGCCATAGCTGGATCACTTACCGAACATAAATAGAGGAAGCAACTAGTTAACCGCCTCCCCGTCCTGCCTTCAAGTTTAACTTGCCGATTTTTGTTTTAGCAATTTCGTATCTTTTGTGCTATTTGTTTCCTTGGCAAGCTTTTTTTCAATAATTGAATCTCAAAAACGTTTAGTATGTGAAAATGACAGCCCCATATGATCTCCAATCCACCGATAACTCTTACCTTCAAGTAGCCAATGTAAGACTTCCAGTTCCCTATCATCTGTAATTTAATGCTACCTGTCCCTTAATAACCGAAATCTTAGTTTTATATTTATTAATTACAGCATACCGTTCACGACAAACAATCTCTTTTTAGATTAGATCACCTATAACTTCCTTGCTTAGACCTCGATGATTCAATACCATATTGAGCCGTTAGTCCTTCACCGGCATCTTGCATAGAATTATTAAATATTTTTATTGATTTTATCATTCAATGGTAATTTTTAATAATGTTCTCTATGTCTTTACGATTCATTTTTTCTCCTCCTTATCATCTTTAAATCTGTTCCAGCGCACACATCTCACAAGCGGACATAGCTTTTCACTTGTAAGCCACAAGCAACCCTTGCAATGTGATTCCATTCTTTTAATTTTCAGGGACATCATCTACTTTTTGAAAAAATAAAAAAGGACACCGAACCACGCTAACGTCATTCAGTGTCCTCTAGAGGGCTTGTAGAACTACTTCTTTATTTTTTTTAGAATATTTTCTTGATTATTTTTAAATTCATTCAATGTTTCCATAACAGAGTTAAGTCTTCTGTACTTTTCCTTTAGTGTTTCTATTGTCTTTATTTTCTCACTTTGAGGTACAGTCATAAAATAATTTGCACCTGTTTTGAATGTTTTAATCTGATTGAGTAGTACTCTATACGCAAGATGTATTTCTACCATTATTTTTTCATCAGGGAGACTTTTAATCTCAGACAATGATTCGTCAATACTATTTGTTAACATTTGTAGCCTCTGAATGGATTCATAATTATTATTATTTGATTCAACTATTTCAAGTATTTTATCTATACAAAAAATTACATCGTTTAGGTAACCATTCAACATATTATAAACTTTAAGAAACCCTTCAATTTCCAATATTTCACGAGATTTTTTTTGAAAATTTATCTCTCTTTTTAATGCAAAATATGTTACTAATCCAGCTATACTTGTCCCTAATAACGATCCAACAAAATTTGAATTTATTATAGTATGCCAATCCAATAGAAAACTCCTGTCTATATGAGACTTAACTATTCCTATCTTTTTCTAATTCCTCAATTTCCTCAATACAAATATCAATTATTTCGAGAATTAAACTAGTTCTCTTTTTGTTATAATTTAACCTATCTGAAATAATAGCTATTGTGATAAAAATAATTAATAAGACAAAGAAAAAAGAAAGCAAGTCGAACTGTTCAATTTTGGGAATATAATCTCGTATCACAAAAATCATAAAAGGAATTAAAAATGTAATACTTGTCTTTAAATACAATTCTTCAGGTGTTTCTTTTGATTGTTGAGAATAAAAAGCTTTATATAATCTTAATTTTTCTTTATTACGCTTTGTAACTATCATAATACTTTCTTTGATATTTGATAAATTATCCAAAGTGTTCCTTTTTAATATCTGGTTAGTAACAACATACTGTAACCGCTCGTCGTAATCACTAAGATCATCCATCCATTCATAGAGATTAAGTTTTCCACTAAACTTATTTTTTTTAGGTGTTAAATTAAACAATCCAGATATTAAAAACAAGTACATATAACTGATAGCCAATAGCATAATTATATTTAATATAATGCCTTTGGCACCTAAAAGAAAAGATGCTATTAAAACTAACATCGGTAATACAAATCCAACAATAATCAGCCTAACAATCCTTCTAATAGTATTAAAATTCTTCACCTTCATCGAACTTAAGCCTCTTAACTTTGCCTTGATGAGTAACAAACTTTGTTTCCCCATGTTAGTTAACTCAGTTATTCGAGCCCTTCCCTCACACACCAATATAGCAAAGCTTACTTTTTTCCTAATTATATCAATTTCTAGTAGTTTTGTACTAGGATTAATTTCTAAAAAACACGGGGACGGTTCTAATGTTTCCAGGCTCATATGTGTCGCATATTTCACACTTGCTTCAATATAAGATTAAACCAAGAGGATTAGGACTCCTTATCAATTTACAATCTCTTAGAAAAGCGGGAGTCTGTTTTTCGCAGTAGGGAAACGCAGGAACCGTCCCTGTGTTTCCCTCGTGTACCCACCCACTTTTGAAGATTTAACATATAATTAATAATTACCAGCGATATTATTCGATCAACTGAGGCAAAGATATATGGATCCATAATGAGTTAAATCAGTGCTTTGCCGTCAGGATCCCGTTTAGAATACTAGCAGATAACTGGTAATGCAATTTACTTACTTCCTAATTGTTGAAAAAAAAAAGAAAAGAAGAAATCAACATTCCTTTTATAAAAGTTGATTTCTTCTTTTCTATGTTTAATTTAGACACAAAGAAGCCGCACCTCTGAATGTTAGCATGCTTCTAACAAATAGGTGCAGTTCAATAGGGTACCTGCTTCCTTTTTTAATAACTTATTCTATCTGGATTGTACGATAATAAGCTCTTAATGATCCCTATTCACCATATAATTTAAAAGATGCTTCAGAAATGGAGTTTTGCGTGGCATTTCTTGTATCGCTTCCATTGCAAGACAGTAATGTTCCCACATTGCTTTTCTGGCACCTTCCTTACCTAGGATGGCTACAAAAGTCTTATTGTTGTTTTCAGCATCTTTGCCGATTGGTTTTCCAAGTAAGATTTGATCTCCTTCAACATCAAGCAGATCATCCTTAATCTGAAACGCAATGCCGGCATGACGGGCGAATGTTTTCAATGCTCCCATTTCTACCTCATTTGCATGGGCGAGAATGGCAGGCATGATTAAGGAAGCTTCGAATGCAATTCCAGTTTTATTAAAACTCAACGTATTTAATTGTTCCAAAGTCAATCGCTGCCCTCTAGAATCCAAGTCCATTGCTTGCCCCTTACACATCTCCTCTGTCATTTGAGCCGAATATTGTATCAATTTAAGGACCGTTTTCGAATCGAACTGGTCAAGAGATGCTTGTTCCCAGGTTGCCTTCTGAGTCAGAAAGAGACCAGTTAATTCAGCAATTGCACTGTTATATACTTGGTGGAGGGTTGAACGTCCCCGACGGATAGACGCATTATCTTGAGATGGCAAATCATCAAAGATTAGGGATGCAGTGTGCATATATTCCAATGATCTTAGAAGTGGAACGATGGCTGAACGTTCTAATCCATATTCATTCACTCCCATGAACCAAGCAACTATGGGTCTCAATCGCTTTCCATCGCCTTCCAAACTGTAATTTGCAGCATCAATGATTGGCACATCCATTGTAGAAACATCATCGGTGTTATGAATAGGCAGGACGTTGTTGATCTGATTGCGGACCGTTTTGATTGTATCTAAAAAGGCTTCTTGCTCTTTCCGTTCATTTCTCAGATTAGTAATCATGCGGTCTCGAAGTAGTTTATCAAAGAAATCCACATCATCCGCTTTTTTCACCATATTTTGAATCAAACTGTTGAATTCCGGATTTCCAGAAGCAAAAAAATCCATCAATTCGTTGTATTTTTTGGTTCCCAATCGTTCTTTACATCGTTTTAGGCCATTTATCGCACGATCCAACATCACTTCGCAAGTCTTGGCATCTGAATGATACACATGATGGATCAAATGGGAAATGACCGTCCAATATAATTCAAAGGGATTTATTAGATCCGGACGCTTATCATGGTATTTCAAATAATAAGTATAGGGTGTGACCGCCCCTTCCTTCATGTCATCAAACATATCTGCAAAATCATCAGCCAGCTGATTGTAAATTCCATAAAAGAATGTACGTTTGTCAAAGCCCTCATCCTCAGAAGCACTGATGACTGACCGGACAATTAATCGTGATGAAGAGGATTTTAATATGATCGGTATATATAGCTCCTCATTGGTGTAATTTGCATTCGATAGTTCTTTAACTCGGTCCACTTCCTGGGAATTAAAAAATACATAGGATTGCTCGAAAAAATTTTTTATTGTTCCTGGTCTCTGATAGGCCTTAATATACTCAAAGGCCTCACGAAGTTCCGAATGAATATATTGGATTAAATCTGAGTTTTCTCCAGTCCACTCACCCAATTCCGGCACATCTCCGGTGATAAGTGTGGTCCGTATTAATTGGGAATACTGCCTTTTCTCTTTTTCAGATAAGACTTTGGCATCGAGTAAATCGTCAATGAATGGATAGGTCAGACCATAGTAATACCCTAACCTAATCGCTTCATCAAGTTTCTGCTTACGGTCTTCAGCTGATATGTCATCACCCATCACATCGACCACATGCATGATTACCCCGACTATGATTTTGATCAGTTTTCGCTGGGCTTCCTCAGCATCCATCCCCTTTGGAAGATTGGACGATACCGTCTTTAGTTTGTCCATCACCCAGATCATAGACGATTCGACGCCTTCCTTCTGAGCCTTCCTGTACAACCCAGCCATGCTTAACATCTCATCTGTTGAGGTGGAATGAGTCAGGTTATTTTTAATATTTTCAATGACACGGCGAACTCTAGTCTGTGTGTCAGGTGAGTCCAGAGCTTTGCCCAGATCCCTCAAGTAAATATAAGAGATGCTTCGATCCAAGTAATTATCTAGTTTGCCTGTACGATCTAGCCATCGGATATAATTGTGATACTCTTTAGAATCAGGTTTTCTCTTTCCGCGCGAAAAAAAGGATACTAAAGAATGTTGAATATGATTATGTTTCCATGATTGAATATCTTTTGTAAGGATCGGTACAAAAGCCTTTTGCATGACTTGCACATAAAGTGATTGAAAGTACTGGGCAGCTCTCCGCTCCGCCAGTCGGTAGCATGCATCGGCATCTATTATTAACTCTTTATTCATCATCTATTACCTCTACTTAACGATTTCTCTTATAATCTATGCAATATTAATTCAAGTATTTTTCATAATAATCGACAAAAATAATTTTTCTTAAAAATAACATCTTTTTAACCAAATATCTAAATTTAGACTTTTATAGTATATACCAATATAGCGTCACAGTGACGATCCAATCGATACAATGAATGTGATGCGGTGGTGCTTTTTATTTAAATTTTCTGCTACGAATAAAAAGGGCCAGTCCCCAAGCTCGGTAAAACTTTACCGGACTAGCGGATTGGCCCCCAAATTAAATATTGCTGAAATGACGCCTATCTTCCATTAATCGCTCACGATCTTTAGTAAGGAGCAGATCTTGCTTTTCAATCAGCAGATTTGTCGTAATTTCGTGTTGGGCTGATAGCGTGTCCCCACTGTTTCCTCCATAGCAGAGCACATCTTCTTCACGGAATTTAAACGACAAAGCCCCATACGGATTATTATCCATATGGGGCTTCGTTCTTTTTTTAATAACTCACCGGAACAATTCCAGAATCAGTTTGATAGCCAGCTAGCGGGTAAGCAGGAATCTCTTCTTCCCAACGGTTTGGATTAACCTTTTGTACTTCACCTGTGGCTAAGCCGTAAAGTAAGGCTTTTAATCCGAGATAATTTTGTTTGATTAAATGTCCGTTTGATTTTTGTCCTAGATTTCCATCTCTTGTATTTCCTTTCGTTTCAAAGAAGATGGCTGGATTGCTGTGATTAGTTGGATTGATATTGTTGTAGTTTAGGCCCATCATCATAGCAGAAACTACTCCGCCTTTGATATCAATCTCGTATCTCTTATCACCACTGCCGGTTTGGTAACGATCAATATGCATATACCCGTAATCTTTTAATGCATCGTATACATAGACGTTCATTTGGCGTGTAAGGTCATTGTATAAGCCGTCTTTAATACTTGGTAAAGTCGGTCCATTTGGTGCTAATGATACTCCAAGCGACATGGATGTTGAGTCATTTGTTCCGTAAACTGTTTTAAATCCTTGATGGTGAAGATCCACAGCGAAAACTGGTTTCACTTCTGCCCAGTATTTGTAGAAGACAAGTGATTCTTTTGCTTGAAACCCGTTTTCTCCCCAATCACGATTTAAATCAATCGTCATGGCACGACCGCTGTTGTCTACTCTAGGTTGTCCATTTTCATCATGAAGCACAGTTGTTCGTGTGTTCATGATGCTTCCATCCGGATTATACATTGGGATTGCATAAATAGTTGTTTCTTTTAAGATCTTTTCAATATCTTTGGATCCGCTGCTGCCAAAAGTCATCAATAATTCTAATACGGCATCCGTTGTTAATTTTTCATCTCCGTGAATTTGAGCTTGTACCCAAATTTTAATTGGGCCTGTACCAACTTTAGCTACGTAGAAGCTTCGGTTCTGCTCACTCTTTCCGTATTCATCTAACGTGAATACTTCTACTTTCCCTTTACTCGTGTGTTCGATTTTCTTCAGTTCTTTAATCATGTCATCGTATGTGATCATACTGTCCATACTTGTGTTTCCATTTGTCGATGGACCACCAGGAATGGTGTTAGCTGCATTTGCTTGAGATGAAAACAGTGCTGACACAAAGAACATTACTACGATAAAAGACATCCATAATCTTTTCAACACATAACCTCCCAAACTATCATTATTTTCAAATACAAGACTAGTATAATTGAATGATTATTTAAATAGAATGGTGATTTCGGATTATTCTGACTAATTAAGAGTAGGGATTTTGTCTGTTTTATTGGATGGTAACGTAGGAGGAAAGGATACCGTAAAAAGGGTGCCTGTCCCCACGTGTTTTAAAGCATTACTTTAGTGGGGGGCTGGCAACTTATCCTAAATTTAGACCCTTAGCGAGCCACGGAAACCCCTTGCAGCATAGTAGGATTCTGCTCCATTGTGGTACACAAAGACAGTGTCATATCTACGATCACAAAAGATGGCCCCACCAAGTTTTCTAATATTAGCAGATGTTTGCACCCAGCTCGATGTTTTCATATCGAAATTTTCAAGTTTTTGCAGCTCCCGGTATTGTTCTTCCGTTAAAAGTTCAATGCCCATGGCAGTTGCCATATCAATAGCGTTATTTTCTGGTTTGTGTTGTTTCCTTGACTCCAGCGCTTCACGGTCGTAACAAACACTTCTGCGACCTTTAGGACTTTCCGCTGAACAATCATAAAAAATATATTCGCCTGTCACTTTATCATGGCCAACAACATCCGGTTCACCACCAGTTCCTTCCATTTCATAGAGCGACCACAGTTTTTCAGTATTAGCTTCGAGCTTAGCTTGTACTTTAGCCCATTCAAGACCTTTATGGCGGTGCATGTTTTTCTCAAAACGGGCTTTTAATGTTCTGAGTAATTCTTCATGTTGTTCAGGTGAATACTTCCTTTTTTCATTTTTCATACTAAATCTCCTCGTATCATATGTTTAGAACTGCTTCAGCTCTTCAGGTGCTTTGTCAGTTTTTTGATAGTGCTGTTTTATAGTATTCAAAGCCAATTGATTCCCAAAATCTTCGGGCATTATGGTTTTCTTTTAAAACGCCGATACCACCTTTTTAAAAGTAGAAAATCAATCTCCGTTTTAATTTTCCAAATCAAGAAAGGATACTCTTCGCTTCTAATAGGCGTTGGATCCCTGTTATTAATTCAACTGCGATAAAGACAATAGATAAGCGTTCAAAAGCTTTATCCAACATTTTAGAAACGAGTGGGTACACAGGATGGCTCCCCATGTTGTACTCTATGATTTCTCCGTTATATAAAGTGAAACTTCCATCAGTGGGGGTTTTCTTTCATCCCCCACTGATAGTTAGTTGAACCAATCGTGCCTTTACGGGCAGTTGATCCCCCACTTAGGTTTCTTTAATTCTCTCGCAACCTTAAAGTGGGGGTCTTACTGCCCGTTAATCTGCGATAAATCTAGAACTGGTGATAAATACAACTTTTCACGCTAAAAGCATTTACCTATACGCGTAACTAAAATGATATCATAATTACCCTCATGGTACGTATTAGTTAGACCACCCTAACAAAAATCCCCCAAACTCTTAGTCTGAGGGAACATAAAACACACTTCAATATTTATCTAAAATCCGCTAAAAATATTTATTCCTGCAAGCAGTTCCAATCAGATACTTAGTAAATTCCCACCGCATCAAATCCAGATTTAACTGCAGCATCTTCAGCACTGCCTTCGCCATATATATCGATTGCAGACTGGACGACCGCCTGACGAGCGTCGCTAAAATCGGAATTTGGTGTTAAATAAACCGTTAAGGCACGATAGTAAATTTGCCCTAATTTTTCTCTTCCAATTTCTTGACCAATCAAGTATGCAGCATGGTTTGTAATCGAAGAGTTAACATGAACACCACCGCCATCAACAGAAGTTGGCATGTTATAAAACTCGTCCATATGATCCGGATAGACGCCGCCATTTGTACTATACGACCTTCTTTCCTCATTTGCGACCACCACACCGTTTGGATTGCTTAAGCTACGCAATACTGCTGTACCTTTAGCTTTAGCTTCTGGTGCCATAATATCCTCGCCCATTTCCCAATCACTATCGTCAACGAGTGCACCAAAGACGTCAGCAAACGATTCATTTAATGCTCCAGATTGATTGCGGTATACTAAATTTGCTGAGTGAGTGATAACACCATGTGTCATTTCGTGGGCAGCAACGTCAAGACCTGCTGACAGAGAGATCATGAACTTGCCGTCACCATCACCATAGGTCATCCAACGCCCATTCCAGGAAGCATTGTTGTAATTGTTACCATAGTGAACTCTAGAAATGATTGCCATTCCTTCCCCATCAAGGGAATTACGGCCATGTTCATTTAGATAATACTCATATACCTTTTCGGAATTATAGTGTGCATCGACAAGCGCTCGATCATAGTCGCCGATAAATGCAGCAGAATTCCCTACATAGAGTGTATCATTACTGGAAATGTTATCATTATGAGCATCATACGTTACGATTCCTCCAAGGTTCTCATGAGAGTAATCTGCTAACGCAAATTTAGTTCCAGCATTCGGTTCCTTCACTTGGGTAATATGTAATTCCCTGTGCTCACCATGTACACCTATTCCAACACCTTTTTGTGTTTTCATTTCATCTGCATGCATTAAGCCATTATACTTATCAATAACTTTTCCTGTTTTTGCATCTACAAAGACAAACCAGTTTCCAGGTTCATCCCCCATGAAGTTAACATTTACCTTATAAGTGGTATAATTTTCCCCTTCAAAAGGATAGACAACAAGCTCAGCTGTCGGCTCATATGTCAGCTCTTCAGGCGCTTTGACAGAGGACAATGCCGTCTTTAGTGCAGCATCACTGCTTAATGTTGCGGTCGTGTCCACTGCATCATCGGCAATCGTCTGATTTATTCTTCCGTTGACAGATACGACTTCATTATTCTTATTAAAATGAACAATAATTTCTGCCCCTTCTACGTTAACTCCATTTATTGACTGATTAAAGCGGACATGAGTCATACCCAGTTTATCTGTTTGTGTATCTTTTACTTTTAGATTTTCACCCGGATTTTTAATTCCGATTTTAACTTCGTTTTTCTTCAAATAATTTAATGCATTGGATGGGGTGCTAGAAGAGAATTTCTCTGCAAATCGCTCTTTCACGAATACAGGAACGCTTGCTTTCCTATTCCACTCCTTAGTAGCTTGTACACTACTAACCTCACTCGAATTAACCGGTTTGGCAAAAACACTACTTACAGGGATAGAACCTACCAACAATGCTGATGATAGCGCTACAGGAACAATAAACTTTTTCTTCACCATAAATCCCCCCTATTATTTTCAATTGACTTTATTATAAATTAATAAAAATAATATTACATGAATAATTAGAATTATTAAAATATTATAATAAATAGCAGGATAAACCTAGTTTTTATGTTGTCATAGATATAATTTACCATCAGATAAGGCGATGAAATTTAGTGAAAATCTAGAGGGTATTTGATAAACTGCTAGATTCATAGCAAAATCATGAGAAATCATAAAAACCTCCGAAATAATGTGATATTTAGTAGTTCACATTATTTCAGAGGTTTTTTATATGTATCTGAAGTATTTTGACGCATTCTTTTGAATTTTGGCCGGTATAGAGAGGATCTTTACATTATTTCATTAACTTTTTTTCAAAACAGTCTACTTCAATTGAGTTTTTTGATAGTGCTGTTTTAAAGTATTCAAAACCAATTAATTCCCAAAATCTTCGGGCATTATAGTTTTCTTTTAAAACGCCAATACGGATAACGCTCAATCCTTTTTCAAGCATTTCTTTTTCAAATCGTAAATATGCCTGTGTTCCGAAGCCGAACCCCTGATAATCACCGTGAATCATCATTAATCCCAGCCATGGGCATTGATCTGTCTCATTCATTAGTAAGTAATCCATTATGCCAATATAAGTATCATCAAGTTTTATAAATTGGCTCTTTGTTTTATCATTTATGAACTCTTCTTTTACATCCTCGAGTGTTCTTCTTTCCTTACCATGTTCAAGCTGATTATATGCTTGATTAGAATTGACGATTTCAAAGGCTATATATAATGTTTTTTCTGTTATTTCTTCAAAACTAATTAAATTCACCTTTCATCACTCCGTACCAACTTTGATTTATTGTGAAAGTGACAATAACACTATCTAAATATGGAACAAGGTAAATGATATAGCTTTTCCTTCCTCCTTAGTGTTATAAACCGCTCTTTTAAAAATAAACCTTTTTAAAAGTAGAAAATCAATCTCCGTTTTAATTTTCCAAGTCAAGAAAGGATTCTCTTCGCTTCTAATAGGCGTTGGATCCCTAATTGATGCAGACGGTGCAATTTACAATTCAAATAGTACTTGGATTTCAGAATCCGAGAACCATATGTTAATTGGGCAGATATTTGATATGGAAGATGTAGAAAAGCTTCCGGTTAATCCTGTAAAGCTCGAGGTAGCACGCTATGAGCAATATTTAAATGGAACTGGGCGTATCCAAGTAGAGCTTAAATAAGGCGGATAACTTTTATAACAATTTTGGCTAAGATAGCTTTTTGTTTATAATTGGGGTTTCAACATCTTTAAAAAACTAAGTTTAATGTATGAGCAACCCTAAAGAAAAGCCAATTCATCCGTTATATCTAAATAAGGGTATGTGATTCATCCTTAAAATAAAGTATAGTTAATATCGAATAAAATAATCCTCTGTTTAAGGATGTGTCAACATGCGTCTTAATAAATATATAAGTGAATCTGGAAAAGCATCTAGACGAGGTGCCGATAAATTAATTACCGATGGGAGAGTTACTATTAATGGTAAACGTGCAACTATAGGTAGCCAAGTTGAACCTGGGGATGACGTTAAAGTAGATGGAAATCCAATCCGAGTAGCAAGGAATAATGTCTATATTGCCTTAAATAAACCTGTAGGCATTACAAGTACAACAGAAAAAGGTGTAAAGGGTAATATTGTTGATTTGGTCAACCATCCATTAAGAATATTTAATATTGGGCGCCTGGATAAAGATTCAGAGGGCTTAATACTTCTTACGAACGATGGCGACATTGTTAACGAAATTCTGCGTTCTGAAAATAAGCATGAAAAGGAATATATCGTTTCAGTAGACAAGCCAATTACTCCTGAATTCTTGAAGAAGATGTCAGAGGGTGTCAAAATATTAGGTACAAAAACACTTCCTTGTAAAATAGTTCAATTATCAAAATTTGATTTTCAAATCATTTTAACACAGGGGCTAAATCGTCAAATTCGCCGCATGTGTGCTGAATTTGGATACGACGTTTACCGATTGCAAAGAATCCGAATCATGAATATTCATTTAGGCAATCTTCCCCCTGGACAATGGAGAGATTTATCCAAGAAAGAGCGAACTCAGTTATTTAGAGAATTAAACTATGAGCCAAAAGAATGGTAAAAACTATGGAACATCAAGTTTAGGTAGAATTATCATTGGATAAATGCCCAACTAAAAGAACAATCTCATTATTATTAAATCTTAGTGCTTCTTTCCAAGAAAGAAGCACTAAGGAAGTTATGATACGGTTCACCGTAACGCATCTAAATGAGGTTTTTATTAAACTGGTTATTATCCCACTAATAACCTACTCCTATTATTAAGTTATGGATATTTTTTGTTTTAAATTTTATATGATTCCAGTCTACTTGTAATCATTTTTTGGTCCTTCATCCATTAAAACTTCTACCATATTTGAAGGCCCCATCCTAAGTTTAGGTCTCCGCTCTGAGTTCGGTGTACTATAAAGCTCCAATGGACTTATAATAACTCCATCTTGCGTATTATGAAGTATTCCTGGCACACATGTATAAATTCTATCATTATTATTTGCATTCTTGGAGGATATGGTAACGGAGGTTCCGCTATGATTATCTATACTCATGGACACTTTGTATCGGTAGAACGATCCTGTTCCATTTGACTGAGCAGAATAAACCACAGGAACAACTGCGAGAATATCATTATTCAGCCTTAATTTAATGACTTCTGTCTTCGTTGATAGATTATTTCTCCCAACATCCCCCATATGTTCCACTGCTCCGTTGCCAAAACTCTTGAGGGGAGGTGTTCCTTTCGCCCCAAACATAGCTACATCTATCTGCTTTCCATTCTTTGTATAGACTAAAGCATATATATCATAATCTGTCCCAGTCTTCCAAGATACCGTAGCAGTAATTTCTGGTGTTTTATCAATGATAACTGGCTTTTGACCTTTTTCAAGACTTATCTTACCCTTTACCTTTTCAAGGCTTATCGGTGACAACATGTTTTGTCTATTTTTATTTTCAGGAACAGTTAGAGTCTTAACAGGCTCTTTTAGGGTTTGTTTTTGAATAGTTTTAGGTTCAGAAGGCTTGTTTTGCTCATCAGATTCAACCTCAACACCGTAATTTTTACATAACCCTTCAAGCCCAGAATTAAATCCACGCCAGATTGATTTTGCCTTTGTCTGACCATTCCTTAGATATAATTCTAATACTACAATTCCATTCTCATTTGTGAAACTAGATGGGGTTAACTGGATAATAGTATGATCGGTACATATCTCGGCCTTTAAATTCTTTACATTTGAAAATCCCGTGCTATTATCCTCTGTAAGAGTTATAGCTATTTTAGTAATACCTTCAGGGACTTTACTCATATCAAAATTAATTTTAAGTATTTTTGTATTACCTAATTTCTCAGAAGGTATTAGGGTAGCTACACCAGAAGAGCTCTTTGGTTGATTATAAAAAATAATCCCGCTATCTCCTTGTACCTTGTCTGAATCAGTTAAAAGGAAAGCTGTTAAAGAAATATCTATCGAATTAGAAATTTCGTAGCTTACAGTAACATTACCTTTTGGGGAACTTAAAACTGTATTTGCTCCCATCTGAAGAAATTGATTCATTTAAACCACTCCCTACTCCTCTATCCATTTATCACCTAACAATTTTTTATAATTCACTACAAAATTCTCTTGTAGTAATTTCGACATTTTTATTGTAGTTACCTTCTATTTACTTTTTCTTAGACATAAATTGCTCATACTTTAAGACCCTTGGAGAAAAAAAACTCCAAATAGTCCTCACCTTTCAGAAGTCAGGACTTGGATTATTGTTTATTTAACTTGTTAAAGGCTATTCAAGTTGCAGGAAGTGTTATTGACCAAGACAGTAATTTGAAAATGATTATAGCGATAAGTTGGAAGTTTGGAAAAGTTAAATAGTAAGTGTAATAGTATAATTTAACATTGTAATGAAAGATTTCTATAAAAAAACCTTACTTACTAATAATACGGTTCACCGTGATGGATTTAAATGGGTTTTCATTTTGAAGTCTGGACTAAAGATTTTCACATTAACTTAGTCGACTTTTTTCTCGTCCATTTTTTTATCGTTTAATATTAGCAATATTATTGCAATATAATTGCCATGGACGTAAACGAATTAACACCTCCTTGTTCTTTTTCTCAGAAAAATCTATGTTACGATTATTTTAAATTAGCAACCAAGAACATGGAGGATAAATGAATGCTTAAAAAAATTATATCAATTGTACCAGTTGCTGTACTCTCAGTAACTTTAAGTGCTAATGTACAAGCTGCAATGATTACCGTACAAGAAGGAGATACCCTTTGGGATCTATCACGTGCAAATAATACATCTGTAGAAAATATACAAACGTTGAATCATCTTTCTACCGACCTTATTCACCCCGGGGATGTCCTAACCATTGCACCGCAAAAACAATATACCGTTAAGCAAGGTGACACTTTATGGGACATAGCCCTAGATAATCAAGTAACAGTTTCGCAAATTAAAGAATGGAACCAATTACATACTGATCTCATTCTTCCTGGTTTAAATCTATTAATCTTTGATGGTTTGAAAACTAGTAATACGGATGTAACTGAAAAACCAATATTGCCTGCAGCTCAAGAATCAAAGGAAAGTGCACCTGAAGCAACCGCTCCATCAACAAGTAATACAGGTTCAAAGGAAAGTACACCTGAAGCAACCGCTCCATCAACAAATAATACAACTTCAATGGAAAGTACACCTGAAGTAACTGCTCCATCAACAAGTAATACAGCTTCAAAGGAAATTACAGTGGAAGCTTCAGCCTATACGGCTTCATGTGAGGGATGTTCCGGTATTACCTCTACTGGAATAAACCTGAAAGCAAACCCAAATGCAAAGGTCATCTCAGTTGATCCAACTGTTATTCCACTTGGCAGTAAAGTTTATGTAGAAGGCTATGGTGAAGCGATCGCAGGGGATACTGGCGGAGCCATTAAAGGAAATCGAATCGATGTCTTTATTCCTTCTCAACAGGATGCAATCGATTTTGGGGTAAAACAATTAAAGGTAACAATATTAAACTAATATATCTATTACCAGCCTATCCTTAGGATTTCTATATATGGATAGCAGAAAACTCAGATGGTGAAAACTCCTTAGAAGAAGCAAGTGAGACGATAACAAACCTATTGGAAGAGCTGAAAAAATAAGCAAAAAAGGACCAAATCTGGTTCTTTTTTGCTTATTATAAGGATTCAAATCACCTTTTTGTACATGATGCAGTTCACCATTGATGTATCTTAATGAGGTTTTTATTTACAGGCATTGAGAATTCAACATTTCCTATTATTTTGGTTATTAATCCTCATCAATCTTATCTTCAAATTCAGAATTCAATACAATAAATTCTTTTTTAGAAGCTAATTCTTTACATTTACTGTTTCAAGGACGCTAATCTCCGCGGCCGATGCCCAGCCGTTTACACCTACCGTTGCTTCGAGCTTAACATATGATGCATCTGTCGGATCAAAAGTTGCTACTTTCTCCGCATTGTCGTTTGCCCAAGTTCCGCTTGCAACTTTAGTAAAGGTCACTCCATCTGTACTTACATAAACGTTATATCCTGTAATAATTCCGTTGCTGCCTGATGGCCTTGGTAAATACGCGACCTTATCGATTGGGTAAGTTCCTCCAAGATTTAAGGTGATCGATTGAGGGAGAACATCAGATTTATCCCATTTTGTATGCCAAATCGTTTGTGAATTTCCGTCAATCGCCATGGATGCTGAATTATTTCCACCAATCGTTTCCTGACTTGTCGCCGTTGCCGTCATTTGAGACTGAGGGATCTTATTAACCGTTACTCTAATGCTTGTTGTCAAAGGCACGTTATTGGGATTTTCCACCCCATTTGGCAAAGTTACAGATCCATTTACAGTAAAGGTCTGTACAGTCTTTACCGTAGGATCATAATCTGAAGCATCTACATTCCATGTCACCTTGGCCACCCCATTCAAGCTGCCTGAATCGGTAACCAAGTCTACTGTCGTTGGCAATCCTAGGGCGTCCGCTGTCTTCGCCGTTCCGATTGCCCCCCCTGTTTTGTCAGCAGGTGCAGTGATGCTGTTTAATTTTACAACGACCTCTTTTGTGAAATCCGTAGCAGGAGGAGTTTTACTTGGGTCAGCTCCCCATTCTTTGTTCGGGGTTGAGCCCATTTGGAATTCTAGTTTTCCGCCTTTCATAATATCCTCGTAGCTGATCCATGCCTGATCAAAGCTTTTCCCGTTCAGCTTCGCCTCTTGAATATAGCGATTTTTACTAGATACATCGTTTGCCTTAATCGTAAATGACTTCCCTTTCTCAAGATGCAATGTCATTTCAGAGAAGATAGGCGAACCGATCATATAGTAAGGGTCTCCGGGATTTCCAGGGAATAACCCCATTGCGCTATACACGAACCAGGAAGACATTGCCCCGGCATCATCATCCATCGAAGGCAAATACCCCTCTGGATCAGCACGGTATACACGTGATTTGATCGGCAAAGCATACAATCCATGGTTATGGTACTTTTGTGTAACTACTTCTGTCGTGTATTCTCTCACATATTTCTGGGTTAAATAAGGCTTGCCCAAATAATTAAACATATACGGCGCTTGAATATCCGGTTCGTTGATTGCCATATATTCATCAATTTCAAAGAAATACTCTAGGTCATCAGCTAATTTTCCAGAGCTCCCCCTTAGTTTAGCCAGACCTTGGACATCATGCGGAACGAACCATCGGTAATGCCACAGATTTCCTTGATAAGCAAATTCATTGATCTTTGAAACGCTTGCAACTGTTTCTGCATTCGGCGTAAAAAATCCTCGTACATTTTGTTGGTCATCCTTCTGTGTTGGGTTCCAGAGATCCTGATAAGACAACGCAATTTCCCGGTATTTCACATAGGTTAGCTTGTCTCCAAGAAGAGAAGCTAGCTTCATCGGGTAATAAGCACTGTATGCTTTCTCTAGTGCTCCGGATACTTTATTAGGAGCATAATGATCTGTATCGACAGCCATCCCTTGAAGCGCCGTATACGCGTCGAAATCATCAAATCCTTTTGTATAAGCATCAAGGATTACCGCACCGTTAAATTCATTCCGTACAGTCGGACTTGGCCAGTACCCTTCCCCCCACTGGACATAGGAGCCTCTAGTCTTATATACATCCACCATAGATTTTACAATATTATCAAACTCCTGAGGAGCAAGTATTGAATACAAGGAGTATTTCCTAAAATCATCCCATGTCGTCCAGCCTGAGTAATATTCAAAGTCCTTGCCAAACTCTGAGGTCTTACGAATCGTATTCTCATCCCTTGCCGCTCGGAACTCGCCTTTTGAGCTTGTTACATTATTTGGATGAAGGAAGGAGTGATACAGCTGCGTATAGAAAATCGTCTTGTTTTCCTCATCGTTGTCGGTTATTTCTACCTTGTTTAGAAGATTACTCCAAATTTTTCTCGTCTTTTTTCGTTGCTGGTCAAAATTCCAATTCGGAATATCATGATCTCTTTCATATTTTGCCTCTTCTACACTAATTGGAGAAAGACCAACTTTTGCTTTTATCTCCTGATTTTTGTTTGTGTCAAATTTTGCAAATACCCCAATTTTTGTGCCGCTGCGACTCTCATCGTCTCCGACAGCATCGCCAGACCAAGACTGATAGGAGTCGAAATCTTGATCAAATTGAATAGAATAATACATTTTATAGTAGCCATGACCACATACATTTTGCCCCTTAATATAGCCTGATATTTCATTGTTATTTTCAACCTTAAGACTAGCATCTAGCATCCCTGCATATGAGTTTGCTAGATCAATTAGCACATACCCATCTTGTGATTTAGGAAACATATATTTATGGAATCCTACACGCTTCGAAGAAGTCAGTTCCACTTCAATGTCGGATTCAAGTTTCACTTTATAATAGCCAGGTGATGCTTCCTCACTGTTTTTGTCGTACTTCTCTTTATACTTTTTGCTGTCATTCGTAAACGAACCGATCCCAGGCTTCATCAAGATATTTCCACCTGCACCGCTGCAGCCGACACCGCTGAATCGAAGGTGTGAAAACCCTTTCAAATATTTATCTTGATAATAATATCCACTAAATGCCCCACCATCGGAATCCGGTCCCAATGACACTAGACCGAAAGGCGTTGTTGGACCAGGATTCGTCTGACCATTATCGCCCAATGTGTTGATAAATGGATCGACATAATCTACAGGTTCTTTGTTAATCTCCGGATAAGCAGGCGTTTGTTCTACATCTGTGCCATACAATTCTAACTCGTAAATCCTAGCGTTTGAGTCTTGAGTGGAAGGTTTATCTATATAGAGCCTAATATAACGAGCTTTAAACGTAGGGACATATCTGTCAACGATTGTCTGATAGTTATCCTTTACAACATCGATATCTTCCCATGTCTTTCCGTCTTCACTCATCTGCAAACGAAATGAATTGGTATTCCAGTAAGGACAATTTTTTGATTCACCAATACAAGCATTTTGTACAACCCATTGGTTAATGTTGTATTCTTTGCCCAAATCCAACTCTAGCCATTTCTGAGCAGTACCGGAATTGTCACACCACTTCGTATCGGTTCTGCCATCCACGGCAAAACTAGGGTTTTCATATTCATTACATTGACCGCTGGCTGTCGCCTTCGCATTCAAAGCCACATTCGTGGTCTTTGATTCCTGCGGATGGGATTCGGATACCGCCATAACGGAGTCCGACGATAATGGTTCCATCATAGTCAATAGAATCAATACGATCATAAACATGGATAAAAGCTTTTTTCCCATTTTAATCTGTCCTCCCAATTTCATTAATTATGAATCTTTTATTCACCTATAGTTCTATCTTTTACTTAAGCACGAGTGTTCTGCTAAATGGACAGGAATGTCACTGTTGGAACACAAATACTTTAACCTTGTATTAAGATCCTCTTATATTAAGATACTGAGTGACTTCCATCGTGCTTTAATGAATAGGGATTGCATTGATCATCATTGACATTGGATTTTACCCGAGCCTGCACTGCACCAGCTCGGATTTCGCCTTCCCCTACAGGCTGTGGATTGGCCGTTACTTGCTTCCATGTCTGCCCATTGTTGACACTGTCTTCATAATCTATTGGTTCCGAATATCTAGGGACATCCGTCCAGCCATATGTATTAAATCCATCGTCAACCGTAGGATTGGTTGGTGCCATAGGTTTAATAGACTCTGTGTTTACGAAGCTAGGAGTTGAATTGTCGCGCTCATCAACCGCTTGGACTACAAAATCTAGGCTTGACCTGCTTTGACATTCTTCACAGTATATTGAAGTTGTTCTTCTCTGCTTCTACTGGAACATAGACACTCCAATTTGACCTTAAGCGACCGTTTTTCTCAATAATTCGGAAGCCGCGTGTAAGGTCCTTATCGTCGAATTCCATTGGCTTTCTCCAAGAAAGTGCAATATCTCAATTACCATTTTAGTTAGCCACTAAATCTTCAACCGCATTAGGTTTGCTATCATTTCTGGATAATAGTGTAAGTGGCAAAAGCTGCAGCTTCTCCGGATCTGTATGTATCAATCGTTAAGCTGTTTTCCGTCATCCGGATCCCCGCGTAAATCGGCTATACGTGGCTGCTCATACTTCAGTGCGACGTATAGCCGACTTACACCTTTTTATAGATGAATCCTGTAAAACAGATTAAATCATCTTTACTCCGTGGCGCTCAAATGCTGCAGCTTCTAGAATGGACATCCCTTGACTCTCGGCAACTTGAGCCAGTTTGTCCGAAACTTGCGGTGCAAAATGCTTCGAAGGAACAGCATAGGACATTTCCCTTGCGCGTGCAGAGTTTCTGCGTTGGAACGGTCCCCAAATGGCAAAGGTTTGACCTGGGGTTTGAATATTGACAAAAAGCGTGTTTCCATCAGCCGAGAAGACAGGTCCTGCCAATTCAGATCCACTTTGACGATTGGCGGCAAAAGGATAGACTTTTCCTTCTGGAGTAATTCCCATAAGTCGATCTTGTCCTGAACCATCTTCTGCATACCAAAGGTCGCCCCAAGGAGTCATGCAGATATTATCTGGATATTCCATGTCATGTGCATCCGTTCCCTCATAGAAAAGCTCCAAGGTATTGGTTGCTGGGAAATAGCGGTAAATACGCCCAAGATTTTTTTCTCCGGCAGAGGTATCATCGAACCAGAAGACACCCGCCTGGAAGAACGCTCCCTCTAGTCTACTGAACTTAATGCAATTATGTTTAGCGGCATCCTCACGGCAGAGATGAGGATCTAGTTCCTTCCAAACAATCTGAAATTTTTGTCCTGTTTTAAATGTGCTTGCTGATGGATCAGTTACTGCTTCAATCGCCGCCGCATAAAGCTTACCGCCTTTTTGTAACGCGCCCGGTTTTTGGCTTAAGTCATTTGGGATAAAACGGTAAAGGTAACTTGGGCTTGAATCCTCTGTTAAGTACACATATCCTGTCGCTGGGTCAATTGCACAGGCTTCGTGTGAGAAGCGCCCCATATCCTTGATTGGAGTTCTAGACATGTCGTTCTCTGGCTGTGTTGGATCCACTTCAAACACATATCCATGTGTCGCAGAACGTGTTTCTTCACAAGTCAGCCAAGTGCCCCAAGGAGTCGCTCCACCAGCACAATTTCGGATTGTACCTGAAGAGGTGACATATTCTTCGATAACTTCGCGATTTGGACCTACAACTACAGCCGTTGTACCACCTTGAGCAGCAACATCATAAGGATTGCTTCCAAATGCTGTGCCTCCCCCCAATTCATGATTACGAACAAGGATGGTCGTATTGTTAGGACCTTCAAAAGCTGCCATTCCATCAAAGGCTCCAGGAATTTTTCGCCCATCAGTCATTAGACCGCCTTCTTTAGAAATAATTTTGTAATGAAAGCCTTCTGGAAGATCAATAATGCCATTTGGATCCGGAACTAATGGACCATATCCGCCAAAGCCGCTGGTTGGATTATTAGTTGTATCCGCCAATACTTTGGAGCCAAGTGCTAATACTCCAGTTGATCCTAGGGTAAGAGCAAGTGTGCTCATTCCTCCCGCTTTTAAGAAATCTCTTCTGTTCAAGCCATTTTTAGATGTTTGATTTTCCATAATAAATATTCCTCCCTATCTATATTTTTCTATCATTGGTAGATTAACTGGGGAACTTTAAGAATTAATTGTTTTTTTTTAATAGTTAGGTAAATAAATTTAAAGAATTGTAAAAATACTTCAGAAAGACCGAATAAACGGATTTCAAAATTTTGTGTCCTAATGTTCAATCGTCTTATGTGAAGGTCTAGATAGTAACATTACATGATCCCAATGAGTACTTTCTCCCACACCCAACTTTATCTCCTTTTAATACATTTCCATTATCTAAACCATAAATTGAAAACTCATTCTCCATCCTTCAGACAAACATAAATAGAGTGGATTATAGGTAGCTGCTTCTACAGCAACTCCTATAATCCACTCGTACTCATCGTTTATTGAATAAAAATGGTTTATAAACCTCATTTACTTATGGTACGGTTCACCGTAATTAATCTAAATGAAGTTTTCTGTTTCGTTTTACTTCTTTTTAGCTTCATATACTTTCAACAACTTACCTTTTATTGTCGTGTTTTTCATCCTTTTCAACACAATCGGACCTTTAGAACAGTGCCTGTCACTCCTCGAAAAGTGTCGAATTAACCAAGTTTTTCGACGAAATCCGAGTGGTTACAGGCACTATTTCAGGCCCTATTTCATAAGAGCGTAAGAAATACGGTCTTAAGGGTGCGCGTCGTGCTCCTCAATTCTCAAAGCGTTAATTTTCAAACACTCCAAAGGCTCTCAACTATTTTGGTTGGGGGTCTTTGAAGTGTTTAAATATTGCTATGGTCCATATCTTTTAGAGAATTAACTCCATTCTGCTAATTACTGAAATATAATTCCGCTCTACTTATCAGAAATTTCAAAAAATAATACCAATGGTGTAATCCTTTTGACATGTAGAAACGACTGTTATGAGACTTATGTTGTATAGACTACTGTACACCATTACCTATATGCTTTTACTGTAAGCGTTACCAGAATCTTGGTATACATCTGGGAGATCCGCCTACAATTTTGTCAATTATATAAAGGAGGGTATATGAAAAGAAATACATTTATGATTACTGCAGTTTGCACTATGCTACTAGGCACATCAACAGTATTTGCCAACAATGACCACCCTAATGATCCAACGATTGAAAAGGAAGAAAAACTCACATTCCCCTCTAAGAAACCACACCCTGTCTTTACATGGAATTCGACTGTCATCCCTGTTTCGAGCGTTCTTCACCCAAGCTCTGCACGAGGAGCCGGGATGGTGGAAGCTCCACTCCAGCAAATCGATCAAATTATGAACCAAGCAATTTCACAAAAATTAATGCCAGGCGCTGTCACATTTGTAGCAAGAGCTGGGAAAATTGTAAAACATGACGCTTATGGCTATTCAGCTCAATACACCGATGATAAGTTTATCGAAATGGAAAATCCAATTCCTATGGAAAACGACACGATTTTTGACTTAGCATCTATCAGTAAGATATTCACTGCTACGGCCGTGATGGTACTTTTTGAAAAAGGATTATTCAATCTCGATGATCCGGTGGCAAAACATATTCCAGAATTCGCTACCAATGGTAAGAATAACGTGACCATTCGCCAGTTGTTAACCCACACTTCTGGGTTCACTGCTTGGATTCCTTTATATTCAAAAGGTAATTCAAGAGAAGATCGGCTGAAGTTGGTATTAAACCAACCGTTGAAAAATGCACCCGGTACGACTTACGAATACAGTGATTTAAATATGATTACATTAGGAATGTTAATTGAGCACCTGTCCGGACAGCGCCAGGATGAATTCGTTCGGGAGCATATCACAGAACCTTTAGGGATGATGGATACAATGTACAATCCACCAGCTTCTTTGAAACACCGCATTGCGGCAACTGAATACCAGGCCACACCAAATCGTGGTCTCGTGTGGGGAGAAGTTCATGATGAGAACGCATGGTCATTGGATGGGGTTGCTGGACATGCCGGTGTGTTCTCGACCGCAAATGACCTGGCTAAGCTTGCACATATTTTTATTAATGAAGGCAAGTATGGCGGTAAAAGAATCCTGAAGCCGGAAACAGTACAATTGCTGCTACAAAACCAGAATACTGCATTCCCTGGGAATGACCATGGACTTGGCTGGGAGCTAGGGCAGGGCTGGTATATGGATGCTTTATCAGAAGGTACATTCTCTTTTGGCCATACAGGGTATACTGGAACTTCAATTGTAGTAAGCCCAAACAATAAAACAGTAGCGATTTTACTGACCAACCGTGTCCATCCGTCTAGAAATATGGGGTCCATGAATCAAACCCGTCGCTTATTTGCTAGAAATGTAGCTGATTCGATTCCTGTCTCGATTCCTGGTAAGAGTGATGCTTGGTTTGCAGGGTATGGCGACAAGCTAAATCGAGTAATGGAAACTGACCTTCAATTATCTAAGGATGCCAAACTTACATTCTCAACATGGCATATGATTGAGAATGTATGGGATTCCGGAACCGTAGAGATTTTTAGAGATGGCAGTTGGCACCAGCTTGCACTATTTACAGGCACAAGCAATGGCTGGGAAAAGAAAGAATTGGCTATACCTAGTGATGCGACGAAATTACGGTTTGTCTATGGAACCGATAGTTCAACAAATTCCCGCGGCTGGTATATCCAGAATCCAAAACTGGATTCTGGAGATGATCTTTCTTTTTCAAAAAATGAATGGGTATTAAGAGACTATTAAATCATAAAGAAAACTCGCCGATTGGCGAGCCTTGGAAAGGCGAAGACAGAGGCGTAGTTGCACTTATCGCGCTCATACAAGCCACGTCCTGTGGCATTCGCCCGACTAGGACATCCTGTCCGTCGTACTTAATTCCTAAAATTGGCAACTACGTCGGATCATCTTCTGCGCTGGCAATTTATACTTTCTTAACGTGTGAAATACTAGAGGAGGAGAAACATGCGAAAATATTTAAAGACATTTTTCACCTCGTTTTTGGCATTTGTACTAGTGTTAACAGGGATTCCAATTGCTGGGGCAACCGCTGCTTCGGAAATTGAGGATTTAGTGATTGACCTCAATGTTCCCCAGGTCACAAGGGAAGTTAAAGATAACAAGCTTGATTTAAACGCTCTGCATGTTTATGAGGATGGCCACTTTATGCTGGCGTCTAAGAATATAAAATGGAAGTCATCTAATAAAAATGTTGCCTCTGTATCTAAAGATGGAGAAGTAACTTTATCTGGTCACAATGGTACAACGTTTATCTCTGTCAGCGATAGCAGCAATAGCGATAGAATTTCGATTCAATTCAAGGGAAATCAAGACAAAATCCTTATTGAAAAAGAAAAAGGCACTCGCTATGACCTTATCGGCAAAGCCATCGAGCATATGACGATGGAAGAAAAGGTCGGGCAAATGCTGATGCCTGATTTTAGAAATTGGAATGGCAAAAATGTAACAGAAATGAATGCGGAAATTGCCCAGCTTGTTAAGGATTATCATCTTGGTGGTGTGATTTTATTCCGCGAAAATACGGTGACAGCTGCTCAAACAACTAAGCTCGTTAGTGCCTATCAAGAAGCTGCGGAAAAGTACGGCCTAATAATTTCGATTGACCAGGAAGGCGGAATTGTTACACGTCTGCAAACTGGTACCGATATGCCAGGGAATATGGCGTTAGGTGCGACTAGATCTGAAGAGCTAGCTGAAAAAGTCGGCAGGACAATTGGTGAAGAGCTAAACGCACTTGGGATTAACATGAATTTTGGACCAGTGTTGGATGTAAACAATAATCCTGATAATCCGGTGATAGGTGTTCGATCATTTGGTGAGGATCCTGAGTTAGTGGCTAATCTAGGAAATGCCTATATTAAAGGGCTCCATGAAACGGGCACTGCGGCAACCGCTAAGCATTTTCCAGGTCATGGAGATACTGCGGTTGATTCCCATGTAGGACTTCCAGCGGTACCACATGATCTTGATCGATTGAAGAAAGTAGAACTATATCCATTCCAGCAGGCAATGGATTCTGGTATTGATGCGATTATGTCAGCACACGTGACGTTCCCGAAAATTGATGATACAAAAGCAATTTCTAAAAAGGACGGAACAGAAGTCTCTGTACCAGGTACGCTTTCACACAAGATATTAACGGGTCTAATGCGCGAAGAAATGGGCTTTAAAGGTGTTATCGTAACTGATGCCATGAATATGGGTGCAATTGCAGATCATTTTGGTTCTGTTGATGCAGCGATTCGTGCAGTTAAAGCCGGAGCGGACGTTCTGTTAATGCCTGTTGGAATAGTAGAAGTAGCCAATGGAATCTATGATTCAGTGAAATCTGGCGATATCTCAATCGAAAGAATTGAGCAGTCAGTAGAGCGGATTTTAACCTTGAAATTAAATCGCGGCATCGTTATGGCAGAAGTAGAGCAGAGCCTTGATGAGAAGGTAGCAAATGCGATACAGGTGGTAGGCTCAGCAGATCATAAAGCAATAGAAAAAGAAGCTGCAGCTAAATCCATTACGCTTGTAAAAAATAACACTGTACTGCCACTTAATGTAGCAAAAGAGGATAAGATTGTGGTGGTGGGTGGCTCAAGCTTGTCCGCTAATCTCCTCGCAGATGAGGTCAAAAAGCACCATGAGAACGTTACCTATATTAATACATCGACTACACTTACTGACTCACAGATGGCACAAGTACGGGGCGCAAAATCCATCATTGTGAGCACCTATACATCTAGTGTTTCAGCTAGAATGCCAAGCGGCAGTCAAATGTTAATGACCAACCAGCTTATTGGTACAGGTATTCCTGTAATTGCAGTGGGGGCTAGAAATCCGTATGACATTATGTCCTATACAGATGTGGATGCCTATCTCGTTCAATATGGATTCAGACCAGCTAGCTTTGAAGCAGCAGCAAACACCATTTTTGGTAAAAACAATCCAACTGGAAAACTTCCAGTCACGATTTACAACCATGATGGTAGTGTTTTATACGGTTTTGACCACGGTTTAGGATACTAAGTAGGGAATTTAGTTTTAACTCTGAGAGTTCTGCTATTTTCCCTAAGCTGGATAGATAAAGTGAAACTTCCATCAGTGGGGGTTTTTCGACGCACAGGATGTGCTAGTGCAGACGTTGCGACAGGACGTCGCGTTCTTAGTCTGCTTATCCCCCACTGATGGTTAGTTGCGGCCCACACGAAGTGGGGCACGCAGACGTTGCCACACGATGTGGCGCTTTTAGTCTGTGTTCATCATACGGGCTGTTGATCCCCCACTTAGAAATTTATTCTTAACTCAACTTCTTGAAGTGGGGGTCTTACAGCCCGTTAATCTGCGATAAAGGTGAGGAGGGGTACTTTTGAAAAAGTTGTTAACTGGTTTATTGGTTCTTGTTCTACTACTGTCTACCGTTTCTGCGACGATGGCCAAGAACGATAAAGAGAAAAACAATAAAAAGTTCCGTTTGGGCATAGAGGTTTTGTTACAGGATCAAATTGATTTGATTAAAGATAAACGCGTAGGTTTGATCACCAATCCAACCGGAGTTGATCAGAACGTTGCGAGTATCGTAGACTTACTCTTCAACAACCCCAAAGTGAACCTGACTGCTCTTTACGGGCCTGAGCACGGTGTTCGTGGAAGTGCACAAGCGGGTCAATATGTTGAACAATATACGGACGAAAAAACAGGACTTCCTGTTTACAGCCTATATGGAAAGACAAAAAAGCCTACACCTGAAATGCTAAGCAATGTCGATGTATTGTTATTTGATATCCAAGATGTGGGGGCACGATTTTACACCTATATTTACACCATGGCACTAGCGATGGAAGCAGCAAAAGAGAACAATATTCCAATTATTGTTCTAGACCGTCCGAATCCAATCAGTGGGACAAAAGTCGAAGGACCTGTGCTCGAGGATAAGTACTCTTCGTTCATCGGAGAATATCCGATTCCTGTCCGCCACGGGATGACAGTTGGGGAACTAGCCAAGCTTTTCAATAGCGAATTTGAAATTGGTGCCGATTTAACAGTTGTGGAAATGGAAGGCTGGAAGCGGAACATGTATTACGATGAAACGCCATTAGAATGGGTCCTTCCGTCACCAAACATGCCAACATTAGAAACTGCGGTTGTCTACCCAGGGGCTGCCCTCATTGAAGGAACCAATGTTTCCGAGGGACGAGGAACAACAAAACCATTTGAATTGATTGGAGCACCGTTCATCAATAGCGACAACTTAGCTGCAAAGTTAAACTCGTACAAATTACCTGGTGTCACCTTCCGAGCGGCTTCGTTTATACCGACCTTCTCAAAGCATGCGAATGTGTTAAGCCATGGAATTCAAATTCATGTTACGAACCGAAACTCCTATAAGCCGTTTGAAACAGGTTTGTATATCGTAAAAACAATCCATGATATGTATCCAAACGAATTCCAATTTAGAGCACCGAGTGCAGCAGGAATCTCCTTCTTTGATAACCTTGTCGGCAATGGCTCCATCCGTGCTGATATTGAAGCTGGCAAAAGTGTTGAAGAAATGAAAGCATCATGGCAGGCTGGTTTAGATCAATTTAACGAGGTTCGTGAGAAGTATTTATTATATTAATAGGTGTGAAGGGGCCTTCTTTTCAGGAGGCACCTTTTTAGTACGAGATTAAAGTAGAAAAATCAGAAATCTAGTCGAAGTTTGTATTTCCAGGGAAATAATAGGCGGTTTTTGCTGAATAATTCAACGATATAAATATATTGGATTACGATTGTGGAAAAGATTGATTTCTTTTTTTGGCATTGCTAGATTTCAAATCTAAAGACATAAATTTGTATAATACTTAAAATAAGAAAAAGAACATCTCAATTTGAGAAGTTCTTTTCCATTTAGATTATTTTTTAACTTCCACCGTAGTCTTACCAACTACTAAAAATTTATTATCTAAATATCCACGGAGTTCAAGATTTACTTCACTTGGCTTCCAAACAAATTCTTCACGGTTAAATTTGAAATGCCCTTTTTCAGCCTGCTTTTGTAGACCATTATTATCTAATACAGGCGATACTCCATTTAACCTTACAGAAGAAATATCAAATGAGAAAGATTGATACTCTTTTGGTAAAGTTGCTTTCACAGTAAAGATTCCTTTATTTCCGTTCATTACTTTTGGCAATACTTCAAGAGTAATTGGGATGTAGATAGCAAATGTCTTTTCTACCACAGTTGACAGTCCAACAGCATCTGTCACTTTAATACGAAGATTATACTCACCTGGTTGATCTAATGTAATTTGATCACCTTTTTTATATTCTTTACCATTTAATGTAACTTCTTCTGTCATTATTCCTGACAGATGGTCTTCAGCATAATAGTCCAATGTAAAAGTCGCACCAAGCTTATATTCTTCTTCTAGTGCAAGAGAAACAGTTGGAGCAGTTTTATCAATTTTTACTTCTAATGTTTTTACTTCTTCTTTATTGCCTGCTGCATCAACTGAATAATAAGAAATTTTTGTGATTCCTTCTTTCTTTACTATAAAGGAACTTCCTTCTACATACTCTGAACCATTAATAGAATAATACGTTTTTGCTACTCCGCTTAACTCATCTTCTGCCTTTAGAGTTACTGTTACATCTTCTTTTACCCATGTTTCTGGGGCATTAGATGAAGTGTTAGGTGCAATTTTATCAATTTTCACCTCTGCCGTTTTCACTTCTTCTTTATTACCTACTTTATCAACTGAGTAATAAGAAATCTTGTTAACTCCTTCTTTCTCTACTGTGAAAGAATTGCCTTCTACATACTCAGATCCATTAATTGAGTAATACGTTTTTTCTACTCCTACTTCATTATCTATTGCTTCTAGCGTAATGAACTGATTTTGATTAACCCATTCTGTTGGAGCATTGATTTTTGTTTCTGGTGCCTCAGTATCAACTATTAATTTAGCAATAACAATCTGTGATGGTTTAGACTCTCCAAATGAGTTACTGTACGATGTCACATAATATTCATGATCTGCATATGAAAGATTGTGGATATCATATGATAAATTATTCACGCCTTTGACTAAAAGAACTGGTTTTCCTTCAATAATTTCATAGATATTATAATTATTTGCATACGTAACAAAATCCCATGAAATTCGTGCACTTGTTCCATTTAATAACTTCAGAGAAGCATTTGGCGATTCCATAATAGGATATACGATCTTTTGATCAAAACTTTCGGATGGAACCGACTCACCAAAACGGTTACTATATGCCGTTACTTCAAATGAATGAACATCCTCTGTCAAATTATAAACTTTATAGTTTAACGCAGTGCCCTTATAAATTAATTCTTTATTTTCCCCATTCACTTTATAAACTCTGTATTCATTTGCCCATGGTACGGTTTTCCAAGAAAGGGTAATATTATTAGCATTAAAGACGCTTCCAGTTAAAGTTGGAGCCCCTACAATTGGCCAAGTTAAATTAAATTCCTGCGTACTTCCCACCGGAGATTCACCAAAGCGATCACTGTAGGAATATACGACATATTCATAATCACCTTCTGGCATATTTGTAAATGTAGTTGTCGTTCCTGGTACTTTTCTTTTTAATACTTTCTCTCCTTCGACAACCTCATACACTCTGTACTCCTGTGCATAAGTAGATGCATTCCATCTTAAGACAATATCATTTCCATTTGTAATCGTTTTTGTAAAATTATCTGGAGCCTGCATGATTGGCCAAGTTAGATTAAATTCCTGTGTACTACTTCCCTCTGGAGATTCACCAAAGCGGTCACTGTAAGAATACACGACATACTCATAATCACCTTCTGGCATATTTGTAAATGTAGTTGTCGTTCCTGGTACTTTTCTTTTTAATACTTTCTCTCCTTCGACAACCTCATACACTCTGTACTCTTGTGCATAAGTAGATGCATTCCACCTTAAAACGATATCATTTCCATTTGCGATCGTTTTTGTAAAATTACTTGGTGCCTCCATAATCTTTGAAGCCAGTTTAAATTCCAGCGCACTTCCTTCTAGAGATTCACCAAAGCGATCACTGTAGGAATGTACGACATACTCATAATCACCTTCTGGCATATTCGCAAATGCAGCTGATATACTAGTCACAGTTCTTTTAAAAACCTTTTCTCCATCAATAATTTGATAGATCTTATAAGATGTAGCATAAGGCACTGTGCTCCATTTTAAAGTTATATCATTTCCATTTGTAACGCTATAAGTTAAATTTTTCGGCCTCTCCATAATAGGGAATTCCATATTCCCCTTCAATTCCGCTCCAATAGAAGACTCACCAAAGATTAATGAATTAGCTTTAATTACAAAGTTGAACTCTCCTGCTGGGAAATTTACCAAGGTTGTATTCGTACTAGTAACTGTACGCTTTAATGTTGCTTCTCCGTTAACTATTTGATAAATGTTATAGCTTGTTGCATATTGAACAGCATTCCATTTCAATGTAAGATCATTCCCATTGGAAATACTATAAGATACATTTTCAGGTGCTGGTAAATCCTGACCATTTACAACGATGTCTATAGAAGTACCTTCCTCTGACTCTCCAAAACGAGTAGAATAGGAGTAAACTTCATATTTATAAGAACCTGTCTGCATATTGCTATAAGAAATACTTGTACCGGTTACATTATTTTTCAAGATTTTTTGTCCATCTACAATCTGGTATACCTTGTAATTTGTTGCATATTCAGCAGAATCCCATTTTAAAGTGAAAGACGTTGCATTTATAGTAGTTTGATTAACATTTTCTGGAGGAAGCATTTTCGGATAAACGACCGAAATCTTAATACTTGTTCCCTCATTTGATTCTCCAAAACGACTATTATAAGAATAAATTTCGTAAGCAATATCCCCTTCTGGCAAATTACTAAATGGAACAGTAAGATTAGATACTGTTGTTTTTAACACTTTTTTGCCATCAATTACTTGATAGATTCTATAGTGTGTTGCATTCTCCGCAGCATCCCAGCTAAGGGTAATATCATTTCCATTCTTAATCTCGTATTTCACATTTTTCGGTGCACTCATATTGATTTGATCAAGAGTAAAAGAAACTTGAGCTCCATCTTCTGATTCTCCAAAACGAGTACTATTCGTACGAACTTCAAATTGATAACTTCCTGATGACATATTCGTAAAAGTTATAGATGTTCCTGTCACAGTATTTTTCAAGATTTTTTGTCCATCAATGATTTGATAGACTTTATAATTAGTAGCATTCTCTGCACTACTCCAACTTAAGACAATATCATTACCATTTTGAATTTTATAAGAAAGCTCTTTAGGAGGATAAACCTCGACAGTATCAATACTGAAGGAAACTTTAGTTCCTGCTTCAGACTCTCCAAAGCGATCACTATAGGAATGAACGATATATTCATGTTCACCGCCTTTAAGAGTTGAATATGTAATTGTTGTTCCTTTCACTGTACTTTTTAAAGTTTTTTCTCCATTATTTAATTCATAAACTTTATAACTATCCGCATATGGAACAGTCCCCCAAGTCAACACTACATCATTTGTATTTTGAATTTTATAAGTTACGTTGTTTGGTGCTGTCATAACAATTGAACCTACCGTTAAGGAAATTTGGCTGCCTTCTGTAGACTCTCCAAAACGATCACTATAAGAATAAACCTTATACGTATAGTCTCCTGCCGGTTGATTACTGAATGTCACACTTGTCCCAGTCACAGTTTTTTGTAATTCAAGCTTTCCATCAATATCTTGATAAATCTTATAGCTAGTTGCATAATCTGCACCTTGCCATTTTATATTCACATCTGTGCCATTTGTAATTGTAAAGGAAAGATTTGAAGGCTGCTTCATCTCTGGATAGCCCACTTCTACCTTGATAGGTTCAGCATCAGGAGATTCTCCGTAAAGAGCATTATAAGCAGAGACGGAGTAAGTATGTAGACCTTCTTCTGCTTTTGCGATAGTATAAGTTGTTGCTGTAGTTGATGTTAAAAGTGTTCTTTCCCCTGATTCTGAAATTTGATAAATATTATACTTTTGAGCATATTGAGATGAGCCCCAACTAAGAACGATATCGTTACCATTTCGGATAACTGAGCTTAATGTGGCCGGCGCCAGCATATTAGGGTAAACAATTTCTGCATTTACCGGAGCAGAAGGACCAGATTCTCCTTCACTAGTTAAAGTTGAAACAACATATCTGTATGATCCTTCTGGAAGATCGTTTAAGCTGTAACTTATTGTGTTAGTTTTTCCTAACAGAATAAGTTGTCCATCTTTAATTTCATAAACATTATATCCAGTTGCTCCGTATACTGCACTCCATGTCAGTTTTCCATCATCTGGTGTTATCGATTGGAAAGTTAGGTTACTAGGAGGTAAAATATTAGTGTTTGCGGATACCTTTAATTCTCCAAATAGAAAATTAAATTGATACATAAGTATCATTACTACTAAAAAAGTCTTAATACTAAATAATTTTTTAATCATACAATATACCTACCTTTCGTGTAAAAAAAAGCAAATAAAAAAGAACCCAAAGAAGGTTCATAGAAACATTTGCTATGACTTCTTGTGGTAACCGGCTGCCATCTACATTTAATTAATGTAGTTCAGGCCCATGGCTTTGCGTCCCATAGTTTCCTATGATTTGCCTTTTTCACTTTTCGCCTATAATTATTTGCAATTCCAACCTATTTACCATTCCATAGCCTATTTAACATCACCTCATTATAAATACAATCTATATAAAATATCGGCTGTAATTAAAAATAATTTAATGTTAAGACTAGCTAGAAGATAGAAATCCGAAAAAAATATTTTCATTGAATAAAGTGAAACTTCCATCAGTGGGGGTTTTTCGACGCACAGGACGTGCTAGTGCCGACGTTGCCACAGGACTCGGCATTCTTAGTCGGCTTTCATCCCCCACTTAGGTTTCTTTGATTCTCTCGTAACCTTGAAGTGGGGGTCTTACTGCCAGTTAATCTGCGATAAATTTGTTTACGTCCTCAGGCGATCTACCTGATACGATTTAAAATTAAATTAGGTAGAGATACAAAGCTCAAATGCAAACAAAAAAGAGAAGTTATCCCTTACTTCTCATCTCAGCTAAATTCTCGCTCTAATTATTATGTGGTCATATTAGAAAACCTCACGTACTTATGATGCGGTTCACCGTTAAACCTGCAACGGAGGTTTTTCAATATATAATTATTTATTTAATACTAACTACTTTTTAACTTCTTTTAAATATTCCCATGTTTCTCCATTATCTTTTGATCGATAAAGTGCACTACTATTACCATTGTAATCTCCGTCTGCTCCTTGCCCGACTAACATATTAAAAACTCCATCTTTCTCATAAGGCATACCTGGAGAATCGAAAGGACTTATAGACTGTCCACTATCTAATTTTACTTCACGGGGTGTATAATTTACCTTTGTAAATGATATTCCCCCATCATCTGTACGATATAACTCGCCCTCAGTACCAGAAGGTCTGGTTGCTCCTAAAAATCCAAGTTGATTATTAATAAAAGTTATTCCTGATGGCCCACCAATTGTTCCATTGAATGGATCCTCATTTATAACTTCCCAATTTTCACCCCCATCAACAGTCATGCTTAGTGAATAAAAACTACTTCCTAATGCTTTGTCTACAAAATTTAGTCTATAACCAACTTCTTTTGATAAGAAAAACTGTTCATTGTTATTCGTTAACTCTTGTTGCTTCTCTTTAGAACTATCTTGATTTGGCGTAGTCTTTGGTTTACTCCAACTTGGGTCACCTATTAAGTGATATCTAGCTGGTATGATCTCTTTCTCTTTTCCAGGGACAAATATAGATACCGTATACCCAATTATTTCAGAACTTTCTTCTTCAAGATGATGCTCCTTACCTTCCTCATTAATATTAATAATTCCCTCTGTGTTATATCCCCAATTTCGTTTTCCATAATAAACTAATCCATATTTACTTTCCTTCCACTTACTAACGGTTTGCTGAACTGGAATAGCGTTAACCGTTTTAATTAGAGGTTCTAATAGTTTATCCTCATCATAATCGGCACCTGCATATCCATTTAGCCATACAGTAATATCCTGTGATTTATTTACATCATAAGATATTAAGTAAGTTTCCTCTTTCCCATCCTCATTTTTCCCATAAACAAATGTATCAAAAGATGTGATTGTTCCATCTGAATTAAATGTAAGCTTAAAATCACTTGCCATATATAATTTCTTTGGCAAAGTATATTCCTTATTTATATCTTCAAATATACCTTCTACTCCATATTCATATATATTATTATGTTCAAATTTAACTGATCTTTCATTTTTTATTCTTTCTATAGTCCACGCAAGTTTGCCACCATAATTTGTTGCACTTTTATAAATCTCTACTCCATAAAATAATGTTATTGCCACCATAATTATTATAGAAATATATTGCCATGTATTTGATTTTTTAGAGTCATATTCTCTATCTTTTATAATTCTAATTGTAGTAAATACAATGATAGATATTAAAAGTACGATACATAATAATAAAAAATAAATATTATTATTAATTCTTCCATACATACATAATGAAGCTAACTCAAAGCAAAAAATCCAGTATCCAATAATTAATATTGGATTTGTTAATAATGTTCTAAGTATCCTTTTTGTGTTTTTCCTAAATATGAAAATCACCCCTAATCAATCATTCATTATTAAGTTTACTCCTGTTTTACGAACAGTATAAGACCCTTTATTAATTGTTACTGGCTGCTGGCCAAGCTCAAAATTATTGGGGTTTTAACCAGCACTGCTTATGGGCAGAATAAACATAATCTCTCTCGTAAACCTTCTAAGACTTCTTCAGGCACTTCCCTGACCTTAATATCCCCACCTAGGAAAAGCAGCCAATTTGTTATTTCGGTCAACTCTTCGGGATTATTAACATTAATAAAAGTCTTTAGAATGGCTGTGGTTTGGTAAGGATTCGTATAGGAAATTGAAACTTTTAAAGGATGGTATTTTTTGAACTGGGCAATCGCCTTTGGACCAAGTTCAAGGACAAGATTGATTACTTCTTCCTGCTTACTTAGTTTTTCTAAAATCTTTTTCTTACTTAATCTTTTTTTCATCGGGTAGGTTTCGACATTGGTGAGATGGTCGACAGAGAAAATCTGCCTCTTTTCTTCCTTTAAGTCAAAGCCTTCAATCAGCCAAAGGCTTTTTTCACGGTAAAGGTGCAAGAGATAAATAGGAAAAGACTTTATTACCTTCTCTTCTTTGATGGTAATCTGTAAATAGCGATCCAAAAGAAGGATTTGGATGAGTTTTTCTAACATAGGATGGGGAAGGTCTGACAAATCAAGTAGGTCGGGATTATGGGGGTTGGTCCCTTCAAAAAGCAAGATTTGATTTAATAGAACAAGGTCATCTTGCTGGTTTTCTGATGTGAGGCCTAGTAATTTTTCAGCTAAAGACTGACGACTCTTTAAATATGGGAGTTGTTGATTTCTTGTGGCCATAAAGGCAATAAAAAGAGCTTTAATCTCATTATCGGTAAAGCGAACAGTGGGCAGGACAGAGTTGTTCATGACAAAATAACCCCCATCCCTTCCAACTTCAGCGACAAGCGGCATCCCCATGGCTTCAATTTCTCTGATATCTCTAATAGCGGTCGAACGCGAGATGTTAAATTCTTGCATGATCTCGGAAAATGTAAAGTGGGAGCGGTTGTTGATATACCGCATGATGGTATTAATTCGTTCAACTTTTTTCATCGGATCTCCTAAACAGTATCATTTTTTGACATGATTAAAGACTATTATAAACTCATCAAGTGAAAAGACAAATCATTTGAAAAATTTTAAAAAGAGGATGGTCTGAATATGGCAAATTATACCCTAGAAGAGAAAGAAAGCTTTACTGTTTTAGGTATTGGAACTGAGCTTAAAAGCGATTACACCGACTATGCTGGCATAAACAAGGAAAAGGCAGATTTTTGGTCGGCCGTCAAACAAGATGGAAGGCTTGACAAGCTAAAAGCCGTTGCTACAAATGACTACATTTTTGTCGTGAATGAAGCGGTGAATAACAAAATGATGCATTATGCCGGCGTCATGACAGAGGCATCATTACCAGAAGCATCCAGAGTGATTCAATTTCCAAAAGGAGAATACCTAGTTGTAAAAGGGGCAGCAGAAACAGCTGAAGAGCTGAGTAATATGGTTACTGGCATTGCATTTGGCCAAGTATTGCCGGAAGCAAAGAATTTTGCCTATGTTGGAGGGCCAAATACAGCGGTTATAATGGGGCAACGAAACGGCTCAGTATTTGGTGAAATGTGGATTCCTGTTGTTAGGAAATAAAAGGAGAGATGGAATTGTCCTATATCGTTGACTTTAAAAATGTGTCTACAGTTGGTTTAGAGTCTTCACCCGTAGCAGAAGCGCTTGCTGGGTTACGTGCTAATGAAGCTCGATACTTTATGAACAAATACAAGCATGAATTTATGGTTGTACCTGCTAGCGAGTCCTACGAGACCCTTGATTATGTGAACCAAATTTTGAAAGAACGTGATATTGAGTTTGCGGCCAAACCTTTAGAAACGTCGCGTTTTCAAGTGGAAAATATCAAATTTGCCTACGTCATTTATGAGGATGGTCTTAGCGTCAACGTCATGTATACGGTGGATGATCCTAAGAAGCGGGCTGTTGGTTTTAAGCTTTCTGATGGGATGGAAGTACCAAAAGAGTTAGAAGGGAAGTTTAAGTTTGCTAGGCAAAAGTCTAAACTAGCTGGAACCATTCGGGGCTCGTATTTTGTCATTAAAGGAGAATATTAAAGTAAGCAAATGTTACATGCATCAAATGTACATCAAAGCGGTGAACAAGAAAGTGCCATCGTCCATTTTTTGGCAACCTAATATATACGCTTTCTTGAAGTTACTCATTAGAAAACTTGCCGTTATTTGTGAAATGGTTCTCCTCTCTTCACTCACTTCTTCTAGTCCCGACTTGAACGAGCGAGTTACCAACCAATGGGCGGTAGCAAAAAGACTGTTGTCCTCATAGTCAGAATTTGTTGACAATTTAATCATAATGTATTATTGTTTCTCTAATTATATCCACATATTGTAAAGTGCAATGAAGAGGAAGAGTAATTAATCACTCGAATCTTAGAGAGCCCATGCTGGTGAAATTGGGTATTCGAGCTTAATGAAAGAAGTCTTGGAGCAGTTGACTGAAAAATTGGAGTAAGTCAACCGGGAATTTCCCGTTAAAGAAGTGTGCAGCAAGATAGTGAATGGCTGCATTATGAGCGGGTTTTTAACCAATTTAGGTGGTAACGCGGAAGCAAGTCTTTCGTCCTTTTATAGGATGAAGGGCTTTTTTTATTTTGAACATATAGGAGGATTCGATAATGTCAAATGAGAACATGGCAGAACTGTTATTTCCGGATGTCAGGCAGGTACCGGCTGATATTTATTCACTATATCCGCCAAGAAATTTGTCTTCATCTGCTTTGATTACACGTTTTGCACAGAGCCCAACTGGTTCATTGAATATTGGTGGGCTTTACGCAACTTTAATATCGGAAAGATTAGCCCACCAAAGTAATGGAGTCTTTTTCTTGCGTATTGAAGACACAGATAAAAAACGCGAAATAAAAGGCAGTCTCGAAAACATTATAAATTCATTGTCATACTTCGGGATTCATTTCGATGAAGGACCTCAGCTTTCAGGTGACGATAAGGGGGCTTATGGACCGTATAAACAAAGCTCACGAATACAAATCTATAAGGTATTTATGAAGCATTTAGTCCGAAATGGATTAGCCTATCCTTGCTTCTGTGATACGGACGATTTACAAAAGATAAGAATAAATCAGCAGAACTTAAAAATAACAACAGGTTATTATGGCAGGTGGGCTAATCATCGAGATATTTCTTTTCAACAAGCCAAGGAAGAAATTTTAAATGGTAAACCGTTTGTTATTAGACTTAAATCTTCGGGGTCATCAGATAGTAGAATAACGTACCATGATTTGGTTAAAGGTCCGATTGAGTTACCTGAAAATGACCAAGATATTGTTATCATGAAAACGGATGGTTTACCAACATATCACTTTGCTCATGCCATAGATGATTATCTGATGGGTACAACCTTTTGTCTTAGGGGCGATGAATGGCTTTCTTCAGTGCCTATCCATATTCAGTTGTTTGAAACCTTAGGGTTTAGAATACCGGAATACGGACATATTGCTCCAATAATGAAGCAAGTGGGAGCTTCTAAACGGAAATTTAGTAAACGTAAGGATCTTGATGGTACCGCTGATTATTACAAAGAACAAGGATACCCAGGAATCGCTCTAAGTGAATACTTCATGAATCTCATCAATTCTGACTTTGAAGAATGGAGGATGACAAACCCTCATAAATCATTTAGAGACTTTTTTATCAATACTGATAAAATGAATGCCAGTGGTGCTTTATTAGACATGAATAAACTGGGTGATATCAGCAAGGATGTTATCTCTAGGCTCACTGGTAAACAAGTATTTGACCATTTATACACTTGGTCAAAGGAATTTGATTCTGAGCTTTATACTTTAATTGACAAGAATAAGGAATACACTGTAAACATTCTAAATATAGGTCGAACAATTGAGAAACCAAGAAAAGATTATTCAAAGTGGTCAGATGTGAAGCCAATGATTGCTTTCTTTTATGACGAATTGTTTGAAAAGGATGTATTGAGTGGCTATAAGTTACCTACAAATGTAAGTTTTGATGTTGCGAAAGAAATTGTACTAGGTTTTAGCAAAACTTATAGGTTTAATAATGAAAAAGAGGCTTGGTTCCATGAAATGAAAGAACTTGCTGGGGAACTCGGATTTGCAAAGGATATGAAGCAATATAAAGCCAATCCTAACAATTACAAAGGGCATGTTGGTGATGTAGCGATGGTAATTAGGGTCGCTCTAACTAACAGAACCAATACACCTGATTTGTTTGATATTATGAAAGTAATGGGCGAAAAAAGGGTTCTTTCAAGAATGCAGACATTTTTCGGTGATTCCATTTAACCAACTAAAAAGCATGTCAAAAAAATGACCGGGCATCACTTTCCCGGTCATTATAACTTTATTTATATAGCCACATCTTTCAGTTAACTACTACCTCCACCCTACGCTTTACCACTATTTATGATACGGTTCTCCGTGAAAGTTCTAAGTGAGGTTTGAAAGGTTCCGTTCAGCTATTAACGGACTAAAGTTGGACCAACTAATGCTTCTGGGTTTTCCCCCAATGCCAACTTGCTAATATTAGCATAGCTGAGTTGGTTATGCGTTTTTAGTAATTGCTTTAAATCAAGGAATTTTTTGTCTGTTTTTAAATTTTCGATTTCCCGATAATAGACAGACAACACATAATCATCTTGAGACATCGGATTGAATTTACCTGGGTCTTCATCCATAATTAATGAGCCCATATATTGATATCCAAACTGCAATTGACGAGTCAGTTTAATGATATTGATAAATTTTCTGTAAATAGATGGTTTTGTGGAATTTAATTTTCCGATAGCTATTTGCGCACTTTTCAATTGGTCGTAACTTGATGTTGTTAGCATAATCTCTCTCCCTTTTTGCTCGGTATTAATCCCATGGTTTATCCACTGAAAGTTTGGAGACGAGTTCGTTATTTTGTTGTCTTTTTAGCTTGCGAATTTTTTCACGTTCTTTCCCCGTATCATAGAGAAATTTTTCTTCCTCTGTTTCTGGTATAACACCTGGAACTTCTATCGGCCTTTTATTTTCATCTAGAGGGACAAAAGTTAAGAATGCTGTAGCTGCAATTCTACGTTTTCCAGTTTCAAGATCTTCGGCCACCACTTTACAGAAAATCTCCATGGACCTTTTACCTGTATAGCTAACAAATGATTCGACACAAACCGAATCACTTACTCTGATTGGTTCAATGAAGTTAACTGAGTCAGTAGATGCCGTAACACATTCCTTTACCCTTGAGTGCCTGCGAGCGGAAAGTGTCGCACAAGCATCCATCTTCTTCATTAGTACTCCACCAAATAATGTATGATAATTGTTCAAATCATTAATGAGAACTTGATCGGTTTGAACAACACGCGTTTCTTTAACCTTTTTTGCTTGCATAAAATACCACCTTATATAAAAATACATTGAAGCGCTCGCCTCAAATGTATTAAAATTTCCACAAAGAGAATTATAATATGACTATAGTGGAAAGATACAATGCCAATCCCATATGCAATTCATAACAAATTAGTATGTAAGCGCTCTTTAGCCTACACAATAAAAAAGCCTCCCCTTAACAAGAGAAAGCCTTTTACTATTTGACTCAATTTTAGATTATGAATCATGGTTATGATTAGATGTCGACAGCTTTACTTTGGCAAATCGGATAAATTCTTTCGCAACCTGTGATAAGTATGCATCTTTTTTCCAGACCATAGCTAAATTCCATTCGATTGTAGGATTGATTACGGTTATAGTCCGAAAATCATTTGATAGTTCCAAACATGTATTCTCAGGCAGCAAAGTAATACCTATATTGTAAGCAACCAATTCTTGAATAAAATCTAATTGTGATGTTTCCGAAATAATTATCGGTTGAAAACCAGCTTCTCTGCAAGCAGTCATGACAAGGTTTCTTAACTCAAAATCTCGATTGAACATAATAAAGCTCTCTTCTTTAAGCTCTTTCAATGACACTTCCTGTCTCCCCGCAAGACGATGAAACGAGGGTACCACTAGTTTTAATTTCTCATTAACAAACCTAAAATGGTCTAGATTATCATTTTTCTCCGTAAGAACGAGAACCCCAAAATCTAACAACCCATTGACAACCTTCTCCTCAATCGGCTTAGATCCATCCTCTTCCAATTGGAATGTCACCTCTGGATATTTTTCATGAAACGAGGCAATCAGTTGTGAGAAGAAAATAGAATTAGTTATCGCTGGGAGTCCAATTCGGACATGGCTTTTTTTTAGCATGAACATCTGACCAAGTTCCGTATCCAAAAGATGCAACTGTTTTTCAATTATTAATGCATGTTTTTCTAGAATACGTCCTGCATCCGTTAAAATCAGCCCTTTTCTTGTGCGAATAAATAGCTGTGTACCAAGTTCACCCTCCAAGGATTTGATAATTCTACTGAGGGCAGGCTGCGTAATAAACAGATTTTCAGCTGCATTGGTGAAATTGCCAGTACGTGTAACTTCAATAAAACACTCCAAATGTTTAATTTCCAAACCTATCAAACACCTTATAAACTTTTTTAAAGATATTTTAGTTTACCACACTTTTTTCTTTAGTAACCTCACTTGTGATTTATCAAAAAGGCAAACCAATATTTTTGAAAAAACCTCATTTACTTATGATACAGTTCACCGTAATTGATATAAATGAGGTTTTCTGTTTCGCTTTACTTCTTTTTAGCTTCATATACTTTCAACAACTTACCTTTTATTGTCGTGTTTTTCATCTTTTTCAACACAATCGGACCTTTATCATTTAATATTTCAACATAAGAAACAGTATCTAGAATTGTAATGATGCCAATATCCTCCACTGTAACTCCTTCGAGTTTAGCAATCGTTCCAACAAAATCTACTGCCCTAAGCTTCTTTTTCTTCCCGCCATTAAAATATAACTTCATGATTTGTTTGTTTAGTTGTTCATTTTTTGCCTTTTTAATCGTTGGTTCAACACTCATTTTTGCTTCAAAGGCAGTTTTCTTTTTTGAAACCTCTTCTATTGAAGGAGGGGTTATGCTCGGGATCTCAAAACCAATATATTCTTCAATTTCACTTAAAAATCGATCCTCAAATGGGGTAACAAACGTGATGGCTTTCCCCTTCTGACCCGCACGTCCCGTTCTTCCCGTGCGATGGACGTAACTTTCTTTCTCTAATGGAAGATCATAGTTGATGACATGTGTGATATTTTCAATATCAATTCCTCTAGCGGCTACATCTGTAGCAATTAAATAGCGGAATTCTCCCCTTCGAAAATCATTCATCACATCAAGCCGATCTTCTTGTACCATCCCACCGTGAATTTTATCGCAGCTATAACCTAAATCCGTTAACTGATCACACACATCATCTACTCGATCTTTTGTTCGACAAAAAATGATGCAACTATCTGGATTTTCAACAATCGTTACATCTTTAAGTATAGAAAACTTATTGTCTTCTTCTACTTTAAAAAGAGAATGATCTATTTTAACTGTGGTGAGTCCAGTTGCTTTTATTTCAATATCGATAGGTGCTTTCATATATTTAAGGGATAGGTTTTTGACTTGCTCTGGTAAAGTAGCCGAAAATAGCATCGTCACTCGATTTGTGGGTAGCTTTGTTATAATTGCCTCTACTTGTTCAATAAAACCCATGTTTAACATTTCATCTGCTTCATCAATAACTAGATAGCTAATCCGTTCTAACGCTAGAGTACCTCTTTCAATATGATCTAACACACGGCCCGGAGTTCCGACGACTACATGTGTTTTTTGCTTTAATTCAGTTTTTTGAATGGCAAAAGGTTGTTTTCCATAAACCGCAGATGCTTTAATTCGTTTAAATCTGCCTATGTTCGTGATATCCTCTTTCACTTGAACAGCAAGTTCTCTCGTCGGTGTCAAAATTAACGCCTGAGGTTTGTTTTCCTTCCAATCGATCATGTCACAAATAGGAATCCCGAATGATGCTGTCTTTCCACTTCCTGTTTGCGATTTCACAACAAGATCGATCTTCTCTAACACAAGAGGTATGACCTTACTCTGTACTTCTGTTGGATTTTCATATTTTAAACTGTCCAGTGCGTTTGCTATTTCTTCACTTAAATTAAAATCTTTAAAACTTCTTTTACACATAACTAAGCCTCTTTTATTTAGATTATTTTTCTTATTATTTCCGTAAAGATCATTACCTTATACAAACTACTATTATACGCGAATATACACCTAGCAAATGAATAAATGCTCCTATTAAAAGACTTTTCGTTAAGATTTATTCCCCCACATAGATCTACGGTTGAGAGGGAGATAAAATTATTTCTCACCTTACTACTATAGTGTTATATCCATTCACCATATTTATCCGATTTAGTTTAGGTGTAAAATAAGCTACAGCTATTTTATAGATTACTTTATGTTTCCTGATATAACAAATTCCTCATTAATTGATTATTAAATGTAAATAATATACAATTACAATAGCTAAATTAGCTATTTTAACTAATACCATAAGGAGGCTGTCATTGTGATCATTAATTCAACCGAATTACAAAATAATTTTGGAAAGTATTTAATGCTAGCAGCCCATGAGGATATTATTATTACACGAAACGGTACGGAAATTGCTAAACTAACCGCAGTAAGAGACGCATCTACAGAAAATACAACTATGATGGAACAAGTACGTGAAAAGGCTCAAGAATATAGCTCTGACGGTAAAAAAGCAACGTTTGAAGAGTTTCTAGAATTACAGAAGGAATCCGAAGAAAGATACGAATATATTGACGGAGAAATCTATTTGCTCGCTTCTCCAAAAACAGCTCATCAAATAGCTATAACCGAGCTATTTGGCATTTTCTATAACTTCTTTCAAGGGAAAAAGTGCACACCAATGGTTGCCCCATATGACATTGAACTTAGAAGATCACAAGAGAGCATTAATATGGTTCAGCCCGATATAATGATTATTTGTGACCTAGAGGAAAAAATAAATGAACAAGATTATTATAAAGGTGTACCATCACTTGTCGTAGAGGTACTATCTAATAGTACTCGAAGAAAAGACATGATTAAAAAACTCGATCTTTATATGTCTTGTGGAGTAAACGAATACTGGATCGTTAATCCAGAAAACAAGGAAGTCACTGTCTTTCTTTTTGAAGAAAAAAATATAACCAACAATACCACATATAAAAATAATGAGACTGTACAATCCTATATTTTTGAGGGACTTAGCGCGGAGATTAGAAGGATTTTTAGAGTGTAACAGAATATGACTATAAGATGCGAAAAAGATGGCTGCTATATGCCATCTTTTTCTTTTACGAGTCCTTAAACATTGAGACGTTCTACTTACACATTTATACACAGCCACCTACTAGTAAAATGATAAAAAACTTAAAAAATAGTTGTATAGACTACCTGATAATTATCTCTTACATTTGGTCTCGAGGCTGAACGGGTGGTTCAAGTTGAATTTGTTTGTCAAGATAGATTTTAGAGATAACAGGAGATGCCGTTAATCGTTTTATTTCATTTGCTGGCAGTTCAATGGTTACTCCGTTGAAGGCGGTCTTATAAGTGTACTTGATCCTATACGGAACATTATTTTCATCTAATAATGTTAGAAGTTTCCGAAACGTGTGATGACTTTGTTCAACTTGCCTCTTAGCTTCCTCTAGTGTCAGGGTGATACCATTTGCTTTCGCTACTAAGACGGCTATTCTCGCTGGCTTCGTTTTGAATTCAATGATAACGGAGATGATCTGATTGCTTGAAAGGTCAATGGATGGATCTACCTTGGCTGACCAATACATAGTTTTTTTCACCACCTTGTCTTCCTTTTGATAGGAAACCTCTCCTTTACTGGTATGACATCCACCTATGAACATGAATAAGACTATTAAAAGGACTCTACAGTAGCACTTCTTCCTAACATTCTAACTCCCCCCTTTAAAGAGCGAAAAAAAAGCTATACTAAATTGGACTCCTACCCTAGCTAACTTATTTCTGGCATAACGTGGATATCACAACATTTGGCAAGAGAGTTATGATATTATATGTAATCTCCAAAATCTTCGTCCATGTCAAAAGTATATGCTCTATTCCCTAAATATGTCGGACTTAAATCTAATGGAACCGGTAAGATAATGAATAAAACCTTGCATATTTTGGACCACTTCAGATCGTTAATTATGGAAAAATCGCTCACTGTTTAGTTTTAAAACTCATTAATATCAGAAATTACATTTTTAAACAGTTCAATAAATTTTATTAGTTTTTTATCAAGCTATTAACTGTGATTTCCACCATTAACCACTTTAATTTAAGATTTTCTTTAACACAGCCATAAAAAAAAGACGTTGTAGCAAACACTTTTTATTTGTTTACTCTAAAAAATAGGACAAAAATAAGTTTTCACCTACTTTTGCCCATCCTATTAATATTAGGAAAAATATACGCGTGGACGTGAAAAACGTCTAAATTCCAACCCTAAAAAAAATACTTATTATTTATTATCAAACTCAATATATGTTGTTGAATCTACATTAATTGTAACGTCTCCATACCCTTCCAAATAATAAGTTCCTACAGGAACAGTTTGCGTAACTGTATCGCCGTAATGGAAGGTGAATGTGGTAGGTGTTATGTCATTAACAAGATCTAGCTTGACGTCTTTTGTTGGATCGGCAGGAATGATAGTGCTTGCAGTACCTGCTGCATTGTTGCTCTTAAGGAAAATGTAGATGGTATCGCTTGTTACATTGTTTACAGTAAATGTGCCCGTTGCAGAGCCTAATGCTTGTGTTTGCAGCGAATTCTTGTAATCTTTTATTAATTGTCCATAGTTCTTAGATGTAAACTGTGTCGGAGAATAGATAAAGGTTATCGAGTCAGTTGTCTTTAAGCCATTATAGAGCTTATACGTGACTGATAGTTTATTATCGGAATCAAGTTTAGCCACAAATGTACCTAAAACCTTGCCACTATTTGGAGCAATTAGATTACCTCTGTATCCACGTGCTGTTCTTGCTTCTTTAGCACTTATTTTGGTGTATTCAAAAGGGTTGCCAATTTCGAATGCTTTCTGTCCTGCAGTTGTAAACGTACCTGCTTCGATATATTCGTCTTGGAACTTGTAGTAATCAAGTACCAAAGTACCTGTTAATGCCTTGGTGTGGAAGGTATAGCTCTTCTCAGCACCTTTATAATCCAAATATACCGTTATATCTTGATCGTATGGTTGTGATGGAATTGGTGTGAAATCAAGATGTGCTGTTGAATTTGTACTATCATAGCTGAATGTTGTGTCTATAGGCTTTCTTTCGCCGTTGTTTACCGAATACTCGATCTTAAAGTCACCTGCAACAGGTGAAACAAGTCGTGGGTTAAATGCCAAGGTTGCCGACACCGAACCATTTTTGGCAGAAACAGATGACAGTGCTGGTGATTGTGTGTATCTTAGTGTAATATTCCCATCCGCTCTGTTGTTACCTGTTTCTGCATAGGTATAACCCGGAAGTGTGCTTTTGTAATAGGTTCCACTATAGCCATCCGTCGCACTGGCTAGAACAGATTTGATTGTTGTTGCACCATCAAAACCTGAGAATTGTGTTACAAAATCGCCATTTGCGTTGCAATTTAGATAATAATTGTAGGTCAATCCATTATTTTTTGAAATCATTAGCGCATTATTTCTTTGACTCACTACAGGGCTTCCTGCATAATACTGGTTTTGCACACCGTTCAGCTGCGCTACCTCTGCAGCATGGCTATAGATATTCCCCTTTACAGATAAAACGTTGGTTGTGCTAGGGAATTCAAAATCAAGTGGTGTACTGAAGGATAATACTGGTCTTGTACTATCAACAACAAGCCCCCCACCAAACGCGGTGACACTTTTAACGCCATCAACGGTTAAACCAAGACCGAGCTTATAAACACCTTCAGGAACAATTGATGAATTATTTGCTACATTTCCTGATTCATCAATCGGATAATAGTTTTTCTGTACAGCGAAAAACATAGTAGCCGATCTGCCGTCACCTGCCGGGAGTGAAGATGTGAGATAGTCACCATAACTTCCGACTATTTTGTAACCGCTAGGTGTACTGCTATCTTTTTTAAGCAGATAAACGCTCATCTTGTCTCCAGGAATTTGACCGGTATATGTCATTACAAATGGTGCTGTGCCGGAATGCTGACTATCTGCTATACCACCGTTTTTAACAGGATCGCTCGTAGTTAAAATCGGTTTAACTTGCCAAAGGTTTTGGATCGCAAACGGAAGCGTACTTGCATCAACACCCGTGACGTAAACCATGAATGGTAAAACATAGTTTCCAGACGGACCTGTTATGTTCAAATAGCCTTCGTATCTTCCTGTTTTACAGTTTTTCGGTATGTTCATATTGGTGTTAAAAGTTGCCGATTGCCCTGGCTGAATAGTCAGAGAAGTTTGCTCCATAGAAAATGAGACATTATTTTGGGCAGCCGAGTTTGAGAAATTTGTGTCATTATTGTACGTAACAGACATTGTATATCTAGAAGCATTATCTCCAGAATTTGTAATGGTAACAGGCAATTTCTTCGTGCTAACTGTACCTGTTGCACTGTATAAAACTGTGCCAAAGCTCAATGAAGCTAATGACTGATTTGTGATTAATTCTCCTGGTTGCCCACTAGGAACATTGTCGGTTACAGAAATGATAGTGTCTTTGTCTGT